>NZ_JAPCJG010000006.1:163247-274961 GCF_027707985.1 Aeromonas sp. QDB03 | reverse complement strand
TTGATATCAAAAATTGTTTTTGATGCTCGATGCTGTGAGTGCCCACACAGATTGCTTGATTCAAATTGTTAAAGAGCAGGGTCGACAACTATAACCCTTACTGGTTTGTTTTGCAAACCAGACCAGACGCGCACTGCGCCGTGCTGATGGAGGCGCATTATAGGGATATGATTCTCGCTGACAAGCGAAAACTCCGTGTTTTTTTGAAAAAGACGTTCAAGTGTTTAACTAACCATCAATCAGGATGAAAAGCGCCCCAACAACAACCCAAAGTAAGCCCACCAAGGGCCCTTTAGCATTACTGACTGGTCAAGGGCGTCAGACTATAGGTATGAGGGGAAAACGAAAAGGGCCCCTTGGGGCCCTTCGATGTCACGCAGTATCTCTATATCAGATAGAGAAGCTGGAACCACAGCCACAGGTGGTAGTGGCGTTGGGGTTGGTCACGGTGAAGCGAGAACCTTCCAGACCTTCGGTGTAATCCACGCTGCCGCCAACCAGATACTGCAGGCTCATGGGATCGATCACCATGGTGACCCCGCTCTTCTCGACCACGGTATCCCCTTCATTGATCTTCTCATCGAAGGTGAAACCATACTGGAAACCGGAGCAGCCACCGCCCGTGATGTACACCCGCAGCTTGAGCTCGGGATTTTCTTCTTCGGTGATCAGGGTCTTCACCTTGTTGGCTGCCGCATCCGTCATCTGGATGGGCAACGGGGCTTCTGCTACTGCACTCATTACTGACCTCACAACCGTTAAATCCACAAACATGGAAACCGCGAAATTATCCAATACCCGACCATTCAGTTCAAGTATTCACCAAGCTTCTTACTGTGCGGCCGGTACGGGTGCCGGTGGAGCGACCACCAGCGGCTTGATTACCTCGCCCCATTCAGCCAGCAGCTCCTGGGCTGGTTGCCGACCATCCTTGCTGATGGTGACCCGTACCCGATCCGGTACAAAGCCTTCCGGCAACTGCCAGTTGCCTTCCAGCAGCTGGAAGTAACGCAGTGCATAGCGCCCCTCTCCTACCTTCATACCCAGCTCACGGCTGCCGAGGGTTCTGGGCTTGTCGCCCTGACTGCCTTCCACCTTTATCTGTACCTGACCACGAAACAGCTCGCGCTTCTTGGCGGGCTGGGTCAGCGCCAGCCGATAGTGATAACGGCCAGGGATACTGGTCTCCTGCAGGGTGAGGTTGTCGATCACCACCCCCACCTGCTCGCCGGTGGGGCGCATGATCCGCTCGAAGAAGGCCAGCTGGCGCTTCTGCTCCTGTACCTGGGCCTCCTGATCCTTGAGCGCCTGCTGCAACTGCTCGAACGCCGCCTTCTGGGTAGCCAGCAGAGTCTCCTTGATGCCGAGCTCGCTCTTGAGCTGGCCGATGGCCTTGCCTTGGCGCTCCAGCGTCTCCTGCTGCACCGTCAGCAAGCTGCTCTGGGCCAGCTCCTGGCGATTACCGACGAAATAGCCGATGAGCGCCCCCACCATCAGCACTGCCAACCACTTCACTATCTGGGACATAAGGCCTCTTTTGTTACTGCGCATACTGCGGCCACGCTCCCTTCACTATACGCGACTCAAGCAGATTCAGGCCGGCAGACAAAGGGTTAACCGGCGGTGACGCCGCTTTCTCCCCGCTTTTGACGCGCAGCGAGCCGTAAAGTTCGCTCGAGGATCTGGGAATAAATCGGGCGCCCCCCCAACCACTGCGCCACCAGGGTCGCACCGACCGTGGTGATCATCATGGGCAGGATCAGCTGATAGTTGTCGGTCATCTCGGTGACCAGCACGATCCCCGTGATGGGGGCACGTACGGTGGCGGCAAACAACGCGCCCATTCCGGCAATGGCAAAGGCACCGGGTTCGATGCCCAGCTCCGGGAAGGCCGCATGGAACAGATGCCCGAACACCACCCCGAACAGGGTGCCCAGCGCCAGAGTCGGGGCAAACACCCCGCCCGGCGCGCCTGAGCAGAAACAGACCAGGGTAGCCACCAGCCGGATGGAGAAGATGAGGAACAAGGTGGCCATCGCATACTCCCCGCCCATCAGATGGGGGATGAGCTCGGTACCGCCGCCGGTCACCGCCGGGGCAACCAGCGACAGCACGCCGAAGGTTCCTGCCACCAGCGTCCCGATGGCCACGAAGCGATGGCGCTTGTTTTGATGCAGCGCCAGATAACCATCCTGACAGGCCAGCACCAGCTTGTTGAAGACAAAACCCAGCACGCCAAAAGCGGCCCCCATGAAGAGGAACAGCCAGAGCGCCCTGAGAGCCGGCGCATCGTAGTGAGGCAAGCTGATCACCGCCCCCTGCCCCTTCATGTTCTGCAGCATCAGGGTCGCCATGATGGCGGAGATGCCCACCGCCTTGATGGCCAGAAAGGAGTAGCGAAACTGCGGGCGCATCTCCTCCATCACGAACAGGATCCCCGCCAGCGGCGCATTGAAGGCCGCGGCCAGACCGCCCGCAGCCCCGGCTGCCAGCAGGGCGTGGCCATGCTCCTTCGGTAGCCGGAAGATATCCGCCACCATCTTGCCGAGGTTGCCGCCGATCTGCACCGACGGGCCTTCCCGCCCCAGCACCATGCCGGAGCTCAGGGTGCAGATGCCACCGAAGAACTTGACCGGCAACACCCGCCACCAGCGTACCGGACGCAGCTCGTCCATGGCCCCCTCAATCTCGGGAATGCCGGAGCCACCCGCCTCCGGCGCAAAGGTATGGGTCAGGAAATAACCAATACAACCCAGCAAGGCGCTGAAACCAAAGCCGAGCAGGCCGAGCTGCCACCAGGGGCGATCGGCCAGCAGGTCGACACGCTGCTGTGCCAGCCAGTGCACGCCGGACTCGAACAGTCCGCAGACCAACCCGGCCAGGGTGCCGACCAGCGCCGCCAACAGCAGCACCAGCAGGGGCATCTTGTCTTGATGAATGATCCGCCGCAGGACAGGGCCGCGGGGAGGCGAGAGCGGTTCGGAGGAGGAGAGAGCTTGTTGCGACATGAAAAAACCACATTCGTTTGCTGACGGAGGTGACGATCATCCGGCCTGCTGTCCGGCTGCCCAGCACCGGGCCTTTCTGCTATAGTCGGCCCGTTTCATTTAACACGGGGCAGTCCTTGGCCGGGGTCAAGAGCGCAAGCATACTCCAGCGCCCCCTGACTGCCGAGCCGCAATCGGCCACCTGCGCCTGTGTGACGACCAAAATCCCATTAAGGATGATCCATGTCAAAATCAGATCAGCTGTTTGAACAGGCCCGCCAGACCATTCCGGGCGGCGTCAACTCACCGGTCCGCGCCTTCAATGGGGTCGGCGGCACACCCCGCTTCATCGATCACGCCGATGGCGCCTACCTCTATGACGTGGATGGCCAGGCCTATGTGGATTACATCGGTTCCTGGGGCCCCATGTTGCTGGGTCACAACCACCCGGCCATCAAGGCCGCCGTCATCAAGGCGGTGGAGAAGGGACTGAGCTACGGCGCGCCGACCGAGATCGAAGTGCTGATGGCCGAGAAGGTGCGCCAGATCGTCCCCTCCATGGAACAGGTCCGGATGGTCAACTCCGGCACCGAGGCGACCATGAGCGCCATCCGGCTGGCCCGCGGCTACACCGGTCGCGACAAGATCGTCAAATTCGAAGGCTGCTACCACGGCCACGCCGACTCCCTGCTGGTCAAGGCCGGCTCCGGCGCGCTGACCCTGGGTCAGCCCAACAGCCCGGGCGTCCCGGCCGACTTTGCCAAGCACACCCTCACCTGCGTGTTCAACGATCTGGCGTCGGTGCGCGAAGCCTTCAGCCAGTACGGCAGCGAGATCGCCTGCATCATCGTCGAGCCGGTGGCCGGCAACATGAACTGCATCCCGCCGGTACCCGGCTTCCTGGAAGGGCTGCGCGCCATCTGTGACGAGGCCGGCGCCCTGCTGATCCTGGACGAGGTAATGACTGGCTTTCGCGTCTCCCTGCGCGGCGCCCAGGGCCACTACAATATCGACCCGGATCTCACCACCCTCGGCAAGATCATCGGTGCCGGCATGCCGGTCGGCGCCTTCGGCGGCAAGAAGAAGGTGATGCAGCACATCGCCCCAACCGGCCCCGTCTATCAGGCCGGCACCCTCTCCGGCAACCCGGTGGCCATGGCTGCCGGCCTTACCATGCTGGATCTGCTGCTGGAGCCGGGCCTCTATGAGCAGCTGAGCGCCAAGACAGCCCGGGTTGCCGAAGGGCTGAAAGCCGCTGCCGCCAAGCACGGCATCCCGCTTGCCATCAACTACGTGGGCGGCATGTTCGGCTTCTTCTTCACCGACGAGCCCGAGATCACCCGCTACGAGCAGGTGACCCGCTGTGACATGGAACGCTTCAAGCGCTTCTATCACCTGATGCTGGAAGAGGGTGTCTACCTGGCGCCGAGTGCCTACGAGGCGGGCTTCCTGTCGCTGGCGCACGGCGACAAGGAGATTGAACACACCCTGGCCGCCGCCGAGCGCAGCTTCGCCAAACTGGCCGGCTAAGCCGCCGCTTCTCGCAAAAGGGCCCTTCACGGGCCCTTTTTTCATTGCCGCTTCGGCGTCCTTCGGCCTCCCCCGGTACGCCCGATGTTGGTGCAGCATTTACGCAAGCGGTGCTGCTCTGTCACCAAACGGTGCATATCCCGCCCCTCTGCCCGTCATAAAACGGGCCCACAATTTGCACCCTGCAAGTTGGATGCAAGCCCGTTTGAGCGAGGTGTATATGGCGGAAATGAGCCCCATCGATGTGCTGCGACGCTATCAGGAGTACGAAGCCGAACTGGCTCCTCTGCTGCTGGGACTGCTCACGGCATCACCCGATTCACTCCGCAGTTATCCCTTCATCCTGAACCAGGCACCCAGTCGGGAACCGCTCGGGATCCTGCCACCGGTGCCGGCGCCGCAAGCCCGTTTGCACCTGATCGTGAGAGGCCAGGGCCGTGAGCTGACCCTCTGCCTGAACCAGCTCATCGCCTGGCTGATGGGGGACAGGGAACGACGCCGGGCCATGCCCTGGTTCAAGGGGGTTTATGTGGTGCTGAGTCTGGCGCTGTTTCTGATCGTCGCGACGCTCATCTGGCACGGGCTGGAGCAGCTCTATCTGCTGCTGTGCGGGGCGCAGCAGAACCGGCTGGGGGCCTTCAGTGCCATCATCTTCCTGACCCTGGCGCTGGCGGTATTCGACTTGGGCAAAACCATTCTGGAAGAGGAGGTGCTGCTGCATAAGGACATCTTTCGCCACAGCGCGATTCGCCGCACCATTACCCGCTTCATCGCCGCCATCTTGATCGCGGTCTCCATCGAGGGGCTGTTGCTGCTGTTCAAGGGCTCGCTCGGCCAGAGCGAACTGCTCTGGCCGGCGGTGGGTGTGATGGGGTGCGCCGTGGGGCTGCTGCTGGCCCTCGGGCTCTATGTGTTTTTGGGGGCCAGGGCCGAAGCGGCTCTGGTGCAGGCCAGCCTGCGACCTCTGCCAGCCGGAGTTGCAGTGCCCGCCGCGCCGCCCGCCAAGAAGCGGGCATGGTCCAGGAGGTATAGATAACGCTGAAGATCTGCAATCACTTCAATACTCCACGGCCAGCACCGACTCGCGCCGTACTGGCTAACCAGTGACGCCTGCCAGCCGGGGTTGTGGCGCCCGCCGCGCCGCCCGCCAGGAGGCGTACATGGTCCAGGAGGTATAGATGACGATGAAGGCCACCAGCCATTTGAGCATCGCCATGTCCATGGATTTGACCAGCATGGCCGCCAGCACCACGCCGACAGGGCCGAAGATGGCCACCGCCAGCACCGCCTTGGCGTCGAAGGCCCCTTTGCGGATGAAGGTGCCCGCCGAGAAGACGCTAAGCACGGCGGTGGAGCCCATCATGATGGGAAACGCCGCCAGCGGATTCATGCCGAGCAGATAGACCAGGGTCATGCAGGGGGCGAACAGGCCGATGCCCACGTTCATCAGTACGCCGAAGATGAAGTTGCCGAGCAGCGCGATCCCGAGCTTGTAACCGGTCAGCCCCATGGCATCGCCACCGAGGGGGAACAGCCCAAGCAGGCCCGCAAAGATGAGGCCGGCCACCACCAGCAGGGAGACCGCCATCACCAGCCGGATGGTCTGGCGATCGAACGAGGCGACGTGGCGCGCCCCCCAGGCCGCCCCGGCAGCGGCGGCCACCATCATGCCGATGAGGGTGAGCGGATCCACCTGCACGGCGCCGATGAAGATCAGCGACTGGGTGACCGTCGGCAACACGCACTGGCCGTTGAGGGTGCCCGGCAACAGCCGATCGTCGATCAGCTTGAACTGCTTGTAGCAGGCGGTCTTCACCGCAAAACTGCCGACCCCCAGGGTATCGAGAAAATTGGCGACAAAACCGATGGCCGCCACCGGCCAGAAGGGGGTCGATTCCAGCTCCCCCTGTTGCCGTTTGTGCCACCAGGCCCGTACTAGCATGAAGATGAACACCAGGGCGCAGATGATGAATATCAGGCGCAAAAGATTAATTAACATACAGAATTCTCCAGCAACGGGCGGCGATTCTAAGGCAGCAAAAATAAAAAATCTTGGTCAGGATCAAGCATTCAGCCCATGCAAACGATTATCTGGAGAAAGTCATGATGAGCACGCCCGAACGAATCTGCTAATACTTGTCTATGAGGGCCAGCAGGCCTGGGGCCACCGGTGGTAGTCATGGTCATTTCGCGACGACCACAGTCACCGGCGGGAAGTAGCCAAAAAGAAGGCCGGTATGCACCGACCTTCTTTTTTATTGCTGACTCGCCGGCGTTTTGCCCGCCAGCCACTGCCAGCCCGGCAGACGCGGCAGTCGCTGGGCGATCCAGCCGATCAGCGCATCCGACAGCCCGGTCAACAGCAGCAGCGGCAGACAGAGCAGGGTCAGCGACAGGGCCCCCACATAGACATCCGTCAGCCAGTGGGCGCCGGAGAGGATGCGGGGCGCCGAGAACAACGGCACCATCAGCAGCGCCGTCACCCCGGCCCAGCGTGGCAGATAGCGCAGGGCAAAACCGGCGAAGATCATCAGGAACAGGGCGTGATCGCCGGGGAAGCTGTCGCTGGACGAATCCTTGGTCGGGATCTCGCTGAGCTGGGTCACCCGTAGCGCGTCCGTCACCGTCAGGGTCGGGCTCGGCCGGCTGACCGGCAGCAGATGACCGAACTGGTTGATCACCAGGGCCCCCAGCAGCATGACGATCCCCATGGCCACCAGCCGGCGGCGTCCCTGCTCGTCCGCACACCAGAAGCAGTGAGAGAGGATCAGCCCCATGCAGGAGAGTACCGCCAGATCGAACAGCCGGTTGTTGGTCACGGCCACCAGATCGGCCCACCACTGAGCCTGACCCAGCCAGCCATTGACCAGATGGAAGACGGCGAGATCCCACTGATCCCAGGGGCCGTGATCGGGCAAAGCGGCCCAACTGATGGCGATGAGACCACCCAACAGATAACAGGGTATAAATTTGCGCATACGGACTCTCCTCCCCGAAAAATGGGGCCGTATTTTAAAGCATAAAAAGCGTGACGTGAATCACACAAACGAGGGAGGAAAGGGTCATGCCTCCTATCCGGAAAGCCGGCGCGTCCCCTGCCGGCTTGGCCTGTTGCAGCCTTGCGGCTAGTATGGAGTCCCTCTATTTCGCGAGATGACGAGTGCTATGCGCAGCTACCTTCGGATGATGCTGTTTGCCCTGGGCCTGCTGGCCGGCGTGCAGATCCCGGGTCTGATCGACCTCTACTACCAGCGGTTGGATGCCCGCCTGCAACAGGCCAGCCTCAGCCTGGCCCCTTTTCAGGAGACGGCGGACCAGCATTTCGACGGCGATCTGACGGCCCTGGTCAACCACTACCGCACCAACCCGGATCCGGTATTCGCCAAAGATGCTGCCAGCCTGCAGCTGCTGGTCAGCCAGCGCCAGACCCTGCAGCAGGAGAGCGTCTACAAGCACCATCCCTGGTACCGGCAACTCTCCCACCTGCTGCTGCGCGCCGAGCCCCAGCTCTGGCAGGATACCCTGCAAAACTACAGCTACGTGGTGCCGCTCAAGCAGGCCGCCATCGTCTGCGGCATGGCGGCAGGCCTGCTCGCAGCCCTGCTTGGCGATCTGTTGCTCAGCCTGGTGCTGTTGCCGTTTCGCCGGCAGCAGCCCCGCACACGCTACGCGCCGCGCTGACGAGATCGATGCGGTGGCGCAGGCAGCCGGAAACAACAAAGGGGCCAGTGGCCCCTTTGTTGTTTCCGTCCGGTGTCACAGCTCGTATGGCAGCCGCGACTGGCTGACCAAACGCTGGAGCGCCTGCACCACCAGGGGATCGAACTGGCTGCCGGAGCGTGACAGGATATATTCCATGGTCTGGGCCAGTGACCAGGGCTCCTTGTAGGGCCGCTTGCTGAGCAGGGCATCGAACACGTCGACCACGGCCACGATGCGGGCCGACAGCGGGATCTGCTGGCCGGCCAGCTGCTCCGGGTAACCCTTGCCATCGAAGTGTTCATGATGGCCGCGAGCAATCTCGGCCCCCAGCGACAGATAGCTGGTGCCCTCCACCATCTCCCCCGCCTTGTGCAATATGCTGGCGCCGATGTCCGCGTGCTGCTCCATGATGACCCACTCATCCGGTTCGAACCGGCCCGGCTTGTGCAGGATGTGGTCCGGCGTGCCCACCTTGCCCACGTCGTGCAGTATGCTGGCCATGCCGATCATGTCGACGAAGCCCGGTGTCAGCTCATCGGGATAGGCCCCCGCCTGCTGCAGCTCGGCCACGATGGCATCGGAGAGCTTCTGCACCCGCAGCACGTGATCACCTGTATCCGAATCGCGGAACTCCGCCAGCGCCGCCAGCGCCACCACGGTCGCCTCCTGGGCGCGCAGCAGCTGGTTGTAGAGATAGAGGTTGTCGTACGCCGCCGAGATCCGCTGGCAGAACACGTCCAGCAGATCGCACTCGAGCGGATCGAGCGGCTGGGTGGGGGTAAAATTGAGCACGAACTCACGCCCGTTCTGGGCGGCGATATAGAGCGCATCCTGGGGATGCTCGAAGCGGTTGCAGCGGTTGGCCAGCGCACTCATCACCGAATCGTGCAGGGCCGGGAAGGCGCTGAGCGGCACATCGCTCAGCAAGGATTCATAGTCGCCGGTGGCCGCCAGGATCTCCAGCTCCTGCGAGCCGGGCCGGCGTTCGGCGCAGATGGCGCCTTCGGTGCCCACGTCGAGAATGGCGCTGATCTGTTTGAGCACGCCGGAGGCAAACTCCCGCAGCGAATGCAGATGATAGAGATCCCCCGCCCCCTCCAGTATCTTGCCGAGCCCCTGCCGACTCTTGTCGATGGCGCAGAGGGTCTCGTAGGAGCGCAGGGAGGCGATAACGGTGGTATAGAGCTTCTGCACCGTCAGCTCGGTCTTGGTCTTGTAGTCGTTGATGTCGTAATCGAGGATCACCCGCTGCTCCGGGGCCTGCCCCGGTTGGCCAGTGCGCAGCACGATACGCACCAGACTGTTGTGCATCTCGTTACGGATCTGGTGCACCAGCCGCAGGCCGGCATCCTCGGTCTCCATCACCACGTCGAGCAGGATCAGGGCGATGCGCGGATTGGCCAGCAGCATGCGGGCCGCTTCAGCGCCGCTGTAGGCGTTGAGCAGTTCAAGCGGGCGGGATTTGTACTGAATGTTGGAAAGTGCCAGCCGGGTGGCATGATGAATGTCCGGCTCATCATCGACGATCAACACCTGCCAGGGGTTGATCGCCTTGGTCACCACGGCCTCATCGTCATCCAGCTCGATGATGTCGTCATCCAGCCAGAGCTCGTCCTTGTCTTGGGCACTGCTCATATCGTTCACGCCTCCAGGCGCTGCATGAGGGTACTGACAGTATGTACCATCAGGCAGTGATGGATCACAAGCCCCTGCACTTGCCCCCCTCGTGTCCGCCCAGCGCCGGCCGGTTTATTCGAACGGTTCGAGATAGGCCTGGATTGCCTTCCTCAGCCAGGCCAACACCTTGCCGTGATAGGCATTTTGCGACAGATAGACGCCGTAGTCGCGCCACTGCAGGCTGAACTTGTGCTTCAAGGTCAACAGCTCCCCTTGCCGCAGCTGGCTCTGGATCAGCGGCGACGGCAGCACGGCCCAGCCGAGGCCGTCGAGCACCGCATCGCGCATCAGCTCGAAGCTCGACAGCCCGATGTGGTGGCCGCCGATGGGCAGCAGGCTCTTGACCGAAAATTCGTCCACATAGGAGAGGGTGACCTGGGTATGACCGGTCAGATCCTGCTGCAATACCCGCTTCAGGCTGGCCAGCGGGTGGCTCGGGGCCACCACCATCAGGGTGCGGATCGGGTTGAGCACCTCGATGTTGAGGCCGCTGCGCTCCTGCTCCTCGGTGATGAGGCCGAAGGCGGCGTCGACAAACCCCTCCTCCACCAGCGCGGGCAGCTCCGGCGGCGAGGCCAGCACCAGCGAGATGCTGGTGCCGGGAAACTGGTGGCGCAGCGCCCCCAGCATCTCCCGCCACACCGCCTCGGGAATGGCGTCATCCCGCGCCACCCGCAGCGCCACCTCGGCGCCGGAGGCGTAGTGTTCGCACTTGAGTTTGAGGCTGTTGGCGGCCTGCAGCAGCCGTTTGCAGTCGTCCAGCACCTGCTCGCCGATCTCGGTCAAGCGGCTCTGGTTGGCACCTCGTTCAAAAAGTTCGACGCCAAGCTCAACCTCAAGCGCCGCTATCGCCGTGCTGACGGCGCTGCGACTCTTGCCAAGCCGGCGCGCCGTATTGGCAATGGAGCCACTGCTGGCTGATTCCACAAAGAGTTGTATCTGATAGAGCTTCATGATCTGGGTCGTGAGCAGGGTATCCGATATTCACCTTACCTTGCCCCCTTCTCGCAAGGCAAACCATCAGCGTCTGAATTGTCGACGCTCAGCGATTCTGTCGCCTGAGCAAGCTGCGGCTATCATGGCCCCGTCGCAGCAACAAAAGGACATTTTATGTTATTCAATCGCATGCTCCTGGCCCGCATCTTCCTGACGGGCGCCATTCTGACCGAGGTCGCCGGGACCTCCAGCATGGCCATGATCCCGGAGAACGAGGCCGGCTGGCTCAACTATCTGCCAATGTGGCTGCTCATCTCCTTCTCTTATCTGTTGTTGGCCAAAGCCGCCAAAACAATCTCCATTGGTATTGCCTTCGCGCTCTGGGAGGGGCTGGGGATCGCGCTGATCACCGTCGTCTCCGTGCTGTTCCTCGACTACCACCTGAATGCTCAGGAGTTGATCGGACTAGCGCTGGCCATAGTGGGTATTGTTCTGGTGACAATGGGTGAAACCCATGACGAACCGACCGCGGACACCGGCAGCATCCGCCGCCTTGGCGCTGCCCATGACAAACCGGCCGCAGGCACCGGCAGCACCCGCCGTCTTGGCGCTGCCCATGACAAACCGGCCGCAGGTACTGGCTGTACTCGCTGCCTTGGCGCTGCCAAGGAGGCCGTATGCACCCGTTGATCATCGTACTGGGGGCGGCCCTGCTGGATATCGGTGCCAACATGGCGATCAACCGCTCGGTTGGTTTTCGTCACAAAGGCTGGGGGTTTCTCGGCATCCTGCTGGTGCTGTGTGCCTTCACCCTGCTGTCGGAAGCGGTGAGCACCGGCAAGATCGATCTGGCCGTGGCCTATGCCACCTGGGGTGCCATCGGCATTCTGGGCACCGCCCTCGGTGGCTTGCTGCTGTTTGGCGAGCGGCTCAAGCCCATCGGCTGGGTCGGCATGCTGGTGATGGCCGTTGCGGTAACCCTGCTCACCACCGCCTGATCGCCCCCGTCACGCACCGCACACCATGAAAAGAAGCCGCCCGGCTAACCGGGCGGCTTCTGCTCTTTATGAGGCAATGCAGGCTCGCGACAGGTCTGCCTCAGCGGCCCGCTTCGTAGAGCTCCAGCGGCAGGCCGTCGGGGTCGGCGAAGAAGGTAAAGCGCTTGCTGGTCAGCTCATCCACCCGCACCGGCTCCACCTCGATACCATGACCCTGCAGATGGGCGATGACCCGGTCGAGCTCAGCGACCCGAAAGGCCAGATGGCGCAAGCCGCACGCCTCCGGCCGGGAGGAGCGCGGCGGCGGCGCCGGGAAGCTGAACAACTCCAGCTGGCTGCCGTCCGGCAGCGCCAGATCCAGCTTCCACGACTGGCGCTCCTCGCGCAGCGTCTCGGCGATGATGGGCAGCCCCAGCACCTGATGGTAGAAGTGGCGCGAGCGCGCATAGTCGCTGGCGATGATGGCCACGTGGTGGATGGCATCAAACAGAGGATGTGACATGAACACTCCGGGCAAGCGGGCAGCCTGGGCTGCCCGCCGCGGTCAGTTGAAGAAACCGTTGAACCAGTTGTCCAGCGCATTGGCCGGGCTGGACACCGGGCTGGCGCAGCCCATGGGCTCGGCCAGCCCGGCCAGCTTGGCCGGCACCTGCAGACTGCCGGGGCAGTCGCTGGTGACCCGGGTGCCGCTGGCGCGGGAGAAGCTGGCCCAGCTCACCCCTTGCGGCATGTTCATGGCCAGGCTGTTGACCCCGCGCTGGCTCATGTAGCCGCTGAACAGCTGCAGGGCACCGCTGGCACCGGTCAGGCCGGCCGGGGTGTTGTCGTCGCGACCGACCCAGATACTGACCAGCTCGTTGTTGTCGAGCCCGGTGAACCAGGAGTCGCGCAGCTCGTTGGTGGTGCCCGTCTTGGCCGCCATGGTGGCGCCGGGGAACTTGGCACCGAGCGCGCGCGCCGTGCCCTGGCTCACCGTCTTGGTCATGGCGAACAGGGTCAGCCAGCTGGCCTGCTCGTCGGTCACCCGCTTGGCCGCTTCATCATGCTGATAGAGCTTGCTGCCGTCGCTGTTGACCACCGCCCGGATCGCCGACAGCGGCTGGGTCAGCCCCTGGTTGGCGATGGGCAGATACATCTGGTTCACCTCCATCGGCGAGAGCGCCACCGCCCCCAGCACCAGCGAGGGATAGGGCTGGATCTCCTGCTCCACCCCCAGCTTGTGCAGGGTGTCCACCACCTTGTCCAGCCCCACCTGCAGCCCCAGATTGACGGTCGGCACGTTGAGGGAGCTGGCCAGCGCATCCATCAGCGGCACGCTCTGGCGGAACTTGCGGTCGTAGTTTTGCGGGGTCCAGATCTGGCCATCCTTGCCACGAATGCGGATCGGCTGGTCCTTGAGCGGCGTGCCCAGGGTCAGGCCGTTGGAGAGACCGGTCAGGTAGACTGCCGGCTTGACCAGCGAGCCTATCTGGCGACGGGCATCCAGCGCCCGGTTGAAGCCGGCATAGCGCGGATCCCGGCCGCCCACCATGGCCACCACCTCGCCCTTGTGCCAGTCGGAGACCACCATGGCCGCCTCCAGCTTCTTCTTGCCGCGCAGCTTCTCGATCTGGGCCAGACCCGACTCCACCGCCTGCTCGGCGGCATGCTGGGCGATGGGATCCAGACTGGTGAAGATCTTGAGGCCGGACTGCTTGAGCAGATCCGGGCCGAAGCGACTCTGGATCTCCCGCTTGAGCAGGCCCATAAAGGCCGGGGTGCGGCCATAGCTCATCTGGCCGCGGGTGATGATGCCGAGCGGCTGCTTGCTGGCGAGTTCATACTCGGCCGGTTGCAGGCTGCCGTGATCCATCAGCAGCTTGAGCACCAGATCACGACGCGCCTTGGCCCGCTCCGGGAAGCGCCAGGGATCGTAATAGGAGGGGCCCTTCACCATGCCCACCAGCAGGGCCACCTGATCGATGTCCAGCTCGTTGACCGGAATGCCAAAGTAGAAGTAGGAGGCGAGCCCGAAACCATAGACCCCCTGGGAGAAGTTCTGCCCCAGATAGACCTCGTTGAGGTAGGCCTCCAGGATCTCGTCCTTGCTGTAGCGATAGTCGATCAGCACCGCCATGTAGGCTTCCTGCGCCTTGCGCCACAGGCTGCGTTCCCGGGTCAGGAAGAAGTTCTTGGCCAGCTGCTGGGTCAGGGTACTGCCCCCCTGCACGGTGCGACCCGCCAGCAGGTTGGCCGCCATGGCCCGCATGATGGCCACCGGCGAGACGCCGCCGTGCTGGTAGAAGTCGCGATCCTCGGTGGTGAGCAGGGTGATCAGCAGGCTGTCCGGCACCTCGGCGATGCGCACCAGCAGGCGGTCTTCCCGATCCTCGGTGTTGAGGCGATCGAGCAGCACCGGGTCCATCTGGGCGTAGCCGAGCTGACGCTGATTCTCCAGCGACTGGATCCCCTCCAGCCGCGCGCCGTTGAAGGTGAGGCGCAGGCCGCGGGCGGCATCGGCTCCGTCATGGAATTCGAACGGCCGACGGATAAGCTCGATGCGGTTGCCGCTCACTGCATACTCGCCCGGAGTGTGGGGCTGACGCACCTGCTTGTAGCTCAGCATGTTGAGCTCGCGCAGCATCTGGGCCTGGGAGAGGCGCTGGCTGGGATAGAGTTCCAGCGGCCGGCTGTAGACCATCACCGGCAACTGCCACTTCTCGCCGTCGAAGCGTTCACGCACCTTGGTATCGAGGTAGATGCCAAACACCACCATGAAGGCCGCTCCCACCAGGGAGAGCTTGAAGCCCAGCCAGAACAGCGTGCGCCAGATGGTGCGTTTGGGCGCCGCCTTCTTGGGGGTGCGCTTGCGTCGTTGCGTTGCCATAAATCCTCTTTGCTTTCCTTTCTACTTGTTATGTCGCGTTCGCGAACGTCCGATCAGACTTGGCCAATCGAACCTACAATCCCATCTTCTTCTTGGTGACCCTGGTCGGCATCGCCTCCAGCGGATTGTCCGGCCAGTAGTGGCGGGGGTAGCGTCCCTTCATCTCTTTCTTCACCAGCTCGTAGGAGCCGGCCCAGAAGGCGGCCAGATCGGCGGTGATCTGCAGCGGCCGCTGGGCCGGGGAGAGCAGCTCCACCACCAGCGCCACCCGGCCATCGGCCACGCACGGGGTCGCAGCCTGCCCGAACATCTCCTGAATGCGCACCGGGATCACCGGCGCCTGACCCGGCTGATAGCGGATCCGCACCCGGCTGCCGGTCGGCGCGCTAAAGTGGCCGGGCAGCGCCTCGTCCAGCCGCTTGGGCAATGGCCAGGGCAGCGACTGGCGCAGGATGTCGCTCATATCGAGTTTTTTCAACTGTTCCAGCCGGGTCATGCCGCTCACCGCCGGCAGCAGCCACTGCTCCAGGTCAGCCAGCAGGCACCCCTCGTCCATGGCCGGCCACCCTTCGTCGGGCAACCAGTCGCGGGCACAGCGCAATCGGGCCAGCAGCCCCTCGCTGGCGTCATCCCAGGGCAGCACATGCAGCCCCTTGCTCCGGATGCCCTGCAGCAGGCAGCGCCCCTTCTGTTCATCGGAGAGATCCGTCAGCGGCCGCTGGCTCAGCACCAGCTCGCCGAGCACCTGCTGGCGTTCGGCCCGCACCCGCTCCTCGCGCTCGTCCCAGTCGAACCATTGGCGCTCGCTCACCAACTCAGGCAGCTGGCGCACCAGTTCATCAAGCTCTATCGGTTCGGCGATGAAGATGCGGCTGCCGCGCTCGTTCTGGCCCATCTCGATGGCAATGAGCGCCCCCTGCCCCTGACAGGGGTGACCTTCTACCAGATCGCAGCTCACCCCGCCACTGAGCTGATAGCGGCTGCCGCTGCGCAGCTTGCCGATGCGATCGGGCCAGGCGAGGGCACACAGCAGCCCCAGCCATTGCCCCTGCGCACTGGCGGGGCGGGCGCCGAGCCGCTCGAACCAGCGCGCCGCACTCTGGCGCAGGGCCCCCTGACGGCGGTGGAACAGCACGGAGAGGCGCTCCGATCCTCGCAGATCTTCTTCCAGCAGCGCCACCAGGAAAGCCGCATCGGCGACAATCCCTGTCAGACCTTCGGCCTCCAGCTCGCGCGCGCGCAGCAGCATGCGGGCAAGCCGGGGATGGGTACCGAAGGCCGCCATGGCGCGGCCGGCCGGGGTAAGTTGTTGCTCACCCTCCGGCTTCATGGCACCGAGGGCCACCAGCAGCCGCTGGGCGCTGGCCACGGCGGTGGCCGGCGGCATGTCCAGCAGCGGCAGCTCTTCGACCTTGGCCCCCCACTGGGCGGCGTCCAGCAGCAGGCTGGTCAGCTCCTGGGTGAGGATGTCGGGCGGGCTCTGCTCGGCGAGGCGCTCCTGCACCTCGCTGCTCCAGAGCCGGTAGCAGACACCGGGGCCGAGACGACCGGCGCGACCCGCCCGCTGGGTGGCGGAGGCTTTGGCGATGGGGCGGGTCTCCAGCCGGGTGACGCCGCTCTTGATGTCGAATGAGGCGCGCCGCTCCAGCCCGCTGTCGACCACCACGGAGCTCCCCTCGATGGTGAGCGAGGTCTCCGCCACATTGGTGGTGAGCACCAGCTTACGGCGCCCCGCAGGTGCCGGCTCGATGGCCGCCTGCTGGGCCGCCATGTCGAGGCGGCCGTAGAGAGGGGCGAGGGTCACCTCGTCCGGCAGCCGCCCTTCCAGCCACTGCGCCAGCCGCTCGATCTCTCCCTGGCCCGGCAGGAACACCAGCAGGCTGCCAGCATGGGCAGCCAGCGCCTCCAGCACCACGGCGCCGACCTGGGGTTCCAGCCACTGCTGGCGATTGGCGGGGCGATAGTGGTAGTCGATGGGAAAACCGCGCCCCTCCGAGCGAACCACCGGGGCCTCCGGCAAAAGCCGCTCCAGTGCCATGCCATCCAGGGTGGCAGACATCACCAGCAGCTTGAGGTCATCGCGCAATCCCTGCTGGCTCTCGATGGCGAAGGCCAGCGCGGTATCGGCGTGCAGGCTGCGCTCGTGGAACTCATCGAAGATGACCAGGGAGACGCCGGTAAGCTCAGGATCCTGCTGCAGCATCCGGGTCAGCACCCCTTCGGTGACGATCTCGAGCCGGGTCTGGCTGCTGGTGCGGCTCTCGCCACGTACCCGCAGGCCGATGCGCTCGCCCACCTTCTCCCCGAGCTGGCGCGCCAGAAAGGCTGCGATGTTGCGCGCCGCGAGACGTCTCGGTTCCAGCATGATGATGCGACCGGGCAGCCGATGCTGGCGCACCAGCTCCAGCGGCAGCAGGGTCGATTTGCCCGCGCCGGGAGGCGCCTGCAGGATCACGCTGGCATGGTTGTCGATGGCGGCAAAGAGTGCGGGCAGCACCGACACTATGGGGAGGGAAGACAAAGGGATCTGCACCTTCTTGTTGCAAGTCGTAAAACGGCGCCTATTCTGCCACAGCCTGGCCGGGCACCGTGAGCGGATGTCGGCCGGCGAGACAGGATGCAGTGGCTGCCCTAGAATGGGCCACCCTGTCTGCATGAAAGAGGCATGCTCACCCGAATGGCCAAACTCTTCTTTGCCCTGCCCGCCGAGGCGCTGGCACCCGATCTCGTCGCCTGGTGCGACCAGCTGCCCTGGCCGGGTCAACCGGTGCCCGCCGCCAATCTCCACCTGACGCTGGCCTTCCTCGGCGAAGCAGATCAGCTCACCACCACCCGCCTGATGGCCGCCGTCGAGCGCCAGCACTGCCCGCCGCTCACCATAGCGCTCAATGAAACCGGCTGGTTCGGCCGCGCCAAGGCTGCCTGGGTCGGCCCGACGGAGTGGCCCAACGAGCTCACCGTGCTGGCCAGGGCGCTGCGTCGCCATGGCGAGAAGCTGGGGCTTGGCAACGGCGAGCAGGGCTATCGCCCCCACGTCACCCTGTCGCGCAAGGCGAGCGAACCGCCGGCCGCCTTGCCCGCCCCCGATTTCGTGCTGCAGGCCGACCGCTTCTGCCTCTATCAATCCCTCTCGACCCCGGACGGGGTGCGCTACGAGCCCCTCGCCTGCTGGCCGCTGCGGGCCAGAGAGAAAATGGCATCCTGACTGGCGGCCATGCCCAGACTCATCGATTAAGAGAGCCATACCATGATCTTCGATCCCCCCCTGCAATCCGGGCAGCTGATCTCCCGTTACAAGCGCTTCCTGACCGACGTGCAGCTCGACAACGGCGAGGTGATCACCATCCACTGCGCCAATACCGGCGCCATGACCGGCTGCGCCGAACCGGGCACCCGGGTCTGGTACTCCACATCAAGCAACCCCAAGCGCAAGCTGCCCCACAGCTGGGAGATCGCCGAGAGCCCGGCCGGTCACTTCATCTGCGTCAACACGGCGCGCGCCAACCAGCTGGCCCGGGAGCTGATCGAGCAGGATGCCCTCGCCCCGCTGCGCGGCTATGCCAGGCTGCGCACCGAGGTGAAATACGGCGAAGAGAACAGTCGCATCGATCTGCTGCTGGAAGATGACCACCGGCCGGCCTGTTATATCGAGGTGAAATCGGTGACCCTGCTCGACGAGCGGGAGCAAGCCGGCATGGGCTACTTCCCCGATGCGGTCACCACCCGTGGCGCCAAGCACTTGCGTGAATTAATGGCCATGAAGGCGGCAGGCCACAGAGCCGTGCTGTTATTTATGGTTTTGCACTCCGGAATCGTGAGAATGCGCCCGGCAGCGCATATAGATCCGCACTATAGTCTGCTTATTGAGCAAGCAATTACGGCAGGGGTTGAAATTTTATGCTATCGACCCCATGTTGGGGTGCAGAGCATGGTGGCCCAAGATTTTATCCCGTTTGAATCTTGTCACCTGCTACCCGAGGGCAGCGAATAAATGTTGGAGTGGGTAACATTATTGGTACGGCTTGTTTGCCTCCAAGTTACCCTTCTGCTATAGATGTCGCCCTCAATTTATGGATGGCACGGGTAGCGTGCTGAATTAGGAGACAGGGCATGCCAACAGGCGAAAACAGGAAATCTCTGGGCCCCCTGGCCATTGCGGGTGTGGCGCCTTACCAGGAAAAACCGGGTGAGGAGTACATGAATGACCAACAAAAGGCACATTTTCGCAAGATCCTGGGAGCCTGGCGCAACCAACTGATGCAGGAAGTTGACCGCACCGTTGACCATATGAAGGATGAGGCTGCCAACTTTCCGGATCCCGTGGATCGCGCCGCGCAAGAAGAAGAGTTCGCTCTTGAACTGCGTACCCGCGACCGTGAGCGCAAGCTGATCAAGAAGATCGAGAAAACCTTGCTGCTGCTCGAAGACGATGACTTCGGTTACTGCGAACACTGCGGTATCGAGATCGGTATCCGCCGTCTGGAAGCCAGACCCACCGCCGACCTCTGTGTCGACTGCAAGACCCTGGCTGAAATCAAGGAAAAACAGATGGCCGGTTGATACCGACCTCTGGCATAACAGAAAAAAGGGAGCTCGCGGGCTCCCTTTTTTATTGAGCTTTTGGCCGGGCCGTCCCAGAATGCAGCCTCAATGTCCCGTTTGCCCGAATCCGCATGCCCGTGAATACCATCCCCTCGTCCCAGACCCGCCCTTATATCGGCCGCTTTGCCCCCTCCCCCTCAGGCCCGCTTCACTTCGGCTCCCTGATCGCGGCGCTCGGCAGTTTCCTGCAGGCCAGGGCACGGCAGGGGCGCTGGCTGGTGCGCATCGAAGATATCGATCCGCCGCGGGAGATGGCGGGGGCTGCCCCGCTCATACTGCAGACCCTGGAGGCACATGGTCTGCAGTGGGATGGCGAGGTGATGTACCAGAGCCGGCGTCACAGCCGCTATGACGAGATCATCGACCAGCTCTACCGGGCCGGCGATCTCTACTGGTGTCGCTGCACCCGGCGCGAAATCATGGCGAGCGGCGGCTTTTACAACGGGCACTGCCGCACGCTTGGGCTGACCGCAGAGGGCTCTGCCGCCCGCGTGCGCCAACACCACCCGGTGTACGATTTTGTGGACGGGCTGCAGGGCCGCATTGCGGTGCCGGCGGCGCTGGCCGAGGAAGATTTCATCGTGCGCCGGCGCGATGGGCTCTATGCCTACAACCTGGCGGTGGTGGTCGATGACATGGACTGCGGCATCACCGAGATAGTGCGCGGCGCCGATCTATTGGAGCCGACGGTGCGCCAGATCGCCCTCTACCAGACGCTGGACGCCCCCGTGCCCGCCTGGGTGCATCTGCCGCTGGCGGTGCAGGCCGACGGCAACAAGCTCTCCAAGCAGAATCACGCACCGGCGCTGGCACAGGACGAGGTGCGCCCGGCCCTGTGGCAGGCGCTGCACTTTCTCGGCCAGTGCCCGCCCCCCGAGCTGATGGCGAGCCGGGTGGACGAGATCATCGACTGGGGCATCGCCCACTGGCAGTTGGCCCGGGTGCCTGCCAGCGAGAAGATCCAGCTGGCTGATTACTGAGCCGCGCAGGCAATTTTGGTTTGATTGAACGTAAATCGCCGCGGTTGGCCGTGATTTTATCGGGATAATCCGAGTCAAACGAGATCAATTGCCAGCACGGTTTTTCATTTGGTTAAGCGTGAGCGATGGGAATAGACCGCTATTTTTCCCGGCCGCGCCCTCTCAAACGAGATCAATTGCCAGCACGGTTTTTCATTTGGTTAGGCGTGAGCTATGATAGGCCGCTATTTTTTTGGCCTCCCGTCAATTTGAAGTCATAACGAGGTGTACCATTTTTTCCCAGATCGCAAACTTTTGCCGCAAAGTGCTCGGCAAGGAAGACGGCGAGCAGTCGGTGGAGTCCCCCATTCCGGCCCGTGTCGCCGGGCAACGTCGTACCTTGAGCCGTGACCAGCACCCGATTTCGCGCAAAGAGATCAGCGAGAATGCACTCAAGGTGCTCTATCGCCTGAACAAGGGCGGCTACGAAGCCTACCTGGTCGGCGGCGGAGTCCGGGATCTGCTGCTCGGGAAGACGCCCAAGGATTTCGACATCGCTACCGATGCGACGCCGGAGCAGATCAAGTCACTGTTCAGCAACTGCCGCCTGATCGGCCGCCGTTTCCGGCTGGCCCACATCGTCTTTGGTCGTGACGTGATCGAAGTGGCCACCTTCCGCGGTCACCACCATCAGGTCAATACCAGCAAACATGTGTCGGCCCAATCCGATGAAGGCATGCTGCTGCGCGACAACGTCTACGGCACCATCGAAGAGGATGCCGAGCGTCGCGACTTTACCGTCAACGCCCTCTACTACAGCGCCAAGGATTTCACCCTGCACGATTTCGAGGGCGGGCTGGAAGACCTGGCCGAGCGCAAGCTGGAGCTCATTGGCGATCCCGAGACCCGCTACCGCGAAGATCCGGTGCGGATGCTGCGCGCCGTGCGCTTCGCCGCCAAGCTGGACATGACCATCAGCCCGCGCACCGCCGCCCCCATCAAGGAGCTGGCGCCGCTGCTGCAGGATATTCCGGCGGCCCGCCTGTTCGAGGAAACCCTCAAGCTGTTCCTGGCTGGCGATGGCCTGGCCACCTACAAACTGCTGCGCGAATACGGCCTGTTCCAACAGCTGTTCCCGCAGGTGGCGGCGCTGTTTACCCCGCACGGCAACTCGCCCTACGAGCAGTTCATCGAGCAGGCGCTGATCGATACCGACACCCGGGTCCGGGAAGACAAGCGCGTCACCCCCGCCTTCCTCTACGCCACCCTGTTGTGGGGCTGTGTCGAGGCCCGCGGCCGGGTGCTGGAGAACGAGAGCGGCCTGCCCTGGTATGACGCCTTCATGCTGGCGATCAACGAGGTGCTGGACAACCAGGTACGGATCATCGCCGTCCCGCGCCGCTTCACCACTGATGTGCGCGACATCTGGGCCCTACAGCAGCGGCTGACCCGCCGTCAGGGCCGCCACCCCGAGCGAGCCATGGAGCATCCCAAGTTCCGCGCGGCGTTTGATTTCCTGTTGCTGCGCAACCGGGTCGAGCGCGGTCTGGGCGAGCTGGCCAGCTGGTGGGAGCGCTACGTGGAATCCAATCCGGACGTGCGCCCGCAGCTGCAACGGGAGGCGACCCGCCGCCCGGCAAGCGGTGAGCGCGGTCAGGCCGGTGAGGCCCGCAGCAACGATGGCGAGAAGCGCAGCAGCAACAGCCGCAACCGTCGTCGCCCCCGTCGCCGCAAACCGAAAGCGGCCGAGTGACAACTGACGTGATGACCGAGGTCTTCATCGCCATTGGTTCCAACCTGTCTGACCCGCTCGGTCAGGCTCGTCGCGCCGTCGCCGCTCTGGCGACCTTGCCGGAATCCGTGCTGGTGCAGGCCTCGTCGTTTTACAGCAGCCGCCCCATGGGCCCTGCTGACCAGCCGGACTACGTCAATGCCGTGGCCCGACTCAACACCCGGCTGACGCCGCTGGCGCTGCTGGATCAACTACAAAGCATCGAGCTGGAACAAGGACGTGTGCGCAAGGATGAGCGATGGGGGCCAAGAACCCTGGATCTCGATCTGCTGCTGTTTGGCGATCAGATCATCAGGCATGAACGCCTCATCGTTCCCCATTACGGCATGAAGGAGCGGGAGTTCGTGCTGCTGCCCCTGGCCGAGATTGCACCCGCTCTGGTACTGCCTTGCGGCACCCCACTCGCAGAACTGGTTGCCCGCTGCCCGCACAATGATCTTGCCATCATTGCCCCCGGTGCAGACGAACAGGAGCCTCTATGAGCAAGATCACCACCACCAACCTGCTGAAGATGAAGCAGGAAGGCCAACGAATCACCGCCATCACCGCCTATGATGCCACCTTTGCCAAGCTGTTCGACGACGAGGGCGCCCACGTGCTGCTCATCGGCGACTCGCTGGGCATGGTGCTGCAGGGGGGTCAGGATACCCTGGGCGTCAGCATGGATGAGATGGTCTATCACACTCGTTGCGTGGTGCGCGGCACCACCAATGCACTGGTGGTGACCGACATGCCGTTCATGAGCTATGCCACTCCGGAGCAGACCTATCAGAACGCCGCCCGGCTGATGGCGGCCGGTGCCCGCATGGTGAAGATGGAAGGGGGCGACTGGCTGTGCGACTCCATTCGCCACCTGACCCGCAACGGCGTGCCGGTGTGCGGCCACCTCGGCCTCACCCCGCAATCCGTGCACGTATTCGGCGGCTTCAAGGTGCAGGGGCGCGACGAGTTCCAGGCCCAGGAGATCTACCGTCAGGCCCTCGAACTGCAGGCTGCCGGCATCCAGTTGCTGGTGCTCGAGTGCGTGCCCACTTCGCTGGCCGAGCGCATCAGCAAGGCGCTGCGCATTCCGGTGATCGGCATCGGTGCCGGCCCCGCTACCGACGGCCAGATCCTGGTGATGCACGATGCCTTCGGCATCACCTCCGGCTATGTGCCCAAGTTCACCAAGAACTTCCTGGCCGAGACCGGCGACATGCGTGCCGCCATCCGGCTCTATGTGAAGCAGGTGAGCGAGGGAACCTTCCCGGGCCCGGAACACTGCTTCAACTGATCCGATAGTGTGACGAGAGCGGGGGCCTGCGCCCCCGCTTCGCCCTCTGGTGCTGACTGAGCAACCCGTCTCTTGATGATTCATCCCAAGGTGTCCTGTCGATGATGCTGCCCGTTGACACTCCTCTCTTACCCATGCGGGCCCATACCGCCCGCCTCTCTTTGATCTTTTCGAAGGTGAACTGCTGATGTTGGTCGTTAACAATCCCGCCGCTCTGCGTGAACAGATCGGCCAATGGCGCCGTGAAGGGCTCACAATCGCATTCGTGCCCACCATGGGCAACCTGCATCAGGGCCATCTGACCCTGGTGAAAGAGGCGCACCACCACGCCGATAAGGTGGTGGCCAGCATCTTCGTCAACCCGATGCAGTTCGACAAGGCCGAGGATCTCGCCAACTACCCACGCACCCTGGAGCAGGACTGCGCCGCGCTGGAAACGGCCGGGGTGGACATGGTGTTCACGCCGACGCCGGAGATCATGTATCCGCAGGGGCTCGCCAGCCACACCTTCGTCGAGGTGCCGGGCCTCTCCGGTCTGCTGGAAGGGGCGCTGCGTCCGGGGCACTTCCGCGGCGTCAGCACAGTGGTGACCAAGCTGTTCAATCTGGTGCAGCCGGATGTGGCCTGCTTCGGCCAGAAGGATTTCCAACAGTTGGCGCTCATTCGCAAGATGGTGGCCGACATGGCGATGCCCATCCAGATCGTCGGCGTACCCACCGTGCGGGCCGAGGACGGGCTGGCGCTCTCCTCGCGCAACGGCTACCTGACCGCGGCCGAGCGGGCCCTGGCCCCTGAGCTGGCGCGCACCATGAACTGGATCGCCGAGCAGATTGAAGCGGGTGACCACCACCTGCCCTCCCTGGTGGCCCAGGCCAGCCAGCGCCTCGACAAGGCCGGTTTTCGGACCGACGCCATCGACATCGTCGATGCCGCCACCCTGGAAGCGGCTACCGACGAGAGCGAGCAGCTGGTGATCCTGATGGCGGCGTATCTCGGCAAGGCCCGCCTCATCGACAACCGGGTGGTGACATTGGCCCGCCCCTGAGCCGCAGCGCCACTGACAACAAAGCCCGCATGTGCGGGCTTTGTTGTTTCTGAGCGTTTCCTGCCTACTCGGCGGTGACCGGGTAACCCGCCCCTTTCCAGGCGAAGATGCCGCCCGGCACCCGATAGACCTGCTGATAGCCCTGAGTGACTGCCCAGGCGGCCCCGTTGTGGCTGCGGCCGCACTTGACGAAGCCGCAGTAGAACACCACCGGACGGGTCTTGTCGTCCCCCAGCAGGGCCAGCAGCTGCTCGGGCGTGCCGCTCCCCTCGACGATCTGGCTCCAGTCATCGCCGGACTTGGCCTCCTTCACGAAGGCAAAATTCTTGGCCCCCTGGATGTGCTCCTTCTTGTAGGAGTCCTCGAACGGCATGGTGTCGATGATCACCAGCGCCTCGCCTTTATCCATCCGGGTTTTCAGCTCCGCCACGGTCAGCAGCTGATAGCCACCCTGCTGGGTCTCCTGGGAGAGCTGTACCGCCGCCTGCTCCAGCTTGGTCTCCTGCTCGAACTGGTTGTCGCCACAGCCACCGAGGGCAAAGCTGGCCGCAATCAGCGAGGCCAGAAGGGTGCGGGATTGCAATCTCATCATGTCACTGCTCCTTTGGAACGGTAAAAACGGGGCGGGAGTGGCGCAGCAAGGCGCCCGCAAGCGTCAACAGCAGCAGATCCCGCACGAGGGCTTGTGGCAGCGAGCTGAGATCAGCCCTGCCAAGACAGCCGCAAGAGATGTCGAGCCCGATGGCGATGCCATAGCCCAACACCGGAATAAACAGGGCAAGCAGCCCGATCACCAGCCAGAGTCCCCAGCGCCGGTTGCTGATCACCGCGAGTCCGGCGCAGAGCTCCAGCCCGATAAGCCCCCAGACGGCAAGGGGAATGAACGGCGACCAGAGCAGGCCGAAGGCGCCGATCTGCTCGGCGAACAGCTCCGGCGCCACCAGCTTGAACCCGGCGGAGGCGACGAAGAATCCCCCCAGCGCCAACCTGGCCAGCACCCGCAGATACACGGCCATGGGATAGCTATTTATCATCCATGCCCCCCACTGCCAACTCCCCGACCAAGCGTCATCATGCCCTAGTCGGCGGCCGGATAGCGGGCCAGTTCGCAATACTCACCGTCTTCGTCACAACGAAAAACGGCAGCAGTTTCGCCGCGCTGGCACCACTGCTGCCACTCCTCGGGCGGGCAGTGCAGGCGGATGGCGAGGCCGCAGCCGGCACTGAGCCGGCGCGGTACGTCACAGACCCGAAAGGCGTGGGGCTGCTGCTCCAGCCGCTTGCGCAGCCTGAGCGTGCCGAGGGTGGAGTGGAACAGGTAGAGGAACTCTGCATTCATGATTTGCCTCCCGAGCGGGCACGCGCACCGAACAGGGCCGCCCCCAGCGCACCGGCAAACTGGGCGTCCGGGTGGGTGGCCACGTCGCAGCCCAATCCTTGCGCCAGATAGTGGCGGAAGGTGGCGCAGTGGCTGACGCCACCGGTAAAGAGCACGGTCGGTCTGGCACCGAGGCGGCCGATGAAGTTGGCACTGCGCCGGGCCATAGAGCGGACGATGCCGGCCAGGATCGACTCGGCGGGAATGCCCGCCGAGCGCAGGCTGATCGCCTCCGACTCGGCAAACACGGTGCACATGCTGCTGATGTCGTGGGGATCGGCTCCTTGCAGCAGCTCGTCAAGCTGCTCGACCCGCGCCCCCAGGGTGCGGGTGATCACCTCGAGAAAGCGGCCGGTGCCGGCGGCGCACTTGTCGTTCATCAGAAAGTCGGTGAGGTTGCCCTCACCATCGAGCTGGATCACCTTGCTGTCCTGGCCGCCGATGTCGATGACGGTGTGTACCGACGGGCAGAGCAGGCGAGCCCCCAGCCCATGGCAGGAGATCTCGGTGACCCGCCGATCGGCGAACGACGCCAGATCGCGGCCATAACCGGTCAGGGTCAGATGGGGGCGCTCTGGCAGCGCGGCCGAAAGCGTCTCCCAGCCTTGCTCGATGGCGGCCAGTGGACGAAAGGGGGTCGGCACCAGAAAACGGCGGACGATACACCCGCCATCCCTGTGGTCGAACAGGATCCCCTTGGTCGCGGTGGAGCCCGAGTCAATCCCGATGGAGAGTGACACTGCGCCTCCTCACAGCATTTCGATAAAGGCAGCCAGCCGGGTGGCCAGTTGTCCCTTGTCGGCGCTGGAGTAGTCGGTCTCCACCGCCATGTAGGGGATGCCGTGGCGATCGCGCACGTGGCGCTTGATGGCGAGCGACTCCACCGCATAGGTGTGACAGGCCTGCAGGATCACGTCGATCACCCCGTCCGCCTGATACTCCTCCACCATCTGGCTCAGCAGATTCATGCGCTGGTGGTTGGGGGAGATGCAGGAGCAGCCAATGGCCAGATACTTGTCGGTCAGGGCATCGAACAGGTCGCCCTCCTCGCTGACGCACTGCTCGGTCGCCTTGGCGCCGGTGCAGTTCTCGTAACCCACCACCCAGCCGCCGTGCTCCTCGATAAGGCGCACCACCTTGTCAGCGGCGCCGCCGATGGGGCAGCCGGTGATGAGGATGCGCGGGCGGGCATCGAGCCGCTTGCCGTCGGCGTACTCGGCCTTGATGCGGCGGGTCATCTCCTGCAGCTCGCTGATGAGCTGCTCCTTGTCGAAGCGGAAGGTGGCGCCATAGACCACCTTGAGGATGTCGGTGCCGCTCAGCGCCGGCGGGTTGAGCTGGCCCAGCCGGTAGAAGTCGGCCAGCGCGCGGCGCTCGCGGTTTTTCAGCACGATGGCGTCGCGCAGCGCCTGCTCGCTGATGGGCTGGCCGAACTGCTGCTCCAGCAACGCCTTGAAGCGGACGATTTCGCTGCGCCACAGGGTGCGGGAGGCCTCGTCATCGGCGCGGTTGGGCAGTTGCATCACGTGCACCGGTTTGAACTCGGCCATGTACTCGTACATCTTCTTCTTACCGTCGCAGGTGGTTTCCCCCACCACCAGATCGGAGAAGTAGAAGTAGGGGCACTTGTCGGTCTTGCCGAAACCGTAGCTGCTTTTGATCAGCGGGCAGAGGTTGCGGGGCAGATCTTTCTCGGCCTCCTCGATGGTCTCGTCGCTGGTGGAGCAGAGCGATACCACCACGGCACCGGCGGCCATCGCCACCTCCTGCGGCATGAAGGTGCAGTAGGTGCCGACCAGGGGGATCTGTCGCTCCTTGAGTGCCATCACGGCCAGAAAGCCCTGACGGCGGGCATCTGAAAAACTGTCGAAAATGGCTGGCAACTCGGTGATCAGTGACATAGGCGATCCTGCCCTGGTGAGAAAAAGAAGAGACGGAGGGCCTCCATTGTGCAGACCTTCCAACCGCGGGAATTATACCTTTGGGGGTAATCTGAAAATTGCGGTGGATCACAAGGTGCCGGATAAACCTTGATAAGAGGATGGTTATTGGCCCTGTACGAGATGGGCCAGCGCAGGAGAAGTAAAAGCGGCGACAAAGAAACGGGCACCCTGGGGTGCCCGTTGCATTGCATCAGTGGCGCAGCCCGGTGCCGCGGGAGATGAGCCACCAGGCCAGACCGTAGAGAGCCACGATGAAGCCGATGATGATGAGGTAGGCGGTGCCGAGCGGCACGTCGGAGATCCCGAGGAAGCCGTAACGGAACGCGTTCACCATGTAGATGATCGGGTTCACCTGGGAGACCCCCTGCCAGAAGGGTGGCAGCAGGCTGATGGAGTAGAACACCCCGCCGAGATAGGTGAGCGGCGTCAGCACGAAGGTGGGGATGATGCTGATGTCGTCGAAGGTCTTGGCAAACACCGCGTTGATGAGGCCGCCCAGCGAGAAGAGGATGGCGGTCAGCAGCACGGTGAAGCAGACACTGAACAGGTGGTGGATCTGCAGCGGCACGAAGAACAGCGACACCAGGGTGACGATGAGGCCGACACAGAGGCCGCGCGCCACGCCACCGCCGACGTAGCCGGCGATGATGACGTAGTTGGGCACCGGCGCCACCAGCAGCTCCTCCACGTTGCGCTGGAACTTGGCGCTGAAGAAGGAGGAGGCGACGTTGGAGTAGGAGTTGGTGATCACCGACATCATGATGAGGCCGGGCACGATGAACTCCATGTAGCTGAAGCCCCCCATGTCACCGATGCGGCCGCCGATGAGGTTGCCGAAGATGACGAAGTAGAGGCTCATGGTGATGGCGGGCGGCACCAGGGTCTGGATCCAGATCCGGGTGAAACGGCTGATCTCCTTGGCCAGAATGCTCTTGAAGGCGATGTAGTAAGTGGTCAGGTTCATGCTTTTCTCCCCTCCTCGACCAGGGTGACGAACAGCTCTTCCAGCCGGTTGGCCTTGTTGCGCATGCTCAATACCTGCACCTGCTGGCTCGACAGCTGCTCGAACAGGCTGTTGAGGGACTGGCTCTTGTCCAGATCCACCTCCAGGGTGCGCTCGTCCTGCATGCGGCCGTTGAACTCGGGCACGTTCGGCAGGGCGGAGCCCGGCGCCAGATCCAGCATGAAGGTCTCGCGGCCCAGCTTGCCCAGCAGATTCTTCATGCTGGTGTTCTCGATCAGGCGGCCCTTGTCGATGATGCCGATGTTGCGGCACAGCATCTCGGCCTCTTCCAGATAGTGGGTGGTGAGGATGATGGTGACGCCCTGCTCGTTGAGATCCTTGAGGAAACTCCACATGGAACGACGGATCTCGATGTCCACCCCGGCGGTCGGTTCGTCGAGGATCAACAGCCTGGGCTCGTGCATCAGGGCGCGGGCGATCATCAGCCGGCGCTTCATGCCACCGGAGAGAGTGCGGGCCGGCATGTCGCGCTTGTCCCACAGGTCGAGCTGGCGCAGGTACTTCTCGGCGCGGATCTTGGCCTCGGCCCGCGGCACGCCATAGAAGCCGGCCTGATGGGTGACTATCTGGATCACCTTCTCGAACTGGCTGAAGTTGAACTCCTGCGGCACCAGCCCGAGCTGGGCCTTGGCCTCTTCCAGGTGAGTGTCGATGTCATGGCCGAACACCTTCACCTTGCCAGCGCTCTTGTTCACCAGCGAGCTGATGATGCCGATGGTGGTGGACTTGCCCGCCCCGTTGGGACCGAGCAGCGCGAAGAAATCCCCCTGCTTGACGGTAAGATCGATGCCTTTAAGGGCTTCGACGCCCCCCTGATAGGTCTTTTTCAGGCCGCTGATTTCCAGTGCGTTCATTGCAACCCCTGTGATGGCGCATCCCATCTCGAGACAGAAAAGGCGGCCAAGGCCGCCTGCAGACAGAAAATGGCGCTCTGCCACCTCGCCCGTGATATTCCTGAACCTTGCTTACTCTTGCGGTACTACCTTGCCGATGAACTTCAGATTGCGGTACTTCTGGGCATAGTCGATGCCACAGCCCACCACGAATTCATCGGGAATGGAGAAACCGATCCAGTCTACCGGCACCTGCACTTCGCGGCGGGACGGCTTGTCCAGCAGGGTGCAGATGGCCAGGGATTTAGGCTCGCGCAGAGAGAGGATCTCGCGCACCTTGTTGAGGGTGTAGCCGGTATCGATGATGTCTTCGACGATCACCACGTCCTTCCCTTTGATGTCGTCATCCAGATCTTTGAGGATGCGCACGTCACGGGTGCTGTGCATGCCGGAGCCATAGCTGGAGGCGGTCATAAAATCCAGGGTGATGGGCAGCTGGGACTGGCGGCACAGGTCGGCCAGGAAGATGCAGGAACCACGCAGCAGGCCGATCATGACCACTTCGTCAGAGCCCTGATAACGGGCGGTGATCTCTTCACCCAATTTGGCGATCCGGGCGGCAACTTCAGCCTCGGAGATCATCACCTCGACAGTGTGTTTCATCACTTACTCCATAATGGCCAAAGCGAATTTGGCCGTTCATTAACGTCAAAACCGATGATTCTACCATTCAAGCCGAAGGGCGTCAGGCATACGTGATGCTTTTATCGGCTTATTTTAATTGATAGAGTTAGCAGGCCCTCGGGCATTATCGGTGACAATACTATAAACACCATAATCAATAACTATTAGATGAAAAAACTATGGAACCACGCGCAGAAATAAGACGTCGAACCCGGCTTTCGCCGGAGGCCCGACGCAATCAATTGATGGAATGTGCCATCGAGGTGTTCTCCCGTCGCGGCATTGGCCGTGCGGGTCACGCCGAAATCGCAGAACAGGCCAAGGTCTCGGTTGCTACCGTGTTCAACTATTTCAACACCCGTGAAGAGCTGGTGGATGAAGTGTTGGCCGAGATCGAACGTTTCGTGCATCAGATGCTGGAACAGGCCTACACCGGCCAGGGCCCGGTCAGCGACAGTATTCGCCGCCACGTGAAGCTGTTTGTCGACGCCGCCTACGATCAGCCTGACCACGCCAGCATCTGGCTGGAGTGGAGCTCATCGGTGCGGGAAGAGGTCTGGCCCCGTTACGCCAAGCTGCTGGACAAGGCACTGGAGCGCATTGCACCCCACCTGCAACGCGCCATGGATGCCGGCGAGATCCAGAGCGTGCTGTCCGCCCAGGACTTGGCCCGCTCCCTGACCGGTTTTGGTTACGTCATGATGCAGATGATCAATCAGCCACAACGCCCTGACCGGGAAGAAGTGACCGATTTTCTGTTCAAGTACGTGACGGCCCCGATCCAGGCAGCCTAACCCGCTCCGTCAAAATAAAGCGGCGCCGAACTGTTCAGGTCGGCGCCGCTTTTGTTTGTCCGCAATCTCCCATCTCACCCTTTGGCGTAGCCCCAGCGGCGGGTCAGATCGTGCTCGATCCCCAGATGGTCGAGGATCCTCGCCACCATGAAGTCCACCAGATCCGCGATGCTCTTTGGCTCATGATAGAAGCCCGGCGCCGCCGGCATGATGGTCACCCCGAGCCGTGCCAGTTTCAGCATGTTCTCCAGGTGGATCGCCGAGAAGGGGCTCTCGCGAGGTACCAGAATGAGCTGGCCGCGCTCCTTGATCACCACGTCCGCCGCCCGCTCCAGCAGATTGTCGGAAGTGCCGTTGGCAATGGCCGAGACGGTGCCCATGGAGCAGGGACAGACCACCATCTGCCTGGGCGCTGCCGAACCGGAGGCGACCGGCGAGAACCACTCCTCCTTGCCACAGGCCACTATCTGCCCCTCGCGGGCGCCATATTGACGGCAGAGATAGGCAGAGAGCTCTTTGGGCGAACTGGGCCACTCCTGCTGCTGCTCGGTCTTGAGCACCACACGAGCCGCCGAGGAGGCGAGCAGGTAGACCCGATAATCCGCCTGCACCAGGCATTCCAGCAGGCGCAGGGCATAAGGGGCGCCGGAGGCGCCGGTCAGCGCCAGGGTGATCGCTTTGTTCATAGCTGGCCGTGATAGTCCTTGAGGCGGGCGATCAGCTTGTCATGAATGCCGCCGAAGCCACCGTTGCTCATGATCAGAATATGGTCGCCATCGCGGCACTCGGCCACCAGCCGGTTGATCAGAGTCTCCAGATCGTTGAACACCTTGGCCGGTCGGGTCATGTGGGTGGTCACCTCGCCAAGATCCCAGCCGATGTTGGGCGGCTGGAAGAAGAACACCTCGTCGGCGCCGTCGAAGCAGCCGGCCAGCTCTTCCTTGTGCACTCCCAGCTTCATGGTGTTGGAGCGGGGTTCCAGCACCGCCAGGATACGGGCCTTGCCCACCTTGGCGCGCAGGCCGCCGAGGGTGGTCTCGATGGCGGTGGGGTGGTGGGCGAAGTCGTCATAGACGCTGATGCCGGCCACTTCCCCTTTCAGCTCCATCCGCCGCTTGGGGGACTTGAACTGGCAGAGGGCCGCAATGCCGTGCTCCACCATCACGCCGGCATGGCGGGCGGCGGCAATGGCCATCAGGCCGTTGTTGACGTTGTGCTCGCCGATGCACTCCCAGTGCACTTCGCCCTGCTTCGCGCCGTCCAGCCACACCTCGAAGGCGGAGCCGTCGTCGGCCAGCTTGACCGCCTTCCACTGGGCGTCGTCCTGACCCACCAGCTCCACTTCGCTCCAGCAGCCCATCTTGCGCACGGCGGCGAGATTCTCGTCACCCTTGGGGAAGAGCACCCGGCCGTTGCTCGGCACGGTGCGCATCAGGTGGTGGAACTGGCGCTGGATGGCGGCCAGATCCGGGAAGATATCCGCGTGGTCGAACTCCAGGTTGTTCATCACCAGGGTTCGCGGGTGGTAGTGGACGAACTTGGAGCGCTTGTCGAAGAAGGCGCAGTCATACTCGTCCGCCTCGATGACGAAGAAGGGGGCGGCGCCGAGACGGGCGGAGACCGGGAAGTTGCCGGGCACGCCGCCGATGAGAAAGCCGGGCTCCAGCTTGGCGTATTCGAGGACCCAGGCCAGCATGCTGGCGGTGGTGGTCTTGCCGTGGGTACCGGCAACGGCCAGCACCCAGCGATCCTGCAGCACGTGCTCCAGCAGCCACTGGGGGCCGGAGATGTAGGGCAGATTGCGGTCCAGCACATACTCCACACAGGGGTTGCCGCGGCTCATGGCATTGCCGACCACCACCAGATCCGGCGCCGGATCGAGCTGGGAAGGGTCATAGCCTTCGGTCAGTTCGATGCCCTGTTGCTCGAGCTGAGTACTCATGGGGGGATAGACGTTGGCATCCGAACCGGTCACCCGGTAACCAAGCTGTTTTGCCAACACCGCCAGACCACCCATGAAGGTGCCGCAGATCCCGAGGATGTGAATGTGCATACCGCTGCCTTTTCCAGTAAAGGGAGTGCGCATTCTAGCAAGGTGACGGCAATTTGGCAGACCCAAGCTGTGCGGTATCCACCAACTCTGTCGCAGTGGCCCTGAAATATGGTCATTTGACGCGACATCGCTATAATATCGGCCTGCAAACTTGACTCCAACACTCAAAGGAAACGTCATGAGCCTGAACCTGGTCCCGGCTGGCAAGAGCCTGCCCGACGACATCTACGTCATCATCGAAATCCCGCAGAATGCCGACCCGATCAAATACGAAGTCGACAAGGACAGCGGTGCCATCTTCGTCGATCGCTTCATGTCTACCCCGATGTTCTACCCGTGCAACTACGGTTACGTGAACGCCACCCTGTCTCTGGATGGTGATCCGGTCGACGTGCTGGTGCCGACTCCCTACCCGCTGCTGGCCGGCTCCGTCATTCGCTGCCGCCCGGTTGGCGTGCTGAAGATGACCGACGAATCTGGTGAAGATGCCAAGATCGTGGCCGTTCCGCACTCCAAGCTGACCAAACAGTACGATCACATCAAGGATGTGAACGATCTGCCCGAGCTGCTGCGCGCCCAGATCCAGCACTTCTTCGAGCGCTACAAAGAGCTGGAAGCAGGCAAGTGGGTCAAGGTTGAAGGCTGGGGCGACAAGGCCGCTGCCGAAGCCGAGATCATCAGCTCTGCCGAGCGTTACGCTGCCAAGTAAGCGTATCTCTCGTGAAAAAGGCGCCTCAGGGCGCCTTTTTTATGGGCTGTTGCGGGCGCTGACCCGGCGTCACATCGGCAGGATCCCCCTGGATATAGATGTCGCGCCCATCCTGTCGATAGGACCGATAGTAATCTCCTCCGCACCGATAGCTGCCATCCTGCTCGCTCATCAGCTCGCAGTTCACCGGCAGCACCTCCAGCCACTTGATGGCCTGCTGAAAACGCAACCACTCCTGCCACTCATGTTCCCGCGCCAGCTTGTCCCGCAGGGCAAAAGTATCCGCGCTGGACATCCCCTGATTGACGATGACCGGCCCCGCCGCAGCCGGCAAGGTGGCCAACAGCAGCAACAACGGTGTGATTCGCTTCATGACGGTTTCCTGCATGACTTATTTCCAGAATTAAATTAAAAGCCCGATCAATCTGTTATCAAAATCACAAATGCCAGACTCATCCAAAATCGGCCAGCTCACCTAGTTGTTTATTATCACCCCGAGCAGGATGCACATCATGAAACTGGCACAAGGTCTGTTGTTGAGTCTAGTGTTCGCGTCCATGGCCGGGGCCAACGAGGTCACCCTGAGCTGGCAGTGGCAATCGGCCGACGGCCAGCAGAAGCATCTGCTACTGAACACGGATGAGCGGGTCATCTCCGCCAGCCGCCACGAGATGAGCCTGCTCGATGCCTCCCTCAACTATCCGCTGGAGACCCTCTACTCCTACATCAGCCCGCGGCTCTACAACAGCATCAACCTGATCAATCAGACCAGCCCCGAGACCGCCACCAAGTTTCGCAATCTGGAGCAGGCCTTCACCCTGCACGACGACAGCATGGAGTCGACCCTGTTCTGGCAGGCCTACCAGCAATATCAGGACGATGCCTTCTATCAGATGCGGGTGGTGCCCTGCGTGCATCCCGCCAATCGCAAGCTGCCCTGCGTGCGTCCCAACTATTCGCAGCTGTTCTACCAGTTCAAGGGCGACCTGAGGCCCTTGGCAAAACAGTTCCTGGCCAAGGATCTGGCCACCAGCGTCGGCCTGCTGCAGGAGTGGCTGAGCGGCATTCCTACCCCACCCGAGCAGATGGACCACTTCGCACCGCCGCTGCAAGCCTTGCAGAACAACAAGGCTGACAGCGACGAGAAGGCGCTGCTGATGGCCAGCCTGCTGGCTGAGCTGGCCCCCCAGTACATGCTCAGCATCATCTACCCGAACATCAGCATCGGCAGCGTCTCGCCGGCCTGGCTTGCCATTACCGCCGACAGCGGCCTGAAAGGGGATACCGTGGTGATCGGCAATCAGCGCCACGTGCTGCTGACCGGCTCGCCCCTGCTGGCCCAACAGATGACCATGGCCAAGATCCCGCTGGTAAGCGAACCGCTCTACTGAGCCCTCCCCCTCCAGTCTGGCTGCAGGCCGCAGTCAGACTCCTCAAACCAGTTGATAAGCAATTGATTTTTATCGACTGCGTGCCATTCTAGCCGCCTTTGCCAGCCAGATCTCGCGCTGGCGGGCAGGCAAGCGGGCCAATCACACGTTTATTTAACACTTCTTAAACAGATCCGATCAGTTTAGGATGAGTACTGCCCCATTCCCTCAATGCAAAAATTGTTATAACATAACAAAAGGAGTGTCATCAGGATGAAACATCTCGTACTTACTCTGGCGCTGCTGCCAACCTTGGCCCTGGCTCACAACATCAAGGAGTCGACCCAGGTACCACTGGTCAACATCAGCGACAAGGGTGAACTGGTTCTGAAAGAAAAAGAGATCAGCTATCAGCCCTGGCAAAGCAAGGTGCTGGCCGGCAAGGTCTTTCTGATCCAGCACATCGCCGGTCGTTCCAGCGCCAAGGAGCTCAACGCCCCCATGATCGAAGCGATCAAGGCGGCCAAGCTGCCCCACGACAAGTACCAGACCGTCACCATCATCAACAGCAATGACGCCATCTGGGGCACCTCCGGTTTTGTGAAGAGCAGTGCCGAGGACAGCAAGAAGGAATTCCCCTGGTCCGCCATGGTGCTGGATGCCAAGGGCATGGCCCGCAACGCCTGGGATCTGGCGCCGGAAAGCTCGGCCATCATCCTGCTGGACAAAGAGGGCAAGGTGCTGTTTGCCAAAGATGGCCAGCTCGATGCCAACAATATCGCTACCGTGATGGGGCTCATCAAGTCCCATCTCTAAGTCAGAGAGAAGGGGCGCTGATGGCGCCCCTTTGATAGGGGTCTATGGGTCGTACCAAGCTGAAAATCTGGTTGCTGCTGCTGGGCTGGTTGTGGTTGCAACCGGTGCTGGCACAACATCCGCTGGAAGCCGACCTGCCCGGCCACAACCACGCCTGCGTCCTCTGCGCCCTGCATCTGGATGGCAAGCTGGCACTCACCCCAACCCTGGTCATCCCGTCTTCACAAGTGGTCATCGGCAAGCTCGTTGATGCCACCTTGCCCAAACCTCATGCCACCCCGTCAGGCCAGTGCCGCATTCGTGCGCCGCCATCGCTTCATCGCCTATCTAACTAAATCCATTTTTCAATAAATTTTTCAAAGGATTAACGATGAAAGCAGTCACCCTGTTACTGGCGGCCGCCGCATTTGGCGTGCAGGCAAACCACGATGAACACGACAGTCACGGCCACGGCGCCCACGAGCACGGCCACGGTCACCTCAACCTGGTGCTCGATGGCAACCAGCTGATGATCGAGCTGCAGGCCCCCGCCGCCGATCTGGTGGGCTTCGAGCACGCCGCCAAGAGCGACGAGGAAAAGGCGCAATACGCCAAGGCCATGGCTCAACTCAAGCAACCCGACGCCCTGTTTCGCTTCGACTCGGCCGCTGGCTGCAAGCTGACCCAGCAGGAGCTGCAGGCCGCCAAGGAAGATCACGACCACGATCATGACCATGACCATGACCATGACCATGACCACCAGAAGTCTGACGGCAAGCACGACGAACACCATCACGACGACGCCGGTCACGCCGACATGGGCGCCATGTACACCTACACCTGCGCTACCCCGGCCAAGCTGACCGGGCTGGAGGCCACCCTGTTCAGCGTCTATCCGAGCCTGGAGAAGCTGAGCGTGCAGGGCATCCTGCCCAGCGGCCAGACTGCAGCCGAGCTGACCCCCTCCGCCAACAAACTGAGCTGGTAACGCCATGAAAAACGCCGTGGTTGAGATCCGCGATCTGGCCTTTGCCTGGCCGGGTCACGAGGTTGTACTCGATCTGCCCGCCCTCACCATCAGCGAGGAGGAACGGGTGTTCATCAAGGGACCGTCGGGCTCCGGCAAGTCGACCCTGCTCGGCCTGCTGGCCGGGATCCAGACCGCCAACCACGGCACCCTGGAGGTGCTGGGCCAGCCGCTGGCCCGGCTCTCTGGCCGTGCCCGCGACCACTTCCGGGCGGCCAATCTGGGTTACATCTTCCAGCAGTTCAATCTGCTGCCGTTTTTATCCGTGCAGGACAATGTCACCAGTGCCCTCACCTTCTCCCCCGAGAAGCGGGCCCGGCTGCAGGGCAGCCCGGCCGCCGAGGCACGCCGCCTGCTGCGGGAATTGCAACTGCCCGAGGAGGCGCTGCACAGGCCCGTCCATGCCCTCAGCATCGGCCAGCAGCAACGGGTGGCCGCCGCCCGCGCGCTGATTGGCTCACCGCCGCTGGTGATCGCCGACGAGCCCACCTCGGCCCTCGATACCGACAACCGGGCCGCCTTCATCAAGCTGTTGTTCGAGGAGTGCGACAAGCAGGGCTCGACCCTGGTCTTCGTCAGCCACGACCCCTACCTCGAACCGCTCTTCCCGCGGGTGGAGAACCTGCAACAACTGAACAGGAGGGCATCATGCTGAGCACCGTTCAACACTGCATCTCCCTGATGAATGCCATTCGCACCCACGCGGTACGACCACAAAACCGGAGGGTCACGTGCTAAAACTCGCCCTGCAAAGTCTCTGGGCCCGCCGCCTCACCGCCGGGCTCACCCTGCTGGCCGTCGCCATCAGCGTCACCCTGCTGCTCGGGGTGGAGCGAGTGCGCAACCAGGCGCGCGAAAGCTTCGCCAATACGGTGTCGGGCACGGATCTCATCGTCGGCGCCCGCTCCGGCCAGGTGAATCTGCTGCTCTACTCGGTGTTTCGCATCGGCAATCCCACCAACAACGTGGGCTGGGATGCCTATCAGGCCATCAAGAACCAGCGCGGCATCGCCTGGACCATCCCGCTTTCCCTTGGCGACTCCCACAAGGGGTTTCGCGTGCTCGGCACCAATGGCGACTACTTCACCCACCTGAAGTACGGCCAGCAGCAGGCGCTGGAGCTGCGTGAAGGGCGAGCATTCGACACGCCATTCGAGGCGGTGCTCGGCGCCCAGGTGGCCGAGAAGCTCGGTTATCACCTGGGGCAGTCCATCGTCATCGCCCACGGCGCCGGCAACACTTCATTCAGCCAGCACGACAACCTGCCGTTCAAGGTGGTGGGGATCCTGGCACCGACCGGTACCCCCATCGATCGCACCATCCACGTGCCGCTGGCCGGCATCGAGGCGATCCACCTGGGCTGGGACACCGGCCGTCACAGCAAGAACGTGACCGCCGAGCAGGCGCTGGCCCAGGATCTCACCCCCAAGACCATCACCGCCTTCATGGTGGGGCTCAGCAACCGGATATTGGCGTTCCAGCTGCAGCGCAGCGTCAACACCTACCGGGGCGAGCCGCTGATGGCGATCCTGCCGGGGGCCGCCCTGCAGGAGTTGTGGAGCCTGATGAGCGTGGCGGAAACGGCGCTGTCGGTGATCGCCGGTTTTGTGGTGGTGGCGGGCCTCATCGGCATGCTGACCACCCTGCTGGCCGGCCTCAACGAGCGGCGCCGGGAACTCGCCATCTTGCGATCCCTCGGCGCCGGCCCCGCTCACCTGTTCCTGCTGCTGGCGCTGGAGGCGATGGCCCTCACCACTGCCGGCATCGCGCTCGGGGTGGCGGTGCTCTACCTGGGGCAGGGGCTTGCTACCCCCTGGCTGCTCAGCCACTATGGCCTGCAATTGAGCCTGGGGCTGCCGAGCGCCCACGAGTGGCTGCTGCTGGGGCTGGTCTGGCTGGCCGGCATGGTGATCGGCCTGTTGCCCGCGGCCCGCGCCTATCGCTACAGCCTGAGCGATGGCATGAGCATTCGCGTCTAACCTGACGCCCATAAAAAACGAGAAGGACAGATGATGAAGTGGAAAATTGTGGCGCTGCTGGTCGCCCTGCTGGCGCTGCCGGCCATGGCCGTGGAGTACAAGACCATCGACTGGGATGTGCTCATTCCCGCCGGTGAAAAACTGCTGCCGCCCCCCCAGGTGAGCCACGACGGCAACCTTGCCTCGGTGCCGCAGCCGGTGGGCGGGGTCAACCAGAAGCTGGACAACCAAGAGGTGCGCATCCCGGGCTTCGTGGTGCCGCTGGAGGGGGATGCCAAGAAGATCACCGCCTTCCTGCTGGTGCCCTACTTCGGCGCCTGCATCCATGTGCCGCCTCCGCCCACCAACCAGGTGGTCTACGTGAGCTACCCCAAGGGGGCGCCGGTGGACGACCTGTGGGATGCCATCTGGGTGAAGGGCAAGATGCGCACGGTCAGCTCCAGCCACGAGATGGCCACCGCCTCCTACTCCATGGAGGCGGTCGAGGTGAGCGTCTACGAAGAGCAGTAACCAGGCACACACGGCCTCCCGCGGGAGGCCGTTTTGTTATCCGCGACGACCGGATCCCGACCAGCCCCTGCCTGAGGGATTGCCCGCCATCCCGGTTGGAGTAACATTCAAGGCTAGACCTTGCGATCACGGAGCCAGCATGGCTGACCTGCCCCCGCCCAAGAAAGAGAGTTCCATCCTGAGCAGCCAGGAGCAGACCCTGCGCCTGGCCCGCAGCCGCGGTATCGACGGCATGCTCACCCGCAACAGCGACAGCACCTTCGAGCAGCGCGCCACCTTTCGCAAACTGGCGGATCAGGCCGCCCGCCAGCGCAACCTGGAAGCCATCATGGTGATGGCCTCCCGCCACTGCGAGGAGACGGCCGCCGGCGGCGAGATGGACAGCGACTGGCTGACCCGCTTCCTGCAACTGGCGGAAGACATCAGCATGGTGCCGATGCAGCAGCTGTGGGGCCGCATCTTCGCCATCGAGATCGCCACCCCGGGCCGCTTCTCCATCCGCGCGCTCTCCACCCTCAAGGAGATGACCCAGCGCGAGGCCCAGCTGTTCCAGCGCATCTGCTCCCTCTCCTGCCACTACGTGGGCAGCGACGAGCAGCGGCTGCTGCTGGGGCTGCACAAGGGGGCCAGCCTGCTCAGCCGGGCCCGGGTGACCCGGCTCGGCCTTGGCAAGTACCGCATCCCCTACAACGCCCTGCTGCAGCTGTTCGAACTCGGCCTGCTGCACCGGGGCGAGCTGGAGTCCGGCCCGCTGCCCGCCGACGGGGTAGAGCTGGAGTTCGGCGATCAGCGCTGGCGGCTGCAGCGCAAGCAGGCCAACATCACCCTGCTCTACTACCGGCTGACCCCGGTCGGCAACGAGCTCGCCCAGTTGCTGCAGGAGCCGCCGCTGGAGGAGTACCTGCAGGACCTGAAAACCGTGCTGGTGCAGGGACTGCAGATAGAGACCATGATGCTGACCCCGTCCGCCGGGCCTGAGCCTGCCCCGGCCGACCCAGCCCCCTGATCCCCTGGAGCCCGTCCCCCGGGCTCCGTCGTTTCGCACACCGCCACAGCATCTTGCGAAATAGTGGCCTGCCGTTGCCAAAACAGTTCCTGAAATGCAAATACCGTCAGCTCTGACACCTCATGCCACAGGCTGCCCCAGGTCAATGCCGTGACAAGAAGCGTGTGACAAGCTCACCGAGGATCTGGCCCGCCCCTTGCTATCGTCTATTTGCAGGCAGGCAATGAGCGGCAATGGTCAACCAAGCTCCCCCGCTCGCCCGCCGGATCCAGTCACCGGACGGTGCCTGCCAGCTGGACTTGCAGAACGTGCGCTAACAACAAAAAAGATGGGCCCGCCGTCGTCACCGACAGCGGGCTCATTTATCTCGGGTGGGGCATGCAGAGTTGACCGAATGGAAACGCCCATACCATCACAGACCCAGCCTTGATGCCCTCGCCCTAGTATCTGTGCTGCGCCTCGCTCAACAGCGTGACAGCCCCGCAGTTCATTCCCCCGCCCAAATGTGCAGCGAGCACTGAGCAAACAAGGTCGCGGAGGTCCTTACATCGCCCGACCACCGCCCCATGGCCGCTCAATTTATTGATCTTGCCCGAGAAATCACCCACTCCCCCTTCCCTAAAAGGCTCCGTTCGGTAACATGGCCAGCAGATCCCCTCTTGTCGGAGTCAGCCATGTACCAGACCAGAGCCACACCACAGGGAAAGGAGCAGCAGACTGGAGGCTGAAATTCAGGGGCGGTAGCCTTGCCTATGATTTCCACGGCCGACTCTCTTACTGTTTCTTTATTCGGTGGTAATTGAGGTGCTAAAAGAGGACGTAAAGTGAAGGCATTAAGCCTCAAAGATGTAAGGTTAAGCTATTTATTCAAAACATCATTTTCATTCTTGGCATTAAGGCCGGGTAGTATTATATGTAAGGCGGTTATAACGTGTTAGTACCGTCTTACATCTCACCACCATTATGAGCATTTATATTTCACGGACAGGAACCAATTTTGTTAAAACTTTACTATTATCCGAACAATGCGAGTTTAGCTCCCCATTTTTTACTTCATCATGTGCAAGCAGATTATGAGTTGTTGTTAGTCGATAAAAAGTCTAATGCTCAGAAATTAGCTAATTATTTGAAGTTAAATCCAGCAGGTCGTATTCCAACATTGGTCGTTGACGGACAGGCCATTTTCGAAAGCCCTGCAATTTGTATCCACATTTGTGAATTGCATCCTGAATACGAATTAATCCCTCTTATTGGCGATCCGAAAAGGCCATTGTTTTTTCAATGGCTGTCATTCCTAAATAATACACTCCAAGCCGAATTGATGGTTCGCTACTATCCGCATAAACATACAACTGATGAAGTTTCAATACCTTGCGTGATAGCTGCACAGGATGAGCGTATAGCGGAAGCTTTATCTATCATCAATGACCAGCTAGAAAACAATGAGTATTTGTTGGGTGATAAATTTTCAGCATGTGATTACTTTCTATTTATGCTTGCAGGATGGTCCCTGCCAATCAAACGGTCACCAATGACCTTTAATCACTTAGCGCTGTACTTACAGCGTCTCAGCGACAATCCAACGGTAAAAGCAGTTTGTGAGCTTGAAGAAGTAAACCTGACTCCCTTTGAGTCACACTCATAACCAACGCCTCAAGAGGAACTGTCAACGCGTGACGATTCCAACCATGACCACAGCGGCTATCGTTGTTGCTACTGCGTTTAGCTGTCGTGCGTTACCGGCCCCTTGGTGCGCATTAAAAATCACAAGGACGTGTCATGATAAAATCATATGTTGGAGCCATATTTTTACTTAGTTCAAGTGTCTTAGCCAATCCATATAAAAGTGAATGTGTTGATGTTTCGATTCAAGTACAAGAAGGTAAAGAAACTTTTCAACTAACCTGTCAACCCAAGCTCACCATAGGGGAATTGCCAAAAAACTGGGTCGATGTTTGCAATGATATTGGCAAGAAGATTTTGGATTTAGCTGTCGAAAGTGGAGTAAAAGTAGAACCCGTTGATAAAGCATTTGGTTTGGCTGGTGATTTTGTTCAAAAGGCGTCTAGTGACTTACCAGAAAATGTTATCCCCACAAAAATTATCAGCCGAGAGTTTGGTGGTTGATGGCTTATAACAAGGTGCCGTTGTCGACCCCAGCCAGGCTGGGGTGATTTACCAATGAATAAAGGCTTCAGCAGCCATTGGGAAGCCTATCTTTTCTCATCACCCTTAGGGGATACAATGCAAATCCGGGTAGTGTCTTTTATTTTGCTCTTGTTGACATTCACTAGTAATGCTGAAGATATCACCACTCGCACTGCCAGCAGGGGGGATGGCTCGCCTATCTCCTATTATTTGGTCCAATATCCCCATGATACAGACACCTTGCTTTTGATTCTGCAAGGCTCTGATTGCAACAGCGTGCTTAACATAGACTCGATACTTTCCGACTATAAAAATGTTTGGCCAGAAGCTGACCTGTTGCTAATCGAAAAATACGGCATCAATCGCAAATTGAAATACAGTACCGACCCGGCACGCAAGGATTGCCCTACTCAGTACCTTGAAAAGGACAGCCCTGCGCAGCGGGTAGCAGATATCAAACTTGTGCTCGATATCGTTCAAAAGGATGGGCAATACAAGAAAATTATCCTCCTGGGTGGCAGTGAAGGGGCCGTTATCGCCAACCTGGTGACAACAGAAGTTGACTATATCGATGCAACTATTTCCTTTAATGGTGGTGGCCGCTGGTTTATCGATGACGTCTCATACAGCATCGCTGCAGAGCATAAAAATATCGAAGCGGCGAGAAAAGAGATCGACGGTTTTAAAGGATTTGCCGAGCATGTTCTTAACAGCAAACCATTTGAACTTGACGTAAGCAGGCATGGCTATCATTGGTGGCAGAAGATGCTCTCCATCGATCAGCTTGATACCCTTAAAAAAGTAAAGTCTCCTTTGCTGATCATTCAGGGTGGAATAGATACCTCGGTATCACCACAGAAAACAGATGAAATGATGCAGCACCTTAAAGATCTCGGAAAAAGCAATATCGAGTATCGGCGTTACGAAGATCTCGATCATGGATTGAAAAACAGTGACGGACAAAGTCAGCGCAAAGAGGTCGTCAGCGATATGAATTTATGGTTACAGTCCAAGCTAGGCGACCCGAAGAAGTTCAATCCCCACTGATTTAGACTTGCAGGCGATGCATTGTTTTAACGCTTTTTATAACGACGACCAGGATGGAGTGGATTCATAAAGTGGCATCACTCACCAGTGAGCTCCCTCCTTCCAATCACAGTTATTCTGAAGCCCAATATAGACATAGGAATGGTGATGGAACAGGAAAGTCTAGTCGAGATAGCGATTGAGTATTTCAAGAAAGTAGATGCAGGTGACCCCAGTTATCTTGATCTTTTCTCGGATAATGTTGATTTTTTCTTCCCCAAATTTGGTCAGGCTAAAGGAAAGGATGCGTTGGTTGAGTTTGGCAATAGAATTGGTAGCTCGCTCACCAGCATCTGGCACGACATAGATGGCTTTAAGATAACGACTGCTGGCAACACCGTGATTGTTGAGGGACAAGAAGGGGGAGTAATGAGTGATGGTACCTCTTGGCCGGACAATAATATCTCCATGGGTCGTTTTTGTAGTGTATTCGAATTTGCAGGCAAGCAGATAAGCCGCATGTACGTGTATGTCGACCCTGACTTTCCGAGTAGAGATGCGGCAAGGATTGCTGTGTTGTCAGGGACAAATTGACAGGTGTTATATGCCTAGAGTAGAAATGGAAAAGATTCTAGATTTGGCTATGGAAGATCTCAAAGGAAAATACGCACCTCATACAGTCATTCTTTATGGTTCTTATGCCCGCAATGAGGCAACCGAAACCAGTGATATCGACATAGCCTGTTTTTGCGATAACCCGAACGAACAAAGGGATGCAAGGTTATTTCACGACATTTATCTTGATGTATGGATTTACTCAACCGATTATCTAAGCTCAATTCCCGAAGAGGCCCTTCGCTTCGGGGACGGAAAAGTCATTTATGATACGCAAGGTTTAGGAAGCAGCTACCTGGATCGCGTTAAACAGAAGCTCGCAGATGGCAAACCGGCAACATCGGAAATGGATAAGTCACACCTTCAACAGTGGGTGATGAAAATGTTGGAGCGTGTGCATGATAAAGACATAGATAGCCATTATCGTCGTACCTGGCTTCAACATGACCTTCTAGAGATATATTTTGACATTCGCGACTTATGGTATCTAGGATCGAAGAAAAGTTTCCATTATTTACAGCAGCATGACCAGCCCACTTTCAATCTATTCGAAAAAATGTATAAAGAACCGTTAAATATTGATCTGTTGGTAGCCTTGGCCAAGCAGGTTGCTCGTATATAGCAATGTCCGAGAGCAATACATAGCGCGTAAGATTTTCACTATGAGTTTTTAAACTCGATTACCGCCGGCTGGTGAGCCAGATTAAGAAATCACCCTCTGCCTCACCACAAAGTACCGCTTGCAAACGCCGTACCGGTGCGCCAAGCCAGATAACCACCACACACAAGCAACCTCTGCAGAAAAAACTTATGGGCCAGCAGGCCCATAGGTTTTTTAATGCCCAGCAACAAGATGGCGACACTCCCGCTTTCACCGTCCGATTTCCCTCTGCTCTGATGGCCGCCGCTGTTGAACGGCCATATCGCCGTCCGTTAATGATTAATTTGTTGACCTTGCTCAGAAAACCGCCCGCTTGTACTTCTCACCCCAGCCCCGTTCGGTAACATAGCCGCTTGGCAACCTCTCGCAGGGGTCAGCCATGAGCCAAACCAGTGCCAAAACGCAGGTAACAAGCAGCAGACTGGAGGCTGAAATTCAGGGGCGGTAGCGTGGTTTTTGCAGATTGGCGCAGAGCGTAGTGAAGCCCAACAAACGATCATTATTACGCCAACCTGAGCGAGATATACATGGGTTGGGTCTAACGGTAAAACAAATGTGCAGATACTTTCGCGGTAAACGTTAGGCTTCACTGCTTTCAGCACCAACTACGATTTTTAGCCCAACATACGAGATAAATATAATTAAAAAGTCAGCAACATAAATTGTGGAAAAGGAAAAGGCACAACAAAGCGTGGCATCGGGCAAGTCAGTGAATTCAGTATTTAAATTCCCCTCAGCGTCAGTAGATATTTAGAGGACTATAAATGAGTCACAGTATAATTTCAGATAACTGGTCATTACAAAATATTGGTGAGTTACTAACCGGTGGTATTGACGAAAATAAATCACATTACATAGTAATAAATAAAGACAAGGACCACTATTCTTACGAAGATAGCTTGAGTGCCATCATTAATACTGAGGCACTGTTTGACTTTCTAACCGATATAATTTTGCGTGATCAAATTTTAGTTGAAGAGAAATTTATTCATGCATGGAACCATAAAAACAATCCATTTCAAGATGCGGTTTCTCAAGGAGTCATACGTCCATATCCTTTTTTAGTTGATTACAAGAAACTTCAAGGGTCACGGGACGAATTTATTAATCGTTTGATTCTAACATCAGATTTAAAGAGAGATCATGAAGAGAATAGAATAGGTTTTCGTCAACATAGACATACTCCTCATGGGTATTTATCTCAAACTCTATGGGGTGGTGCTGGTATGTTAGCTAGAGGTTTTGTCTATGAAAAAGGATATACACCACATCCGGTTAGAAAACGCTTTTTTACTGATGCTGGAATAATGATGTCAAACGAAGACTCCGTGTTAAAGTTAAATCACCTAGTTTCAGAGAAAAGAGCTTCTATAGCGTCATTACATAGTTCAGGTAGTGAGCTATATGCATTAAATGTAAACATGCTTCCTTTACCTATCAGAGTTATACAAGAGTCAAATTCTGCGAATGATATTATTAAGGTTGCACTTCAATTAAGAAGTGAGTACCAAGAGCTAAGAGATTGGTTAAATTGCTATCAACAAGCCTTAAGTGATGGTAGTTACAAAGACATGATTAAATTTTCAAAAATACTTAAATCTATCTCTTTATATGTTGACTCAACAATAGGTTCCGTAGACTCCAATGCCCCTACATTCACGGCTGGCATTGGTGTACTAAAGGTAGCGATAAAAGGTCAACCACTTAACACACTCGCAAACCAATTTGGTATTCGATCCATGGTTAATAAGTTAATTCTTAGTCGCAGTGGTACATCAGACCTGAGGAAATATTTGGGTTTCTTTGACCATAAAAATACAGTTGTAGGTATGAAGATTGTTGAGCACTTTTCACAAAAAAACGCTTAACAAATATCTCAACAGGGACTATTCAACGCGTCGCGTTTCTAGCCCTATTAACCGGTGGTTACGTTGTTGAGTTTTAGCCTAGTTTCAATGCATTGTACCCCTTAGCAGAAGGTTACATTTATAGAGGTATCATGGAAATAATTACAAATTCAATTTTTGGGGATGCGCAATTCTCAAGAACAATCACTGACTACAGTGAGTGGTGTGAAGAAGCTAAAATTGTAACTGCATTTTTTACTGATGACTCACTTATCAGAATTATGAACAACAACAGTAAAATTGTAACTTTAGTTGTTTCGCTTAGACCACCGACTTCCTATGATGCACTTTTAAGAGTTAGCGCACTTAAAAATGTAGATGTTCGTTTCTTAGGCAAAGAACTACATTCAAAAATCTATGCGTTTAAAAGGGGGACTGAATTCAAATGTTCTATTGGGTCTTCCAATCTCACATTTGGTGGTCTTTATGACAATATCGAAACCAATGTTATTATTAAAAACACAGATGCTGAAAAATGTTATATTCATATGGATAGAATTATTAATCAAAGTTATCCTTTGACAGCTAGTATCCTAGATGAATATAAGTCTATTTATCAGTCATTTAAAGAGCCTGAATTTAATTCAGTTAAACCACCAAAAATTTCAACAGATAATGACTATAATAAGTTGTGGTTAGCCATTGATATGATTTCCGTTCTTGTATCAGATGAATTATCTGAATACTTCCCAGACATCCCAAAATACCTTGTAATTGATCATTTTTGGCACTTCATCGTTAAAGTCAACGAAAATGAACACGAGACAATATCCAAAAACATGAGGAAAACATCTCATGAAAAGTATTTGATTGGGTTGTTTAAGCGCTTTGTTGATTGGGATTCAGGTAATGGTGAACCAACCAAAGCAATTTTTCGACGCGCTATGAGATTTCGAGATCTCTTATTAGTGAAGAAAAACTTGAGTGACTCAGACATTCTAACAATATTTAAAACTCTTCATTCCACACACAGTCGGTCGCAACGATTTGCACATGATATTAAATTCCTTAATGAAAATCCAAGAGATAAAATAATAAAATCCATGCGACACCTTGTAGATGAAAATGTTGAGCTGGATAAGAGAACTGAAGACTTATCAAACACACCATATAGTCTGAAACACTTTGGCACTTCTGCAATACGAGAGTTTAATGGTTGGTGTTACCCAGAAAAATACCCAATTAGAAATGAAAAAGCAGATAAAGCTTTGGAAATATTAGGTTACTGGTAAATAAATATAAAAATAATTCCCAACGTTTGGCGTTTTTCATTCCATCGTTGGGTTTCGTGTTTACGATGGTATGGTTCAGGTTCGGTTATCATGTTGTTCGCACCTTAATGCGGCGTCAGTCAGATGAAACCTCGCCTCTTGAACATCATATTTAACCGCAGGCACTAAGAGAAACCTCTAGACTGAATAAACAAGGAGTGGCAAACGCCTCCTTGTTTATTCAGTCTAGACAAGCAACCTCAATCGATTAACCCCCGCTGCCTTAACGCAGTCAGCAACTCATCCACCAAGACCGCCACCGGCTTGCCGGCGTTCAGCAGATGTATCTCCGGCTGCTCCGGCGCCTCATAGGCCGAATCGATACCGGTAAAATTCGTGAGCTCCCCCGCCCTAGCCTTTTTGTAGAGCCCCTTGGGGTCGCGCTCTTCACAGACGGCGAGCGGCGCATCGACAAACACCTCGACAAACTCCCCTTCACCCACGAGATTGCGCACCAGCTCCCGCTCGGCACGGAACGGCGAGATAAAGGCGGTGAGGACGATCAGGCCCGCATCCACCATGAGTTTTGCCACCTCGCCGACCCGGCGGATATTCTCCTGACGGGCGGCATCATCAAAGCCCAAATCGCCGCAGAGGCCGTGGCGCACATTGTCCCCATCCAGCAGATAGGTGTGCTTGCCCGAGGCCGCCAGCGCCTGCTCCAGTGCCCCCGCCAGGGTGGACTTGCCCGCCCCCGACAGGCCGGTGAACCAGATCACCAGCGGCTTCTGCCCCTTCTGCTCGGCCCGGCTCTGTTTGTCGACGGCATGGGCATGCCACACGATATTGCTCATCCAAAACTCCTTGCTTGGCGCTCGCGCCTCAATGCTGAAACGGTCTGGCTCACGGGAGCTCAGCCTCTGGCCACTCGCCACTGACGGGGGCCATGGTCGTCGTGTATTTATATTCCCGGCAAGGCACCAGGCCCCCAGTTGCGCCGCCTTAAAACGGAAACAGCAGGGGCACCATGACGATCACCCCGAGGCTGTAGGCCAGGGAGACCGGCAGGGCTAATTTAAGGTAATCCGGCATCTTGTAGTTGCCCGCCGCATAGACCATCAGGTTGGTCTGGTAGCCGTAGGGCAGGATAAAGCTGGAGCTGGCCCCGAACAGCACCGCCAGAATGAACGGCATGGTGGAGACATCCATGCTGAGCGCCAGCTGATAACCCATGGGGAAGGCCAGCGCCGCGGCGGCGTTGTTGCTCATCAGCTCGGTCAGCACCAGGGTAAACAGGTAGATGCCGATAAAGGCGATCAAGGGGCTGGCGCCGTTGAACTCCCCCATCAGCCAGTCGGCGATGACCCGGGCCAGCCCGCTTTTTTCCAGCTGATCGGCGATGGCGAGCGCCCCGCCCACCACCAGCCAGATATCCAGCGGAAAACGGCGGCGGATCTCGTCCAAGGTCAGGATGCGGGAAAAGAGCAGCACCACCAGCATCACCAGCAGCCCCTTGAACAGCGGCACCAGATCAAACACCGACAGCGCCAGCACCCCGAGAAAACCGCCCACCACGGCGGCGCTGCGCGTGGCATCGAGCCGGGTAGAGGCCTCCAGCCCGCTCACCACCACGAACTCGCGGGAGAGGGACTTGTTGCCCGCAAACTTGGGGCCGGGCGCCAGCAGCAAGGTGTCCCCTGCGTGCAGTTCAATCTGGCCGAGGCCGCCGGTGAGCTGGGTCTCGCCCCGGCGCACCGCCAGCACCACCGCATCGAAGTGGGTGCGAAACTCCGCATCCTTGATGGTCTGACCCACCAGCCGCGAGCTGTGGCTGACGATCACCTCCACCAGGTGCTGGCCGTTGAGCCGGTGCTGGCCGTAGAGATCCAGCCCCTTGAGCTCCTGCAGCACGCCGACGCTCTCCACATCGCCGCAAAACAGCAGCATGTCCCCCTCGTGTAACTCGTGTTCCGGCTGCACCGGGCAGATCACCTGGTTGCCACGGATGATCTCGGCGAGATAGAGGCTTTTCAAACTGCGCAGGCCGTTCTCTTTGACGCTGCGCCCGGCCATGGGGGAGCCGGGGCCCACCTTGGCCTCGAGAAAGTAGCCGGATTCGCGGCTCATCTCGGTGTCCTGCTCCGGCAGGTGGCGGGCAAACAGCAGCACGGCGACCAGGCCGGTCAGCAGAGTCCCCACCCCCACCATAAAGAAGTCGAACATGCCGAGCGGCTTGACCCCCATCTTGATAAGGAAGCTGTTGACGATGAGGTTGGTGGAGGTGCCGATCAGGGTCAGCACGCCGCCAAAGGTCGCCGCGAAGCACATGGGCAGTAGCAGCCGGGACGGCGCATGGTTGGGATTGCGTTTGACCGCACCCAGCATGGAGGCCACCACGGCGGTGTTGTTGACGAAGGCCGACAGGAAGGCGGTGGAGAACCACACCTTCACCAGCACCTTGTTGAACGAGCCGGTGCCCACCAGGTTGGCGAACCAGCTCATGACCCGGGTCTTCTCCACCGCCAAGGAAACCAGCAGCAACAGCACCAGAGTCAGCAGGGCGCTGTTGGTGTAGCCCGCCACCACGGCGTTGATGTCCGCCAGGCCGCTCAGGTAGGTGATGAGCACGGCGCCCGAGAAGAGCAGCGCCGGCCGGAGTTTGCCCTGGATCAGCAGGGCGACGAGGGCAGCCAGCAGACCCAGCACCAGGGATTGTTGCCAGGTCATGGGCTTATTCCTTGCTTGCGTCGTTGCTGATGGTCAGCGCCTGCCAGTGGGGGAAGTGCTTGCGCACCAGGGCGTTGAGCTCCACTTCGAACTCGCTGTAGTGCCCAGTTGCCACTTTAGCGGCCAAACCCTCCACTATCATGCCGGCGCCGACGGTAACGTTGGTCAGCCGGTCGATCAGGATGAAGCTGCCGGTATCGCGGATCTCCTGATACGGGTCGAACGCCACCGGGTCGGTCAGGCTCAGCTCGCACAGGCCTATTTCGTTGAGCTTGAGTTCGCTCGCATCCAGCTCATCGAGCTTGTTGATCTCGATGCGGTGACGGATGGCCTCCACCTGACCTCGGCTCTTCTTGGTGGCCAGCTTGACGTCGTAGACCCGGCCCGGTTGCAGAGACTCTTCCCCCATCCAGACGATGTGGGCCAGCAGGTTCTGGGTCACCAGCGGCTTTCTGGCGGCATCCACCAGCAGGTCGCCACGGCTGATGTCGATTTCATCGGCGAAGGTGACCGTGATGGCCTGACCCGGCAGGGCGTAGTCGAGATCGCCGTCGAAGGTGACGATGCGGGTCACCGTGCTCTCTTTGCCGGACGGCAGCACCGCCAGCTTGTCGCCGACCCGCAGGATGCCGGAGGCCAGGGTGCCCGCGAAGCCGCGAAAATCGAGGTTGGGGCGGTTCACGTACTGCACCGGCAGGCGCACCGGGTGACGCTCCAGCTCGCGCTCCACTTCGGCAGACTCCAGCAATGAGAGCAGGGTCTCGCCCTGGTACCAGGCCAGCTTGTCGCTTGGGTTGACCACGTTGTCACCGTCCAGTGCCGAGACCGGCACGATGTGGATGGTGTCGACGCTGAGCTTCTTGGCAAACTCGCGATATTCGGCACTGATGCGCTCGAACACCTCCTGGCTGAACTCCACCAGATCCATCTTGTTGACCGCCACCACGAACTGCTTGATACCAAGGAGGCTCGCGATAAAGCTGTGGCGGCGGGTCTGATCCAGCACCCCCTTGCGGGCGTCGATCAGGATAATGGCCAGATCGCAGGTGGAGGCGCCGGTGGCCATGTTGCGGGTGTACTGCTCGTGGCCCGGGGTATCCGAGATGATAAATTTGCGCTTGGCGGTGGAGAAATAGCGGTAGGCCACGTCGATGGTGATGCCCTGCTCGCGCTCCGCCTGCAGGCCATCGACCAACAGCGCCAGATCCAGCTTCTCGCCGGTGGTGCCGAGTTTCTGGCTGTCGGACTCCAGCGCTTTGAGCTGATCTTCATAGATCTGCTGGGAGTCGTGCAGCAGGCGGCCGATGAGGGTGCTCTTGCCGTCGTCCACGCTGCCGCAGGTGAGAAAGCGCAGCAGGCTCTTGTGTTGCTGGGCGTGCAGGTAGGCTTCAATGCCCTGTTCGCTGATGGCGGTCTGAATGTGGTTGTTCATGTTGCGATTCCTTAGAACATTTTTTTAGAAATAGCCCTGACGCTTCTTCTGCTCCATGGAGCCGGCCTGATCGTGGTCGATGAGCCGCCCTTGCCGCTCGCTCGAGGTGGTGAGCAGCATCTCTTCGATGATCTCCGGCAGGGTGGTGGCAGCGGATTCGATGGCACCGGTCAGCGGGTAGCAGCCGAGGGTGCGGAAGCGCACCAGCTCCTGCTTCACTTCGTCTTCCGGGCCGATGGGCATGCGCTCGTCATCCACCATGATCTTGATGCCGTTGCGCTCCACCACAGGGCGATGGGCAGCAAAGTAGAGCGGCACTATGTCGATGTTCTCGAGGTAGATGTATTGCCAGATGTCGAGCTCGGTCCAGTTGGAGAGCGGGAACACCCGGATGCTCTCCCCCTTGTTGACCTGGCTGTTGTAGACGCGCCACAGCTCGGGGCGCTGGTTCTTCGGATCCCAGCGATGGGACTTGTCGCGGAAGGAGTAGACCCGCTCCTTGGCACGGGATTTCTCTTCGTCCCGGCGCGCGCCCCCGAAGGCGGCGTCGAAGCCGTATTTGTTGAGCGCCTGCTTGAGCCCCTCGGTCTTCATGATGTCGGTGTGCTTGCCGCTGCCGTGCACGAAGGGGTTGATGCCCATGGCGAGGCCGTCCGGGTTCTTGTGGACGATGAGATCCAGCCCGTACTTCTTGGCGGTCTCATCGCGAAACTTGATCATCTCCTTGAACTTCCAGTCGGTGTCGACGTGCAGCAAGGGGAACGGGATCTTGCCCGGATAGAAGGCCTTGCGAGCCAGGTGCAGCATGACGGAGGAGTCCTTGCCGATGGAGTACATCATCACCGGGTTTTCAAATTCGGCAGCCACCTCGCGGATGATGTGGATGCTCTCGGCTTCCAGCTGCTGCAAGTGGGTCAGTCTTTCACGGTCCATGTCTGGGTCCTCGGTTCATTGCTAACGCGCCTGGTCAGGGCGCGGTGTTGGTTCAGGTCGGTGCCGCCATGGCCGCACCGTCAAATCGATGGATGTCGCCGCCGGCACTCAGGCCAGACTCACCAGCTTGAGGTCGCAGGCCCCCTGCTGCTGCCCCTCGCCAAACCAGGCGAGCCGCTCGCGCAGGGCCACCACTTCGCCGATGACGATGAGCGACGGGCTCACTGCCTGCTGGGCCAGTTCGGCCAGATCCGCCAAGGTGCCGGTCAGCACCCGCTGACGGGCGGTGGTGCCGCGCTCGATGATGGCGATGGGAGTAGCGCTGCTGCGGCCATGGCTCACCAGCTGCTGCTGGATATGCTCGGAGCGCATCAGCCCCATGTAGATGACCAGGGTCTGGCTGGTAGCGGCGAGCTGCTGCCAGTCGGGCTCCTTGCCATCGATCTGACAGTGGCCAGTGATAAAGACGGCGCTCTGGGCATGGTTGCGGTGAGTAAGCGGAATGCCGGCATAGGCAGTGGCACCGGCAGCGGCCGTGATGCCGGGCACCACCGAGAAGGGGATGCCTTCGTCGGCCAGCACTTCCAGCTCCTCGCCGCCCCGGCCGAACATGAAGGGGTCGCCCCCCTTGAGCCGCACCACCCGGTTGCCCGCCTTGGCGTAGTCCACCAGCAGGCGATTGGTCTCCTCCTGCGGCACGCTGTGGGCGCCGGCCTTCTTGCCGACCGACACCAGAGTGGCATCGCGACGCACCAGATCCAGGATCTCGGGCGAGACCAGCTGGTCATAGAGCACCACTTCGGCCTGTTGAATTTGTTGCAGCGCCTTGAGGGTCAACAGGCCCGGATCGCCGGGGCCCGCCCCCACCAGCACCACTTCCCCCACTTCGCTTTTCGCCTGGTCGAGGCCATCGTTCAGCCACTGCTCGGCCCCCTGCCAATCCTCTTTCTCAATCAGGCCGGCCAGGGTGTTGGAGGCAAAGGCGCGCTCCCAGAAGCGGCGACGATCGGAAATCGAGGAGAGCACCCGCTTGGCCTGGTCGCGCACCCGGCCGGAGAGCTCGGCCAGAGCGCCGAGATGGCGGGGCAGCAGGCTCTCCAGCCGCTCGCGCAGCAGACGCACCAGCACCGGCGCCTTGCCGCCGCTGGAGACGGCCACCATGATGGGGCTGCGATCGATGATGGAAGGGAAGATGAAGCTGGAGCGCTTGGGGTCGTCCACCACGTTGACGAACAGACCGAGCTGGTTGGCGCTCTGATAGACCAGGGCATTGACCTCGAGATCGTCGGTAGCGGCCACCACCAGGATCTGGCCGGCCAGGTGGGCCGGGGTGAAGCGCTCCGCCAGATGGGTGAAGCGACCGGAAAATTCAGTGAATTCGGGTTCCAGCTCGGGGGAGACCAGGGTCAGCCTGGCACCGGCCGCCAGCAGCAGGCGCGCCTTGCGCAGGGCCACTTCGCCCCCTCCCACCAGCAGCACCGGGCGACCGTCCAATTTGGCAAACATCGGCAAATAATCCATTTCGGCCCATCCCTCGGAACACGACTAATATGGGGCGACTATAGGCAGGGCTGCTTATCCCTCAAAATAATAAAAAATGCTTTTTAATGCGTTTTAGTAATTAACAAAGCCGTATGATGACAAAGGCGAAGCAAGGCGCTTGTGGTGCCAGGCGCAAGGCCATAGGCTAGTGAAAGTGTTTCATAAGGAGCTTAATAATGAATGAGTCATTGATTGTGCTGGGGATCTTCGTGTTTCTGGTGCTCGCGACCCTGAGCGCCGGCATCAAGATAGTGCCGCAGGGCTACAACTGGACCGTGGAGCGCTTCGGCCGCTACACCCGCACTCTGGTGCCGGGCCTCAACCTGCTGATCCCCTATGTGGACAGGGTCGGCCACAAGATCATCATGATGGAGCAGGTGCTGGACATCCCGGCGCAGGAGGTGATCTCTCGCGACAACGCCAACGTCACCATCGACGCCATCAGCTTCGTGCAGGTGGTGGATGCCCGCAAGGCGGGCTATGAGGTCAACGATCTCACCAGCGCCATCCGCAATCTCACCATGACCAACATGCGGACCGTGCTCGGCGCCATGGAGCTGGACGAGATGCTCTCCCAGCGCGACACCATCAACGAGAAGCTGCTGCGCACCATGGATGCCGCCACCGCTCCCTGGGGCATCAAGGTGACCCGGATCGAAATCAAGGATGTACGTCCGCCGCTGGCACTGGTCGAAGCCATGAACGCCCAGATGAAGGCCGAGCGCCAGAAACGGGCCGAGGTACTGGAAGCGGAAGGGGTGCGCCAGTCCAAGATCCTGAAAGCGGAAGGGGAGAAGCAGTCCCAGATCCTCAAGGCCGAGGGTGAGCGTCAGGCCGCCTTCCTCGCCGCCGAAGCGCGCGAGCGGGCCGCCGAAGCGGAAGCCAAGGCGACCCACATGGTCTCCAAGGCCATCGCCGAAGGGGATCTGCAGGCCATCAACTACTTCGTGGCCCAGAAATACACCGAGGCGCTGGCCCGCATCGGCGAAGGCCCCAACAGCAAGGTGGTGATGATGCCCTTGGAGGCGGGCAGCCTGATCGGCGCCGTCGCCGGCATGGCCGAGCTGTTCAAGGATGGCAAGGGCGGCAAGTCATGACAGCCCTGTTCGAGGGGCTGACCCACTGGCACTGGCTGGGGCTCGGCTTCGCGCTGCTGGCCATCGAGGTGCTGGGCTCGGTGGGCTTTCTGCTCTGGACCGGCATCGCCGCGCTGGAAGTGGGCCTGCTGCTGCTGGTCTGGCCCTTCGGCTGGCAGGCGCAGCTGCTGCTGTTTGGCCTGCAATCCCTGCTCACCACCTGGGCCTGGTGGCGCTGGCAGCACCGCCGGGATCGCTCCAGCCGGGATGCCGCCGCCCCCATCAACGAGCGGATGCAGGGCTATCTGGGCCGCGAGCTGGTGCTGCTGGATGACGTGTCTCAGGGGATGAGCCGGGTGCACCTGGACGACACCGCCTGGACGGTGCGCTGCAACCAGCCACTGCTCGCCGGCAGCAAGGTGCGGGTGACGGGGCATGACTCCCATATCTTGCTGGTGGAGCCGCTGCCCTGACACAGGGGCACGGCGCCATGACCGCCAACAATAAAGGGCTCCTCAGAGCCCTTTTCGCTGTCTTGCAAACTGTGCCGGCGGGCCTAGAAGGCGTCGCTGTCGAGGGCGGCGCGCAGCAGATCCTTCCAGCTGATGATGCCGACCAGGGCGCCGTTTTCCAGCACCGGCAGGCAGGAGACGTTCTTCTCCAGCATCATCTTGACCCCGTCCCGCACCGTGAGCTGGGGGGCGATGGTGATGGGATGGCGGCTCATGATCTGGTGGGCGCGCCGGTTGAGGGTCTCGGTGTCGCGGCTCATCTCGGCCTCGGAGTCCAGATAGGGGCTGATGGCGCGGAACAGATCCCGGTCCGAAATGACCCCCACCAGCTCCTCCTCTTCCAGCACCAGCAGGTGGCGAAAGTGAGCCTGCTCGAAGATCTCCTTGATCACATTGAGCCGGTCATCCATGGAAACGGTGGCGACCCGGGTCGTCATGATGTCCCTGATAAGCATGCTAACCTCCCCAACCCTGACTGATTGCTCTGTTATGGCATGTTTTTGCCCCCCCAGCCAGTGGTTGCACCCCGCCTCAAGTGCAAATCTGCGCCGTTTCACGTAAGATCCGCGCCAGTTTTTCTCCTCCATTTGAGCCAAGCAGACCAATCCATGATAGTTGCCAGTCAAATCGAACTGATCCGCGGCGGCCGCAAGCTGCTGGACAACGCATCCGCCACCATTCATCCCGGCCACAAGGTGGGTCTGGTGGGCAAGAACGGCTGTGGCAAGTCCACCTTTTTTGCACTGGTACGGGGCGAGCTGGCCATCGACAGCGGCACCTTCAGCCTGCCCGCCGGCTGGCAGATTGCCGGCGTGGCGCAGGAGACCCCGGCGCTGGACTGCTCCGCCCTCGACTACGTGATCGACGGCGACAAGGAGTTCCGCGCGCTGGAGGCCCAGCTGGCCCAGGCCGAGCAGGATGACAACGGGCTGCTGGTGGCCGAGCTGCACGGCAAGCTCGACACCATAGGCGCCTACAGCATTCGTGCCCGCGCCGCCGAACTGCTGCACGGCCTCGGTTTCAGCGACGAGCAGCTGAGTTCGCCGGTGCGCAGCTTCTCCGGTGGCTGGCGCATGCGCCTGAACCTGGCCCAGGCGCTGCTGTGCCGCTCCGATCTGCTGCTGCTCGATGAACCGACCAACCACCTGGATCTCGACGCCGTCATCTGGCTGGAGAAGTGGCTCAAGGCCTATCAGGGCACGCTGGTGCTGATCTCCCATGACCGCGACTTCCTCGATTCGGTCATCAGCCGCATCATCCACATCGAGAACGGCAAGCTCAACGAATACACCGGCGGCTACTCTGACTTCGAACTGCAGCGCGCCGAACACCTGGCCCAGCAGCAATCCATGTACGAGAAGCAGCAGCGCGAGATGTCCCACATGCAGGCCTATGTGGACCGCTTCCGCTACAAGGCCTCCAAGGCGCGCCAGGCCCAGAGCCGACTGAAAGCGATGGAGCGGATGGAGAAGATCCTGCCCGCCCACGCCGACTCCGAGTTCAGCTTCGAGTTTCGCGAGCCGTCGGCCCTGCCGACCCCGCTGATTGCCATGGAGAACCTCAGCGCCGGTTATGGCGACAAGGTGATCCTGGAGAAGATCAAACTCAACCTGGTGCCGGGTTCGCGCATCGGCCTGCTCGGTCGCAACGGCGCCGGCAAATCCACCTTCATCAAGATGCTGTCAGGCTCCAACCCGCCGCTCTCCGGCAAGCTCGAGGTGAGCGCCGGGGTCAGCATCGGCTACTTCGCCCAGCATCAGCTGGAGACCCTGCGTCTGGACGACTCGCCCCTCGATCACCTGGTGCGCCTCGCGCCGGACAAGACCGAGCAGGAGCTGCGCAACTATCTGGGCAGCTTCGGCTTTCACGGTGACAAGGCGCTGGACAAGGTGGCCCCCTTCTCCGGCGGCGAGAAGGCGCGGCTGGTGCTGGCCCTCATCACCTGGCAAAAGCCCAACCTGCTGCTGCTGGATGAACCGACCAACCACCTGGATCTGGAGATGCGCCACGCCCTGACCATGGCGCTGCAAGGCTTCGAGGGCGCCATGGTGGTGGTCTCCCACGACCGGCACCTGCTGCGTACCACCACCGATGACTTCTATCTGGTGCACGGTGGCCGGGTCGAGCCGTTCGACGGCGATCTGGACGACTACCACAAGTGGCTTGGCGAGCAGGAAAAAGAGGCCAACGCCAAACCGGACGATGGCCCTGTCTCCGCCAACTCGGCGGTGGCGCGCAAGGATCAGAAGCGGCGCGAGGCGGAGTTCCGGCAAGCGACCCGGCCGCTGCGCCAGAAGCTGGAGAAGCTCGAAACCAGCATGGAGAAACTGCAGGCCAAGCTGGCCGCGGTGGAAGAGCAGCTGGCCGACCCCGCCATCTACGAAGAGAGCGCCAAGCAGAAGCTCTCCGAGCTGCTCAAGTCCCAGGGCCCCATCAAGGAGGAGTTGGAAGGGGTGGAGCTGGAGTGGATGAGCCTCAGTGAGGAGCTGGAAACCATGGAGCAGGCCTTCCTTGCGTGACGAACAGCTGATGGCGAGCGAGCGGATCGCCGCCCACGAACTGCCGGGCCCGCTCGACTTCTGGCAGTGGAGCGGCGAGGTGTACGGCGCGCGCAGCCAGGACTGGCTGAGCGTGCAAGCGCAGGGGGGCAACGTCAACCTGGCCCTGTTGCTGCACCGGCTGGATCTGTGCGGGATCCCGGTCGATCTGACCGACCTGCAACCGGCGTTGGTGCAGACCGAGGCGGTGCTCGGCCCCTGGCGTACCCTGCGTTCGAGCGCCAAGGCGCGGCTCGGCGAGCAGGAGTATCAGGCCATGCTGGCCCACGAGCTGGAGCTGGAGCGGCTGCAACAAGGGGTGCTGCTGCAGACCCTGCGCAGCCTCACCCTGTTTCGCGGCAACAGCCGCAACCTGTTGAACTATCTATTGTTACTGGGGGCCCAGCAGGGCCCCCTCAGAGACCTAATATGCTGAGTTATCGCCACGCCTTTCACGCCGGCAACCACGCCGACGTGCTGAAACACGCCGTTCAGGCCCTGATCATCGAGTCCCTCAAGAAGAAAGAGAAACCCTTCATCGTGCTGGACACCCATGCCGGCGGCGGTCTCTACGACCTGCGCGGCGACTGGTCGCAGAAGAAGGCGGAATATGCCGACGGCATCGGCAGGCTGTGGGACGAGCGGGCCCAATGGTCCACCATGGCCCCCTATCTCGGCGTCATCGAGGAGATGAACCCAGCCGAGGGAGAGCACGGCGGCCAGCTGCACTACTACCCCGGCTCGCCGGAGCTGTCGCGCCGCCTCGCCCGCGAGCAGGACAAGCTGGCGCTGATGGAGCTGCACAACAACGAAGTGGAAGATCTGCGCGCCAACATGGGTTACGACCCCCGCGTCGCCGTCCACCACCGTGACGGCTTCGAGGGGCTGGTGGCCCTGCTGCCGCCCACGCCACGCCGCGGCCTGGTACTGATCGACCCGCCCTATGAGCTCAAGGAAGATTACTTCGCGGTGGTCGATACCCTGAAAAAGGCGCAAAAACGCTGGGCCACCGGCATCTACGCCCTCTGGTATCCCATTCTGGGGGAAGAGGCGGACAAATCCCGCGACATGCTGCGCGCCATCAAGCGCGAGAACTTCGGTAACGTCCTGGTGGCCGAGCTGGAAGTGGCCGGCCAGACCGCCGACTGGGGCATGAACGGCTCAGGCATGCTGATAGTGAGCCCCCCCTGGCTGCTGGACGAGCAGATCGAAGCCTTCTTGAAACCCCTCTGTGCCAAGCTGGCCCAGGGCGCCGGCGCCCAGTACAAGGTCGAGTGGCTCAACAAGGTTGAAGCGTAAGCTCGTATCAACCCGCTCTGGCGCCCGGTCAACGCGCCAGCAAGTCGCTCACCCAAGCCGTTCACCGTGGCGGCATGGCCAGCAAAGAGAAGCCCCGTTCAGGGGCTTTTTGTTTTTTACCCGCTACCGCTTTACCCACTAACTGTTTTCCTCACCAATGGCAGCACCCGCTCCATCTGCACACCAGATCAGTCGTTATTGACTAATTAGTCGATCCAGATCAGAAATCGGCCATCTGGTCCTTTCCCTCCGCCTACCCGCCGCTAATATACCCGATTGGCAACAAAGCCTCGTAGGAGTCACCCCATGAGCCATGCCAACCCCATCCCGTTGGTTAAACGCAGCAGACCGGAGGCTGAAATTCAGGGGCGGTAGCCATACCGGATGGAATGGGTAAGCGAACGTTGCCTACGACCCACTCAACATGGTGACAGCCTTATGCTGATTTCTGACCTGTTCATGCAGGCGTGCTTTGGCGGCGCTTTCCACGACTGCGCTGAGCACTGATTTTTCATACAGTAGTAACGGTGGCGCAAAAAGAGGAAGTCAAGCGAATACGCCCAGCACGAGAAGCAAGCTGGTAATGTGTTGATTTAATGATAATTTTTACTTGGCGGCAGTGAGAATGTTACGGAGTTATATGGAATGCTCTGCTAACGGATTAGTGCCGCCTTCTATCTAATCACTGTTAGACCCTCACCAAAGGAGATACCAATGTCACTCGATGTAATCCGTTCAGCAATTGAACAAAAGAAGCCAATTGCGTTTGAATATAACAAGCCGGGAAAGACCCCTGGCAGACGAATTGGGAATCCTCATGCAGTTTGGGTCATGCGGAAAAAGGATGGAACGGAGAGCACAAAGGTGCACATTGTTCAGGTAGGTGGCGTCACTGATAGCGGCCAAGAATTTCCCAGTTTCAGAATGTTTGATTTAGGTGAGATATCACACGCTACGGTAGAGGTCGATTCCCCTACTTTTGAGGTTGACGAAAATTATAACCCTGAATGGGATGGCTACACATTCATAATCGCGAAAGTGTAGTCATGTCTGTTGATCATTCCTATGTCATTGCAAACGATGGCACTAGCGATGTGCGCGTCAACATTTCAGGGCTAGATGCAGATGAACGCAATAAGGAAGAGCTTGCTGCCCATCTGTATGCGACATGCTCCAAAACTGGAACCTCGAAATTTACGTGCTCACTGTCTATTGACCAGTTGTCTGGGCTGTACGCCTTTCTAGGTCAGTACGAAATGATCAAGGAGCAGTCAAAGAGAAAATCCGGTACTTTCGTTCAAGTTGCGAAGGGTAACGAAGAGTTGATTGCTATCCTGCAAGCATCGAATCACGAACAGGTTATCCCGGCATTACGTGCAGTAGTGAAGGAGAACCTGTCCGATGATGACTTAAATACTATTTTGGGGCGACGAGAAGCGTGGGATAAATTCAATCAAATGCTGAACGATGATCCACCGCATACAGAACCAGAATATCAGCAGTTTTTGGAACAGAATGACTGGATACTTGGATATGGCTTACGCTATTGCTACCTGTCCATCCTTCAAAGGGAATGCCGTGTTTCAGGTACCGATCTTGACGGGGGCAATTCAGTCATCTCTGACTTCTTGCTTTCAGACACGCGGTTCACAAAACTAGTTGAACTGAAACGACCCGACACCCCGTTATTCAAGAATAAACAAAATCGCTCAGAATCATGGCAGCTTAGTGACGACTTAACCCATGCGGTTAGCCAAATTCTAAGCCAGAAGGCTCAATGGCAAATTGAATCCACAGGCAACTGCTTCACGGGAGATGGGAAAAGGATAACTGAAAAAACTCATGATGTAGACTGCATACTTGTCATTGGCACTAGTGGGCAATTTGCTGGCGATAATAAGGAGGCCGAAATCAAAACATCAACCTTTGAATTGTACAGGCGCAATATGCGCAATATTGAAATAATCCTCTATGATGAATTACGAGAAAGGGCCAAGTTTATCGTGGATGGGTCTAACAAGGCGATTCAGGCGGACGCCTCCGGCGCCGCTGATCTTTGACGTTACAATTTTTGAGGAAGTCATGATCAAAATAACAGATGAGTTAAATTCAGTCTTAGAGGCACAAATCTGGGACACCCACCTTTTTGAGCAAGGCGTAGCATAGCCCGAACCCAAAAGATGGGTGTCCAAGGTCTTCTGTACAGGGTCGAGTGGCTCAACAAGGTCGCAGAGTAATAGCGGCCCTGTGCCACGGTAGACAGAAAAGCGAAGCCCCGTCACGGGGCTTCCTGTTTTTATCCGGCCTGCCCGAAATGCTGGCACACCGCGAGCCTGCTTCACGACAGTGCGGAGGCACTTTTCCTTTGATAGGTTTTCCCTATCCGGGCAATAGATGAGAATGGTTTTCATTTAGTCTCATTTTGGCGGATACTCTCATCATCAACAGAGGGAGCCGCCATCATGAAAAAGACCATCAGCTTTGCCATCCTGCACTTCGGTGTCGCCTTTACCGTGGCCTACCTGCTGACCGGTGAGCTGCTGACCGCCAGCCTGATCGCCCTGATCGAGCCCGCCGTCAACACGGTCGCCTTCTACTTTCATGACCTTGGCTGGCACAAGCTCAAACCAAATCACAGCCTGCAGGCCAAGACCAGCAGCTTCGCGGTGGTCCACTTCTCGGTGGCCTTCGGTGTGGCCTTCCTGCTGAGCGGCGAGCTGCTCACCGGCGGCGTGATGGCGATGATCGAACCGGCCATCAACACAGTGGTGTTCTTCTTCCACGAGCGGCTGTGGCGCGCCCGCCAGCCACTGGCACTGGCCTGAGGGAGGGGCTGCGGCCCTTCCCCACGCCTGGACAAGCTTCTCTCCCCCGGCAAGGGCACCACTCCCTGTCGTACTGACCAATTTGTTGATCCCGCCCCAACATTTATCACCTCGCCCTTCCCCTGCGCTCCTCTCTCGCTACCATACCCGAATGGCAATCCAAGCCTCGTCGGAGTCACCCATGAGCCCTCTCCGCCACTCCCGTTGGTTACAAAGCAGCAGACTGGAGGCTGAAATTCAGGGGCGGTAGCCATGCCATCGGCTGGCCAACCCCTGTTGCTCACAGCAAGGCGCCGGCTGGTGACTCATTCCACAACATGCAAAGCAAGGTGGTGTATGGAAACACAAATATTGCATCGCGGTCGTCTGATCGACCATCTCCAGCTGGTGGTGAAAGACCTGGCCGCCAGCCAGCACTTTTATACGGCCGCACTGGCCGCCCTCGACATCCCCATAGGCGGCACCGGTGAGGGTTACTTCTGGGCAGACGAGCTGTTTGTCACCGCCATCGACAGCCCGGCGGCACTGGGGGCATTGACCGGCCGCCACCACCTCGCCTTTCAGGCACAAGACAGGGCTATGGTGGATCGCTTCTATCAGGCAGCGCTGGCCCACGGCGGCCAAGACAACGGCGCCCCCGGCGAGCGGGTCTATCACCCCGGCTATTACGCCGCATTCGTCCTCGATCCGGACGGCAATAATATCGAGGCGGTTTATCACGGCGAGGCAAGGCGCAGCGAAAAATCGGTGGAAATTCGATTTGATAAATAGAATGGGATACCAGTAATTTAAAAGATCCAATATGTGCCATACACAATAAACATGTTCTACCTAAACTTAAAAGAGAACTCTAACCTTCATTATTCACTAGTATCTATTAATATTGTTTAAGTGACATGGTGGTTTGTTCTTAAATAATAAAGCTCTGCATCATGATGCATTATCAATGTATATTTTCAAAACCTAATAAATTTGCTTTCCATAAAAATTTATTTACATCCACCATCACAGGAGCACAACAACCTTTTTCTCTTATATCAAATAATCAATATGGCACGAGTGAATAACAGAACCTCGCTACATAAATATCCTTTAAATTTAAAAACCTAACAAAAATATAGCGACCCCACTAACTTATAATATCAGGATGAAAAATTGAGGCCAATAGCACAAATTAAGAAGAGTCGAAATGAACTTTCACTTCTATTAGTTACAGCGATTATATTTTCGCTTGGGATAAACTTATTATCCACATCTATTTATGAATTAATAGGGTACATGCCTATTTCTTTTTTTGCGGCTACAGTTGTATTAATCATTGCCTTCTACTTAGCAAACAAGCTTTTGGGAGCTGGCCAGCATAGGAAAATAAATTTACCAGGAGCTGTCGCATTCATCATCAAGGACGATGAAATCATAAAAAAACCCATCTACAGCTATGAATTCAATGATGATTTCATAGAGTATCTTGTTGGCTTTCTAAATGAAAACATGGCCTACAAAAAAGCATTCATAAAAACAAATAGCGATGAAATAAAAAAAGCAAACACATTAAACTTAGATCAAGTAGATTACTACAGCATAATGAACAGCGTTTGTGAATTAATGTTTCTAAAACAACTAGACTACCATTTAAACTCATACTTTGTAGAAAATGAAATAGAAAGTAACAAAATCAAATGCCTTGAGCGAAGTGATCTAGGAAGTAATATTTTAAAAAATAGAGTGATCGATTTAATCACAAAAGATATGTGTGAGCGAGAAGCATTTATTAATGATGGGGATGACCCTGATGAAGGGGTCGTATACTCTCATTCCGGTGGAAAAAATGGAGCTATTTATGAGCGAATCAGCTTAGAACTCCCTCCTGGATGTTCGTTAGATAGAAATGAAAAAGGGTACTTGGTAATAAATAGCAAAATATTTAAAATGACCTTTCGCCCTAAATTTGAGGGATTCGCAACATTCATTTCTCCTGAACTAACGAAGTATGATGATGAATATTACAGCCCCCTTTTTATGAGTGCGCACCTAGATTTAGAAGTAAAAAATAGAATGTGGGTGTCTCATGACGAGATAGAACTTTATGAATGGCTTGATTCATTTTTGATAAAAATCGAGGAATATTTCTCAAGCGTACAACTGGAACAACGAGTAAACTTGACTTTGCTTAGGGCTCTTCGCTCATAAAAATTATTTTAAGCTCACAGGTTCGAATAGTGCAGCATATTCTGACAATTATTAATAACTCGACCAAAAAAATCCGTGCTACCCACCATCTCGATAGCAGACTTTCCTGATATGGTGGGAGTCTTTTGTCAGTCACTGGTTAATCTTTCGTGATATTTTCATCCAACTGGAATAAGTAATGAAATACCTATTAAATTGGAAGCAGCCATTGCTATCAATGAGCAAGCGGTTCTTTATATTTATCACATTGATATTTGCAGGGGGTGTTGTACTCTCCACATACAAAACGCAACTCAACATGGAGTTGGGCGTCTGGCTCTTTTACCAATATCTGAAAATACTGCTAGCAGCCTTCGCTGTATTGTTCATGATGGCGCAAGCCTCCAGATTGTTTTCCGTCGAATTGAGATCTGAGGATGTGGTAGGTGGAAACAAACTTTTCCGAAAAGTATCCATACCATATACCGAGATGGTGGGGGAAAAGTGCTCATCGTCGATTGCATGGTCATTCGAACCAACAGCCTCAAGCGTATTTACACCCCTTTTGATCTGGACGGTTTCCACGATCTTTCTGATAAAATCGATGCCAGGTTAAAGCATCGCAATGCATCAAGTAGTGATTTTTAATCTCTGGTATGTACAACTCGAGTAATCACCTGACACCAGCCTTGAGCAGGTGCCTTGCTGTAACAGATACTGGCAATAGTCTTATTATCATGACCAACTCAATCCAAGCGCTCGGCTAGGTTTATTTTCATTTACAGAGGTCTGGGCCCCGCCCTTCCCAATACCGTATAAAAAAGCCCCGCATCGCGGGGCTTTTTGTTATGGGCAATAACCAACTCAGTTGACGGCAACCGGCTGACCCAGCGCATCCGGCGGGGTCTGGAACTCGCGCTCGGCGTCGTCGAAACGCTCCAGCATGGCCTTGGAGGGGGCCTTGTCCAGCAGGCTGAACACGACAATGGCGAGTCCGGAGAAGAGGAAGCCCGGGATGATTTCATAGAGCCCCAGCCAGCCGAACTGCTTCCAGACGATGACGGTCAGGGCGCCCACCAGCATGCCCGCCAGGGCGCCGTTGCGGGTCATCCGCGACCAGAGCACGGAGAGCAGCACCACGGGGCCGAAGGCGGCACCAAAGCCGGCCCAGGCGTAGCTCACCAGCCCCAGCACCCGGTTTTCCGGGTTCATGGCAACGGCGATGGCGATCAGCGCGATCACCAGCACCATGGCACGACCGACCCACACCAGCTCCTGCTGGGAGGCGTTCTTGCGCAGGAACGGCTTGTAGAGATCCTCGGTGATGGCGCTGGAGCAGACCAGCAGCTGGCAACTGAGGGTACTCATCACCGCCGCCAGGATGGCGGAGAGCAGCACGCCGGCGATCCAGGGGTTGAACAGGATCTTGGAGAGCTCGATGAAGACCCGCTCCGGGTTGCCGGTGACGCCGGCCGCCTGTTCGGTGAAGGTGGAGAAGTAGGCCAGGCCGAAGAAGCCGATGGCCACGGCGCCACCCAGGCACAGCACCATCCAGGTCATGCTGATGCGACGGGCATTGGCCATGGAGTGGTGGGAATCCGCCGCCATGAAGCGCGCCAGGATGTGGGGCTGGCCGAAGTAGCCCAGGCCCCAGGCCATCAGCGAGATGATGGCGATGAAGTCCAGGTTCTTGAACATGTCGAGGTTGCTGGCGTTCTGCACCGCCACCTGCACCATGGCGGTGTCGATGCCGCCCACCGCGATGATGACGAACACCGGGGTGAGGATCAGGGCGAAGATCATCAGGGTGGCCTGCACCGTATCGGTCCAGCTCACCGCGAGGAAGCCGCCGAAGAAGGTGTAGGTGATGGTGGCCGCGGCGCCGACCCAGAGGGCGGTGTCATAGCTCATGCCGAAGGTGCTCTCGAACAGGCGGGCACCGGCCACCACGCCGGAGGCGCAGTAGATGGTGAAGAACAGCAGGATCACCAGGGCGGAGAGGATGCGCAGCACCCGGCTCTTGTCCTCGAAGCGGTAGGTGAAGTAGTCCGGCAGGGTCAGGGCGTTGCGGTTCTTCTCGGTATGCACCCGCAACCGGCCGGCGACCCAGCGCCAGTTGAGGTAGGCACCCAGGGTGAGGCCGATGGCGATCCAGCTCTCGGAGATGCCGCCGATGAAGACGGCGCCCGGCAAGCCCATCAGGAGCCAGCCGCTCATGTCGGAGGCGCCGGCGGAGAGGGCGGTCACCCAGCTCCCCATCCGGCGGCCGCCGAGAATGTAGTCGTCAAAGTTGCGGGTGGCGCGATAGGCGATGAAGCCGATCAGAACCATCCCGAGGATGTACACCAGAAAGGTGATGAGCATGGGGGTGCTGGCTGTCATTCAAAACTCCGTTATGTGACGTGTGTACCCGTTCTGACGACGGGCTCTTCCTTAAAAAAACCGCCCTAGCTTAATCAGCAGATCCCATGACCTCAACCTTTTTTAACAAACATAAAACACAATATAAACGTTTCATCTTTAACCAACAGACCAGCTTTGCCCCGTTCCGCCAGATTTTATCCTGACGCAGCAACTGCTTATCCGCCGGGCACGATCCGTGGCACAGCCCCGCCACGGCCGCAAAAAAAAAGCCCCGACCAGCGGTCGGGGCTATGTCGGCAAGCACCAATCAGCGATTGATCGCGATCGGCATGCCGCTGCGCTGCTCCAGCGCCTGCTTGACCAGCTGGGAGTCGCTGTCGGCGTGGGCGATGAAGCGGGTCACCGCCGGGGTCATCGGCAGCGGTGCAGGCAGGCTGGAGTTGAACTCCTCCTGATTGCGGGAGAGCGGCTGATGCACTTCCAGGTAGCGGCGGCCATCCGGCTCGACACTGGCCTTGATCGGCTGGTTGACAAACTGCACGCGGGTACCGACCGGTACCTTCTTGAACAGGTACTCGATGTCGTCGTTGCGCAGGCGCACGCAGCCGTGACTCACCCGCAGGCCGATGCCGAACTGGGCGTTGGTGCCGTGGATGGCGTACATCTTGCCGATGTAGAGCGCGAACAGCCCCATGGGGTTGTCCGGGCCGGCCGGCCACACTGCCGGCAGGCTCTCGCCACGGGCGGCATATTCGGCATGCATCTTGGCGGTCGGGGTCCAGGTCGGGCCCGCCTTCTTGCGCTGCACGCTGGTCACCCAGTTTTCCGGGGTGTCGGTGCCGAGCTGGCCGATGCCGATGGGCAGCACTTCCACCACCTTCTTGCCTTTCGGGTAGTAGTAGAGGCGCATCTCGGCCACGTTCAGCACGATGCCTTCACGGGGCGCATCCGGCAGGATCAGCTGATGCGGCACGATCAGCTTCTCGCCGGTCTGCAGCAGCAGGGGATCCGCCTTGGGGTTGGCCTCCAGCATGTTGGTCAGCCCCAGCTGGAATTTGGCGGCGGCGGCCTCCAGCGGCTGGCCGTTTTCTTCGGCCGGGACCACGTATTCCAGATTTTCACCCACCAGGCGGCTGTTGGCCGCAGGCAGGGCGTATTCAACCGCGAGCGCAGGCGCGGCGCCCAAGAGGAGGCTGCAGCACAGCGCGGCCGCAGTAGTGTGGAGGAGCTTCATAACTTTCCTGTAATGGATGACGTGGTTCAAGACTCTGGGCTGACCCGGGAGCGGCGGGCGATCCGGGGGGCGAAGAGAAGGCCGCCATTTTTCTCCTCTGCCGGGCAAATTTCAACTGACAAGTGGCGGCGGGTCAGCGATTAATATCGCTTTTTTTATCCGCCGCCAGCCCCTGCCTGTCGGTGGTTTATCCCTTTTGCCAGGCGCGCATATCGTAACCTGTGGGAGATTGATGCAACCGCAGATGAAATTGCTCAATGATGGCAAAGATGTGGTCGAAAATGTCGGCCTGGATCCCTTCGTAATCGGCCCAGGCGGTGGTCGCCGTGAAGCAGTAGATCTCCAGCGGCAGGCCGTCCGAGGTCGGTGCCAGCTGGCGCACCATCAGGGTCATGTCCTTGCGAATGCCGGGGTGGGCGCGCAGGTAGGCGTCCAGATAGGCGCGCAGGGTGCCGAGGTTGGTGAGGTGGCGACCGTTGATGGGGCAGCTGATGGCGTCGCTCAGCTGCTGGTTGTAGGCGCTCAGCTCCTGCTCCTTGCGGCTCAGATAGGGCGCCAGCAGCTGGGCCTGCTTGAGCTGCAGCTGCTCGTCCGCCGTCAGGAAACGCACGCTGGTCATGTCGATGTTGACGCTGCGCTTGATGCGCCGGCCACCCGACTCTGTCATCCCTTGCCAGTTCTTGAAGGAGTCCGAGATGAGGGCATAGGTGGGGATGGTGGTGATGGTCTTGTCCCAGTTCGACACCTTGACCGTGGTGAGACCGATGTCGGTCACCTCGCCGTCGGCGCCGTACTTGTCCATCTGCAGCCAGTCACCGACGCTCAGCATCCGGTTGGCGGAGAGCTGGATGCCGGCCACCAGCCCGAGGATGGGGTCCTTGAACACCAACATCAGCACTGCGGTCATGGCACCCAGACCGCTGAACAGGAACAGCGGCGACTTGCCGAGCAGCAGGGCGATCATCAGGATGCCCACCAGGATGCTGCCCACCAGCTTCACCCCCTGGAAGATGCCGCGCAGGGGCAGATCCCGCCCGAGCCGGGTGTAGCGGCTCACCGACAGCATGCAGTCGAGCAGGGCGAACAGGGAGAGCAGCAAGAACAGCAGGATCCAGAGCTGGGCCACCATCTCGATCAGTTGCAGGCTGTCGGAGTTGCGCGGCAGCCAGATCTCGGCCTGGCCGAGCAGCACGGCCCCCTGCAGCACGAAGGCGAGCCGGTAGAACAATCGCTGCTGCAGTTGGGGCGGCAGCCACACCTGCTTGGTCTTGCCGAGCACGCCCACCAGCCGCACCAGCAGTACCCGGTGCAGCAGCATGTGCAGCAGCAGCGAGGTGAGCACGATAAAGCCGAGGGCGATCACCAGCCCCATCATGCCGGTTACCTCCAGCCCGAGCCCGGCCAGCCAGCGAAAAAACATCTCCTTCATCCCATCCTCCTGTGCGTGAAACTGCGGTCAGGGTACGTATCTGCCACCCCATGTCAAATGACAGCCGGCGTCACGGCCGCCACAAACGACAACGCCCGGCAGGGGCCGGGCGTTGTCTGGGAGCAAGAGGGCGTTAGCCGACCAGGCTCAGGGCATCGCGGGCGATGACCAGCTCTTCATTGGTGGGCATCACCAGCGCCAGGCGGCTGCCTTCGGCGGTGATGGGGCCTTCACCACCCAGCACCGCGGCGTTGTTGGCTTCCTTGTCGATCTTGAAGCCGAACAGGGCCAGACGGGCCAGCACCATCTCGCGCACCATGGCGGCGTTTTCACCGATGCCGCCGGTGAACACCAGGGCGTCCAGACGACCATCCATGGCGGCGGCGTAGGCACCGACATACTTGGCCACCCGGTAGGTGAACACGTCCAGCGCGCGCTTGGCACCGGCGTCGGTGGCGTAGTTGGTGGTGACGTAGCGGCAGTCGCTGCTCGCCTCAGTCATGCCCAGCAGGCCGGACTCACGGGTCAGGGTGTGGTTGATCTGCTCCACGCTGTAACCGAGCTGGTCGTGCATGAAGAAGACCACAGCGGGGTCTATGTCGCCGGAGCGGGTGCCCATCGCCAGCCCTTCCAGCGGGGTCAGGCCCATGGAGGTGTCAACGGATTCGCCGCCACGGATGGCACAGACGGAGGCGCCGTTACCCAGGTGGCAGTTGATGATGTTGAGCTCTGCCAGCGGCTTGCCCAGCGCCTTGGCGGTCTCTTCCGCGATGAAGCGGTGGGAGGTGCCGTGGGCGCCGTAACGACGGATGCCGTTCTCTTTGTAGAGCTTGTAGGGCAGCGCGTAGAGGTAGGCTTCCTGTGGCAGGGTCTGGTGGAAGGCGGTGTCGAACACGGCCACGTTCTTCTCTGCCAGCGCCGGGAACACCTTGAGCGCGGCACGGATGCCGATGAGGTGCGCCGGGTTATGCAGGGGGGCGAACGGAATGGCGGCTTCGATGCCGGCAATCACGCCGTCATCGATGCGAACGGAACGGGAGAACTGCTCGCCACCGTGCACGATGCGGTGACCGATGGCCACCAGCTGCTCGGCCAGGGTCGGATCCTGCGGCAGGATGTGACCCACGATGTGGTCGAGGGCCTCCTGGTGCGCGGCGCCCGCGCCCAGCATGGCTTCGCCCTTGACCCCGTGGAGTTTCCATTTGATACGTGCATCATCCAGATTGAAGCATTCGGCCAGGCCGGACAGCATGTCCTCACCTGTTTCGGCGTCCATTACGGCAAATTTCAGGGAAGAGCTACCGCAGTTAAGGATCAATACCAACTTGCTCATGTTCTACATCTTCCTGTGCTTCGGCTTTATGCCGACAGTGTCGTGTCATCCAAAGTGGATGGGATTCCCCTGCCGGGGGCTTATGGTCGCAGGAAAGTGCGCCCAATTTTTCAATATGTTAAGTGCAAATCCGGATGATTCCGGGCACTCGTCTCAGCCAGGCTGCGCCAGCGGTCACAGGCCGGCCAGCAGATCCCGGTGCACCTTGACCACCAGCTTCTTCACCTGAGCCGGCTGGTTGGGGGTGCAGAGGGGGCGATGCAGTTCTCCCGGCCAGAAGATGGCGAAGTCGCCGGGCTGCAACGCCAGATAACTGGTCTGTTCGTCCTCGACGAACCAGAGGTCGGGATGGGGATGATCGGCGCCTTCGGCAACATAGCCATGGGGCCCGACCCCGATCCACTCTTCGCCACGCAGCAGCAGCTGGATGTCCAGGTACTGCTGATGGAACTCGCCACGGCGATCCGCGGCCGGCTCGGTCAGCTCTTCGCTCACCAGGCAGAACAGCGTGAGGCCGTCGATCTCCTGCTTGCCGAGCGGCGCCTGCAGCCACTGTTCGACGCTTTGCACCACCTCGACCATGATACGGTCCAGCGGGGCGGGCAGCGGCGTGCGCTGCAGGGTGTTCAGACTGCCGGTGATCATGGCGCTTCCTTAGGTGTATTCAGGCGACATCTTAGCCGCAAAATGAAAAAGGACCCTGTTGAGGTCCTTGTGTCACACCGCCTGCAATCCGTGCAGACAGAGATAGAGCATTTGCTCGTATCAAGCGGGATGAGTGCACTGTTACACACTCATCCGCGGCTTGCCAAGAGGCGCAAGCGCGTTCGCCCAGTGATCGTACCAGCTGAAACAATATTATTCACTACTCCAGCACCGTCGACTTTGACCAGACGCAAAAACGGGAGCATCTGCTCCCGTTTTTTTCGCATCACCCGGTGATAACCGGTGCCATTCAAGCCTTGCTGGCGTTCTCCACCGGCTTGGCGTACATGGCGCGCCAGATGGCCTTGTGCTCTTCCGGCACCTCCGACTGACGGCTCAGGAAGGCAGCCTGCTCGATGGTGTTGGCCTTGCCGGACACATCTGCAGCCAGGTAGTTGCCCGGGAAGAGGCGGTAGTTGCCCCAGATCGCCTTGTCGATCAGCGCAGCCAGCTCGTCCGGATCGCTGAAGCCCTCGGTGATGGGGGCGCCGAAGGAGACGTGTACCCGCCCCTTCTGGCCGACGATGCCAGCGACGATGCTCTCGATGTCCTCGAACTCGCCCTTCTCGTAGCTGCCGTTGACCGACTTCTCGTACAGCTCGCGCGCCTTGGCCTTGTCGGTGGGATCCAGCTCGTAGCTGATGCTGACCGGCACGATATTGAGGCTGCGCATGTAGTCGACGAACTCGATCTTCTGCTTCTTGCCGTCCACATAGAACATCTTGAGGATGGCCGGATCTGTCTTGTCATCGCCGTTCTTGGCGCGTCCTTCCTTCTGGGCGATCCAGATGGAGTGGCCTTCGTGCACCGACTGGCCGATGTAGGCCGACAGCTCGCCGAGCGCCTTCATCATCTCCCGCGGCCCCTTGGCGGAGCGCTTGACGATGAAGCTCTTGTTGAGCTTCATCAGCTCGGTGGCGCAGGGTTTGCGCAGCAGGTTGTCGCCGATGGCAATGCGCACGGTATCGAAACCATGGGTGTGCAGCCCCCAGTTGACGAACGCCGGATCCATGGCGATGTCCCTGTGGTTGGAGACGAACAGGTAGCCCTGCTCCTTCTTCAGATGCTCGAGCCCGGAGAAGGTCACCCCCTGGGTGGAGGTGGCGATCATCCGGCTCATGTAGCGGGTCACCCCCATCTGCACCTGATGGATGGTGGTCACCTTGGACCACTTGTAGCGCAGGAACTGGCGGATCAACGGGCGGATGGCCCAGCCCAGCCAGCTCATCAGGGAGCCGAAACGATACTTGGCGATGGCGCCGACAAATTCATCATCCCGGATCAGCCGTTCGATGGCTGCCGGCACTTCCTCATCGCGGTAGGGGCGAATGTCCGCGAATCTATCTACTTCAGTCACAGTGTCAGCCTTGCAGGTAAGGAGTCGCGGCCAGCGCGCGCTGGCCGGAAAATTCAGGGCGCAATTTTACACGCTTTTATGCCGAGGGGTATGTGGCGTGCGTAGATAGTGAGATCTGACCAGTGAAATGAATAAATGGCCCCGTTCGGGCCATTCTTTTTACTCTTCCACCGTGAACGAGAGCATCATGCCGGTATCCTCGTGCTCCAGCAGATGGCAGTGGGCCATGTAGGCCCGCTCCTTGGGCGCAGTGTGATCGAAGCGCACCAGCACCTCGCTGCGCCCGCCCTCCACCTTGACGATGTCCTTCCAGCCGGCGCGATGGGGGGCAACCGGCTGACCGTTCTCGCTCAGGATCCGGAAGCGGGTGCCATGGATATGGAATGGGTGCAGCATCATGTCCCCCTCCCCCGAGATGATCCAGCGCTCGGTGCGGCCGCGCTTGACCGCAAACTGCGGGTCGTTCATGGCGAAGGCCTGGCCGTTGATGCGGTTGCCGCCGTGCAGATCCAGCGGCCTGGCACTGCCCTTGTCCTCCTGCATCCCGGCCATGGTGTCGTGCTGCATCTCCCCCGCTGGCATGGCCATGTCGCCATGATCCATCCCCGCCATCCCGTCGCCCTGCCCGTCCATCTTCATCCCGGCCATGGTACCCGTATCGCCGTGGGCCATGCTCATGCCCGCCATGGCGCCGTGGCCGTAGCGGCTCATCAGCGCCTGCATCCCCTGCCGATCCAGCTCGGGATCCATCGACAGGGTCAGGGTGCGGCTCGGCAAGCCTTGAGTGGCGGGCAGCGCCGGCAGCCGGACCAGGCTGTCCGGCAAGCGTCCCTTGCCCTCGATGAGGGAGGGCCGGATCCGCAGCAGCGGCAGGGCCGCATCGAACGGCGCCAGGGTCATCCCCATCTGGCGTACCGGCAGAGTGAGCAGATCGAACACCTTGCCGTTGCGGGCATCCACCATCACCTCGAAGCGCTCTCCCGGCAGCAGCGCCAACTCGCTCAGCGCCACCGGCTCCGCCAGCAGGCCGCCATCGCAGCCGATCACATACAAGGGGCGGCCATCGCTGGTCGCCAACGTGAGGGAGCGGGCATTGCAGCCGTTGAGCAGCCGCAACCGCAGCCAGCCACGAGGCGCGTCGTGGGTCGGATAGACGGCGCCATTGGTCAGCATCAGATCGCCGAACCAGCCGACCGCGGCGCTCATCACGTCCAGCTGGTAGTCCACCTGATCCCGCCCATCGAGCCGCTTGTCCTGCAGCACCAGCGGGATGTCGTCCACGCCCCAGCGCTGGGGCAGCGGCAGCCGCAGGCTCTCCTCGTCGTCGAGGATGAAAAGCCCGGCCAGTCCCATGGCCACCTGATGGCCGGTCTGCCCATGGGTGTGGGGGTGATACCAGCAGGTGGCCGCCGGCTGCTCGATGCGAAACGCCGCCTGCCACTCTTTGCCGGAAGGGATGCTGGCCTGCGGGCCGCCATCGGCGGTGCCGGGCACCTCCAGCCCGTGCCAGTGCACCGTGGTGGTCTCCGCCAGCTGGTTGGCGACCCGGACTCGCACCGCCTGCCCCTGGCGGGCACGCAAAGTGGGGCCGAGCAGGTTGCCGTTGTAGCCCCAGCTATGAGTCGGCTGGCGTCGCCACTGCATCTGGCCCGGCTGGGCCCTGAGCTGAAACACACCGCTGGCGTCCGCCTCCAGCAGCGCAGGAATCGGCAGGGCTGGGCGCTCGGCGGCAACCGCCCGACCCCACCAGGGCAGGGCACCGGCGATACCGACGGCGGTGGAGAATTTGAGAAAATCGCGACGCTGCATGAGTCGTTCCTCGTTGGCCAAAGCGGACCTTCAGCCTAAGCAGCAACCCTGCGGCAAGGTCAAGCCCTGTCGAGCCGGCGGCCGGACAATTTCTGGCTTATCCGCTTGCCAGCAGGCCCCTGTCGTCAAGCCAGCGCCAGAGTGACTGCCGCCTCGGCGTGGATGGCCATGGTTGTGTTGTAGAGCGGCACCCTGGTGCGGCATGTTCCAACCCACTATCTGCCCCACCTGCTTGCCAGCAGGCTCCTATCGTCAAGCCAGCGCCAGGGTTACCGCCGCCTCGGCGTGAATGGCGGTGGTGTCGTAGAGCGGCACCGCGGCCTCAGCCTCCCCCACCAGCAGGGCTATCTCGGTGCAGCCGAGGATCACCGCCTGAGCGCCAGCGGCCGCCAGCCCCTCGATAATGGCCAGATACTCGGCCCGCGATGCATCGCGAATGTCGCCGAGGCACAGCTCGTCATAGATGATACGGTGCACCCGCTCCCGCTGAGCCGTATCAGGCACCAGCACCTCCAGCCCGAACTTCTCCTGCAAGCGCCCCTTGTAGAAATCCTGCTCCATGGTGAAACAGGTGCCGAGCAGGCCGACCCTTTGGATCCCGTCCGCTTGCAGCTGACGCGCGGTGGCATCGGCGATATGGAGCAACGGGATGTCGATGGCAGCCTCGATCTCGGGCGCCACCTTGTGCATGGTGTTGGTGCCGATCAGCAGAAAATCGGCGCCGCCGGCCTGGATGGCCCGCGCCTCGGCCGCCAGCAGGCGGGCGGTGGCGGGCCAGTCGCCGATATGCTGCAGCCGCTCTATCTCGGCAAAGTCGACGCTGCTCAGCAGCACCCGCGCCGAGTGCAGGCCGCCGAGCCGCTCGCGCACGCCCCGGTTGAGCGCCTGATAGTAGCTGACGGTGGACTCCCAGCTCATGCCACCCAGCAGACCGATACATTTCATGGGACCTCCTTGTGCAAACCGATCGTGTACACCGATTGTGCAAACCAACTAGAGGGTGGCGCGCGTCATCGCACCGCCCCGTGAATAAAAAAGGCCCCGCAGGGCCAACAAGACAGCCGGTAAAGGCCCGGACAGGCCCGGACTAAATCCAGATCATCAGCACGCAGGCCGCCGTGGCGACCCCCATGCCGAGATTGAAACGACGCCAGCCTCTGGCGGTACGAATGAGGCGGCGCACCTGGGCACCGAACAGCACCCAGAAGGCCCCGGTATAGAGGCCAGTCACGAAGAAGATGCCGAGCACCCAGATGGCGGAGGGCCAGTAGGCCTCCCCCGCCAGGGTGAAGCCGCTGATGGCGGAGAGCGCCATCATCCACGCCTTGGGGTTGAGCAGTTGCAGCATGGCCCCCTGATGGGCCGGGATCAGCGGCCGGTTGCCCTCGGCCGGGCCGCTGGCGGTCGCCACCTTCCAGGCCAGCCAGAGCAGGTAGGCCGAGCCGATGAGCTTGAGCCCGTCGTGCAGCAGCGGCAGTTGCTCGAACATCACCCCCAGCCCCAGCGCCGTGGCCAGGATCATCAGGTTGATCCCCCCCACCACGCCCACCAGCAGGGGCACGCTGCGGCGAAAGCCCTGGGCCGCACCGGCGCTGGTGAGCAGCATGTTGTTGGGGCCCGGCGTGCCACAAGTGATGAGGGCAAAGCCCGCCAGGGGAAGCAACCAGTTCAGATCCATCTCAACCTCTTGATGATGCAGGGCGCCGACTCGGCGACAAGCCTTCTAATATGCAGAGCCGGTGCCCGTCAGACAAGGCCGCAGATGCACTTTCTTCGCATCTTTATGCGGCCCTTGGCAGCACTCAGTACCAGAGCATCACCACGCAGAGCGCGGTCAGCGCCCCCAAGCTGCCGTTGAGCCGGCGCCAGCCTCTGTCAGAGTTGATCCAGCGGCTGAGCTGATGACCGAACAGCACCCAGGCAAAGCAGACTGGCAATCCGGCCATGGGGAAGACGGCCATGATGCCCCACAGACTCGGCCAGTAAGCACTGCCCGGCAGACTGAACAGACTGATGGCGGAGATCCCCATCATCCAGGCCTTGGGATTGAGAAACTGGAAGCCCAGCCCCTCCAGCAAGGTCAGCGGGCGCGAACGTCGTTCCGGATCGCCGGGGGCACCGGCCACCGCGATGCGCCATGCCAGCCACAGCAGATAGAGGCTGCCCAGCACCTGCAGGCTCAGCTTGAGCAGCGGCCAACGCTCGAACAGGGGGTAGAGCCCCAGCGCCAGCACCAGTTGCAGGACGGGTTGTCCCACCACGACACCGATCAGATGGGGCAGGGTGCGACGCACCCCGAAGTTGGCGCCGGAGGCGGTCAGCATGAGGTTGTTGGGGCCCGGCGTGCCACAGGTGAGCAACGCAAAGCCAAACAGGGTGGCATACCATTCGATCGTCATCTTTGTACTCCTGAACTGCGCACATTGTATCGATACAATGTGCCACTTTTGGTTGTTGTCGGGTTCAAAATCACGCTATATTGCCGATACATTTCGATCAATGGATTTATTGTCACCATGACAATCTGGACCCCGGACCTCACCCCCTTCGCCGGCCCCCTCTACCTCAAGCTGGTGAAGGCCATCGAGCAGGCCATTCAGGACGGCGCCCTGCCGCCCCAGACCCGGCTGCCCACCCACAGGGCGCTGGCGGACAAGCTGGGGGTCACCGTCGGCACCGTCACCCGCGCCTATGGCGAGGCGGAGCGGCGCGGGCTGCTGGCCGCCCGGGTGGGGCACGGCACCTGGGTCAAGGGGGAGCATGAGGATCCGGCCAACGCCTGGGTGATCCGCAAGGAGGAGGGACACCGCATCGAGTTGTGGCAGAACCTGCCGGTGCAGCTGGATCGAGCCGCCATCATCCGCCCCATGCTGGCGGAAGTGGCGGACGGGGATCTCAACGCCCTGCTCGGTTATGACAAGGAGGCGGGCCAGCCGAGCCAGCGCCAGCTCTTTATCGACTGGCTGGCCGAGCAGGGGGTGGCGGGCAGCGAGGAGTATCTGCTGTTCAGCCACGGCGCCCAGCACGGCATCATGCTCTCCCTGCTGGCCACCGGCTGCGTGGGGGAGACCCTGTTCTGCGAAGGGCTCAGCTACCCCGGCATGCTGGGCAATGCCCGCCAGCTGAAGAACCAGGTAGTGGGGCTGGCGATGGACGCAGAGGGGCTGCTGCCCGACGCCCTGGAGGCGGCCTGTCGCACCCGCCGCGCCAAGCTGCTCTACCTCACCCCCACCCTGCAAAATCCCACCACCGCCACCATGAGCCTGGCGCGGCGCGAGGCCATCGTCGCCATCGCCCGTCGCCACGACCTGTTGATCATCGAGGACGACGTCAACGGCCTGCTGCCCCAGCAACCGGTGACGGCGATGGTCAACCTGGCGCCGGAACGAGTCATCTATCTGGGCAGCCTAGCCAAGATCGCCTGTGGCGGCCTGCGGGTTGGCTTCGTGCTGACCCCGCCGGCCCTGCGCGGTGCCTTCGCCCAGGCGATGCGGCTGTCGAGCTGGATGGTGAGCCCGCTGCTCATCGAGCTGGCCTGCAAGCTGGTGAGCCAGCGCCAGATCATGCCATTGGTCGAACAGCAGCGGCAGATCCTGGCACGTCGCGGCGAGCTGCTGCGCCACCTGCTGCCAGGGGCCTGCTGGCAGGCGGGCTCCATGCACGCCTGGCTGCCGCTACCGGAGCCCTGGCGCAGCCAGGAGTTCGCCGAGGCCGCCAACGCCCTTGACGTCGGCGTGGCCAGCGGGGAACACTTCGCCGCCGGCCAGTTCGCCGCCCCGCAGGGAGTGCGGCTGAGCCTGAGCCAGCCAGCCACCGACGCCCGCGTCGCCGAGGGGCTGGAGCGGCTCGCCGGCCTGCTGCGCGCCGCGCCGCCCACCAATACCCTGCTATAGTCAGCCCCGGCCCAGCCCATCCGTGCGCTCAAAGGAGAGCCCATGCACCCGACCCACGCCCCCTTGTTGCTCCTCACCCTGCTGCTGGGGGGCTGCGCCGCCCCCGTTCATCAACAGCTGGGGGCGGCGCTGAGCGGGCTGGAGGGGGAGTTGCAACGGCTGGAGGAGGAGCTGGCGGCCATGAATGGCCTGCACTACCAGAAGGCGATCGACGCGCCCTTGAGTCTGCGCCGCCGGCTGAGCGCCCCCGTCCCCACGGCGGAAGGACTGCTGCCCAGCCACAGCACGCTGACAGACGGCCCCCTGCTGCGCTACGACTATCGGCTGCCGGTCGACATGGCCAGCCTGCCCCTAACCGAGCCCTGCCTGCGCTACGAGTTCGAGCTGCGCCACCTGGGCCGCCTCGGCCAGCTCGCCCTGCACTGGCAGGGGGCGGCGGGCTCGGGGGAGCAACTGATCCAGCAGCGCGACTGCCCCTTCTCGGCCAAAGGGCCCGGTCTGCAATAGGCCCGCCGCCGGCCGACCTGCCCCTATGGTCAGTTGAAAGGGGCGAAGCCATCTTGTAGCGTGCCAGCATCCCGACTCCTGCTGGAAGCGCCCATGAAACTGACTCCCCTGTGGCTGGCCCTGTGCAGCCTGCCCGCCCTGGCCTGCGGCCCGGATGGCTGCGAGACGCCGCTCACCCTGCAACTGACCGCCGCCCAGTGCCACCTGAACGGGCTGCCGTTCCTCTCCCCCGACAACGACACCCGCACCAACCTGGCGCTGCTGCTGGCCGATGAGCAGGCCTTCTCGCTGCCCAAGGCGCCGCTGCCGCTGCCCTTCGCCATCGGGGATCTGCTCAACCCGGCCCTGCTCAACCCGACCCAAACCGAGCCGGCCCCCGCCGGACCGGCTCCCCTGCTGGCGCTGGCCGCCGGTCTCGGCATCGAGCAGAGCACCACCCAGGCCGCCCTGGAGCGGGCCGCCGGCTGGAGCGAGGGGCGCTGCATCAGCAACAATCCGGTCGCGGCCGAAGCCTTCCTGCAGGTGCTGGTAGACACCCCGGCGCTGGGCGCCGACGAGCGCAGCCAGCTGGCCCGCCAGCGGCTGGCCATGCTGGGCCAGTGCGCCCAGCAAGCCGAAACAGCGCCAGAAGCCAAGGCCGCGCCGCTGTCGGCCGCCGGCCAGGGCTTTGCCGACTACCTGGCCGCCAGCCAACTCTTCTATCAGGGGGAGTTCGCCCAGGCCGATGCGCTGTTTGCCGCCCTCGCCGGACAGGATCAGCCCTGGCTGAAAGAGACGGCGGATTACATGCGGATCCGGGTCGCCCTCAACCAGTCCCAGCAAAGCGCCTTCGATGACTGGGGCACCCTGGATCGCAACCAGATTGACCAGGCGGGCGTGCAGCGCGCCGAGCAGTTCATCGCCGACTATCGCGGCCGCTACCCACAGGGGCGCTATCTCGACTCCGCCAACGGGCTGCTGCGCCGGCTCGCCTGGTTCAAGGGGGACGAGGCGGCGCTGGCCGGCCTGTTCCAGCAGGCGAGCCGCCTGCCGGGCAACCCGGAGCTGCTCAACGAAATAGACCTCAAGCTGCTGATGCAGCCCGGTTTCACCGGCTCAGCCGCCATGCCGCAGCTGACCCTGGTGCAGGATCTGCGCCGGCTGCGGCTGCACGAGAGCTGGGACGAGTGGCAGCCGCTGCAAAGCAGCGAGCTCGCGCAGCAGAGCGCCCAGTTTGCCAGCAACCCGGCCTGGCTCGCCTATTTGCAACAGGCCGAGCGCTACTATCTGGCCAAGGATTATGCCGCCGTCATCGCCGCCGCTCCTGCCCTCGACAAGGGACCACTCGACAACCTGGCCTTCAGCCAGCAGGTGCTCAAGGGCATGGCGCTGGCGGCCAGTCAGGCGCTGCCCGAGGCGGAGCAGCAGTGGCGCACCCTGCTCGCCAGCCAGCCCACCCCCTTGCAGGATCAGCTGTTGCAGCTGGCACTGGCCATGACCCTGGAGCGGGCCGGCCGGTTGGAGCAGGTGTTCGCCAAGGAGAGCCCCATCCAGAGCGATCACTACCGCATTCCCCTGCTGGAGTACGTGGCACCGGCCCCGCTGCTGCGCCGCATGGTGCAGGATGAGCAGGCCTCCGACACCCTGCGCCAGCGCGCCGGCCACACCCTGCGCTACAAGCAGCTGACCCACGGCGACTACCGGGGCTTCCTGCAGGATCTGGCGCTGGCCCCGCTGGCCGCCCCGTTCGACTGGCAAGGGAGCCAGGAGTATCAGTGCCCGGCCCTCACGGCGGTGGTCACCACCCTGGTGGACAACCCCAAATCCCCCAAGGCGCTCAACTGCCTTGGCGAGTTTTTCCTGAGCCAGGGGCTGGACTGGGATCCGCTCCTGCAGCGACCGGGGGCTGACACCCTGGCGGGCAGCCGGGATCTGTTTGCCGGCCAGCAGCGCAGCCGGCTCGACTGGTATCAACAGGTGATCGCCAGCCCCAAGGCCGCCAAGGAGGAGAAGGCCTACGCCCTCTACCGCGCCATCAACTGCTACGCCCCGAGCGGCAACAACAGCTGCGGCAGCCAGGAGATCCCCCTCAGCCAGCGCAAGGGCTGGTTCAACACCCTCAAACGCCAGTACGGAACGAGCCAGTGGGCCAAGCAGCTCAAATATTACTGGTGATGCTGGCGCTACTGAGCGCCGAGACCAGCGCCGCCGTCGAGGCGAGCCACTACCGCCAGTTCTGGCTGTGGGCCGGAGTCAGGCCCCAGCCGGTGCTGCAGCAGGCCGAGCGGCTCTATCTGCATCAGGGGGAGATAGGCCCGCTCGATGCGCGCCAGCCCGTGCGCTTTCAGGGGCAAGGCATAGCGCCGAGCAAGCTGCCGGTAAAGGAGCTCTGGCTCGCCTACCGGGTGGAGCGGCTCGACTGGGATGAGGCCCTGCTCAAGAACCTGACCAACCAGCTGGCGGCCTGGCAGCGCAAAGGCAATGAGGTGCGCGGCGTCCAGATCGATTTTGATGCCCGCACCCACCGGCTGGCGGATTATGGCGACTTCCTGCGCCAGCTGCCCGCCGACTGCGCCATCAGCATCACCGGCCTGCTGGACTGGACCCGCACCGGCGACGTCGCAACCCTCAACGCCCTCGCCGGCGTGGTCGACGAGCTGGTGGTGCAGACCTATCGCGGCCGCCGCACCGAGCCGGGCTACGCCCGCTACCTTCAGGAGCTGACGCGGCTGACCCTGCCCTTCAAGGTGGGGCTGGTGCAGGGAGGCGAGTGGGATCCAACGTGGGAAAGCAGGCTGGCCGACTCGGCGGCCTATCGCGGCGCTGTGGTGTTTCTCATCAACCCGCCAGGTGCCTGATGGCGGGGAGGAATTGACCGCCCCCAGGCTGGCGCCAAGAGTGATAGCTCTCTTTGACTCCGGCAACATGCCATACTTGTCCGTACCCTGAACCAGCCAAGGAGCGCCAAGGATGCAGATCCTCCTGATCGAAGATGATGCCATGCTCAGCACGGCCCTCTCCCGAGGGCTGAATGAGCAGGGGATCACCCCCGCCCAGCTGATCCACTGCAAGGAGCTGGCGACCCTGCCCACCCTGCTGCGCCAGCAGTCGTTCGATGTGGTCATCTGCCGCCAGTATCACCATCAGGCCCGTGAGGGGGTGCGCTTGCTGCAGGAGGCCCACTATCTGGGTCTGCTCGAGCCGGGCTGCGTGCTGCTGCTGCTGGACGAGGATCACGATCAGCTGCAGTTCCCCCCTTCCGACCTCTACTTTCCGCTGCTGCTGCCCATGCCGTTCACCGCCGATCAGCTCACCGCCAGTCTGCGCGAACTGGTGCAGCTGACCGGGCTGACCCGCACCCTGCCCGCCCCGATGAAGCTCAGGGAGTGGCAGGTCAGCTGTGCCCTGTGCGAGGATCTGCTCTACCAACAGCAGAAGTACCGGGAGCTGGGGCCGTTGCTGGACCGGATTAAGGGCTACATGCTGCTGCAGCAGCAGGATCACTTTCACGCCGCCCAGCACTACGCGGTCTGCACCACGGAACACGACGCCTGGTGGCCGCGCAAGGGGCTGATCCACGCCCTGCTGGGGCTGAACAAGCTGGAGAGTGCGCGCAAGGATCTGGCCCGCAACCGGGAACGGCTGCCTGCCCCCCTGCAACTGGAGCTGGCGCTGGCCTGTCTGCTGCACGAGCGGCAATGGGAAGGGGCCTGGGACGTGCTCACCCTGCTGCTGCAAAAGCAAGCCTGGCAACCGGAGTGGCGCCAGGCGGCCATTCTGCTGGCGCTGCTGCTCAAGGACGAGGGCAAGGCACTGGAGCAGGCCAACGCCCTCAGCCTGCACTTCTTCGCCGATCACAAGTTCCGGGTATCCATCGAGAATTTCATCCTCAATGCCAGCCTGGCGGTGCTCTGGCACTACCCGAGCGCCGCCCGGATCAGTGCCTTGCAGCAGGAGTATCGCTACCTCAGCCAGGCGGTGACCCTGCGGGCCCACGAGGATGCCTTGCTGCAGGCGCTGATGCTGAGCCTGGACTATCGCTTCGACGAGGCCCTGTTGCTGCTCGCCAAGCACCCGCCGGAGAGCGCGCGGGACAACCACCTCAACCAGCTGCTCGGCTTTGCCGTCAGCCAGTTCTGCGGCCTACCCCACCACGCCAAGCGCTACCTGAGCCAGCTCAGCCAGTATCAGGCCAGGGTCGCCCCGGCCCCGCTGGTGCAGCAGCTGTTCAAGCAGGTCATCGGCGATTTCATGAAACAGCTGGAGCGGCGCGAACTGCGGCTGACCTACCTGCGCCAGGAACGGCAACGGGCCAGCGCGGCGGGTCAGCACCAGCTGGCCGTGCAGTATGCGCTGACCCTGCAGGAGGAGTTCCCCGCCCTGCCGGGCGATGCCTGGCAACTGCTGGAGCTGCTGCAACTGTGCTGGCCGGCCGGCATGGCCGCCCCCAGGGTGGCCCTGCTGGTGGATCGGCTGGAGCGGCGCCTCAACCACAGCGCCTCCTTCATGGAGCACCACGCCGAGGAGTACCACAAGACCCTGCTGCAGATCCGCTCCCACCTCAATCCCCGTCTACCCACCACGCCCCCCAACTAGGCCCGGTCAGCCGGGCCGCGGTTACAGCAGCCCGCGCACCAGGATCCCGGCGATCAGCAGCGGCGCCACCAGCCGCCAGCACCAGAGCAGGCAGCCGCGCAGCAGCGGCGACAGGCCATCAGGCAGCACGGACTCACCCAATCGCCAGCCCAGCAGCAGGGTCAGCACCAGACCGAACAGCGGCATCATCAGGTTGGAGGTGAGATAGTCCAGCAGATCGAAGATGGTCTTGCCGAACAGGGTCAGCTCGCTCCAGGGCCCGAACGACAGGCTGACCGGAATGCCGGAGGCCATGATCAGCAGGGTCAGCACCCGGCAGGCGCCACGGCGCGACCAGCCCCACTCCTCGGTAGTGAAGCGCACCAGGTGCTCCAGCATGGAGATGGAGGAGGAGAGCGCCGCCACCAAGAGCAGCAGGAAGAACACCACCGCCAGCCCCTGGCCGAACGGCAGATGGTTGAACACCGCCGGCATGGTCATGAAGGTGAGGCCTGGCCCGGCAGTCGGGTCAATACCGGTGGAGGCCAGCACCGGGAAGATCATCAACCCCGCCAGCACCGAGATGAGGCTCGCCAGGGTCACCACCCAGACGCCGGATCGCAGCACGCCCTCGCTGCTCGGCAAATAGGCACCATAGGTGGTGTGCACGCCAAGCCCGATGGAGAGGGAGAAGAAGGCCAGCCCCAGCGCGTCCAGCACGCCCTGGCCGGTCAGCATGGAGAAGTCCGGCAGCAGGAACTGGCGCACCCCGGCCATGGCGCCGGGCATGGAGAGGCCAGTCACCACCAGCAGCATCATCATCACGAACAGGGCTGGCATCATCCAGCGCAGCGCCCGCTCCACCCCCTTCTGCAGGCCCCCCTGCACAAACCACCAGGTGAGGCCGGCAAACACCAGATGGGTCAGCACCGGCCACCAGGGGTGGCTGACATAGCCGTTGAACAAGGCGGTCAGCGCCGCGCCCTCGCTCAGATTGAGCTGCCCGCTCACCGCCAGCGCCGCATAACCCACGGTCCAGCCGCCCACCACGCTGTAGAAGCTGTAGATGAAGAAGCCGCACAAGATCCCCATGTACCCCATCCAGCGCCAGTTCGGCCCCACCAGCTTGTGGAAGGCACCGAGCACCCCGCGCTGGCTGCGGCTGCCGAGCAGGGTCTCACCCACCAGCACGGCCACCCCCAGGGTGAAGCTGAACAGCAGAAACATCAGCAGGAAGGCACCGCCGCCGTTGGTGGCCGTCACATAGGGAAACTTCCAGATGGCGCCAAGGCCGATCGCCGAACCGGCGGCTGCCAGCACATGACCGATACGGGAAGACCACTGAACCTGGCTCATACAACCTCCGGGCAAGACAACATCACATCGATACTCCATGGGTAACCGCGCTGGGCGGGGCAACAAAAAAGGCCGCCTGGTGGCGACCTTTGCAATGAACATTCAGACAAGCTGCGCGTGCAAGGTCACCTCTCTTGCGAGCTAAAAAATCGACCGAACAGGGCAACGCGACGTGACATGAATAATCTGATCTGAATGCTGAAAAGGGATCACAGCCTAAACCATGGAAAGAAAAATTGACACAACATGACCAAACTTTTTTTCATGTGGTCAAAAAAATCTTGTTTTCACCCGGCCGGCGCCAAAAATCAGCGCCGCAGCCTCCCCGCCCACGGCCTTGAACGATAATAGTCTTAGCTTGAGCGGGTTCGACCTAACCGGATGGGACCGACCTGCCCTGCCACTCCCTTGCGCAACATGGATGTACCGACGTGACGCACCTGACCGGATACTGGATGAAATGGCTGCTGCCCTGGCTACTGTTGCCCGGCCTGGCGCAGGCGACGCAACCCCCGCTGACCCTGCTCAGCCACGAACTGCCCCCCTTTACCCACACCAGCGACGGCAAGCTTGGCGGGCTGGCGGTACAACTGGTGCAGGAGGCCCAGCAGGAGATGGGGGTCGACTACCCCATCAAGATCTACCCCCTCAAGCGGGCGCTGGCGCTGACCCGGGTCGAGCCCGGCTTCGCCCTGTTCGTCATTCTGCGCACGCCCCAGCGGGAGCCCCAGTTCAAGTGGGTGGGGCCGCTGTTTCTGAACCGGGTGGTGATCTACCAGACCAGGGGCAGCCAGCCGCTGACCGATCTGGCCCAGCTGCGCCAGCTGGCGCGGGTCGGCGTGCTGCTCGGCAACGCCGATGACGAGCTGCTCACCCGCGAGGGCTACACCAATCTGGTGCGCTGCCAGACCATCGAAGATGCCATCGAACGACTGATGCTCGGCAAGATAGATGCCTTCCCCATGGGGGAGCAGATCATGCCGGCCATCCTGGCCAAGATGAAGTTCTCCCCCCGCAGCGTGGTGAACTCAGGGCTGCTGCTGCAGGAACACTGGCTCTACATCGTCTTCTCGAAGAGCGAGGATGACGCCGTGATCGCCCGCTGGCAGGCGGCCATCGACAAGGTCAGGGACCGTCACCAGCAGGCTCAGCAGCCCATCCGCCAACCCTGATTACACCAGCCCGCGCACCAGGATGCCGCCGATCAGCAGCGGTGCCAGCCAGCGCCAGCAGCCCATCACCAGAGTACGCCAGTGCAGCGCCAGCCCGGTGGGCAAGGCCTGGCGACCCAGTTTCCAACCCAGCAGCAGGGTGAGCGCCAAGCCGAACATGGGCATCATCAGGTTGGAGGTGACGAAATCGAGCAGCTCGAAGATGTTCTTGCCAAACAGGGTCACCTGCGCCCAGGGTCCGAACGACAGGCTGACCGGAATGCCGCCCGCCATCACCAGCGCGGTGATGAGGCCGCAGGCGGCCCGCCGTGACCAGCCCAGGCTCTCGCTAACGAAGCACTGCAGGTGTTCCAGCAGCGAGATGGCCGACGACAGCGCCGCCACCACCAGCAAGGCGAAGAACACCACCGCCAGCCCCTGGCCGAACGGCAGCTGCTGGAATACCGCCGGCATGGTCATGAAGGTGAGCCCCGGACCGGAGGCAGGATCGATGCCGGTCGCCGCCAGCACCGGGAAGATCATCAAGCCCGCCAGCACGGCGATGAGGCTTGCCAGCAGCACCACCCAGAGGCTGGAGCGGCCGACCCCGTCACTGGAGGGCAGGTAGGCGCCATAGGTGGTGTGAATGCCAAGGCCGATGGAGAGGGAGAAGAACGCCAGCCCCATGGCGTCGAGCACGCCGGACATGCCGAGCTTGCTGAAGTCCGGCATCAGGAAGTGGCGTACCCCCGCCATGGCGTTGGGCAAGGTAAGACCGAAGGCCACCAGCATCAGGATCATGATGAACAGGGCAGGCATCATCCAGCGCAGGGTGCGCTCCACCCCCTTCTGCACGCCTCCTTGCACGAACCACCAGGTGAGCCCGGCAAACAGCAGGTGGGTCAGCACCGGCCAGAGCGGATCCCCCACATAGTCGTTGAAGCGGGCGGTGAGGGCCGCGCCGTCTCCGTGCTGCAGACTGCCCGCCAGCGCCATGCCGGTGTAGCCCAGGGTCCAGCCACCCACCACGCTGTAAAAGCTGTAGATGAGCAGGCTGCTGAGCAGCCCCATGGCGCCGACCCAGCGCCAGCGTTTGCCCATCAGTTCACCGAAGGCCCCCACCACCCCGCGCCGGCTCAGGCTGCCGAGCAAGGTCTCCCCCATCAGCACCGCCACCCCCAGGGTGAAGCTGAACAGCAGAAACACCAGCAGGAAGGCGCCGCCGCCGTTGGCGGCCGTCACATAGGGGAACTTCCAGATAGCGCCGAGACCGACTGCGGAACCGGCGGCGGCCAGGATATAACCGAGCCGGGATGACCATTGGGACTGCTTCATAAGAACTCCAACCGTGGGGCCCGCCACAAGGGGCCCAAAATGACGCTCAGAGTACGGGGGGGGCTGCGCAATCACAACGCCGCTTATCTGGATAAAACGCGCATTATTGGCATCATTGCCTAATTAAATTCCATTTAACGCGCAATCATGCCAACAAATAAAAACCGGAGCAATTTTGCTCCGGTTTTACAGGGTGATGAGTCTGGTTCGGGGACTAGATCACCCCCAGCTCCCGCAGCCGTTCCATCAGGTAGCTGTGGGCGGTGTGACGCTCGGAGAGCACCACGTCCGGGCGCGGATGGAGGAACAGCGGCAGGGAGATGCGGGACTTAGCGGCGCTGCCACCGGTCGGGTTGATGACCCTGTGGGTGGTGGAGGGGTAATAGCCGTGGGAGGCCTCTTGCAACATGTCACCGATGTTGATGATCAGGGTGCCAAAATCGCACGGCACGTCCATCCACTCGCCATCGGAACCCTTCACCTGCAGGCCCGGCTCGTTGGCGGCAGGCAGTATGGTCAGCAGGTTGATGTCTTCATGAGCGGCGGCGCGGATGGCACCCGGCTCCTCGGTGCCGTCGAACGGCGGGTAGTGCAGCACCCGCAGCAGGGTCTTCTGGCTTTCTTCGATCATGGAGGAGAGCGGGCAGCTGTAGTGGGCGGCGATGTCGCTCGGGGTGTACTGCTCGACCCAGCCCAGCAGCTCGGCCGCCAGGTTGTTGGCGAGGCGGTAGTACTCCATCGCCTGCTCTTTCAGCTCCGCCGGCATCTGGCCCCAGGGGTAGAGGTGGAAGTACTCCTTGATGTCCTTCTGGCTGTGGCCCTTGGCCACCTCGGACACGGAGGGCGGGAAGTAGCCGTCCTGGGTCTCGCGATTGAACAGGAAATCCTGCTTCTGCTCGCTCATGAAGAAGCGATACCAGTTGTCATAGATGGACTGCACCAGCTCTTTCGGGATGGGGTGATTGGTCAGTACCCCGAAGCCGGTGGTCCGCAGGGATTCGGTGAAGCGCTGCGCCGCATCGGGCGAGCGGTAATCGACGGTCAGGACTTTCATTATTTTTGTTACGCGCCAGTTAAAAGATGGCGCAGTTTACCCCGTGACCGGCAACAAGGAAAGGGCGCGGGTCGCCACGCCGCCAGCCCGCGCAAATAGTGACAAACCGCTCAAAAAACGGCGCCGACCAGCACCGTTTTTCATCCCTTGTCCTGCCCCGGCATCCTCTCTAGAATGCCCCCATCATCCCTCTCGGAGCCCGTCGTCCATGTCCCCCAAGATCCTGTTGCTGACCCTGCCTTTCCTGCTCGCCGGTTGCAGCTCGCTGTCGGAAGAAGAGTGCCGCACCATGAGCTGGTACAACCTGGGTTATCAGGACGGCGAGCAGGGCAAGACCCGGGCCGCCACCCGTGACTACGTCTCGACCTGCGGCGAATACGGCCTCAAGGTGGACGAAGCGGAGTGGAAACGGGGTTATGCCAAGGGGCTGGAGCTCTACTGCATTCCGGAGCTCGCCTACAGCAAGGGCAAATCCGGCGCCGAGTATCAGGGCGTCTGTCCCAACGATGCCAGCTTCCTGACCCAATACGATCGCGGCCGCCAGGAGTACCTGGTGGAGAAACAGCTCAGCGACCTCAAGAGTGACATGGAGCGGACCGAGCGCGACATCGAGACGCTGGAGCACCAGATCCGCAACGAGAACGACAGCAAGCAGCGCGACTACTACCGCGCCCAGCGCGAGCGCGCCATCCGTCACTACGAGGGGCTACGCCGTGACTACAACCGGATCCGTTTCCCGGATCGGGTGATCCAGTTCTCCTTCGGGAACTGACAAACGAAAAAGGGGCCGACATGGCCCCTTTCTGTTTCTGTTGCTGTCCCTCAGGCGGGCAGGACCCAGCGCTGCAGCGCCAGCGCGATGCCATCTTCGTTGTGATCGGCGGTGACCCGATCCGCCAGCGCCTGGATCTGTGACGCCGCGTTGCCCATGGCCACCGCCAGCCCCACCTGCTCGAACATGCTGATGTCGTTGTTGTTGTCGCCAAACGCCACCACGTTCTCCATCGCGATCCCCTCGCTCGCCGCCCACTGGGCCAGCCGGTTGCCCTTGCTGCAGCCGGGTTGCACCAGCTCCACCGCATAGGGCGCCGCCCAGTCACGGGTAAAGGGCAACTGTTCGACCACCTCAGCCATGAAGTGATGGAGCAGGGCGGGATCCTGGTTGAACAGCTCCAGCTTCCAGACCGGCCGACTGAGCCAGCTCGCCAGATCCTCCGCCGGCAGCAGGGAGATCTTGAGATGATCCGGCTGAGTCGCCGACCAATGGCGCATCCGGGTCACATGCTCCTCGCAGCCGAGGTAGCCGATCCCCTCGTCGAGGTGGAACAGGGCCCCCATCTGGTGCGCCTGCACCTCTGCCAGCAGCCGGCTGAGGGGAGCCACCGCCAGCGGATCCCCGACCTGGATCTGCTCCTGCACCGGATCATAGAGGTAGGCACCGTTGCTGCAGATGATGGGGGTGTCGAGGGCCAGCTCGTGATGGAAAGGACGGGCCGTCATGAAGTGGCGCCCCGTCACCAGCAGCACCTTGATGCCGTGGGCGCGGGCCTGGGCCAGCGCGGCCCGGGTGGCGGACGAGATCTTGTGATCCCGGGTCAGCAGGGTACCGTCCATATCCAACGCAATGGCCTGAAAACGACTCATATCACCTCCAAAATGTCGAAACGAATGAATGCAGCGCCATACCAACCCGATTTCAACGCCATGGCCTGATAACGATTCACGCCATCGCCAAAGGCTGAGCATAACGGGGAGCTATGGGCGATCGGGCAAACGAAGCAAAGAGCCATACCGTCCCAGAGTCGGCGCCACGATGCAAGTCCGGCCCGCCATCCCGTCGCCGAACTGTGATCCCGTCAGCCGGCTTCCATCTGGACGTCGAGCCGCTGCCGCCGATCCGCCGCCCGGCGCAGACCATAGAAGCCGATGGCACAGAGCAAGCTGCACAGCGCAGCCAGATAGAAGGGCCACTCGGTGCCCGCCAGCAGCACCAGACTGCCGACCACCACCGCCAGGATCTCGCTGCCCACCGCCAGCCCGCGATAGAGCCCCATCGCCTGCCCCTGCTGCTCGGCATGGCTGCGGTTGGAGACCGCCACCGAGGTCGCCAGCTCCCCCAGACTCATGCCGATACCGGTGGGAATAAAGGTGAGAGCCAGCCCCCACCAGTGGCCGGGCAGCACGAACATCAGCATGCCCGCCGCCATCACCAGATGACCGACCACCCCCAGACTGCTGCCGCGCCAATGGCGAGCCAGGCGGGAGCCCAGCCAGGATCCCAGGATCATGGGCACGCTCACCAGCACGGCGGCCTGCGCCAGCTGCACCGGATCCCAGGCCAGCCGCTCCACCAGCCAGACGTTGAAGTAGGTGAAGTAGAGCTGCACCGCGCCGTAGCTGAGCAGGGTCAGCACGAAGTAGGGCAGCAGCGCCGGTTGCAGCAGCAACTGGCGGGAAGAGAGGGCCGGTGGTGGCTGCTCACTGCGGGCCGCCGCCGGCCGATTGGGCAGCAGCCAGAGCACCAGCAGCAGGTTGACCAGGGTCATGGCCACCGCCAGCCAGGCCGCCAGGCTGTAATCGCCGGACACCACGGCGGCATAGCCGCCGATCATGGGGCCTACCACCCAGCCCAGGTTCATGCCGATGTTGATCCAGGCGAAGCTGCGCGTCTTGGTTTTGGCGGTGCTCATGTCGGCCGCCATGGCCTGCACGATGGCGATGTCACCGTTGAAGAAGCCCTCAACCACCCGGCTCAGCAACAGCAGCGGCAAGGATCGCCAGGCGATCCCCAGCGCCATCAGGGCGTAGCCCACCAGCACGCCCACCAGACAGAGGGTCAGCACCGGCTTGCGGCCATGACGATCGGAGAGCTTGCCGAGCCAGGGGGCCCCTACCAGTTGAAACAGTGGGTAGAGCCCCATGATGACCCCCAGCCACACCTTGCGGCTCCAGTCCGACGCTGCCGGCGTCAGCATGCCCTGAGCCGGATCCAGCATCAGCGGCGCCAGCACCGGAGACGGCAGACTGAAGCCCGCCACCGCCAGCGTCACCGTCATCACCAATACCCACAGGCTGGCCTGCCCCTTGATCCCTTCCATGTTTGCCCCATTAAATAAAGCTATTGGTTTATTTATGTTGGCAATCAATCCTGATTAAGTAAAGCGAATTGTTGATTTAAAAAATCCCCCTCCCCATAATGCTCTTATCCATGCCAGAACCGCTGCCGCGCAAGCGGTCGCACCTGCCGACGATGAGAGCCTTGCCATGAACGCCAGCACCGACAAGATACTATTTCTGCTCAAGAGCCACGGGCCACAGAGCGCCGCCGAGCTGGGAGAGCAGTTGCAGATGACCTCCATGGGTGCCCGCCAGCACCTGATGACGCTGGAGGCCGACGGCTGGGTGAGTTTCAACGACGAGGCCCGCGGGCGCGGTCGACCGGTACGGTTGTGGCATCTGACCGAGCAGGCCTGGCAACGCTTCCCCGACAGTCACAGCGAACTGACGCTACAGCTTATCGACAACATCCAGCAGCTGTTTGGCGAGGTGGGCATGGAGCGGCTGATCGCCCAGCGAGAGCAGCAGCAGCTGGCCCGCTATCAGGCCGAGCTGACCCAGCCGGCGCTGGCCGACAGGCTGGCGGCACTGACGGCACAGCGCACGCGAGAGGGCTATATGGCGGATTTTCGCCAGGAGGAGGATGGCAGCTGGCTGCTGTGGGAGAGCCACTGCCCCATCTGTGCGGCGGCGCGGGCCTGCCGGGGCTTTTGTCGTAGTGAGCTGGAGATGTTTCGCCGCTTGCTGGCGCCGGCCGGGGTGGAGCGGGAGCAGTATCTGCTGGAGGGGGATCACCGCTGCCTCTATCGCATCAGGCCGCAGCCCTGATCCGCAAACGCCAAAAACAACAAAGCAGGCGCCGGGATGCCTGCTTTGTTGCCTTCGGGGAGGGGATGCTCTCGTTCCAGCCCGTCGTTGCCCGATAAGGTGAGACGGCTGATGGGGTTGTTGACCCGGTAAGGTCCTTCACCACAGAGACCGGGTTGGGTTTCTGTCTTGCCACCGGAAGATGTAACCATGGTATCCCTGCCGGCCCGGTGAGTGGTTGCGAAGTAGCATGTATTTTCAGTTGTTTTTGCAATAGTTCACCCTTAATCTAGGAAAAGTGAATTAGTAATTGCAACGAGGAACGGAGAATGCTGAAACTTGATCGCATAGACAGGCATATTCTGGAGTTGATGCAGGAGAATGGCCGCATCAGCAACCTGGAGCTGGCCGAGCTGGTCGGGCTCTCCCCCTCCCCCTGCTCCCGCCGGGTCAAGGCGCTGGAGGATGCCGGTCTCATCGACACCCACGTCACCCTGCTCAACGCCCGCCAACTGGGGCTGACCCTCACCGCCTACATTCACATCTCCATGGACCGGCACACCCCGGAGCGGTTCGAAAATTTTGACCGCGCCATTAGTGAGCTGCCCGAAGTGCTGGAGTGTGACCTTATCACCGGCAACGACGCCGACTACCAGCTCAAGGTGGTGGTGCGGGACATGGAACACTACCAGCACTTCCTGCTGGACAAGCTGACCCACATTCCGGGGGTGACCGGGGTGCGCTCCAGCTTCGTGCTGCGCCGGATCAAGCACAAGACGGCGCTGCCACTCAACCATCTGGGCTGACCGCCGGCCCTGATCATCGGATCAGGGCGGATAAAAGAAGAGGAGGCCAGTGGCCTCCTCTTCTTTATATCTGCAGTCAGCGACCTGTACTCAGACCGCTACCTGGCTGACATCCTGTACCTGCAACAGCCAGCCGGCCTGCTCCTGCTGGGGCTCGCCGCTGACCCGCAGCCGCTCGCCGGTCGGCACCCACTGCCCCTGGGGCAGGGAGACCAGCAGGCTCTCGCTGCCGTTGTCGAACAGCCAGCGATCTTCACCCAGCGACTCGATCAGATAACCTTCCATCTCCACTCTGGACTCGGCTTGCCAGGATGGCGCAACGGAATCACGGCTCTCGATGAAATCCCCCTGAACACCAAAACTGGCCAGCCCCCACAGAATGGAGAGCCCAACCAACGATGATTGCATCTCGTCTCTCCTCTTTTGGAACTGTAGGGCCAGTATGGGAAGAGAAAACTGAGCGCACCATGAACAAGATGGCAAAGTGCCGACGGGATCGCGAAAAAAACCGGCCAGTCGGCCGGTTGTGTCATTTTATGGCGCCTGGATCACACTATTTGGCGGCTTCCTCTGCCATCCGTGCGGCTCTTGGCTTATTCGTCCACATGGCAACACCGCGATGATCCGCGCAGATCCCCTCCTCCACCACGGCCCGCACCCGGGTACCGTCCTTGCAGACAGCCTGCCAGGCATCGGCATCGTCGATGGCCATCGAAGGGGCATGGGGGCCAGAACTGCAGGCGGTCAGCAACAGGGCAAACAGGGGCAACAGGAGTTTCATGGGGTGGATCCTCAGGCTGGATGGATGGGCCGCACTCAGCGCCCCAGTTGCGCCGAGATGCGATCGCAGAGCTGCTTGAGCTGGGCCAGTTCAGCATCGGCCAGATCCACCTGATTGCGCAAGTTGTCCGCCAGACAGCATTCCCTCACCTCCTGCTGCAGCTGACGCCCCGCCTCGGTCAGGCCGATGCATTTTTGCCGCTCATCCTCGCTGGAGACGGTGCGGGTCAACCAGCCCTTGCTCTCCAGCCGCTTGACGATGGGGGTCAGAGTGCCCGCATCCAGCCCGGTCTCCTGACCTATCTCCTTGAGGCTGACCTCGTCCCGCGCCCACAGCGACAGCATCACCAGATACTGGGTGTAGGTGAGATCCAGCTTGTCCAGCAGCGGCCGATAGGCCCGCATCACCGCATTGGAGGCGCTGTAGAGGGCAAAACAGACCTGCTTTTTCAATTCACTCATGGGGCACCTCGCTGACGACTGGGGCCAGTATACCCTAGGAAAATCGGGGGTCGAATAATTTGCACACAAAATAGTTGTCAGCCCGTATTTTCGGGATTAGTCTGGATTTACTTTGCACACAAATAAAATCAGAGACCCTGACATGAAGACGCTCTATCGCACTCAAGCCATCGCCCAGGCCGGCCGTAACGGTGAGGTTCACACCCTGGACAACAGCCTGCAGCTGGCACTGGCCCTGCCGACCGCCCTCGGCGGTAATGGCAAGGGCAACAACCCGGAGCAGCTGCTGGCCGCCGGTTATGCAGCCTGCTTCTCCAATGCGCTGATCCACGTGGCCCACAAACTGGGAGCGCCCCTCTCCAGTGCTCCCGTCACCACCGGGGTCGAGTTGCTGGCACTGGACGATGGCCGCTTCAACTTCGCCATCACGCTGGACGTCGCGCTCGCCGCGACCCAACCTGAACAGGCGGCGCAGGCCGAGCAGATAGTGCGGCTGGCCCACCAGACCTGCCCCTTCTCCAACGCCATGCGGGGCAATGTGGTCACCCGGCTGCTGCTCAACGGCGCCCCGCTGGATGAGACGGCGTGAACCCGTTCAGCCTCAACCCCTTGGAAATAGCCATGCAGGCGACTCGCAGGTTGCCAACCCCCCTCACACTGGAGAAAAAACCATGAATCAGTCCAGCCATCAGATCCAGCTGCTGCGTCGCCCGGTCGGCCTGCCCAGCCTGGCCGATTTCACCCTGACCGAGGTGGCTCTGCCCGAGCTGCAAGAAGGAGAGGTGCGGGTCGCCAACCAGTGGCTATCGGTGGATCCCTACATGCGCGGTCGCATGAGCGAAGCCAAGAGCTATGTGCCCCCCTTCCCCCTCAACGGCCCCCTCGATGGCGGCGCCATCGGCGTGGTGGAAGCCTCCCGTCACCCGGACTTCGCAGTGGGCGACCGGGTGAGCAGCATGCTGGGTTGGCGCGATCGCTTCGTCGCCAATGGCGCCCAGCTGACCAGACTGCCCGACACCCGCCTGCCACCCCAGCTCTTTCTCGGTGCCCTCGGCATGCCGGGCATGACCGCCTGGACCGGGCTCAACCGCATAGCCAAACTGCAGGCCGGTGAAACCGTGCTGGTGTCGGCCGCCTCCGGCGCCGTCGGTTCTATGGTGGTGCAGCTTGCCAAACGGGCGGGGGCCCGCGTCATCGGCTCCACCGGGTCGGCCGACAAGGTGGCCTACCTCAAGAGCCTGGGGGCCGACGAGGTGATCAACTACCGTGAGACCCCGGATCTCGATGCCGAGCTGGCCCGGCTGGTACCGGACGGGATCCACGTCTACTTCGAGAACGTGGGGGGCGCCATGCTGGACGCCGCCCTCAACCACATGGTGGTGCACGGTCGCATTGTGATGTGCGGCCTCATCGAGCAGTACAACGGCCAGAGCGAGGCGAGCGGCCCGCGCAATCTCTCCCAGGTGATCCGCAAGCGCCTCACCATGCAGGGGCTGATCGTGTTCGATCACTGGCAGCACTACGGCGAGTTTCTGGCCGAAGTGACCCCGGCCTTCGACGCCGGCACCCTGCAGGCCGAAGAGACCGTCTATCAGGGGCTCGCCAGCATGCCGCAGGCCTTCATCGGGCTGTTCGAGGGGCGCAACACCGGCAAGATGCTGGTCAAGCTGGCGTGATCCGCAGCACTGGCGCCTGACGCCGCAGACTGCTTGCATGACGGGCCCATCCGCCCTAAGGTGGGCCCGTTTTTTATGGTGCAATTCGCAGTTTGTGCAAGGAGCCGCTCATGGGTTCCCTGCTTGTCTCGCGTCATCCCAGCAAGGAGTCCTTCTTATGTCTACCCCCTATCCCCGCGTCGGTGTCGGCGTAATCCTCACCAACCGCCAGGGCCAGGTGCTGCTTGGCAAGCGCAAGGGGAGCCACGCCCCCTACTGGTCCATCGCCGGCGGTCATCTGGAACTGGGAGAGACGTTCGAATCGGCAGCGATCCGGGAAGTGGCCGAGGAGACGAGTTTTCAGATCAGCAACCCCAGCGTCATCGCCGTCACCAACAACCTGGAGACCTGGCGTGAGAGTGGCCTGCACTATGTCTCGGTCACCCTGCTGGCCGAGGTAGAGGGAGAGCCCCAGCTGCTGGAGCCGGAGAAATGCGAAGGCTGGATCTGGTGCGACCCGCGCAATCTGCCCGAGCCCCACTTCGATGCCAGCCGCCAGTCCATTGCCTGCTGGCTTGCTGGCCGTTGCTATCTGCCGATGCCACACCAGCCCACCCCATAGACCATCACCTGCTGGCTGGCGAATCGTTGCTATCTGCCGACCTCAAGCCAGCCGGCCCCATAAGCCATCGCCTGCTGGCTTGCTGGCCGTTGCTATCTGCCACAACCAGGCCAGCCGATGGAGTGACCTGCGGCTGACAAGGTGCGGCTACCTGCCAGTAGCCCCCTGATTTGTCATAAAAAAGTCACCGCTTTGTCATATCATCGGGGTCGATGATGACAACGAGGGAGTGAGGACGTGGGGCAGGTGTTTATTCAGTTTTTATGGTTGGGCTGTGTCAGCTTCGGCGGACCCGCAGCCCATATCGGCTACTTCCAGCGCACTTTCGTCGAGCGGCTGGGCTGGCTGACCCAGGCCGAATTCGCCCAGTTGCTGGCCCTCTGCCAGCTGCTGCCGGGCCCCGCCTCCAGCCAGCTCGGCTTTGCCATCGGCCGCCAGCGGGCCGGGCTCGGTGGGGCACTGGCCGCCTTTGCCGGTTTCACCCTCCCCTCCTTCCTGCTGTTGCTGGCCGCCGCCATCGGTCTGGGCCAGCTCGGCAACAATGTCTGGCTCGATGCCGCCCTGCACGGCCTCAAGCTGCTGGCGCTGGTGGTGGTCGCCGATGCGGTGCTCACCATGAGCCGCCAGTTCTGCAAGACGACGCGCAATCAGGGGATCATGGTCGCCACCGCGGCCGCCCTCTGGTGGCAGCCCGGCCTGCTGACCCAGCTCGTCATGCTGACGGGTGCCGCCCTGCTCTGTGCCCGCACCGGCGCGCCGCAAACTCCGGGCCCACAGCCCTCACCCGCTCAGTCCATCCCTGTGCGCCAACCCCACTGGCCCACCCTGCTGCTGTTTGCCCTGCTGTTTGTCGGCCTGCCACTGCTGGGGAGCCCCGTCGGCCAGCTGGTCGCCGACTTCTATCGGGCCGGCAGCCTGGTGTTTGGCGGCGGCCACGTGGTGCTGCCCCTGCTGGCGGAGAGCGTGGGCCACAGCCTCAATCAGCAGCAGTTTCTGACCGGCTACAGCCTGGCCCAGCTGGTGCCCGGCCCCATGTTCACCCTGGCGACCTATCTCGGCGCCCAGTTGCTGCCGACCACCCCGGTAGGCGGCGCCCTGTTGGCGACCCTGGCGCTGTTCCTGCCCGGCTTTTTGCTGCTGTGGGCCATGGGCCCCTGCTGGCAGAGTTGGCTGGCCCGCCCTCGCCTCGCCGGCGCCGTCGCCGGCATCAACGCCGCCGTGGTGGGTCTGCTGCTGGCGGCGCTCTATCAGCCGGTCTGGCAGAGCGCCGTGCTGGCCCCCACCGACCTGGCACTGGCCGCCATCGGCTTCTACTTGCTGCGGGGACTCAAGCTGCCGATTCTGGCGCTGGCCACCCTGCTGGTGGTCGCCACCCTGCTGCTGACCTGATAGGCCCGGGCTGCGGCCACAAAGAAACGGCCCCCTGCCAAGGCAGGGGGCCGTTTTTGCATGGATGCCGGGCGCCAGACTCAGGGCTCGGGATCGAAATCCAGGCTCAGGCTGTTGACGCAGTAGCGCTGACCGGTTTCGGTCGGCCCGTCCGGGAAGACGTGGCCGAGGTGGGAGCCGCACTGACTGCAGGTGATCTCCACCCGCTTCATGCCGTGGCTGCCATCCTCGGTGTAGGTCACGGTCCCCTCGATGGCCCGATCGAACGAGGGCCAGCCGCAGCCCGAGTCAAACTTGGCATCCGAGTGGAACAGCACCTGCTTGCAGCAGACGCACAGGTAGTCGCCGCTCTTGCGGTTGTGGAGCAGGGCGCCGCTGTAGGGACGCTCCGTGCCCTTCTCCCAGCAGACGTGATACTGCTCGGCGCTCAACTGCCGGCGCCACTGCTCGGGGTTGGGGGTGTTGCCGCTCATACTGACTCCTTGCCGTGAATATCGGTGCCCAGCATACCCAGTCAGGGCGCCGCGCTCTACCCCGCCAGCGGGAACTGTGATCCGGTTGGCAACACGACGGCAACATCCGGGGTGGCGACCACCCCCTCCTCGGCCAGCGCCACCGCACTCAGGGCGACCCGCTCCAGCAGCTTGAGGGAGTGAGCCCGGCCCACCGCCACCTGCCGCTTGATGTCGTCAGGCAGGAACGGCAGCCCGTCGTTGGTGGCGGTGTCGATGGTCTGGATCCACTCCAGCCCCTCCCCCGGCGGCGGCAGACGGAACTGGATGTCGTAGTCGCTGGCGTTGAACAGCACGTACCAGCGCTCCCCGCCGCAGCCGAGCATGCCGATGTCCATGGCGAACGCCTGCCCCATGGGGGCGTGCCAGTCCTGATCGGTGAGCTGATGGCCGTCCGGGTGATACCAGTTGACCTGATGGCAGCTGCTGGGGGCGCCGTTCCAGCTGTCGTCGCTCAGTTGCAGGTTGGAGAAGACGGTGGACTCCGCCCGCAGCGCCAGCATCTGCTGGGTGAAGGCGAGCAGCCGCTCGTCCTCCGGCCGCCACTGCCAGTTGACCCAGCTGATCTGGTTGTCCTGGCAGTAGGCGTTGTTGTTGCCGAGCTGGCTGCGGCCCATCTCGTCGCCGGCGAGGAAGTGCGGGGTGCCTTGCGACAGCAGCAGGGTGGCGATCAGGTTGCGCTTCTGCTGCTGGCGCAGGTTGTTGACCCGCGGATCCAGGGTCGGCCCTTCCACCCCGTGGTTGTTGGAGAGGTTGTTGCCGTGGCCGTCCCGGTTGTCCTCGCCGTTGGCCTGGTTGTGGCGCTGGTTGTAAGAGACCAGATCCTCCAGGGTGAAGCCGTCGTGATAGCAGAGGTAGTTGACGCTGGTATGGGGAGAGCGCCAGTTCTTCGGGAACAGATCCCGTGAGCCGACCAGCCGGGTGGCAAAGTCCCCCATCTTGCCCGCATCGCCGCGCCAGAAGGCGCGCACCGTGTCGCGGTAGCGGTCGTTGATCTCCAGCCACTGGCTCGGGAACTGGCCGAGCCGATAGCCGAACGGGCCGATATCCCAAGGCTCGGCGATGAGCTTGACCCGTGCCAGCACGGGGTCCGCCATCATGGCCTTGAAGAAGGCCCCCATGGGGTCGAACTCGCCCGCCTCGCGCGCCAGGGTGACCGCCAGATCGAAGCGAAAACCATCCACCTGCATCTCGGTGACCCAGTAGCGCAAGGCGTCGAGCACCAGCCGCAGGCTGTTGGGGTGATCCAGATTGACACTGTTGCCACAGCCGGTGACGTTGGCGTGGCGAGTGTAATCGGGGCCGTGCGCCCCCGCCTCGAAGGCGTAGTAACCGGCGTTGTCAAAGCCCTTGAAGGAGAGCATGGGGCCATCAAAGCCAGACTCCGCGGTGTGGTTGTAGACCACATCCAGGATCACCTCGAGCCCGGCCTTGTGCAGCTCGCGCACCATGGTCTTGAACTCGGTCACCGCCTCCTGCACCGCATAGCGCGGCTCGGGAGCGAAGAAGGCGATGGGGTTGTAGCCCCAGTAGTTGGTCAGCCCCAGCTGCTCGAGCCTGGGCTCGGACATGAAGGCCGCCACCGGCATCAACTGCACCGAAGTGATGCCGATGGACTTGAGATGCTCGATGATGAGCGGGTGGCAGATGCCCAGATAGGTGCCACGCAGCTCGCTCGGCACCCCCTGATGCTGGCGGGTGAAACCCTTGACGTGGGTTTCATAGATGACGGTGCGGGCCGGCTCGATGGCGGGCTTGCCCACTCCCTGCCAGTCGAAGGTGTCATCCACCACCACGGATTTGGCCACCATGGCCGCACTGTCCCCTTGATAGAGGGCGTCATCCCAGTGGGTCGGGCGACTGAGCGCCTTGGCGTAGGGGTCGATCAACAGCTTGTCCGGGTCGAACAGCATCCCCTCCTGGGGCGTGCCGTGCACCCGATAACCGTAGCGCTGACCGGCCTTGACGCCGCGCACATGGCCGAAGCGGTACTGGCCGCGCCGGCCAGGCAGCTCGAGGCGAGCCAGCTCCCGCTCCTGCTCGTCGAACAGGCAGAGCTCCACCTTGTCCGATTGCGGTGCCCAGACGCAGAAGTGACAACCCGTCTCGTCGAGCAGGGCCCCCAGCGGATGGTCCTGCCCCTTTTCCATTACGAACATCAAGACTCCTGTTTGATGAACAAGGTCGCGAGCGGCGGCAGATCCAGCACTATGCTGTGCGCCATCCCCTGCCACGGGGTCGGCTCGGCGACGAAGACCAGACCCACATCATAGTTGCTGCCCCAGTAATGCTCGCTGTCGGTGTTGAGCACCACCCGGTAGTGACCGGCCGCCGGCACCCCGAGCCGATAGGCAAGCCGCGGCACCGGCGTGAAGTTGCAGGCTACCACCAGCGGGTTGGCCCCCTGCTTGTCGGCCCGCAGCCAGGCAAAGATGCTGTTGTCGGCGTCGTTGTGATCCAGCCAGCGGAAGCCGTTTTGCTCATAATCCGCCTGATACAAGGCAGGCTCATGACGGTAGAGATGGTTGAGATCGTGGATCAGCCGCTGCTGGCCACCGTGCTTGGGATACTGCAGCAGGTGCCAGGGCAGCTGGGCATCGTGATTCCACTCGTTGCTCTGGGCGATCTCGGTGCCCATGAAGTTGAGCTTCTTGCCGGGGTGGGCATACATGAAGCCCATGTAGGCGCGCAGGTTGGCCGCCTGCTGCCACTCGTCACCCGGCATCTTGTAGAGCATGGAGTGCTTGCCGTGCACCACCTCGTCGTGGGAGAGCGACAGAATGAAGTTCTCGTCATAGTGGTACACCATGGAGAAGGTCATGTCGTTGTGGTGGTAGCGACGGTGAATGGGCTCTTTCTGCATGTAGGTGAGGGTGTCGTGCATCCAGCCCATATTCCACTTGAAGCCAAAACCCAGGCCGCCCAGGAAGGTGGGACGGGAGACCCCGGCGAAGGCGGTGGACTCCTCGGCGATGGTCATGGCGTGGGGGTACTTGCCGTACACCTCCTCGTTGGTCCACTTCAACAGGCTGATCGCCTCGTAGTTGTGGTTGCCGCCATCGACGTTGGGCACCCACTCGCCGGCGTTGCGCGAATAGTCCAGATAGAGCATGGAGGCGACCGCATCCACCCGCAGGCCGTCGACGTGGAACTTGTCGAGCCAGAACAGGGCGCTGGCCACCAGGAACTGGCGCACCGTATTGCGGCCGAAGTCGTAGATGTAGGAGTTCCAGTCCGGGTGCCAGCCACGGCGCGGATCCTCGTACTCGTAGAGCGGGGTGCCGTCGAAGCGGGCCAGCCCGTGGGCATCGGACGGGAAATGGGCAGGCACCCAGTCGAGGATGACGCCAATGCCGGCCTGGTGGCACTGGTCCACGAAGTATTTGAAATCATCAGCCGTGCCGTAGCGGCTGGTGGGCGAGAACATGCCCACCGGCTGGTAGCCCCAGGAGCCGCTGAACGGGTGCTCGGAGACCGGCAGCAACTCGATGTGGGTGTACTCCATCCCCTTGACGTAATCCACCAGCTCCACCGCCAGTTCGCGCCAGCTCAGGCTGTCACCGTTGGGGTGACGCTTCCAGGAGCCCACGTGCAGCTCGTAGATGGAGAGCGGCTGCTCGCGTTTGTCGTTGAGCTGGCTCTCGCGCCAGGCGGCATCCTGCCACTGGTACTGGTCGTGGTCATAGACCACGGAGGCGAACGAGGGGTACTGCTCGCAATAGAAACCGACCGGGTCGCTCTTGTGCGGCAGCCGGTTACCCGCCGGGTCTTTGAGTTCAAACTTGTAGCGATCCCCGGCCTTGAGGCCCGGTACGAACAGCACCCAGTGACCGCACTGGCTGCGCTGCATCGGGTAGCGACGGCCATCCCAGAAGTTGAAATCGCCGATGAGGCTCACCGCGGTGGCGCTCGGTGCATAGACCGCAAAACGCACCCCCTCCACTTGCTGGTCCAGATGCTCCACGGTACGCAGCTGAGCACCCAGCGTGTGGTAGAGGTTTTCCGGCTGGTAGGTGAGTTCCGCCAACCCGGCCCAGCCCGCATCCTGGAACTGGTAGGGATCGATGACCTCGACGGTGGCATCTGGGTAGTCGGCAAGCAACTGGTAGGGGAAGGGATTTTTACGGCGGGTGAAAACAGTTTCAAAGAGGCCCGAATCATCGGTGGGCGCCAGGGTGGCAACAATCTTGCCCGACTTGAGATCCCTGACCCGTACGGCCTGGGCATCGGGTAACCAGACGGTCAGCTTGAGGCCGGGCCCATCCGGATTGGCCTGCAGGCCTAAGTGGGAGAAGGGATCGGAACAGCGGGCTGCAACCAAACGTTCAACGAGCATCGAGATTTCCTTTCATAGCTGAGCATCCGCTCCGGCCTGGGCCGAAGCGGATGTAAGTGAGTCACGTTTTGTCGGCAGTGGCTCAACGACTGGCCTCGTCACGGGCCTGGCTCATCTTGCCTGCCAGCGCCTTGAGCGCCTCATTGGCAAAAATATCCTCCAGATCGGTAGACAGCTTGCGGCGCCAGTTCGGGTACTCGTAACTGGTGCCCGGCACGTTGACCGGCTTGTCCATCTCCAGCCAATCCTCCAGCTGGGTGCTGAACAGGGCGCAGCTGCCACGAGACATGTGCAGTTGCAGACCGTGGTTGAGCTCGGTGTTCATGCCGACCCAGTTCACGTCGTGGCTGATGTTGCCGGAGATCACCCCGTGGCCGTGCAGGCTGTCGAGGATCCGCTGCTTGGCCTGGTGGCGATCAGCATACAGGGTCTTGAGTACGTCTTCATCCGGATACAAGCCCAGCTCGCGTCCCAGCGCCAGATCGTCGCAATGCCAAAAGCCCTTGAGGGTCGGCATGTCGTGGGTGGTCAGCGCCGACATCGCCTGCTCGGCGTAGTGAGCCGGAGAGATGAAGCCGCCATCGGCCTTGGAGCGCTCGAAGAAGAACACCTTGTAGGAGTGGACGCCGTTCTCTTTCAGGGTCACGTCGATCCCCTCCGGCACGGTACCGAGATCCTCGCCGATCAGCAGACACTGATTGCGGTGGGACTCGAGGGCCAGGATGCCGAGCAGGTCGTTGACCGGGTAATAGATGTAGGCGCCCTTGGCGGCAGACTCTCCAGGCGGCACCCACCACAGGCGCAGCAAGGCCATCACGTGGTCGATGCGCAGCGCGCCGCAGGAGCGCATGTTGGCACGGAACAGATCCACCATCGGCTGGTAGGCCGCCTCGAACAGCTGGTTCGGGTTCATGGGGGGCAGGCCCCAGTTCTGGCCGAGCGGACCCAGAATATCGGGCGGCGCACCGACCGAGGCTTTCGGGCAGTAGAGATCCCGGTTGGCCCAGATCTCGGTGGAGCCTTCGGAGACGCCCACCGCCAGATCGCGGTAGATCCCCATCACCATGCCGGCCGCCTTGGCACGGGCGTCGGCCCGGGCCAGCTGCTCGTCGGCCAGGAACTGCAGATAGAGGTAGAAATTCACATCCTGGCGGTGCTCGGCCATCCAGGCCGCCACTTCGGGATTGTGGTAGTCACGGAACGGCTCCGGCCACACCGGCCAGCCCCAAGCATTCTCGCCTTTGGCGTAGAAGTGGGCTTGCAGGGCATCGAAGGCGGCCTGTTGCTGCAGGCTGTCGCCGCCGGCGGCAACGAAGGCATCGAAGGCGGCCTGGCGCTCGGCGCTCAGGCTGGCCTGGTCAAACACCTGACGCAGCATGCCGAGCTTGGTCTCGATGACGCCGGTGTAATCCACGTTGCCCTTGGCACGCAGCTCGCTCAGGTGCTGTTGGAAGGCGGGGTTCGCCACCTCGGCCTTGAGCCTGGCATTGGCCAGAAATTCGGGCACGGCTTCCACATCGATGTAGGCCACGTTGAGCCAGCGCCGGGATGAGGGGCTGTAGGGGCTGGCGCTCTCCGGGTTGGCCGGATAGAGGGCATGAATCGGGTTGAGACCGACGAAGTGAGCGCCCCAGGTAGCCATCTTCTCGACCAGCTGGCCCAGATCGCTGAAATCGCCGATGCCCCAGTTGTGGCGGCTGCGCAGGCAGTAGAGCTGCACACTCGGACCCCACACCTTGCGGCCATTGGCGATGGGAGGCTGCTTGTAGCACGCCTTGGGCGCGACGATGAGGCGCATGCTGGCGAGCGGCTCGTCATTGCCCTCTTCCAGCAGGATCAGATCGTGATAACCCAGCTCGGGCTGCACATCCAGAGCCACGCGATAGGCCTGGCACTCCATCTCTTCGAATTCGGCCACGCCGACCAGCTCGCCGTCGATGGGGGTGAGCTGACCGGACAACAGGCCGCCCTGCTCCAGCTTGAGCTGCCAGCTGAGGGCGTCGTTGACGAATTCGATGGGCAGACGGACTTCGAGGGTAATGGGCTCGCCGCTGCGGACCACCATCACGGGATCCAGTGCACGCAACCAGTGCTGGCGGTGCTCCTGCTCAAGCTGCTCGGTCAGGGCGGCCTCGTCATCGACGCGGTAACCCATGGCGCCCAGCATGGCGGCCTTGCTCTCTTCGGATACCTGAGCCGGGTGGCCCCAGGCATCAACATACTCGCTGGCGATACCTTTGGCGGCAGCCAGCTGTTCAATCAGGGTGGTCATAGTTTGAGAATTCCCGCTGTGGATTCTATCTATACTATTTTGATTAATTTTTATGGGTGGTACTTGAACAGTGGCTCTATGGGCCATGCTAAACCGCGCACATTTTTACACATCTGCCTGGCTGGTTGTGTGACCGAGCAGGCACTATTGTTGATAACCGCACCGCCAGGAGATAGATAGTTATTTCGACAAAAGCTGGTAGTCAGTTACATAAACAGAAAATAAATTTCACAGTTTTTCATGATATAGCGCAATTTCAGACAGATTGTTAGTTGACTCACGGGGGAGTTCTAGTAAATTTACAAACGGAATTTTCTTTGACTACTGAACAGTTAGGTAACCAATTATGACTATCAAAGTAGGTATTAACGGTTTTGGCCGCATCGGCCGTTTCGTCTTCCGTCTGGCCGCTGAGCGTTCTGACATCGAAGTGGTTGGTATCAACGATCTGATCGACGTTGACTACATGGCCTACATGCTGAAGTACGACTCCACTCACGGCCGCTTCAAGGGCACCGTTGAAGTCAAAGACGGCAATCTGGTTGTCAACGGCAAAACCGTACGTGTTACCGCTGAGCGTGACCCGGCCAACCTGAAATGGGGCGAAATCGGTGTTGACGTTGTTGCCGAAGCTACCGGTCTGTTCCTGACCGACGAGACCGCTCGCAAGCACATCGCTGCCGGCGCCAAAAAAGTCGTTCTGACCGGTCCGTCCAAAGACGCTACCCCGATGTTCGTAATGGGCGTTAACGACGCTACCTATGCTGGCCAGGACATCGTTTCCAACGCTTCCTGCACCACCAACTGCCTGGCTCCGATCGCCAAGGTTCTGAACGATACCTTCGGTATCGAGTCCGGCCTGATGACCACCGTTCACGCTACCACTGCTACCCAGAAGACCGTTGATGGTCCGTCTGCCAAAGACTGGCGCGGTGGCCGCGGTGCGGCTCAGAACATCATCCCGTCCTCTACCGGTGCTGCCAAGGCTGTTGGCGTGGTTATCCCGGAACTGAAAGGCCTGCTGACCGGTATGGCTTTCCGCGTTCCGACTCCGGACGTGTCTGTTGTTGACCTGACCGTCAACCTGAAGAAAGCTGCCACCTACGCAGAAATCTGCGAAGCGATGAAAGCTGCTTCCGAAGGCGCCATGAAGGGCGTTCTGGGCTACACCGAAGACGAAGTTGTATCTACCGACTTCCTGGGTGAGCGTCAGACCTCCGTATTCGACGCCAAAGCTGGTATCCAGCTGAACGACAAATTCGTTAAAGTTGTATCCTGGTACGACAACGAAATGGGCTACTCCAGCAAAGTTCTGGACCTGATCGCTCACATCTCCAAGTAATTTGGGATACGCAATCAAGTAGCTTGAAAAAGGCGGCCATGGGCCGCCTTTTTGTATTCTGGACCGGGATTTTTCCAACCCTCTCTTCTGAATGTGCGCGAGCACAGGAGCCCTCATGCAACCGACACGCTCTCTGACTGCCCACTGTACCCTCAGCCACCACCCGGCTGGCCAACCCCTGCTGACCGTCAACAACGGTTACGCCAAGGCAGAAATCAGCCTGTTTGGCGCCCACGTGCTGAGCTACCAGCGTCACGACGAACCCGCCTCCATCTGGCTCAGCGACAAGGCGGTGCTGGATGGCAGCAAACCCATCCGTGGCGGCATTCCCCTCTGCTGGCCCTGGTTCGGCCCGGCCCCTGCCCGCGTCGGCAGCGGCAAGCCCTCCCACGGCTTTGCCCGCACCAGCCTGTGGACGCTGGACGGTGTCTCCGATCACGGAGACGGAACGTTGGTACACCTATCCCTGCGTGACAACGAGGCAACCCGTCAGCTCTGGCCTCATGCCTTCGAGCTGGAGCTGGACGTGCTGGTCGGCAAGGAGCTGGCTCTGGTACTGACCACCCGCAACACCGGCAAAGCGCCGCTCGTCTACAGCGGCGCCCTGCACACCTACCTGCAGATAAGTTCACCGGAGTCAGTGAGCGTCAGCGGCCTTGGCGAGCCCTATGCCGACAAACTGACCGGCCAGAATGGCCAGCAGCAGGGCCCTCTGACCCTGAACGGACCGCTGGATCGGGTCTATTGGCAGCCTGCGGCCCACGTCAGCATCCAGGATGGCGAACGCGAGACCCGGGTGGTCAGCGGCAACCACGACAGCGTGGTGGTCTGGACTCCCTGGCTGGAAGGTGCCCGCGCCATGGCCGACATGAGCGATGATGGTTATCGCACCATGCTCTGCGTCGAAGCCGCCATCGCCAGCGAGGCAGGCGTGACCGTCGCACCGGATGAAGAGCACAGCTTCTCCACCGTGATCATCTGAGCTGGATGAGGTTCAGATAAATAAAGAGGGCTCCCGCGGGAGCCCTCTTTGCATCTCTTTGTCTTGGTGATCAGGCATTGCCCTGGGTCTTGAGCCTGAGCTCGGCGGCGAAGTTGAGCATGCGGTCGAGCGGGATCAAGGCCTTCACCCGCAGATCCTCGTCCACCAGGATCTCGTGACGCTCGGCGCCATCGGTGAGGGCCTCCTTGATGGCCACCAGGCCGTTCATCGCCATCCAGGGGCAGTGGGCGCAACTGCGGCAGGTCGCACCATCGCCACCGGTCGGCGCCTCCACCATCTCTTTCTCCGGGCAGGCCTGCTGCATCTTGTAGAAGATGCCGCGATCAGTCGCCACGATCAGCTTCTGCTGGGGCAGCTCCTTGGCCGCCTTGATCAGCTGGCTGGTAGAGCCCACCGCATCGGCCAGCTCGATCACCGAGGCAGGGGACTCCGGGTGGACTAGCACGGCGGCATCCGGATTCTGCTCCTTCAGCTCACGCAGGGCGCGGGCCTTGAACTCGTCGTGGACGATGCAGTGGCCCTGCCAGCGCAACATCTCGGCGCCAGTCTTCTTCTCGATGTAGGCACCGAGGTGACGGTCCGGGCCCCAGATGATCTTGTGACCCTGGCTGTCCAGATGTTCGACGATCTCCAGCGCGATGCTGGAGGTCACCACCCAGTCCGCCCGCGCCTTCACCGCCGCCGAAGTATTGGCATAGACCACCACGATATGGTCGGGATGGGCGTCGCAGAAGGCGGAGAACTGCTCGATGGGGCAGCCCAGATCAAGCGAGCACTCGGCCTCCAGCGTCGGCATCAGGACTCGCTTGTGGGGGCTCAGGATCTTGGAGGTCTCTCCCATGAAGCGCACCCCGGCGACGATCAGGGTCTGTGCGGCGTGATCACGGCCAAAGCGGGCCATCTCGAGGGAGTCGCCGACGAAACCACCGGTCTCCTCCGCCAGCGCCTGGATCTCGGGATCCGTGTAGTAGTGGGCGACCAGCACCGCCTTGCGCTCCTTGAGCAGTGCCTTGATGTCTGCGATCAGGGTCGTCTTCTGCTCGGAACTCAGGGGAAGGGGCTTGGCCGGAAACGGATAGTCCATCTCGACTACCGGCGGGACATTGTTCAGTGCATTGCTCATTGCGACTGTTCCATCAACGCTTGGAAAGGCAAAAATTATAACCAGAAGCCGCGCACAAACCCATCAACAAATCCGGTGCTGCGCAAGTGTCCGAATATACTCAAGTAATTCGTTGTCATTCTTGCCAAAGGAGTTGTCGAATGAAACAACGTTCCCTCAAAACCAAGCTGCTACTGCTCACCATGGGGCTGTTTCTCGCCAGCGGTCTCGCCATGACCCTGATGCAGTCCTCCTCGCTGAACACCCTGCGCAGCAACATCGTCAGCCAGACCCGCCAGGCGCTGGAGCAGGAAGTCTCCCGTACCCTGCAGTTCCAGGCCGAACGCTATGCGGTGCAGATCGCCGACCTGCTGCAGCAGTCCTATCAGGTGCCGCTGGGCATGGCGGCCCAGCTGGAGGGCAGCATGGCGCAGCCGGACAGGCTGCTGAGCCGCCCCCAGGTCGAGACGCTGCTTCACAGTCGACTGCAACAAGCGGGCGGCATCAGTTCCATCTATGCCCAGTTTGAACCCGACGGGTACGACGGCCAGGATGCCAGCTGGCAAGCCGGCGCCTCCCACTCCGTCGCCGGCAAGGGCAGCCTGGAAATTTATTTCACTCGCGACCAGGGCGGCCAGATCAGCCAGCAGCCGGTGGATGCCGCCACCAGTGCCGCCAAATACGACACCTCGGTCAACGAGTTCGGCATCCGCAACAGCGAATGGTACCTGTGCGGCCGCGACACCCTGCGCCCCTGTCTGATGGAGCCCTACCTCTACGAGATAAGCCCCGGCAACAAGATGCTGATGACCAGCCTGACGGTGCCCGTTCTGAAAGCCGGCAAGTTTGTCGGCATCACCGGCGTCGACATGAACCTGCCCATCTTCCAGCAACTGGCCGAGAACCTCGGCAAGAGCCTGTATGACAACCAGGCCGAGGTCACTCTGGTCAGCAAAATGGGCCTCATCGTCGGCAGCAACCGTCACGCCGACAAGCTGGGGCGGCCGCTGACGGAAGCCGGCCTCACCGCCCCCACCGGCCAGGAGCAGGACACCGAGACCGACTTCATCCTGCAACAACCGGTCAGGATCGACGCAGCCGACACCCAGTGGTGGCTGATGCTCAAGGTGCCCAAGGCGCTGGCACTCAGCCAGGCCAACACCATCAGCAACCAGCTTGGCGACTTGCTGCAGGCCACCCAGCAGCAACAGCTGATTGCCATCGTCGTCATCACCCTGCTGGCGCTGGCGCTGCTCATCTGGTTCATCCAGACCATCACGGCTCCCCTCTCCCTCATCAGTCGCCATGTATCCCACCTCTCCAGCAACGAGGGGGACCTGACCCAGCAGATGAGGATAGACACCCACCAGGAGCTGATCGAGCTGGGCGGCCACCTCAATGCCTTCCTCGGCAAGTTGCGCGGCATGGTGCAAGGCAGCAAGCAGATCGGCCAGCAGGTACACCAGCAGGCCCAGGGCATGAAGCAGACGGCCGACACCATGCGCAGCAGTCTGGACGAGCAGAGCCTGGAGCTGGAGAGCGTGGTCAGTGCCATGCATCAGATGAGCACCACGGCGGTCAGCGTGGCGGGCTATGCCGAGCAGGCAGCCCAGGAATCGGAGACGGCCACCCATCACATCAGCACGGCCCAGCAGACCCTGAGCCGGGCCCGCACCGAGATCCACACCCTGGTTGAAGACATGCACCTCGCCGACAAGGCCGTCGCCCAGGTGGCCCAGCGCAGCACCAACATCAGCCGCATTCTCGACGTGATCAGAGCCATTGCCGAGCAGACCAACCTGCTGGCGCTCAATGCGGCCATCGAGGCGGCGCGGGCCGGCGACATGGGGCGCGGCTTTGCCGTGGTAGCAGACGAAGTGCGGGCGCTGGCCAACAAGACCCGGGAGTCCACCGACGAGATAGGTCAGCTCATCGGCAGCCTGCAGACCGAGGTCAACAGCAGCCAGCAGTTGATGAGTACCGGCATCACTCGCTCGGCCAGCACGGTGGAAGGGACGGAGCAGGCCTTTGAGGCCCTCAATCAGGTGGTCACCCAGATCCAGCAGATCCACGATCACATCAGCCAGGTGGCCACGGCGGCCGAGCAGCAGAGCGCCGTCAGCGACACCATCAACCAGAATCTGATGCGGATCGGCGACGCCGCCACCACCCTGGGGCAGGAAGCCAACGCCAGCCATCACCTGAGCGAGCAGCTGGAGCAGGCAGCCACGGCACTGGCCACCCAGCTCGAGCGGCTGAGAACCTGATGCCGAGCGGCCATAAAAAAAGCCCGCATTGCTGCGGGCTTTTTCAATCTGGTGGTCGTTACTGGGATCGAACCAGTGACCCCCTCCTTGTAAGGGAGGTGCTCTCCCAGCTGAGCTAAACGACCTGGG
>NZ_JAPCJG010000006.1:0-163241 GCF_027707985.1 Aeromonas sp. QDB03 | reverse complement strand
TTGGTGGTCGTTACTGGGATCGAACCAGTGACCCCCTCCTTGTAAGGGAGGTGCTCTCCCAGCTGAGCTAAACGACCTGGGAATTCTTGTGGCCAGATTGGTGGGTCGTGTAGGGATCGAACCTACGACCAATTGATTAAGAGTCAACTGCTCTACCGACTGAGCTAACGACCCACACCGACTTGCCTGGCACACTGCTTGCCTTGGCAAACAGTTTAAAACTGGTGGTCGCTACTGGGATCGAACCAGTGACCCCCTCCTTGTAAGGGAGGTGCTCTCCCAGCTGAGCTAAGCGACCTGGGAATGCTGTCTCCACCTGGTGGAGAGAATGGTGGGTCGTGCTGGATTCGAACCAGCGACCAATTGATTAAAAGTCAACTGCTCTACCGACTGAGCTAACGACCCTCACCACGACCAGGACCGACTGCAATACTGCACCGGCTCTGACGGCGGCCTATATTACGGATTTATCATCCTGGCGCAATAGAAAAATCTTAAATTCAATCTGTTTGTTCATTGCGCATACAAAGCGGGGCTGTATTTACAAGACTGTTACGAAAACAGTGACATGCAGCAATGTTACAGCTTGCTCAAACTCTGCTTGGCCAGTTGGGCCGGCGAGGTGTTCGGGTAACCCTTGATCACCTGCTCATAGAAGTTCTTCGCTTCCGCCTTCTTGCCGTCAAGCTGTGCCAGCATGCCCAGCTTCAACAGCGCATCGGCTCGCTTGGGCGACTTGCTGAACTTGGTTGCCACCGTGGTGAACTGGGCAGCAGCGCCGGTCCGGTCACCCTTGTTGAACAACAGCTGACCCAGCCAGTAATGGGCATTGGGGACATAGCTCGAGCTTGGATACTGTTTGATGAACCCTTCGAAGGCGGGGATGGCCTTGTCGTAGTTCTTCTCCTTGAGCACCATGTTCACGGCCGCATCGTAGGCCTGGTTCTCATTCAGGTTGGTCGAGTAGTTGGCCGCAGCTGCCGGTGCCGCGCTCGCAGCGGCGGCTGCCGGGGCGGCTGGCGTAGCAGCAGGCTGGCTGTTGGCCACCTTGTCGAGCTCCTGATAGAGCTGACGCTGACGCTCTTGCGACTGTTCCATCTGGTAAGTCTGCTGTTCCAGCTGACCGCGCAGCTCGGATACCTCCCCCTGCAGGGAGTCGACCTGCTGCTGCAATTCGGCTTGCAGGCGCAGACGGGCATTGAGGGTGCGCTCCAGCAGGGCAACCCTGTCTTCCAGGCTGCCGGTGGGCACGATGGCGCCGTTGTTGCCGCTAAGGACAACACCGCCACCCGAGTCACCGCTCAGATCGCTGACGGGAGCCGCCGCCTGCGCATTCAGAGCAACCAATACGGCCAGCGCAACAACAGCTTGCTTGTACACAGATTTCATTCGGATCAAACCTTAGCGTTTAGGGCAAATAAAACGGCCAGCGCCATCGTCGCTCGCTTATACAGATTTCATTCGGATCAAACCTTGGCGTTTAGTGCAAATAAAACGGCCATCGAAATGGCCGCTTGCATATAAACGAACTTTGTTCGGTTTAAACCTTAGTAAACCAGAACCGCACGGCGGTTTTTGGCAAAGGCATCCTCGGTGTGGGACATGTCCAGCGGCTTCTCTTCGCCATAGCTGACGATGGAGAGCTGCTCGGCCTGCACACCCAGGGTTTGCAGATACTTGGCAACGGCCTTGGCACGACGCTCGCCCAGGGCGATGTTGTACTCCGGAGTACCGCGCTCGTCGGCGTGACCTTCGATCAGGACTTTAACGCTCGGGCGCTCGCGCAGGTAGCTGGCGTGGGCATCCAGCAGATCAGCGTACTGACCCTGGATATCGTAACCGTCGAACGGGAAGTAGATCACGTTGTCACGTTGCAGCGCTTCGAACTTCTGACGCATCTGCTCTTCCGGGGACAACATGCCGTTGGCGCCGCCGGTTTGTACACCGCCCATGCCGTCGGTCATACCTGACTCAGCGCCAGCGGCGTCAGAATCAGAAGAAGAGCTACAAGCGGCCAGGGTGAACAGTGGCAGTGCGATGGCCAAACCCTTGAGCAGTTTATTGAGTTGCATGCTATTTCCTTAAACCTTTATAACAAAACAAAAAACAATTGGATTTTTATCAATTCAAGAAGGGCGACCAAGCTGGTGCACGAATTTCACCGCTACTGGTCGGAAGCACAGCCTTGAAGCGACCATCAGTCGACACCAACGCGAGACTCTTACGACCCTGATAGATGGTGGCATAAATGATCATGCTGCCATTGGGAGCCACACTTGGCGACTCATCCAGCGCACTCTGGGTAAGGACCAGCAGGGCATTGTTTTCCATGTCCTGACGGGCAATACGGTACTGCCCCTGAACACGAGTCACCATCACCATGATTTTGCCATCAGGAGTGATGGATGCGCCCTGGTTGGATTCACCTTCCCAAGTCATCCGGCGAGTCATACCAGTCGCCAAATTTACGCTATAAATCTGGGGTTTGCCACCACGTTCAGAGGTGAACAACAAATTTTGCCCGTCCGGCATCCAGGAGGGTTCGGTGTCGATCACCCGGCTGGTTGTGACGCGGGTCAGCTGCTTGCTAGCGACATCAACCACATAGAGGTTCGGTGAACCATCCTTGGAGAGAACGATAGCCAGACGACGACCATCCGGAGACCACTCAGGCGCGCCGTTGATCCCGCGGAAACTGGTGATCAGGCTGCGCTGCTGGGTGTAGATATCCTGCACGTAGATCTCGGACTTCTGGTTCTCGAAACTCACGTAGGCCAGCTTGCTGCCATCCGGCGACCAGGCCGGGGACATCAGCGGCTCGCGGGAGCGCAGCAGGGTCTTCTCGTTGTAGCCGTCGTAGTCGGCGATGCGCAGCTGATACGGGAACTGGGTGCCCTGCTGGACGGATACATAGGCCAGACGAGTCAGGAAGGCCCCACGCTCGCCGGTCAGACGCTCATAGACGATGTCGGAGATGCGGTGAGCGAACTGACGCATCTGGGCACCCGGGATGGTCGCCATGCGGCTGTCCAGGATATAGCCGTTGCTCTCGCCACCTTGCGCCTTGGCCAGCTGGCCCTTCAGCACGTCGACCAACTCGAAGTTGATCTTGTAGGTACCGTCACCGACAGCGGCAATGGAACCGACCACCACGGCCTCGACCCCTTGTGAAGCCCAGGGTGCGAAGTTGATTTCGCCGCTGGTGCTCGGCGTCTGCGGCATCTGGCCACGAGCCAGCGGCTTGAACTTGCCGCTGCGCATCAGGTCGTTGGAGACCACTTCCGCGATGTCCTGCGGCAGCTGGCCATTGCCTTCCCACTTGAAGGGGGCGACCGCAATGGGTCGGGCACTGTCGATACCGCCAGTGATGACGATGTCCAAGGCCGCCTGGGCGCTCTGGCCCAGCAACAAACAGCCAACCAAAGCAAAAAACACTTTTCTTATCATGGCTTAAATACTCGGTTCCAAAAAAATGAGAGATTAACTTCCTTTCTCGGCAAGATGCTGCCAACCACGCTACACGATTTACCTTACCCAGGCCTTAGATGCTCGGTTCCAACTTGAGGTTGAACTCCTTCAACATCTCGAACGCCGCAGGATCCTTCGGCACCGGCAGTTGGTTGGCCTTCAATACGGCCGCCTTGCCGGAACGACATACCGCCGGGTCACCCTGGCCGTTATCTACCGAAATGACAAAGCCAGTGCTCGCAAGACGTACGCCGATAGTACATGTTTTGCCCCGCATGGTGGGATCCAAAATCATATATCGCTCAACAGTCGCCTTGATGAGTGCCGCGTATTTGTCGACCTCGCCCTGCGCTGCAGCAGATGCAGCCTGACTGCGAGCATTTGCCTCAGCCGCCAGCTGCTGCTGCATCATGTCTTCCATCTCTTTTTGCAGCTTGGCCTCCTCGGCCGCCTTGCGCTTGCGCTCTGCCGCGATCTTGGCCTGCTTGTCGGCCTCCGCCTTGGCTTTCTTCTCTGCGTCAGCTTTTGCCTTCTTGGCGGCCTCTTCTTTGGCCTCCTTGGCTTTCTTGTCGGCTTCGGCCTTGGCCTTTTTCTCGGCCTCCGCCTTGGCTTTCTTGTCCGCTTCGGCCTTGGCTTTCTTCTCAGCCTCCTGCTTGGCCTTCTTCTCGGCTTCCGCCTTCTTGGCTGCGTCCGCCTTGGCCTGCTTCTCTTCGGCCTCTTTCTTCTCTTGTTCCTTTTTCTTCTTCAGCGCCAGCGCCTTGCTCTCTTCTTCCGCGGCCTTGCGCTCGGCTTCCACCTTCTTGGCTTTCTGCTCTTCCAGCTTGCGGGCTTCCTCGGCCTTCTGGGCCTTCTCTTCCGCCTGCTTCTGCTCGGCTACCTTCTTCTGCTTTTCAGCCTCGGCCTTGCGGGTGGCCTCTTCGGCCTCCTTGCGCTTGGTCTCGGCGATACGCAGCCGCTCCTGCTGCTGGGCCAGCTCGCGCTTGGCGATGTCCGTGTCTTCCTTATCCTTCTCTTTCTCTACCTTCTGCGGCTTGGGCTGAGACTTCTGCTGCTGGATCTGCTTGGCCTGCTCGTTGAGGAAATTCTCGTCGAGCATGACGGCATTGACGATCTGCCCCTTCGACTCGGGTCGCTTCGGCTTGCTGAAGTCGAGCCCGACAAACAGGATGATGCCGATGATCAGGTGCAGCAGAAGCGACGCGATGAGATAACCGGAAATACCACGCTTCACATCCATCTCCGTCAGTTCACCGGATCCGTCATCAGGCCGACCTGAGGCACACCCGCTTTCTTGAGGGCCACCATCAGCAGGATCACCTCTTCATAGCGCACCGACTTGTCGCCGGCGACCACCACGGGGGCGTTCTGGTTGATGGCCAGGTAGCCCATGGCCTTCTCGGTGATGTATTGCTGCATCGCCTCGGGAGTACCGGCAGGCACCGGCTCGTCATCGGCCTCGCCGGCCTTGATTACGTACTCACCTTCGGTGTTGACGCTGACGATGAAGGGCGGCTTGGCATCTTCCGGCAACTGCTCGGATTCCGCCTGCGGCAGGTCAACCTTGACCCCTTGCGTGATCACGGGCGTCACCGCCATGAAGATGATAAGCAGCACCAGCATGACGTCGATATAGGGAACCACGTTGATCTCGGCCACCTTCTTGCGCCGGATCCGCTGATAGGTTTGCATTACTGATCACCCTGCTGCTGAGCAATTTGACGGTTCAGAATGGTGGTGAACTCGTCCATGAAGTTGGCGTAGGCGTTTTCCAGCCGCTCGACCTTGTTGGAGAAGCGGTTGTAGAAGATAACGGCCGGGATGGCGGCAAACAGACCCATGGCGGTGGCGATCAGCGCTTCCGCGATACCGGGTGCCACCATCTGCAGGGTGGCCTGCTGCACCTGACCCAGGGCGATAAAGGCGTTCATGATCCCCCAGACGGTACCAAACAGACCGATGTAGGGGCTGATGGAGCCGATGGTCGCCAGCACCGGCAGGTTGGATTCCAGTTCGTCCACGGCACGGGAAAGGGAGACCCGCATGGCACGGTAAGTACCGTCCATCACCGCATCCTGACCACGGGCACCGGCCTTGAGCAGACGGGCGTACTCCTTGAAGCCGGAGTAGAAGATGTCTTCCATGCCTTCGATGTCGTCGCGACGGGAGGAGGACTCCTGGTAGAGACGGTTCAGATCGACCCCGGACCAGAATCTGTCTTCAAATTGCTCCGATGCGAGATTGGCTGCCTTGATGGCCTTGGAACGCTGGATGATCAGCGCCCAGGAGACTACCGACATACCCATCAGGGTCATCATGACCAGTTTTACCAGCAGGCTGGCTTGCCAAAACAGGCCAATAAACGAAATTTCAGCGTGCACTTAACAGCACTCCCTTCACATTTTCAGGTATTGCAACAGGTTTCATATGCGGATGACTGACACAGGCTATCTGTACCATGGCCTGGGTGATCAGTCGTCCATCAGCCGCCAGTATCCGTTGTGAAAAACGCATGGAGGCGCGTTTCACTTCAGTCACTTGCGTTAATACAGTCAAAAGCTCATTAAATCGGGCCGCCGAGCGGAAATCGATCTCTGTTCGACTCACCACAAACGCGAACCCGTCGCGCAGCATGACATCCTGTTCGATGCCGCCGCAGCGCAGGAACTCGGTGCGAGCACGTTCCATAAACTTGAGATAATTGGCGTTGTAGACGATGCCCCCGGCATCGGTGTCTTCGTAGTAGACCCGTACCGGAAACTCAGAGACTTCCCCCATAACAATCTGTGATCCATTCGACAGTCAGATGGGGGGCTATCATAGCGCAGGGCTGAATAGGAAAGAAGCAGGGGGAAGCAGGGAAATCCTGCCTCCCCCCATTTTTTATGAAAGGAAATAGCCTTGGGTCAACCAGAGCCCATATAACAAACTGGGCCAGGCGAGCCAGGGGCAAAACAGCACACGACCGATGAGGCTGCGGGGATGAAATCCCAGCCCGTGCATGACGCCGCAACAGACCGCCCACATCAGCCAGGGCGCGAGCCAGAGCCCGTGTTCACTGGTATTGGCGGCCACCAGGTTGGGAGCCTGTAAAATGGCGACGGCCAGAAGGGCCGCCGCCAACAGCATCAACCCCTGCCAGGGTTGGCGCTCCAATGGAGCGGCCAACCGGGCGAGTCGATCACTTGTTCTCATCGATCTGGCGATCCATGTTCTCGGTGTGCTCCAGCCAGAGCGCATTGATGATGCCGAATGCGCAAGCCAGCAACAGACCCAGGATCCAGGTGAAATACCACATATCAGGGCACCTTCTTAGTAGAGCGATTGTTGGTTGTCTTCGATGTGCTTGCTGGTCACCCGGCCGAACATCTTGATGTAGGTCCACAGGGTATAACCCAGCACAATCGGTACGAAGATGGCAGCCGCCACCGTCATCACCTTGAGGGTGTTGAAGGAGGCAGTGGCATCCCACATGGTCAGGCTCAGTGACGGCTCAAGACTGGAAGGCATCACGAACGGGAACATGGAGAAGCCCGCAGTCAGGATCACGCCGGCAACCGCCAGGGAGGAGGTAGTGAACGCCAGCCAGCCCTTGTTCAGTTTGGCGAACAGCGCGGTCAGCAGGCTCATGGCCAGACCCAGCATAGGTGCGGCAACCATCCAGGGATAGAGGCTGTAGTTGTTCATCCAGGCTCCGGCCTGACGCACCACTTCCTTGTTCATCGGATTGGAAACGGCATCAGTCGCGGCCGCCTTGACCACCACATAGCCTTCCATGCCGCTGACCCAGAAACCGGCCAGACCGAACAGTACCAGCGTCAGCAGCGAGCAGATCATGGCAGCAGTGCGGGAGCGGGCCAGCACTTCACCGTCGGTCTTCATCATCAGCCAGGTCGCACCCTGAGTGACCAGCATGAACAGGCTCACCAGGCCGGCCAGCAGGCCGAACGGATTGAGCAGACCGAAGAAGTTGCCGTGATAGGTCAGCATCATGAACTGGTTGAAGTCGAACGGTACGCCCTGCAGCAGGTTGCCGAATGCCACCCCAAACACGATGGGCGGCACCGCACTGCCGACGAACAGCGCCCAGTCCCAGTTGCTGCGCCACTTGGCGTCTTCACGCAGGGAGCGGTACTTGAAGCCGACCGGGCGGAAGAACAGGGCCATCAGCGTCAGGATCATGGCGATGTAGAAGCCGGAGAAGGCGGCGGCATAGACCATGGGCCAGGCGGCAAACAGGGCACCACCGGCAGTCACCAGCCATACCTGGTTGCCTTCCCAGTGCGGGCCCATGGTGTTGAGCATCACCCGACGCTCGACATCCTTCTTGCCGACGAAGGGGAGCAGTGCGCCCACCCCCATATCGAAGCCGTCGGTGATGGCGAAACCGATCAGCAAGACACCGACCAGCACCCACCAGACCAGACGCAACATTTCGTAATCAAACATGGGTTACTCTCCTTATGCCTTGCTCTGTTCGAAGTGGTACTTGCCCGTCTTCAGGCTGCTTGGGCCCAGACGCGCGTACTTGAACATCAGGTACATCTCGATGATCAGCAGTACGGTATAGAACAGGCAGATCCCGATCAGGGAGAACCAGATCTCGGACGCCGGCACATTGGATGCAGAGACGGAGGTCGGCAGCACTTCGGCGATGGTCCAGGGCTGACGGCCATACTCAGCGACGAACCAGCCGCACTCGATGGCGATCCAGGGCAAGGGGATACCGTACAGCAGCGCCTTGAGCAGCCACTTGCGCTCGCCGATCTTGTGACGGGTGCTGTCATAGAAGGCCAGACCGATCAGCAGCAGCATCAGCATGCCGCAGGCAACCATGATGCGGAAGGCAAAGAACAGCGGTGCAACCTGCGGGATGGAGTCATCCACGGCAGCCTTGATCTGTTCGTCGGTGGCATCGGTGACGTTGTTGGTGTAGCGCTTGAGCAGCAGACCGTAGCCCAGATCCTGCTTCACTTCATCGAAGCGGGCACGGGTATCGTCGGACTTGTCGCCGGATTGCAGCTTGGTCAACAGGTCGTAGGCGGTCATGCCGTTGCGCACGCGCAGCTCATGCTCGCTCTTCAGATCCTTGAGGCCGGTGACCTGACCATCCAGGGAACGGGTAGCGATGATGCCGAGCGCATAGGGGATCTTGATGGCGTAGTCGGTGCGCATCTCTTCCTGATTCGGAATGCCGAACAGGGTAAAGGAGGCAGGTGCCGGCTCGGTGTTCCACTCGGCCTCGATGGCCGCCAGTTTCACCTTCTGCACTTCACCGGTCTCGTAACCGGACTCGTCACCGAGGATCAGCACGGAGAGGATGGAAGCCATGCCGAAAGCGGCTGCAATGGCGAAGGAGCGACGAGCAAAGGCAACATCACGATTCTTCAGCAGGTAATAGGAAGAGATACCCAGCACGAACATGGCGCCCGTGGTGTAGCCGGCCGCGACGGTATGCACGAACTTGACCTGGGCAACCGGGTTGAACACCAGATCAGCGAAACTCACCATCTCCATCCGCATGGATTCGAAGTTGAATTCGGCACCGACCGGGTTCTGCATCCAGCCGTTGGCCACCAGGATCCAGAGGGCGGAGAGGTTGGTCCCGAGTGCCATCAGCCAGGTCGCAGCCAGGTGCTGACGCTTGGAGAGGCGATCCCAACCGAAGAAGAACATACCGACGAAGGTAGATTCCAGGAAGAAGGCCATCAAGCCTTCGATGGCCAGCGGGGCCCCGAAGATATCGCCGACGTAGTGGGAGTAGTAAGCCCAGTTGGTACCGAACTGAAACTCCATGGTCAGCCCTGTGGTGACCCCAAGGGCAAAGTTGATACCAAACAACTTGCCCCAGAACTTGGTCATGTCCCGGTAGACAGGGTTGTTGGTCATCACATAGACAGACTCCATGATCGCCAGAATGAAGGCCATTCCGAGCGTCAGGGGCACAAACAGGAAGTGATAAAGGGCCGTCGCAGCGAATTGGAACCGCGATAGGTCTACCACATGCTCAGCAATCATGATGTTTCCTCACCGATTATTGGCACGGCTATTTTAAGTTTTAAGGACAAAGCTTCCGTTGGAAGTCCCCGAATTATCGGTCATGTTCCAGTTTTGCACTGACGACCGGATTCGACTGCCACCACATTAACAACAAGGCAATAATAGGGAACAAAAAAAGCTAATGTTTAACAATTACAAAACAATCCAGCTTGCTTTATTCCCGCCCATAATGACCTGCGTTTTATATCACCTTTATTTGATTGAAATCAATGTAAAACCATCATGAATACATGCCTTTTAAAGGCATTTTCACGACCGATGAGATTTATTTTAGAGAGCTGTGTCACAAAAAAACAAAGATCGCAAATCATTGATTTAAATCAAATTTATATTTATCACCAATTAGTAATGGTTCTGTTAAAAAACAACTGACAAGGTCGTTTTCATAATGTTTCCTGTGGCTGTGCCGGGTCCGAATCAAACTAATTAAAAACCACTAAAAGCGCATGTTCATGCTAATTCCACAAGCCGGCAAAATGATTAGTTAATCTAATCTGAGATAGGTAATTTTTCTTGTTTGTCCGAGTCCGATAGAGCTCCTACAATGCGCCTCGCAGTGAGGGCATACCCTTGGATACAGGCCGGTCAATCTGGGTTCCCGGTACGTATTCGATGAACATTTCGAACCTGTTTATTGGAATCAAAGATGAAAAAGTTTGTTGCTAAAACCATCCGTTACTACAAGCTTTCGTTCGTGCAGCTCTATCAAATGAACCGACTCTGAGGCCTCGCGACGGCTCCTCTGTTTTTTTACCGGTCTGTCTCCAGACGCACTCACTGTCTGTGAACATCCATCCTGAATTGTCTTTGCCCACCGCATCCGCAGTGGGCTTTTTTTTTGCCCGGATAACAAAAAACCGCCTCTAGCGGCGGTTTTTTGTTCAATCAGCTATTTTCACCCTTCATCTGGCCGTTGCAGGCCAAAATGCGCATAAGCTCTTGGTGTCGCGATCCGCCCTCTGGGTGTACGTTGCAGATAGCCCTGCTGGATCAGATAAGGCTCGAGTACATCCTCGATAGTGTCCTTCTCCTCCCCGATGGCAGCCGCCAGGTTGTCGAGCCCCACCGGCCCGCCCAGAAACTTGTCTATCACAGCCAACAATAACTTGCGGTCCATGAAGTCGAAGCCTTCATTATCCACGTCCAGCATGTCCATGGCTCGGGCCGCTATGGGTCCATCAATGCGGCCGTCAGATTTCACCTGGGCAAAATCGCGCACCCGGCGCAACAAACGGTTAGCAATTCGCGGCGTACCGCGCGAACGACGCGCCACCTCCAGTGCACCGTCTTCCGTCATGTCGAGCCCGAGGCAACGGGCGCTGCGCGCGACGATGTCGGTCAGATCCTTGACGTTGTAGAACTCGAGCCGTTGCACTATGCCAAAACGATCCCGCAGCGGACTGGTGAGGGAGCCAGCCCGGGTCGTGGCACCGATCAGGGTGAAGGGGGGCAGATCGAGCTTGATGGAACGGGCGGCGGGCCCCTCCCCGATCATGATGTCGAGCTGGTAATCTTCCATCGCCGGATAGAGCACCTCCTCCACCACCGGACTGAGGCGGTGGATCTCGTCGATGAACAGCACGTCGTTCGGTTCGAGGTTGGTGAGCAGCGCCGCCAGATCGCCGGCCTTCTCCAGCACCGGGCCGGAGGTGGTCTTGATGTTGACCCCCATCTCGTTGGCCACGATGTTGGCCAGCGTGGTCTTGCCAAGCCCCGGCGGGCCGAAGATCAACAGGTGATCGAGCGCCTCGCCGCGCTGGCGCGCCGCCGCGATGAAGATCTCCATCTGCTCGCAGACGGGATCCTGACCGGTGTAATCGGCCAGCAGCTTGGGCCGGATGGCCCGATCGATGACTTCCTCTTCCCGCCCGCCGGAGGCGGAGATGAGACGATCCGCTTCAATCATTGTCTACCTCACACCAGGCTGCGCAGTGCTTCACGGATGATATCTTCCACCGACATGCCGTCGACAGCGACCTTGCTGACGATCTGACTGGCCTGCTGCGGCTTGTAGCCGAGCGCCACCAGCGCGCTGGCTGCCTCTTCGCTCGAATCCGGCGCCCGCAGGGCACTCTCTCTGGCAGGCAGGGTGATCTCGGCCGGCGAGAAGAGATCGTGGCTGACCCAGCCCTTGAGCCGGTCCTTCATCTCCACCACCAACCGCTCGGCGGTCTTCTTGCCCACTCCCGGCAACTTGACCAGGGAGCTTATCTCTTCGCGCTCGACGCTCAGCACGAACTGGGTGGCAGTCATGCCGGAGAGGATGGCCAGCGCCAGCTTGGGACCGACCCCGTTGGTCTTGATCAGCTCGCGAAACAGCGCCCGCTCCTGCTTGTGGTTGAAGCCATAGAGCAGCTGGGCATCTTCCCGCACCACGAAGTGGGTGTGGATGGTCGCCTCCTTGCCGATCTCGGGCAGATCATAGAAGCAGCTCATGGGCATCTGTACCTCATAGCCCACGCCCCCGACCTCCAGCAGTACCTCGGGGGGTTGTTTCTCAATGACTACGCCTCTCAAGCGACCAATCACGGCAATCTCCTCACCAAACCAGCTATCTGTAAATTGGCTCATAGCATAAAGAATAACTGGATAAGTATCCAGCATAGGGCGGTGAGGATCGGGGCGGATTCTCGGCACGTTCGCCCGTTGCCAGCCATGCTTGGATCCGGGTATGGCAACAACTTTATTTTTCATCGGGAATGGCGGATTCCCGCCATTGATAAAACACTGAATTGGGTTTGTTCGGAGCCAAGGAAGGTCCTGCATCATGAAAATTGTCACCACATCGAATCTCGGGCTGACCATTCTGCTCAGCTGCACGCTGGGGATGGGCATCGTCGGCTGGTATGGCAGCCAGCGGCTGGCGGATCTGCTCTCCTATGTATTGGGCGCCGCCTGGCAGACTGCCGATGGCGCCATGGAAGGGTCCATCGAGCTCGGCAACCAGTCGCTCTACATCCAGAAGATGCTCAGAGGCATGCCGCTCGACGAGCCGGAGCTGCAGCGCGCCAGAGCGGCCACCGCCGATGCCATGCGCCGGGTGGGGGAAGGCCGGTTGATCGACGCCACCGCCATCAGCGCGATGGATCAGCAGCATCTGGCCTATCAGCAGCAACAGGAGCAGTTGCTGGCACTCTACCGGGCCTTTACCAGCGTCGATCAGGCGCTGCGCGCCAGCTCGGAGCGCATGTCCCGCCTCTCGACCCAGCTTGAGGTGGTGGGGGACGGCGCGGTCGAGAGCCTGACCCAGTCGCCGGATCAGGCCATCAGCTGGAATGGCGGTCTGGCAACCCGCTGGCATGCTGCCGATGGCGGCATGGAGGCCAACATCGGCTTCCTGCGCCAGCTCTATGCACTGGAGAAGATGCAGAGCGAGGGGCCGACTCCCGCCATCCAGGCCGAGATGAAGGAGGCGACCCGCTTCTACCAGGAAGCGGTCGACGCCATGCTGGGCAGCGGCATGTTTGATGTGCCCGGCGAAGGGGAATTTGCCGGCCAGTCGCTGGCAACCCAGTACCGCACCTTGCAAACCGAGGTACAGCGGCTGATGGTGCAGTGGATGGCGGCACTGGGCGAGTATCAGGGTCAACTGGTCAACTATGAACGCAGTGCCGACCAGCTCAAGCAGCAACTGGTCGAGGTCGAAGCCAAGGGGGACGCCACGGTCGAGGATCAGGTGAACCAGCTCAACAGCATCATCAGCCACACCAAGAACCTGCTGCTGGGGGGCCTGCTGTTGAGCCTGCTGCTCGTGACCCTGTGCGGCTTCTGGCTGGTGCGCACCATCGTCAAACCCCTGCTGCAGGTCAATCAGCGCATGCAGGATATCGCGGCAGGAGAAGGCGACCTCAATGCCCGCATCAATCTCAAGCGCGACGACGAGATTGGCTCGCTGGCCGGCAGCGTGGATCGCTTCATCGAGAAACTGCAGAAGATGATCAGCTCCACCATGGACAACAACCAGCACATCAGCGACCACGTCCACACCTCGGTCAACCGGGTCGAAGCCATCAGCCAGAGCAGCCGCCAGACCGCCGAACACGCCCAGGCACTGCACCACGACAGCGAGCAGATGGTCCAGGTCGCCACCTCCATCTCGGACAACTGCAGCCTGGCGGCACAAAACGCCAACGAGGTACGCCAGCTCACCGCCGAGAGCAGCCAATACGTGACCTCCGCCAGCAACGGCATGCAGCGGGTAGTGGTGGAAGTGGGCGAGTGCGCCAACGCCATCAATGCCCTCAAGGAGCAGGCCAGCCAGATTGGCCAGATCATCTCCACCATCAGCAGCATTTCGGAGCAGACCAACCTGCTGGCGCTCAACGCCGCCATCGAGGCGGCCCGGGCCGGCGAAATGGGCCGCGGCTTTGCCGTGGTGGCCGACGAGGTGCGCACCCTGGCCAATCGCACCGCCTCCTCCAGCGCCGAAATAACCGAGGTGATCAACAGCATCCAGCAACAGACCGAGAAAGCCTATCTGATGATGCAGCGCAATCTGAAGACGGTGGAATCCGGTATGGAGGACTCTGACAACACCAGGCAGATCCTGTTCAAGGTGGAAGAGGCCATCGACCATCTGGCGGACATGGTGCAACAGGTGGCCGATGCCACCGGTCAGCTCTCCCATACCCTGAGCCACACCTCGGACAAGGTCTCCGGCATCAGCCTGCAGGCCCAGACCGGCGAGCAGGAGGCGCAGGAGTGCCTGCAGCTCGCCTCCTCCCTGCATCAGGCCAGCCTGCTGCAACAGCGCCTGCTGTCGCAATTTCGGGTCTGACCCAAGCGGGGGCGATGCCCCCGCTTTCTCCCGTCGTACGAATTTAGCCCTTGGGCCGCAGGGTCCGGCCTGTTAAAATTCCGCTCTTGAAATTATCCAGGGCCCAGCCGCCCGTCTTAGCTAAGGTCTACCGCGATGCGTACCAGCCAATATCTGCTTTCCACTCTCAAGGAAACCCCGTCCGATGCCGAGATCGTCAGCCATCAGCTGATGCTGCGCGCCGGCATGATCCGCAAACTGGCCTCCGGCATGTATGCCTGGCTGCCGTCCGGTCTGCGGGTTCTGAAAAAAATCGAGAACATTGTTCGCGAAGAGATGAACAATGCTGGTGCCATCGAAGTCTCCATGCCGGTGGTGCAACCCGCCGAGCTGTGGCAGGAATCCGGCCGCTGGGATGACTACGGTCCCGAGCTGTGCCGTCTGACCGACCGTCACAACCGTCCCTTCGTGCTGGGTCCGACCCACGAAGAGGTGATCACCTCGCTGGTGCGTTACGAAGTGAACAGCTACAAGCAGCTGCCGCTCAACCTCTACCAGATCCAGACCAAGTTCCGCGATGAAGTGCGTCCCCGCTTCGGCGTGATGCGCGGTCGCGAATTCCTGATGAAGGACGCCTACTCCTTCCACATCGACAAGGCTTCGCTGATCGAAACCTACGAGCGGATGCACGCCGCCTACTGCGCCGCCTTCACCCGCATGGGGCTGAACTTCCGTCCGGTGCAGGCCGATACCGGCTCCATCGGTGGTACTGGCTCCCACGAATTCCAGGTGCTGGCCGAGAGCGGTGAAGACTTGATCGCCTTCTCCGATACATCAGATTACGCCGCCAACATCGAGATGGCCGAAGCGCTGGCACCGGCTGGCGAGCGCCCTGCCGCCACCGCGGCCCTGACCAAGGTTGCTACCCCGGCCGTCCACACCATCATTGATGTGGCCGCCTTCCTGAACGTGGCGCCGAGCGCCATCGCCAAGACCCTGCTGGTGCTGGGCGAAGAGGACGAACACGGCAACCAGGCCGTCATCGCACTGGTCCTGCGTGGCGATCACGAGCTGAACGAAATCAAGGCCGAGAAACTGCCGGGTGTTGCCAACCCGCTGACCTTCGCCAACGACGAGCAGATCAAGACTGCCGCCGGTTGCGACGCAGGCTCCATCGGCCCGGTCGGCTTTGCCGGTCGCATCATCGCCGATCGCAGCGCCGCCCATCTGGCGGACTTCGTCTGCGGCGCCAACGAGACCGGCTTCCACCTGACCGGTGCCAACTGGGATCGCGACATCACCACTTACGAAGTTGCCGACCTGCGCAACGTGGTAGAAGGCGACCCAAGCCCGTGCGGCCAGGGCAAGCTGCTGCTCAAGCGCGGCATCGAAGTGGGCCACATCTTCCAGCTGGGTACCAAGTACTCCGAAGCCATGAAGGCGAGCGTGCTGAACGAGGGCGGCAAGTCCGTCACCATGGAGATGGGTTGCTACGGTATCGGGGTTTCCCGCCTGGTGGCTGCCGCCATCGAGCAGAACAACGACCAGTACGGCATCATCTGGCCGGAAGCCATCGCCCCGTTCGAAGTGGCCATCGTGCCGATGAACATGCACAAGTCCGAGCGCGTGGCCGAGCAGGCTCAGCAGTTCTACACCGAGCTGAAGGCCGCCGGGGTGGATGTGCTGTTCGACGACCGTAAAGAGCGCCCGGGCGTGATGTTCGCCGACATGGAGCTGCTGGGTGTGCCGCACGCAATCGTCATCGGCGATCGCGGTCTGGACAACGGTGTGGTGGAGTACAAGTGCCGCCGCACTGGCGAGAAGCAGGAAGTGGCGATCAGCGAGATCGTTGCCCTGCTCAAGGCCAAGCTGGGCCGTTAATTCCGCCCCTTGCCCCCATAAAAAAGCGCGCCATTAGGCGCGCTTTTTGTTTTCTGCCGCAGGGCAGAGGCGAGGCTGGCCGCAGCTAGTTGCGACCGATGAAGAGATCGGTCACATGGCAGCTGCTTCTGGCTTCCAGCGCATCCAGCATGTAGGCGGCGGCGTCTTCCGGGGTCATGAAGCCGCTGCTGTCCACGTGATCCGAGTTGTCCCAGAATTCGCTGCGGATCCCGCTCGGATAGAGGTTCACCAGCCGCAGCGGCGAGCCTTTCAGCTCGGCCCGCAACGACTCCAGAAAACCGCGCATGCCCCATTTGGAGGCGCAGTAGAGGCTCTCGTTGGCCTTGCCCACCTGGGCGGCGGAGGAGAGCACGTTGGCCAGCACACCGCCCTTGTCGCCGATGAGGCGCACCGTCTGCTGGGCCACCAGAATGGTGGAGATGAGGTTGCTCTCCACCACCCGGCGGATCTGCTCGGCGGTATAGACGCCGACCGGGCCGAACTCGCCCACGCCGGCGCAGTGCAGCACCAGCTCGGGCAGGCCGCCCCACTCCACCGCAGCGGCGAACGCCACGTCCACTTCTTCGTGGTGCGCCAGATCGGCAGCAATGCCGATCACCGCCTTGCCAAGCAACGCCTCCTGCTCCTGCAGCCTCTGATAACGACGCCCCATCATGGAGACCTGATGACCGCGTTCAACCAGACCTATGGTGAGCGCCCGGCCCAGACCGGACCCCGCCCCTGTCACTATGATATGACCCATGCTCTTTCCTCGTCGGATGCCGCCATCGGGATGATGGGGGCATCGTCATCAGCCGTTGCCGGAATTAGAAGATGAATTCGCCGCCGATGAACCAGCCGTCGACCCGCTGGTCAACACGGTCGAAGTCCATGCTCGCATCACGCCAGCCGGCACGCACCTTGAGCGGTACGGTCGCGAACTTGTAGGAACCACCCAGACGGTAGTCGTAGTTGTCGGCATCCTGCACGCGGGCATCGCCGAAGGCGGCAAAGCCGGTACCCGGGATGCGCACTTCGGCGCCGGTGTAGGCCATCAGCACGTCCTTGTCATAGGAGTAGTGCTGGGTGTTGAAATCACCATCGTAGCGACGACCAGTCAGACCCAGATCGATCTGGAACAGGTCGTTGTTGAACAGGCGATAGTAGAGGCTCAAGTCATACGCCATCAGATCGTTGTTGAGGGCGCCGCCGCTGGTACCGAAATCGGAGATCTCGAACTTGGCGTTGGGCAGCAGGATGATGCCGTGCTCCAGTTGCAGGTAGCCGCTCCAGTTGTAGTTCTCGTCGTAGCTGCCATTGGCCCCGACACCGTTGATCTGGCCGCTGCCCTGAGCATTCCATACATCGGTACCGGCAGCGAAACGCCAGTCATCGGCAGCCATAGCAGCCTGGCTGAACAGGGCCAGTACGCAACCGGCAATCAAGGTCTTCTTCATCACGTCACTCTCTATCTATGGACTGGAAAGGCCATCATTTTACCCAGTGCGACGGGAATACACAGTGTAAAAAACTGAACAAGCGTCCATTAATGTCAGTGCTGCATGCCTGCCATGGGTTCAATCGGCTTCACCGGCAGGTTCAACTCCAGCTTCTGGCCATCATCCATGGTCAATGTCAGCGGGAAAGGGGTGCCCTGGGAGAGCTCGCGCACCTCGAACAGCATGATGTGAAAACTGCCGGGTTTGAGCGCCACTTCCCCCTTGGCCGGCACCTCTATGCTCTCGACCTGGCGCATCTTCATCACGCCGTTCTCGTGCAGATGGGTGTGCAGCTCGGCGCGGCCCACCTCGGGCGAGGCGGCAGCCACCAGCTTGACCGGCTGATCCGCATCATTCTTCAGCACCAGAAAGGCGGCGGTGTTGGGCGAGCCCGGCGGCAACAGGCGCACATAGCCGTCGACAGCCTCGACCTTGGCCAGGGCGGGAGCAGCCAGCCCCAGGGCCAGCAGGGAATAGAACGCACGTTTAAACATGGTTGAAATCCTTTTATGATGTTGTTAAACGCCGCAAAGATTACCGCAGCGGTAAGCTTTTGACAGCCAGCAATAACAAGGATTTAGACATGGACCCCATTATCATTGTCGAGCAGCAGGATGGCTTGCTCACCCTGACCCTCAATCGTCCCGACAAGCGCAATGCCCTCAATACCGCCATGTATCGTGCGCTCACCGACGCCTTGCGACAAGCGACGGAAGATGACGCCATCCATGCCCTGCTCATCCAGGGGCAGAGCGACTGCTTTACCGCCGGCAATGATCTGGCCGACTTCGTGGGGAAAGAGGCCCTGGAGGCGGACGATCCCATCTTGCAGTTCCTCCACACCCTGGCCGACTTCCCGAAGCCGGTGATCGCCGCGGTCGGCGGTGCGGCGGTGGGGATCGGCACCACCCTGCTGCTGCACTGCGATCTGGTCTATCTGGCCGACAATGCCCGCCTGCAACTGCCCTTTGTCGAGCTGGGGCTGGTGCCGGAGTTTGCCTCCAGCCTGTTGCTGCCGCGCAGCGTGGGTCACTTGAAGGCGGCGGAGCTGTTGCTGCTGGCCGAAGCCATCGATGCCGACGAGGCACTGCGGCTGGGGCTCGCCAACCGGGTGCTGGCGGCCGAAGCCCTGCTCCCCTTTGCCCGGGAGCAGGGTTTGAAGCTGGCGGCCAAGGCGCCAAAGGCGCTGCAAAAGAGCAAGGCGCTGCTCAAGCAGGAACTCAGGCAGGCGGTGCACTTCGTCATCGATCTGGAGGCGCGCGCCTTCTCCCTCGCCCTGCAGGGGGAAGAGGCACAAACGCGGATCGCCCAGCGCCTCAAAGGCCGTAAATGATCCTCAGTTGAGGCGAAAGCGGCCGATCAGCTCGCAGCCCTGCACCTGATCCTGCAGCTGGATCAAGCGGGCGATGTCGGGATTGGGGTGGCGCTTGAGGAAAGAGAGCAACGCCGCCCGACAGCAACCCAGTTCGCTGATGAGGGATTCGCACTCCTGGTTCGGGCACTGGGGCACCAACGCAGTCACCAGCTCGGAGGCCAGCTTGAGGTAGCGCAGCTCGTAGGCCGGCTCCTCCATGGCGCGCCAGAAATCGGCCAGCCGGTGGCAGGTCGCCACCCGCATGCTGGCCAACTCGTCCAGCTCACCGTCACTCAGTTCGTATACCTCGGCGAGGGCCTGCTGATAGAGGCAGATGGCGGTGCCGAGCGCGCCCGCGCCCAGTGCGTTTTCAGCCTCCAGCATGTAACGCTGCCAGATTTGATGGGTCATGCCGATCTCCCAGGTTGATGGGTGGGACTTTTATCATGCCCAGTTGAGAATGAATATCAACCAGATATTTCGTGCAGGTTTTGACCAGATAACGATGCTTGGCTTGGCCCCCATCCCCATATGACTTACCATGCCGATCCACCCTTCAGGACCCGCACACTCCATGCTGCGACCCCGTTTGCCCCAGGATCTGGGCTGCTCGACCCTGTGCGTGCCCCGCCTGCTGGTCTGGATCTATTAGCTGCGCTCCTCGCGTCATCCACCCTATCCATTTGAACGAGGAGACAACCATGAAACCCTGCCAACACTGGTCGCAGGTCGAGTACTTGCACCTGACGGTAAGCAACCCCAACATCCACCTGAAGGGGCGCCACAGCTACTACTCCGGCGCCTGGGACGGCCCGTTTGAAGAGGCCGCCGTGCGCTATCTGCACGGCGACCGTTTCAGCCGCAGCCCGGAGACCGGCTGGGAGCCGCTCTGGCACATCGATCAGCTTCATATCGGCGACTATGTGCAAATAGCCGCCGGGGTGAAGATCCTGATGGGCGGCAACCACACCCACAATGCCGACTTCATCAGCACCTATCCGTTTGCCGATCTCGATGCCCTCCAGCGCAGCTATCGCCCTGCCGGCGACACCCGCATCGGCAACGACGTCTGGATCGGCATGGACGCCATGATCATGCCGGGGGTTACCCTCGGCGACGGCGCCATCATAGCGGCGCGCGCCCTGGTCAATCAGGATGTGCCGCCCTATGCCATGGTGGCCGGTACGCCGGCCCGAGTTATCAGGATGCGCTTTGCTGAGGAGGAGATCGCCCGCTTGCAGGCGCTGGCCTGGTGGGAGTGGCCGGATGCCCAGGTGCAGGCCTTGCTGCCGCTGATCCAGCAAGGCGAAGTGGCCCTGCTGGAACAGGCCGCCGCGCACTGGCAGCAGGCCCGGCAACCCTCATGACGAAGCGGGGGGCATAGGCCCCCCGTAGTTGCTTTGGCAGCGACTATCCGCTCAGTTGCCGCTGCGCGACTGATTGACCCGGCACTGCTTGCCGGGATAGCCGGGTAAATCCGCCGCCTTGCTGCTGCACGCCAGCCGCTTGGCCTGATAGAGGCGATCCGCCAGATTGGCGCTGTCGACCGGCAGCCAGTCCATCTGCTGGCCGAGCCAGCTGGCCCAGGCAAACTCGACGAAGTAGACCTGCTCCCGCTTGTCGAAATAGCCCGCATCCTGCAGCAGGCCGGCCACCGTCCGGTAGGGGTAATCCGGCAGTTCGCCGATGTGGGCCGGCAGTTGCTGCGGCGTCAGTGCGCCGCCCTTTTCATCCTTGAGCCAGGCCCAGTGGTTGCACTGCATCTGGCTCCAGAAGTTCTCCTTGTCCTGCAACCTGGCGATCACCTTGACCCGCACCTGCTTCACGCCAGACTGCCACAGCGCCTTGGTCAGATGGTGCCTGTCCACCAGCCAGTAACCGCCATCGGGCGCAATGACGATGGGGATCTCTTTCTTTTTCATCAACTTGTCGAGCTGCTTTGCGCTCTTGCCCGCCAGCTCGGCCTGAGTGTTGTCGACCTGGATCTGGCCCACGCCGCCCTGGGTCGGATGCAGCTGATCTATGTTCACCTCGCACCAGCTGCCAACCTGGCTCTCGCGCTCACACGGCGCCAAGGCCCAGGCCCCCTGACTGATGGCCAGGGCCAACAGGATCCATGTTCTCATTGTTCACTCCTCTGCCCGAATGGCGGGTCAAATAAGATGCCGGGGAGTCCCCTCATCCAAGGGACTCATACTGGCGGTCTGACCAGCAAACGGGATATCATGATTTCCCGTCTGTCGGCGATCACTTCTCGCCGAGTTTTCACCCCGCTTCACACTATTTGAAGGATCAACCATGAAAGGATGGAGTCCCCTGCTGGCCCTGCTGGGCTGTGCCTGTGTCCAGGCTGCCGATGTTCCACCCGGCACCCAGCTCGCCACCGAACAGGCCGTTGTGCGTCATCTGAAAGACGAACCGGCGAGCCTGAGCCCGCTCAAGCTGGTCGGCCTGCCCGAGTTGCAGGTACTGCGGGATCTCTACGAGGGGCTGCTGACCCAGGGACCGGACGGCAAGGTACAGCCCGGGGTGGCCGCCAGTTGGGACAACCAGGGCAACCAGCGCTTCACCTTCCATCTGCGACCGGACGCCCGCTGGTCCAACGGCGATCCCGTGCAGGCCGCCGACTTCGTCTACGGCTGGCGCAAACTGGTCGATCCCAAAGAGGCCGCCACCTTTGCCTGGTTCGCCCAGCTGGCCCGCTTCGACAAGGTGGATGAGATAGTGGCCGGCAAGCTGCCCCCCGCAGAGCTCGGGGTGAAGGCCCTCGATGAGCATACCCTGCAAGTGACCCTCTCCCAGCCGGTGCCCTACTTCCTGAGCCTGCTGACCCACCCCAGCCTGTCGCCGCTGCATCGCGCCAGCATGGAGCAATACGGCAACCAGTGGACCCAGCCCGGCAAGCTGGTCGGCAACGGTGCCTTCGTGCTGAGTCACCGGGTAGTGAACGAGAAGCTGGAGCTGACCCCCAACCCCTACTACTGGGATCGCGCCCATACCGTGCTGACCAAGGTCACCTTCGTACCCATCAACCAGGAGAGCGCGGCCACCAACCGCTACCTGGCCGGCGACCTGCACATTACCGAATCCTTCCCCAAGGAGCAGTATCACAAGCTGATGCAGCAGATCCCGGGCGAGGTCTATACCCCGGATCAGCTCGGCACCTACTACTACGCCTTCAATACCCAGCGTGCTCCCCTCAACGACGTGCGGGTGCGCAAGGCGCTCTCCTACACCATCGATCGGGGCCTCATCGCCAGCAAGATCCTGGGCACCGGAGAAAAACCGGCCTATCACTTCACCCCGGACGTGGTTGCCGGCTTCGAGCCCAAGGCCAACCTGCTCTCCAGCAGCAGTCAGCAGGTGCTGGACGACAAGGCCAGAGCCCTGCTCAAGGAGGCCGGCTACGGCCCGACCAACCCGCTCAAGCTGACCCTGCTCTACAACACGGCCGAGGTACACAAGAAGATGGCGCTGGCCATCGCCAACCTGTGGAAACAGAAGCTGGGGGCCCGGGTCGAGCTCACCAATCAGGAGTGGAAAACCTATCTCGACAGCCGCCAGAGCGGGGAGTTCGAGGTGATCCGCTCTTCCTGGGTGGCCGACTACAACGACCCGTCCGCCTTCCTCGGCCTGTGGGGCTCCCACCACAGCGGCAACATGGCCCGCTTCGCCAACGCCGGCTACGATGCCCTGCTGGCCAAGGCTGCCAACAGCCAGGATCCCCGTGAACGGGCCCGCCTGTTCGATGAGGCCGAAACCATACTGCAGGACGAGGTGCCCATCGCCCCCATCTATCAGTACACCAACGCCCGGCTGATCAAGCCCTGGCTCAAGGGTTATCCCATCAACAATCCGGAAGACGTGGCCTACAGCCGTCAGCTCTACCTCGTCAAACACTGACCCTGTGGGGGCCGGCCATGCCGGCTCCCTCTCTTCCCCTGTTCATGCTCAAGTTTTCGGCATAGAATGCCGCCCTTTCAGACAACCATGCCCCTCAGTCACCGATGTTGTTATGCGCTATTTATTGATGATCGCCCTGCTGGCGGCCCTGCCCGTCCAGGCGGCCAGCGAGGCCCAGTGCCGCCAGGCCTTCACCGAGTGGATGCTGGCCCAGCACAAGCAGTTCAGCGACCGCAAGGCCAGCAAGATGGAGCGGCGCAGCGCGGAGCGGGCCATCGATCAGGTGCGCAGCGAATTCTCGAAGCGGGAGAGCTTCTGTCAGGCCATGGAGTGGGTGGAGCACAACCGGGATCAGGATCCCCGCTTCACCCCGAGGATCGGGGAGATCCACGACTTCACCCCACCAACCGACTCGCCGTCATAAAAAAAGCCCCGAACCTGCGTTCGGGGCTTTTTTACAGGGCATCACCGGCGTCGGCATCAGTCGACGTAGAAGGTCTGCTGGAAGGTCAGCATCTGCTGCTGCCCCTCCCCCATGATCTTCAGGGTGAACTGGTAGGTATCTTCGTTACGATAGGGCAGCACCGCCAGATAGTAGATGGCATCCCCCTCCTTAACCTCCTGGAAGCTCAGGTTGCGGATGGTGCCGGTGAGGTTCTTGGCCTCGCCGCTGATCCCCACCGCCTGGGCGACCCCCTGCTTGTTCTGCACCGCGATGTTGACGATGCCGTTGTAGCGGCTGCGCTCCAGACCATAGGCCTTGGCCACCTCGGGGGTGAGGAAGCTGGAGTTGAAGGCACTGTAGTGCACCTGCCAGGGGCCCAGTTCCTTCATCTGTTCAGCCCGCAGGGGCAAGGTCAGCAGCAGTGCCAGCAGGCAGCTTATCCAGGCTGTTTTCATGGTGTCATCCTTCTCGTGTTAACCCTGATTGTCCAGCAGGGCACTGACCTCGGCGGGGATCTGCTTGGGCGCCTCGATGGCGACCGTCTTGTGCCGCCCCAGCTCCCCCCGCACGATGCGAACCTGCCCCTTGGCCACCTTGAACTGCTTGGCCAGATACTTGATCAAGTGGCTGTTGGCCTGGCCATCCACCGGCGGCGCCGTGATGGCCACTTTCAACTCTTCTCCGTGCAATCCGACGATCTGATCCCGACTCGCCTTGGGCTGGATCATCAGATGCATTATCAGCTCATCCCCTTCCCGCAGGACGGCTGCCATCAAATCATCCACCACAGCTGGCCGAACAGATCGCCCAACAGATAGTTTATGGCCTGCAGCCCGATAAAGGCGACCAGCACGGAGAGATCCAGCCCGCCCAGTGCCGGCAGAATGCGGCGGATGGGGGCCAGGAAGGGCTCGGTCAGCTGGTGCATCACGTACTCGATGGGGTTGCGACCCTGGCTGACCCAGCTCAGGATGGCGCGGATTAGCAGCACCCAGAAGATCATGGAGCCGGCCTTCTTCAGCACGGTGAGCCCGGCAAACAGGCTGAGGGTGAGCCAGTCGGCCAGCAGCACGTTCATGCTCTTGAGCAGTGCCAGCTTGGCGAAGGCGATGATGATGGCCAGCAGCACAGAGGCCATGTCCAGCCCACCAAACCCGGGAATGATCCGGCGCAGCGGCACCACCAGCGGATTGGTCAGCTTGACCACCATCTGGCTCATGGGGTTGTAGAAGTCTGCGCGGGCCCACTGCAGCCAGACGCGCAACAGCACCACCATGAGATAGAGGTCAAAAATCGTGTTAATCAGAAAGTAAGCAGTGTTCATCTGGGCTCCAGGTTGAGACAGAGAGTAAGAGAAATCGGGTTCAGAACAGGGTTTCCATTTCGCCGGCCCGGGCAACGGCCGCCTGCATGGCGTGTGCCGTCAGCGGCATCAGTCCCTGCTGCTGGAAAGTCTTGATCGCCTCGGCGGTAGTGCCGCCCTTGCTGGTCACCTGCTCGCGCAGGGTCTGCAACGACAGCTCGGGATTTTGCTCGACCATGGCCGCCGCACCAAGAGCGGTCTGCTGCACCAGCAGGCGGGCCTGCTCGGGGGAGAAGCCCATGGCCTCGGCCTCTTCGGCGATGGCCTGCATGAACAGGAAGAAATAAGCGGGCGCACTGCCGGCCGCGGCGATGACGCCGTTGATGCCGGACTCCTGCTCCACCCACAGGGTTTTTCCCACCGCCTGCATCATCTGCTCGGCCAGCTCCCGGTCAGCCTGCTCGATGCCGGGCGGGGCGTACAGCCCGGTCATCCCCAGCCCCAGCAGAGAGGGGGTGTTCGGCATGGTGCGGATGATCCGGCCGTGGCCGCCCGCCATCTCGGCCAGCCGCGCCACCTTGATGCCGGCGGCGATGGAGATGAGCAGCTTGCCCTCCAGCGTGCCCAGCTGTGCCACCAGCGCGCTCAGCATGGCGGCCATCAGCTGCGGCTTGACCGCCAGCACGATCACCTCCGCCGCCCGGGCCGCCTCCGCGTTGTCCTGGGTGATGCGGATGCCATAGTCGTTGGCCAGCGCATCCAGCTTGGGCCGACTGGGGTTGGCGGCGATGATCCGGTCGGCCGGATAGCCCGCCTGAACCAGACCGGCAATGATACTGCGGCTCATGTTGCCCGCCCCGATAAAGGCGAGGATTCTATGCTGCATCAAACGCTCCTGTTACCTGAAAAAAGCACTGCCCGATGCATCGCATCCCGGGCCTTGCTCATGAATAGTCGCGGGCACCGAAGATGGCGGTACCGACTCGCACCATGGTGCTGCCGTGGCCGATCGCCAGTTCGAGATCCTCGGTCATCCCCATCGAGAGGGTGTCGACGCCCGGGTATTGTTGCGCAAGCTCGGTGAACAGAGCCTGCATGCGCACCATCTGGGCGGCCAGCACCGCCTCGTCGCTGGTGTGCTCCGGAATCGCCATCAGGCCGCGCAGCCGCAGCCGTTCGCAGCGGGAGACCAGTTCAGCCAGGCGGAAAATCTCTTGCTCCGACGTTCCGGATTTGCTGCTCTCTCCGCTAATATTGATTTGCAGACAGACATTTAGCGGTGCGAGCCCGCTCGGGCGCTGGTTGTTCAGGCGTTCGATCAGCTTCTCTCTGTCCACGCTCTGCACCCAGTCGAAACGCTCGGCCACCAGCTTGGACTTGTTCGATTGCAGCGGGCCGATAAAGTGCCACTCTATGTCTGCACAGACCCCTTGCTCACGCAGGGTATCTATCTTGGTCGCCGCTTCCTGGGCGTAGGATTCACCAAAGCGGCGCTGACCGGCGGCATAGGCCTCGCAAACGGCCTCCAGCGGTTTGGTCTTGCTGACCGCCAGCAGCTGGATGTGATCGCTGCTTCGGCCCGCTCGACTGGCGGCTTGTACAATACGTTCCTTGACCTGAAGCAGGTGCTCGGCAATCTGGTTCATGTTTCGTTAGTGATCTTGTGATGGGAGAATGACAAATCTATGGATATCACAGAGTTATTGGCTTTCAGTGTAAAACATAAAGCCTCGGATCTACACCTCTCGGCCGGGGTTCCCCCGATGATCAGGGTTGATGGCGAGGTTCGCAAGATCAATTTGCCCGCCCTGGAACACCGGGAAGTGCACGCCCTCATCTACGACATCATGAACGACCACCAGCGCAAGGAACTGGAAGAGAACTTCGAGGTGGACTTCTCGTTCGAGGTGCCAAACCTCGCCCGCTTCCGGGTCAACGCCTTCCAGCAGGCACGCGGCTCCGGCGCGGTATTTCGGACCATCCCCAGCACGGTGCTGAGCCTCGAAGATCTGGACGCCCCGGAGATCTTTCGCAAGATTGCCGAATACCCCCGCGGTCTGGTACTGGTGACCGGCCCGACCGGCTCGGGCAAATCCACCACCCTGGCGGCCATGGTCAACTACATCAACGAGAACTTTCATCACCACATCCTCACCATCGAGGATCCCATAGAATTCGTGCACGAGAACAAGCGCTGTCTGGTGAACCAGCGGGAAGTACACCGCGATACCAAGAGCTTCAGCAACGCCCTGCGCTCGGCGCTGCGGGAAGACCCGGACATCATCCTGGTGGGCGAGATGCGTGACCTGGAAACCATTCGTCTGGCCATGACCGCGGCCGAGACCGGCCACCTGGTGTTCGGCACCCTGCACACCTCGTCGGCGGCCAAGACCATCGACCGGATCATCGACGTCTTCCCGGGTGCGGAAAAAGACATGGTGCGCTCCATGCTCTCCGAGTCGCTGCGGGCGGTCATCTCCCAGACCCTGCTCAAGCGCATCGGTGGCGGCCGGGTGGCGGCCCACGAGATCATGATGGGTATTCCCGCCGTGCGTAACCTCATCCGGGAAGACAAGATTGCCCAGCTCTACTCGGTGATCCAGACCGGGATGACCCACGGCATGCAGACCATGGATCAGAGCCTCAAGCAGCTGGTGAGCCGCGGGGTTGTGGCGGCGCTCGATGCCAAGGCCAAGGCGGTCGATCCCAACACCATCTAACCACGACGAATCTAGGGAAGGAGTCGTTATGAATCTGGATGCCCTGCTGACCGAGCTGGTCGCCCGCAAAGGCTCGGATCTGTTCATCACGGTCGGCACGCCACCGACCCTCAAGGTCAACGGCCACTTGCAGTCGCTGACAGAAGCCCCCCTCGACAAGGCAAGGGCGCTGGCGCTGGTCAAGGAGACCCTGAGCCCGGAGCACTTCGAGCGCTACCTGCGCACCAAGGAGGCCAACTACGCCATTCACCGCGAGGAGCTTGGCCGCTTTCGGGTCAGTGCCTTCTGGCAGCAGGAGCTGCCGGGCATGGTGCTGCGCCGTATCGAGACCCGCATTCCCACCTTTGACGAGCTGGCGCTGCCCCCCATCCTGCAGGAGATCGCCCTGGCCAAGCGCGGGCTGGTGCTGTTCGTCGGTGCCACCGGCGCCGGCAAATCCACCACCCAGGCGGCCATGATCGGTTATCGCAACCAACATGTGGACGGCCACATCCTGACGGTGGAAGATCCGGTGGAGTTCGTGCATCAGCACGGCCGCAGCCTGATCACTCAGCGCGAGGTGGGCATAGACACAGCGTCGTTCGACGTGGCGCTGAAGAGTTCGCTGCGCCAGGCGCCAGACGTGATCCTGATCGGCGAAATCCGCAGCCAGGAGACCATGGAGTTTGCCCTGCAGTTTGCCGAGACAGGTCATCTCTGCCTCGCCACTCTGCACGCCAACAATGCCAACCAGGCGCTGGACCGCATCCTGCACCTGGTCCCTCAGGAGAAACACCGCCAGTTCCTGTTCGATCTCTCCTTCAACCTGCGTGCCATCGTGGCCCAGCAACTGCTGCCCAGCCTGGATGGGCGCCGTCGCTGTGCGGCCTTCGAGGTGCTGCTCAACACTCCGCTCATCACCGATATCGTCCGCAAGGGGGAGGTGCACCGGCTCAAGGAGGTGATGACCAAGTCCACCGAGCTCGGCATGCAGACCTTCGATCAGGCGCTGTTCGCCCTGTTCTGTGCCGGCCAAATTGGCTACAGTGAGGCCCTTGCCCATGCCGACTCGGCCAACGACCTGCGACTGCTGATCAAGCTGTCGGGGCGCGAGCAGCTGGGTGCAGGCACTCTCGACAACGTCACCCTGGATGAATGAGGGGCGTGCGTCACCGCTATAAAGGATCGTTATGCTGATTGTGGTTTCCCCGGCCAAGACGCTGGACTACGAGTCGCCGCTGGTGACTTCCCGTTTCACCCAACCCGAGCTGCTGGACCACTCCGCCGAGCTGATCGGCCGGGCCCGCCAGCTGAGCCCGGACCAGATCGCCAGCCTGATGAAGATCAGCGACAAGCTGGCCGGCCTCAACGCCGCCCGCTTTGCCGACTGGCAACCCGACTTCAGCCCGGCCAACGCCCGCCAGGCGCTGCTGGCCTTCAAGGGGGATGTCTACACGGGGCTGGCGGTGGAGGATTTCAGCGAGGCTGATCTCGACTTCGCCCAGGCACACCTGCGCATGCTCTCCGGCCTCTACGGGGTACTGCGCCCGCTCGATCTGATGATGCCCTACCGGCTGGAGATGGGGATTCGCCTCGACAATGCGCGTGGCAAGGATCTCTACCAGTTCTGGGGCGACATCATCACCGCCCAGCTGAACAAGGCACTGGCTGCTCAGGGAGACGAGGTGTTGATCAACCTGGCTTCCGACGAGTACTTCAAGTCGGTACGTCCCAAGGCCCTGCAGGGGCGCATCATCACGCCGGTGTTCAAGGACGAGAAGAACGGCCAGTTCAAGATCATCAGCTTCTACGCCAAGAAGGCGCGCGGCATGATGGCCCGCCACATCATCAAGCACCGGCTCACCAAGGTGGAGCAGCTGACCGGGTTCAACGCCGATGGCTACTACTTCGTACCGGAAGAGTCCGATGCCAATACCCTGATGTTCAAACGCGCTGAAAATTAATTACAACCCGAGGGAACCAAATTCAGGATCCCCAAGTCTGAATAGGTGAATCCTCTGTTGTAAGCACTTTTTATTGGCCGACGTTTATACGTCGGCTTTTTTCTTTTCTGGCCCCCGCCGAGTGGGCAGCAGATAGCACAACGGCCATCCGGGGATGGCCGTTGTGGCGGGCAGGCTTACTTCTTTTTCTTCTTGGCCGACTTCTTCTTGTCGTCCTTCGGCTTTTTCTTCTTCACCGGTACACGCGCTTCCTTGTGCTTGGGGCGCAGTTCGTCGATCACCCGACGCTTGAGACGCTCTTCGGTGTAGCGCTCGATCTTGGCGACCATCGCCATGTCGTGGGCTTCCACCAGGCTGATGGCGCAACCACGGTTGCCGGCACGGCCGGTGCGGCCGATCCGGTGGACGTAGACATCGGCACCGTAAGGCATGTCGTAGTTGATGACATGGCTGACGTTGGGCAGGTCGATGCCGCGGGCGGCCACGTCGGTGGCGATGAGGAAGGGCACTTCCCCTTCATGGAACTTGCGGATCGACTCGATGCGCTTGCTCTGCTCCATCTCGCCGCGGATCCAGGCGCAGGAGACGCCAGCCGCCTGCAGCTGACCGGACAGCTCCGCCAGCCGCTCACGGGTCTTGACGAAGATGATGGCTTTCTGGGTCTCGGGATCTTTGAGGATATGCACCAGCAGGGCCAGCTTGTGAGCGGCATCGTCGGCCAGGTGCACCCACTGGGTGATGGGGCGACGTTCGCTGCGGGGCGGCTCGGCGTGCAGCTCCACCGGCTCCTTCAGGATATCGTTGGCGAACTTCTCAAGACCGGCCCCTTCCAGGGTGGCGGAGAACAGCATGGTGTGCTTGCGGTAGCGCGCCTCTTCCACGATGCGGTTCACATCCTTGATGAAGCCCATGTCCAGCATGCGGTCCGCTTCGTCCAGCACCAGCACCTCGATGTCGTGGCTCTCGAACTCCTCTTTCTCGATGTACTCGAGCAGACGGCCCGGGGTGGCCACCACGATGTCGGTGGTTTTGGTCAGGGCCGGCAGTTGCTCTTCATGGCTGACGCCGCCGATGATGGTCTCGATGCTGAGGTTGGTGTGAGCCGCCAGCGCCTTGGCGTGGGCGGTGACCTGCAGCGCCAGCTCGCGGGTCGGGGTCAGCACCAGCATGCGGCACGGGCCCGGCTTGCGGCGCGGGAAGTCCAGCAGATGCTGCAGGGCTGGCAGCAGGAAGGCGGCGGTCTTACCGGTACCGGTCGGGGCGGATGCCAGAATATCGCGGCCGTCCAGGGCTGGCTCCAGCACCATCTGCTGAATGGTGGTGGGGCGGGTGAAACCCATCTCGGCCAAGGCCCGGTTGAGGGCTGGATTCAGGTCGAAATCATCAAAGGACTGGCTCATGGCAATACTCGGTCATTAAGGAAACGGCAGATTATAGGCGATTATGTCGTCGGCTCCTATGGCGACTGTGGCTTAGTCGCTATAATCGCCGACCATTTTCTGCGGCGCTGGCACAGGACGGGAGTCGGATGGGACGAAACAGCGGTTTTACCTTCAAGCAATTTCGCGTCGATCACGATCGCTGCGCCATGAAAGTCGGCACCGATGGCATCCTGCTCGGCGCCTGGGCACCTGTCACCAATGTCCGCCGGGTGCTCGACATTGGCAGCGGCAGCGGCCTCATCGCCCTGATGCTGGCCCAGCGCAGCCCTGCCGACTGCCGCATCGATGCGGTAGAGCTGGATAGCAATGCAGCCCGGCAGGCTCGCGAGAATGCGGCAGCCTCCCCCTGGCATGGGCGGGTCACCGTCATCGAGAGTGCCATTCAAACCTATCAGGCCGCCCCTTACGATCTCATCGTCTCCAACCCACCCTACTTCGTGGCGGGCCAGTCATTTCGCGATCCGGCCAGGGCACTGGCACGTCATACCGGCGGCCTCGACAGCCGGGATCTGCTGACCGCCTGTGACCGACTATTGGCCCCCAACGGCGAGGTTGCGCTGGTCGTGCCAACGGCCATGGCCGATGAAATTTTATGCATCTCGGCGGATTATGATCTGCACGCCGTTTGTTATACAGCTGTTATCACCAGAGCCGGAAAAGAGGCAAATCGTGTTTTATTGCGACTTGGTAGAGGATTAAACAAGTGTGAGCAGGGTGAAATTGTGATCCATTCTGCTGATGGAACCTATTCCGACAGATACATCCAACTGACCAGCCCCTTCTATTTGAAGATGTAAATTTCGTCTTGAACTATTTTTTCACGCCATTATGCTGACTCCTAAACGAGCGCCCGCTCAAGACCAGCTCAAACCACTGGTTGCGATGAAAAAACAAGCGGGGCTCCTTTTTTTTACCCCTGAACAATATCGGTCACTGACCAATAAAAAACTATAACAAGCAATAGTTTACAAGACAGACGAGGTTGAACTTGACGAAATCACTCACATTGTCCGACGTGCTCGGATTGGGCTTCATGACCTTCGCCTTCTATCTGGGCGCCGGCAACATCATCTTCCCGCCGCTGGCTGGTTACATGGCAGGTGAGCACCTCTCTCTCGCCATGCTGGGTTTCCTGGTCACTGCCGTCGGTCTGCCCCTCATCACCATCATCGCTGTCGCCAAGGCAGGCAACGGCTGGGCCGGCATGACCAAGCTGCTGCCGGCCGGCGTCGCCACCGCACTGGCCGTCGCCATCTACATTATCATCGGTCCGGCCTTCGCCGCCCCCCGTACCGGGCTGGTGGCCTATGAAATGGGCCTCAAGCCTTTCATCGGTGACATGGGCCAGGCCGGTCTGGCTGCCTACACGGTGCTGTTCTTCGGCGTGGCCATCCTGGTCTCCATGAATCAGGGCAAGCTGATGGATGCCATCGGCAAATACCTGACCCCGGTGCTGATGCTGTTGCTGTTGACCCTGGCCATCGGCGTGTTCGTCGCCCCGCAAGGTGACATGCCGGCCTCTTCCGGTGACTATCAGAACGGCCCCTTCGTGAAAGGGATCCTGGAAGGCTACAACACCATGGACACCCTGGCGTCCCTGATGTTCGGTGCCCTGATCGTCGACCTGCTGCGCCAGAAAGGCATTCATGACTACCAGAGCCAGTTCAAGTACCTGGCCATTGCCGGCATCATCTCTGCCATCGGTCTGTCCGTGGTGTACGTCTCCCTGTTCCAGCTGGGCAACACCGCAGCCGGTGTCGCCACCGACATCAGCAACGGCGGCGCCATCGTCAACGCCTACGTGTTGAGCCTGTTTGGTCAGCCGGGTCAGTTCATCCTGGCCGCCATCATCACCCTGGCCTGTTTCACCACCGCCGTGGGCCTGATCTCCGCCTGCTCCGACTTCTTCCACAACCTCACCGGCATGAGCTACAAGAAGCTGGTGGTGTTGCTGGGGGTCATCTGCGCCGTGGTCGCCAACGTGGGCCTGAGCCAGCTCATCAGCCTCTCTATCCCGGTGCTGGTCGCCATCTACCCGGTTGCCGTGGCTCTGGTGCTGGTCACCTTCCTGAAGGGTTACTTCGGTCGTCCGCGCCTGGTGTTCCGCGCCGTACTGATGGTCGCCTTCCTGTTTGGCTGCCTGGACGGTCTGGGCGCCGCCGGCATGAAGATGGATGCATTTGCCTTCCTGCCGCTGTTCGACAAGGGCCTGGCCTGGCTGCTGCCGACGCTGTTGGCCTGTGGCCTCGGCATGGCGGTACGCTCCGGCGAGAAACTGGCTGCCGAAGCCGCCTGATTTCACTCCCGCCCATCTCAAAGAGCCTGCCTTGCGCAGGCTCTTTTGTTTGTCTGCCAACAGCCTTTTACCACCCGTTACCCCTTTCCTGCGGCCAGCCCCCTGCCGCCATACCGAGCTCTTTCACTGCTGCCAACCGCTGGCTAATCGGTGATTTATTCTGGCCAATTAAATTGTTTCAAGATATTAATGTGTGATTGAGATCAAATTTCTCTTCTTTATGCTCAGAAGAGTGCTCCTTTATCGATGTGCTCATCGTGGAGGAGAGGGAAGCATTGTTATCCGGTTATCTGCCAGGCAGTGGGTGCAATCAACAAGAACAAGCTGATAAGGCAGATGAGGTCAGGTTTGACGAAATCACTGAAGTTGTCCGACGTATTCGGACTGGGTTTTATGACGTTTGCTTTCTATCTCGGGGCAGGCAACATCATTTTTCCGCCGCTCGCCGGCTTTATGGCCGGTGAGCATCTAATGCCAGCCATGGTCGGCTTTCTGCTGACGGCGGTGGGTCTCCCTCTGCTGACGCTGGTCGCCGTTGCCAGAGGCAGCGCCGGACAAGGCAGCAGCGGCTGGACGGCGATGACCCGCTATCTGCCGACCTGGGCGGCCACGGCGCTGGCCATCGCCATCTACATCATCATGGGGCCGGCCTTTGCCACCCCCCGCACCGGGCTGGTGGCTTATGAAATGGGGCTCAAGCCCTGGCTCGGCGAAGCTGGCCAACACGGGCTGCTGCTCTACAGCCTGCTCTTCTTCGCGCTGGTGATCCTGGTATCGCTGGATCGGGGCAGGCTGCTCGATGCGGTGGGAAAATACATGACGCCTGTCTTGATGGTAATGTTGCTGATCCTGGCGGTCGGGGTCTTGGTTGACCCGCAAGGCACCCTACCTGAGGCCAGCGGCGACTACACGGATACGCCGCTCATCAAGGGGATGCTGGAGGGGTACAACACCATGGATACCCTCGGCTCGCTGATGTTCGGTGCCCTCATCATCGGTCTGCTGCAACGCAGGGGCATCGAGGACTACCCGAGCCAGTTCAAGTACCTGACCATCGCGGGCCTCATCTCGGCGGTTGGCCTCTCGGCGGTCTACATCTCCCTGTTCTATCTGGGCAACAGCGCGGCGGGCGTGGTCACCAACGTCGACAATGGCGGCGCCATCGTCAACGCCTATGTGTTGAGCCTGTTCGGCCACTACGGTCAGTTGATCCTGGCCGCCATCATCACCCTGGCCTGCTTCACCAGCGCGGTCGGCCTGCTCTGCGCCAGCGCCGACTACTTCCACGGTCTGGCCGGCTGGACATACCGCAAGTGGGTACTGCTGATGGGAGGAGTCTCCATCCTGGTGGCCAACGTCGGGCTGAGCCAGCTCATCAGCCTCTCCATCCCGGTGCTGGTCGCCATCTACCCGGTCGCCATCGCACTGGTGCTGGTGACCTTTGTACAGGGTTATTTTGGCCGGCCACGGCTGGCGTTTCGCGCCGTGCTGTTGGTGGCGTTTCTGTTCGGCTGCCTGGACGGGCTGGGAGCGGCCGGCGTGCAGATGGATGCGTTCGCCTTCCTGCCGCTGTTCGACAAGGGGCTGGCCTGGTTGCTGCCCACCCTGCTGACCTGCGGCTTCGGCATGCTGCTGCGCCCCCGCGAAGATCTGGCCGCCGAAGCGGCCTGATCAACCGGGCGACCAACGACAAGAGGCCAGCATCAGCTGGCCTCTTGCATTGCATCTGTCACCCTGGCTGCTACAGCAGCGGATCTACCGGCTTGGGTCTGCCTGCCAGACCATACCAATGGGTCTCCACCCGCCCGGCATGCCACTCAAAGGTGCCCCAGGGCTGGTCTGCCTGCCAGCGCGGAAAGTTCACCACCACCCGGTTGTCTTCGTACTTGTAGAGCGAGGTGGTGATCTGGAGATCAGACAGGATGAGCAGCAGGGCCCACCCGATGAAGAACCATTTCAGCGCTTTCCACATAGGGTTACTCGAAACAGATCTCGATGGTGGCACGACCATAATCTGATTCGAACGGCATCATGATCTTGGTGCCGTCGGCACGATGGGTGATGGTGTGATTGGGGCCGGAGACGATGATGGGGGTCGCCATGTCAAACTCATACCCCTTCTCCCCCAGCATGCGCTTGGCACCGCCGGTCACCATGTTGGTGATCTCGCCCACCATGTCGGTCACTTCTTCATTGATGGTAGCCGGTGCCTCGCCCAGCATCCGGCGCATGATCTCCAGCGCCAACCCCTTCTCGAAGCTGATGGAGAGCGAGCCACGGGTCTGCGGACCGACCATGCCGATGAGACCAGAGACATCGCCGCGCGCCAGCTCGTCCATCTTGCGTTTGGGTTTGCCCGGCTTGAGCTCGAGCTGTGCCATGGTGGAGAGCACATTGAGCAGGGAGAGCAGGAACGGGTTTACAAAATCAGCCTTCATGTTGACTTCCTACGGTGGGCGTACAGCGAGCACATTGGCCATGTGCCTCTATTGTCTTATTGGTAATAGTAAAGCCATGCAAGTGGGCTTGCTCGGAAAACGCGCCATCGATCGCCGAGTCATGCAACTCGACCACCTCGCCACACCGATCGCAGATGAGCAGTTGCATCGGGTGGGCATGATCGAAGTGACAGCAGAAAATGAAGGCGTTGAGCGACTCCACCTTGTGGGCAAAGCCCTGTTCGAGCAGAAAATCCAATGCCCGATAAACGGTCGGCGGCTTGGCATGGGCCTCGGTCTGCTGCAACTGGGCCAACAGATCATAGGCGCTGATGGCATTGCCGTGGGCAGCCAGCAGCCTGAATACCTGACGTCGGGTAGGGGTGAAGCGGATCCCGCGTTGTTCGCAGAGTCGTTCGGCTCGTTGTAAAAGTTGGTCTTGATTCATGATCACGCAATTACCCTTTTTATTAGCCGGATACTATCACAGGGCCCCCTTTGACGCGGTGACAAAATTCATTTTCTGGGGCTGCCTCACGTTGTGGTAAAATCCGCCCCCTTTGTTTAGCCAACCCGGATGATTTTTATGCAGGCGCAGCGTTTTTCCATCGCCCCCATGCTGGACTGGACCGATCGGCATTGCCGTTATTTCCATCGTCTGATGACTCGCCAGACCTTGCTTTATACCGAGATGGTGACCACCGGCGCCATCATCCACGGCAAGGGGGATTATCTGGGTTACAGCGAGCAGGAGCACCCCATCTCCCTGCAGCTGGGAGGCAGCAATCCGGCCGATCTGGCGCGCTGCGCCAAGCTGGCCGAGGAGCGCGGCTATGACGAGGTGAACATCAACGTCGGCTGTCCCTCCGATCGGGTGCAAAACGGCCGCTTTGGTGCCTGCCTGATGGGTGAACCCGCACTGGTGGCTGACTGCGTCAAGGCCATGCGCGATGTGGTCGATATTCCGGTGACGGTGAAAACCCGTATCGGCATCGACGATCAGGACTCCTACGAATTTCTGCAGGCCTTTATCGAACAGGTACGCGATGCCGGTTGCGACACCTTCATCGTCCATGCCCGCAAGGCGTGGCTGAGCGGCCTGAGCCCCAAGGAAAACCGCGAGATCCCGCCGCTCGATTATCCCCGTGTCTATCGGGTCAAACAGGATTACCCGGATCTCACCATCGCCATCAACGGCGGCGTTACCTCCATGGAGCAGACCCTCGAACATCTGCAACACCTGGATGGCGTCATGATGGGGCGCGAAGCCTATCAGAACCCCTACATTCTGGCGCAGGTGGATAACCTGGTGTTCGGCCAGAACCACGCCGTGCCGAGCCGCCACGAGGTGGTGCGGATGATGCTGCCCTATATCGAGCAGGAGCTGGCCAAGGGCAACTATCTCTCCCACATGACCCGCCACATGCTGGGGCTGTTCCAGAACATGCAGGGGGCTCGCGCCTGGCGCCGCCATCTGAGTGAAAACGCCTGCAAGCCGGGAGCGGATATCCAGGTAGTGCTGGATGCCATGGCCAAGGTGCCGGAATTCGCCACCACGGAGGCGGCGGAGTAACCATGTACCGTTTCACCGGCTCCTGGCTGCACAAGGCCATCGTCCGGCTCTGCGCCGGCCTGCTCGCCATCCTGGGCATCAAACTCAGCGCCTTCTACTTCCTTGGCTTGCTCATCGTGCTGGGGCTGCATCGGGATCAGCTGCTCGGCTGAGTTCACCCCGCATCGACCAATAAAAAAACCGGCAACACCCAGTGTTGCCGGTTTTTTTATTGTCTCTTCAGCCTCGCTAATCGCCTTTGTCCACGAACTGCAGCTCGGGCGCTCTGGACGTCAACACATCGGCGCAATAATCCCAGGTCGAGATGCGGTAGTGCTGCAGATCCTCGTCCAGATGCAGACCATCCGACTCCTGATGGAACCAGCTGGCAAACCGGGACGGGGTGATGAGCTGGATCTGCTCCTCGATGGCATGGCTATCCTTGCCCTCCGCCAGATCGCAATCCTCCATCACCCGCACCGCAAAGATGTGCCGGAAATAGACCCGACAGAGGATCTGCGGCGGCAGATCGATGCTGCGAGCCCTGCCCAGCATGATCGTGAGGGAGTCGCTCCAGATATCCTGATGAAGTTCGGCCACAACCAGGCCCGGGGGGAGTTGGCGGGACGGAGCCCAAGGTACGGCAACCTGCCGAATGGCATTTTTCTGTTCCATCATCCACCTCACTACGGCGCACGCCATATCTTGAGTGTATCTGAAACAATTTCCGCTGACGATGGCAATAAAAAACCCGGCTGGCGCCGGGTTTTTGGGGATTACTTGACGGCGTCTTTGAGCGCCTTGCCTGCCACAAAGGACGGCACATTCGCGGCTGCAATCTGGATCTCTTTACCAGTTTGCGGATTGCGACCGGTACGGCCAGCACGATGGTTCACCTTGAAGGTGCCAAAACCCACCAACTGCACAGCATCACCTTCTTTCAGGCTCTGGGTAATACCATTGATGATCTCTTCCAGAGCGACTTTGGCCTGAGCTTTGCTCAGATCTGCTTTGGCTGCAATTGCATCGACAAGTTGAGCTTTGTTCATAACATTTCCTTTATGATCGGGCATTTAGCACCGGGCCACTCTATTCAAAAAAAAACACTCAGGCAAAGGCTTTATCAGCCGGATTGGCTTGAATGCTGGGGTTTTCATCAAGATCTGCGGAAATAGTCACATATCTCGCCCCTTCGTGATCGTAATTGACGGGAAGAGGAGAGCAAATGATGGTGCCTTGTAACCAAAACGCCACCCGGTGTAACAATATCCCCATGCCCCTATTGACGGTCAACTGGATTTTCCCTAGTTATAGGAGGGTGTCGTCAGTCAATAAAAAGGCCGGAGGCCCGTCACTATAGCACTCCATGCCTATGCCCCACGGAGGGACTATGTTAACTGAACTGGAACAAACCAAACGCGCATTGGCAGGAAAGCACAGAGCTATCGACGACTGGCTGGATGCCAGGCAGGCATTGCTGGTCGAATACATGCGGCTTGCCGGACTGACCCCCGCCCGCACCAAACAGCGTTCGCTGCCCGGCCATGTGGAACTGCAAGGCTTCTGTGAACGCCTGGTCGACTACGTCAGCGCCGGACACTTCGAGATCTACAACCACGTGGTGACCGCCTTCGAACAGGCCAGCGGCGACAAGCTGGAACTGGCGAAACGCATCTATCCCCACATCCGGGCCTGCACCGAGTTCGCGCTGGAGTTCAACGACAAATACAGCAATGCCGATGAGGCTCAGCTGCTGTTGCTGGATGAGGATCTGAACCAGCTGGGCCCCGTGCTGGAAGATCGTTTCAAACAGGAAGATCGGCTGATCAAGGCACTGCAGGTCGTGGAGTCACTCAGCGCCCAGCAGGTTTGATATCCAATTTCGGAGCCAGTTCAAGATCCTGATGTGCAAGGTGCATTACACTCTATGTCATGACCTTTAGCTCCAATTCCTATTGCTGACAGGAGATGAGAATGTCCGAGCGTCGCCGTTTTTCACGGATCCTCTACTTGACCATGGCCGACCTCGTCCAGGGAGATAAGAAATGGCGGACCCAGCTGGTGGATATCTCCCTGCAGGGTGCCCTGTTGATCCGGCCCGATGACTGGGAAAGCCACGACAACAAAGAGTATTCACTCAGCTTCGTACTGAGCGGCAGCGACATCGAGATCAAGATGCAGGTCATGCTGACCCATGAAGCCAGCAAGAAGCTGGGATTCTACTGCCATCATATCGACATCGACAGCGCCACCCACCTCAAGCGGATGATCGAGCTCAACGTCGGCGATGAAGACTTGCTGCACCGGGAGCTGGAACAGTTGTTGAGCGAGCACCTCGAACACCCTCACCCCTGAGCGGCATACCCGATGTAAAAAGGAGCGCCGTTGCGCTCCTTTTTATTGCCTGCCTGCGGCCACCATGCCGATTACAAGGCCTCCAGGGCATCGGCCAGTTTCTTGACCGGCACCACCTCCATGCCTTCGATGGGATGCTTGGGCGCGTTGGCGTGCGGCACTATGGCCCGGCGGAAGCCATGCTTGGCGGCCTCCTGCAACCGCTCCTGGCCGGAGGGCACGGGCCGGATCTCGCCAGACAGCCCCACTTCCCCGAACACCACCAGATCCTTGGGCAGGGATTGATCCCGGAAACTGGAGACCATGGAGAGCAGCAGGGCCAGATCCGCACTGGTCTCTTCGACCTTGACCCCGCCGACCACGTTGATGAAGACATCCTGATCCGCCATCTGCAGGCCGCCGTGGCGATGCAGCACCGCCAGCAACATGGCGAGACGGTTGTGATCCATCCCCACCGCCACCCGGCGCGGGTTGGAGAGTTGGGAGTAATCCACCAGCGCCTGCAGTTCCACCAGCAGGGGCCGCGTCCCCTCCCAGATCACCATCACCACCGACCCCGGCGCCTGCTCTTCACCGCGGCTGAGGAAGATGGCAGAGGGGTTGCTCACCTCCCGCATCCCCTGCCCGGTCATGGCAAATACACCGAGCTCGTTGACCGCCCCGAAACGGTTCTTGTGGGAGCGCAGGGTCCGGAAGCGGGAGTCGTGGCCACCATCGAGCAGCACGGAGCAGTCGATGCAGTGCTCCAGTACCTTGGGGCCGGCCAGGGTGCCATCCTTGGTCACGTGACCCACCATGAAGATGGCGACGTGATTCTGTTTGGCATAGCGGGTCAGCAGGGCGGCGGCTTCCCGCACCTGAGACACGGAGCCCGGCGCCGACTGCACATCCGCCACATGCATCACCTGAATGGAGTCGATGACCATGATCTGTGGCTGCTCCTGCTGGGCAATCAGGCAGATCTGCTCGACCGAGGTCTCAGACAGCATGCGCAGCTTGTCGGTCGGCAGGCCGAGGCGCGAGGCGCGCATCGCCACCTGCTGCAGCGACTCCTCTCCGGTGACATAGAGGGTCTTCATCCGCTCCGCCAGACCGCACATGGTCTGCAGCAGCAGGGTCGACTTGCCCGCCCCCGGGTTGCCACCGATCAGGATCGCCGAGCCCGGCACCACCCCGCCACCCAGGACCCGGTCCAGCTCCTTGAAACCGGAAGAGAAACGGGGGATCTCGGTGGTGGCGATCTCCGCCAGCGTCTGCACCTGGCTGCCAACGGCGCCGGCATAACCGGTATAACGAGCACTCTTGCCCGGGGTCACCGAGCCGAGGCGCACCTCGCTGATGGTGTTCCACTCCTTGCACTCACTGCACTGACCTTGCCAGCGTGTGAAGTCGGCGCCACATTCGGTACAAACATAGGCAGTTTTGTTTTTGGCCATGGATAACTCGGGGACAGGATGAATTCCTGCTTGATATACTTGTTTGCGACCGACAGATCAAACCCAGAATCGGAAAAGTGACTTTCCGTGGCAGGAACACATGGATTCAGAACAACAACAGCACCTTATTGAACAGCTCATCCCCCTGCTCAGAGAAAAGGATTTCGATGACATCTTCAATCGCCTGACCCAGGACGAAAACAGCAACAGCCGTTTTCTGATCAAGATGGAGATCAAGCGCAGATGCACCCCCTGCCGTCGCGTGATCGACATGCGGGACGAACTGGGTGACGAGTGTCTGGTCCATGAATCCGAAGGGATCACCCACTTCATGCCGGCCGAGGCCATCGGTCTGTTCCAGTCCCAGTGCTATCTCTACAAAGACGATTACACCCTGGGAGTCTACGAGGCACTGCAATACTGGCAGAAGTACCACCATGGCAAGAGCGATGGCCCGCTGCAGCCCCCTGCCAGCCCGTTTCGCCAGTACGACGTCAATCCCATCGCCTTTGCCAGCTACTATGGCCGACGCCAGGAGCGGATGCACTTCAGCTCCCCCGTGCTCATCAAGTTTGCCGATGGCGACAAGCTGTTTGCCAAAAGCTCCGACCTGTCCCTCGGCGGGATCCGGGTCTCGGTGCCCTATCTGCCCAACTACCAGACCGGTGCCCAGGTCGAGGTGTTCTTCACCGGGCTGGAGCGGGATCATGCCAATCCGGTCCTGCACCATTCGGTCAGCTACCAGATCCTCGGGGAAGAGAGCAAGGAGGGCAAATTCTGGCTCAGACTGGTCAAGACCGGCGAACACCCCGGCTTCGACCAGTTCCTGAGCGAGTTCATCGAGAGCAACAAGAGTCGCTATCGGGTCAGCGTCGACTACCTGCTCTCCGCCGCCATCATCAAGGGGTATGAGCAGTTCTATCTGCCGCGCATGACCGGCATGCCGCTGTTTTTCGGTTCGGGCGACAGCCCCAGCCTCGAGATCGCCCTGCGCACCGAGAACAACCAGCACATCCTCGAATACTGGCGCGATGCCAAGAACCGCGACATGCTCGCCAGCCTGTTCTCCGCCACCCGCATGCAGGCCCTGCTGCCGGCGGCGGGGGAATTGAAAGAGACCCTGATCTACTGCTTCACCCACTCGGTACGCAGTCACCTCTACTTCTTCTCCGCCACCCGGGAAGAGCTGTTGCAGAGCGGGCTGATGTCGCTCTTCTTCCAGGTCGGCGCCCGGCGCCCCAGCTGGCGGGTCTACAAATTCAGCCTGGAGCGCTGTGACCTGCACGAGGCCGATCTGGCCAGCCAGCAGAGCAAGGAGAGCCCCCAGCTGCAAGACATGCTGCTGCAGGAGCGGCTCAAGCAGATAAGCTATGTCGGCCTGCTGCAGGATGTCGGTCTCGACAGTCAGCGGGAGGAGTTTCAGTACGATGCCAGCGCCCAGCACAATGCCAACGAGCTGCAGCGTTTCGGCCACGACAGCAGTGCGGCTCCCTTCGAGATCGAGACGCTGCACTATGTCCAGCTGCGCAAGGAGGCCCGCTACATCCACAAGACGGCCGTGGCCATCAAGCACAATGGTCGCGCCTGGCTCGGCTGGACCCGCGACATCTCGGCTCACGGCATGCAGATCGAGCTGGAAGAGCCGTTCGAGGGGGTGAAGGACGACATCGTCACCATCGCCCTGCCGCGCCTGCAGGAGCTCTCCAAGAGCATGGATCTGCAGCGTCTGCCCTACCGGCTGGTCAGCATCAACCTGACCCGCACCGTGCTGCACCTGTGCATCGAGGGCGATCCGGAGCGCCACACCGGCCGCCAGTTCTTCAAGCTGCTGATCGAGAGCAACCAGAACAAGCTCAAAGCAGCCCAGGAGCAGCGCCGCTATCGCGGCATGGCGCGGGCGCTGCGCAACATCTACACCCACCACGTCTTCAGCACCCCGGTCTATATCAACAAGCTGAAGGGCGCCCCCAGGCCGGCCTCCATCGGTCATGCCCCGCAGGCGCGCAGCCTGTCGCGGTTGCTGAAAGCCTGTGCCGAGCAGGGTGACCAGGACAACCTCTATCCACTGTTCCAGGGCGAATTGCTCAAACAGCTCATCATGAACCCGCTGCGGGCCATCGAGCGGGAGGATCAGCCCCAGGAGGAGGAGGTCTACATCGCCAGCCTGCAGACGGCGGCCGGCCTGCCCATCTTCACCAGCCGGCTCGCCAGCAGCTTCAAGAATGTGGCGGAGAAGCGCAGCTTCATCGAACAGGCGCTGCGCCAGGGGGAGTTCTACTCAGTGCTGGTGGGCATCTCCCGCACCGGCCGCCCCGACACCAACTTCATCGCCAACGAGCTGGACTACATCGCCAAGTTCGCCATTCACAAGGCCAAGAAGCTGGAAGAGGAGCTGTGGAGCGTAGTCGGGGTGGGTGAGCTGACCGATACCAGCCAGGCGACCCTGTTCCGGCTCGGCATCACGGCGCCCGTCAATTGAGCAGGCCCCTGCAAACCACGGCCCTCAACCCGGCGGGCGAGCAATAAAACCATGGCGGGCCTCTGGCCCGCCATGGTTCATTCATCAGTACACCGGATAGCAACCCGCTCCGCCAACCGCTCTTTGTCAGGCCGCCTGCGGGTTGAGCAGCCATTCCAGGATCTGCGGGAAGTGATCTTCCTGCGCCTGCGGGGCGGTCAACATGTTGATGTGGTCGTAATCGAGCCGGTTGCCGTTGTCCCGGCCGAGGCGGGTATGGCGCGCAGCCGAGCCCATCTCGGCGCTGAAACGACGCACGTCGGTCGGGTGACCCAGCACCTTGTCCGCCTTGGCCGAGATCATCCAGAGCGGCGGCCAGTTGACCCTGGCCGCCGCCTCGTCATAGGCGAACCCGTCGCTGGGATCCTGCCAGGGGCCGCATTTGACCCAGGGGATGGTCTCCTGCAGGTAACGCAGCGGCTCGTCATCCGCCCCGATCTTCAGGCTGCGCGCGGCCAGAAAGCCGTTGCGCCTGGCCAGCCAAGGGGCCAGCCGGTTCCAGATCAGATCCACCTTGAGCCAGCGCTCCGGATTTTGTACCGACACGCCGCGCTTGGTGCCAAAGAACACCAGGCTGGCCACCTGCTCCGCCAACTCGGGGAAGCGCACCAGGGTCGACGCCATGATGACCCCACCCCAGGAATGGGCCATCCAGTGCAGCTTGAAGCCGTCATGGCGGGCGGCAATCCAGCGGTGCAGGGCCGGCAGATCCTCGGTGATGAGCTCATGCTGGCCATGTTCGGCCTGCTCGGCGATGGCCGGCGTGCTCAGCCCCCGACCCCGCAGGTCGGCCACATAGACCTGATAGCCGTGGCGGGCCAGAAAGCAGGCCAGCCCCTTGCCCGATTCGGTGTAGAAGATGCGGCCGTTCTCGATGGCGCCGTGCACCATCAGGATCGGCTCGCCATGTACCGCGACCCGCGGCTGAATGTGGCGCACGTGCAGCCGATGTTCGCCGCAGGGCATAAACAGGGATTGCTGTAACAGTTCCATTTTGAGACAACGTCCTCCGTGACGTGAGGGTCTTGCCGAGGCGCCGGGACTAGCGGCGATCCCAGCGCTGCTGGCGGCAGGCCAGCGCACTGAGCAGGCAGATCACCCCTTCCAGATCGTGGTGATTGAGGGTGGCCGCCGCCTGCGCCCGCACCAGCGGCTTGGCGTGGATGGCGATGCCAAGCCCGGCTACCCCCATCATCTTGAGATCGTTGGCGCCATCGCCGACAGCCACGGTCTGGCCAGCCGCGATGCCGTACTCCTGCGCCAGCAGCTGCAAGACCTCGGCCTTGACGGCGGCATCGACGATGCGCCCGCTCACCTTGCCGGTCAGCTGCCGCCCTTCCACCGCCAGCTCGTTGGCAAAGATGGCGTCCAGCCCCAGCTCCCGCTGCAACTGGCCGGCAAAACGGGTGAAGCCACCGGAGGCGATCGCCACCTTCCAACCCGCCTGCTGGAGGGTATCGACCATCAACGGCAGGCCCGGCATCCAGGGCATGTCGGCCGCCACCTGGTCGAGTAGGGAGACCGGCGCCCCTTCCAGCAGGGCGACCCTGGCACGCAGGCTGTCGGCAAACTCCAGCTGGCCCTGCATGGCGGCCGCCGTGACCGCCGCCACCTGCTCGCCGACCCCAGCCAACCGGGCAATCTCGTCGATGCACTCGATGCGGATGGCGGTGGAGTCCATGTCCATCACCAGCAAACCGGGCTCCGCCAGACTGGGCAGGGCCGACAGATGACACAGATCGATGTCCCACTCCTCCCCCTTGAGCGCCTGTACCAGAGCGGGTGAGAAGCGATCCGTACCCAGCAGCAGCAGAGGCACCCCGGCCGGCATGGCGGGCGGATAGAGTCTGGCCTGCAACTCGTGCTGCGCCAGCAGCCCGGCCAGCCGCCCGAGATGATGACCGGCCAGTGCGCGACCGAACAGCACCAGCCAGCCGCCATCCAGCGCACTGGCGGCAGGCAGCAACGCCTGCGGCGTCGCTTCCCACCAAGGGGCGCCGGACAGGCACTCGGGCCACTCTGAAATCTCTGCGGGCAATTGGGACAACAACATAGGGATAACGCCTTCCTTGGTGATCATGGGGTTAACAATGCTGGCCCAGAGTAGCGTATTGCTTTTTGTACAGGCAAGCGCCAAGATCCCGCCACCCCTTGTCAGCAAAAGGCTCAACGCTTGCGTCATCTCCCCATCAAACGTGTGCTCAGTCTCGGTGCCGGCGTCCTGCTCGGGCTCTGGGTACTCGCGGTACTCATCCACATGCAGGGTGAGAGCCAGGCTTCGCTGCACAGCGAGGCTCGCAACCGGGCCCAGGCGCTGGTGGCCTACGCTGCCCGCGACATGAAGCGCTGGCTCAAGGAGGACAAGAACAGCGAGCTGGAGCGGCTGGCCCAGGATCTGGCCGCCGAGCCCGAGATCCTCGACGTCACCCTCTACGATGCCCGCGGCATCCCCCTCGCCCAGTCGGACAATGCGGTGCCGCTGGACAGCCTGCTGCCCATCGGTGACAGCAACAAGTCGATACCGGAGCAGGGCAAGGGGCGCATCCAGTTCGTGCAGGAGATCCTGGATGGGGAGCAGACCCTGGGGTATCTGCGCATTACGCTGGAAGAGCAGCAGATGCTGGCGGACAAGGATACCCGGCTCAAGGTGGTACAGGAGAAGCAGCGGCTGATGCTGCTGGTCGCCCTGCTGGCCGGGTTGCTGATCTCCTACGGGATCCGTCGCAACTACATGCGGGTGCGCAAGCACAAGAAGAAAAGCAAACCGGTCGAGCCGCAATAAGGCGGCGCGATCCCCCGACCCGAAACTGGCAATGCCACCAGCAGGAGCGCTGTATGATTGCCCCCTCTCTGCCGCTGGATGAAGAGAGTCGACTGGAACGACTCCGCATCCTCGGCCTGCTTGACCGCGAGCCCATCGATCAGCTGGATCGCCTGACCCGGCTCATTACCCGCCATTTCTCGCTGCCCATCGCCATGGTCTCGCTGACCGACGTGAACCGGCAGTGGTTTCTTGCCCGCACCGGCGTCGCCCTGTGCGAGATCAGCCGGGAGCACTCCTTTTGCGGCCACGCCATTTTGCGTCCCGACATCATGCAGGTGCCGGATGCCAGGCTCGACCCGCGGTTTGCCGACAACCCGCTGGTGACCGAGGAGCCGCACGTGGTCTTCTATGCCGGGCGGCCGCTGCGGGCGCTGGATGGCGTGGTGCTCGGTACCCTCTGTCTGGTGGATCATGCACCGCGCCACCTCGACCAGGAGGCCTGTCGCGATCTCGACGACTTCGGCCGCCTGGTGGAGAACACCCTGCACGATCTGGAGCGGCGCCATCAGGTACGCAGCCTCAATCAGGTGCTGGAGGACAAGGATCACCTGTTCACCCTCACCTTCAACCAGTCGTCGGTGGGCATGGCCCTCTCCTCCCTCGAAGGCAAGTGGCTGCGGGCCAACCCGGGGCTGGAGCGGCTGCTGGGCTACAGCGAACAGGCGATGCTGAGCCGCACCTGGCACGCCATGACCCATCCCGAGGATCTGCCACGCGAGCTGCCCCTGTTCAACGCCCTGCTCGCGGGGCAACGGCAGGACTACCGGCTGGAGAAGCGGATGATCCGGGCCGACGGCAGCCAGTGCTGGGTCCAGCTCAGCGTGACCCTGTGCCATAGCCGCACCATGGCGCCGCACCTGATCGCCGTGTTCGCCGACCTCACCGAGCGCAAGCAGGCCGAAGCCGAGCTGCTGCAGCTGCAGCAGGGGCTCGAGCAGCAAGTCCGTGAGCGCACCCGCGAGCTGTCGAGCACGGTGGAGCAGCTGCATCGCGAGATGCAGGAGCGCGGCGCCATGCAGCAGCGCCTGTGGCAGGAGCAGCGCCGCCTGCAGCACATGCTGGAACATACCAGCAACGCCTTCCTCGAACTCGACGAGGCGCTGGTCATCACCGGCTGGAACCCGGCCTCCACCACTCTGCTGGGCTGGCACCCCGAAGAGATGCTGGGGCGTACCCTGCCCGCCCTGCTCGGTAGCGCTCACCCCCTGCTGGCCCAGCTGACCCATCCCCAGAGTGCTGCGCGCCGCCTGGAGTGCGAGATCGGTACCCACGACGGCCGGCGCATCCCGGTGGAGGTGATTGCCGAGCGCTACCAGTTCGACGGCAAGGTGCGCATCGCCCTGTTTTTGCACGACATCACGGCTCGCCGCCAGGTGCTGGCCGAGATTGAGCGCGGGCGGGCCAGGCTGCGGGCCATCACTGACGGCCTGCCGGTCACCATCAGCATGGTCTCGCCCGAGGGGCGCTACCTGTTCGCCAACCAGGCCTACTGCCGCGACTTCGGGCTCGATGCCGAGCTGATGCGGGAGATGAGCGTGCGGGAGGTGATAGGCGACGCGGCCTACGGCCGGGCCATCGCCCATCTGGAGCGGGCCCTCGCCGGCGAGCAGGTGAGCTTCGAGAACCGTTTCGAGCTGCCCATCGGCCCGCGCGATCTCAGGATCACCATGATCCCGAGCCGGGGCGATGAGCCGGGGGTCTACATCCTCGGCAGCGACATCACCGAGTTCAAGGCGCTGCAGAACCAGCTGGAGCACGAAGCGGCCCACGACCCCCTCACCGGCCTGCCCAATCGGCGCGCCTTCACCCTGCGCCTCTCCCGGGAGCTGGAGCGGGTGCGCCAGAATGCCGAGACCCTGGGCCTGCTGTTCCTCGATCTCGACGGCTTCAAGCGGATCAACGATCAACTCGGCCATCACGTCGGCGACGCTCTGTTGCAGCGCTTCGCCAGCGTGCTGAGTGCCGAGGTGCGCCCCGGCGACATGGTGGCACGCCTGGCTGGCGACGAGTTCACCATCATACTGCCGGCCCTGCGCCAGCCGGAGCTGGAGCTGCCCGCCCTGTGCGAGCGGCTGCTGGTGGCAATGGCGGTGCCGGCCGACGTGGCCGGCCACCTGTTGCCCCTCGCCGGCAGCATCGGCGGTGCGCTCTGCCACTCGGGCCAGTATTGCCACATCGACGATCTGCTGCACCGGGCCGACAGTGCCATGTACCAAGCCAAGCAGGCCGGCAAGGGACGCTTCGCCCTCGACCTCTGAGCTGCCATCCTTGAAATGCAAAACGGCGACCCGAAGGCCGCCGTTGTCATTATTCATGCGCGAGGGGGATTAGTTGTCGCCCAGCAGGACGGAATCCAGCGCGATTTCGATCATGTCGTTGAAGGTCAGCTGACGCTCTTCGGAGGTAGTCTGCTCACCGGTACGGATATGGTCGGAGACGGTGCAGATGGTCAGTGCCTTGGCACCATACTCTGCAGCCACACCGTAGATGCCGGCGGCTTCCATCTCGACACCCAGGATGCCGTACTTTTCCATGACGTCGAACATGGAGGGGTCCGGGGTGTAGAACAGGTCGGCGGAGAAGATGTTGCCCACGCGCACGGCGACGCCCTTGTTCTTGGCGGCCTGTACGGCATTGGCAACCAGATCGAAGTCGGCGATGGCGGCGAAGTCGTGATCCTTGAAGCGCAGACGGTTCACCTTGGAGTCGGTGCAGGCACCCATGCCGATCACCACGTCACGCAGTTTCACGTCTTCACGCACGGCACCGCAGGAACCGACGCGGATCAGGGTCTTCACGCCGTAATCGGTGATCAGCTCTTTTGCATAGATGGAGCAGGACGGGATGCCCATGCCGTGACCCATGATGGAGATGCGACGACCCTTGTAGGTGCCGGTGAAACCGAACATGTTGCGCACGTCGCACACCTGCTCGACGTTCTCCAGGAAAGTCTCGGCGATGTACTTGGCGCGCAGGGGGTCGCCCGGCATCAGCACGGTATCAGCAAAGGCGCCATCTTTCGCATTGATATGAGGAGTTGCCATTCTCTTGATTCCTTCACACTAGGTTGAGTTTTATTGTCTTTATTGGTTGCCCGCCGCCGAGGCGGCGGGCGGGTAAATTACAGGAAGCTGGTACCGTATGCCAGTTTGGGCAGGCCGTGGTACGCCGCGATGCTCTGGCCGATGTCGGCGAAGGTCTCGCGACGACCGACAGAGCCGGCCTTGACCGGCTTGCCGTAAAACAGCACCGGGATGTACTCGCGGGTGTGATCGGTACCACCCCAGGTCGGATCGCAGCCGTGGTCGGCAGTCAGCACCACCACGTCACCATCTTCCAGCAACTCGAACAGCTCCGGCAGGCGGGAGTCGAAATACTCCAGCGCATCGGCATAGCCCTTCACATCGCGACGGTGACCGTAGGAGGAGTCGAAGTCGACGAAGTTGGTGAAGACGATGGTCTGGTCACCGGCCGCTTTCACCTCTTCCAGAGTACGGTCCCACAGCTCGGTCAGACCGGTCCCCTTCACCTGCTTGGTGATGCCCTGCTGGGCATAGATGTCGGCGATCTTGCCGATGGAGACCACCTGACCGCCCACTTCCTTCATGTAGTCCAGCACGGTCGGTGCCGGCGGCAGCACGGAGTAGTCGTGGCGGTTGCCGGTGCGCTTGAAGTTGCCCTTGCCGCTGCCCACGAACGGACGCGCGATGACGCGGCCGATGTTGTAGGGCTCCAGCAGCTCGCGCACGATGTGGCACAGCTCATAGAGCTTCTCGAGGCCGTAGGTCTCTTCGTGGCAGGCGATCTGGAACACGGAGTCAGCAGAGGTGTAGAGGATCGGCTTGCCGGTGCGCATGTGCTCTTCGCCCAGATCATCCAGCACCTGGGTGCCGGAGGCGTGGCAGTTGCCCAGATACCCCGGCAGACCGGCCTTCTCGACGATGGCGTCCAGCAGCTCCTGCGGGAAGCTGTTGTGGTGGTCATGGAAGTAACCCCACTCGAACAGCACGGGCACACCGGCGATCTCCCAGTGACCGGACGGGGTGTCCTTGCCGGAGGAGAGCTCCTGGGCAAAGCCGTAGGCGCCGACCACGTCGATGTCCTTGTTCAGACCGGCCGGGAAGGTGCCGCTGGCGAGTTCGCCTGCGTGACCCAGACCCAGCTTGCTGAGGTTCGGCAGATTGAGGGCGCCACGGCCTTTGATCTCACCGGCGGCGCAGGCCTTGGCGATATGGCCAAGGGTATTGGCGCCCACATCTCCGAACTTGTCGGCGTCGGCTGCAGCGCCAATACCGAAAGAGTCCATCATCAGAATAAAGGTACGTTTCATGGGACTTCCCCTTGTTACAAATCAGCCAGACCGATGCGACGGTAGACCTCGGGCAGCGCCTCTGGTCGGGTGTCACCGATCTTGACGGCGGCCTGCACCATGCTGGCAGCCTGAGCGAATTGCTCTTCAGTTTGAGCGTGGATCAGGGCGAGCGGCTTGTCTGCCTCGACGCTTTGACCCAGGCGGATAAAGTCGGTCAGACCGACCGCATAATCAAGTTTGTCACCGGCAGCGCGACGGCCACCGCCCATGGCGACCACGGCCAGGCCCAGTTCACGGGTGTCCATGGCAGTCACGAAACCGCTGTTGGCAGCATAGACAGGGCGCACGATGGCGGCCTTCGGCAGGTGGTGATCGTAGCGCTCCATGAAGTCGCTCGGGCCACCGAGACCGGTCACCATGCGACCGAAGATCTCGGCCGCCTTGCCGTTGTCCAGCACCGCCTGCAGCTTGCGGCGGGCCTCGCCGTCATCGCTGGCCAGGCCGGCGGAGATCAGCATCTCGGCACACAGTGCCATGGTCACGGCGTGGATGCGCGGGTTGCGGTATTCACCGGTCAGGTAGCGCACCGCTTCGCGCACTTCCACCGCGTTGCCGGCGCTGGAAGCCAGCACCTGGTTCATGTCGGTCAAGAGTGCTGACGTGCGGCAGCCGGCACCGTTGGCCACGGCAACGATGCTCTTGGCCAGCTCTTCGGAAGCTTCGAAGGTCGGCATGAAGGCACCGGAGCCCACCTTGACGTCCATCACCAGCGCTTCCAGCCCGGAGGCGAGCTTCTTGGAGAGGATGGAGCCTGTGATCATGGCGATGGATTCGACGGTGGCAGTGATGTCCCGTACCGCATAGATACGCTTGTCGGCCGGGGCGAGATCGCCGGTCTGGCCGATGATGGCGACACCCGCCTCTTTCACCACTTTCAGGAAACGATCGTTGTCGACCGAGGTCTGGTAGCCGGGAATGGCATCCAGCTTGTCGAGGGTACCGCCGGTGTGGCCCAGGCCACGGCCGGAGATCATCGGCACGAAACCACCGCAGGCGGCGACCATCGGGCCGAGCATCAGGGAGACGACGTCACCCACACCGCCGGTGGAGTGCTTGTCGACGATCGGGCCACCCAGATTGAGGTGATCCCAGGTCAGTACCATGCCGGAGTCGCGCATGGCGCAGGTCAGGGCAACCCGCTCATCCATGGTCATGTCTTTGAAGTAGACCGCCATCGCCAGCGCCGCAATCTGGCCCTCGCCGATGGTGTTGTTGGTAATGCCCTGAACGAAGAATTGAATCTCTTGGGTACTGAGCGCTTCACCGTTGCGCTTCTTGCGAATGATTTCTTGAGGCAAAAACATCTTTCATTCCCTCCGCCATTGCTGGCGTTACACAAGCCTGAATCCTTGCCCGCACACCGCATGGTGGGGGCGAAACAGGGCGGACCAGGTCCGCCCTCTCATCAACCTATTAGTAACCGCTGGTGTTGGCCGGCTTGTCGCCATGCCCCAGTGTGGCCAGCAGGCTGGCCAGCAGGCTGGATGCACCAAAGCGGAAGGTGCGGGCGGATACCCAGTCCTTGCCCAGGATCTCTTCGGCCATGGCCAGGTACTGACCCGCCACGGCGGCGTCTTTCACGCCACCGGCCGGCTTGAAGCCGACTTTCGGGTTCTTGGCCTTGATCACTTCCATCATGATGCGCGCCGCTTCCGGGGTCGCATTGACCGGCACCTTGCCAGTGGAGGTCTTGATGAAGTCGGCACCGGCGTCGATGGAGATTTCAGACGCGCGGCGGATCAGCGCCTCTTCTTTCAGCTCGCCGGTTTCGATGATCACTTTCAGCAGGGCTTGGCTACCACAGGCTTCCTTACAAGCTTTGACCAGATCGAAGCCGACCTGTTCATTGCCGGCCATGAAGGCACGGTACGGGAACACCACGTCCACTTCGTCGGCACCGTAGGCCACGGCGGCGCGGGTTTCGGCCACGGCGATCTCGATGTCGTCGTTGCCGTGCGGGAAGTTGGTCACGGTCGCAATGCGCACGTCGGCGGCGCCGATTTCACGCAGGGTCTTGCGAGCGATGGGGATGAAACGGGGATAGATGCAGACGGCGGCGGTCAGGCCGGACGGCGACTTGGCCTTGCGGCACAGGTCGATCACCTTCTGATCGGTGTCGTCATCATTCAGAGTGGTCAGGTCCATCAGGTTCAGGGCGCGCTGGGCGGCCAGTTTCAGATCAGTCATTCTGTTCTCCAAAGTCTCGATTTAGTCCGGATTCCAGGGCATGGGTCCGCCTGTCGCAACGCAACCGGCAAGACACGACTCCCAAAGAAACGGGAATGGAATTGCAGCGCAATTGCACGGGCAATGAGGCTGCAAATAAGGCAAGAGCCCTGTCACTTTCTTACAAAAGTGCGGACTTGGTTCCATGAAGACTTGAGAAAGGCAGACAAGGTCTGACCCGACTTCCCAATCAATTCCATTTGACCGCCAACACCCGATTTCATCGGGCATTAGTCAATGCCAGCACCCTGCTGGCAATGCCTATTTCAGCCGAGATACCCCTTGTTTGCAAGCCGGATTTGCCATTTTCAGAGGTACCTCACATCTGGCAAATCCGGTACTGAAAAGTGCGTTAAGAGAAGAAGCGAGTGAGTATCCAGGAGTATGCCAGCCCCCCCAGATAGACTCCGACGATCCCCATTACCCCGGACAATACGGGCGGGGCCGGGATCGGCAATTTGAGGAAAGAAAACAACAAGCCAACGATAAAGCCGGCCGCCATCGCCAGTAGCACTTCATTCATATAACCTCCGATTTGACTCATTTTATTATTAGTTTAGAAAGGAAAACGGTTGTCACCGCCCCAAACGCGAACGCCACAGCTTCTCGCTGTGGCGTTCGTCTTTACCCTGACAGTCAGGCGATATTACATGCCGGACAGCGCCAGGAAGAAGCCTGCGATGGTCGCAGACATCAGGTTGGACAGAGAGCCAGCCAGTACGGCTTTCAGACCAAATTTGGCAATGGTGCCGCGACGGTTCGGTGCCATGGAACCCAGACCACCCAGCAGGATGGCAACGGAGGACAGGTTGGCGAAGCCGCACAGGGCGAAGGAGATGATGGCCTTGGTGTGGTCAGACATGGCCACGCCATTGATCAGCACTTCATCTTTCAGATAAGGGGCAAAGTTCAGGTAGGCCACGAACTCGTTGACCACCAGTTTCTGACCGATGAAGGAACCGGCCACGATGGCTTCGCTCCAGGGTACCCCGATCAGGAAGGCCAGCGGGGAGAAGATCCAGCCCAGCAGCAGTTCCAGGGAGAGCTGCGGATAGCCGAACCAGCCACCCACACCGGAGAAGATGCCGTTGATCATGGCGATCAGGCCGATGAAGGCCAGCAGCATGGCACCGACGTTCAGGGCCAGTTGCAGACCGGCGGAAGCACCGGCGGCAGCGGCATCGATCACGTTGGCAGGCTTGTCTTCCAGCTCGCCATCGGCATTGTTCTCGTCATAGCTCGGGGTCTCGGTTTCCGGTACCAGCAGCTTGGCGAACAGCAGACCACCCGGAGCGGCCATGAAAGAGGCGGCGATCAGGTATTCCATCTTAACGCCCATGGAGGCGTAGCCAGCCAGTACGGAACCGGCAACGGAGGCCAGACCACCACACATGACGGCAAACAGCTCGGAGTCAGTCATCTTGGAGATGAAGGGACGCACCACCAGCGGGGCTTCAGTCTGACCCACGAAGATGTTGGCAGTGGCAGAGAGGGATTCGGTACGGGAAGTGCCCAGTACTTTTTGCAGGCCACCACCCAGCAGTTTGATGACCCACTGCATGATGCCCAGGTAATAAAGAACGGCAATCAGCGAGGAGAAGAAGATGATGACCGGCAGTACGCGGAAGGCGAAGATAAAGCCGCCGCCACCGAATACTTCGAACATCTTGTTGCTGACCAGACCACCGAACAGGAATTCGATACCGTTTTGGCCATAACCGATGACGCTGGAAACGGCATCAGATACACCCACCAGAATATCTCGGCCAACCGGGACGTACAGCACGAATGCACCCAGTCCAGCTTGAATTGCAAAGGCACCGGCAACGGTGCGAATTTTTATTGCTTTGCGATTACTGGAGAACAGCACCGCGATAAGGACGAGCGTTGCCATCCCTACCAGACCCATTATCAAATTCATTATTAACACTTCCTCTTTAGTAGCACCTTCCAGCTTGTTAACAACTTGTATCTCAAAGCCATCAATCAAGGGTGCGCATTATACTAATTACGGTGCGACAAAGTAGAATGCTGGTCACATTTTATAAGCATGAAATGCGCTAGGGGTCGTCAAATTAGACCGCAAACGATTTTTACTCACCCCGTTTTTTATCATGCCGCTATCAATAGTTAATCGGCTGTTAATTTATGACTTGCCCAGTTGGAAAGCGTGCAAAGTGGATTCACGTAACACCGAGGCAACATGGACCAGTGGTTGTTGCCGCAAATCGGCCAGCAGTTGCGCAATTTTCGGCAGGTTGGCGGGGGTGTTGGGCGCCCCCTGCTGACCCTGCAGCGGCATGTCGGGAGCGTCGGTTTCCAGCAGCAAGGATTCCAGCGGCATGTCGCGCACCGCCTCCCGGGTCTTGTTGGCCCGCTCGAAGCTGATGACCCCGCCGATACCGAGCCGAAATCCCAGTTGCCAGAACGCCTCTGCCTGCTGCAGAGAACCGCTGAAGGCGTGGATGACGCCCCCTCTGGCCGGACGCAGGCGCCTGAGGATCTTGGCAACCGTGTCGTTGGCGCGCACCGAATGGACGATCAAGGGCAGCTCATGCTCCATGGCCAGCTTGATTTGAGCCTCGAACATCTCGAGCTGCCCCTCCTGCGGCACATGGGAGCGCAGATCTAGCCCGCACTCGCCCACCGCCACCAGCCCGCGTGGACGCTCGGCCAGCAATCGCTGCAGCCGGGTCAATACCGCCTGAGTCTGCCCCCCCACATACCAGGGGTGCACACCCAGGGCATAGGAAATACCGTCGTGCTCTGCCGCCAGCGCCATCACCCGGCCCCAGTTTTCCTCTCCCACGGCGGGAATGATATACTCGCTCACCCCCAGCTGGCGGCACTCGGCCAGCAGCGCCGCCCGATCGGGAGCGAAGACCGGAAAATCGAGATGGCAATGGGTGTCGATCAGTTGCATGTCGCTCTCACCTGTTTGTCGTAATTAATGGGTCCATATCATGATGAAACGCACAAGCCACGGCTTTACCCTGATAGAACTGGTGCTGGTCATCATAGTGCTGGGGATCCTGGCCGTCACCGCCCTGCCCCGTTTCATCAATCTCAAGGATGACGCTCTCAAGAGTACGGTCGCCACCACCGCCACCAGCTTCGCCAGCGCGGTGCAGCTGGCCCATGCCGGCTGGGCGGTCAAAACGCAGGATCAGGCGCTCTACAATCTTGGCAGCATGGGGCAGCGCAATCTCGACATCAACCGCTATGGCTGGCCCGCCGGCACAGACGAAGATCAGGGTCGCAAGGGGATAGATGAGCCCTATGTCACAGGTCAGGGTGACTACATCTCGGTGAGCAACCAGTCAGACTGCCGCCTGCTGTTTCAGGGGCTGCTGGACAGCAGCTATACCGTCGCTTCGGTCGATCAGGATCCCGAGATCCAGCTCAACGCCGACTACCTGTCCAGCGAACTGCCTGCCAACCAGGTAGATGCGGATGGGGAGCCGCACAGCAACTGCCGCTATACCCTGCGCGACTCCATCGGCCGCTTCCCGGCCTATCCGGATGGCCTCTCCTTCGACTACAACAGCGTCACTGGTGCCGTGACCCGCAATTTCCAGTGAGCGATTCCGACTCGCCCTGCTGCTCCATCTGCGGCGCGTCATCCTGCTCGTGGCGTACCGGCACGCAGCAGCGCCGGTTCTCCGGTGTGAGTCCCCACTCCTCGCACCAGCCATCGTAGCGAGCCAGCCAGCGTAACAAGATGCCTTTCATGGTCTGTTCCTCGTCTCTGTCGTCCCCTTGCCGTTTCTGCCTATCTGCTCCGAATCCGCTAATGTCACGACTCGATACCGGAATGACAGGTATAAAAAAACGACTCCATTTGGAGTCGTTTTTATCAGAGCCATCTGGCTAATTCAATTCATGCCTAGGTGGGCAGGCTCAGTCGAGCGACGGCTTCTACGTGCATGACCCGGCGATCAGCCCTTGGCCGACAGGCTCAGACGGGCAACCGCTTCCACGTGCATGGAGTGCGGGAACATGTCGACCGGCTGCACCTCATCCAGCACGAAGCCCTGCTTGACCAGCCAGGCGAGATCGCGGGCCAAAGTCTGCGGGTTGCAGGAGACATAGACCAGCCGGCGCGGCGCCATGGCAACCAGCGTCTGCAGCACGGCCTTGTCACAGCCCTTGCGCGGCGGATCCATCACTACCACGTCAGCGGTCACCCCCTGAGCGTGCAGCTCGGGCATCAGCTGCTCGGCCTTGCCGACGTGGAATTCGGTGTGCTCGATGCCGTTGAGGGCGGCGTTGCGACGGGCATCGCTGATGGCACTCTCCACCGACTCGATCCCCACTACCTTGGCAGCCTTGCCCGCCAGGAACAGGGAGATGGTGCCGATACCGCAATAAATGTCGAACACCGTCTCGTTGCCGGTCAGTTCGGCATACTCGAGGGCGCTGGAGTAGAGCACATCGGTCTGGCTCGGGTTGTTCTGGAAGAAGGAGAGCGGCGAGATCTCGAACTCGAGCTCGTGGATCTTGTCGCGGATCACCCCTTCGCCCAGCAGCACCCGGTTGGTGGCACCCAGGATGCGGTTGGTGCGCTCCTCGTTGATGTTCTGCACCAGGGTGGTAACCGGCAGATCGCTTAAGCTCGCCAGCAGCTCGGCTTCGAACGGCAGCTCCTCGCCCAGGGTCACCAGCACCACCATCAGCTCGCCGCTCTTGAAGCCCTTGCGGGTCATCAGGTTGCGCACACAGCCGGTGTGGTTCACTTCGTCATAGGCGGCGATGTCGTGCTCGCGCATCCAGCTGCGTACCCGGGCGTTCAGCTCGACGTGCAGGGAGTCTTGCACCGCGCAATCGTCGGCGGTGATGAGGTCATGGGAGTGTTTGCGATAAAAGCCGATCTCGGCGCCAGCGTCGCAACCGCGCACCGCATATTGGGCCTTGTTGCGATAGGCAAACGGGCTGTCCATGCCGAGGATCGTCCTGACGGAGGTATCACCCAACCCGGCCTGCTCCAGCGCACTCTCCACCAGCGCCTGCTTGAGCTTGAGCTGGGCCGGATAGGCCAGCGGGCGCACCTGGCAGCCACCGCACTCGGTGTTCGGGCAGAAGTCGGCGACCCGATCGGCGGAGGGCTGGAGCAGCTCGGTCACCTTGCCGTGCAGATAGTTGGGCTTGACCTCGGTCAGCTCCACCAGCGCCTGCTCACCGGGCAGCAAACCTTCGACAAACAGGGGGCGGTCGAACAGGCGTCCTTTGCCATCTCCTTTGTCGGTCAGTTCCAGGATCTCGATCTGGTGTTGATGTCCCACTAACGGCATGAGCGGCTCCAAAAGTACATATAAAGAGGGGTGATGGAACCGGCCCAGCCAGCCCCATCAAGAAAAGGTGGCAGAGTTTAGCGGAGATCCGGCCAAATTGCAGGCATAAAACAGCAACAAGACCGAGGACATTGCCCCGCCTGGCGTTATCTGCCGAAAAAGCCGGAGTCCCCCGGCGCGATTCAGGGGTTGTCCTTAATAAGAGAGCATGGTGACCACGGACTGGCTATCACCCCAACGGCCCAGCCATCAAACCGGCCCCCCAACCCTGACAGCCCGACATAAAAAAGCCGCCGGCATGGCCGGCGGCAATATTGCTGACTAACAGATGGCGGATTACAGGCTGTAGGCCTTCTCGCCGTGGGTGGTGACATCCAGCCCCTCCCGCTCCGCGTCTTCTTTCACTCGCAGGCCGATCAGCAGATCCACCAGCTTGTAGGCCACCACCGAGATGATGCCGGACCAGAGGATGGTCACACCGACCCCGATGGCCTGAATTTTGACCTGCGCCAGGATGGAGTAACCCTCCGCCACCTGGTTGGTGACGTAGTCCCACACCCCGGTACCGCCCAGATCCGGGCTGGCGAAGACGCCGGTCAGCAGCGCCCCCAGGATGCCGCACACCCCGTGCACGCCGAACACGTCCAGACTGTCATCGGCGCCCAGCAGCCGCTTGAGACCGTGGACTCCCCACAGCCCGGCAACACCGCTGATGAGGCCCATCACCAGACCGCCGCCCACTCCAACGAAGCCGGCCGCCGGAGTGATCACCACCAGCCCGGAGACAGCTCCGGAAGCCGCACCCAGCAGGGAGGGACGACCCTTCATCACCCACTCGGCCAGGGTCCAGGAGAGGGCCGCCGCAGCCGGAGCCACCCAGGTATTGATGAAGGCCAGTGCCGCCGTGCCGTTGGCTTCCAGCGCGGAGCCGGCGTTGAAACCGAACCAGCCGAACCAGAGCAGGGAGGCCCCGATCATGGTCATGGTGAGGCTGTGCGGAGTCATGGGGTCACGGCCATAGCCCAGGCGTTTGCCCACCAGGTAGGCACCGACCAGACCGGCCACCGCCGCGTTGATGTGCACCACTGTGCCGCCCGCAAAGTCCAGCGCACCGTGCTGGAACAGATAACCGGCGGTCGCGGTGGCCGCTGCCGCGGCATCGGCCGTGGTATAGGCATCCGGACCCGCCCAGTACCACACCATGTGGGCCAGCGGGATATAGGCGAAGGTGAACCAGATCACCGAGAACAGCAGCACGGCGGCAAACTTGATGCGCTCGGCGAAGGCCCCCACGATCAGACCGCAGGTGATGGCGGCAAAGGCGCCCTGGAACACCACATAGATGAACTCGCTGATCCCGACCCCCTTGCTGAAGGTGGCGGCGATGGAATCAGGGGTCACGCCCTTGAGCAGCGCCTTGCTGAAAGAGCCATAAACGCTGTTGCCCTCGGTAAAGGCCAGCGAATAGCCGTAGAGAATCCACAACACGCAGATGAGCGAGAACAGGGTGAACACCTGCATCAGCACGCTCAGCATGTTCTTGCTGCGCACCAGCCCGCCATAAAACAGGGCCAGGCCCGGAATGGACATCAGGATCACCAGGGCTGCCGACAGCAGCATCCAGGTATTGTCCCCCTTGTTGATGGTTACGACTGCCGGGGCCGCAGCCTGCACGACCTCGGCCGAGGCGGCCACCACCTCTTCAGCCCAACTGGGGGCGGCCAGCAAGGCGGCAAGCGCCAACAGGCCAGTCATCACGAGTCTCTTGAGCATACAGCCATCTCCTTCCCTGTCGTCCCGGCTCCCGGCCGGGTCCATTTCCTGATATGAACATCGAAACCGACGATTCACGTACATCCACATTCGCTACACACTGGTGACCGCCCCGCCCATCATTCCTCAGATGAGCGGCATCATGGCGACATAAATGCTTCAAAGCACAAAGCAGGCCAACTTAATAAATAGTTTTAAATCATTAAGTTATGCTTACCACAGCGAAGTGACGCACCAGATTGGCGCACGGGACGCGCTAACTTGAGCAAGTGCGCACTTCCGCTGTGCACACACATACTGCCGCACCGAAATAGCGCAGAGGGACGCCATGCGGGACATAGGCGAGTAGCCGGCCTGCCGATATCAGCCAGAAAACAGAAGAGCGATGAGAAAGGAGAAAGCGGAAAAACAAAAGGCCATCATTGCTGATGGCCTTTTGTTTTGGAATTTGATGGTGCCCGGGGTCGGACTCGAACCGACACGGTTATTCACCGGCGGATTTTGAATCCGCTGCGTCTACCGATTTCGCCACCCGGGCAACTGCGAGGGATTATACGAATGGCGCTTGGGCATGCAAGGTGTTTTTCTTGCTCTCACAGTTGTTTGCTCATTTATTCAACGCCTTGCCGAGGCTGGGTCAGTTACATAGAATGCCCGCATCATATTAATGGAATAAAAACGATGGCCAAGCGTAAATCCGTCCAACCGACACCGACCCCTCCCGCGACTGCGCGCTACCCTTCCGCCGGCCTGCTGCGCCGGCTCGGCGCCCTGCTCTATGACTATCTGGTGGTCATCTCCTTGCTGATCATCGCCGGCTTTATCGGGATGGGGGTGGCACACTTGCTGCTGGCAACCGGCATGGCGACCGTGCCCGAAGGCAAGGACGCCGCCTGGCTGCTGACCAGCCCCATCTACAGCGCCTGGCTCGCCTTCATCATCTGCGGTTTCTACACCTGGTTCTGGACCCGCGCCGGCCAGACCATCGGCATGCGGGCCTGGCGTCTGCGCATCCAGAATACCGACGGCAGCAACATTCGCATCACCCAGGCCCTGATCCGGCTGGCCACGGCGGCCTTCGGCCTCGGCAACCTGCTCTGCCTGTTCAACCACAAGTCACCCCGCGCGTTTCAGGACATCTGGTCCGAATGCGAAGTGGTGGTGCTTGGCAAACAGGAAAACCTGGAACAGCTCAATCGCTGATCCTGTGGCAGCAACGAAAAAGGGCACCCTGAGGGTGCCCTTTTTGCTGGCCGACACGCTTATTGCTTGCGACTCAGGATATAGACGTAGATGCCACCAAACAGCAGTGCAGCAGGAGCGATGGCCGCTTTTTGTCAGCAGCCCTTCAGGCCGCTACTGCTTGCGGCTCAGAATATAGAAGGAGATACCGCCAAACAGCAGGCTCGGTGCGATGGCTGCCAGGATCGGCGGTACCGCATACACCAGGCTGATGGGGCCAAACACCCGATCGCTGACGTAGACGGCGAAGCCGGTCATGATCCCCATCAGCATCCGCGCCCCCATGCTGACCGAGCGCAGCGGGCCGAAGATGAAGGAGGAGGCCAGCAGGATCATGGCCACCACCGAGAGCGGTGACAGCAGCTTGCGCCACATCTCCAGCTTGTAGCGCCCGGCATCCTGCTTGTTGGCATCCAGATAGCCGATGTAATCCAGCAGTCCCGCCACCGGCAGGTTTTCAGGATCGATGCTCACCACCCCCAACTGTTTGGGTGTGAGCTCTGAGCTCCACTCCATCTGGGGCTGGGTCTCGCTCATGATCTGCCTGGGGTCATCGAAGCGGGTCACCTGTACCTGCTTGAGCAGCCAGTGATGCTGCTCGAACACCCCCTCCTGCGCCTGCAGGATATCGATCAGCTTGCGCTCTGGGGTGAAACGGTAAAGGGTGATGCCGGTCAGCGCGCCATCGTTGCGCACCCCGTTGATATTGACGAAGTTGTTGCCATCGCGGGCCCACACCCCGTAAGCCGACACGGTCAGCCGACCCTCAGACAGGGCACCCGCCTTGATGTCGTCCGCCATCCGCTTGGCGATGGGTGCCACGTACTCTCCCATCAGCCCCACCAGGATCATCAGCGGGATGGCGGTCTTGAGCGCCGCCATCACGATACTGATCTTGGAGCGGCCCGCCGCCTGCATCACCACCAGCTCGGAGCTGGTCGCCAGCTGGCCCAGACCGATGAGACCGCCCAGCAGGGCCGCCAGCGGGAAGAAGAGCACCGCCTCTTTCGGCATGGAGAGCAGCACATAGTAGAGGGCGCTGAGCATGTCGTAGTTGCCTTCCCCTACCGACTTCAGCTGCTCCACGTACTTGATGAGCGCCGCCAACCCGACCAGGGTCAGTTCGCACAGCAGAACCGACATGAAAATAACCCGGCCGATATACCTATCGAGAATACCAAACATCAGCAGAGACCCCCCTGTTGCAGCATCATGCTGATTTTTTCCTCAAATACAGACGTATGGAGCGGGGGCGACATCAAAATGATCCGGTCGCCATGTCTATCGAGAATGCCAAACATCAGTAGAGACTCCCAGATGGCAACATCATGCCGATTTTCTCTTGAAATAGAGGGTCTTAACCCCGTTCCACCAGCTGGTGCCCTGCAGGTTGAGCGGCAACCCGATCAGCAGCAGATAGACCAGCGGCACCAGGAACATGCCGGGCCAGTGCGGCAGCCGGCCGCTGTCGATGGCAGAACGGGCGGCACTGAGCAGCAGGAAGTAGGAGAGGTAGAGCAGGATGGCCGGCAACAGCTTGGCATAGCGGCCCTGACGGGGGTTGACCCGCGCCAGCGGCACCACCAGGAAGGTCAGCACCAGAATGGAGAGCGGCAGCGACAGGCGCCACTGCAGTTCGGCCATCAGCTGGTTGTCCTGGGTACCCAGCAGCTCCATGGTCGGCTTGGCCGCCGCCTTGCGGTTGGAGCGCTCCATCTCCTGCTGGCGGATCACCAGGCTGTACTCGTCGAATTCGGAGATCTGGAACTGGCGGGTATTGAAGTGCCCCTCGTAGCGGGAGCCATCCTTCAGGGTCAGCCACTGCAGACCGTTGCTGTCGACCGTGACCACCCCTTCGGTCGCCACCACCACCGACGGCGGCTTGCCATCCTGGGAGCGCTGCAACACAAAGATTTTCTGCAGTTTGGAGCCCTTGTCGTTGAGGTCCTGGATGTAAGCCACCAGGCGCCCCTTGTCGAGCTCCATGAAACGGCCTGCCTGCAGGAAGGAGATACCCGGATCGGCCTTGAACTCGTCAATCACCTGGTACTCGCGCTCCTTGGCCTGCGGGGCCACCCAGCCGGTGTTGAAGGCGGCGACGGCCGCCGTCAGCAAGGCCAGCACCATGGCGCTGCGCATCACGAAACGGTGGCTGAAGCCCACCGCATGCATCACCGTCATCTCGCTTTCGGCGTAGAGGCGCCCGTGAGCGAACAAGATGGCCAAAAACAGGCTGATGGGCAGCATCAACAGGGCCATGTTGGGCAGGTTGAGCAGCAGCAGGGTAGAGACCAGGCGCGTCGGCACCTCACCATCGGCGGCATCGCCGATGATCTGGATGAATTGCTGGCTGACGAAGATGAGCAGCAGCACGAATAATACCGCCAGCTGGGTTTTCAGGGTTTCCCTGAACAAATATCGGAAAACGATCACAGTCATTCCCAAGTAAACTTGTGTTTTTAGTCGAATGCCTGAAAAATAGGGCCGTATATTGGATTTTTACCAGTTTGAACTGCGGAGCCAGTGCCTGTTCGCTCCGCCTCTGATACCCCAACAAGCACCGCATTATTCAATAAAAGGTGCCTTTTGTCTTTAGGATGTAGGAGATTCCATGGAGTTCAGTGTAAAGAGTGGCAGTCCTGAGAAGCAACGCAGTGCCTGCGTCGTGGTCGGCGTATTCGAGCCGCGTCGCCTCTCTCCGGTTGCCGAACAACTGGACAAGATCAGCGATGGCTACATCAGTTCGCTGCTGCGCCGTGGCGACCTGGAAGGGAAACCAGGCCAGATGCTGTTGCTGCATCAAGTACCGGGCGTGCTCAGCGAGCGCGTGCTGCTGGTCGGTTGCGGCAAGGAGCGGGAACTCGACGAACGCCAGTACAAGCAGATCATCAACAAGACCATCACCACCCTCAACGAAACCGGCTCCATGGAAGCGGTCTGCTTCCTGACCGAGCTGCACGTCAAGGGACGGGATACCTATTGGAAGGTGCGCCAGGCGGTAGAAACCACCAAGGCGGGCCTCTACAGTTTCGATCAGTTCAAGACCAACAAGGCCGAGCCGCGCCGTCCGCTGCGCAAGCTGGTATTCAACGTGCCGACGCGTCGGGAATTGACCATTGGTGAAAAAGCCATCGCCCACGGCCTGGCCGTGGCGAAAGGGGTGCGCGTCTGTCGCGACGTGGCCAACATGCCGCCCAATGTCTGCAATCCGGCCTATCTCGCCTCCCAGGCCCGTCGTCTGGCCGATGCCTTCGACAACATCACCACCAAGGTGATCGGCGAGCAGGAGATGGCCGAGCTCGGCATGAACTCCTATCTGGCGGTGGCCCGCGGCTCCGACAACGAAGCCATGATGGCCATCATCGAGTACAAGGGTCATCCGGATGCCAAGCCCATCGTGCTGGTCGGCAAGGGACTGACCTTCGACTCCGGCGGCATCTCCATCAAGCCGGCCGAGGGCATGGACGAGATGAAGTACGACATGGGTGGCGCCGCCTCCGTGCTCGGTACCATGCACGCCCTGGCCCAGCTGCAGCTGCCCATCAACGTCATCGGCGTGCTGGCGGGCTGCGAGAACATGCCGGGTGGCAACGCCTATCGCCCGGGCGACATCCTCACCTCCATGTCCGGCCAGACCATCGAAGTGCTGAACACCGATGCGGAAGGCCGCCTGGTGCTGTGCGATGCACTGACCTACGTGGATCGCTTTGATCCGGAAACCGTGATCGACGTGGCCACCCTGACCGGTGCCTGCATCATCGCCCTGGGTCACCACACCACGGGTCTCTTGGCCAACCACAACCCGCTGGCCCACGAGCTGCTCAACGCCTCCGAGCAGGCGGGTGATCGCGCCTGGCGTCTGCCGCTGTTCGACGAGTATCAGGAACAGCTGGAGAGTCCGTTTGCCGACATGGCCAACATCGGTGGCCGTCCGGCCGGTACCATCACCGCCGCCGCCTTCCTGTCACGCTTCACCAAGAAGTACAACTGGGCCCACCTGGATATCGCCGGGACCGCCTGGAAGAGTGGCAAGGAGAAAGGCTCCACCGGGCGTCCGGTGCCCCTGCTGACCCAGTTCCTGCTGAACCGGTCAGGAGTGGTCATCGAAGAGAAGGAGTAACCCTTTTATCCCGTTCGATGCGTGCATCAAACGGGATGGCGTTACCCTGAATCACAAGGAAGAGGCCCGCCTCTTCCTTGTTTCATTGAGGGTTGGCAGGAATATCCCCTGCCCGTCCTTACCGGCGGTCAATAGTCCGTCACCGCAAACGGGATCAACCTGATGAGCCAAGTGACCTTTTACCTGATGAGCGAGCAGGATGACGCGCAGGCTTCGGCCGTCGAACGCCTCGCCTGCCAGCTCGTAGCCGATAGCTGGGGTGCGGGCCATCTCTACCTGCTGTGCGACGACGAAGCGCAGGCCCTGCGCCTCGACGAGCTGCTGTGGCAGCTGCCGCCGGAGCGCTTCGTGCCGCACCAGTTGCAGGGCGAGAGCGGTCAGGCACCGGTGGAGATCGGCCATCAGCCGCCACGGCGGCGCTATGCCCGCCTCATCAATCTGGCCAAACAGACACCTTTGTTTGCAGGACACTTCGCTCAAGTGGTAGATTTTGTCCCCACTGACGAAACGCAAAAGCAGCAAGCCCGCGAGCGCTACAAGCACTATCGCCAGGCAGGCCACGCCCTCGAGATGAGGGATCAGCCCGTCCTTGCCGCACCGGATCCGGCGCAGCCCTGACTGTGCCACCCTCGATCCACGACGAATCAACACCAGAATCCATCCATCCAGAATACGGCGAGACCATGGAAAAGACTTTTAATCACAACGCCATCGAACAGGCGCTCTATCAGCACTGGGAAGCCCAGGGTTACTTCAAGCCCCACGGCGACACCAGCAAAGACTCCTTCTGCATCATGATCCCGCCGCCGAACGTCACCGGCAGCCTGCACATGGGTCACGCCTTCCAGCAAACCCTGATGGATACCCTGATCCGCTACAACCGCATGCAGGGCAAGAACACCCTGTGGCAGGCAGGTACCGACCACGCCGGTATCGCCACCCAGATGGTGGTTGAGCGCAAGATCGCCGCAGAAGAGGGCAAGACCCGCCACGATTACGGCCGGGAAGCCTTCATCGACAAGATCTGGCAGTGGAAGGAAGAGTCCGGCGGCACCATCACCCGCCAGATGCGCCGTCTGGGTGACTCCGTGGATTGGGAGCGCGAGCGCTTCACCATGGATGAAGGCCTCTCCGCCGCCGTACAGGAAGTGTTCGTCCGTCTCTACGAAGATGGCCTGATGTACCGCGGCAAGCGTCTGGTGAACTGGGATCCCAAGCTCAACACCGCCATCTCCGATCTGGAAGTGGAAAACCGCGAGATCAAGGGCCACATGTGGCACCTGCGCTACCCGCTGGCCAACGGCGCCAAGACTGCCGAAGGCCAGGATCACCTGATCGTCGCCACCACCCGTCCGGAAACCATGCTGGGTGATACCGCCGTTGCGGTAAACCCGGAAGACCCGCGCTACAAGGCGCTGATCGGTCAGCACATTCTGCTGCCGCTGGTGAACCGTTTGATCCCCATCGTCGCCGACGAACACGCCGACATGGAGAAGGGCACCGGCTGCGTGAAGATCACCCCGGCCCACGACTTCAACGACAACGAAGTGGGCAAGCGCCACAACCTGCCGATGATCAACATCTTCACCCTGGACGCCCACGTGCGTGCCGAGGCCGAAGTAGTCGACAGCAACGGCAACCCCAGCACCGCCTATGACGCCACCCTGCCGACCGAGTTTGCCGGGATGGAGCGCTTCGCGGCCCGCAAGGCCATCGTCGCCAAGCTGGACGAGCTGGGCCTCTTGGCCGAGATCAAGGATCACGTGCTGCAGCAGCCTTACGGCGATCGCGGTGGCGTGCCCATCGAGCCGATGCTGACCGACCAGTGGTACGTGCGCGTCGCGCCGATGGCCAAGACCGCCATCGAGGCGGTGGAAGATGGCCGCATCCAGTTCGTGCCCAAGCAGTACGAAAACATGTACTTCTCCTGGATGCGCGACATTCAGGACTGGTGCGTCTCCCGTCAGCTGTGGTGGGGTCACCGCATCCCGGCCTGGTATGACGATGCCGGCAACGTCTACGTGGGCCGCAACGAAGATGAAGTGCGCGCCAAGCACAGCATCCCGTCCGTGACCGTGCTGCGTCAGGACGAAGACGTGCTCGACACCTGGTTCAGCTCCGCACTGTGGACCTTCTCCACCCTGGGCTGGCCGAACAACACCGAGGCGCTCAAGACCTTCCACCCGACCGACGTGCTGATGAGCGGCTTCGACATCATCTTCTTCTGGATTGCCCGGATGATCATGATGACCATGCACTTCATCAAGGACGAAAACGGCCAGCCGCAAGTCCCGTTCAAGACCGTCTACATCACTGGCCTTATCCGTGACGAAGAAGGCCAGAAGATGTCCAAGTCCAAGGGCAACGTGCTGGATCCGCTCGACATGATCGACGGCATCTCGCTGGAAGATCTGCTGGAGAAGCGCACCGGCAACATGATGCAGCCGCAGATGGCCGAGAAGATCGGCAAGCGTACCGCCAAGCAGTTCCCGGAAGGGATCGAAGCCCACGGTACCGACGCCCTGCGCTTCACCCTGGCAGCGCTGGCCTCTACCGGTCGTGACATCAACTGGGACATGAAGCGCCTGGATGGCTACAACAACTTCTGCAACAAGCTGTGGAACGCCTCCCGCTATGTGCTGATGAACACCGAAGATCAGGATTGTGGCTTCAACGGTGGCGAGATGCAGTTCAGCCTGGCGGATCGCTGGATCCAGTCCCAGCTGCAAGTGGCCATCCGTGACTTCCGTACCGCCCTCGATACCTACCGCTTCGACATCGCGGCCGGGGTGTTGTACGAATTTATCTGGAACCAGTTCTGTGACTGGTATCTGGAGCTGACCAAGCCGGTACTGACCAAGGGCTCCGAGGCCGAGCAGCGCGCTGCCCGCCACACCCTCGTCAGCGTCCTCGAGACCCTGCTGCGCCTGGCACACCCGATCATCCCGTTCATCACCGAAACCATCTGGAAATCGGTCGCCCCGCTGGCCGGCGTGCACGCCGACACCATCATGATTCAGGCCTTCCCGGAGTTCGACGCCGCCAAGGTGGACGAAGCCGCGATGGCGGATCAGGAGTGGGTGAAGGAGTTCATCGTCAGCATCCGCAACATCCGCGCCGAGATGAACGTGGCGCCGAGCGTGCCGCTCAACGTGCTGCTCCAGTGCGATGCCAAGGATGCCCAGCGCGCAGCCGACAACGAGGCCTTCCTCAAGTCGCTGGCCCGTCTGGAATCCATCCGCGTACTGGCGGACGGTGAAACCGCCCCGCTGTCGGTCAAAAAATTGATCGGTGCCACCGAGTTGATGATCCCGATGGCCGGTCTCATCGACAAGGATGCCGAGCTGGCCCGTCTGGCCAAAGAGGTTGCCCGTCTGGTCGGCGAGTGCGGCCGCATCGAAGGCAAGCTCGGCAACGAAGCCTTCGTCGCCAAGGCGCCGGAAGCGGTCATCATCAAGGAGCGCGAGAAGCTGGAAGATTACCGTCTCCAGCTGACCAAGCTGGAAGCCCAGCAGGCCGAGATCGCCGCGCTGTAAGCCGGATTTGACTTGGTAGAAGCCCCCTCCTGCAGGGGGCTTTTTATTCTTTTTGCGCTTCTTCATGCAAAATTAGCGAGCCAAATCACCCGCTTTCACAAGCGCATCGCCCCCAAATTCATTACACTGCCAGCGATCTTTTCTACTCGGAGTGCTGTTGCAGTATGGAAATATTGATCCTGTTTGGATTGATTTTGCTTAATGGCGTCTTCGCCATGTCGGAAATCGCCATCGTCACCGCGCGCAAGGCCCGCCTCAGCAAGATGGTCAGCGAAGGGAGCCGCTCCGCCGCCATCGCCCTCAAACTGAGTGAAGATCCGACCCATTTTCTCTCCGCGGTGCAGATCGGCATCACCAGTATCGGTCTGCTCAACGGTATCTACGGCGAATCCCTGCTGGCCCAGCCACTGGCGCTCTGGCTGCAGGAGTGGGGCATGGCCCCCAAGAGCAGCAGCCTGCTCGCCACCGTATTGGTCATCGTGGTGGTCACCTATCTCTCCATCGTCATCGGCGAGCTGGTGCCCAAGCGGCTTGGCCAGCTCAGCGCCGAACGCATCGCCTGTCTGGTGGCCCGCCCCATGATGTGGCTGGCTGCCCTCACCCGCCCCTTTGTCTGGCTGTTGTCGGCTTCCACCAAGGCCAGCCTGCGCATCCTGCGCGTCAGCCAGGACGGCGGCGCCAACGTGACCCAGGAGGAGATCCACGCCATGCTGGTGGAAGGCTCCGAGGCCGGGATCATCGAGGATCACGAGCACACCATGCTGCGCAATGTGTTCCGCCTCGACGAGCGCAGCCTCTCGTCACTGATGGTGCCGCGCAGCGACATCCGCTATCTCGACCTCGCCCTGCCGCTGGAGGTGAACCTGCAGCGACTGGTGGAGTATCGCCACAGCTTCTTCCCGGTTTGTGACGGCAGCCTGTCGGAACTGGTGGGCATCATCAACGTCAGCAAGGTGCTGCACGCCTACATCAAGGGAGAGCCCATTGATCTGGCGGCGCTGACCCAGGATGGCAGCCTGCTGCCGGAGACCCTCAACGGCCTCGAGCTGCTCAACCACTTCCGTACCCACTCCGAACACATGGTGCTGGTGGTGGACGAATATGGCGAGCTGCAGGGGCTTGTGACCCAGCAGGATCTGCTGGAGACCCTGGCCGGCGACTTCCAGCAGGAGGACGGCGACGACAACTGGGCATTCCAGCGTACCGACGGCAGCTGGCTGCTCGACGGCCTCATTCCGTTGCCGGAGCTGAAGGACTGTCTGGGACTGGTTCGGCTACCGGAAGAAGAAAAACATCACTATCACACCCTCGGAGGGCTTATCATGCTGCTCCTTGGCCGCGTTCCCCAGACCGGAGATCTGGTCACGCTGGAACAGTGGCAACTGGAAATTGTTGACATGGATGGTCTGCGCATCGACAAGGTGCTGGCCATGCCCTTGCTTGATCAACCCAGCTAACCTGCGGAGTTTGCAACTATGGAGCAGTTTTACCAACTGGCTCACGCCTTTATGCATCAGGATCTGGTGACGCTATCCGATCCCAAGATGGCCTTCATGGTCTGCGGCGTGTTATTGACGTTTCTGGTGCTGGAGAATGGCTTCATCCCCACCGCCTTTCTGCCCGGCGACAGCCTGTTGATCCTGACCGGCGTGCTCATCTATCAGGACGTGCTCTCCCTTGGGGTGATCCCGCTGCTGATCTTGGCCACCTTCGTCGGCACCTGGCTCGGCTACATGCAGGGGCGTTTCCTGGGCCACACCCAGCTCTACCACCGGCTGCTCTCCCATGTGGAAGAGAAACACCAGCAGAAGGTGTACTACCTGCTCGACAAATACGGCATCGTGACCCTGATCACCGCCCGCTACATCGCCTTCGTGCGCACCGCCTACCCCTATATCGTCGGCGCGACCGAGCTGCCGCAGGGGCGCTTTCTCATCGTCAATCTGGTCAGCTCCATCATGTGGATCTGCCCGCTGGTCGGCTTTGGCTACTTCCTGAGCCACACCAAGCTGGCGTCCGAGTATCAGTCCCAGTTCCTCAGCATCATTCTCTGCCTGCCGATCGTGCTGCTGGTCGGCGGTCTCATCGCGCTGATCTGGCGCTGGCTGAGCAAACGCAAAGCCAGTGCGCCACGGGATTGATACAAATACACAGGGCCATCGCAAGATGGCCCTTTTTTTAGCTAAATAATGGCGATTTACCCGCTGGCACTCTTGTCAAGCGAGGGTAAAAATGAGTGAATCTAGCGCCTTTTTTTTCGACGTGAATGGAGTCGGTAGTATGCGGTGTCGGGTTAGCGCTATGGCGCTGGTTTATGCATTGGTTGGACTGCTGGGATTGCCAGCAGCATTGGCTGCCCCCAACCCGGCCAAACTGCAGCTGCAATCGAGCAGCGCGCTGGTGATGGATGTCGGTACGGGCAAAACCCTGTACCAGAAGAATGCCACCCGGGTGCGCTCCATCGCCTCGATCACCAAGCTGATGACGGCACTGGTGGTGCTGGATGCCCGCCAGGATCTCGGCCAGACCCTGACCATCGATCAGAACGACAGAGACGCCATCAAGCACACCTATTCGCGGGTGCGCATGGGCACCCAGGTATCACGCCGCGATGCCCTGCACCTGGCGCTGATGTCGTCGGAGAACCGCATGGCCTCGGCGCTGGCCCGTCACTATCCCGGTGGACGCCCCGCCTTCGTGCGAGCCATGAACAACAAGGCCAAGCAGCTGGGCATGCGCAACAGCCGCTTCTATGACTCCACCGGCCTGTCGACTCGCAACGTCTCCACCGCCCAGGATCTGGCCAAGCTCATCGCCGCCGCCTATCGCCAGCCATTGATCCGCGAGTTCACCCAGGACACCAGTAAGGACATGCGCTTTCGCACCCCCGCCTACAGCCTGATGTTCAACAACACCAACCCGCTGGTGAAGAACCCGGACTGGGATGTCCGCCTCTCCAAGACCGGCTTTACCGACGAGGCCGGCCGCTGCCTGCTGATGCGCGCCAAGCCGGACAACCGCGAGCTAGCCATCGTGCTGCTCAACTCCGTGGGCAAACGCACCCCGGTCGGCGATGCCAACCGCATTCGCAAGTGGCTGAAAAGCTGATCCCGCACTGCGGGGATGAAAAAGGATGCTGCAGCATCCTTTTTTATTGCCCGCAAACCGCCTCTGCGCTCATCTGGGGACAGTAATCACAAGGAAGATAAAGGATTGCCTCAGGCAAGGAGACAGCCATACGACGCGATACCGTGAGCGTGAGGGAGAAGATGGCAAGGGTGCACGACAAGGGAGCACGTCATGCAGGCATAGGAGCCTTCGTCACGCTGTTGTTGGGCTGAAACCAAGACGGATGACGGCTGTCGAGCCAAACGGGAGGATACCGCGAGCTGAGCCGTGTCAGCCCTTCCGGTGAAATGCCATATAAAAAAACAGCCCCGACCGAGGTCGAGGCTGTCTTCTGTATGGTGCGCCCGAGAGGATTCGAACCTCTGACCACCTGGTTCGTAGCCAGGTACTCTATCCAGCTGAGCTACGGGCGCATTTTGCTTATGGTGCGCCCGAGAGGATTCGAACCTCTGACCACCTGGTTCGTAGCCAGGTACTCTATCCAGCTGAGCTACGGGCGCAAATGGCGGAGAAGGGGGGATTCGAACCCCCGATGCGGGTATAAGCCGCATACTCCCTTAGCAGGGGAGCGCCTTCAGCCTCTCGGCCACCTCTCCGTTTGCGGGGCTGATAATACTTCACAGGGATTTTTAGTCAAACACTTTTTTGGAGAAAAAAACGCGTTCGCTCAGCATTTGGTCAAAGCGTGGAATATTCAAGCAATATCGACACTTATCCCGCTCTTTTACTCCCTGCGACACAATTTTCAGCACCCCAGAAAAACAAAAGGCGACACATGAGGTGTCGCCTTGTCACAGCCATTAACGCCGCTTAGAAGCCGGATTGGCCCGGAACTTTCTCGGCCTGGATGCGCTGGTAGATCTCTTCGCGGTGTACGGAGACCTCTTTCGGTGCGTTCACACCGATACGAACCTGATTGCCTTTCACGCCCAGTACGGTGACAGTCACTTCGTCACCAATCATCAGGGTTTCCCCTACACGACGAGTCAAAATAAGCATTCGCTTGCTCCTGTATCCTGTTTTGTATTTATATCGATATGCGACATTATCTTACAAAGATACCGATATGGTAAATGGTTGAAACTAAATCAATCAGGGATTGTTTCCCAAGGGCTGCTCATGAGGCTCCTGATCCAGCCCAAAAGCGGAGTGCAAGGCACGCACTGCCAGCTCCAGGTACTTCTCGTCAATCACCACGGATATCTTGATTTCAGAGGTGGAAATCAACTGCATGTTGATCCCCTCCTCGCCCAATACCTTGAACATGGTGCGGGCGACGCCAGGATGGTTCCACATCCCGACTCCGACGATGGAAACCTTGGCGATCTCACCGTTGCCCTGCACGCAGGCGGCCCCCAGCTCGCTGGCGGTCTCCTCCAGCAGGGCGCGCGCCCGGCGATAGTCATCGCGATTCACCGTGAAGGTGAAGTCGGCGGTCCCATCGCCCAGCGTGTTCTGCACTATCATGTCGACATCAATGTTGGCGTCGCTGATCGGATTCAGGATCTGCGCAGCCACGGTGGGCCTGTCCGGCACACCCAGAATGGTCAGGCTCGCCTCGTTGCGATTGAACGCTATCCCGGATACCAGGGGAGCTTCCATCCTCTCACCTCCATATGTGATTAAGGTTCCCTCTCCATCGACAAAGCTCGACAGCACCCGCAGCGGTACGCGGTACTTACCCGCGAACTCCACCGAACGGATCTGCAGCACCTTGGCGCCGAGACTGGCCATCTCCAGCATCTCCTCGAAGGTGATGGTATCGAGACGGCGCGCCTTGGGCTCGATGCGCGGATCCGTGGTATAGACCCCATCCACATCGGTAAAGATCTGGCATTCATCGGCCTTGATGGCCGCCGCCACGGCAACCGCCGTGGTGTCAGAGCCACCGCGGCCCAGCGTCGTGATGGCATTGTGCTCGTCACGGCCCTGGAAGCCGGCGATCACCACCACCTTGCCCGCACCCAGTTCAGCCTGAACCTGCTCGGTGTCGATGTGGGTGATACGCGCCTTGCCATAAGCGGAATCGGTATGAATGCGAACCTGATCGCCGGTCATTGAGACCGCAGGACAACCGCGTTTGTTCAACGCGATCGCCAGCAGCGCTATGGTGACCTGTTCACCGGTGGAGACCAGCACATCCATCTCGCGCCGGTTGGCATCAGGATCCAGCTGCTGGGCCATGCCCAGCAACCGGTTGGTTTCGCCCGACATGGCGGAGACCACCACCACCACGTCGTGTCCCTGGGCGCGGGTCTGCTCGACCCGCTCAGCTACCGCCTCGATCCGCTCCAGCGTGCCGACCGAGGTGCCGCCGTACTTCTGTACATAGAGTGCCACAGATCACCTCGCCCGATTACAGGCGCTCTTCCAGCCAGGAGTGTACGGATTGCAGGGCTGCCGGCACTGCCTCGGGCTGGGTACCACCCGCCTGGGCCATGTCGGGACGACCGCCGCCCTTGCCGCCCACCTGCTGGGCGACCAGATTGACCAGCTCACCGGCCTTGACCTTGCCGGTCAGGTCGTTGGTGACGCCCGCGATCAAGTTGACCTTTCCCTCGCCACTGGTGGCCAGCAGCACGACACCGGACTTCATCTGGTTCTTCAGTTCGTCCAGCATGCCGCGCAGGGATTTCGGATCGGCCCCTTCCAGCGCTGCAACCAGCACCTTCTGACCCTTGATCTCGATAACCTGACCCAGCAGGTCGTTACCGGCCTGAGCGGCCAGCTTGGCCTTGAGCTGCTCCAGCTCGCGCTCCATCATCTTGGCCTTGTCCAGCACCTGGCGAATCTTGTCGGCGATGCAGAACTGGTCACCTTTCACCAGTGCGGCAGCCTCTTCGATCTGCTCGCCGACCTGATGCATGAAGTCGATGGCGGCCTTGCCGGTCACCGCTTCGATACGACGCACGCCGGCGGCGATGCCGCTCTCGGCGATGATCTTGAAGAAGCCAATGTCACCGGTGCGCTTGGCGTGAGTACCGCCGCACAGCTCGGTGGAGTAGTCGCCCATGCGCACCACGCGCACGTCGTCTTCGTATTTCTCACCAAACAGCGCCATGGCGCCGGCCGACTTGGCGGCTTCCAGATCCATCAGCTGGGTGGTGATTTCGTGGTTGGCGCGGATCTGGTTGTTGACCAGCTCCTCGACCCGGCGAATGGTCGCCATGGTCATCCCCTCGAAGTGGGAGAAGTCAAAGCGCATGCGCTCGGCGCCCACCAGAGAGCCTTTCTGGGTCACATGACCACCCAGCGCCTGACGCAGGGCAGCGTGCAACAGGTGAGTCACTGAGTGGTTCAGGGCGATGGCCTGGCGACGCTCGCCATCGACCACGGCTTCGACCTCGGCCCCTTTCTCCAGGGTGCCCAGCTCCATGTAACCCTTGTGGATGATCGCCTTGCCCGCTTTGACGGTATCGGTCACGGCAAAGATGCCGTCGTCCACTTTCAGGGTACCGCTGTCGCCGATCTGGCCGCCGGACTCGGCGTAGAAGGGGGTCTGCTCCAGCACGATGACAGCTTCGTCACCGGCGATAAGACCGCTCACCTCGTCCACGCCCTTGTAGATGCCGACCACACGGGTGCGCTCGGTCAGGGTCTTGTAACCGGTGAAGGGGGTCTCGAAGTCGAGCTTGAGCATCTCGTTGTAGTTCACGCCGAAGCTGGAAGCCTCTTTGGCGCGAGCACGCTGCTTCTCCATCTCGGCCTTGAAGCCCTCTTCGTCGATGCCGATCTCGCGCTCGCGCACCACGTCGGCAGTCAGGTCGGCCGGGAAGCCGTAAGTGTCATACAGCTTGAACACCACCTCGCCCGGAATGACCTTAGCATCACCGAGATTGGCCAGCACGTCTTCCAGCAGCAGCAGGCCTCTGTCCAGAGTGCGGACGAACTGCTCCTCTTCGATGCGCAGCACCCGCTCGACCAGCGGCAGCTGGGCAATCAGCTCGGCGGCGACATCCTTCATCTGTGCCGCCAGCTCGGCAGCCAGTTTATAGAAGAACACTTCGGTGGCACCCAGCTTGCGACCGTGACGCACGGCGCGGCGAATGATGCGACGCAGCACGTAGCCGCGACCTTCGTTGGACGGCATCACGCCATCTGCCACCAGGAAGGCACAGGAGCGGATGTGGTCGGCGATGACGCGCAGGGACTGGTTGCTCAGATCGGTGGTGCCGACGATCTCGGCCGCTTTCTTGATCAGCGCCTGGAAGATGTCGATTTCGTAGTTGGAGTGCACGCCCTGCATGATGGCGGAGATACGCTCCAGACCCATGCCGGTATCCACGGACGGACGCGGCAGCGGCTCCATGGTGCCATCAGCCTGACGGTTGAACTGCATGAACACCACATTCCAGATCTCGATGAAACGGTCGCCATCCTCTTCCGGTGAGCCGGGACGACCACCCCAGATATGATCGCCGTGGTCATAGAAGATCTCGGTGCAAGGACCGCACGGACCGGTATCGCCCATCGCCCAGAAGTTGTCGGAAGCGTACGGTGCGCCCTTGTTGTCACCGATGCGCACGATGCGATCGGCCGGCACACCGACCTCTTTTTCCCAGATGTCGAAGGCTTCATCGTCAGTCGCGTAGACGGTCACCAGCAGGCGCTCTTTCGGCAGTTGCAGCACCTCGGTCAGGAAGCCCCATGCAAACTTGATGGCATCCTGCTTGAAGTAGTCGCCGAAGCTGAAGTTGCCCAGCATTTCGAAGAAGGTGTGGTGACGAGCGGTATAGCCGACGTTTTCCAGATCGTTGTGCTTACCACCGGCACGCACGCAACGCTGAGAAGTCGTCGCGCGATTGTAGGCACGCTTGTCTGCGCCAAGGAACACGTCCTTGAACTGGTTCATACCCGCGTTGGTAAACAACAGGGTCGGGTCGTTATGCGGTACCAGCGAGCTGGAGGAGACAACCTGGTGCCCCTGGGAACGGAAATACTCGAGAAACGCGGCGCGAATCTCTGACGTGGACATATACATGGAAAATCCTGCTTGATTCGAATACGGACTTTTAACCGCATTAATGTAAGTTTTCTGCGGGGTAAAGTAAAACGGACAGGGCCGCCACGGGTGAAAAAGCGCGCATAAATGGGGACTGGTAGAAAAGGGAGACAAACCGGGGCGTTTTCAGCCATGGTTCTGGCCGATGGCAGCGGAAAATCGGCCTGCTGCCGAGGAGCCTCTCACCGCGTCTACCACCAGGATGCAAGTTGCTGAATCCACAGACACCAGCGGCAAAGGGCATGCAACCATGTCCATGGCGGCGGGATAGACGATACGGACAACCCGAGCAGAAGGTATCATGCGAGAGGCAGAACTGCGCCATGACAATCTTGGCTGCTGGGTGTTTGGTATTTGGTGTTGGAGCTAGGTAACAAGTACGCCACCATCCCCCCTTGCAGGTCATAAGCAGACTGAGACGGTTGCAGGAGAGCAGAAACGGTGTGGTTAAAGCTCGCGCTCCTGCAAGGCGCTCAACGCATAGCGTCCCTGCTCCTGGGTAAAGCCGCGCCCCAGCAGGTATTTGAGCCACTTCATCCGCAGCTTGAAATCGGCAAGGTCAGCCACGTTGGCTCGCCGCTCCAACAGTGCCAAGGCCAGTTCAAACCAGTCCAGCTCCGGCTGCTCGAAGGCGGCGTCGATCTGGTTGTCATCCAGCCCCTTGCGGCGCAGCTCGAAACGGATCTTGATGGGACCGTGCCCCTTGGCCGCTCCGGCTCTTACCGCCATGGCGCCATAGCGCTCGTCGTTGACCCAGTTATAACCCCGGCAATAATCGACAACCGCCTCGATCACCTCTTCCTGATAGCCCTGCTGGCGCAGCCGTCTGGCCAGCTCGGACTCGGCGCTTTCGCGGCGAGCAAGACTGCGCATGGCAAAGGCGCGGGCCGCCGCCAGTTGCTCTTCAAAAGTGAGTTCGACCGGTTTGTCAGCAGATTCATCAACCATAAATAACAAGGCCGGGTATCAACCCGGCCTTCCTTTGTTCCTTATTCGAACTCTTGTTCGCTTTCGGCATCAAACTCTTCTGCCTCAACCGGCGCAGCCTTGTCATCGACAGGTACGGCACCGGAGAGCAGCAGCTCGCGCAGACGGGCTTCCACTTCACCAGCCATCGCCTTGTTCTCGGCGAACAGCTTCATGACGTTGGCCTTGCCCTGACCGATCTTCTCGCCGTTGTAGCTGTACCAGGCACCAGCCTTGTCGATCAGCTTGTGCTTGACGCCCAGATCCACCAGCTCGCCCTCTTTGGAGATGCCGGCACCATAGAAAATCTGGAACTCGGCCTGCTTGAAGGGCGGGGCCACCTTGTTCTTGACCACTTTGACGCGGGTCTCGTTACCGACCACTTCGTCACCTTCCTTGATGGCGCCGATGCGACGGATATCCAGACGCACGGAGGCGTAGAACTTGAGCGCGTTACCACCCGTGGTGGTCTCCGGGCTGCCGAACATGACGCCGATCTTCATCCGGATCTGGTTGATGAAGATGCACAGGCAGTTGGCGTTCTTGATGTTGGCGGTCAGTTTGCGCAGCGCCTGGGACATCAGACGGGCCTGCAGGCCGACGTGGGAATCACCCATCTCGCCTTCGATTTCCGCTTTCGGGGTCAGGGCTGCCACGGAGTCGACGATGATGACGTCAACGGCGTTGGAGCGCACCAGCATGTCGCAGATTTCCAGCGCCTGTTCACCGGTGTCCGGCTGGGAGATCAGCAGGTCGTCGACGTTGACGCCCAGCTTGGCGGCATAGATGGGATCCAGCGCATGCTCCGCATCGACGAAGGCGCAGGTCTTGCCCTTCTTCTGCGCTTCGGCGATCACCTGCAGGGTCAGCGTGGTTTTACCGGAAGATTCCGGGCCATAGATCTCGACGATACGACCGCACGGCAGGCCACCGATGCCCAGCGCCACGTCCAGGGAGAGGGAGCCGGTGGAGATGGCTTCGATATCCATGGTCTTGCTGTCGCCCAGACGCATGATGGAGCCTTTGCCAAACTGCTTTTCGATTTGACCCAGCGCAGCCGCCAGTGCCTTCTGTTTGTTCTGATCCATGCCAATCTCCGCTGGAAATCGTGAGTAAAAATGAAGTTGGGCTAAGTATACTGTCTATTCATACAGTATCAAGCCCAATTTATCTGAGCAGGGCCAACAGACCCGACAAGGCCTGTCTCACCGCCTGCTGGCGCACCTGCCGGCGATCCCCGTCGAAACGGGCCAGCAGGGAGTGATGACGACCGGATCGATCAGCCCAGGCGAACCAGACGGTACCGACCGGCTTGCCCGGTGTCGCGCCGCCAGGGCCGGCGATGCCGCTGATGGCGACACTGATGGCGGCAGAGGAGTGCGCCAGCGCACCACGGGCCATCTCCAGCACCACGGCTTCGCTCACCGCGCCGTGCTGCTCAAGGCTCTCGCCGCTCACCCCCAGCATCTGCTGCTTGGCTTCGTTGGTGTAGGTGACAAAACCGCGATCGAACCAGCCTGAGCTGCCCGCGATGTCGGTAATGGCGCTGGCCACCCCGCCACCGGTGCAGGATTCGGCGGTTGCCGCCAGCCAACCGCGCTGACCGAGGGCCTTACCCAGCTCGATGGCGAGGTGCTCTATCTCTGCGTCCAGTTTCATCACGGCTCCTTCTGATCCACTCAAGAGACACATTATGCGATCCCGCCTCCGCCGCCCGCAACCACAGTGGCATAGATGCCAGCCTCCCCCGACGCGGCGCTTATGTGTAGAATGGCGCCATCAAGCTCAAGGCTCATCACCGCAGACACTGGCCCGCAGAGGCCCCTTCTGGAATCGCACATGACCGCACAACACCAAGCTACCGGCACCGCGCCAGGCGCCAATCTCAGCGCCCACACGCCCATGATGCAGCAGTATCTGACCCTCAAGGCCGAGAACCCGGAGATCCTGCTGTTCTACCGGATGGGCGACTTCTACGAGCTGTTCTATGACGATGCCCGCAAGGCCTCCCAGCTGCTCGACATCTCCCTGACCAAGCGCGGCCAGTCGGCCGGCAGCCCCATCCCGATGGCGGGGGTGCCCTATCATGCCATCGAGGGGTATCTGGCCAAGCTGGTGCAGCTCGGCGAATCTGCCGCCATCTGTGAGCAGGTGGGGGATCCCGCTACCAGCAAGGGGCCGGTGGAGCGCAAGGTCATTCGCATCATCACCCCGGGTACCGTCTCCGACGAGGCGCTGCTCAGCGAGCGGCAGGACAACCTGATCGCCGCCGTCTATCACGATGGTCGCCGCTTCGGCTATGGCACCATGGACATCGGCTCCGGCCGCTTCTTCATCAACCAGTTCGAGAAAGAAGAGACCCTGCTGGCGGAGCTGCAGCGCACCAATCCGGCCGAGCTGCTCTACCCCGAATCCTTCGCCTTCCTGCATCACGTCGAGGGTCGCCGCGGTCTGCGCCGCCGCCCGGAGTGGGAGTTTGAGCTCGGTACCGCCCGCAAGCTGTTGTGCCAGCAGTTCGGTACCCAGGATCTGGTGGGCTTTGGCGTAGAACAGAGCGAGACCGCCCTGTGCGCCGCCGGCTGCCTGATGCAGTACGTCAAAGACACCCAGCGCACCGCCCTGCCCCACATTCGCAGCGTGCGCCTCGAGCAGCCCGATCATGCGGTCATCATGGATGCCGCCACCCGCCGCAATCTGGAGCTGACCCAGAATCTGGCCGGTGGTCACGACAACACCCTCTCCGCCGTGCTGGACTGTACCGCCACCCCCATGGGCAGCCGCTTGCTCAAGCGCTGGATCCACCAGCCGATCCGCGACCGGGTGATCCTGAAAGGCCGCCAGAGCACCATCAAGGAGCTCATCGAGCAGAACCTCTATGACGATCTGGGCGGCTTGCTGCGCCAGGTCGGCGACGTGGAGCGGGTGCTGGCGCGCCTGGCCCTGCGCTCGGCCCGCCCGCGCGACCTCACCCGCCTGCGGCAGGCGTTCGCCCAGTTGCCCGAGTTGCAACGCCTGCTGGCGGAGAGCGAGCACGAAGCGGTGCAGCAGCTGCGCGAACGCGCCAGCACCTTCCCCGAACTGCTGGATCTGCTGGAGCGCGCCGTGATGGAGGTGCCGCCGGTGCTGATCCGCGATGGCGGCGTCATCCGTGACGGCTTCAACCAGGAGCTGGACGAGCTGCGGGATCTGGCCAACGGCGCCACCGCCAGCCTGGCCCGCATCGAGGAGCGCGAGCGGCTGCTGACCGGCATCAACACCCTCAAGGTGGGCTACAACAAGGTGCACGGCTTCTACATCGAGGTGAGCCGCGCCAACAGCCACCTGGTGCCGGCCCACTACATCCGCCGCCAGACCCTCAAGAACAACGAACGCTACATCATCGACGAGCTGAAAAAGTACGAGGACAAAGTGCTCACCGCCCAGGCCCAGGCGCTGGCGCTGGAAAAACGCCTCTACGAAGAGCTGCTCGATGCCCTGCTGCCCCACCTCGGCGATCTGCAGGAGTCCGCCGCCGCGCTGGCGGAGCTGGACGTGCTGGCCAACCTGGCCGAGCGGGCCGAGACCCTCGACTACCGCTGCCCGACGCTCATCGATGAAGATCAGATCCTGATCGAGGCGGGCCGCCATCCGGTAGTGGAGCAGGTGATGACAGACCCCTTCATCGCCAACCCCATCCGGCTGGAGAGGGAGCGGCGGATGCTGATCATCACCGGCCCCAACATGGGCGGTAAATCCACCTACATGCGCCAGACCGCGCTGATCGTGCTGCTGGCCCACATTGGCGCCTTCGTGCCGGCCGACAGCGCCCGTATCGGCCCCATCGACCGTATCTTCACCCGCATCGGGGCGTCGGATGACCTGGCATCGGGAAGATCCACCTTCATGGTGGAGATGACCGAGACCGCCAACATCCTCAACAACGCCACCGCCCGCAGCCTGGTGCTGATGGACGAGATCGGTCGCGGCACCAGCACCTACGACGGCCTCTCGCTGGCGTGGGCCTGCGCCGAACAGCTGGCAAGCAAGATCGGCGCCTACACCCTGTTCGCCACCCACTACTTCGAGCTGACCCGCCTGCCGGAGCTGATGGAAGGGCTGGCCAACGTCCACCTCGATGCGGTGGAGCACGGCGACACCATCGCCTTTATGCACGCAGTGCAGGAGGGGGCGGCCAGCCGCTCCTACGGGCTGCAGGTAGCTGCGCTGGCGGGGGTGCCGAAATCGGTGATCCAGCAGGCCCGTCACAAACTGCACGAGCTGGAGAGTGCCACCCCGGTGGCCGCCGGCGAAACCCGTCCGGCCCCGGTGGCCATGGCACTCCAGAGCCATCCGGTGGTCGATGAGCTGGAAGCGGTGCGCCCGGACGAGCTCACCCCGCGGCAGGCGCTGGATCTGCTCTATCGCCTCAAGCAGATGCTGTAACCTGCGACTGCCGATCAGAAAGATAAAAGGGGAACCGCGAGGTTCCCCTTTTGTTTGGCTGCTTGATGGCAGCCGCAACAGGATGCAGCCAGGTCAAGCCGGCCCGATCCGCTCCAGCAGGCTCATGTGGGTTGAACCGTCGTGGCGCTTGAGCTTCTGCCGGTATTCGAACTGGTGCTGGCTCTCCTGCTTGAGCCCCAACATCAGCGAGTAGCACATGGCCAGCATGATCACCGAGAAGGGTAGCGCCGCTATGATGCTGGCGGCCTGCAGGGCGGCCAGCCCGCCGGAGACCAGCAGGATGGCGGCCACCAGCCCCTGACCCAGCCCCCAGATGGCGCGGTGCAGCACGGGAGGATCCTGATCGCCGATGGAGAGCAGGGTCGTGATCACCAGGGTGCCCGAGTCGCTGGAGGTGATGAAGTAGGTACAGATCAGCAGGGTCAGCACGCCCTTGGCGATCCAGCCGAAGGTCTCCCAGTGCAGCAGTTCCACCGTCTGGTAGAGCGCCAGGGTCACGTCCTGATTGACCGCGGCCACCACGCCGCCACCGCCGAACAGCTCCAGATTCATGGCGGTACCGCCGAACACGGTGAGCCAGAACATGCCGAGCAGCGAGGGCACCAGCAGCACGCCGAGCACGAATTCGCGGATGGTACGCCCCTTGGAGATGCGGGCGATGAACATGCCGACAAACGGCGCCCACGCAATCCACCAGCCCCAGTAGAAGGCGGTCCAGCTCGACTGCCAGGCCGAGGTGCCATTGGCCTCGGTGTTGGTCCAGAAACTCAGCTTGACGATGTTCTGCAGGTAATCGCCGATGTTCTGCACATAGGCGTTGAGGATGTAGGTGGTCGGCCCCAGCACCAGGAAGAGGCCCAGCACGAATACACTCAGCCAGATATTGAGCTCGGAGAGCAGCTTGACCCCCCGCCCAACCCCGGAGACCGCCGACAGAGTGGCGATCAGGCTGATGCCGCCGATGAGCCAGAGCTGGTTCGCTTGCGATACCGCCATGCCGAACATCTGGTTGAGGCCTGTGTTCATCTGGGAGACCCCGAGGCCAAGAGAGGTGGCCACCCCGAACACAGTGCCGAACACCGCCAGCACGTCGGCAGCATGGCCCCAGAAGCCGTAGATACGATCGCCGAGCAGCGGATAGAGCACGGAGCGGATGGCCAGCGGCAGCTTGCGCCGATAGCTGAAGAAGGCGAGCGACAGGCCGACGATCACGTAGATGGCCCAGGGATGCAGGCCCCAATGGAAGAAGGTGAGGCGCATGGCGATCTGGGCCGCTTCCGGGGTCATCCCTTCGGTGATGAAAGGGTTGCCCTGCAGGTGGTTCATCGGCTCGGCGATGCTCCAGAACACCAGCCCTATGCCCATGCCGGCACTGAACAGCATGGCAAACCAGGCGAAGTAGCCGAACTCCGGTACCTGGTCGTCGTCACCCAGCCGGATGCTGCCAAAGCGGCTGAACATCAGGTAGACAGCGAAGAACAGGAACAGGGCGACCACCAGAATGTAGTACCACTTGAACCCGGCAATGATCTGATCCTTGGCGCCGACAAACCAGCTGGCGGCGGTTTCGGGAACGAACACCCCGAACAGCAGGAACAGGGTGATAACGGTGAGCGCCGTCATGGCCATGATCGGGTTGAGGCCTTTGAATAGCCCTTTGCTTGCTCTCATCTGGCCTCCTTAGTCGTTGTTGAAAAAGTCTTCACCCACGTGATCGCCGGCACCACCGATGGCGCGGTAGACCAGCTTGCCGGCCGTCTGCACCCGGTGGTCCACCAGACTGACCGAAGGCTGGCCATTCACCGCATGACGCTTGCCGAGGAAGATGGCCATGGGCACGCCCAGGTTGGAGATGCCGCTGGTGATCCAGAGCCGGTTGAAGTCGTAGGATCCGCCGATGAACTCCAGCTGGGCCAGCCCGGTATCAAGCCCGGTCAGATAGAAGTTCATCGCGCTCTCGTCCGGGAAGAGGTGCACCAGCACATAGGCGTAACGCAATTCATTCACCAACTCCTTTAGGTTGAAAGAACCAGTCTCGCTGCAGGAGAGGGGCAGTTCACCATCGTAGTGGTGCACCTTGAGGTTGTTGGGGTCTTCGTCATAGGCAGGCTGGTAACGCACGAAAGCCGAGGTATCAGGCAGTTCATAACGCACTCTGACCACCCGAAGGTCGGCCGCCAGCGACTTGATGTCCAGTTCGTCACTCATCATCTTGCTCCTCAAAGGTCGGGTCAAAATTCGGAAAATGCCCGCTAACCTAACACAGAAATGATTAGAGCAGAAATCATTACAGTAAAAACCATATTGACCTTGTGACGAATTAGGCGGAGAATTTTGCGCCTCTCAACAGCCCCTCGACGATTCGTTCCCCATGGAAAAACATGATGAAGTGCTGGTCGCCCTGCGCCAGATAATTCGTGCCATCGACATGCACTCCAAGCGCTTGATCAAGGAGGCCGGCCTGACCTCGCCCCAGCTCTTGCTGCTCAAGGGGATCGACGAGCTGGGCCAGATCTCCATGCGCCAGCTGGCGGATCACACCAACATGAGCCAGGCCACCGCCACCACCATCATGGACCGCCTCGAGAGCCGCCAGCTGGTGCAGCGCATCCGCAGCGAAACCGACAAGCGCAAGGTGCATGCGACGCTGACTGACGCAGGCCGTGCCCTGCTGGCCCAGGCGCCCACTCCGCTGCAGGAGCGCTTCATCCAGCGCTTTCAGGCACTTGAGGTCTGGGAACAGACCCTGTTGCTCTCTTCCCTGCAGCACATCTCGGCCATGATGAATGCCGACGAGATAGACGCGGCCCCGGTGCTGAGCGTCCGGCCCCTCACCGAGGAGCGGGCATAAAAAAAGCTCCCGAACGGGAGCTTTTTTTATGGGCCGGGAAGAGTGTGCTCACTCTTCCAGACTGATGCCGATATTGGAGACACCATCCTGGGCCGCAAAGGTGCGGATAGCCAGAATGCGGTCGCTGTCGCGCTCATGGGCAACCCGTTTGAGCAGCTCGACCTGGAACTCCAGCTCGGCTTCCATGTATTCGTGCTCGTAGAGCTCCTCGTCGGTGAGGTCGCGCTCTTCCAGCATCTCGATGAAACCGGCCACGGTACCCACCGACGCATGGCTGGCATCGTTGGCCTCTTCACCCACCCGGCAGATCACCGAGTTGTAGGCACAGCCCAGCGCCACGCAGGCATCCAGCGCCGGATAGGCACCGTAGGACTCGAATTTGCCAGGCTCGGGAATATAGACTTCAAACGCCTCCAGGATCGCCCCCAGATTGACGCGAGAACCCTTCACCGTCAGGTAATTCCACATCTGATCCAGGGCGTGGCGAAATGCCTTCGCATCCCCGAAACCGGAGGCCTGGGAAAACAGCGCATAGTTGGGGTACATGCGCTCTGCCAGCGCCAGGGTGTAGACGGTCTGTTGCCAAGGCTGTAGCTCGGCCAGTCGCTTATAAAACTTGTCACCAAACACTGGAGTCGGATCCTTTGCAAAATGTGGGGCAGATTGTAGCCCACGAGGGGCCGCGCGAAAACGAAAAAGCGGCCTGGTCGGCTATGTTGGCCGGTCAACTCGGGTAAGATGAGGGCAGAGCGGCCTCTCTCCCGCGCCGCAAATCTGATAAGGAACAAGAGTATGAGTCAACGTACCCTTCTTTTGCTCAGCCAGGACAATGCTCACTACGAGCGCCTGCTCAAGGCGGCCCACCTCCCCCATTTGCGCATTCTGCGGGCCGACAACCAGGGCGAGGCCGAAAAATTGATCGGCGAAGCCCACATCCTGATGGCAGAGCCGGCGCGGGCCAAACCGCTGCTGGCCAAGGCCGGCAAGCTCAGCTGGCTGCAATCCACCTACGCCGGGGTCGACGTGCTGCTGGATGCCAGCTGCCGCCGCGACTATCAGCTCACCAACGTGCGCGGCATCTTCGGCCCGCTGATGAGCGAATACGTGTTCGGCCATCTGCTCAGCCTGATGCGCCAGCTGCCGCTCTATCGGGAGCAACAGAAGCAGCGGTTGTGGCAAAGCCACCCCTATCACGGCCTCAAGGGACGCACCTTGCTTATCTTGGGCACCGGCAGCATAGGCCAGCACATAGCCCACACCGGCAAGCACTTCGGCATGAAGGTGCTTGGCATCAGCCGCAGCGGCCGCGAGCGGGCCGGCTTCGATCAGGTGTATCAGCTGCCGGCCCTCAACAAGGTGCTGGCACAGGCCGATGTCATCGTCAGCGTCCTGCCCGCCACCCGTGAGACGCATCACCTCTTCACCGCTCCCCGTTTCGAACACTGCAAACCGGGCGCCATCCTGTTCAACGTGGGGCGCGGCAACGCCATCCACGAGGGTGACCTGCTCACGGCGCTGCGCACCGGCAAGCTGGGCATGGCAGTGCTGGACGTGTTCGCACAGGAGCCGCTGCCCGCCGACAGCCCGCTCTGGGGCCAGCCCAACCTCATCATCACGCCGCACAACAGCGCCTACAGCTTCCCCGAGGATGTGGCTCAGATCTTCGTGCGCAACTACATCCGCTTCATCGACGGCCAGCCGCTGGACGGCAAGATAGACTTCGACAAGGGCTATTGATGGCCATCAGCCAATAAAAAGGCCCCGCCAGAGTGGCGGGGCCTTTGTGTTTCGGCGAGAGAGGCATCAACCGGCCTCCATCTCCTTGCGATAGCTCTTCACCTTGGCGAGGAACTGGCGCTTCTCCTTGCCGGAGAGCGGTTCCGCCATCGGCAGCTTGACCTTCATGGCATCGACCGGACGGTTGTTGATCCGCACCTCGTAGTGCAGGTGGGCACCGGTGGAGCGACCGGTGTTGCCGGAGAGCGCAATCTTGTCACCCATCTTCACCTTCTGACCCGGCTTGACCAGCAGCTTGCTCAGGTGCAGATAACGGGTCATCAGGGTACGACCGTGCTTGATCACCACATAGGTGCCGGCCAGCGGGTGGCTGGTCGCCTTCAGCACGACGCCGTCACCGGTTGCCATCACGGGGGTGCCGACCGGCAGGGCAAAGTCGGTACCCTCATGGGGGCGTACCTGGCCGGTGATCGGGTGACGGCGGTTCGGGTTGAAGCTGGAGCTGACCCGGTAGCGGCTGTGGGTCGGATAACGGCGGAAGCCGCGCTCCAGGCTGTTGCCTTGGCCATCGTAGTAGTTGCCATCTTCAGACAACCAGGCAGACACGCTCTGGCCCTGGCTGAACACTTCCACCCCCAGCAACTGGGTATTGCCGGTGCTCTTGCCCTCAACCGTCTCCTGGCGCACCAGCACCTTGAACTTGTCGCCCTTTTTCAGATCCTTGGCGAAGTTGAGCCGCCACTGGAACAGGTTGGCAATCTTCTGGATGTGGTTGGCCGGGATCCCCGCATTGCGGGCACTGACGTAAAAGCTGCCGTTGATGACCCCGTCATACCCTTTCTTCTGCCACTCCACCTCTTCGTTGAGCATGTTGGCGCTGTAGGTGTCATCGGTGCGTTCCAGGATCAGGGTCTGCTTGATGTTCAGACGAATCTTCATCTGCTGCAGTATGTTGTCCTGATCGATCAGCAGCTCGATGGTTTGACCGGGCTTGAGACGTGCCAGATTGTTCTTGGTATCGGCATCCAGCACCTTGTAGAGGGTGGTGGTGGAGAGACCCAGGTTGTTGAAGATGGTGGTCAGGTTTTCGCCGTTTCGTACCCGATAATCCTGCCACTGGGGGGTGGCATCGGTCGGGATGTCATCTTCCGGGGTCGCGGCTTCCACCAGCTCGTGATCCGGGATGTCGTTGAAGTCCGTATTGTCTTCGTTGGTTGCGGTGCCGTTGGTGGCAATAGGCAACTCCAGACGCAATGGCCGTTCCAGGATGTCACCCGGCGCTGGCAATATGGCTACCGCTGACAGCGTCATGGCGGTCAGCAATAGCATGGCGTAAAAGTGTTTGCGGGGAACCGGGGGTTCCCAATTGGCGGCCTGCGCTACCAAGGGACGGAGACGTTTCATCCGCTATCCTGTCATTAGATCTAAGGGTGTTAGTGGTCAGTTTGTTTGTTATGAAACCGTATAAAACTGATTGTTTGACCTAAATACTCACAATTAGTTCATAGCAATCTGCATGAACCTCACATTTTATGCATAACATTCCTTTATGGGCAGAAATGATCGTCTTTTTTAACCATTTTTTTCCTATTTTTAAGAGCCGGGTCCGCTCGCATCAGACCCAAGGTTTCAGCATGTTGCGATAACTTTTCCATGGGGTGGATATGTCGTTAGCGAAACTGTTAAATAGAATCATCCTGATCTTGTTCCTGGTCGGGGCCATCCTGCTGTTCATGCTGGAGGTCACCACGGTACGCCAGTCCATCCTCGATCAGATGTCTGCCAATCTGGAAACCGCCATCACGGCCCTCGGCCTAGTGCTGCAGGGCACCCTGCTCAACGATGACAAGGTACTGGCCGAAACCATCGTCAACGCCATGTTCGACGGCGGCTTCGTCAGCGCGGTCACCCTGCTGGATCCCGATGGCCAGGTGCTGTTTCAGAAGGTCTTTCACACGGCGCAGCAAAACGTGCCGACCTGGCTCCCCTCTGTTATCGACATGCCGCCGGTAAAAATTGAGCAGGAGCTGACCGATGGCTGGCGCATGCTGGGCACCCTCACCCTGGAAGGACACACGGGTTATGCCTACCAGCACCTGTGGAATGCCATCAGCCGTACCGGCACGGCACTGCTGGCCGGTCTGCTGGTATTCACCCTGGTGATCTCCTGGGTCTGCAACCGGCTGCTGCGCCCGCTCGAGCAGATCAACCAGCAGTTGGTGAAGATCCGCAAGCGCCAGTTCAGCGGCAATCTGGCCTCCCCCTGGCTGCAGGATCTCAAGGAACTGGTGGCCTCGGTCAACCAGCTGGTGTCCGAACGAAAACGGGATCTGCTGCAACAGCGGCTCAAGATCAGCCAGCTCAGCAAACAGATCCCTTTACCAAATCAGCCGCTGCAAACCCTGACAGAGGCGGGAGAAGGCCTGCTGCAACAACATTTCTTCTCGACCCAGGGCAGCATTCGCCTCTACAGCCGCCTCATTCCAGAGGTCACCCCCTCGCTGGACAGCTCGCCAGACGAGATCCGGCACCTGCTCGATCTCTGGTTGCACCACACGGTCGAGGGGCTGCAACTGCCGCTCAGCCTGCTTGGCCATGCTGACTGGACGCAATTTTCCGCCCTGCTGGCCAAGGGCAGAGGCAAGACCCTCGACTGGCGCTGGGATCAGGAACATGTGCCACCCCTTGCCCAGGAGCGGCTGGCCGCCTTGCAAGAACAGGGCGTGGAGATGGCGTTCAGCGCCATCCCGATGACCAACGAGACCTTCAATCAACTCGACCCCATCAACCCTGTCTTCATCAGCTGCCAGCCAACCCAGGCCTCGCTCTACTGGAATCTGGTGGCCCAGTGCCTGCACAGCGCGGGCTACACCCTGCTGGCAGAGGCCGGCGACATTCAGGATATCGATACCCTGCGCAACTGGGGCATCGATGGCTACGCCAGCAAGGAGGCATGATGAACAAGACCGGATTGTTGCTCACTCTGCTGTGCCCACTGCCGCTACTGGCCGACACCATGACCATCGCCACTGGCGGTGAGCAGGGGATCTATCACCAGATCGCCAAAGAGTTCTGCCGGCTGGCCAACAAGAGCGATGCCGGATTGCAGTGCAAGCTACAGGCGACCTCGGGCTCCATCGAAAATCTGCGCCAACTGAAAAGTGGCGAGACCCGCTATGCGCTGGTGCAGTCGGACTGGCTTTACCAGGCCAGTCACGGCCTGGGTCCGTATGTCAGTCAGCCGCAGCCAGAGCTCAGAGCCATCTTCGCCACCCACGCTGAGCCTTTCACTATCGTGGTAAGGGCCGACGGCGATATCACCAGCCTGGAGCAGCTCAAGCTGGCCCCCATCGACATGGGGCTCAAGAGCTCAGGCACCCGCCAGACGGCGCTCGCCCTGTTCAACGTGCTGGGCACCAAGGAGCAGGATCTCGATCTCAAGAGCGTGGCCAATCTGGCCGAGTCTCTGTGCAGCAAGCAGATCGATGCCTATGGCCTGGTGATGGGTCACCCCAACCGCATCGTGCTGGATACAGCCAAACGCTGCGCCGTGCGTTTTCTGCCGATCGAGGGAGCTACCCGGGATCAACTGCTCAAGGGGGTGAAGTACTACCAGCGCAGTCAGGTGCCTGCTCGCATCTACCCGGGCAACCTCAAGGCGACGCCGACCTTTGCCATCGCAGCTACCCTGGTGACCACCGCCAGCACGCCGGAAGCCGATGTTTACCGCCTGAGCAAGGCCATGCTGACCCAGCAAACCAAGTTCAATGAGCAGACCTACGGCTACGCCAACCTGTTCCATCAGGCACGCAATAAGACCGGCCCGGTGCTGAGCATCGACCAGCATCCGGGCGCGGCCAAATATTTCGAGGAGTTGAAAACCGTGGGCAAGCTATAGCTCGCGGCGGGGGGAGCGCAGTTGCTCGCTGGAGAACCGGGTCTTCATCGACGTCCACTGCGCCAACCTGTCGGCACTGCCTGCCAGCGTCCCTTCACGGCGGGACTTCATGATCCAGATGCTTTTGGCATCAAAGCTGTAGACGGGGATAAGGTCGGTTCGCTTGCTGCCGGGCAGGATCCGGCTGTTGATGTTGTCTAGCACCATTGGATCCGACTTGGGGGTCGCGAAGTAGAGCGTCACCATGTGGAACTGGTTGTAACGCACCGCCTTGACGTAGGCCAGCCGCAGCTTCTTCTCGTCCACCCCCAGCTCCATCAGGGTGTAGTACTTGGAGATGCTGTAATCCTCGCAGTCGCCACCGCGGGCGCCGATAAACTCCAGCGGATTGGCCCAGTAATCTGCTTCTCCCCACAACCTGGGATCATCGCTGTAGGTCAGGTTGTTGAAGTAGTTGTTCACCAGCTCGATCTTCTGCTGATCCGTGGTACCGGCCCTGGGCGTGAGCAGGCGCGAAAATGCCTCGGCCCGCTGAATGGCACGACCACCATACACTTCCTGCAATTTTGCCCGCAGCTCGGGGCTGGCGATGTATTCGGAGAGGCGGGATGCCTGCACGCTGGCGCAGCATAGTGCCAACGTGCAGGTGGAAACGAGCAGCCATTTCATACAAGACACTCCCTGTCAGATGCTGGAAGTCAGTATAGTTGGCTGCGCTCGTCCCATCGATGAGCACCACGGCTCGACGGGTCTGTCAGCGGCACTCGGCGAAAGCGTCGGCCAGCTGCTGCATGAACCGGGGATAGCCATCCGGGCCAAGCGGCACCTGTTCACCCACTTCGTCCAGCAGCAGCACCTTGGCACCGGTATTGCGGGCCACCGACTCGATCACCGCCGGCGAAAATTGCGGCTCGGCATAGATGCAGCTCGCCTTTTTCTCTTCCAGCGCCTTGCGGATCTCCACCAGGGTCTTGGCGCCAGGGCGTCGCTCCGGGCTCACGGTAAAGTGGCCCTTGGAGCTCATGCCGTAGTGGCGCTCCCAGTAGCCATAGGCCTCATGAAACACGAAGTAGCCCTTCTGGTTCACCGCCTTCATCTGCTCGGCAATCACCTTGTCCTTGGCCTCTACTTTGGCCTTGAACGCCAGCAGGTTGGCGCGATAACGCTCGGCGTTGGCAGGATCCTGCGCGCTCAGGGTTTCGCTCAGGGCATTGGCAATGACCAGCGCCTGGGTCGGCCCCAGCCAGATGTGGGGGTCGACGCCCTCGTGGTGGTGCCCCTCATGACCGTCATGGTCATGGCCTTCATGCCCCTCGTCGGCGTGTTCTTCGTGGCCGGCCTGCTTGCTGTAATCGAACAGCGGCATCCCTTCGACCCGGGTCAGGGTCAACACATGGGCATGCTTGGCCAGCGGTTTGGCCATGAAGCCTTCCAGCTCGGGGCCGACCCAGACCACCAGGTCGGCCTCATTGATGCTGCGAATGTCGGAGGGGCGCAGTGAGAAATCATGGGGCGAGGCGCCGGTCGGCAGCAGCACCTTGGGCTCGCTTACGCCATCGGTGATGGCGGCCGCGATGAAACCCAGCGGCTTGATGGTGGTCAGCACCTCGAGGGCACGGACAGGCAGACTCACCGCCAGCAGGGCAGTGATCAAAGCAAGAATTCGCATAGAGATCTCGTCAGGAAGTGTGTGTGTGATAATATAACAAACCAACGTTATTGTTATATTATCACTCTCACAGGCTGTAAACCCCGGAGCTGTCATGACCCAACTGGTGGAGCTGAAAGAGGTCTGTCTTTCATTTGATGGACGATCCGTGCTCGACAAGGTCTCCTTTACCCTGAACAAAGGCAAAATCACTACCCTGGTAGGTCCTAACGGGGCGGGCAAGAGTACCCTGAGCAAGCTGGTACTGGGCCTGCTCACGCCGGATTCGGGCCAAATCACCCGCAGCCGCGACCTGCGGGTCGGCTACGTGCCCCAGCGCCTCTATCTGGATCCCACCCTGCCGCTGACGGTGCGCCGCTTCCTGCAGCTTGGTAAGAATGGCCGCCTCTCCATCGAGGAGGCGCTGAACCGGGTCGGTGCGGAAGATCTCTTGGACAACCGGATGCAGAAACTCTCCGGCGGCGAGATGCAGCGGGTGCTGCTGGCCCGCGCCCTGCTGGTCAAACCGGAGCTGCTGGTGCTGGACGAGCCGGTGCAAGGGGTGGACATCAACGGCCAGATCGAGCTCTACGCCCTCATCAGCCAGCTGGCCGCCGAGTTCAACTGCGCCGTGCTGATGGTCTCCCACGACCTGCACCTGGTGATGGCCAGCACCCACGAGGTGATCTGCCTCAACCGCCACGTCTGCTGTCACGGCGAACCGGAGAGCGTGGCTCGCCACCCCGAATTTGCCCGTCTGTTCGGCCGACCGGAGCAGGAGGTGCTGGCGGTCTACACCCACCATCACCACTGCGACGGCGAACACCATCATCATGAACCGCAGGCCCCCGTCATTCGCCTGCCCTCCCGCAATCAATAACGTACCCGACAGGATCATCAAGTGGACAGCTTTCTGTTATACGCCCTCGCGGCCGGCCTCGGCATCGCCCTGCTGGCCGGCCCCCTCGGCAGCTTCGTGGTGTGGCGCAAGATGGCCTATTTTGGCGACACCCTCTCCCACGCTTGCCTGTTCGGCATCGCGCTCGGCATCCTGCTGCAGGTGGATCTCACCCTGGCGGTGGTGGTCTGCTGCCTCGCCATGGCCATGCTGCTGGTGATCATGAGCCGCAACCAGCAGGTGGCCACCGATACCCTGCTCGGCATCCTGGCCCACAGCGCCCTGTCGCTCGGTCTGGTCACCTTGAGCTTCATGGACAACGTGCGGGTGGATCTGATGGCCTACCTGTTCGGTGACCTGCTCTCGGTACAGCCGATGGACCTGCTCTGGATCTATGGCGGCGGCGCCCTGGTGCTGCTCACCCTGTGGCGGCTGTGGGATCCCCTGCTCTCCATGACCATCTCGGAAGAGCTGGCGCGAGTGGAAGGGGTAAGAGTTGATGTACTGCGCTGCGTGCTGATGCTGCTGATTGGCTTGGTGATCGCGGTGGCGATGAAGTTCGTCGGGGCGCTGATCATCACCTCCTTGCTGATCATCCCTGCGGCAACGGCCCGCCGCTTCAGCCGGACACCCGAACAGATGGCCGGCTTTGCCGCCCTCATCGGCTGCCTTGCCGTGCTCGGTGGACTGCTGCTCTCCTGGTATCAGGACACCCCGGCCGGCCCTTCGGTGGTGGTCTGTGCCACCAGCCTGTTTATCCTGAGCCAGTTCAAAAAAGCCTGAACCTAAGTGGCCTGAGCCCTGCCGTCAGGCCACTCCATATCTCGGCCCTTCGCTGGCTCTCCGCCACCAATCTGCTCGTGCTGAGCCTATTCAAACACGCCTGAGCGGTTCATTCTCGCCGGGGCGCAGGCTGGCTTGCGCCTCCTGCCAGAGCCACTGGCGCAGCCGGCTGATGGCGGGTTCATGGACGCGTGAACGCTTGCAGACGAAATAGAAGTTGTCCCCGGTCTCGAGTGCATGCAGCGGCAGTCGCACCAGACCGGGATCCTCCGGCTGCAGCATATAGTCGTTGATGAGCGCCACCCCCTGATCCCAGTTGGCCGCCTCCAGTGCCAGCAGAATGTGGCTGAAATGGTGCATCCTCGCCTCGGGGGCGATCGTCAGCCCGCCCACGTCGGCCCAGCGCCGCCAATCCTCCCCCTTCTCCTTGTAGATCGCCTGGATGGAGAGCAGCGGCAGTTGCCACAGAGCTGCGGGCCACTCCCCCTCCACCTGCTGCCACAGCCGCCGGCTGCACACCGGCATCAACCGCTCCCGATAGAGTAGATCGTGCATATAACCGGGCCCCTTGGGGGAGACGGTGATGAAGCAGTCCGCCACCCGATCGGAGAGTTCGGGATCCTCCGCCACCATCTCCAGACTGAGATCCAGCTCGGGATAGAGCTGGCGCAGCCCCGCCAGCCGCGGGATCAGCCACTTCACCGCAAACGAGCTGTAGACTGCAAGCCTGATCCGCATTTCGCCGCCGCCGCGCAGCTGCTCGCAGCTCTGGGCAATCTGGCCGAGCCCGGCGGAGATCCCCTCGAAATAGACCTCCCCCTGCGCCGTCAGCGACAGCAGCCGGCCCTGGCGCAGCAGCAACCGTTCACCCAGAAAATCCTCCAGCAGGCGGATCTGGTGGCTGACCGCACTCTGGCTGACGTTGAGCTCAACCGCGGCGCGAGAAAAGCTGAGCAGGCGGGCAACCACTTCGAAGTATTGAACGGCACGCAGGGGGGGTAGCTTCATTATCCAAAATTCTCATGCATGGTGATTTTTTATCATTTTACTGGATAACGGCCCACGGGCTACCCTTCCCTCATCAAACATGGGAGGTGGTATGAATGCAGTGGGGATCGGCATCCTTTATCTGGTGCTGGGCAATATGGTGGCGGTCTTTTCCGACGCGCTGGTCAAGGTGCTGGAGCCGGACCAGCCGGTGTTCCAGTTCGTCTTCTTCCGCCAGCTCTCCGCCGCCATCCTGCTGGCTCCCTGGCTGCTCTGGTCATGGCGTCGCAACCCGCCGGTGGCGCTCAAGTGGCATCTGCTGCGGGCCCATATCTGGGCCGTCGGCGTCTGCCTGATGGTGATCGCCCTCACCCGACTGCCGCTGGCCACCGCCAACGCCCTCTTCTATGCGGCGCCGCTGATGATGGTGCCGCTGGCGGTGTGGCTGGCGGGGGAAGCGATCTCGCGCCAGAAGGTGCTGACCGCCTTCATCGGCTTTGTCGGGGTGCTGATCGTGCTGCGCCCCACCGAGGTGAACTGGGCGGCGCTGGCGGCGCTCGGGGTGGCGCTCTCCATGGCGCTCAACAATCTGCTGATCAAGCGGATCCCGCTCCAGCAGCCCATCGCCCAGACCCTGTTCTTTACCAACGTGTTGAGCATGCCCTTCATCATGGCGCTGGCCTGGTGGGAAGGGGGCGACTGGCAGTGGCAGATGTGGTGGCCCGCCTTCGGCTCTTCGGCGCTGATCATGGTCTATGCGGGATTGTGCGTGGTGGCCTATCGCAAGGCGGAGGCGAGCAAAATCGCCTCCGCGGAGTACACCGGCCTGCTGATGGCGGTCGCCATCGGGGTATGGCTGTTCGATGAGCAGCCGGGCCTGCCGCTGCTGCTGGGGTGCCTGTGCATCATACTGCCGCTCATCGCCATGGCCCGCAGCAAGCCCAAACCACAGGTCGAACCGGCGCTCTAGCCAACGAGGGTCACCCCAGCAGTGGGGCGACCCTTTGTTGCAGATGGGGGATCACATCCTGCTCGAACCAGGGGTTCTTCTTGAGCCAGAAGGTATTGCGCGGTGACGGATGCGGCAGCGGCAACCAGGCCGGGCCGTAGTCCGCCCAGCTGCGTACCGTCTCGGTCAGCGACCCTTTCGCCGCATCCCGCAGGTAGTAGGCTTGCGCATACTGGCCGATCAGCAGGGTCAGCTCTATGTTGGGCAGCAGCATCAGCACCTTGTCGTGCCAGGTGGGTGCACATTCGGGGCGCGGCGGCAGATCTCCCGACTTGCCCTTGCCGGGATAACAGAGCCCCATCGGCATGATGGCGATACGGGATTCATCGTAAAAGGTGGCCTTGTCCACCCCGAGCCACTGGCGCAGGCGATCGCCGGAGGGATCGTCCCAGGGGATGCCGCTGGCATGCACCCGGGTGCCGGGCGCTTGGCCGATGATCAGCAGACGGGCGCGCTCGCTGCCACGGATCACCGGTCTGGGCCCGAGCGGCAAGTGTGCCTCGCACAGGCGGCAGGCCCGGATCTGTTCAAACAAACTGTCGAGTCGGTTCATGGGCCCGATAGTAGCAGAGTTTTCCGCCGGATCCTGCTTGTGAAAGATTCAGCAGATACTTATCATGCAATCACATTTGTTTAATTTAATAAACGGAGCGAGATGAAGAACTGGATGGGCACCGGCAGCGCGGCCCTCTCATTCGTGCTGTGGGGCATGCTGCCCCTCTATTACCAGTTCATGACCGCAGTCAACATGTGGGAGCTGCTCTCCCACCGGGTACTCTGGTCGGCGGTGCTGCTGGGCCTTCTGTTCCTCCTCATCGGCTACCGGGTGCCCTGGGCGCGGCTACGCAGCGAACCGCGCCAGCTCGGCCTCATCCTGCTGGCCGGCCCCGTCATGTCCATCAGCTGGTGCATGTTCACTTGGTGCCTCACCACAGGCCAGGTGCTGGCCACCAGCCTCGCCTTCTTCATGACGCCGCTGTTCAACATCGTGTTTGCCGTGTTGTTCCTCAAAGAGAAGCTCACCCCGCAAAAACACCTGGCGGTGGCACTGGCGCTGGCGGGGCTGGCCTACATGCTCTTTTCTTACGGCCAGCTGCCCTGGTTCTCCCTCATCATGGGGGCCAACTTCGCCCTCTACGGTCTGCTCAAGAAGAAGGTCCACTATGACGCCGGCGTCAGCCTCTACCTCGAGGCTCTGGTGCAGCTGCCCGTCGCCCTGCTGATCATCGGCGCTCTGGCGGTGAGCGGTGCCAGCCAGTTCGTGGCCGGTGACTGGACCGAGCGACTGCTGCTGATGGGCAGCGCCCCCGCGACCCTGTTGCCGGTGGGGCTGTTCTGCTACGGCATGATGCGCACCCGCATGAGCACGGTGGGGCTGTTGCAGTACATAGAGCCCAGCCTCGCCTTCCTGCTCGCCATCTTCTGGTTTGGCGAGACGCCGGATCCGGTGAAATCGGTGGGGTTTGCCTTCGTCTGGGCCGGCCTGCTGGTGAGCCTGCTGCCGCTGCACAAGCTCGGGCGCCATCTGCGCCGCAACGCCGACGCTCAGGGTCTGCCGCGGTAGGATTCCAGAATGGCGTGCCACTTGGGATCTCGGTCCATCTGCTCGGCGATGTCATTCAGCCGGCTGTGCAGTGCGCTGCGGGATTTTGGCAACAGGATGTGGCGGGTATAGCTGGACTGGGCAAAGGGCGAGACGAACAGCTTGCCCTCGAAGGCCGGGTCATGGGTGAAGAAAGTGAGCGCCGAGCCCGGCACCAGGGTCACGTCGATGCGACCGCGCACCAGCAGGCTGAAGTTGGTCTTGACCTTCTTGGCATCGACCCGCACCAGATCGCCCCTGGCCGCCGCCTCGTCGATGCCCTGATAGCGATACCCCTCGATGCCGCCGAAGCTCATCCCCTTCAGTGAGTCGGGCCCGCGATAGATGACCGGCCTGGCGACGCTGGAGATGAGCTCGTTGGTATCGCGCATGATGGGAAAGGTCCAGAGGTAGAGCTCGCGCTGGGGATCCCCCACCCAGGCGGGATTGACCCAGGCCACCAGGCCATCGAAGCCGGGGTCCGACATCTCCAGCGCCAGTCTGGCCCGATTCACCAGCCAAAGTTCCAGCCTGGGTTCTCCGCCAAGCTTTTCATTGAGATACTTGACCAGATCCCGGCTCAGACCGGTCTGCTCCCCGGTCATGAAGGGGGGGTGCTGATGATAGTCGTAGAGACGCAGCGTCTCGCCATGAGCCGATATCGACAGCAAACACCACAACCACCACCACGCTCGCATCGCACCTCCTTGAGCTGCTCTTGAGTGTGGCACAGAGAGATCGAATGAGAGAACCTGCTCCCGGCGCCGAACCGGCTGCCAGTCCGCCCGCCAGCCACTGGTTCATTTACATGGTGCGCACCGCCAGCGGCCTGCTCTATACCGGGATCAGCACGGACCCGGTCCGCCGCCTGCATCAGCATCAGAGCGGCAAGGGATCCCGCGCCCTGCGTGGCAAAGGGCCGCTGACCCTGGCATGGCAGCAGGTCATCGGCGAGAAAGGGGCGGCGCTGCGCCTCGAATACCGGCTCAAGCAGCAGAGCAAGGCCTTCAAGGAGCAGCTGATCACCCAGCCGGAGCGCTGGCTCGCCTGCAGCCAGTCCTGGCTGGCCACCGCCCAGACACAAAAAAGGCCGCGGTATGCAGCGGCCAAGGAAGGATCCGATAACAGGGAGTGTCAACGGCAGGTTGATTAACCTGCTTGCGCCGGCTGCTGAAACCAGCACGCCACCACCCAGACACAAAAAAGGCCGCGGTACGCAGCGGCCAAGGAAGGATCCGGTAACAGGGAGTGTCAACGGTAGGTGTTGATTAACCTGCTTGCGCCGGCTGCTGAAATCAGCACGCCACCAGCAGACGCAAAAAAGGCCGCTGTACACAGCGGCCAAGGAAGGATCCGGTAACAGGGAGTGTCAACGGTAGGTATTAGCCTGCTTGCGCCGGCTGCTGATGAACCAGCACACCACCAGCAGCACCAGCAACCAGGGCGCCAGCTTGATGATGAGGGCAAACATGCCGGCCAGGGCGCCAAACAGCACGAAGACGCCGCTCACCAGCAGCATGGCCAGCACGGTGAACCCGGCCAGCGCCATGCCGACCAGAACCAGCATCAAGACGATAAATTCCAGCATGTGTTGCTCCTCACTGGGTTAATGCCGCTGAGTGACCCGGGGTCAATCCAGCCAGCGCTTCAATTCACGACGGGGCGGCATGATCAGTACCGCCAGCAGATAGGCGGCCAGCGCCAAGGGCGGCATCAGGATCAGCGCCATCAGGGCCGCAACCCGCACCGTCACCCTGGAGAGCCCCAGCCCGTTGGCGATGCCGGCGCAGACGCCGGTCAGCTTGCGATGGGCAAGATCCTTCGGCCAGGGCGTCATGGTTATGCCTCCACCTTTTGACTCTTGAGGCGGGCCAGCTCCCGTTCAATCTCGTCGTTCAGCTCCAGCTCGCGGAACTGGGCCTCCAGCGAGGGGTTCTGCCCCAGGGTTGCCGCCTCCAGCTGGGCTTCCAGCTGATCGACCCGGCCCTGAAAGCCGTCAAAGCGGGCCATCAGCTCGTGCATGCGCTGGTTGTCTACCTGGGCACGGGCCCGCAGCCGGCTGTGAGCGGTTTGTTCACGCAGGGTCAGCAGCTTCTGCTTCTCGCGCGCCTCGGTCAGCTTGGCGGCCAGCCGCTCGCTGTCGGCGGTGAGCTGAGCCAGCACCTCGGCGACCCGCGCCTTGTCCTGCTCCAGTTGCTCACATTTTTTGACCTCGGCCAACTTCTCGGTCAGCGCGGCCCGGGCCAGGTCCTCACGCCCCTTCTGGATGGCGAGTTCGGCCTTGGCCGCCCACTCCAGGATCTGGTGCTGCAACGCCTGCTGATGACGCTCCAGCTGCTTCTGTTCGGCAATGACGCGGGCGGCCTGGGTTCTCATCTCGACCTGGACCTGCTCCATCTCTTCGATCATCAGCCGCAGCATCTTCTCCGGCTCTTCGCTCTTGTCGAGCAGGCTGTGCAGGTTGGCATTGATCACGTCGGTCAGGCGGCTAAATACGCTCATGGTCTGGCTCCTTGTTGATGGGATGGCTATCTCTTCCCATGACATTACAAGAGCCATGCCAAGATAATTTTTCCTTTACTTACATATAGATGAGGTTTTATCAGGTATTTTCAATATCGTCTTAGTGGCGAAAAATACCGATCAAGTGGTGATTTTAACCAATAAAAAAGGGAGCCGGCGGCTCCCTCATGCAATCAGCGGTGTACTCAGGCAGCCCGGGGATGACCGAGCTTGCTGTCCAGCTCGGCCAGCTTGGCCTCCATCCGGGCGCGGCAGTTGTCGGAGAGGTCGCGAATGCCGGCGGCGCCGTGCTCCTTGCTGCAGACCGGGGCCATCACCTCCAGCAGCACCTCGCCGTTGTCCCAGCGGTTGAGATCGATCTGGCCGAAGTAGCTGGAGCAGACGATGGGCACCACCGGCACCTCTGCCTGTACGGCGGTGTGGAAGGCGCCCGCCTTGAACGGCAGCAGGCCGCGCCCCTTGGAGCGGGTCCCCTCCGGGAACATCCAGATGGAGGTGCCGCGATTCTTGATGCGCTCCACCACCTGGCCGATGGTGCCGATGGCGCGGGAGCGGTTGGAGCGGTCGATCAGCACGTTGCCGGAGAGCCAGAAGATGAGGCCGAAGAAGGGCAGCCACAGCAGGCTCTTCTTGCCCACCGCCACCACGCCGGGCTGCACCGCGCCGGTCACGGTGAAGATGTCGTAGTTGCTCTGGTGGTTGCAGACGTAGACCGCCGGCCCCACCGATTTGACCTCGTCGGCCACCGTCACCCGGACCTTGAGCCCGATCAGCGGGCAGACAGCATGATACATGCGGGCGAAGACATAGACGTTGTTGGGATGGCGCGGACGCACCAGACAAAGCAGCAGACCGAACAGGAACCAGAAGATGAGCAGCAGACCAAGCAGCAGCACACGGGCAAGTTTGAGCATCGAACACCTCGGATTTTGACTCGGCGCAGTATACTGGTCCCCCTTTTAGCGAACAAGCGTTCGCCAAACAGAACCGACCACCCCTGCCACTCGCCCCTCTGCCTTAAAACGGACGGCGGCTTGCCCCACCCGGCGTTGGCCGTTAGGATGTGGCCATCTTGATGAACGGGGCGAGCATGATTCACCAACAACGCGTGGCGAAACGACTCCTGCTGCTGGTCTGCCTGCTGGTGCTCAATTGCGCTGCCCAGCCGCTGGCCCGGCTGGCTCTGCTCGATCATGCTCTCAGCTGTCAGGCCCTGCCCTCCTTCGTCACGGCCGACGACCAGGCCGACAAGGGCACGCCCGCCAGCCCGCAGCCCAACAGCTGCCAGCTCAACGGCAAGTGGCTGAGCGCCACCACCCTGCTCTGCCTCGAGCAACTGTTCTTTGCGGTGGCCCTGCTCATCGCGCTGCTGGCCCCGCTCTGGCGCTACACGCCGCCACTGCCGCCGCCACGGGCCGTGTCGCCCCCCGAACGACGACTTCACCTCACCCTCTGTGTCTGGCGGGAATGAGTTCAGCCGCGCTTTTTCAGCCTGCTGTCATTCATTTTTTGCGAGACAACGTTTATGTCAACTCTCTTCAAGGCGAGCCTGCTGCTGGGCTGCCTGCTGTGGCAATCCAGCGGATTGGCCAGCGATACGGGCTGGCTCACCAGCCCCCAGAACGATCACGCCAAGGTCTGGCTGCAAGCCGACCGCAGCGCCCCTGACCAGACCCGCATCCTGCTCGAGGTGGCCCTCGAGTCCGGCTGGAAAACCTACTGGCGCAGCCCGGGTGAAGGGGGCATAGCGCCCCAGATCCTGTGGGATCAGCCGGTCGGCGACTTCCAGTGGCACTGGCCCACGCCGCGCCCCTTCGAGGTGGCCGGGCTCAGCACCCAGGGTTATCAGCAACAGGTGCGCTTCCCCCTGAGCCTCGACTACCCGGCCGGGCAGCCGCTCCAGGGCACCTTGCGCCTCTCCACCTGCAGCAACGTCTGCATCCTGACCGACTACCCCTTCACCCTGGCGGTGGATGGGCAGGCGCCGGCCGGTTTCGACTTCGGCTGGGCCCAGACCATGAGCACCCTGCCGCAGACGCTGCCCGCCGACACCCGGGTCGAGCTCGGCTACCAGCACAACCAGCTGCAGCTGCGCGCCGAGCGGGCAGAGGGCTGGCAGGCGCCCGCGCTCTTCATCGATGCGCTGGAGGGGGCCGAGTTCGGCAAGCCCGCGCTCGAGGTGAGTGGCAACACCCTGATTGCCCGGGTTCCGGTCAGCGATGGCTGGCAGGGGGATGCCCCTGACTTGCGCGGTCAATCCCTCAGCCTGCTGCTCGGCAGCGGCGATGAGGCCTGGCAGACCCGCGCCACCATCGCCGATCCCCTCGCCTTGCCAGCCCCAGGCCAGCCTCTCATCTGGCTGCTGGGGGCGGCGCTGCTCGGCGGCCTCATCCTCAACCTGATGCCCTGCGTGCTGCCGGTGCTGGCCCTGAAACTGGGCACCGTGCTGCAGCAGCAAGAGAGCGAACAGCGACAGGTGCGCAAGCAGTTCCTCGCCGCCAGCGCCGGGATCATTGCCTCCTTCTGGGTGCTGGCGGCCATGAGCAGCCTGCTGCGCGCGACCCAGGGGGCGGTCGGCTGGGGGATCCAGTTCCAGAGCGCCGGTTTCATCGGCTTCATGGTGGCGGTGACCTTGCTGTTTTGCGCCAACCTGCTGGGGCTGTTCGAAATCCACCTGCCCAGCAATCTCAGCACTCGCCTCGCCACCAGCGGCGGCAAGGGGCTCGGCGGCCACTTCCTGCAGGGGAGCTTTGCCACCCTGTTGGCCACCCCCTGCTCGGCCCCCTTCCTCGGCACCGCGGTGGCCTTTGCACTGGCAGCGCCGCTCGGCCAGCTCTGGCTCATCTTCACGGCGCTCGGCCTTGGCATGAGCCTGCCCTGGCTGTTGGTGGCGGCCCTGCCGCGCCTCGCCCTCTGGCTACCCAAACCGGGCCGCTGGATGGGGCGACTACGCATCCTGCTCGGGTTGATGATGCTGGGCTCCAGCCTCTGGCTGGCGAGCCTGCTTGGCAACCATCTGGGCAGCACGGCCACCGGCTGGCTGATGGCCGCCATGCTGCTGGCGCTGCTGATTGGCATCCTCTGGCGCTATGGCATGCGCGGTTTCACGCTGGCCCTCTCCCTCTCGGCCCTCATCGGCGGTGCCCTGCTGCTGGGGGGCGCCCTCACGGCGCAGGGGTCGGGCAGCGTCGATCGCATTGCCTGGCAGCCGCTCACCGAACAGGCCATCGTCGATGCGCTGGCCCAGCGCAAGCGGGTCTTCGTCGACGTCACCGCCGACTGGTGCGTCACCTGCAAGGCCAACAAGTACAACGTGCTGCTGCGTGACGAGGTGCAGGGCGCCCTGTCGGCCCCGGACGTGGTGGCCCTGCGTGGCGACTGGAGCCGGCCGAGCGATGCCATCTCCGCCTTCCTGCGCCAGCGCGGCGCTGCCGCCGTCCCTTTCAACCAGATCTACGGGCCCGGCCTGCCAGAGGGAGAGATCCTCTCGCCCCTGCTGGACAAGGCCGACTTGCTCGACGTGTTGCACCAGGCCGGCCTCGTCCAGGCCGATGCCCCCCACTTTTAAGGAGAATCCCATGACTCTGCGTACCCTGAAACTGCGCACCCTTACCCTCTGCACCGCCCTGGTTGCCGGCACCCTCTGCGCCCCCTTGCTGCAGGCGGCACCCTTCACCCCGGAGCAGGAGGCCCGCATCAAGGAGCTCATCCGCGAGACCCTGGTACAGAACCCCAAGATCCTCGACGAGGCGGCCGAATCCTGGGAGAAGCAGAACGCAGCCGCCCAGGAGGCCCAACTCGGCGACTTCATCAAGGGCAATCAGGACGTGCTGTTCAGCAGCGCCACCAGCCCGCGCCTCGGCGCCAAGCACCCCAAGCTGACCCTGGTGCTGTTCACCGACTACAACTGCCCCTACTGCAAGCAGTTCGATCCCCAGCTGACCAAGCTGCTCAAGGCCTATCCCGACGATCTGGGGCTGGTGATCAAACTGCTGCCGTTCAAGGGACAGAGCTCCGCCAAGGCGGCCCAGTACAGTCTGACCCTGTGGCAACAGGAGCCGGCCCGCTTCCTCGCCCTGCATGACAAGCTGATGAGCAAGCAGGGGATGCTGACCGAGGCGGACATCAACAAGGCGCTGGCGGCCACCGGCAACACGGCCCTCAAGCCCGATGCCAAAGCCACCGAGGAGCTGCGCAATAGCCTGCGCATCGGCACGCTCCTGGGGGTGCAGGGCACCCCGGCGACGCTGATCGGCAACCAGCTGGTGCCGGGCGCCGTGCCCTATGACGAACTGGAGCAGCTGGTAAAGGCCGAGCTGGCCAAGCGGAGCTAAGCCATGGCGGAAGATGCAGTCGTAAAGCCACCCCGCTGGCGCCGCTGGGGCAAGGAGGCGCTCTGGCTGCTGCTGATGGCGCTGGTCATCTCCACCCTGCTGGATCTGTGGCGCAGCCCCACCCTGCCGGCGGGGGCCATGGAGGCCCCCTTCACCCTGCAGGATGGCACCATCACCAGCCTGGCCGAGCAGAGCCGCGGCAAGCCGCTGTTGGTCTACTACTGGGCCAGCTGGTGTGGCGTCTGCCGCTTCACTACCCCCACGGTGGAGCAACTCTGGCAACAGGGTGAAAACGTGCTGACGGTGGCGCTGCGCTCCGGCAGCGATGACCAGTTGCGCGCCGGGATGGCGAAGAAGGGGCTCGCCTTTCCCACCCACAACGATGAGCGGGGAGAGCTGGCTGCTCGCTGGCAGGTGGGGGTCACCCCCACCTTCCTCATCATCAAGGATGGGACGCTGGTGAGCAGCACCACCGGCTGGAGCTCATGGCTCGGGCTCAAGGCCCGCCTGCTGTGGGCCAGCCTGCGCTGACCCCTGACCTCGACGCCCGGCCAGTCCGGGCGTTTTTTCAACCCCTGTCACACATGGGTCACCATGGAACTGACAAAATAGTCACAAACGGCCCCAAACCGCCCCTGACGAGGCCCCGCACGACGCCACCAGCACGCCCATCTGTTCGCTTCCTATCCATGGCGATGGCGGCCTGTTTGCGTTAAAATGTCGGGTTTTTGCCGAGCCTGGTTTGCCAAGAGCCCCGCCGCCAGGCTAGCGCAGGGTCAATTCCACGATGCCAGTGAGGCAGGATCCGTCATGAACAACTACTTCCGGGTGTTGGGCGTCAAGTCCAACGCCAGTGAAAACGACATCAAAAAAGCCTATCGACGGCTGTCGAACCAGTACCACCCCGACAAGCTGCACGGGGCGAGCGAAGAAGAGAAAGAGCAGGCAGCCCTCAAGCTGCACCAGGTAAAGCAGGCTTATGAAGTGCTGTCCGATCCGAAACAGCGGGCCGCCTTTATCAAGGATTTCAACAACGTCATCGTGACCGATCCCGCTGCTGCCATGCAGGAGATGTGGGACCAGTTCTACCCCTGAGCCACCAGGCAAGAAGAGCGACTATGCAAAATAAATGGGACCAGGCACGGCTCAAGGCCCTGCAAAGCGATGCCAGTGAAAACATCGAATCCTACCGGGATCAGGACGACCCCAAGGGACTCGAGCAGTTCACCGACCAGATGAAGGCCCTGCTGCTGGCCGACATGAGCATGCTGGAGTTCATGCCCGAGTATCTGCCGCTCGCCCTCTATGGCCGGGTGCAGTTCCCGGCCAAGGCCAAGGGGCAGTGGAACAAGTGGCTCGCCAGCGGCGAGCAGCCGAGCTGGGACGAGTTCAAGGTGAGCGTCGGCTTCAACAACGCCATCCTGCCGCTGGTCAAGGCGGTGCGGGCCCAGAGCGAAGATCAGCTGATGGAAGCCTGCGCCGTGCTGTTCCTGCTCGACAACCCGCTGCCGCGCGGCAGCCACCGCAGCGATGACGACGTTGATCTGCGCGATGAGGAAGAGGAAGACGGGGAAGATGCCGACGCCGATTACCACGGCGGCAGCGACCGCTATGGTGATGATGACGGCGATCAGGATATGTACGACGAAGTCCGTTTCTAATTGGGGCAAGGCATGAGCAACAGTCTGATAGAAATTACCGCCATCGAGATCAAAGAGCTGGCCGTTATCGAGCCGAAGCAGGCCAGCGAGAAGTTCGAGCTGATCGCCAAGACCATGTCTGACGACCAGCTGGCCGAAGTGATTGAAAACATTGATATCGTTACCCTGACCCAGATCAACGGCCAGCACGACATCTCCTTCCCCTCCATCATCTCCGAGCTGATGACCCCGGAGCGGATCCGCGACATCGTCTGCCAGCAGCCGCTCTACTGGGAAGAGGCGATCAAGAACAACGCCGATGAGTTGCAACAGCACACCTTCGACTTCCTCAACTACCTGATCCGCACCCAGGATAGCGAAGCCAAGCAGCGGGAGATCCTCGAGTGCGTGGCCGAGGATCCGGCCGGTCTCTTCTACCTCGCCATCCCCTTTATCGAGTTCTATCGTGGCGATCGCTATGAAGAGGACGAAGGCTATCGCGACGTGCTGCACGCCGAAGAGGAAGACCTTGAAGAGTCTCTGCGCTACAGCGAGCGCCAGCAGAGCGAGGATGTCCACGACTACGCACTGGACGACCCGCGCAGCCTGTTGATGCTCATTCGCGAGCTGGCCCCCGAGGTGGAGAAAGCCATCAAGGCGCTACTGCGGAGCGAACACTCGACCTGGGACGGCATCATCAACAAGTTTGCCGCCGAGCTGGTGATGCAGGCCAAGGAGAAGAACAAGGTCGAGGAAGACGAATACGGCGACGTCGACGACATGTTCAGCTTTCTGGATTAAGGAGCCCATTCATGCAGTTAGTCATTCGCGATGCCAACCAGGGCCCCTTTCTGACCCAGGTGCTGCGCTTTGGCCGCGACAATGAACGTTTGACCGAGCAACAGCTGGCCGCCATCAAGGGCAAGGCGGTACTGATGAGCCTCAAATTCGCCGACAAGTACTACAACAAGTACAAGATGCACCTGCTGGAGCAGGCCGCCCACGACGTCATCGGCGTGGTGAGCCTCGGCCTGCAGGAGCTCTCGGCGCGGGATCCGGCCAAGGCCCTGGCGCTGCTGCAGGCGCCGGAAGGCCCCATCAAGCCGTTCCAGAAGGGCTGGTCGATGCTCATCACCGTCAGCCCCAAGCAGGCTGGCAACAGCCTCTACGGTGACGTAGATGCGCGGCTGCTGGACAAGATCTCGAGCCCGCCCGATGTGGAGGAGTGGCAAGGGTGGCAGGAGTACGAGAAGGCGCTGACCGAGCACAACAAGAGCCGCCTGATGGCACTCATCGACCAGCACTTCTTCGCCTGCGAGAGCGACCACCCCACCATGGAGGACAAGCTGGCCGAAGCCCTGCTCTACCGCATCCTCTGCGGCAAGGGCAGTGGCGCCGCGCCACTCAAGGTGAAGCAGGATCTCAAACGCCGTCTGGCACGAGACATAGTGCTGCAGGAAGCCTGGTACGACACCGACTATCTGGCCGCCCAGCTGGAACTGCTGCTGGCGGAGCTGCCAAGCGAGCTGATCGCCGGTCTGCGTCAGGAACTCAGCAAGGGGTTTGTCGCCAACCTGCTGCATACCCTGGGCTTTGTGCGCCAGTACCAGCTGCTGCAGCAGGAGAACGCCTCGCCGGAGAAGCTCGACAACGTCGAGATGCGCGCCGGTCTCAAGCACCCCCTGCTCGGCTGGCCGCTCTATCACGACTTCTAAGGGGCCATGCCCCCTTGCAGGACGGCACTTGCCTCTCCTCCCACAACGCCCGGCTTGCCGGGCGTTGTGCTATCCGGCATCCCGCTGACAGCAGAAACCCTTGTCATGGCCGCCGCCCTTGGCAGAAAACTACCCCGTAAGCGTCATTGGCCCCATTTTTGGCAGGGATATAATGACTCCCCCATACCAGAGCCGGGAAACGAGCAGTGAGTAGAAAGCCGGACCGCATTACCGCAATGCAGCAGATCATCGACGCCGTGAAGGCGGAATTTCCGCTCTATCAACCGGATACCTTCAAATGCGGGCCGGACAACACCTGCATCGGCTGCCCCAAGAAGCTGATGGAGCTGGTGGATACGGACCTCTGCTACTGGCAATATCAGATCGATCGCGGCATTCCGCCCTCCTTCGACGAGATCCAACGCTTCGGCAAGATGTGCAAAAACATCCGCCGAGCCTTGGTGCGCAACGGTCGCATCCCCGCCTGAGCGCCCCATCGCAGCCAAGGGAGAAGCGCCCGCCGGCAACCCCCCGAGAGGAACAGTTTATGACCCAGGAAAGGATACAGACCCGCTACACCCTGAATGGCCCCCTTGCCAGCTCTACCGAGCTGGAACAGGCCATCGCCCAGGCGATAGAGGCCCACAAACAGGATTTCTTCCCCCTGCTGGAGCGGCTGGTGGATGTGGGTGACAGTCGGGTCAAGCTCAGTCAGAAAGACCCGCTGCTGGTGCTGGGGATGGAACTCGACGAGACTCGCACCGGCGGCAGTGCGCGCCTCAGCTACGAATCCAACTTCACCGAGAGCTGCCGGCTGATCGATGAATACGACCAACACCAGACCAGCGTGGCCTTTCATCTCGACGGAGATCAGCTGATATTCGATCTTGAGCTGCCCATACAGTGGAATTTCGAAAACTGATTTATAGCGGTGCCTTTCCCCCTGTTAATGCACCCAACGGTTACTTTCCTTCACGCTGCCCCTCTCCAAACGAGAGAGGGGCAAAAGGGAATCGCCAAACATATTGCCGCGACTGGCTTTCACGCTCATCTGTTCACGCTTCGCCAATCAAGCCTGTGACCCTGCCGCCTCGTCATGCATCAAACATGACGCTAAGCGGTCACCACACATAACCGTTTAAGCAGCCGATAAAGAAAGATGGGTTGCACCAGCGTCAGCGCTATCACCAGCCAGGCCACGGTAGCCATATTGCCCAGGTGACCATCGACATCCGTCAACAGCATCGAAGATACGACGGCAGCCGAACCGCTGAATATATGCTGGAACACATTCTGCAATGACATAAACCCTGCTCGCTCCCCAGGCTCTGCGACCTGGCTAGTAACAGCAGCAGCCGTGATCGTCCGTGTCGATGTCACCACCATGAACAAGGTAAAAATGATCATCGTCGGCAACAAGGGGGACCCCAAGAAACCATCCCAGACAATGGCGATAATCAATCCCCCTGCCCACAACGTGACGCGCATTGCGCCAACATGGTCCATCAAATAGCCACCCAACTGCATCGCGATCACGCTGAGAACACCGCCCATGACATAGTACTGACTCATATCACTGCGAGGCACACCGAGATTGAACTGAAAATAGGCTGCCATGTTCGGAACAATAAGGAAGGTACTGAAAATAGCCAACCCGATTGCCATAAATGCATGCCACACCACGGCTCGTTTCAACATACCCGTGATTGAAAAAACCTTCTGGTGTTGCCCCAAGTGGGAAGTCATATTTGGCAGCCGCATAAATACCATCACGCTGACGCACAAGCCCAACCCCCCGACGACATAAAAAGGTGCGCTCCACCCTTTCAACATGGCCAGCTCCAATCCCAAGGGCACACCGGCAATGGCTGACAATGAGAAAGCCCCCATCACTATCGCCATCGCCCGACCACGTTGTGGGACTGGCGTGGCATCCACGACGATCGCCATTGCTATCGACGTTGCCGGACCGGCAAATATGCCTGCCAACAAACGGGTAAAGAACAGGCTTTCCATATTCCACGCCAAGGTGCAGGCCCAGGTGGATAGTGTAACGCCCAGCAATGAGAGCAATGCCACCTGTTTTCTATCAAATCGATCTATATATCTGGCACATAATAAAGATGATAATGCGGCGGCCAGTGCATATCCTCCCCCCAAATATCCTATATAGGTTGGACTGATATCTAGCGCACGAGATAAATCAGGCCCAAGCGGCATGATCATCATAAAGTCCAGCGCACTCACCAATTGGATAAAGGCAGCCAGCCAAACGCTACTCACATCCATCACAGCACCATTAAAATGAGGTGTCTTACCTAGCTTGTGTTTTTCTGACATCATAGTGTTCATGTTCAATATTTGGAGACAGACAGCATACCCACTACCATCATCTATTTTTATCCTTTAGAATGGCACAGACTGTTATCATATCAGGGACAATAGATGCGCACCGGCCTGGACTTTACTTCATCAAGGATATTTATTGCCGTGGTTGAACAAGGCAGTTTTGTCGGCGCATCCAAAACCCTTGAAATACCAACTTCTAATATCAGCAGAAGCATTGCTCAGCTGGAAGAGAGACTATCACTCCAGCTTATTGAACGCAGTACTCGGCACATGAAACTCACTCAGGCTGGCCAGCTGCTCTATACCCGAGTAAAACCCTTGCTGGAATCACTGGAGCAAACCGAGGCTGAATTGACATCACAGCAGATTCAGCTGAAAGGGCCACTGCGCCTGTGCATTCCCAATGAAGCCGGCCCCAGACTGCTCGGAACCGCGATAGCGGACTTTGCCTGTCAGCATCCCGAAATAAAGATCAGCTGTATTACCAACCTGTCAGGATTTGAGACATTAAGAGAAGATCTGGACATAGCCGTCATCATTCACAGAGGAAAGCTGGATGACAGCGATTATATCGCGAGCCATCTAACCACCATTCCCTGTACCGTGGTTGGTTCCCCTAATCTTATTCAGCGGTGCGGACTTCCCAACCACACGGCCCAGCTAAAGGATCTCCCCTGCATCACCACGGTGAGCGCCCTGAAGGGAATGCCTTGGCAGTTCACCCTACCCAACGCTGAATTTTCCACCGTTCAGGTCAATGAACATTACCGGGTCAATAGTGGTGAGCTGGCGTTAAAGGCAGCAATAGCCGGGGTCGGGTTTGCCATTCTGGCCAAGGTCTCTTGCCAAGCGTTTATTGATGATGGCAGCTTGGTCGAAATTGAACTTGAGTTACCCGCCGCCCCATTGCAGTTGTTTGCTGTTTATGCAAACCGTCAATATCTACCGGCTAAGACGCGCGTATTCATTGATTTTATACGGCAAAACATCATGAGTTATCAGTAACTAACACCGATAAATCCTCAGCTGGCCACATCGGCTTTTCAAAATACCAAAACCCGGCGCCATCGTTCTCGAACGCTGATTACTCGTCGCCATCAGACCCGCGGCTCTTTCACTTTAAGCCACGCTCTGCTGAGAAATTCAGAGATTTCACCATTAATTACCGTATGTATATCGTCTCTGTTTATTCCTGGTGCATCATTACAAATAGCTGATGCCAGTTTATTTAATTGAGCAGAGCATGGAGAGAGAAAAACAAAATGACCGGCATTGTGTATTACCTTAAATTCTTTTTCTGCAGCCAACGTGTTGGCCAGATCTCTGGCATTTTCTTCCCAAGCGAGCTCTTCATCCTTATCACCAGTAAAAATAAGGGTAGGGGAAATCACTCTTCTGAGTGAACCGGGAGAGAATGCCATACTCACCGGAGCCATGAAAACCCATGCCTTTATCCTAGAATCGGGGTGCACAACTAGATCAGGATGATCATTTATTATCACCCCTTTGTTTGAACATATGGCATTCATGCCATATTTACGACAATAATTTTCATAGCGTCCTGCATCAATATCCCCTCCTCGTAACAACAATCCTGTTGCTCCACCGGCAGAGAAACCAATAAATGCTATTTTATCTTTATCAATATATTTGGCTAGTTCAACATCATTGATCGCAGCAGTAATAACGGCAGATATTTGTAATGGACGACCATACCAGGAACTAATGGCCCCTGCCCCTGTCTGATCCTTGTAGTTATCACCAGGATGCGTGAGGGTAATAACAATATTTCCCTGCCGAGCCAGGGTCGTGGCAAGGTCATGATGACTCCATAAACTACCGGCGTTGCCATGTGAGATCACTATGACTGGATAGTGTCCTGGTACTATATTCAGCGCCTTTTGTGCCGCTATTTGATAAGGGCCTATCGTACTTGGTGTCTTTTCTGCGGCCACACCGGGATAGAAATATACGGCATCCATAGTCTTTCCACCTACAGGATCAGTCACCATGAGACGCTTAAACCCTGTATATTCAGCCGATACGACGAAGGATGGCAAGGCACTGCACGTACATATTGCACAAAGTAAAAAATAACGAAAAAGAAGTCTCATCAGATATCCTTTCTGATCCAATCGACATTGGGACGACACGCTACCACTATCCCTATGAGGAGTCATTTTTCACAAAAAAATGGGAGCGAATAATTCGCTCCCATCTTGTATAGATCCGTTGACTACCCTTCCTGATTTTCCCCCGCCACCGGCTCGCTGGCGACAGTTTCAATCTCGATGCGATCGACTCGCTGCAGACCGCGGGGCAGTTTGGCGCCGCGGCGGCCGCGCTCGCCGCGGTAGTAGTCAAGGTCAGCTGGCTTGAGGGTCAGCTTGCGCTTGCCGGCAAACAGGGTGACGGACTGCCCCTGCGGAATGACGGCGGCCATCACCACAAACTCCTCTCGTGCCTTCACGCGCGCCGAGGGTATGCTGATCAGCTTGTTGCCCTTGCCCTTGCCGAGCACCGGCAAGGTGTTGAGCGGGAACAGCAGCATGCGCCCTTCGTTGGAGATGGCCATGCAGAGATCGGTCTCCGGCGCACCTATCTTCTGGGGTGCCATCACCAGGCCCCCTTCCGGCACGGTGAGCAGCGCCTTGCCGTTCTTGTTCTTGCCAATGAGGTCGTCGTATTTGCAGACGAAGCCGTAGCCGGCGTCGGAACAGATCAGATACGGCTCACCCTCGTTGCCCATCACCAGATGGCGCACCTCTTCCCCTGCCCCCAGCGCAAAGCGGCCGGTGAGCGGTTCGCCCTGACTGCGCGCGGAAGGCAAGGTGTGAGATTCGAGGGCGTAGGTTCTTCCCAATGTGGAGAGGAACACCGCCTGCTGGTTGCTGCGGCCACAGGCGTGGGCCAGATAGCTGTCCCCAGCCTTGTAGGAGAGCCCCTCGACATCCACGTCGTGGCCCTTGGCGGCGCGCACCCACCCCTTGTCGGAGAGGATGACGGTGACCGGTTCGCTGGGCACCAGCTCTTTCTCGGTCAGCGCCACGGCGGTGGCACGCTCCACCAGCGGGGTGCGGCGATCGTCGCCGTACTTCTCGGCATCGGCCAGCAGCTCTTTCTTGAGCAGGGTGTTGAGGCGACGCTCGGAGCCCAGAATGAGCTCCAGCTTGTCGCGCTCTTCGGCCAGTTCGTTCTGTTCGGCGCGCAGCTTGAACTCTTCGAGCTTGGCCAGATGGCGCAGTTTCAGCTCGAGGATCGCTTCGGCCTGGGTCTCGCTGATGTTGAAACGCTCCATCATCACCCGGCCCGGCTCATCCTCGGTGCGGATGATCTCGATCACCTCGTCGATGTTGAGGTAGGCGATCAGCAAGCCTTCGAGGATGTGCAGGCGAGCCAGCACCTTGTCGAGGCGGAACTGCAGACGGCGACGCACCGTCTCACGGCGGAAGCTCAGCCACTCGGTGAGGATGGTCTTGAGGTCTTTCACCTGGGGCCGGTTGTCCAGACCCAGGATGTTGAGGTTGACCCGGTAGTTCTTCTCCAGATCCGTGGTGGCGAACAGGTGGGCCATCAGCCCCTCCACATCCACCCGGTTGGAGCGCGGCACGATCACCAGACGGGTCGGGTTCTCGTGGTCCGATTCATCGCGCAGGTCGGTGACCATCGGCAGCTTTTTCGCCACCATCTGGGCGGCGATCTGCTCCATGATCTTGGCGCCGGAGGCCTGATGGGGCAGCGCAGTGATGACGATGTCGCCATCCTCCTCGCTCCAGACCGCCCGCTGCTTGATGGAGCCCTTGCCGGTCTCGTAGATTTTGCGGATATCGTCGCGCGGAGTGATGATCTCGGCGTTGGTCGGGTAGTCCGGCCCCTGAATGTGCTGCATCAACACATCCAGCCCCGCATTGGGGTTGTCGAGCAGCTCGGCACAGGCGTAGGCCACTTCCCGCGCGTTGTGGGGCGGGATGTCAGTCGCCATGCCCACCGCAATACCGGTCACCCCGTTGAGCAGGATGTGCGGCAGACGGGCAGGCAGCACCACCGGCTCTTTCATGGTGCCGTCGAAGTTCGGCGTCCACTCCACCGTGCCTTGCCCCAACTCGGAGAGCAGCAGCTCGGAGAAGCGCGACAGACGCGCTTCGGTATAACGCATGGCGGCGAAGGATTTGGGATCATCCGGCGCACCCCAGTTGCCCTGACCATCCACCAGCGGGTAGCGGTAGGAGAAGGGCTGGGCCATCAGCACCATAGCTTCATAACAGGCGATGTCGCCGTGGGGGTGGTACTTACCCAGCACATCACCCACGGTACGGGCGGATTTCTTGTGCTTGGAGAGCGCCGACAACCCCAGCTCGCTCATGGCGTAGATAATGCGCCGCTGCACCGGTTTGAGGCCGTCGCCGATATGCGGCAAGGCCCGATCCATGATGACGTACATGGAGTAGTTCAAGTAAGCCTGTTCGGTAAAGGTGCGCATTGGCTGGCGCTCTACCCCGTCCAGACTGAGCTCGATAGCATCACTCATGTGATTTTCTCTTTCGGTTCGGGAGCCGCCACAGGGCGACTCCGGCTAAATGCTTGCTGGCCCTGTGCGGGCCAGCCGACGGCTTAAATGATGGCGAGGTTACCCTTCTCTTCCAGCCATTCACGGCGATCACCCGCCCGCTTCTTGGCCAGCAGCATATCCATCAGCTGCAGGGTCTCGTCAGCCGCATCCCCTTCGCTCTCTCCTGCCGGCTCCATGGTGAGCTGCACCAGACGGCGGGTGTTGGGATCCATGGTGGTTTCCCGCAGCTGTTTCGGGTTCATCTCACCCAGACCCTTGAATCGGGTCACCATCACCTTGCCTTTCTTCTTCTCGGCCTCGACCCGCTGCAACACGCCATTCTTCTCGTCCTCGTCGAGGGCGTAGTAGACCTCTTTACCGATATCGATCCGGTAGAGGGGCGGCATGGCGACATAGACGTGGCCTTTCTCCACCAGCGTGCGGAAGTGCTTCACAAAGAGGGCGCAGAGCAGAGTGGCGATGTGCAGACCGTCCGAGTCCGCATCCGCGAGGATGCACACCTTGCCGTAGCGCAGGCCGCTGAGATCCTCGGAGTCGGGATCGAGCCCGATGGCGACCGAGATATCGTGCACTTCTTGCGAGGCGAGCACCTGACCAGCCTCCACCTCCCAGGTGTTCAGGATCTTGCCGCGCAGCGGCATGATGGCCTGAAACTCGCGATCCCGCGCCTGCTTGGCACTGCCGCCCGCGGAGTCACCCTCTACCAGGAACAATTCTCCCTGCATGGGGTCGGCGCAGTTACAGTCGGTCAGCTTGCCGGGCAGGGCCGGGCCCTGGGTTATCTTCTTGCGCACCACCGTCTTGGCGGCGCGCATCCGGCGCTGGGCGCTGGAGATGCAGAGCTCGGCCAGCTGTTCGGCCAGCTCGGTGTTACTGTTCAGATAGAGGCTGAAGGCATCCTTCACCACGCCGGAGACAAACGCCGAGCTCTGGCGGGAGGAGAGCCGCTCCTTGGTCTGGCCGGCAAACTGCGGATCCTGCATCTTGATGGAGAGGATGTAGGCGCAGCGATCCCAGATATCTTCCGGGGTCAGCTTGACCCCGCGCGGCAGCAGGTTGCGAAACTCGCAGAACTCGCGCATGGCGTCGAGCAGGCCCTGACGCAGACCGTTGACGTGGGTACCGCCCTGGGCGGTAGGAATGAGGTTTACATAGGATTCGGCGAGGCATTCGCCCCCTTCCGGCAGCCAGCAGAGGGCCCAGTCCACCGCCGACTGCTCGGTGCTGAAGGCGCCGACAAAGGGCTGCTCCGGCAGGCAGGTGAACTGCTTGACCGCATCGACCAGGTAATCCTTGAGGCCGTCTTCATAGCACCACTCCAGCTTGATGCCGGTGTTCTTGTCGAGAAACTTGATGGTGAGGCCCGGGCAGAGCACCGCCTTGGCCTTGAGCAGGTGCTCCAGCTTGGAGACCGAGAAACGGGGCGAATCGAAGTAATGGGCTTCCGGCCAGAAGCGTACCCGGGTGCCGGTGTTGCGGCGCCCGCAGGTGCCGGTGATGGTCAGCTCCTGTACCTTCTCGCCCTTCTCGAAGGCGATGTCGTAAACCTGGCCGTCGCGGCGCACCGTCACCTCGACCCGCTCGGAGAGGGCGTTCACCACCGAGATGCCCACCCCGTGCAGACCGCCGGAGAACTGGTAGTTCTTGTTGGAGAACTTGCCGCCCGCGTGCAGCTTGCAGAGGATCAGCTCCACCCCGCACACCCCTTCCTCCGGGTGGATGTCGACCGGCATGCCGCGGCCGTCGTCGATCACCTCGAGGGACTGATCTTCATACAGGGTCACCTCCAGGGTACGGGCGTGACCCGCCAGCGCCTCGTCGACGCTGTTGTCGATGACCTCCTGGCCGAGGTGATTGGGCCGGGTGGTGTCGGTATACATGCCGGGGCGGCGACGCACCGGTTCAAGGCCATTGAGGACCTCAATGGCATCCGCATTGTATTGAGTAGACATGGAGGGCCTTGCGAATTGACGTTTGGGGAGAATCTTACTCGTTGGGAGGGTATTGGACAAACCCGGCGGCGGCAAAGCTTGATCCGGACGGGGTAAGTCACCCCACCGGCCCGTTCAGCGCGCCTCGGCCGCGACCGGCAGCGCCTGCTGCAACTGGGAGAGAGAACTGTGCAGCCGCCACACCATGCCGGCCAGCTCCCGCGCCGTCGGCTCCCTGTGGTTGGCCAGGGCCGCGCTGATCCGCTGCAGCTCGGCCAGGGTGCGATCCAGAGAGGCGTGCTGCACCCCCTGCTCGGTGAGGATCCCCTGCAGAGAGCGGATGCAGTTGTCGCGCACCAGGTAGAGGGGCTGATCCTCGCCGCGCCACTGGCGCAGCTGCCAGACGATGTGGCTGCAGTTGAGCAGCACCACGCCCCAGCGCAGCACCCAGAGGCGGGCGGTCTGATCCTGGCTCTGGCTGAGCTGGCTGATGCAGTGGTAGATGAGCGATTCGAACTGGCTCTCGCTCTGGCGCGGGGCCGGCTCAAGCTGATCCATGAAGTGGCGGCGCAGGGAGCGGATGAGGCGGCGGCTCTTGCGCCGATCCGAGCTCGGTCGCAGCAGCTGGAACGCCAGTCCGGCGCTCATCACCCCCAGCGCCTGTCCCAGGCTGCCGTTGATGTACTGCAGGTAGTCGTAGCTCGGCGGATTGGTGATGGCGAGAAAGGAGCCGAGCAGCACGATGAGCTGGCCCCACAACACCGCCTGCCTGGGCTGTTGCTGCTTGAACAGCTGCATGGTGATGAGCACGGGGAACAGCAGGGCACAGAAGAGCCAGAAGTCGTCGAGGCGGATCATCAGGCCGAACTTGACCGCGAAGCAAATGAGGCTCAGCAGCAGGATCGCCTTGAGCATGGTGTTGGCCCCCTTGGCAGGCGCCGGGGTGGCCGAGTAGAGCACGCAGCAGATGGAGAGCAGGGTCAGCGCCGAGCTGCCCGCATCCCACTGGCTGTGGATCCAGAAGGCGCAGCCCAGCAGCACGCAGAGGAAGGTGCGCCCGCCGTTGTAGGCCGCCTCCAGCGTGTCGGTGTGGCTGGTGAGCGAAGAGTGGCGCGGCGGTGCCGGCCACTCCTGATCGTCGTAGCGGGCCAACCGATCCAGCCAGCGCTGACACTCCAGATAACTCCAGCAGAAGTGGCGCAGCCGTCGCCAGAAGGTGTGCAGCCGGTAGTCGCTGGCCGCCGTCGGCACCAAGGGGGCCAGCAGCCGGGCGATACGATACTTGTCGCAGCCGGGCTGGCCCAGCTCGGCCAGCAGCCGCTCCAGCAACGCCTGCAGCCCCTCCGGTTGCGCCGGCCAGTTGTGCAGCATGCGGCGCTGGCTGGAGATGAGGCTGATCAGGCGCAGCTGGCGGTGCAGCAGGAAGTTGAGCAGCCGGTTGTGGCGGCGCAGCCGATGGTGGCTCCAGACCGCCTGGATGCGCAGCACGTTCATGGTGAGGATCTGGCCGATCAGCCCCTCGTGGGCGGTGCGCACCTCCGGGCTCGCCTCCCCCAGCCAGAGCAGCTGGGCATGCTCCAGCAGGCGGGCCTGGGTCTTGTGCAGCGACTGCAGCAGGGTCTCGCCATCCGAGGTGCTGGGCAGGATCATCATCAACAGGCCACCGCAGAGGATGCCGATGATCACCTCGCTCACCCGCGCCTGGGCGATGTCGAAAATGTGTTGCGGGTCGGTCACGTTGACGCAGGAGAAGGCGATGATGGCGGCGGTGTAGCCCGCCAGCGCAAAGGCGTAGGAGACGTTGTTCTGATGGTGGTTGGAGATGTAGGTGCAGAGCGCCAGCCAGAGCGCGATGAGGAAGCTGAACAGCCAGGGATCGCTGATGCCAAGGCCGGTGATCACCACCGCAGCCATGGCGCCGATGAGGCTGCCCACCACCCGTCCCAGACTCTTGCTGATGACCCCGCCCACGGTGGGAAAACTCACCACCGCGGCCGAGGTCATCGCCCAGTAGGGGGAATCCAGCTCCAGCACGAAGGCCAGCCAGAGCGACAGGCACATCGCCAGGCTGTTGCGCAGGGCGTAGCGCCACTGGCCGCCATTGGCCTTGCCCCAGGGGGTCTGGCGCCAGAGCGAGGCGGTCACCTTACTCCCCTATGGTGATGGTGCAGGTGGTGCCTGCGATCAGCGTCAGCCCGGGCGGCACCTCCAGCAGCTTGATCCGCACCGGCACCCGCTGGGCCAGCCGCACCCAGGGCACATTGGGTTTGACGTCCAGCAGCAGGTTGTCGGCCCCCTCCACGCTCTGATCGTGGATGGCGCGCCCTATGCTCTCCACTTCGCCGCGCAGCCGCTGCTCCCCGCTGTAGAGCACCACCTCGGCCGGTTTGCCCGGCGCTATGTGCCTGAGCTTGGTCTCCTCGAAGTAGCCCTGCACGTAGAAGGAGTGGATGTCCACCAGTGCCACCAGCGGTACACCGGCGCTGGCATAGTTGCCGACCCGGGTCTGCAGGTTGGTGATGTAACCGTCGCTCGCGGCATGAACCCGGGTCTTGGCCAGCGACCATCGGGCCTGCTCCAGATTGGCCTGGGCCACCTGGTAGGCCGCCTTCATCGCCTGGGCATTGAGGCGGGCCTCGTCCACCGCCTCGGCGGAGATGACGCTGCGCGACAGGCCGCTGCGCCGGCTCGCCTCGTGCTCTGCCTTGTCGAGATCCGATTTGGCCTTGGCCAGCGCCGCCTGGGCGTTGTCCAGCGCAATCTGATAGGGCTCGGGATCCAGGGTAAAGATCTCCTCCCCCGCCTTCACCAGCTGGTTGTCCTTCACCGCTATCTTGATGATCTTGCCCGACACCTCGGGGGTGATGCTGACCAGCTCGGCCCGCACCTTGCCATCCCGGGTCCAGGGCCCCTGCATGTAGTAGTTCCACAGCCACCAGCCCGCCGCCAGCGCCAGCGCGCAGACCAGCAGGGTAGAGAAGTATTTGAGGGTCGCGAGGGGTGATTTAGCCATGTAGCAATATCCATAGGGCGCCGCTGACGGCGAGGATAAACAGGGAGAGATCCATCAGCAGGGGATGCCAGACATCCCCGCCGTAGAGCCAGTCGCGCAGCAGGTGGTGCACCGGCAGCCAGCCCAGCAGGCCGAGCAGAACCGCCTTGAACAGCGGTGGAAAGTAGAGAGAGGCGCCCAGGATCAGATCCGGCAGTGCTGAAGTTGTCACAAGCGGGCTCCCTGTTGGCAAGCGAGAAAATGCGGACTCACGACCCGCCATGCGGCGGGTCTGGCAAGACTATCACAGCCCCGCAAGGTGCTACAGGAGCAGATGAGACCCTGCCGGTCAGACCAGCCGGTCCGCCGGATGGTTGATGCCGTCGAGCAGCGGCACCTCGCCCAGCTCGAACGGATTGACACCTTCGAGGCAGGCGAGGTTGTAACCATACTGGGCCGGATTGGAGCGGCGCTGGTGATGGGTGTAGATGCCGCAGATGCTGCAGAAGTAGTGTTTGGCGGTGCGGGTATTGAACTGGTAGCAGCTCAGCACCTCCTCCCCCTGCAAGATGCGGATGCCGGCCAGCGGCACCGAGGCGACGATGGCGCCCCGGCGTCGGCAGAGCGAGCAGTCGCAGCGGCGCGGATCCACCACGCCATCTGGCAGGGTCAGCTCCAGCACCACGGCGCCGCAGTGGCAGCTGGCCTTGTGTCGCTCCTGAATGGGGGTATTGCCGATGCGCTTGATCATGCTGCCTCCTTGCAGACGGGTTCAGGTTCCGAGCCAATCAATCGAACAGGGTATCCTGCCGCCCCTGTAGCAGATGGTCATGGAGAGTTCGCAGTTGGGACTCCAGTACCCGATGGCGGGAGAGCGGGGGCAAGTCATCGATGGGGAAGTACCCCGCCCCTTTGGTTTCATCGGTTTCGGTGAGCAGCTGGCCGCCGGTCACTTCGCACAGGAAGAACGCCTTGTGAGCGTGGGGCAGCTGGGGCGGATGAGGGTGTTTTAGCTTGTCGAACAGCGCCAGCAGCTGCACGGCCCGACACGCCAGGCCGGTCTCCTCCACCACTTCGCGAACCACGGCCCCCGCCGGCGAGTCACCGATGTCGCACCAGCCCCCCGGCAGGGTCCAGCAGCCGTCACTGCGCTCCTGCACCAGCAGGATATGGTCCGCATCGTTCTGAATGAAGGCCCGCACATCCAGCTTGGGAGTGGGATAACCGCGATCGAGGGCGATCCAGTCGCTGATGGCTTCCGGCGCCAGCTCGCTCTGGCTGGCGATGAGCGCCACCGTGGCCGCTCGCAGCGCCTCGAAGCGGCCGATGTCGAAGGGATCGTTGGAGTAGGTGAGGCCCGCTTGCGCCGTGGCCAGCACCTGTTCCAGAAAGGTGGCCAGCGGCGGCTGCATGGCTAGAGCCCGAGGAAGCGGACGATCTGGGCGGGGTAGCGCTCGAACGCCACGAAGGCGTGGTCGCCGCCGCACTCCAGCGAGAGCCGGGCAAAGCGGTATTCGTCCAGCGCCTTGCGATAGTCGAGCACCTCGTCTTCCTGCTGTTGCAGCACCCAGAGTCGCTCGGGGGCGCTCACCGGCACCGCCAGCGCCCGCAGCTCATTCATGTGTTCAGGCAGCAGTTGATACTGCTCCCCCGTGTAGGGGTTGGTCTGGGGGCCGAGGTAGTCGCAGAGCAGCTCGTGCGGGCGTACCGCCGGGTTGATCAGGGCGGCGTGGCAGCCGTAGCGCTCGCTGACCCGGGTCGCCATAAAGCCGCCGAGGGAGCTGCCCACGGCGCCAAGCTTGAATTCGTTGCCATAACGGCTCTGCAGATTGGCAATGGTCTGCTCGATGGCCGCCCAGGCCGCCGCCGGCGTGTTGGGCTGGGCCGGGATCACCACCTCGATATCGGGTCTGTGTTCAGCCACCCAGGCAGCCATCTGCTGCGCCTTGGCGGAGCCGGGCGAGGAGTTGAAACCGTGCAGATAGAGGAGAACGGACTTCATCACGACTCCTCAATAACCGGTGGCATTGGGGTCGGGCACAAACTGCCCCACCGGCAGACGCCACACCTGGCTGGCGATACGGCCATCCGGGTAGAGGGTGAGGTAGCGCCAGCCCGGGCCGGATTCGTCCAGCGCGAAGCCATCAGAGAGCGGTTTGAACTGGATGCAGGTGGAGGGGCTGGCGATCAGCCTCACCCCGCGGTGCACCTCGTCAAACTCCTGGTGGACGTGGCCGAACAGAATGGTCTTCTGCTGCGGGTGGCGGGCCAGCACGGCAAACAGGTCGTCGGCATTCTTGAGATTGTGCTGATCGAGCCAGGCACAGCCCACCGGCACCGCCTGATGGTGCAGGGCGATCAGGGCATGACGCTCGGGATGCTGGCGCAGCGCCTGATCCAGCGCCGCCAGCTGGTGATCCCCCAGCACCCCGTGGGGTTTGCCGCGCACCTGGGTGTCCAGCAGGATCACCTGCCAGTGCTCGCCTACCAGCTGCTTGGCCTCGCTGATGCCGGCCGCATGCAGGTATTCGGTCATCAGGGGGCCGTCGTCATGGTTGCCGGGCAGCCAGTAGATGGGGCGCGCCAGCGGCGCCATCATGGAGGCGAAGCGCTGGTAGGACTCCGGACTGTGATCCTGGGAGAGATCCCCGGTGGCGAGGATCAGATCGAACGGATGGTCATTGGCCTGCACCCGTTCCAGCACGGCAGCCAGGCTCTCGGCAGTGCGCACGGCCAATAGCCGCCCCTCGGCACTCGCGAAGAGGTGGGTGTCGGTAATTTGCAACAGGCGCACACTGCCGTCCTGCGCCTGGGGTAGCTCTGTTTCCAAAATCACGCTTCTTTTTATGAGTTCAACTAGAGGATGTTTATCAGGCTGGTACCATGTCTGAGACAAAATTTTAGCCAATCGGCCAGAAACAGGTTTACCTGCTCCTTTTCATCCCGCTGGTGCATATTTTTATTGGGATAATCATAACGTGGTTGCAACCTTGAAATCTGTTGCGCCGCACACACTTCCGCCATCCGTACGTCATGGTACAAACGAATCTCTATTCGGGCCTGTAAATAACTCGGCAATTCCGGGTTGTGCTGGGCCAGGATCACCTGGCTGGTGAAGCGACTCTCCTCGCTCACCGTGAGCTGGAATTGCAGGCCGTTGCCCACCTGATAGCGGCGTTCGGCGCCGACACTGCCGCCTGGCGGCAGCAGTTTCATCAGGGTCATGTAGTTGACCTCGCAGGTACGCTGCAGGGACATCAAATCAGGCACATAGCGCTTGGCCTGGGTATGAACGAGCGCCACCTTAGCGCCCTGCCAGCCAGCGGGTACGCAGCTCGCCGTGATTGAGGGCCAGCCACTGCAGGGCGATAACGGAGGCGGCGTTGTCGATGCGCCCCTCTTTGAGCCAGGCATAGGCCTGCTCGCGGCTCACCACGTGGACCCGGATGTCTTCACCCTCTTCCGCCAGACCGTGGATCCCCTCGGCCTTGCTGGCATCCACCTCGCCCACGTAGACCTCGATCCGCTCGGTGCTGCCGCCCGGGCTCACCAGATAGCTGATGGCGTGCTCGCAGCGACCGACCTCGATGCCCGCCTCTTCCACCGCTTCGCGCCGCACCACCTCTTCAGCGACCTCACCCGGGTCTATGATGCCGGCCACCAGCTCCAGCAGCCAGGGGGTGGCGCTGGTCTCGATGGCGCCGATGCGAAACTGCTCCACCAGTACGATCTGGTCGCGCACCGGGTCATAGGGCAACAGGGCGGCGGCATGGCCGCGCTCGAACAACTCGCGGACGATGGGCTCGTTCCAGCCCCCTGCAAATAACCTGTGCTGCAGACGATAGACGTTCACTTTGAAGAACCCGTTATATCCTGCTGATTTATCGATAATTTTCACGTCATCGGCAGAATAGTGACGGGTTTGGGGCAAGGCTTGCTGCGACATACGAGACTCCCGCCAGCTTGACTTGGCTCGGTTAGACCATAAAATCCGGGAATATGAATGAACATTCATTCACTCGCTCCCGTCGGAGATGAGGGACGGATTTTAGCAGCCACAGGACATTTGGCTAGGCACGAGGAGGAGAAAACTCACCCTCGTTCTTGACGTTCCTGTCGCTGGAAAAGAGACAGTTATCATAAAATTTTGCTTATAGTAGAGTGATTAAGCTGCAATCAAGCTTGGTCGGTGACAATATTTGCCCTCTCCAGCAACCAGTTTGGGTTACTACATAAGGTTAAATCGATCTATGAAAAGAACACTTTTGTCCGTCATGGTGTTGCTGGGCGTCAGTGCCGGTGCCCATGCCGAAAACCTGCTCGACATCTACCAGCAAGCCCAGATCAAAGACCCGCAGTTGCTGCAGTCCAAAGCCGTTCGCGATCAGGCCTTCGAGAAGATCAACGAAACCCGCGCCCCTCTGCTGCCCCAGATCGATCTGGGTGCCGGACTCAATTATCTGAAAAACAAGAACGATACCCAGAGCAACAACAACGCCAAGGGTGAAGTGACGCTGTCGCAGTCCCTCTATCGTCGCAGTAACTGGGTCAATCTGGATATCAGCGAGAAGCAGGCAACCCAGTCTGATGTCGCCTACAACCTCGAGATCCAGAGCCTGATGCTGCGTACTGCCCAGGCCTATTTCAACGTGCTCAAGGCGATGGATACCCTGGAGTTTGTGCGCGCCAACAAGGTTGCAGTAGAGCGTCAGCTGGAACAGACCCAGCAGCGTTTCGAAGTGGGCCTGACTGCCATCACCGACGTCCACGAAGCCGAGGCCTCTCGTGACCAGGCGCTGGCGGACGAGATCAACGCCGAGAACTCGCTGGATAACAGCTACGAGACCCTGCGCGAGCTGACCGGTATCGATCACCGTCAGTTGGACGTGCTCAACACCGATCGCTTCAGCCCGCAGAAGACCGCCTTCGGCTCCGACAAGTGGCTGGAGCTGGCGCTGGACAAGAACCTGCAACTGCACAGTGCCCGCATCGGCAAGGACATCGCCAAGGAGCAGATTGACCTGGCCAAGACCGGCCATGAGCCGACTCTGGATCTGGGTGCAGGACTGCAAACCAGCAATACCGATTACAAGCTGGATAGCATGCCAGGCGGCAATGACAATCAGGCCAACATCGGCTTGACCTTCAAGCTGCCGCTCTACAGCGGTGGCGCCACTAGCTCCAAAGTGAAACAGGCTCAGTACAACTACGTGGCGGCCAGCGAACTGCTGGAGAAGAACTTCCGCTCGGTGCAGAGCACGGTGCGCTCCTCCTACAACAACGTGAACGCCAGCATCGGCTCGGTACGCGCCTACAGCCAGTCCGTCATCTCCGCCGACAGCGCCCTCAAGGCGACCGAAGCGGGCTACGAGGTCGGCACCCGTACCATCGTTGACGTGCTGGACTCCACCCGCAAGCTGTACGAGGCCAAGCAGAAGCTCTCCGAAGCCCGTTACAACTACATCCTCAATATCCTGAGCCTGAAACAGGCTGCCGGTGTGCTGGAAGCTCAGGATCTGGTGGAAGTAAACCAGGGTCTGATGCCTGCCACTGCAAAAGCCAAGACCAAAGTCTGATAGTCGTTATCGGCAATGAAAAAGGCGACCATAAGGTCGCCTTTTTGTTATCCGGGAATCGTCGCTTGCTGGCGATGGTCCCGGATAAACGGGACCAGCAGTATTAGCCGCGTTCGCGGATGGTCTTGATGATGTCGCTGGTGGAGCAGCCATCCTCGAAGTTGAGGACTCGCACCTCGCCGCCGTTGGCGGTCACCTCGGCGTAACCGGCAATCTCTTCCGGCTTGTAGTCGCCGCCCTTGACCAGCAGATCCGGCAGCACCTCGGCGATCAGCCGCTGCGGGGTATCCTCGGCGAAGGGCACCACCCAGTCCACGGCACCCAGCGCCGCCAGCACGGCCATCCGGCGCTCGGTCGGATTGACCGGACGACCCGGCCCCTTGAGGCGGCGCACCGACTCGTCGGTGTTGACCGCCACGATCAGGCGATCCCCCAGCTTGCCGGCATTGGCCAGGTAGGAGACGTGACCGGCGTGCAGGATGTCGAAGCAACCGTTGGTCATCACTACCTTCTCGCCACGCAGACGGGCGGCCTGCACGGCAATCTTGAGCTGGGCTTCGGACATGACGCCAAAGCCGGTCTCCTGCTCGGTGTAGAGGGCGTTGGCCAGCTCGACCGGGCTGACGGTGGAGGTGCCCAGCTTGCCGACCACGATGCCGGCGGCGGTGTTGGCCAGGGCACAGGCTTCGTCCAGGCTCTTACCGGCGGCCAGCGAGGTGGCCAGGGTGGAGATGACGGTATCACCGGCACCGGTCACGTCATACACCTCGTGGGCCTGGGCCGGCAGGTGCAGCTCGGGCTGGCCTTCGCGGATCAGGGTCATGCCGTTCTCGGAACGGGTGACCAGCAGGGCCTCCAGCTCGAAGCGCTTGACCAGCTCCAGCCCCTTGGCAACCAGCTCCTCTTCGCTCTTCACCTTGCCCACCACGGCCTCGAACTCGGACATGTTGGGGGTCAGCAGGGTGGCGCCGCGGTACTTCTCGAAATCGGTCCCCTTGGGATCGACCAGCACCGGGATCCCGGCGGCGCGGGCGCGCTGGATCATGCCGGGCACGTCGTTGAGGGCGCCCTTGCCGTAGTCGGAGAGGATCATCACGTCGCTGTGCGGCAGTGCCTGCTCGACCTTGCCCATCAGCAGGGTGGAGTCCACATCGTGGAAGGCCTCTTCAAAGTCCAGACGCAGCAGCTGCTGGTTGCGCGACAGCACGCGCAGCTTGGTGATGGTCGGATAGTCGGCCAGACGAACGAAGTCACAGGCGACCTTGACGCCGGCCATCTGGCCAGCCAGGGCATCGGCGGCCTCATCCTGACCGGTCAGACCCAGCAGCACGGCGTGGGCGCCCAGCGCGGCGGAGTTGAGCGCCACGTTGGCGGCGCCACCCGGGCGCTCCTCAATGTGTTCGACCTTGACCACGGGCACCGGTGCCTCAGGCGAGATCCGGCCGGTGGGGCCATGCCAATAACGGTCCAACATGACATCGCCAACGACCAGAACGCGGGCTTTTTCAAACTCGGGCAGGGTGATCTTCATCTGTATCGACTCTCAAAACCTGAAAAATCAGTCGCCGATTTTATCACACTCTTTTATTTGAGGGAGAAAAAGCAAACCTGCGGTTTCCATTTAAAGAAACCGGTAGTGACGATTCCCGTCACGCCAGTGAACCACCATCAGCCCCTCTGACCAGCACATAGCCATTCGCCCCCGACCCCGCTTTTCGGCTAGAATCCCCGCTTGCGAATAAAACGATCCGTTCAGGATCCCCACGTGCCTTTATCGCCTCCCCTTATTCGACCGGGCTTGCCCGGTGCATGGCGATTGCGAACAAGAGACTTTTCATGGCCCACGACAATGCTCCCCGCCTCGAACCCCGCCTGTTTCATCCCCGCTACTGGGCCAGCTGGTTCGGCCTCAGCCTGCTCTGGCTGCTGGTGCTGCTGCCTTGGCGCAGCCAGATGTGGCTGGGACGCCAGTTGGGTAGCCTGGCCCGCAAGCTGCTGAAATCCCGCGTCAAGATTGCCCGCCGCAATCTGGAACTGGCGATGCCCGAGCTGACCAAGGATGAGCGCGAGAAACTGCTCAAGCAGAATTTCGAGAGCGTGGGCTGCGCCATCTTCGAAGTCGGCATGGCCTGGTTCTGGCCAGACTGGCGGATGCGCAACCTGATGAAGGTGGAAGGGGAAGAGCACGTCATCGCCGCCATGGAGAAGGGTCAGGGCATGCTGCTGCTCTCCTGCCATTTCCTCACGCTGGAGCTCAACGCCCGCTGCTTCGGCCTGGTGCGGCCCGGGGTCGGCGTCTACCGTCCCAACACCAACCCGGTGCTGGAGTATGCCCAGTATCACGGCCGCTGCGCCTCCAACAAATACCTGGTGGACCGGATGGACGTGAAGGGGATGATCAAGGCGCTGCGCAACGGCGATGCGCTCTGGTATGCGCCGGATCATGACTATGGCAGCCATGCCAGCGTGTTCGTGCCCTACTTCGCGGTGGAGCAGGCCGCCACCATCACCGGCACGGCCACCCTGGCGCGGGTGAAAAACACCGTCACCCTGCCCTGCTACAACATCCGCACCAGCGAGGGTTACACCCTGCATATCGGGGCGCCGCTCGCCGACTATCCGAGCGGTGACGACCTGGTTGATGCGACCCGTGCCAACCGCGAGATAGAAGCCGCCGTGCGCAAGGCGCCGGAGCAGTATATGTGGCTGCACCGCCGCTTCAAGACCAGGCCCAACCCGGACGATGCGGGCTATTACTGAGTCGGAAAAAACCGAAAAAGCCGCCGAAAGGCGGTTTTTTCTGACCTGTTGCCGGTAAAGGGTTTTCATTCGTGGCTGAATATTTTATTAATGGCCCTGCCGAGCGGCGGGCCCCGGCCCGCCAGCAATACCAATAACGAAGGGAAGCGAACATGAAAGCCACTCTTTTGCTGGGCGCCCTGTGCGCATTGACCGGCTGCAGCCAGCAGACCCACAACGTCCATCTGACCTCCCTCCCCTTAAGCGATCTCAAGGAAGTGAACGCCCAGTGGAGCCCGCTCACCCGGATGGAATCCCGCTATCCCAAAGAGGCCATCCTGGCCGGGCAGACCGGTTGCAGCTCACTCGAGTACGTGATCAATCCGGCGGGTCGGGCCGAACAGATCCGGGTGCTGGACAGCAGCGACCCGCAGTTCAGCGACGCCGCCATCGCCGTGTTGCAGCAGTGGCAATGGCAGGCCACCCCCACCAACTCGCAGCACATTCCGGTAAAATCCCGTACCCGCTTCGAATTCTGCATAGAGCACAACGGCCAGCCCTGCGACACCAGCGAACTGGAACTGCGCTGCCAGGGGGAAGACGTGGTGCGCAGCACCGGGCTGATCTACACCCAGGTCTGAATCAGCCTTGCAGGCCTCCATTGCCAGCCCCGCTGGCCCCATCGACAGCCAAAGAAAAAGGTGAGCCAGGCTCACCTTTTTGCATTGCAGGCGCTGCGGCGCGCGGCTCATCACCCTTGTCGGTGCAGCCAGGCGGCGATGGCCAGTTGCAGGCGCACATAGTCGGCCTGAAGGAACAGGGCCGGCAACGCCTGCAGCCAGTCGGCCTGTCCGGCGACCGAGGCCAGCCGCGGCCCGAGCCGGGTCAGGTCGTCGAGCCAGTCCGCTGCCGGCAACCTGTCGGCCGCCTCGGCAATCAGGTCCATGCCCAGGCGCAGCTGCTGCAACGCCAGCCCCTGCGCCTCGGCGTCTGGCTGTTCCAACCAGTACTGCTCGTGATGCTGCCAGTGCTGCAGGCCGAGGGCGATACGCTCGGCCGCGCTCAGGTCGGTCAATACAGGCAAGGCTTGCAGCGCCAGCGGCTTGCCGAGCCCCGCCAGCCGATAACCGCGCTGGGCCTTGGACTGAGCCCCGAGCCGCAGACCGCCAAGCCCGGCCAGCTGTTCTGCCAAGCCGAACAGGGCGCTCGCCTCGCCGGACTTGAGCTCCAGCTCCAGCTCGTCGATGAGGCTCTTGCCGAGTACGCCGACGATCTCCCCCTGATCCCAGGCCAGCTCGATCTCGGCCCCCTCGAAGGCGATCAACCAGTGGCGGCGCAGGAAGTCGGTGCGAAACTGGGCCACCAGGGCACCCTGGATTGCATCGAGTGTGGAAAGACTCGGCCAAATCTCGTCAGGAAAAGCGTCAAGCGCGGGCATATCGCCAGCGACCGGGGCATTGTATTCGGGTCTGGCATGCAATCCGCCCACCGCCTGACCCCGACATTTAATCGTCTGCTCGGCGAAATCATCGCTGCGACGGATCCGCAATCCCATCTCCAGACGGCGCAAATCCAGCGCTGGCGTATCAAAATAGACATTGCCGAGCTCGGCTTGAGAGTTGGATATAATTTCCAGTGAATTCAGAAGGTTGAAAAAAGGCTGTCGAATATCTCGGGAGACAAAAAACTTTATCTCGATCTCAGTTTGCATAGTCATTCCGGGCTGGCAGGCAACTTTGGGGGGCGTGATGCTAAGCGCGAGGATATAATGCCTGCGATACATCAGGATTAATTCACGGTTTTATTGATGGCGCAGTTCGGTTACCATGCGCCCCTCATAAAATCGTATCGAGTGTTTTTTCACCGACACAGGTTTGGCCATGCCAGTAAATACTATTTTGGGGCTTTTTGCCAAGTCCCCCATCAAGCCGCTGCAGAAGCATATCGTCAAGGTTCACCAGTGCTCCCAGCAGTTGGTTCCCTTCTTTGATGCCGTTGCCGAAGACCGTTGGGAAGATGCCGAGAAGATCCGGCAGCAGATTGCCCAGCTGGAAAAAGAAGCAGACATCCTCAAGCGTGAAATCCGTCTGAAACTGCCTCGCGGCCTGTTCCTGCCGGTTGCCCGTACCGACCTGCTCGAACTGCTGACCCAGCAGGACAAGATTGCCAACCGTGCCAAGGATATTTCCGGCCGCATGCTTGGCCGCAAAATGGAATTCCCCTCCGAGATGCGTGCCGATTTCATGGCCTATCTCAAACGCTGTATCGATGCGACCGCCCAAGCCGAGAAAGCCATCGGAGAACTCGATGAGCTGCTCGAAACCGGCTTTAAAGGACGTGAAGTTGAAATGGTTGCCGAGATGATCCACCAGCTGGATCTTATCGAGGACGATACTGACACCATGCAGATCGGGCTGCGCCAACAGCTGCAAGCCGTTGAGCAGAAATACAATCCGATCGACGTTATGTTCCTCTACAAGATCCTCGAATGGGTAGGTGACCTGGCAGATCAGGCCGAGCGCGTTGGCGCCCGTCTGGAACTGATGCTGGCTCGTTCGTAATCGACTGACTGGGTAAACACTGAATGGACATTATCGCGAATTACGGCACCACCCTGGTGCTCGTGGCGGCCTTGTTCGGCTTTTTGATGGCCTGGGGTATTGGTGCGAATGACGTCGCCAACGCCATGGGCACGTCGGTCGGCACCAAATCCCTGACCATCCGTCAGGCCATCATCATCGCCATGATCTTCGAGTTTGCCGGTGCCTATCTGGCCGGCGGCGAAGTGACCGCGACCATCCGCAACGGCATCATCGACAGCAACGCCTTTGCCGATACGCCGGATCTGCTGGTGCTCGGCATGATAGCCTCCCTGCTGGCTGCGGGTGCCTGGTTGATCCTGGCCTCCTACTTCGGCTGGCCCGTCTCCACCACCCACTCCATCATCGGCGCCATCGTCGGTTTCGCCGTGGTGAGCATTGGCCCGGAAGCGGTGCAGTGGAGCAAGTTCGGCGGCATCGTCGGCTCCTGGATCATCACTCCGGCCATCTCCGGCGTCATCGCCTACTTCATGTTCATCAGCGTGCAGAAGCTCATCTTCAACACCGATGATCCGCTGAACAACGCCAAGCGCTACGTGCCCTTCTACATGTTCCTGACCGCGCTGGTGATCTGTCTGGTGACCATCAAGAAGGGGCTGACCCACGTCGGTCTGCACCTGACCGACGGCGAGGGCATCCTGCTCTCCATCGCCATCTCCATCGCGGTGGCGTTTGCCGGCTGGCTCTACATTCGTGGCCAGCAATACAACCCGCAGGATGACAGCAAGATGCACTTTGCCAACGTGGAGAAGGTATTCGGCATCCTGATGATCATCACCGCCTGTGCCATGGCCTTTGCCCACGGCTCCAACGACGTGGCCAACGCCATCGGCCCGCTCTCCGCGGTCGCCTCCATCGTGGCGGCCGGCGGCGAGATCGGCGGCAGCTCCCACATCGCCTGGTGGATCCTGCCGCTCGGCGGCATCGGCATCGTCATCGGTCTGGCCACCATGGGCGAGAAGGTGATGGCCACCGTCGGTACCGGCATAACCCACCTGACCCCGAGCCGCGGCTTCGCCGCCCAGCTGGCCACCGCCGCTACCGTGGTGATCGCCTCCGGCACCGGTCTGCCCATCTCCACCACCCAGACCCTGGTCGGTGCGGTCATGGGCGTGGGTCTGGCGCGCGGCATCGCGGCGCTGAACCTGGGCGTGCTGCGCAACATCGTGGTCTCCTGGGTCATCACCCTGCCGGCGGGCGCCATCCTGGCCATCGCCATCTTCTACGTGCTGCAGATCTGCTTCTCCTGAGGCGCGCTGCAATGAAAAGCCCGGGTCATTGACCCGGGCTTTTTTTATCTCGGTGCGCGCATCCACCCCTTGGGGATGCGAGCAACTTGCATCACCCGCCCCACAGGCGCAGACTGTTTGGCCTTGTTTCGACTCAAGGCACCCATCATGACGCCAGCCATCAACCTGCTGAAGAAGCTCAAGATCCCCCACAAGCTCTACCCCTACGAGTGCGAAGCCCACGACGACTTCGGCAAGCATGCCGCGACCCAGCTCGGCCTGCCGGAGGCCCAGGTGTTCAAGACCCTGATCGCCCATCACGACAAGCAGGCGGTGGTGGCCATCGTCCCCTCGTCCGGCCTGTGCAGCCTCAAGCAGCTGGCCAAGGCCACCGGTCTCAAGAAGGTGGAGATGATGAAGCCGGCGGAGGCGGAGAAGCTGACCGGCTACAAGGTCGGCGGCATCAGCCCGCTGGCCCAGAAGAAGCTTTTGCCCACCGTGCTCGACGACTCGGCCATGCAGTTTGACGAGATCCTGGTGAGCGGTGGCAAGCGCGGCCTCTCGGTGGGGGTAGCGCCCGCTGACATGCTGCGCCTGATGCAGTGGATTGCCGCCCCCATCGGCGAGCACCATGAGTAACGCCTGAAACGACAGAGGCCCCGCTGACGGGGCCTCTGTTATGTTGCCGGGTTAGTCGTTATTGGCTCGACAGGCGGCGGTCAGCTCGGATAGCCGCAACCGCTGCCTGCCGGCCTCATCGAAGTTCTCCTCCGCCAGCCAGCGCGCAAAGCAGGCCTGCAGCGCTGGCCACTCACTGTCGATCACCGAGAACCAGGCGGTATCGCGCGTGCGCCCCTTGTCCACCCGGCTCTGGCGAAAGGTCCCCTCGTAGCTGAAACCAAGGCGCAGCGCCGCCTGCCAGGAGGGCTGGTTGAAGGCATTGCACTTCCATTCATAACGCCGATAGCCGAGGGAAAAAGCATTGGCCATCATCAGCGCCATGGCCGCCGTCGCCAGCCGCGAACGCTGCAAGGCAGGGGAAAAGTGCAGCCAGCCCACCTCGATGCTGCCGGCCAGGGGGTCGATGCGCAGGTAGCTGGCCAGCCCCAGCGGCTGTTCACCATCCTGGTCGAAGATGGTGTAGAACTGGGGGTCGCTCTTGGCGGCGCACTCTCGCAGCCAGACCAGCATGTCAGCCTCTGTTGCGTAAGGGCCTGTGGTCAGGTAGGTCCACATGGCCCCGCTGTCGGCGCTGAAGGCCTGCCACAGGCCGGGGCCGTGACGCTCAGGATCCAGCGGTTCCAGCCGGCAACCCCAGCCGTTGAGGGGGCGACGGGGCGGAAACTCGGCGCCCCGCCAGTCTGGCAGCGGCGCACCGACCGGCTGGCCGAACTCGTTCAGATGGATATCAGCAGCCACAGGCAATCCCTCCCGTTTGCAGCACGCCCGCTTCGCTACCGGTGGCGACGGCAAAGCCGTCCTGCCGCCACCAGTGCAGCCCACCGATCAGCTCCTTGACCTGAAAACCGAGCGCCGCCAGCTTGTAGGCGCCCCGGGTCGAGCCGTTGCAGCCGATGCCGTCGCAATAGCAGACATAGACCTTGTCCCGCGCCAGCGCGGCCGTGGTGGCCGGGTTCATGGTGGCGTGGGGGAAGCTGATGGCACCGGGGATGTGTCCCTCGGCATAGTGACCGGCAGAGCGGGTGTCGATGACGACGATCCGCTCTTCGCCGGCCAGCAGATCGGCGGCCAGATCCGCCGGATCGGTGCGCAAGGCCAACTGGGCCTCGAAGAAGAGGCGGGCTTGTTCGGCACTGGCCAACCCGCTGCTCAATACATGACTCATAGTGACGCTCCTTGTACTCAAACCCGGATCCGGGTGGTGATGTCGGTGGTGACCGAGTTGGCGATGAAACACTCCTCGTGTGCCTGATGGTGCAACTGCTCCAGCGCGGCCAGATCCGGCTGACGTTCACCGCCGAACTGCACCAGCGGCTGCAGGGTGACCCGGGTGATGGCCTGACGACCGCGGGCATTGGCTTCCATGATGCCCACCGCCTCGTCCCGGTAGCTCTCCACCAGGTAACCCGCCCTGGCTGCCAGCCAGAGGAAGGTGAGCATGTGGCAGCTGGAGATCGCCGCGACGAAGGCCTCTTCCGGGTCGACGTTCTCGGCCACCGACCAGGGCAGCGGCACCACGTGGGGAGACGAGGAGGCGGGTACCCTGACGCCGCCGTCGAACTCCCACCAGTGGGCCCGACTGTAACCTTGATCGACGAAGGGCTCGCTGGCCCCGCGCTGCCAGCTGATGGTGGCGCTGTACTCCGACATGTAGACTCCTTTCATTGCCAATAGTTGTGAATCCCGAACCTTGAGCCTCAATGTAGCGACATAATGGCCTTGCCACGCCGACCAATTTTGCCAATATGAGCAGACCAATTAGCGCCCGGGAGATCCCCATGCCTGCCCTGCCCACCCTGTTTGCCACCCAGCAAGCCAGCGATCTGCCGCTGCACGAACAGCTGGTCCGCACCCTGCGCTCGGCCATGCTGGCCGGCCACCTGCCCCAGCACAGCCGGCTGCCCGCCAGCCGCATGCTGGCCGCCGATCTGGGGGTATCCCGCAGCACGGTGGAGCTGGCCTATGGCCGGCTGGAGGCAGAGGGCTATCTGGTGCGCAAGGTGGGGGCCGGCAGCTTCGTGGCGCTGGCCGCGGTCTCCCCGACTCCGCGCCCGCCCCAGTCGGCGGCCGGCCTGTCGCGCCGAGGTCAGGAGATGGCCGACAGCGGCGCCTGTCACGACGTGCCCGAGGTGGGCCGCTCCTTTGCCTCCAGCCAGCCGGATCCCCGCCTCTTCCCCCAGGCCCTGTGGGGCCGGTTGATGCAGCAGCAGTGGCGCCGGCACGCCGGCGACTGGATGAATTACGGGGAGCCGCAGGGGCTGGAGGCGCTGCGCGGCGCCATCAGCAGCTATCTGGTGCAATCGCGCGGCGTGGTGTGCGAGCCGGACCAGATCCTGATCCTCACCAGCTCCCAGCAGGGGATCCTGCTGGCGACCCAGCTGCTGATCGATGCCGGCGATACAGTCTGGGTGGAGGATCCCGGCTACCCCGGGGCCCGCACCGCCATGGAGAGTGCCGGTGCCCGGGTGCACCCGGTGCCGGTGGATGAAGAGGGGCTCAACCCGCAGGGGGAACACCCGGCGCCGCGGCTCATCTACACCACGCCGGCCCACCAGTATCCGCTCGGCGTGCCCATGAGCCTGCCGCGGCGGATGGCGCTGCTGGCCGAGGCCGAGCGGCACGGCGCCTGGATCCTGGAAGACGACTACGACGGCGAGTACCAGTACGATCAGCGGCCGCTCCCCGCCCTGCAGGGGCTGGATGGTCAGGGACGGGTGCTCTACGTGGGCACCTTCAGCAAGGTGTTGTTCGGCTCGCTGCGCCTCGCCTACCTGGTGCTGCCCAGGCCGCTGATGGAGTCCTTCTGTCGGGCCCGGGCCGCGGTCGACGGCCACAGCAACCAGCTGCTGCAGGCGGTCACCGCCGACTTCATCCGCGCCGGCCACTTCGCCACCCACCTGCGCCAGAGCCGGCTGGTCTACCAGAGCCGCCGCGACCTGCTGCTGGCCGAGCTGGCCAGCCACTGCCCCACCCTCACCCCCATTCACAGCGGGGCCGGCCTGCAGTGCGCCGTGCTGCTGCCCCCCGGCGGCGAGGCGCGCTGGACAGAGACCGCCAACGCACAGGGGCTGGGGCTGCGCCCCCTCGGCCAGTTCTACCTGAGCCCGCCGACACAGGAGGGGTGGCTGCTCGGCTTTGCCTCCCTCGACAACCAGGCCCTGCGCCGTCTCTGCCGCCAGCTGGGCAGCCTGCTGGCTACCGGCTGAAGGCGGCCCGTCTACTCAGCCTTGGGAGCCGGTTTGCCCCTGCTCGCGGCAGAGCGCCAGCCAGGCCTCGGCGGTGCGGGAAAGATAGCGCTCGCTCGGCCAGATCACCCCGAGCCGCCAGCTCAGCTCGGGCACCAGCGGTCGCAACACCAGGCCATCCGGCGCCAGCCGCCGGCAGATGGGCTCGGGCAAAAAAGCGACCCCCATACCACTGCGCACCATGGCGGTGAGAAAGTCCCACTGGCTGCTGCGTGCCGCCACCTGAGGCTCGAAGCCGGCCGCTCGGCACGCCTGCTCCAGCCGCTCGCTCAGGGTGAAGGCCTGGGTGTAGAGCAGGAAGGGCTCGTCGCAGAGCGCCTCCAGCCGGATTTCAGGGCAATCCCGCCAGCGCGGCAGGTCGGGCAGCACCACCTGGATCGGGTACTGGTCCAGCTCCAGCGCACTGAGGGCGCCCCCCTCCCTGGTCGGCAGCATGGTGATGGCGAGATCCAGCTCCCCTTCCAGCACCGCCTGCTCGATGCGCCTGCCGCCGTACTCGACGATGGAGAGCTCGACCTTGGGGTAGCGGCTGCGGTAGGCGCGGATCAGATCGGCATAGACGTGGCCCACCATGGGCGGAATGCCAAGCGCCAGCCGGCCGAATTGCAGGCTCTGCAGATCGGCGAGCTCTGCCTCCAGCTGCTGCATCTCGGCCAAGATGGTCTGGGCCCGGTTGAACAGCACCCGGCCGCTGTCGGTCAGGGTGAAACGGCGCCCCACGCGGCTCAGCAGCGGCTGACCCAGCTCCTCCTCCATGTTGCGGATCATCTTGCTGATGGTGGGCTGGGTGACGAACAGCTTCTCGGAGGCGCGGGTGAAGCTCTGTTCCCGCACCAGTTCGACAAAGTAACGCAGGGCGCGGATGTCCATGGCTCTCTCCTGGCGGACGGCAAAACCTGATCATGCATCTTTGGCATAATTTTGATAATTTAAATTCATTTTTTGCAGGTTTGGCCTCTCTCTATACTGTGAGCAAGTTCACAGAAAGACCTAGATCATGAAAGCCCTCTGCATTCGCTGGTTCCAGACCCCCTTCCAAATCGCCCTGTTGGCCGCCATCTGGCTGCTGGCGGATCTGGCGGTACGTACCTTCCATCTGCCGCTGCCTGCCAACCTCACCGGCATGCTGGCACTACTGGCCCTGATCCTGCTCGGCGTGGTCAAGACCCACTGGTTCAGCGCCGGCGCCCGCTGGCTGCTGGCCGAGATGTTGCTGTTCTTCGTGCCGGCGGTGGTGGCGGTGGTCAACTATCAGGATCTGTTGCTGCAGGAGGGGTGGCGCATCATGGTGGTGCTGCTGCTCAGCACCATACTAGTGCTCGGCACCACGGCGCTGGTGGTGGACCGGGTCTATCGCCTCGAGTTGAAACTGGCCCGCCGGAGTCGTCGTCATGTCTGATACCCTGCTCGGCCTGCTCTGCTTCGCCCTCACCCTGCTGTTCTATTACGCCAGCAAGTGGCTCTACGGCAAGAAGCGCATCCTGCCCCTGATGCCTCTGCTGCTGGCCCCGACCCTGCTGGTGGCGGTGGTGATGCTGTTCCACATCCCCTATCAGGACTACATGGCCGAATCTCACTGGCTGCTGTGGCTGCTGGGTCCGGCCACCGTCGCCTTCGCGGTGCCGGTCTACGAGAACCGCCAGCTCATTCGCCGCCACTGGCTGTCGCTGTCGGTGGGAGTGGTCGCCTCGGTGGTGATGGCGGTGGGCAGTACCGTGCTGCTGGCCCGCTGGCTCGATCTCTCCGACATGCTGCAGCGCAGTCTGGCGATGCGCTCCATCACCACCCCCTTTGCGGTGGAAGCGACCCGCGCCATCGGCGGCCAGACCGATCTCACCGCCCTGTTCGTGGTGCTGACCGGCGTCATCGGCATGGCCGTCGGCGAGAGCGTGCTCACCCTGCTGGCCATTCGCAGCCGCCTCGGCAAGGGGGCGGGGTTTGGTGCCTCGGCCCACGGCGCCGGCACCGCCAAGGCCTATCAGATGGGCAACGAGGAGGGGGTGGTCTCCAGCATGGTGATGATGATCGCCGGCATGGTGACCGTGCTGCTGGCCCCCCTGCTCGGCCAGCTGTTCTGGTAACCAGCGCGTCGGTAAAAGCCGCGTTTCCCGGGCCCAGGCCCCCAGCCTTGGCGCCACAGCCGCTACACTCAACTCAATGTGACAGCAGTGAGCGGTATGATGAACCACAGAGTGATGATCCTCGGGTTGCTGGCCGGCAGCCTGTTCTTCTCCCCCCTTCTGCCGGCCCTGGACATAGTGACCCACGTCAGCCCGGAGAGTGAGCGGGACCTGCGCACCCTCTACGGCCAGCAGCTGCTGCAACTGGCGCTGGAGAAGACCCGCGACAGCTTCGGCGACTACGAGCTGCGCCCGGCCCCGCCCATGAGCCGAACCCGGCTGCGTCAGGTGCTGCAGTACAACCTCTACCCCAACCTGCTGGCCATCGACAGCTTCCCGCGCCCGGAGGGCAGCCACGATCTCGACTATGTCCGCTTTCCGGTGGATCTCGGCATCCTCGGCTATCGCATCTGCTTCGTCAGCCCCAAACAGCAGCAAGCCGTGGCCCGGGTACGTACCCTGCACGAGCTGCAGCAGTTCAGCCATGGCCAGGGCCGCGGCTGGCAGGATGCCGACATACTGCGCAGTGCCGGCTTCAAGGTGCAGGAGGTGGAGGGTTACGAGCGGCTGTTCAAGCTGGTGGTGCGCGGCCGGGTGGATCTGTTCTGCCGGGGGGCCAACGAGCTGCTGACAGAGCTGGATACGCACCGGGATCTGGGGCAATTGACGGTCGACCAGCATCTGGCGCTCTACTACCCCTTCATCCACCTCTTCTACAGCCACAAGGACAACCAGCACGCCCTGCGCCGGGTTCGGGCCGGCCTGCAACTGGCCTGGCAGGACGGCTCCCTGCAGGCGCTCTGGCTCAAGACCTTCAAGCCGGCGCTGGATTTCGCCAGGCTGGACCAGCGGCTGCTGTTCAGGCTGGACAACCCCTTGCTGCAGGGGCTCGACTTCGATTACCAGCCCTACCTTTACGATCCCCTCACCCAGCGCTTCGGGCCCGGCGAGCCGGCCAGCGGCAAGCAGTGAGCCCGGCGGCTCCCCGCTCACCGCCGGGGAGAGCCACTACACTCAGAGGAGTCTCAGCCTTTCACAGGAGCTCATGATGCACTGGACCCCGCTGCTTGCCCTGCTGCTGGCCCTGCCCGTGCTGGCCAGCCCGACCCTGTTCACCTACATGAGTCCGGAGAGCGAGCACGATCCCAGAAGCACCTATGATCGCGAGCTGCTGCGCCTGGCGCTGGAGAAGACCCGCGCCAGCCATGGCGACTACCGGATGCAGGCCGCGCCCCCCATGACCCTGGCCCGGATGTGGGTCAGCCTGCGCTTCAATGACTACCCCAACCTGTTCGCCATGGACAGTTACCGCTCCGATCGGGACATGAGCGGCATCGACTACGTGCGCTTTCCCATCCACCTCGGCATCGTCAGCTACCGCATCTGCTTCGTCAGTCCTGAGCAGCAGAGCGCCGTCGCCGGAGTGACCAGCCTGGAGGGGCTCAAACGCTTCGACATTGGTCAGGGCAAGGGCTGGCTCGACGTGCAGATCCTGCAGCGGGCCGGTTTCAAGGTGCAGGAGGTAGAGGGCTACGAGCAGCTGTTCAAGATGGTGGCACGCGGCCGTTTCGCACTCTTCTGCCGCGGGATCAACGAGTTGCCCCAGGAGAAGCTGAATCACAGGGATGTCCCCGGGCTGGTGATGGATGAGAATGTGGCGCTCTACTATCCGCTGCCCAGGGTCTTCTTCACCCACAACAGCAACCAACAGGCCATCGCCCGGGTGCAACAGGGGCTCAAGGCCGCCTGGCGCGACGGCTCCCTGCAAGCACTCTGGCTGAAGACCTTCAAACCCTCCCTGAGCTTCGCCCACCTCCATACCCGCCGGCTGTTTCGGCTGGAAAATCCCTACATCGAGGGGATTGACTTCAACTATGAGGCCTACTACTACGACCCCGTACAGGGGCGCTTCGGCCTCGGTGAATAGCCGCCTGCCGTGCAAGCGCAGCAATGAAAAAGCCCGGGTCAGTGACCCGGGCTTTTTTGTCCATGCTTCGTCTCCTGCCTCGTCAATCTTCGAGGAAGGTCCACTCGTCGCGCACCCGGCTGATGGCGTCGAGCCGCCGCTTGGCCAGCTGCTCGCGAATAGCCTCCCCCTTGAACCCGGCTGCCACTATATCCTTCACCGGCACGGCCTGGGCCGCCGCCAGCGCCTGCGCCACATAGTCGGGCTCGGCATAGACCCGCACCTCGAAGCCGGTGCGGCCGTGGAAGTCGGCACGGCAGGCGTCCAGCAGCTGGGCGAAGCGCTCCGGCCTGCGCCAGGCATCGGCCTTGTCGAACACCTTGAGCAGGGTCGCCGGTTTGAGCTCGAAGGCGATGTGAATATGGGTGTGCAGGTCGCTCACCAGCAGCGCCAGATCGCGGCACTCGTTCGGTACCCGAAAGCGCTCGCAGAAGTCGCGGATCAGCGGCAAGCCCTTCTGGCCGTGGCCGTGGTGACTCGGCCAGAACTCCGGCGGGGTCAGCCCCTTGCCAAAGTCGTGGCACAGCGCCGCGAAGCGCACCGCCAGTTCGGACGAAAGCCGGCAGGCCTGTGCCAGCACCATCATGGTGTGGATGCCGGTATCGATCTCCGGATGCCACTTGGCGGGGGCAGGCACCCCGAACAGGGCATCCAGCTCGGGGAACAGCGCCGCCAGGGCGCCGCACTCGCGCAGCACCTCGAAGAACACCTGCGGAGTCGGTCCCAGCAGCACCTTCTCCAGCTCCTTCCAGACCCGCTCTGGGGTCAGGTGAGCCAGCTCGCCGGCCTCGGTCATCTCGCGCATCAGCGCCAGCGTTTCGGGGGCCACCACGAAGCCCTGGGCGTGGAAGCGGGCGGCAAAGCGGGCCACCCGCAAAATGCGCAGCGGATCCTCGGCAAAGGCGGGGGAGACGTGGCGCAGCAGCCGTTGTTTCAGATCCTCGATGCCGCCATAGGGATCGTGCAGTTGCCCCGCCTCATCCTCGGCGATGGCGTTGACGGTGAGATCCCGGCGCAGCAGATCCTGCTCCAGCGTCACCTCCGGCGAGGCGTGGCAGACGAAGCCGGTATAACCGCGCCCCTGCTTGCGCTCGGTGCGGGCCAGCGCGTACTCCTGCTGGGTCTTGGGGTGCAGGAACACGGGGAAATCGCGGCCCACCTGGGTAAAGCCCAGTGCCAGCATCTGTTCCACGGTCGCCCCGACCACCAGGTGATCCCTGTCGCCCTGCGGCAATCCCAGCAGGCGATCCCGCACCGCGCCCCCAACCAGATAAGTCTGCAAGCTGTGTCTCCCTTGATAAACCTGTCCCGATTATACCGGTTTGGCCGGTGGAGACTATGGCTGCCCCCATCCCCCGTCGGCGGGAACGAGCCCATGACGGCCCAGTGAGAGGCAAAACGCCCCTCGCCACCCGCCTCGCCAGCCAACCCGGCAACGCCCTTTCTCCCGCCGGCAAATCAGGGTGCGCGCTGGCCCCCCTTATGGCATCCGGGTCTTTGACATCCCTTTGGGGAGGCTTTAACCTGCCGCCCATAACAACGGAATGGATCCTTATGTACACACAGTTCTTCGGTCTGTCGGAGCACCCGTTCTCCATCTCGCCCAATCCCAAATACCTCTACATGAGTGAACGCCACGGGGAAGCACTCGCCCACCTCAACTACGGGTTGCAGGATGGGGGCGGCTTCGTGCTGCTGACCGGGGAAGTGGGCACCGGCAAGACCACCGTCTCCCGCTGCCTGTTGCAGCAGTTGCCGGCCGAGACCGAGATCGCCTACATCCTCAATCCATCCCTGACCGAACGAGATCTGCTGGCGGCCATCTGCGACGAGTTCCAGCTGGCCTATGGCCAGGATGCCGGCCTCAAGCAGCTGTTCGACCTCATTCGCGATCACCTGCTGGCCAATCTGGCGGCAGGCAAGCGCAGCGTGGTGCTGGTGGACGAAGCCCAGCACCTGCTGCCCGGCGTGCTGGAGCAGCTGCGCCTGCTTACCAACCTGGAGACCGACGAGAAGAAGCTGCTGCAGGTGGTGCTCATCGGCCAGCCCGAGCTGCAGCAGATGCTGCGCCAGCCCCTGCTGCGCCAGCTGGCCCAGCGCATCACCGCCCGCTACCACCTGCTGCCGCTCTCCTGCCAGGACGTGGACGCCTATGTCCGTTTTCGCCTGCAGGTGGCCGGTTGCGTGCAGCCCATCTTCACCCCCAGAGCGATCCAGACCCTGCACCGCCTCTCCGGCGGCATCCCGCGCCTCATCAACCTCATCTGCGACCGCGCCCTGATCGCCGCCTTCGCCCGCGGCAGCCACAAGATAGTCCACGGTGACATCAGCCTGGCGGCCTTCGAGGTGAGCGGCATCCGTGACGAGGGCACCTGGCAGTCCGGTTTGATGGTGGCGCTGGTCGGCGCCTTGCTGGTGGCCACTGGCTGGTGGGGCTGGCAGTTCTTCGGCTTCTTCCCGACCCGCCCGGTGGTCACGGTGGAGGTGCCGGTCAAGGTGGACGATACCCCGGAGCAGCAGGAACAGCTGACCCGCGCCATCAATCAGGCGCTGGAACCGGACAGCGCCATGCAGAATCTCTACAAGGTGTGGGGCTACCAGACCGAGCTGGAAGAGGCGACCTGCGACAACGCGCCGCGCGCCGGCCTGCGCTGCCAGGAGGGCGAGGCCTCCCTGGCCGATCTGCAGGCCCTGCAGTATCCCGCCCTCGTCAGCCTGACCGACGAGACCGGCGGCACCTATTACGCCACCCTGGTCAACCTCGGGCCCGACAAGGCCAACCTGCTCATCGGCAACCAAAGCTGGCAGGTGGACAGGCAGTGGCTGAGCGATTACTGGGGCGGCAGCTACACCCTGCTGTGGCGCATGCCCAAGGGGGGCGTCACCCTGATCGGCAACAACGCCGGCCCCAACCAGGTGCAGTGGCTCGACAACGCCCTCAGCCGGGCCCTGCAGCAGCCGGATCGCAAGGTCCGCCGCTTCGATGCCGAGCTCAAGACCAAGCTGCAGCAGTTCCAGCGCGCCCAGGGGTTGAACCCGGACGGCATCGCCGGCAGCAACACCCTGCTGCGCCTCAACGTGATGGCTGGCGAACCCATGCCGAAGCTGGAAGACCCTGCCCAGCGGGCCAGCAAGCCGGCCAAGCTGGATCCGGCAGAGGATGACGAGGCTATCAACACACTGTCGGAGGAGGCTTCCTGATGTCCACCCTGCTCAAGGCGCTGCGGCGGGCCGACCAGCCCCAGTTCACCCCGCACATCCCGGCGATGGGGCTGCCGGTCAGCCAGGAAGAGGAACAACCCAGGCGCTGGATCTGGTGGCTGCTGGCCCCGCTGGCGCTGGTGATGGGGGCCGCCGCCAACTACGGCTGGCACCTGCTCAACAACCGCCCCATCGAGAAGACGGTGGAGGTGAAAGAGGTGGTGACGCCGCCCTTCGTGCGGGTCGAGCCCAGGCCGATGATCACCCGTCCGCTGCCACCGCCGCCGCCCGAACCCGTGGTCATCCCCAAGGCCGATGCCCAACCCGCACCGGCACCCGCCGACAGCAGCCAGGGGCTGGCCGAGCGCATCCTCAATGCCCTCAACAACACCCCGTTGCAGCAGAGCACGCCACCGCAGGTGCCGGCCGAACTGCAGGCCACGCCGCTCAGCGCCCTGCCGCAGGCGCTCCGCCAGCAGGTGCCGCCGCTGGCCTACGGTGCCCACGTCTTCTCCTCCAACCCGGCCAACCGGGCCGTGACCCTGAACGGGCGCACCTACCGGGAAGGTAGCGAGGTCGCCCCCGGCGTCACCCTGCTCGCCATCGCCCAGGATTACATCATCCTGCAGGTGGGCGGCCAGAACGTCAGCCTCAAGGCGCTGCAGGACTGGCGCGGCTGAAGCGCGCCCCTGCCAGCCCGAGGCTGGCCACCATTTCAAGAGGGAGCCTGAGAGCTCCCCTTTTTAATCAATAACATGAGAACAACGTGAGCAATCCGGACAACACCACCTTCGCCAACCGGGCGTTGCACTGGTATCAGCGCCAAGACCGCTGCACGTTAGTCAATTTAGTTTTAAATCAATAACATGAGCATAATGTGAGCAACTCAGATAACGCGACCTTCGCCACCAGGATCCTGGACTGGTATCAGATCCACGGCCGCAAGACCCTGCCCTGGCAACAGGAGAAGACCCCCTACCGGGTCTGGGTCTCGGAAATCATGCTGCAGCAGACCCAGGTCGCTACGGTCATTCCCTACTATCAGCGCTTCATGGCCCGCTTTCCCGATGTGCTGGCGCTGGCCGACGCCCCCATCGACGAAGTGCTGCACCACTGGACCGGGCTCGGCTATTACGCCCGCGCCCGCAACCTGCACAAGGCGGCCCAGCAGATCCGCGACCTCCATGGTGGACTCTTCCCGGAGCGGCTGGAGGAGGTGATAGCGCTGCCGGGGATCGGCCGCTCCACCGCGGGCGCCGTGCTCTCCCTCTCCCTTGGCCAGCCCCACGCCATTCTGGATGGCAACGTGAAGCGGGTACTCACCCGCTGGCTGGCCCTGCCCGGCTGGCCCGGCCAGAAGCAGGTGGAGAACAATCTGTGGGAGCTGGCCACCCGCCTCACCCCCAAGCTCGGGGTGGCCCACTACAACCAGGCCATGATGGACATGGGGGCCACCGTCTGCACCCGCAGCAAGCCCGCTTGCGAGCGCTGCCCGGTGCGGGAGGATTGCCAGGGGCTGTCGCAGGGCAACCCCACCTCCTACCCCAACAGCAAGCCCAAGAAGAGCATCCCGGCCCGTACCGGCATCATGCTGCTCATCCGCCACGGCGATCAGCTGCTGCTGGAAAAACGGCCACCGCAAGGGATCTGGGGCGGGCTCTACTGCTTCCCCCAGGTGGAGTCGGACGCCGAGGTGGCGGGGCTGTTGCAGCGGCTCGGCCTGACCGGCAGCGAACCCCGTGAACTGGCCGGTTTTCGCCATACTTTCAGCCACTTTCACCTCGATATCCGGCCCATGCTGCTCGAAACCGACGCGCCGCCGGCCCCCCTGCTCATGGAAGCGGATAACCGACTCTGGTATAACTTACGCCATCCTGCAGAGGTGGGTCTGGCGGCCGCCACGGCCCGTCTGCTCGCCTATCCGGACTTACAACCATAGAGGTCAACATGAGCCGTACCGTATTTTGCCAGCGCCTGAAAAAAGAGGGCCCGGGTCTCGATTTCCAGCTCTACCCCGGTGAACTCGGCAAGCGCATTTTTGACAACATCAGCAAGGAAGCCTGGACCGAGTGGCAGAAGAAGCAGGTGATGCTGATCAACGAGAAGAAGTTGAACATGATGAACCTCGAGCATCGCCAGCTGCTGGAGAAAGAGATGGTGAACTACCTGTTCGAAGCGGGTGAAGTGGCCATCGACGGTTATACCCCGCCCAGCAAATAATCCGTGAACGGGGCCGGCCTGCGCAGGCCGGCCCCGCCGACTCACGGCAACGACGGAAGTGACGGGCGGCCCGCCGCCCAGTTTGAGGACTCTATGGGCCGAATTTTCTGGCTGCTGTGCACCCTGCTGTTTCTCTCTGCCTGCTCATCCTCCCCCAAGCCCAATGGCAACGAGGATGACGATCTCGTCAACGGCAAGGACATCCGCGGTTTCGAACACATGATCAGCGCGCTCTCCCACAACGTGAACGAGATATGGGGGCGTGAGGCGCTGTTTGCGGGCAAGTTTGACTACGTCAAATACACGGATCAGTACAAGAGCCGGGCCCACATCGACTTCTCCAGCGGCCACATCATGGTCGAGACCGTCTCCGGCATCGACCCGCGTTCCCACCTGCGCCGCGCCATCATCGAGACCCTGCTCACCCCGGACGATCCGGCGGAAGTGGATCTTTACTCCGACGCCGAGATCCTGCCCGGCGGCGAGCCCTTCCTCTACGGCCAGGTGCTGGACAACCAGGGCCAGCCGATCCGCTTCGACTGGCGCGCCGAGCGCTATGCCGACTACCTGCTCAATACAGCGATGAAGAAGCGCACCCTGGGCATTCGCACCATCTTCTTCGTCGACATCCCCATGGTAGCCAACCACGAGGATCGACGGGGCTACAAGTACGCCAGCCTGATCCGGGAAGCCTCCCGCAAGTACGGGGTGGCCGAGAGCCTGATCTACGCGGTGATCAAGACCGAGAGCAGCTTCAACCCCTATGCGGTCAGCCATGCCAACGCCTACGGCCTGATGCAGGTGATCCCGGCCACCGCCGGGCGGGACGTCTACGTGCGGGTCAAGGGCAAGAGCGGCCAGCCGACCCGGGAGGCTCTGTTCAACCCGGCCTACAACATCGACGTCGGGACCGCCTACCTGCACCTGCTGCAGACCGTCTATCTGGTGGATATCCAGGATCCGCGCTCGCGCCGCTACGCCGTCATCTCCGCCTACAACGGCGGCGCCGGCGGGGTGCTCAACACCTTCTCCAGCGACCGCAAGGCGGCGCCCGGCATGATCAACCAGCTCTCGCCCGAGGCGGTATACCAGATCCTGACCGAACAGCACCCCAAGGCGGAAGCCAGGCGCTATCTCTACAAGGTCAATCAGGCCGAGAAGGGCTTCAAGCGCACGCTGGCCCGCACCGGCTAAGCAGATCAACAGCAAAAGGGCGCCTCCATGGAGGCGCCCTTGTTACGTCTGGCGTAGGGGTTCAGGCCTTACTTGGCGATGAAACCGCCCTTGCTCTGCGGGGCGGCGCCCACCTTCTCCAGGCTCTCCACCTCTACTTCGGTCTTGTTCCAGCTGTGGTCCACCTCGCCACGGATGCGGATCAGATCGTCCGGGCCCACCTCGGTGCCACGCCACACATCCTGATCCACTTCCACTTCCACCTCGCCACTGGCGTCGCGGAACATGTAGTTCTCGCCGCCCAGGTGCTTGACCAGCTTCCCTTCCAGGGTGGCCCAGCTGTCATCGGCCAGATCCTTCAACTGCGCGACGGACACCTTGTTCTGCTCCTGCGGGCCGGTATAGGCCGCCATGGCGAAAGAAGAGATGGACATCAGGGTCAACAGACCGATTACGCTTGCCTTGTTCATTTCATGCTCCTGTCATTGGGTACGGGAGCAGTGTGCCGGCCGGTGCGTGAAACAAACGTGAAGCCTCCCCATCTGGGGGACAGCGGTGTGACCGTAATCGATTTAATCCATATCGCATACTGCGAAATTAAATTCGGCTAGATACCCTGCAAGATGGCAAAACAGCTTCCCAGCACCTTTGCCTATCGAGGAACAGTCTGCAGGCACCACCTGCTTCCAACCAATGAGAACAACAAGATGAAGAAATGGTTTGTGTGTTTATTGGGACTCTTCGCGCTGACAGTTCAGGCAGCCGACAGTCGCCCCGCCTTTTCCCGGATCGTGATGTTTGGCGACAGCCTCTCCGATACCGGCAAGATGTACAGCAAGATGCGCGGTTACCTCCCCTCCAGCCCCCCCTACTATCAGGGCCGCTTCTCCAACGGGCCGGTCTGGCTGGAACAGCTGACCCAGCAGTTCCCGGGGCTGACCATCGCCAACGAGGCGGAAGGGGGCGCCACCGCGGTGGCCTACAACAAGATCTCCTGGAATCCCAAGTATCAGGTCATCAACAACCTGGATTACGAGGTGACCCAGTTCCTGCAAAAGGACAGCTTCAAGCCCGATGATCTGGTGATCCTCTGGGTCGGTGCCAACGATTACCTGGCCTATGGCTGGAACACCGAGCAGGATGCCAAGCGGGTGCGCGACGCCATCAGCGATGCGGCCAACCGCATGGTATTGAACGGCGCCAAGCAGATTCTGTTGTTCAACCTGCCGGATCTGGGCCAGAACCCCTCGGCCCGCAGCCAGAAAGTGGTCGAGGCGGCCAGCCATGTCTCCGCCTACCACAACCAGCTGCTGCTGAACCTGGCACGCCAGCTGGCCCCCACCGGCATCGTCAAGCTGTTCGAGATCGACAAGCAGTTCGCCGAGATGCTGCGCGAGCCGCAGAACTTCGGTCTGAGCGACACCGAGAACGCCTGCTACGGCGGCGGCTATGTGTGGAAGCCGTTTGCCTCCCGCAGTGCAGCCAGCGTCGCCAGCGACAGCAGCCTCTCCGCCTTCAACCCGCAGGAGCGGCTCGCCATCGCCGGCAACCCGCTGCTGGCCCAGGCCGTTGCCAGCCCCATGGTACGGCGCAGTGCCAGCGCCCTCGACTGCGAAGGCAAGATGTTCTGGGATCAGGTGCACCCCACCACCGTCGTACACGCCGCCCTGAGCGAGCGGGCCGGAGCCTTCATCGAGGCTCAATACGAGTTCCTCGCCCACTGATGAAAAAGGGCCGACGACAGTCGGCCCTTTTTGTTGTGCAGCCCCGGCGGGCCCACCGCTCAGCGGTAGCGCTTGACGATGCCGTCGTAGATGCCGTTCTGCTTGATGGTGGCCAGCGCCTCCTGCAGTCGCTTGATCACCTCGGGCGGCGTCTTCAGACTCGCCGCCACGTACAGATCGCCCCCGGTAAAATCCTCGATGTCGTGCACTATCTTGAGGGCCTCCGGCCCATAGCCCGCCTGGCGAGCATAGTAGTTGGCCGTCTCCTGCGAGACCGGCCAGAGATCGATGCGCCCCATCAGCAGTTTGAGCATGTTGGCCTCGTGGTTGTTGTTGCGTTGCAGGTTGGAGAACTTGCGACTGATCAGGTACTGCTCCAGCGCGTCGTTGCGCACCGTACCGATGGACCAGGCCCGTGCCTGCGACAGCTGGCTGAACGGCTTGATGTCGTCCCGCTTGGCCAGGGCGAAGACGTGAAAATTGATCTGCGCTATCGCCCCGATCCACTGGAACTGCGCCTCGCGCTCGGGGAAGCGGCTGATACTGTAGATGAGCACGTTGGGGCGGCTGCGCGCCAGCGAGATGGCCCGCGCCCAGGGGTAGATGTCCAGCGTATATTCGAAGCCGGCCTGCTCCAGCATGGCCTCCACCACCTCGGTGCCCAGCCCTTTGACGTCAGCCTCCTCCAGATAGTTGTAGGGCGCATAGTCCTCGGTCACCACCTGCAGGGTCTCGGCCGCCCAGCCCGGCGCCAGCCACAATGCCCAGCACAGCCATATCCATCTGATGTTCATGCCCACCTCGCAGCAAATCCGCCTCGGTTAACTATTGCGCTCCCTCGCCAGAGCGCAAATCCCCGCGGCAAATTGCGGCAATGGTAATCACATTATGTTTTATATCAGTTGGTTGAGAACCTGCTTAAAGCGACTACCCTTAATCTGTTGTGGCTATGCTATAAGCCCCGACCCATAAGGAGAGGCGACCCTGTCAACCTCCCCCCGACAATATGAAATTGCAGAGGCTCAACATGAATAAAACACTGATTACCTTGCTGGTTTCAGGCTTGCTTACGGCCAACGCCCAGGCAGCCGGACAAGACAATACCTGGTATGGCGGTGCCAAGCTGGGTTGGTCCAACTTCTATGGCGTCGATCACAACCAGGACATCAAGGACAACTACGCCATCAGCGAAGAAGACAAGAATGACGTCGGCGCCGGCGCCTTCCTCGGCTATCAAATCAACCAGAACCTCGGTGTCGAGCTCGGTTATGACTGGCTCGGCAAATACAAGTACACGGCGACCGACAAGCTGGTCCCCACCGACATCAGCCGGGACGAGATCAAGGCCCAGCTGGCCCAGCTCACCATGAAGATCGGCCTGCCGGTCAGCGAGAGCCTGGATCTCTATACCCGCCTGGGTGGCGCCTACGCCTGGACCGACAGCAAGCAGCTGGACAATGACAACGGCGCCGCCTTCGTCGGTGCCCTGGGCGCCGAATACGCCTTCAACCGCGACTGGGCCGCCCGTCTCGAATACCAATACACCACCCCGCTCGGCGACAAGGCACTCGACAAGACCGGGGCCGAACTCGACAACGGTCTGCTGGCGGTCGGCGTGGTCTATCGCTTCGGTCAGGTAGCCCCCGTGGTGGCCGCACCGGTGCCGGCCCCGGCGCCCGAGCCGGTGGTGGTCGACAAACAGTTCACCCTGAGCTCGGACGTGCTGTTCGACTTCAACAAGGCCACCCTCAAACCGGCCGCCGGCCAGGCGCTGGATAACCTCTACAGCCAGATTGAGCAGGCCAGACCCAAGGATGGCGTCGCCACCGTGATCGGCTATACCGACCGCATCGGCTCCGATGCCTACAACCAGAAGCTCTCCGAGCAGCGCGCCCGGACCGTCGCCGACTATCTGGTCGGCAAGGGCCTGCCGGCAGGCAAGGTCAACGTGGAAGGTCGCGGCAAGGGCAATCCGGTCACCGGCGACAGCTGCACCAGCAAGTCCAAGAAAGAGCTGATCGTCTGCCTGGCCCCGGATCGCCGGGTTGAGGTCAAGGTCGAAGGGATCTCGGAAGTTCAGCAGTGATCCTCAAGCGTGGCTGACGGCCACGAATGAAAAAACGGGAGGCCAAGGCCTCCCGTTTCATTTTGGGTCGTGCATAAGCACAGCGTCAGGCGCCCTTGCGCACCTCTGCCGCAATCTGGTCGAGCAGTTGCTGCCAGCCAGCTCCCAGCTCGCTCACCAGAGTGCCGTAACCATCGGCCGGCAACACCCGCACCTGCTGGAAGGGAACGTCACGCAGTACCGTGCCCTCTTCGGTCAGCAGGCGCCAGCGGCCGCTCAATACGGCGCGACCGTCGTGGCGGCCCTGGAAGCGCTCCACCGAAATGGTCAACACCGGCCCCTTGCGGGCACCGTCCTGCCGCACCACCCAACCCGGCAAGCGGCTGGAGAGGCCGTTCAGGGTCAGCTGATCGAGCTGGGCATCCAGCGACCCCGCCCAGCGATGGTACTCGGCGAAGTGCAGCTCCTTGCCCTCCAGCTGATAGACCAGGCTCATCCGATCCAGCTGGCCGGAGAGGGACACCGGCTTGAGCACCAGCTGGTGCTGCGGCTGAGTCACCACTGCGGCCGCTTGCTGCACCTCGGCGTCGAGGGAGTAGTAGTGCAGCTGCGTCGGCGCAGAACTGCAACCCGCCAGCAGGCCCAGCAAGGCCAGCGCCATCATCTGTTTCTTCATCATTGACCTCGCTTGGGCTCGGGATCACGGGGACGAGCCCGATCGAAAATCAACGAGCTCGGCTGCTCGTTGAGCGAATGCACCAGCGGCTGCAACTCGCGCATCAGCTGGTTGAGCGACTGCACCGACTGCCGCAGATCCTGGTTGGTCTGGGAGTTGGCGTCATACTCCTGCAGCGTGCTCTGCAACTGCTTCAGGCTGTCGTTGAGGGACGCCGGCAACTGCTGGGTCGCGCTCTGACCGGTGAACTTGTCCAGGTTGGCGCTCACCGCACTGACGTTCTTGAGGGTCTGCTCCAGGGTCACCAGGGTGTGGTTGACCTGGTTCAGCGTCTTGGCGGTGTCCATGTCGACGAACTTGTCGAGGATCTGGTTCACCTTGCGCTCAATCTGATCCAGCCCGGCCTGCACGGTCGGGAACACCTGATAGCCCGCCAGCTTGGTGGGCTGGAACCTGGGCGCATCCGGATAGAAGTTCAGATCCACCACCTTGCCCCCGGTCAGCAGGCTGGAGGTCTTGAGCGTCGCCCGCAGCCCCTCCTTGAACTGCCGGCCGAACAGTGCCCGCCACTGCTCTTTCTCCGCGTTGGCATAGCGGTGAGAGAGGCGCTGCACCTCGATCCGCGCCAGTACCGGGATCTGCCGGCTCTGGAACATCTGCACCCCTTTCTCGTCGATGAGATAGGGGGCCGAGATGACGGTGCCGACCCGGATGCCGCGATACTCCACCGCCGCGCCCGGATGCAGGCCACCGACGCTGTCCTCGAACAGGAACACGTAGTCGATGAACTGATCCAGGCTACCGGCCAGTACGCTGGCCTGATCCTGGAACAGGGTGAAGTCGTCCATCTGCTTGACCGGCTCGCCGGGTGCCCAGCCGGGCGGCAGCCCCATGGTGATGCCGCCGTCCAGCAGGCTCTCCAGCGAATCCATCTTCACCTTCATCCCCTCGCTGCTCATGGAGACCTCGAAACCCGGGGTCATCCAGAAGCGGGAGTTGCTGCTCACCAGCACGTCATAGGGGGCGTTGATGAAGATCTGATACTGCATCTCGCTCTTCTCGGGCAGGAACTTCGCCTCTTCCACCTGGCCGATGGTGAAGCCCTGGTAGTTGATGGGCGAGCCGATCCCGAGCGCCCGGGTGTCGCGGCTGCTCAGCGATAGTCGCAGCCCCTTGGCGTCCTGGGAGGCCAGTGGCGGCTTGTCCAGCATGGCGTACTCGTCGCGCGCCTTGCCCTTCTTGCCGGGTGCCAGTTCGATGTAGGCGCCGGAGAGCAGGGTGCCGAGACCGGAGACCCCCTCCCGGCCGACCCTGGGCTTGACCACCCAGAACTGGCTGTCCTTCTTGAGCATGCCGGCGGCAGCGTTGGTCAAACGGGCCTTCAGCACCGCATGGCTGTAGTCCTCGCTGAGCTCCACCGCCTCGATGCGGCCTACTTCCACCTCGCGGGAGCGGATCACCGTCTTGCCCGCCACTATGCCTTCGGCCGTCGCCACCGTCAGGGTGAAGCTGGGACCTTGTGAATACCAGTGCTGGAACAGCATCCAGATCCCGATGAACAGCGCCAGCAGCGGCACCATCCAGATAGCGGCGGCCGAGCTCAGAAAATCAGAGCCGGGTTTCCACCTTTTCTTACGCTCACTCACGTTCGCGTTCTCCTTGTTGTAAATCCCAGATCAGGCGGGAATCGAAGCTCATGGCTGCCACCATGGTGATCAGCACCACACCCGCAAAAGCGACGGCCGCAGGGCCCGGATAGATGGTCATCAGGTTGTCGAGCCGGATCAGGCCCGCCAGGATGGCCACCACGAAGACGTCGATCATCGACCAGCGTCCCACGAATTCAGTCATGCGATAAAGCTTGAGCTTGCCAAGGGGCGATGCCCCCTGGCCGCGCTGCACCATGTAGCAGAGCCACAGCAGCGCCAGGATCTTGACCAGCGGCACCACCACGCTGGCGAAAAAAATCACCGCGGCAATGGGATAGGAGCCCATGGCCCACAGCAGCACCACCCCGCCGAGAATGGTGGAGGGGCTGTCATCCCCGAGGAAGACGGTGTCCATGATGGGATAGAGGTTGGCCGGGATGTAGAGGATCACCGAGGTGAAGAGCAGCGCCCAGGTCCGGTTCAGCCCACCCGGTTTGCGGCTGTGCAGATGATCGCCGCACCGTTTGCAACTGTCGACACCGGCCTCGCTCAGGGCGCCACAGATGTGGCAGCCCACCAGCCCGGAGGTCATGGCGCTGGCCTCGTCATCCTCCACCGTCAGCCCGTGCAGCTCGCTCGGCCCGAACAACCGTTGCCACAGCCACATCCGGTCCAGCGACGAGATCATCTTGATCAGCAGCACCGTGTAGCCGACGAACGCCCAGAACGACAGGCCCATCTTGATGTCGGCCATCCCCATCAGCTTGACCAGCGAGATGAGCACTCCGATGAGGAACACATCCACCATCAGCCAGGGCTTGATCCGGCACAGCAGGCGGCCGAGGGAGCGCAGGGCGTTGCTGTGCAGATCCTTGTCGACCCGCCACAACACCAGCATGATGGAACCGATATAGACCAGCGGCAGGCCGATCAGGGTCAGGCTCAGCACGGCCCCGAGGAACAGGTAGCCCTGATCCACCAGGGTGGTGATGCACTGCAGAAAGGTCATCTCCTGCCCCACCCCCTTGGCGGAGAAGGACATGAAGGTAAAAGAGTTGGAGAGCACGAACATGATGATGGCCGCAAAGCCGTAGGCGATGGGCCTGCGCTCCTGCTCCGGCAGATGGCGGCTCAGGGTGTGACCGCAACGCGGGCAGCTGCTCGCCTCCCCCACGGCCAGCGTGGTGGCCGGCACCAGCAGGTCGCACTCTTCGCACGCGGTGGCGTCATGGGTATAGGTGGGTTGGTGTTGGTGTGAAACCGGATGCAAGATGAAACCCCAGCATGAGGCCCGCCACGGGGCCAGAGCCGCCAATTATTACAGCAGCGGCCCGCGCCGACCAGCCCTGTCGTTGCACCATCCGGGTCAGGTGTGAGAATGACTTTGACAAGCAAGTGACCATTTAGCACAATCAAACGCCACTTTTTTTCCGCGGGACAATAATTTATGACAACTGAATCCCCAAGCTACTCCACGATTGAGCAAGCCTTCTCCCTCGGGAACGGGCAAGATTCTGCCCTCAACTGGTTGCGCAAGAATCGCAGTCAGGTCGCCATCTTCCTGGTGAGCGGCATCAAGCTGGAGGGGACCATCAGCGGTTTCGACCAGTACAGCGTGCTGTTGACCGATGCCCACGGCAACCAGCAGCTGGTCTACAAGGCCAAGATTTCCACCATCGCCATGCACTCCGGCCGGCCGCAGGTCAGCATCCAGCGTGCCCGCAAACCCCGCGTCTCCATGGCGCCGCGCCCCCACGGCGCGCCCGGTCGTTATGACGACAACCAGGGCGGCGGTAGCAGCGAGCAGTAATGCTCTTGCCTGAGTCACCCCGACGCCACTGCTGCGTCAAAGGGTGACCGAGTCCATTCTCATGTATCACGTCTGTCCCGTATGAGAATGGACTCCACTCTTCCTCCGAGTGGACCCATCCGTTTTCTCTCTCTTTCCTTCAATACTGCAAGTCGACCGGTCTGCCATCCTTGACCATGCAGGTCTGCATCCCCGCAGCCTGACCGGCCTGCACGCCGATCCCCGTATCCTCGAATACCAGACAGCCTGCCGGCTCGACCCCCAGCCGACGTGCGACCAGCAGAAACGTATCGGGATGGGGTTTGTGCAGCTCCACATCGTCGGCGGTCACCACCACGGGGAAGTAGCGATCCAGCCCGGTGTTGCGCAGCACGGCCTCGGCATTGATGCGGGGCGAACCGGTGCCGATCCCCATCGGGATGCGGCCATGGTAGCGCTCAACCAGTTCCAGCATGGCCGGGAAGACGGTCGCCTTGTGCAGGTTGGCCACGTAGTGTTCGGTCTTGCAGCGGGTCACGATGAGCGGATCCAGGGCGATCTGTTGCTGCTCGGCCACCAGCAGGGCGATTTTGCGGCTCGGCATGCCACCCAGCTCATAGAACCAGTCGGCATCGAAGTGAAAGCCAAATTCGCGGGCCGTGTGCGCCCAGGCGACGAGGTGCAGCGGCATGGAGTCCACCAGGGTGCCGTCGAGGTCAAATACCAGGCCTTGAAATCCGGATAGGGTCATGTGTGGAGTCTGTCTCTGAACAAAGGGTCCCCATTCTAATCAGAGCCATCCCCGCTCGCCACGACCTAGGTGGCGAGAAACGCTTGCCCCCACATTTGTGCCTGAAAATAGATGGGCGTCAGTCTGGCGGGCTCCAGCTGATAAGTGGGCGCCAGCTGGGCCAGCAAGGGCCAATCCCCCTGTTCATAGCTCTTCACCAGCTGGAACAGATGAAAGAGCGGCCCCTCGCGAGACTCCAGCGCCCGCCTCACGTCCTTGGGCAGGTGGGCCTTGAGCTGCTCGGAGAGCAGCGAGCCATCCAGTACCAACCCCACCAGAAAGGCCCAGCTGGCAGCCGCCTTGCCGAGCGCATTCAGGGCGATCAGCTCGCAGAAGCGGCCGCGGGCGATGGCCATGCGGGTGCAGGCCTCCGGCATGTGCTGGCTGACTCTGGCCAGCCCGTAGATGAGCACGAACTTGCGGATCTCCTGCTCCCCCAGATAGGAGAGCGCCCGAGTGACCGAGACGATGGGGCTGGCATGATCGAAACCGGGGGCGTTGACATAGCTCAGCAACTGCCCCGGCAACCAGGCATCCTGCTCCAGCAGGGTGGCCACCCGGGCGAAGGAGAACTCCTCCCGGCAGATCAGCTGCAGTATCTCCTGCACCAGCTTCATGTCCGGCTGGGCGGCGCGCTGGTTGACCAGCTCGGGGCGGGCGAGAAAACCGCCGGCGAAGAAGTCGACTCCCGCCTCCTTGAGCGGCAGGAAGTCTCCCCAGGTCTCGATGTCGAGCGCCATCCGCTTGTGCTCGGTCGGCTGGCGGATCCCTTCTTCACCCATCCAGAACACCAGCAGCCGGGAGGCGTTGAACCAGCGCGGCTCGCGCTGAGCACCGTGCACCGCCAACCGGCGCCGGTAGTCTCGCCACTGCTCCAGCACGGGGAAGGAGGCGGGCAACCGATCGGCCGAGGCCTCGACCAGTGGTATGGTGTCCTGATCGAACAGCAGGGGGCGCAGTTCATCGAGCTGCTCGTGGGTGAAGGGCAGCAGATATTGCCGCCCCTGTGCCAGCAGCCGGCACTGGGCCGCCAGCAGCGTCCATTCGGACGGGTCGGCAAGCTGATAGTCGATGCCATAGGCAACGAGGGCGAGGCGGCGGTTGAAGATGGGATAGCGACGTAACAACATGGGCTCACCGATAGGCTAGCGTACACGCCCTCCCCTGCGATTTGGCATGATAGAGCGCCTGATCAGCCTGTTCGGTCAAGCTCTGCCATGTTCCATCCAGCGAGGGAACCAGATAGCTAAAGCCTATGCTAACCGTAATGAAATCAGCAACTCGAGAGGCCGGATGCGGGATCTTTAATTCGCTGAGCCCCTGGTGAATCTGTTCCGCCAATCGCTCCGCCTCGCCGGGTTGCGGACCACACAACAGGATCACGAACTCCTCGCCACCGTAGCGTGCCACCAGGTTGGTGCGCCGCCGCTCCGCCTCTTGCAGCAGACGGGCCACCTGTTGCAGACATTGGTCCCCCTTGGCGTGACCGAAGTGATCGTTGTAGGACTTGAACTCATCCACATCGATCATCAGCACCGCCAGCAGGTTCTGATGGCGGCGCGCCCACTCCCATTCCCGCTGCATGGTGAGATCCCAGTGGCGGCGGTTGGCGATGCCGGTCAACGGGTCCTCCAGCGACAGCAGCGACAGGCGCTTGTTGGCCTCCTCCAGCGCCCGGTTGGTCTCCGCCAGCTGCATGGTGCGCTCGCTGACCCGCTGCTCCAGTTCACGATTGAAACGCTCAAGCGCCTCCTGGGTACGCTGACGGATCAGCAACTGGGAGAGCATGGCCGCATACTGCTTGAAGATCTCGCTCTGATAGGCCTTGAGCGGTCGACGCCACAGCAGGTTGTCGGCCGCAATCCAGCCGATCGGGGTGGCGCCGTCCCACAGCGACACCATGGCGTTCCAGACGCGACCCACCTCCTGCTTTTCGTAGTAGAGCGGCGCATCCTCCAGCACCAGCACATAATCCTTGCGGCGCAGCGCCTCCTGCACCGTGGGGTGATCCGGAATGGGACTGATGAAGTGATGTTCGTCGATCAGCTCGCCCGTCTCGTTGGTACCCCAAGTGCCGTGCATGGTCTTGAACTCGGCGTCGACCAGGAAGATGGCGATGCGATCGAACTGCAGATCCTGGCGGGCCAGCACCACGGCCTCACGCAGCAGTTGATGCTCGCTGTCGCAGCGGGAGAGCTGAACTCCCACCTGATGTAGCGCCTGCAACATGCTGAGGAAGGAGCCTTGCAGCGCCTGGCTGCGGATGAGGTCTGCCTGGGTATGCAGTCGTTGATCCCGCTCCAGATCGATCTGGCTGGCGAGCAACCGGCTCTCCAGCTCGGCGGCAAGATAGTGCATCAGCAGCTGAATGCTCTGTTGCTGGCGACGGGAGAGGCGATCGAGGCGACGACGGGTCTCCAGATAGACCACCGCCTCCAGCCCCTTGTGGCGCTTGAGCGGGAAACAGGCGCGCAGGCGTGTCGTCTGCGGTTCAACCGTCTCCCAGATGTCGTGAGGGTGGGCTAGCTGCTCCACCACCAGCTGTCCCTTGTCGAGGGCATGCTCGATGAAAACGATTGGCAGCTGGAGCGTAGCAAGGGCGTCGGCAGTCAGGCAGATCAGCCCCTGTTCGAGCTGAAAGCTGTATAGCTGGGACTCGGGCGCCCGCAGCCACAAGTAGATCTGTTCGGCTTCGGTTTTTTCCCTGACTGCCGCCAGCGTCACTTCACAGAGATGTTCAAAACTGGTGAAGTGCTCTGGATCCCATTCCTGCATGCCTGCCATCCTTGGTTGTATCCAAGCGAGTATATCGGCAAACTTTGCACTTTAATTGACTAGCCAGTCAAAAGCGCGATCCAGAGCCCACTTTTTATAACAGATTCAATGCCTGCATCGCGTCACGAATGCGGGTGCGCGTCGCCTCGGACAGCGGCATCACCGGCAGGCGGCACTCCTCGCTGCAAAAGCCCAGCAGGGAGACCGCATACTTGGCGCCGGCGGGGCTCGGCTCGGCAAACATCGCCTGATGGAGCGGAATCAGCTTATCTTGCAGCTCACGCGCGGCTTGCCACTGGCCGGCCAGCGTGAGGTTCTGCACTTCGGCCACCAGCTTGGGCGCCACGTTGGCGGTCACCGAGATGCAGCCCTGACCGCCGCCAATGTTGTAGGCCACGGCGGTGGCATCTTCACCGGACAGCCAGGCAAACGGCTTCTTGATCAGCTGGCGTTCGGTCCAGGGGCGGGCCAGATCGCCGGTGGCGTCTTTCACCCCGGCAATGCGCGGCAGCTCGGCCAGGCGGGCCAGGGTGGCCGGTTGCACGTCGACGATGGCGCGTGGCGGGATGTTGTAGACGATGATCGGCTTGCTGGTGGCGTCGTGCACCGCCTTGAAGTGGTGGTAGAGCCCCTCCTGATTGGGGCGGTTGTAGTAACCGGCCACGTGCAGGGTGGCATCAGCCCCCGCCTGCTCGGCATGACGGGTGTATTCGATCGCCTCGACCGGGTTGTTGGAGCCGGCCCCGGCGATCACCGGAATGCGGCCCGCCACCAGCTTGACCACCAGCTCCACCACCCGGCAGTGTTCGTCATGGGTCAGGGTCGGGCTCTCGCCCGTGGTGCCCACCGGCACTATGCCGTGGGTACCCTGTTCGATATGCCACTCCACCAGACGCGCCAGCGCTTCTTCATCCAGCTTGCCCTGTCGAAAGGGGGTGATCAGGGCGACGATTGAACCTTTGAACATGGAATTTCCTTCTCCGTTGACTCATGAATGTGGCAATAAAAAACCCCGGTACGATGTGCGCAACCGGGGTTTGAATCTGCTCAGGGATGAGAGGTTACGCGCGAACGTCGGCAGGCCCGAATGTCAGGCTTTTTTTATGCTTTCGTTTCAACCCGTTGAACCGCATTGCGTCATCTCTGCTCAAAAAATAGTGTCTGGGCATATTTCGGGAACACGGCATAAATGTCAAGGCGAAAGCGGCTATGTATAATGGCCGCCCAAAATTGCGTGGAGAGACCCGATGAGCAGCCCGATCAGTGCCGTCAGCCAGATGCTGGAACGAAACCAAGCCCTCTTTGTCGGCAAGCGGCTGCTGGTGTGCGGCGCGCTGGAGGATGACTATCCCCGCCAGCTGGCGACCCTGGCCCACTCCCTCACCGTCTTTACCACGGACTACTGCTACTACCGCAGCCAGCAGGCCGCGCTGGGGGATGCCATCCTGTTCGACCATCAGCTCGGCGGCGCCCCCCGTTTCGATGCTCTGCTGCTGCTGATGCCCAAGGCCAAGGCCGAGGCCCAGTATCTGCTGGCCATGATGACCCCGCTGCTGGAAGCCGGTGCCGAGCTGTTCCTCGCCGGTGAAAACCGCGGTGGCATCAATGGGGCCGACAAGCTGCTGGCCCCCTACGGCGACAAGCCGGTCAAACGCGACTCGGCGCGCCGCTGCTCGCTCTATCACGGCGAGCTGAGCAAACCGGTTGAACCGTTCGAGCTGGATAGCTGGTTTGGTCGCTATCAATGCCAGGCCGGCGACACCGAACTGACCGTGCTGGCCCTACCCGGCGTGTTCAGTGCATCCGAACTGGATCTCGGCAGCCAGATGCTGCTGGCCAGCCTGCCGGCCATGCAGGGATCGCTGCTCGATTTCGGTTGCGGCGCCGGGGTGATTGGCTCGGTGCTGGCCAAGCGCAATCCCGGGCTCAAGGTCACCATGGTGGATATCAACGCGCTGGCGCTGGAGTCCAGCCGCCGCACTCTGGCCATCAACGGCCTGCAGGGCGAGGTGCGGGCATCCGATGTCTATTCCGACATTCAGGGGAAATTTGACCGGATCGTCTCCAATCCGCCGTTCCACGCCGGCCTCAAGACCTTCTACGCGGCCACCGAGACCTTCCTGGCCAAGGCGCCGGATCATCTGCAGTCCCAGGGCTCGCTGACGATAGTTGCCAACGCCTTCCTGCGATATCAGCCTATACTGGAGACGCACTTCAAACGGACTGAAGTGATCAGCAGCGATGCCAAATTCAAGGTCTATCTGAGCAAAGTGTAAATAAGTGTAACCAGTCACCGGAAACAGGTAGAGAGCCCCATACGGGATCTGATAAGGTAATTGTCACACCTCAAACCACCCCTTTAGGGGTGTTTTTTTTGCATCAAGCTGAAAACCTTTTCATAGTATGAATTCAGGGAGAGAAATACGATGGCAGGCATACTCACCATGATCCTGGCCGGCGGCGAAGGTACTCGCCTCCAGCCACTCACCACCACCCGCAGCAAGCCCTCGGTTCCCTTCGGCGGCAGCTACCGACTGATCGACTTCGTCCTCAACAACTTCGTCAACGCCGACTTCCTGCGCATCTACGTATTGACCCAGTTCAAGTCCCAGTCCCTCTATCTGCACATGAAGAAGGGCTGGAACATCGTCGGCATCACGGATCGCTTCATCGACCCGATCCCGGCCCAGATGCGGATGGGCAAACGCTGGTATGACGGTACCGCCGACGCCATCTACCAGAACCTGCGCTTCATCGAGATCTCCGACCCCGAGCACGTCTGCATCTTCGGCTCCGACCACATCTACAAGATGGACGTGAGCCAGATGGTGACCTTCCACAAGCAGAAGGCCGCCGCCCTGACCGTCGCCGCCCTGCGCATGCCCATCGAGGAGGCGAGCGCCTTCGGGGTGATCGAGGTGGATCAGGAGGGCCGGATGATCGGCTTCGAAGAGAAGCCCAAGCGGCCCAAGCACATCCCCGGCGATCCCACCCAGGCGCTGGTCTCCATGGGCAACTACATCTTCGAGACCGAGGCGCTCTATCGCGAACTGAAGCGCGATGCCGCCGAGGAGAACTCCAGCCACGATTTCGGCAAGGACATCATCCCCAGCCTGTTCCCGCGCGCTCCCGTCTATGTCTATGACTACAGCACCAACGTCATTCCGGGCGAGAAACCCAACGTCTACTGGCGCGACGTGGGGACGCTGGACTCCTACTGGCAGGCGCACATGGACCTGGTGGCCGACGATGCCCCCTTCTCTCTCTACAACCGCAAGTGGCCGCTGCATACCCACTACCCGCCGCTGCCGCCCGCCACCTTCGTCGATACCGACGACTGCAAGGTGAAGATTGCCAACTCGCTGATCTCCGGCGGCTGCTTCATCCAGGGCAGCCAGATCCAGCGCTCCATCCTGGGTTTTCGCTGCAACGTGGGGCCTTGCAGCCACATCAGCGAGTCGGTTCTGCTCGGGGACGTGAAGATCGGCGAGGGCTGCTCCATTCGCCGCGCCATCATCGACAAGAACGTTGAAATTGCGCCCGGCACCGTGATCGGTGAAAATCTGGACCATGACAGAGAACGATTTACCGTGTCCGAAGGCGGTATCGTCGTGGTACCTAAGGGAGCAAGAGTTGGCTATTAACCCACTGAAAATCCTGTTCGTTGCCTCGGAAGTTGAGGGGCTTGTGAAGACCGGGGGCCTGGCGGACGTGGCCAGAGCCCTGCCGCTGTACCTGGCCCAGAAGGGGCATGATGTCAGGATCATGCTGCCCTTCTACAAGACGATAAAGCGACGGGATGAGGCCAAACTGCTGGTCTCGCGCTGGCTGCCAACCCACCCGGGCCTGCCGGATATCGGCTATCGCATCTATCAGATGGATCTGGAGGGAGTCTGCGTCTACCTGCTCGACTGTCCGCAGTACTTCGATCGCCCCCAGCTCTACGCCGAGAACAACCAGGCCTATCCGGACAACGGCGAGCGCTTCGCCTTTCTGGCCGCGGCCGCGCTGCATGCCAGCGAGCAGCTCGCCTTTGCCCCCGACATAGTGCACTGCAACGACTGGCACACTGGCCTGCTGCCGCTGCTGCTGAAAACCCGTCACGCCCACAACCCTTTCTTCCAGCACACTCGCAGCGTGATCAGCATTCACAACGCGGCCTTTCAGGGGGTATTCGAGCGCCAGCAGTTCTGGGCCGTGCCCGAGATTGCCGACTACGAACAGCGCATCAGCTACGACTACGGCCACGTCAACCTGCTCAAGTGCGGTGTGCTCTATGCCGACAAGATCAACGCGGTCAGCCCCAACTATGCCAGCGAATTGCTGACCCACCTGGGTGCCCACGGCATGGCCAGCATCTTCCAGCAACGGGCGGCGGATCTGCGTGGCATCCTCAACGGCTGTGACTATCAGGACTGGGATCCGGCGTTTGACGACTTCCTGCCGGCCACCTATGACGTCGACAACCTCGCCGGCAAGTGCATCTGCAAACAGAGCCTGCAACAGGAGACCGGCCTGCCGGTGGTGGATCTGCCCATCTATGGCATGGTGTGCCGGCTGACCGAGCAGAAGGGCGTTCACCTGCTGCTGCCGGTGCTGGACAAGTTTCTGCATCACAAGGTGCAGGTGGTGATCGTCGGCTCGGGGGATCCCTCCCTCGCAGCTCAGCTGCAGACCCTGACGCAACAATTCCCGGACCGGCTCGCCTTCATCAACACCTATGACGACCGGCTCGCTCATCTGGTGGAAGCGGGTGCCGACTTCTTCCTGATGCCCTCCCTGTTCGAACCGTGCGGACTCAACCAGATGTACAGCCTGGCCTATGGCACCCTGCCGCTGGTGCGGGCCGTCGGCGGCCTGAAAGATACGGTGGTGGACTGGGATGCCGACCCGGAGCACGCCACCGGCTTCTGCTTCAACGATCCGACCGCCAACATCTTGCTCGATGCCATGCGCCGCAGCCTGCTCTACTACCTGCAGGATCCCGAACAGTTTGCCAGGGTGCAGCGCAATGCCATGAACACCCGCTTCAACTGGCCGGATTCGGTCACTCAATACGAGCAGATGTATCAGGACGCACTGGCCCGCCACTGAGGCTGATTGCTGAAGTTTTGTCCCCTTGATGCTGCTTTGAACGTCAACAGCGAAAAAAGTCCCCTTTGGCTGTTGACGCTCCTTCAAAACTCTATAGAATCCCCCACCGCAGTGATGCGAAGGTGGCGGAATTGGTAGACGCGCTAGCTTCAGGTGTTAGTGTCCCACGGATGTGAGGGTTCGAGTCCCTCT
>NZ_JAPCJG010000005.1:380187-386163 GCF_027707985.1 Aeromonas sp. QDB03 | reverse complement strand
GAATAGCTCAGTTGGTAGAGCACGACCTTGCCAAGGTCGGGGTCGCGAGTTCGAGTCTCGTTTCCCGCTCCAATCTTTCTTCAAATTCAATCTCTTTCCCCCCAAGCTCACGAATCCAGTTTCTCAATACAATGGCTGCCATATTCAGTTGGTAGAGCATGATCCGCGCTTGCCAAGGTCGGGGTCGCGAGTTCGAGTCTCGTTTCCCGCTCCAATCTCTCTTCGAAGTTCTCATCATCCATTTGAATTGCCCATCATATCGCGCCGCGATGATTTGCCGTGTCCGGCGTTCAGCCAGATCAGGCCCATGTCTTCTGTAGCCGCTTCGTGCGCAGGTGCTGGGGAGGGCTGTGGTTATAGGCAAGCTTATGATTGTCGTGGGGAGGGTTGCTGTTGCTGCGGGCAGGCTTGTGAGCGTGGCGGGGAAGGGGAAACGGTGGGCAAAAAAATAGGAGGGCCGATGGCTCCTCCTACAGGCTCACTGGCGTGGCTTAGAGCAGGGTAACGTTCTCAGCCTGAGGGCCTTTTTTGCCCTGGGTCACAGTGAACTGGACTTTTTGACCTTCAGCCAGGGTCTTGAAACCGGCGCTCTGGATGGAGGAGAAGTGAACGAAAACGTCCGGTCCCTGGGATTGCTCGATGAAGCCAAAACCCTTGGTCTCATTGAACCATTTTACTTGGCCGGTGCGAATGTCAGACATGTGGTAAGTCCTATCTATAACAAAATGAAACTAAGCCTTGTTGGGCAGCATTTGCTTAGCAATCAGGGGTTGAAGCATGACTGACCACGTCAATTTGTCCCAGTAGCATGTAGAACAATCCCTGTCTAAAGCACAAACGATTGTACGTGAGCGCGATCCCTTGTCAATTTGGCACTTTTCATTTTTTGAGCAAGCTAAAAATATTGTGAACTCAGCGGCTTATTTCATGGATTCAGGTCAAAAAAACGGGAGGCACCAGGCCTCCCGTTTTTTTATTCCTTGAGGGCGAACCCTTCACCCTGTCGGTCGTAGCGGTAGATGGCCTGACCGTAGGAGCGGATCTCGACCCGCTGGATACGGCGGGTGTCATCGATCAGGATGAACACGGCCCGACCCGATTGCAGGCGGGTCAGCGGCCGATCAGGCCCTTCGATGGCGATCAGGCGGCTGAGCTCGGCGCCCGGCAGCTCGAACTTGCGGAAGATGGAGTAGAGGGTCTCGCCGGCTTGCACGTCGTGCTGCAGCCAGGTGCCATCCACCTTCTCTTCGACCGGTTTGGCTGCGGCCGGTGCACTGCCTGTGGCGCCATTGCCGACGGTGAGGGCCTGCGCCGGTACGGCGATGGGGACTGCCAGCGAACCGGACGGCGCGGCTTTGGGTGCGGGGACGGCCGGCTCCCAGGCCAGCACCAGCAACCAGAGCGGGATCAGGATCAGCAGCCCTATGGTGTGCTTGCGCGGCAGCGGGCTCGCCAGCTTGAACTTGCCTGTTTTGGCTTCCTGGCCGCGTTGGCCAAGTCCGCTCATGCCCTGGCCGATGCGTTGACGCAGGGGCAGGGTGGCGGCATTGATACGATGGAGCAGGGATCCTTGTGATTCGTCTTGGCGACGCTGCTGGGCTCGTCTGTTGTGGCCACGGGGGCGACGGTCCGGGGTGGGCACGGCATTTACCTCTCACTACATTGCCTGCCATCAGGCAAATTCGTGCCTATGGTAAACGGACTCGCCCCCGAGGGGGAGAGTCCTGAGGTGGAAAATTATCAGCTGAGACGAAATTGTCCCAGTAATTGCTGTAAACGCTCGGCCGCCTGGCGCAACGCCTGGCTGGCTTTGGCCGTTTCGGTCGCATCCAGTGCGATGTCGTTGGCCAGTGCGTTGGTTTTTGACAGGTTGCCGGAGACGGTCTCGGAAACCGAGCTCTGCTCCTCGGCGGCGGAGGCGATCTGGTAGGTCATGTCGTTGATGGTGGAGATGGCCTGATAGATGCTGCCGAGCGCCTCTTCCGCCAGATCCGCCTCGCCCACCGCCTGATGGGTCAGCTGCTGGCTCTGGTTGATGGCGTTGACCGCGTTGGCCGAGCTGTGGCGGATCTTCTCGATCAGCTCCTGGGTATTCTGCACCGCCTGCTGGGTGTTGCCCGCCAGCTTGCGTACCTCGTCGGCCACCACCGCAAAGCCGCGGCCCTGCTCGCCGGCCCGGGCCGCCTCGATGGCGGCGTTGAGCGCCAGCAGGTTGGTCTGATCGGCGATCCCCTGAATGACGGTGAGGATGCTGGTGATCTGCTCGCTGTCATGGGCCAGCCCCTCGACCACCTCGGCTCCCTTGCCGGCCTCGGCGGCCACCTTGTGCATCGACTGGATCACCTGCTGGAAGCGCACCTTGCCCTGATCCGCCGCCCCCTGAGCCTGTTTGGCCGAGTCGGCGGTGTTGTTGGCGTGGGTGGCTACCTCCTGGCTGACGTAGGACATCTCTTGCACCGCGGTCAGCATCTGCTCCATCTCTGCCTGGTGATGCTGCAGGTTGGTGTCGGTCTGGCCGGCGATGCGATCGGTGTCGCCGGCGTGACGGTTGACCTCGCTGGCGGTCTTGAGCACATCCCCCAGCAGCACCTGCAGCTTGTCGATGAAGCGGTTGATGCCCTTGGCCAAGTCCCCCAATTCATCGTGGGACTGGGTATTGAGCCGCTTGGTGAGATCTCCCTCGCCATCGGCGATGTCATCCACCAGGCTGACCATCTGACGGATGGGGCCGGTGATGCTGCGGGCAATGACCAGCATGGTGGCCAGCGCCAGCACCAGCACGACGACGGCGCCCACCAGTTGCTGGGTCATGGCGGCCCGGTTCATCTCGCTCAGCTGGGCTTCCAGCTGGTCGGCCCCGGCCAGCACCACCTTGTAGGGCAGGGTGACGATGATGGCCCAGTTGCGGCTCATGCCAGGCACCGCGATGGGCACCGAGATCCGAAACGCATCGTCGAGCTCCTGGCGCTGCACCTCGGGTTTGAGGTACTGCTGCCAGCCGTTGCCAAGCAGCTTGTCGGCGCGGCTGCCGAGCAGGCTGGCATCGCCGCTGGTGCCGGTGATGACGCCGGCGGCGCTGACGATCAGGGTCTCGCCCTTGCCGTCATAGATGTTGCTGTTGAGGGACTGGGCCTGACGGCTGATGGAGTCCACCGCCAGATCGAGCGCGGCGATCCCCTTGAACTGGCCGCCCACCATGATGGGGGTGGTGATGGTGCTCACCAGCACCTGCTGGCCGTTGATGTCCACCTTGAAGGGGTCGATCAGGCAGGAGTGTCCCTCCCGTTTCGGGCAGGCGTAGTAGTCGTTGGCCGGATTGCCGAACTCATCCGGATCGCTCTTCTCGATGGAGAGCAGCAGGTCGGTGCCGATGCTCTCCTTGTCGCGATAGAAGTAGGGCACGAAGCGCCCCTTGCTGTCACTGCCCAGCGCCGTCTGGCCGGAGAAGCTGGCATCCTGGCCGTCGAAACCGTTGGGTTCGAAGCCGGCGAAGGCGCCGTAGAGCTGGGGTTCGAGGGCGAGCTGGGCCTTGAGCAGATCGGTGGCCTGCTGGCGATCCAGCGGCAGCTTGCCCTCCTGCTGCAGGGCGAGGGCGCTGGCCATCTGCTGGGTATAGGAGAGCCCCTTTTGCAGCAGCTGGGTGATGGTGGCGGCCTCGGCACGGGCGTTGGCGTTGACCTTCTGCCATGCCTCCTGCTGCAGGGCGGCGCGGCTGGAGCTGATGGTCAGCTTCTGGGTCTGTTGACCCGAGTACTGGTTGAGCAGGATCAGGATGACCAGGGCGGCGGTCATGGCGATCCCGGCCATCACCAGAATGCGATTCTGGATAGAACGGAACTGCATCGTCTCTTCCTTGTTGGTGAGCGTTATTTGGATATCGGCCGGAGGAGGCAGCTCTCCAACACTTGTCATAGCAAAACGGAAACCGGGATTTTGTTTTGCGATCCCCTTCAAATATCAGGCGGCAAGCGGCTGGGACGCCTGTGCAACCCCCTACTTTTGCCCGCTGCGGCTGCATGGTTTTCCCATCCGTCATTGTCGGTGCTAAAATGCGACGGTTTTTTTAACGAATTGGCCCAAGGCCCTCTACACAAGGCTTAAAGATGAAAGTCAAAACCCGTTTTGCTCCCAGCCCGACCGGCTTTTTGCATGTCGGCGGTGCCCGTACCGCACTCTATTCCTGGTTGTTTGCAAAGAACCAGGGCGGTGAGTTCGTGCTGCGTATCGAGGATACCGACCTGGAACGTTCCACTCAGGAGGCGATCGACGCCATCATTGAGGGCATGGAATGGCTGGAGCTGAACTGGGATGAGGGCCCCTACTACCAGACCAAGCGCTTCGATCGCTACAACGGCCTGATCGACGAGATGCTGGCTGACGGCCGTGCCTACAAGTGCTACTGCTCCAAGGAGCGGCTGGAAGCGCTGCGCGAAGGCCAGATGGCCAACGGCGAGAAGCCCCGCTATGACGGCAAGTGCCGTGACCACGCCCACGATCACTCGGCCGATGCGCCGCACGTGATTCGCTTCCGCAACCCGACCGAAGGTTCCGTGGTGTTCGATGACCACGTCCGTGGCCGCATCGAGTTCGCCAACACCGAGCTCGACGATCTGATCATCCGCCGTACCGACGGCGCGCCGACCTACAACTTCTGCGTGGTGGTCGATGACTGGGACATGGAGATCACCCACGTGGTGCGTGGCGAAGACCACATCAACAACACCCCGCGCCAGATCAACATCTACAAGGCGCTGAACGCGCCGGTGCCGGAGTTTGCCCACGTCTCCATGATCCTGGGTGACGATGGTGCCAAGCTCTCCAAGCGCCACGGTGCGGTCTCCGTGATGCAGTACCGCGACGACGGCTACCTGCCGGAAGCCCTGTTGAACTATCTGGTGCGTCTGGGCTGGTCCCACGGCGATCAGGAGATCTTCAGCCTGGAAGAGATGATCAAGCTGTTCAGCCTGGATGCCATCTCCAAGTCTGCCTCCGCGTTCAACACCGACAAGCTGCTGTGGCTGAACAACCACTACATGCGCAGCCTGGACCCGGCCTATGTGGCCAAGCATCTGGCCTGGCACATGGCCGATCAGAAGATCGACACCAGCAAGGGCCCGTCACTGCCAGAGGTGGTGACTCTGCTGGCCGAGCGCTGCAACACCCTGGTCGAGATGGCCGCCCAGAGCCGCTACCTGTTCGAAGATTTTGAGGCCATCGACGAAGCGGCTGCCAAGAAGCACCTGCGCGGCGTTGCTGCCGAGCCGCTGACCCTGGCCAAGGCCAAGCTGGCTGCCCTGGATAGCTGGACCACCGAAGCACTGCACGAGCTGATTGAAGCGACCGCCGCCGAGCTGGGTCAGGGCATGGGCAAGGTCGGTATGCCGCTGCGTGTGGCAGTCACCGGTCTCGGCCAGTCCCCCGCCATCGACGCCGTGATGGCGCTGGTGGGCAAGGAGCGGGTACTGGCCCGCATCGACCGCGCTCTGGCTTACATCGAAGCACGCATGGCTGCCGAGTAAGCTTGCCGTCGCACATTGCCGTCACCGGTCTGGGTCAATCTCCTGCCATCGACGTCGTGATGGCGCTGGTGGGCAAGGAGCGGGTACTGGCCCGCATCGACCGCGCTCTGGCGTACATCGAAGCGCGCATGGCCGCCGAATAAGCGCCAGCCAGTGCTTGCGAAAGGGCTCCCGTACGGGGGCCCTTTGTTTTTGGCCAAAGGCCGGTTTTGTGACATAAAACAGCGAGATAGCTGCGTCATTGCCGGTTAAATCGGCTAACTGCTTGAATTTTGACTAAACGCGCGAATCGGCGTTATTTTTGGGTTGACAGCAAAGCGGTCGGTGCCTATCATGCGCCTCCGTTGCCGGAGATAACTTTGGTAGCGCCGAGGTGAGTTGGGGTTATAGCTCAGCTGGGAGAGCGCTTGCATGGCATGCAAGAGGTCCGCGGTTCGATCCCGCGTAGCTCCACCAA
>NZ_JAPCJG010000005.1:0-380092 GCF_027707985.1 Aeromonas sp. QDB03 | reverse complement strand
CATTTGGGGTTATAGCTCAGCTGGGAGAGCGCTTGCATGGCATGCAAGAGGTCCGCGGTTCGATCCCGCGTAGCTCCACCAAATTCAGAGTGACTCAATGTCACTCACATATATCGGGGTTATAGCTCAGCTGGGAGAGCGCTTGCATGGCATGCAAGAGGTCCGCGGTTCGATCCCGCGTAGCTCCACCATATTTCGTAATGAAAGTAGAAAAGGCCACCGCACTGCGGTGGCCTTTTTGTTTTGTGCTCGGCACACCGGTTGTGCCGGCCGGCCCATAAAAAAGCCCGCATCGCTGCGGGCTTTTGGTTTGATGGCGATGGGTCATCAGCCGTGGCGACGACGCCAGGCCAGCGGCAGCAGCGCCAGCAGCAGGGCGCCCATGGCACCACCACCGCCGTTGCTCTCCTCTTTCAGCTTGAGGTCGACGATGATGGGGTCGTGGTCGGAGGCGCTGAACGGGTTGTCCGACTTGATCATGTCGCCGGTGAAGTCCCGGCCGTACTCGAACAGGTTGCTTTCGAACGAGTTGATGTGCCAGTCGGCCACGGCGATCACCTTGCCGGCCAGCGCCGGGTTGGCGAGGGCATAGTCCAGGGTGCCGAGCTCGGCCTCGTAGCTGTAGGAGATGGCCTTCTCCTTGTTGAACTTGACGTTCATGTCCACCAGGCCGTAGCTCTTGGCCACTTCGCTGCCGGTCTGCTCAAAGACCTGGTCGCCGAGGAAGGTCTGGGAGGCGGAGACTATCTTGCGCTGACCGTCGGTCGGCACATAGTCGGTCAGCACCCGGATCGCATCTTCCCGGGCGTAGGAGTTGAAGTCGCCCACCAGCAGCACCTGACCGGGCAGCTTGCTCACCGCCTCGCCCAACACCTTGGCGGCGCTGACCCGGAACTCGGTGCACTTGCCCTGCAGATCGGCCGGCTCCTTGCCGTCCAAGTTTTCCAGGCAGCCTGAACCCTTGGACTTCAGGTGGTTGACCACCAAAGTCAGCGGATCCTTGCTGCCTTCGACGGTGAAGGTCTGCACCAGGGAGTCACGCTGGGAGGCCTGTTTCTCGACCCCTTTGGCATCCAGGTATTTCTGCACCGGCAGGGTGATGACGTTGGCGTCCCCTTGCGGTGCCAGCTTGGCCGGCCGGTAGATCATGGCCACCATGATGGCGTCGCCACCGAAGTAGTGCTCGCCCTGCAGCAGCGCCTTGGGCAGGGTGACGAAGGCGTACTGCTTGCCCGCCTCTTTCTGCTGGGCGTTGAGGGCTTGCACCAGGTCGCTGATGGCGGAGTGGCTGTCAAAGCCGTTGTTCTCCATCTCCATCAGGCCGAGCAGGTCGGCATCCATCTCGGTGATGGCGTTGACGATCTTGGCGCGCTGTTTCTGGAAATCTTCCAGGTTCTTGGCGCCGCGGTTGCAGCCCTTGGCGCTGTCCGCATCCGCCTGATCCTTGCACAGCACGTTGAGGGCACCGCCCACGCTGGAGTGGCTGGTGAAGTAGTTGAGCACGTTGAAGCTGCCGACGCGCAGATCGGTGCCGTCGGCACGGGCCGGGGCGCTCTGGCGGTCGTTGTCGCTGGTGCGCAGCAGATCGCCGGCGGTGATCACCTGCTCCTGCGGCACGATCAGCCGGTACTCGTTGTAGCTGTAGCCCACCATGGCGTCCAGATTGACCGGGGCGTCGCCGATGCGCAGGTAACCCTGCTCAGGCTCCCAGGCCGGCAGCCAGGGCAGTTTGCCGTCGGCGGCCTTGAAGTCCGATTCGAGGAACACCCGGTTGCCGGCGTTGGCCTTGGCCAGCGCCTTGGCGGCCTTGCTGTCGGCGTCGTGCAGCTGGGTCGGTTTCATCAGCGGCGCCTGGTGGGAGAGCACCAGGTTGTTGCGCCGGGCGGCGTAGTCATAGCTGAAGTTGCGGCTGATTTTGAGCGCACTGTCGGCATCGAGCCGTACCCGCATCCCTTCGTGGCGCTCCAGCGCCCGGGCCAGGGTCTCGTTTTCCAGCACCCGCAGCGGGATGGCGGCCGGGACCGAGCCCTGGGCGACGACCTGCAGGCGCGGAGTGCCGCTGTCAAACACCGGCTTGAGCTGGGTGTGGTTGTAATACTCCTCAACCTTGGCCTCCAGGCAGACTTCGGCACCCGGCTTGATGTCCGGGTACTTGCTGGCGAAGTTCTTGTCGTTCAGGAAGACGAAGATGCCGTCCGAGGTCTGGGGGTTGCCGTCGCCCTGCACATCCAGCAGGTAGAACCCCTTGTTGAGGCTCTCGCCAAGGCCAGAGACCACCGCCTTGACCATGACGCTCTGGGGGCTTTCGAACTTGTCGGCGGGAATGAGCGGGCTCTTGTCGCCGCTGCCCTGAATGACCGGGATCGGGGTGAGGGCACTGTCGGCCGGGCAGCTGAAGCCGGCGGCATAGACGGACGGGGAGGCGAGCGCAAGCCCCACGGCCAGCGACAGCAGGGTACGTGTTCCTTTCATAACTGTTCCTTTTTTATTTTTTGCCAGTGTTTCCATAGCCTTGGCGCATTGGCCAAGGGCGCGCATTGTCACATTTCTGGCATGTCATACCAGTGAGCCAACGCACATTACGGGGATACAAATGAGGGCAATGCCGGTTTTTTTGACTTGGCTAACAGTATGAAATTAATGACAAAATAGTTATTTCGTCACATCAGTGAAAATGTGATCTGGCTGGCATCCACATATTTTTCCTCGAGAATGAAGATTGAGACTCGGCTGGTTGATTCCTATACTCGGCTTGTTCCTCACGGAACCCAGGTAAAGGGCAAACCGGTCGAGATGCCGGGACGCAATGCCTCCGGTCTTCAGATCGTGCGATCCAGATAGCGGGGCTTCCCAGGGTGAGGGTGACGTTTGTGGCAGGTCCATTGCCAGTTGTCTGCGCCCATCACGCAGGTTGCGCTTGTTCTTTGCCTTGGTGACCAATGCCAAGACAAAACAAGGAAGATAACAATATGCAACAGACCCTAAGGCCCAGCAGGCTTGCCATGCTGGTGGCTTTGGCTGCCATGCCCGCCTGGGCACAGGCCGCCTATCCCGCCTATCAGGCCGGTACCGCCTACAAGGCCGGCGACATCGTCAGCAACGTCGGCAATCTCTATGAGTGCAAAGAATTTCCCTACTCCGGTTGGTGCGGGGCCTCGCCCTATCACTACGCCCCCGGGGTGGGTGTGGTCTGGGCCGATGCCTGGAAACTCTATGGTGGGGACGTGCCGCCTCCGGCGCTCGGCGTAGCCGTCAGCTCGCCGGCTGCCGGCACCAGTTTCAACGAGGGGGCCAGCGTCGCGCTGGCGGTGACCCTGAGCGGCCCGGTGACGGCGCTGGTTCGGGTGGAATACCTCATCGACGGCAAGCTGGTGACCACGGCGAGCGCCTCGCCCTGGAACGGCAGCTGGAGTGCCGCCGGTGTCGGCGCCCACGCCCTCAAGGCACGGGCACTGGATAAAGATGGCAAGGTGCTGAGCGAGGCGGATTCGAGCTTCAACGTCGCCGCCGTGGTGGCGCCAGAGGCGCCCAAGGTGAGCATCAGCAGCCCGGCTAGCGGCGCCAAGGTGACCCTGGGTCGCAGCGTGGCGGTGAGCGGCAACGTCACCGATGCCAACAACGATGTCACCAAGGTCGAGCTGTTCGTCGATGGCAAGAAAGTGGGCGAAGACACCAGTGCCCCCTGGCAGGTGAACTGGACGCCCCAGAGCAAGGGGTTGGCCGGCCTCAAGCTGGTGGCGACCGACAAGGAGAACCTGAGCGGCGAATCGAGCCAGGTCGACGTACAGGTGGAAGAGGCAGCCCTGCCGCCCACCGGCGGCAACCTCTCCTGCGATATCCGTCAGATCTACCGCCCGGACGGTTACGAGTGCATGGGGGATGACCACGCCCGTCGGGTCATCGGCTACTTCACCTCCTGGCGTACCGGCAAGAACGGCTTGCCCTCCTATCTGGTGAGCGACATCCCTTGGGACAAGATCACCCACATCAACTACGCCTTCGCGGCGGTGGACGAGCAGAGCCACACCATCAAGGTGGACGACTCGGCGACCAAGATGACCTGGGACGGCGTGCCGGGTGCCGAGATGGATCCGGAGTTTGCCTACAAGGGCCACTTCAACCTGCTGTCGAAGTACAAGAAGCAGTATCCGGACGTGAAGACCCTGATCTCGGTGGGAGGCTGGGCCGATACCCGCGGCTTCTATACCGCCACCACCAAGGGTGACTGCTCGGTCAACAGCGACGGCATCAACGCCTTTGCCATCTCGGCGGTGAGCTTCATCCGTCAGTACGGCTTTGACGGGGTCGACGTCGACTACGAATATCCCACCTCCATGAAGGATGCGGGCAACCCCAATGACTTCCCGCTCTCCAACCAGTGCCGCGGCAAGCTGTTTGCCAACTACAAGGTGCTGATGCAGACCCTGCGCAGCAAGCTCGACAGTGCCGGCAGCGAGGATGGTCGCAAGTACATGCTGACCATCGCCTCGCCGGCCTCGGCCTACCTGCTGCGCGGCATGGAGAACTTCCAGGTCACCCAGTACCTCGACTACGTCAACCTGATGACCTACGACTTCCACGGCGCCTGGAACAACTTCGTCGGTCACAACGCCGCCCTGTTCGACAACAAGGCGGATGCCGAACTTGCCCACTGGGGCGTCTATACCCAGAGCCAGTTTGGCGGCATCGGCTACCTCAACGCGGCCTGGTCTGCCCACTACTTCCGTGGCGCCCTGGCGGCCGGCAAGATCAACGTGGGTGTGCCTTACTACACCCGCGGCTGGCAAGGGGTCAGCGGTGGCACCCACGGCCTTGCCGGCAAGGCAGCCCTGCCGAGCCAGAGCGATTGTCAGCCGGGTACCGGTGGCAGCACCATTCCGTGCGGCAACGGGGCGGTCGGCATCGACAACATCTGGCATGATCTCGACAAGAACGGCAAGGAGATCGGCGGTGGCGCCGTGCCCATGTGGCATGCCAAGAACCTGGAGAACGCCGCCAGCCTGGGTATCACCACCATGCCGAGCTACGGCCAGGCCTGGGGTCTGGATCCCAACAACCCGGCTCACGTGATGCAGGGCAAGTACGTGCGTTACTACGATGACAAGGCGCAGGCGCCTTGGCTGTGGAACGAAGAGAAGAAGGTGTTCCTCTCCACCGAAGATGAAGAGTCCATGGGCCACAAGCTCGACTACATCATCAAGCGGGGCCTGGGTGGGGTCATGTTCTGGGAGATGGCGGGTGACTACGCCTTCGATCCGGCCAAGAACGAGTACGGCATGGGCAGCACGCTGACCACGCTCGCCTACGAGAAGTTCGCCAAGGCAGCCAAGTACAACACCCAGCAGAACGATCTGGCGGCGCCAACCGCCCAGCTCGACATCGCGGTGAGCCTCTCCGGCTTCAAGGAGGGGGATTCCAACTACCCGATCAACCCGACTCTGAAGCTCACCAACAACTCGACCCAGACCATTCCGGGCGGTACCCGCATCGAGTTCCTGGTGCCCACCTCCACCTCCGATACCATCACCGACCAGAGCGGGATGGGGCTGAAAGTGGTGGAGAGCGGCGGCAACCAGAACTCCGACGGTATCGCCAACGAGAAGGACTTCCACAAAGCGGCCTTTACGCTGCCGACCTGGAAGGCGTGGGCGCCGGGCAGCGACGTGGAAGTGGCGATGACCTACTATCTGCCGGCCGCCGGTGTGCCGAGCGGTATCCGCATCATCAGCGGCACCCAGACTGCGGGCCTCAAGGCCGAGTTCCCGACCCTGCCGGAGGCCGTGCTGGGCAGCAGTGGTGGCGGTGAGAACCCGGGCGGCGCCACCTGCAGCAGCCAGAACGTCAACCCGGCCGCCTACAAGGCCTATCCGACCTGGCCGCAGGGGGATCACGCCAACGGTGGTGATCGGATGACCAACAACAAGGCGGTGTGGCAGGCCAACTGGTGGACCAGCAGCGAGCCCAAGGCGGGTGATGGCAGCTGGAAGCTGGTGTGCAGCTACTGAGTTGTCCAGGCTGCTGTACCAGCTGCGAGCTCAGAGCGGGCGATGGTAGCTGGAAACTGGTATGCAGCTACTGATGACCGCTTGAGGAGCAGGCCAGCACTCTGCCTAGCCTGTTCTCTCGCAAGGCAATGATCCAATCCGGAGCTCAGGCTCCGGATTTTTTTATGGCGGGATAATAAAGGCAGAGGCATAAAAAAGACCGCTCCGGGGAGCGGCCAATTGCCACCAAGGCAATCTGCGGGGTGACCCCCTTGTTGTTGACCGGCAGGGCGGGGAGGGTGCCCGTCCTGCCGGGTGTCATTGCGTGCCATGCCGGGAAAAAATCCCCCAGGCCGGCACGCCTGGGTTACTTATTGGGTGACTGCGCCGCCCTGCTGCTCTTTCAAGAAGCTGATCCAGGGCGACGCGCGGCCACTGACGTTGCCGTTCTGGGCAGCCTGAGTGAAGGCGCTGAGCGCCTCCTTCGGTTTTTGCTGCTCAAAATAGGCGACCCCGGTCAGGAACTTCAGATCCGCCCGCTGCTCGCCGCTGGCATTGGCGGCGGGCTTGGCGGCGAAGGCCACCAGATCCTGGTAGCGCTTGCTCTGGATCATCATGCGCGCCATCTTGAGCTGCAGCTCGGCGTTGGGGGCCAGCTTGTAGGACTTAGCCAGGGTATCGATGGCCGGGTCCAGCTCCTTGGCCTGGTGCCAGTAGTTGGCCAGCGCCTTGTAGTTGGCCGCGTTGCTCTCGATGGTCCCTTCCTTCATCGCCTTCTCCATCACGCGGGCGGCGCGATGGGGAATGCCGGCGAAGGCCAGGTAGTTGGCCAGACGCTGCAATTCGGCCGCCTCGGTCAGCATGCCGAGGTTGTAGGCCCCCTCCAGCGCTGCCAGCGCCTTGCCATCGTTGCCTGCCTGCATGTGCATGGCCGACAGCTGGGTCCAGTACTTCTTCTTCTCCGGATAGCGGTCGACCAGCGCGGTCAGCACCTCGGTGGCCGGCTTGTACTGTTTCAGCTCGTAGTGGGCCGCCATTTTGAGCAGATACCAGGACTCCGGCGCCTTGCCCGCGGAGAGCTTGATCGCGTTGTCCACCGCCGGAATGGCTTCCCGATATTGCTTGAGCTGCACATGGGCGTTGGCCAGCGTGATGTAGGCATGCGGGGTCGGCTTCTCGTCCTTGCCCAGGCTCGCGAACCACTGGTTCATGGTGCTGATGGAGGCCTTGAAGTTGCCCTCCGCCATGTAGAGCTGGGCCAGGTTGTAGCGCACCTGCTGGGCCACCGGCTGGGGCAGCCCGCCGGTGGCGATGGCGTCGGCGAAGTACTTGGTTGCCTGACCGTACTTCTCCTGCTGCGCCGCCACGAAGCCCAGGGTCTGCAGAATGACCCCCTTGTCATAGACCCGCTCGCCGGCGCCGGACAGCGCCTCCTGCAGCTTGGCATTGGCCTCGCCGTATTTTTTCTCGGTGATCAGTGCCTGCGCCTTGTTGACCGCGCGGTAGGCGCGATCAGAGAGAGCAGGCTGCTCGGCGGCCCAGCCGGCGGTGCTGAGCAGCACCGCCATGGCGACCGGGGCGAGGATCAGGGTATGTAACTTTTTCATCGCCACCTTCCTTAGTTGACCGCAAACTCGATTTCTTGCTGCATGCGGGTGGCCTGCGGCTTGCCATCGACCATGGCCGGCTTGAACGTCCATTTGGCGATGGTCTTGCGGGCCTCCTTGCCGAGGTCGTAGCTGCGGGGATCCTCTTTGACGATCCGCACGTTGCTGACGGTGCCGCGCTCGGTGACGGTGAACTCCACCAGCACCTTGCCGGAGGCGAGGCCGGCCAGCGCCGCCTTGCGGGGCATCATGGGCTCGAAGGTCGCCAGCGGAATGGCGCCGTTGTTGCCACCCATGCCGCCGCCACCACCGCCGGTGCTGTAGGCACCGAGGGCGTTGCCGCCACCGATGTTGACCGGGATGTCGAGTTTGGGCATGTCCATCGGCGAGCTCTCCATCTGCGGCCGGTCCGTGCTGGCCACTTCCATCTCGGGAGGGGGAGGGGGCCGGTTCGGGGGCGGCGGCTTGGGCAGCTCGCGTTGTCTCTCTTGCAGGGTCTCCTGAGGCTTGATGCGGATGAAGTCGGTCATGCTGACGTCCTCCTTCTCCACCAACTCCCGGTGATCCGGTGTGATGAGCTTGTTCATTCCCAGAAACAGGAAGAACACCACCACACAGGAGACCGCCAACGATATCAGGTATCTCATGGTGCTCGCTCCGGCATCAGCTGCTCTTGCTCGCCGCGATGGAGATGTTCTGGACACCGGCCATGCGGATCTGATCCATGACCTGGACCACCAGACCTGAACGGGATTCGGTATCGGCCTGGATCACCACGGCGCTCTCCGGGTTTTCGGCCCGCAGCCGCTCGATGTTGGCGCGCACGGCACCTACTTCGACGATGCGCTTGTCGACCCAGACCTGGCCGTTTTCACGGACCGCGACCATGATGTTCCCCTTCTTCACCGTCTCGGCCGTGCTGGCGCTCGGGCGGTTGATCTCCACGCCGGACTCCTTAACGAACGAGGTGGTGACGATGAAGAAGATCAGCATGATGAACACTATGTCCAGCATGGGGGTCAAATCGATGGCCGCCTCATCAGCACTGCTGTCGCTGTGACGTTTTCTCATGGCAAAAACTCCTTGCTTGTTCTGTGCCCCCGCCAGAGCCGGGCCCGGCGGGGGAGTGCATCCTGCATCAACCGTGTTTCAGGTTGTCTTCCAGCTTCTCGACCGCCAGCTTGGCCTTGTGATCGAGCTGGTTGACAAAAAACAGGCCGGAAAGGGCGGCAATCATGCCTGCCATGGTCGGTACCGTCGCCTTGGAGATCCCCGAGGCCATCGCTCGCGGTGAGCCGGTGCCGGTGATGGCCAGGGTGTCGAACACCTGTACCATGCCGACCACGGTTCCGAGCAGCCCCATCAGCGGGCAGAGGGCGATCAGCACCTTGATGACCGGCATCCCCTTGTCCACCGCCATGGCCACCCGGGAGACCAGCTCGCGCCGGATCTGCTTGGCGGACCAGGAGAGGTGATCGCTGCGGGCCAGCCAGGCGGCCTTGGTCTGCTTCACCTGCTTGGGGTAGACCGCCATGAAGTAGAACCAGCGCTCCAGCAGCAGGGCCCACATCATCAGGGTCAGGAAGAACAGGGCGACCAGTACGTCGCCCCCCAATCCCAGAAACCGGCGGACCGACTCGACTTCTTCAATCAACCAGAACCACATGGGTGACTCCTTACGCTGCGGCTTTGGAGGCGTGCAGACGTTCCTGGTAGCGGGCGACGAAACCGGCGCTCTGCTCTTCCAGCACCTGGATCAGACGACGGCTCTGGGTCTGCACGATGGTGTAGAGGAACAGCATGGGCACGGCGACCACCAGACCCTGCATGGTGGTGACCAGGGCTTCGGAGATACCGCCCGCCATCAGCTTGGGATCGCCGGTACCGAACAGGGTGATGGCCTGGAAGGTGGCGATCATGCCGACCACGGTACCCAGCAGACCCAGCAGCGGCGCGACCGAGGCGATCAGCTTGATGATGCTGATGCCCTTCTCGAACTTGGGCACGTTGCGCAGGATGATCTCGTCGAGCTTGGACTCCAGATCCTCGATGTTGTCGCCACGATGGCTCTGGTAGGCCCCCAGCATCTCGCCGATGGGGTTGCCCTTGATGATCTGATCGGATTTCAGCTGCTTGCGCATGGATCCGCCGATGAGGGAGAGGCGAGCGCCGCAGAACAGCGCCAGCAGGGTGCCGAGCACGCCGAGCACCATGATGACATAGCCCACTTCACCACCCTGGTCGATCCGCTCCTTCAGGGTCGGCGACTGCACCAGCAGGGAGAGGATCACGCCGCGGGACGGGTCGACGAAGATCGGCTTGACGCCGCCACCACCCCGTTCAAACTCGGCGATGGGCTCCAGCACCCCCTTGTCGGGCTGACGGGGCAGCTGTTCGAACTTGCCGGTCTCCGGCACGAAGGTCAGGTACTTGCCTTCGGAGACGGTGTTGAACTCGCCGATCTGGGTGACGGTCTTCTCGGCCTGGTTGCCCTCGCCATAGACCACGGTGGCCGGGATCTGGCTGACCTTGCCACCGTCGACCATGCGGCTGAGGGTGGTGGTCCAGAAGGCGGTCAGGTCATCGCTGGAGGGCAGCTCCTTGCTCTCGGCCAGGCGGGTCAGCAGGGCGGTCTGCTCCGGATGTTCGACCCGGCGGGCAGAGGCGTTGAAGATCCCCTTGAACTCGCCGGCGAACTGGCGCAGCACCCCGAACATCTCGCCCATGTTGCCGGCACGCTGGCGCAGGGTCTCGGTCAGCTCGGTCAGCTGCTTGTCGTTGGCATCGAAGGTGGCCTTGAGCCGCTCACCCTTGGCCGTTTCGGCAGCCAGTTCTGCCTTGGCCTTGGCCAGCAGAGCGGCCTGCTCGTTCTTGTCGGCCAGGAAGCGGGCTTCCCGCTCCTTGTTGAGCTGGGATTCGGTGGTGCTGGCGGCCTTGACCTGATTGAGCAGGGCGTTCAGGTCCACCGGTTTCTCGGCGGCGGTCACCGGCAGGGTGATCAGGGTAGCGCCCGCGATCAGCGAGGCGATGGCAAGTTTGATTCCTTTCATGATGCTTTCTCCGCAGTTTGAACCGGCAGCTTGATGAGGGCGGGGGGCGCCTGCTTCTTGGCGATGCGAAGGCCCTGTTCCACTGCACTGCGATACTCCTGGGGCAACTCTTCCCACTGACGGGTCTTCTTGTTCCACATGCCGGTCTCATTGCCGTCCGGGGACTGGTAGAGCAGGGCGATGCGGCCGACGCGCAGGAACTCGTAGGTCTTCTCGCCGCCATCCTTGGCCAGGCTGGCCTTGTAGGATTCGATGGTGCGGCTGAAGCCCTCCTCGATCTGGTAGGCCTCCAGGATCTTGCGGTACTTCTCGGAGATGGTGACGTCGGCCCGGTTCATCAGGTCGGTCAGGGCCGCGACGCGATCCTCCCGCTCGACCTTCTGGAACGGCAGATCCAGCGCCACGAACTGCTCGAGGGAGTCGATCATCTTGAGCATCAGCGGCACCACTTCGGTGCTGGTCTGATCGATCTGGGCGATCTGGCGCTGCATCGAGGCCAGTTCGCTGCTCTGGGAGTCGACCATCTTGCCCACCTGCTCGTTGTAGGTACGCAGGCTGTCGACCTGACGCAGGGCGGCCTTGTACTGGGCGAGGGCGGATTCGGCAGAGTCTGCGTAGTTGTCGATCTTCTGCTGGGACACTTTGGATGCATTGTCGGTGGCGGCTTGAGCGTCCACTGCCTGGCTGGCAGAGGCGGCGCTCAGATTGAAGCTGGTCAGCAAGGCAGCAGAAACCAGGCTGCCGAGGAGCGCTTTCTTCATTGTAATTGTCCTTGTTTTCATAGGATTACCCTATCTCCGTAACTTCCTTGGACGTTGGGCAAAGCCGGCCCGACCGGGCCGGCTTGGGTTTATATCTCAACGGGAGTTGATTAGAACTTCTGGGTGTAGTCGAGGTAGTAGATACGACCATCGATGCTGTACACATCTTCGTCGTAGGTGAAACCATCGCTCTCAAGAGACGGACCTACGTTGAACATGTTCTTCACACCGACCTGGATCTTGCCGTCCCAGGGGGCATCCACACCGACGTTCAGGTTCCAGGTGGTCTGGGAGGCGATATGACCCACTTCCTCACCGGTATCGGCAATGTAGTCCTGGCTCTGGGAGTCGATGTAGCTGGCGCTCAGGTAGGTGTCCATGTTCCACCACTGCGGCACATTGACCCCGACACCGGAGTTGAAGCGCAGCTGCGGCTTGCCGTTCTGGCCAATCTTGTCTACAACCGGCCCACCGGCATAAAGACCTTCCTTGTATTCCAGGATGTAGGTACCACCGAAGTCATAACGAATGGTTGCCACGTTCAGGTCGTACTTGTAGTCAGCCTTGAAATCCAGGCCGCTGGTGTTCAGTTCACCCAGGTTGACCATGGGAGCGATAGCGCCCTTGATCTTGCCTTGGCTGTTACGAGTGATGTTGCTGGAGCTGCCGTTGTTCAGTTCGTCATAGATGATGGACTGCAGAGAGTTCAGCTGGATGACGTCGGTGATTTTGACCGTGTAGTAGTCCAGTGACAGGTTCAGGTCATCCAGCGGGCTGTAGGCCACGCCGAAGTTCCAAGTGTCTGCGGTCTCTTCCTTCAGCTTTTCGTTTGAAGTCCGCGTGGTATCGTACTGTTTGTTGGGGCAAGCAGCAGCCGAGATACCGTTTGCTTCGCAATAGACATAGTCCTTGGCCCAGTCGGCCGAGAAGGAGTCTGCAGAGTAGAGATCACTCAGACTGGGAGCCCGGAACGAACGAGACCAGGAAGTGCGCAGCATCAGGTTGTCCAGCGGCTGGTAGCGCAGACTGGTCTTGGGTGAGAAGGCACTGCCGAAGTCGCTGTATTTGTCGAAGCGACCGGCGACGTTGAGCTCAATCTGATCTGTGATGGGTACCAGGGACTCGATGTAGGCAGCAGTCACGTCACGAACACCACCAGAGGAGTTACCGGCGGAGCCTATGATGTTGCCAGCTTCCGATTGGGCATCGTATTTGTCGGCATAGACCCAGTCGTTGTATTCGGCACCTGCGTACCAGCTGACCGGCCCTGCCGGCAGTTCTCCCATGTCCCACTGGACACCGGCATACCACTGGTAGAAGTCCATGGTGGAACGGCGGCTGGTGTCGGCGGCCATGGAGGCCGTGGTGGAGGAATCAAATTCACCACCGACAAACTTGCCATCCTCGATAGCCTTTTGGGCGGCAGACTTCAGCACATAGCCAGTGCCGTTTTCCTTGTTGTCGGTCTTGGAGTACATGTAGCCGGCATTCCACTGCATGTCACCAACGCTTTCAGTTGTGATGGTGCCCTCAAAGCCGAGGTTCATACTGCCAGTAGTGTCTGTGACCAAGTTGTCACGGGTACCGACGTTGTTGAAACGGTAGTAGGCGTAAGCAGCTTCGCCCAGTCCTTGGGTTGCCGCGGCATCCAGGCCGTTGTCGGTGAAAAATTGCGCATTCTTCGGGTTGGCAGGATCTATGGCAAAGGCGCCTGCAGCAGGTGCAAAGCGGCTAAAGCTCTCGACCCGGGAACCAATGATCTGGGGTACGAAATCGACGTTGTCATTGATGTGATAGCGGCCATTTACATAGAGGGTGTCACGGCTGCGGGACGCAGTCTTGGCAGCAACCTGGCCGTAGTTGAAGTTACAGCCACCATCAGCGTTTACAAAGGGGTCTTTACAGGTGCCATCAGGATTGGTGGAACCTGCCAGCGGGCCATATGTCCAGATAGGATCGCCATTGCCGTCCAGGCCTGTGATGCCTTCCACGTTGCGACCGTAAACGCTGGGTGATTCGTTGCCTTGTTTGGCTAGGTAGTCACGGTCACGGCTGTAGATGATGTCCTTCTTGTCGTGCTCATAGACAGTCATCAGGGAGCCTTTTTCACCGGTAATACCGGCTACGATGGAACCGCTCTTTTCGTCACCGCCGTCTTCGCTTGGGCTACCAATTCGCCCTTGGAAGGTCAGACCTTCGTAACCCTCTTTCAGCACCACGTTGATGACGCCACCGATGGCGTCAGAACCATAGATGGCTGAGCCGCCATCCAGGTTCACTTCCACCCGCTCAACAGCCGCCATGGGGATGGTGTTGAGGTTGATGGAGGTACCACCCATGGTAGGAGAACCGGCGACGCGCTTGCCGTTGAGCAGCACCAGGGTACGCTCTGAGCCAAGACCGCGCAGACCAACAGTAGACTGGGACTGGAAGGAGCTGCCGGAGGAGGGGGATACGCCGCCGAAGGAGTTGTAGGAGGCCTGTTTCAGGTAATCTGCCACGGTCTGCTGACCGGATTGTTCGATCTTGGCTTTGGTGACAGAGACAACCGGGGTGGCACCTTCCACGTCGACGCGCGAGATACGGGAGCCGGTGACCTTGATCTTCTGGAGTTTTTCGACGTTTTGACCCTCTTCGGCCAAAACAGGGGTGGCTACTACTGCCGCGCTCGCCAAGGCAAACGCTACGGCAGCAGAGAGTCTGCTTTTCCTAAGCATCGCTTATATCCTTCCTGGTTGTTTTTTTGTTTGCTTCCATACCGCCCTCGTTGGAGCGATGCGTAAGGCTTATCAAGCTTTGACGGTTGACGTCAATTGAGGCGGTGTGGATGGGGAAGGGGGGCGCAATAAGCTGACTATGTTTTAATACTTCCGGTTTCGCAGCGGTTTATTCTGACTTGATGATATTTTACGATGTGAAATCGATGTTAAAATGAGTGGTTTCCATTTTATTGATTAATTTTGAACTTATCGATAGGGGGGATGTCTCGCTAGTTTTTATATTGTTAACCAAGACTTTTTTAGCATTATTTTCTGTTTTGGTAGTGTGTTCGGCTGAGGTTCAGATTGCATTGTTGAGCCGGATTTCAGCTTGCCCATATAGAGAAGGGTGATTTAATTCTGTTTTATCATATCTTGTTGTTTTATATAAAAAAGATGTTTTTGTTTGGCTGTTCTTGTAAATTTGATTGAAAATTTAAACGTTATTTAAATTGTTCATGTCGCAGTTTTTTATCTTGAAGTTGGCTTTTTCATAAAAAACTCACAGTAAATTCCACGGTTTGCCAAAGGGGCATGTCATTCCCTTCGTTCTACTTGATTTTTGTTGCAGAGCTTTTACAGTGACCGAGCGGATAGTCTGTCAATAACCGGCTATCCAGTGAGTAATGCCAGGAAGGACAGGCCCGTCACCGGATGTGACTGGCCATAAAAGAACAACAAGGACGAGGTTCCACCATGCTGTCGTATTTCTTACGTCGGATGCTTTTGATCATCCCGACGTTTCTCGGTATCACCCTGCTCGTCTTCACCATCACCCGCTTCGTGCCGGGCGGCCCGGTCGAACGCATGCTGCTGCAAGCCCAGGTTTCTCAGAACGAATCGGGCCGCTCCAGCGGCAGCAAGGGGGCGCAGGCGCTCTCTGACGAGCAGATCGAGGAGCTCAAGGCCTTTTACGGGCTCGACAAGCCCATGCTGGTCGCCTATTGGGAGTGGCTGCAGAAGCTGGCAGTGCTGGATCTTGGCGAATCGACCCGCTATTACGAGCCGGTGTGGGGCCTCATCAAGGACAGGTTGCCAGTGACCGCCTTCTTCGGGCTGGCGACCTTTCTGCTCAGTTATGCCGTTTCCATCCCGCTCGGGGTGGCCAAGGCGCTCAGGCACAACAGCCGCTTCGATTCGCTCAGCTCCATGCTCATCTACATGGCCTATGCGCTGCCCGCCTACGTGGTGGGCATCTTCCTCATCACAGTGTTCGCGTTTCATCTGGAGTGGCTGCCCATGGGGGGCTTCCCGGGGGACGAGTTCGACGGCATGGAGAGCAGTTGGGATCAGATCCGCACCGTCTTCGCCCATGCCCTGCTGCCGCTCATCGCCTACGCCATCGGTGATTTCGCCATCCTCACCATGACCATGAAGAACAGCCTGATGGAGAACCTGTCGGCGGATTACGTGCGCACCGCCGTGGCCAAGGGGCTGCCGTTTCGCAAGGCGGTGACCGATCATGCCATGCGCAACAGCCTGATCCCCATCGCCAGTCACCTGGGATCGGTGCTCACCGTCTTCTTCGGCGGCTCCTTTCTCATCGAGACCATCTTCAACATCGACGGCATCGGTCTGCTCGGCTACGAGGCCATCGTCGAGCGGGATTACCCCACCGTAATGGGCATTCTGGCCATCACTTCCATGCTGATGCTGGTGGGCAATATCGTCTCCGACATCTGCGTGGCCCTGGTCGATCCCCGAGTACGGTTTGGAGAGTGAGCATGAACCCTGTCACCTTAAAAAAACTCAAGCGTTTCAAATCGATCAAGCGCGGTTACTACTCCTTCATCATCTTCACCACCCTGGTGCTGCTCTCCCTGCTGGCGGAGCTTTTGGTCAACAGCCGGGCACTGATGGTGAGCTATCAGGGGGAGCTCTATTTTCCCACCTATGGCGACGTGATCCCGGGTCAGCAGTTCGGACTCGATTACGAGTACGAGACCAATTATCGCCAGCTCAAAGCCAAATTCGCCACCGATGGCAAGGGGGATTGGGTGGTGTTGCCACCGGTACCCTGGAACCCCTATGAGCAGGATTTCAAGCAGGATGCCTACCCTCCCTATGCGCCGAGCCTGGCCGAGCGTCACCTGCTTGGCACCGACACCAGCGGTCGCGACGTACTGGCACGGCTGGTCTACGGCTTTCGCATCGCCATCGGTTTCGCCTTCATCGCGCTGGTGGCCAGCTATGCCATCGGGGTCACCATCGGCTGCATGATGGGTTTCCTCGGCGGGCGGTTTGATCTGGTGCTGCAGCGCTTTATCGAGATCTGGTCCCAGGTGCCGTTCCTCTACGTCATCATGATCCTGGTGTCGCTGGCCAAGCCCAATTTCGGCCTGTTCGTGGCCATCAACGTGCTGTTCGGCTGGATGGGCATCACTTGGTACATGCGCACCCTCACCTACAAGGAGCGGGCGCGGGACTATGTGATGGCGGCGCGGGCCCAGGGGGCCGGCACCGGGCGGATCATCTTCCACCACATTCTGCCCAACACCCTGATGATGATCGTGACCCTGGCGCCGTTTGCCGTAGTGGGCAACATCTCCACCCTGACGGCGCTGGACTATCTGGGCTTCGGCCTAGCCCCGCCCACCCCGAGCTGGGGGGAGCTGCTCTCCCAGGGCATCAACAACCTGGATGCCATCTGGATCGTGAGCTCGGTGGTGGCAGCGGTGAGCCTGGTGCTGATCATGGTCTCCTTCATTGGCGAGGCGATCCGCGAGGCGTTCGATCCGCGTAAATTTACCCGTTATCAGTGACCTGGGGCGGGCTTGTGGCCCCGGTTGCTCACCCTTGAATCGACAAGCCCCCAGTGCAGGGGTATGACCTGGAAGTCAAACATGAAAAATAAAATCAAATGGATAGGTGCTCTCTTTGTGCTGGTGAACGGCTCCTGGGTGTGGGCGGCCAGCCTGCCTGCGGATCTCAAGTGGGAGACCAATGACACCGACCCCGTGTTCGCCTCGCCCAAGGCGCTGCCGGGTGGCAGCATCACCATGTTCGTGGACAGTTTTCCACTGACGTTTCGCACCGTGGGGCCCGACTCCAACGGCGCGTTCCGCTCCTTCATCATGGACAACCAGCTGAGGCTCATCAGCTTCCACCCCAATACCGGCAACCCCATGCCGTCGCTCGCGACCCACTGGGCCATCGCGCCGGACAACCAGACCGTCTACTTCAAGCTGGATCCGCGCGCCAAGTGGTCCGACGGCAAGCCGGTGGTTGCCGATGACTACACCTTCGGCTACGAGATGATGCGCTCCAAGGACATCAAGGGGCCCTGGTTCAACAACTACTACACCACCGAAGTGGTGGCAGTGGAGAAGGTTGACGACCACACCATTCTGGTCAAGGCGGGTACCCGCAAGGCCAAGCTGGACCTGCTCAACACCACCGAGCTGTGGCCGCAGCCCAAGCACTACTACAAGCTGACCCCCAACTGGGTGAAGCAGTACAACTGGGCCGTGGTGCCCACCACCGGCCCCTACGTGATGAGCGACGTGAAGAAGGGCAAGTCCATCACCTTCAGCAAGCAGAAGGAGTGGTGGGCAAAGGACGATCGCTACAACCAGCACAGGTTCAACCTCGACACCATCAAGGTGCAGGTGATCCGCGATCACAACATCGCCTTTCGTCACTTCCTGAAAGGAGAGCTGGATACCTTCGAGATGATCCTGCCCAACTGGTGGCATGAAAAAGCGGTCACTCCCGAATACAAGCAGGGATACGTGCAGAAGGTGATGGCCATGACCGACACCAAGCAGGGCGGTCAAGGGCTGCATCTCAATATCGCCACTCCCAAGCTGGCTGACCTCAACGTGCGGCTCGGCATCCAGCATACCCTCAACATCGACAAGATGATTAAAACCGTGCTGCGTGGCGACTACGACAGAGCCACCACCTTCGGCTCGGGTTTTGGTGAGTTCACCGACATGCAACTGCCGGAGCGGGCCTATGACATCGCCAAGGCGCGCGACTACTTTGCCAAGGGCGGCTATACCAAGCCGGGGCCGGACGGCATCCTGCAAAACGACAAGGGAGAGCGGCTGACCCTCGCGCTCACCTACACCAGCCAGGAGCACTCCAAGCGACTGACCGTGCTCAAAGAAGAGGCCAAGAAGGCGGGGCTGGATCTGGAGCTCAACCTGGTGGACGGCGCCACCGGCTTCAAGGCGATGCTGGAGAAGAAACACGAGGCGGCCTGGATGGGCTGGGCCGGCGGTGGTCTCTATCCGCAGTATTGGGAGTCGTTCCACTCGGCCAACGCCAACAAGCCGCAGACCAACAACCTGTTCAACGTGGCCGACAAAGAGCTCGATGGGCTGATCGACGCCTACAACGTCGAGTTCGACATGGCCAAGCGGGCCGAGCTCTCTCGCCAGATCCAGCAGCGTATCTATGATCTCGCCATCTTCGTGCCCGGGGTGCAGCTCAACTACGTGCGGGCCAGCAGCTGGCGCTACGTGATGCTGCCCGAGGTGCCCGCCACCAAGAACACGCCGGATCTGCTCTACTGGCCCATGGATGGCTACCCTCACAGCAGCGGCGGCCTGCTTTGGCTCGATCCCAAGGTGAAGGAAGAGACCCTGAAGGCCAAGGAGGCAGGGGAGGCGCTGACGCCCATCAACCTGCTCGACAAGACTTATGCACGTCATTGATATGGCACAGAAGGGAGCTGCAGTCATGTCCAACACACAGGCTCCTCACCCGGGCACCCGGGATCATGGGAGGGATGGCCAGAGCAAGGCCCCGATTCTGGAGGTACGCGATCTGGCGGTGGAGTTTGCCGTCGATGGCGGCAAGATCAAGGTGCTCGACGGGGTCAGCTTCAAGGTGGCCCCCGGCCAGACCCTGGGGGTGGTCGGCGAGTCCGGCTGTGGCAAGAGCGTCACCTCGCTCGCCATCATGGGGCTGCTGCCCAAACCCCATGGTCAGGTGGTGGCAGGCTCCATCCGCTTTCAGGGGGAGGAGCTGCTGTCGCTTGCGCCGGATCAGATGTACAAGGTGCGCGGCAACCGCATCTCGATGATCTTTCAGGAGCCGATGACGGCGCTCAACCCGGTGCAGACGGTCGGCGATCAGCTGATGGAGGTGTTTCGCCTCCACCGTCCCGACTACAGCAAGGCCCAGCGCAGGGAGGCAGCCATCGCCATGCTGCAGAAGGTAGGGATCCCCGAGCCCGCCCAGCGCTTTGCCGTCTATCCCCACAACCTCTCCGGCGGCATGCGCCAGCGGGTGATGATCGCCATGGCGCTCGCCTGTGAGCCGGCGCTGCTCATCTGCGACGAACCGACCACGGCGCTCGATGTGACCATTCAGGCCCAGATCTTGGAGTTGATGAAGGCGCTGCAGGCCCAGACCGGCATGGCCATCATCTTCATCACCCATGATCTCGGGGTGGTGGCGGAGCTGTGCGACGAGGTGGTGGTGATGTATGCCGGCAGGGCGGTGGAGCAGGCCGACGTGTTCGAGCTGTTTGACCACCCGCGCCATCCCTATACTCATGGTCTGATGAGCTCGATCCCGCGGCTGGAAGATGAGCCCAAGAGCCTGCTCAAGACCATCAAGGGGCAGGTGCCCGCCCTGCACGAGATGCCGGCCGGATGCCGTTTCTCCAACCGTTGTCCTCATGCCACCGAGATCTGCGTGAGCGCCATTCCGGCTACCGAGCAGCTCGCCGAGCGGCATGGGGTGGCCTGCCACCACTGGAGGGAGCTAGCCGTATGAAGACGCTTTTATCGGTGCGCGACGTGAAGCAGCACTTCCAGCTGGGCGGCGGCTTGTTGCGCAAGAAGTACCATGTCTACGCGGTGGACGGCATCAGCTTCGATCTCAAGCAGGGGGAGACGCTGGGGCTGGTGGGCGAGTCCGGCTGCGGCAAGTCGACCCTGGGGCGCACCCTGCTCAAGCTGTTCGAGCCGACCGCCGGCACCATCACCTTCGAGGGGCGCGACATCACCCACCTCTCGCCCAAAGAGATGCGATCTTTGCGCCAGGAGATGCAGATCGTGTTTCAGGATCCTGCGGAATCCCTCAACAGCCGCCACACGGTGGGGCAGATCCTGGAGGAGCCCTTCGTCATCCACGGCAAGGGCAACGCCGAACAGCGGCGGGTCTGGGTGCAGGAGTTGCTGGAGAAGGTGGGGCTGCCCGGCAGCGCGGTGGATCGCTATCCCCATGAGTTTTCGGGCGGCCAGCGCCAGCGCATCGGCATCGCCCGGGCTATCGCCCTCAAGCCCAAGCTGCTGGTCTGTGACGAGGCGGTGTCGGCGCTGGATGTGTCGGTGCAGTCCCAGATCGTCAACCTGCTGCTCACCTTGCAGCGGGAGATGAACCTCGCCATCATCTTCATCGCCCACGACCTGTCGGTGGTCAAGCACATCTCGGATCGGATTGCGGTGATGTATCTGGGCAGGATCGTCGAACTGGCCGAGGCCCAGTCGCTCTATCTGGCACCCCGGCATCCCTATACCCAGGCGCTCATTTCGGCCATTCCGGTGCCGGACCCGCGCCGGCGCAGCCAGCGCATCCTGCTGACGGGGGATGTGCCGTCTCCCATCTCGCCGCCGAGCGGCTGCCACTTTCACCAGCGCTGCCCTTACGCCGGCGAGCTGTGCCGCACCAAGGCGCCGAGTCTGCAGCCGTGCGACGGGGCCGGTCATCAGGTGGCCTGCCACACGCCGTTGCCGCTGGCCGAGGTCATCCCCTTGGGAAAGGCGGTATGATGCCGGTGCCCGCATCGCAGCAAGATGGCACGGGAAACAGCGAATAAAAAATGGGGCCTGCGGGCCCCATCTTCATGGTTGGAGTTCAGGTTTGGCCGTGGAACATCTGGCCAGGGCAGGACAGCTCCCCCGCAAGGGGATGGCTGCTGTGTGGATTGTTGTTTCTTGTAATTTTACTACTTAAATGTTCGATCACGCTTTCACGAAATTGCCCGCTGGCGGCATCAGGCGCCATAGCGGAAGTAGTAGTTGCGGGTTGCCGGCGCATAGGTATCTTTCTCTACGACGCCTTTCTTGCTGGTTACACCCTTCAGGTGGAACAGGACTGCCAGATTCTCAAACATATATTCACCTCATTGCTCTGTCGTTGATTTGTTATCTGTGACCTGGGTCACGCTTTGATCCTATGGCCTTCTGTGAGCTGGATCAACTTTTTGTGTTGTAAATTTACATAAATCATAGAAAGGGTTTTCAAATCCAAGGTTGCTTATGGAGACGGTTTCAGCAGGCTCTCAAGTTGTGTACTTGATGGCCGACTGACGGGGTGAGCAGCGGATGGGGGCGCGGCAGAGTAGTCTGGCGGTCTTGAGGGGAAACATTCCAGGGGTGGGTGGGAGCAGGCAAAAAAATACCCCGCACCTGGCGGGGTATGTGGTGTGGCCGGTCGGCCTTGACCTGCAGGCTTATTTGGCCGGGATCTGTTCCAGCACGTGAACCAGCAGTTGCCAGAACCGCTCGACTGCCGGGATGTGCACCTTCTCACCTGGGGCGTGGGCGCCGCGGATGGTCGGGCCGAAGGAGACCATGTCCCACTCCGGGTAGGCGCTCTTGAACAGACCGCACTCGAGGCCTGCGTGGATCACCATGACATTCGGCATCTCGCCGAACAGGGTCTGGTAGCTGTTGCGTACCAGCGCCATTACCGGGGAGTCCACGTTCGGTGCCCAGCCCGGGTAGGCGCCGGTAAACTCGCAGCTGGCGCCAGCCAGATTGAACAGGGAGCGGGTCATCTGTTCGACGCTCTCGCGACCGGAGTCGATGAGGGAGCGGATCAGGCACTGCACATACACTTCGCCATCCTGGGTCTTGATGACACCCAGGTTGATGGAGGTCTCGGTCACGCCCGGGATGGCATCGCTCATGCGGATGACGCCGTTCGGGCAGGCCATCAGGGAGTCCAGCAGGCGGGCCTGCAGGGACTCGCTCATCAGCTGGGCCGGTTTTTCCTGGGATGTGAGCAGCACGGTCAGGTTGGCTTCGGTGGCGGCGAGCTCGCTCTGGTAGATGCCGGTATAACGGTCAACCAGGGCCTTGAATTCGTTGACGCTGGCGGCGGGCACCAGCAGCTTGGCCCGGGCCTCGCGCGGGATGGCGTTGCGCAGGGTGCCGCCATGGATCTCGGCCAGACGCACGCCCAGCGGCTCGGCGGCCTTGAGCAGACGCACCAGCAGCTTGTTGGCGTTGCCGCGGCCGCGATGGATGTCGACCCCGGAGTGACCGCCGCGCAGGCCCTTGACCTGCAGCTCGAAACCTTCACCCTCGGTAGCGGCAACCAGCTCCAGCGGGAAGCGGATATTGGCATCCACCCCGCCGGCGCATCCCATGTAGACCTCACCATCCTCTTCGGAGTCGGTGTTGAGCAGGATCTCGCCCTCCAGCCAGCCCGCTTCCAGACCGAAGGCGCCGGTCATGCCGGTCTCTTCGTCGGTGGTCAGCAGCACTTCCAGCGGACCGTGCTTGATGGTCTTGTCAGCCAGCACGGCCAGGCAGCCAGCCATGCCCATGCCGTTGTCGGCGCCCAGGGTGGTGCCGCGGGCAGTGACCCATTCACCGTCGATGTAGGCATCGATGGGATCCTTGGTGAAGTCGTGCTGGGTGTCGGCGTTGGCCTGCGGCACCATGTCGATGTGCGCCTGCAGCACCACGGCCTTGCGGTTTTCCATCCCCGGCGTGGCCGGTTTCTTGATGATGATGTTGCCGACGGCATCTTGCTTGACCGCCAGACCTTCCCCTTGGGCCCATTGGACGATCCAGGCGCTCAGCTGGGCTTCGTGCTTGGAAGGGTGGGGGATAGAGCAGATCTGTTCGAAGAAATGCCAAATCAGTTTGGGAGAGAGAGAACTAAGCTGTGCCACGTCGGGACTCCTTACCAGCACGGAAGATGACAGGGCCCCGGTAGCGGGGCGAGCAAGAGGATAACGATAATACAGTCAATCACACAAAAATGTGAGCGATCAGCGCAAATTGCGGGCGGCTTGTGCTGGCAAGCGGGGGAATGGCAGCGTACAGCTCCGGTATGGACGAAACGAACCAGCACAAAAGAAAATTTGTGACTCGCATCACAAAAACATTGAGTTTATGGCGCCGGCTGGTAAATTAACGACCGTGGTTCGCCACCCGTCAGGATGACGATGAATGCCTCCAGGGAACCGAAGCAAAGCAAGTGCGCCTCCATGGAACCGAGTGTCCGTTCAAGGATCTGAACCCGCATTAAGGTACGTAACTTGTTAAGCAATCAGGAGTTTATGATGTCAGGCAGCAATTCAACCTATTGGTTCGCCCAGTCTCTTTATACCCAGGGTTTCAACTATCCGAACCCCTACGCCAGCCGCCGTTAAGGCAGGTTGCCGGCCGGGCTGACAGGCAGATCGAAAACAGCAGGCGAGTGAGGAACCCATCCTCCCCCTGCTATTTTTTTATCTGCTGCTCGGCAAGCGTCGCCCGGGAGAGGGAAAAAGAGGGAGTCAGCCGGACTTGCTTCGATTTTTTTCCTGCATTTCGCATACGTTTGCCAGTCAATTTATCCGCAAACGATGGTATCATGCCCGCCCAACAGCCTGTCTGCGGTCCTGCCCCCTCTGTGACATGACCGCCAGCTCTGCCCATCCTGCTTCCATTGCATCTGTTTTTGCTGCCGAGGGTCTTCTCCCGAGGCGGTCGTGGTGCAAGCCGAATTTGGGAAAAAGGGCCGTCAGCATTAACGAAATCACGTGCGTCAGCACGGGTTTTCAAGTCGTAAGTGATTGTTTTTATAACTCGTTGAGATCGATAGCATGCCAAAAAAATTCTACGTATCGTGGGACAACCTGCAACGTGAAGCGCGCCGTCTGGCCCGTCGTCAACTGCCCGTCAGCCAATGGAAAGGGATCATCGCGGTCAGCCGTGGCGGCCTGGTACCGGCTGCACTGATGGCGCGTGAACTTGGCATCCGCAACGTCGAAACCCTCTGCATCTCCAGCTATGACCACAACAACCAGCGTGATCTGGTGGTGGTGAAGGCCGCCACCACCGCGGGTGACGGCGAAGGCTGGCTGGTGGTGGAAGATCTGGTGGACACAGGCACCACCGCCAAAGCGATCCGCGAGCTCTACCCCAAGGCCAAGTTCATCGCGATCTTCGCCAAGCCGATGGGTGAGCAACTGCTGGATGACTTCGAAGTCGCCATTCCGCAGGACACCTGGATCGAACAGCCGTGGGATATGGCGCTGGAGTTTGCCACGCCGATCTGCGACGAAGAGTAAGCAGCGAATCAGCTTCACAGGGCTCCTATATGGAGCCCTGTTTTTTTGTGGTGCAACTGGCTGCCGGGCGGGAAAAGTGGTTAAGATGGAGCCATTGCATGACAGTATGAGTAATAGCTTTGGACTTGAACGACGACCTTAACCTGACCGAGAAGCTCTTTACCCGGGTAAAAAAGGTGCTGGAGACCTCGGAAGTCTCCAACTCCAGCCCGGTCGCGGAGCAGGATGACAATGTCGATGAGACCTTCATCGACGGTTCCATGTCATCGCGCTGGTATCGTCTGCTGCGCCGGCCGACCTGGGCCTGGCAGGGGGCGGACCCGGTCGAGGTGGAGCAGACCCTGGCCTGCATCGCCATGGGAGAGGGCGAGCGTACCCACGAGCGCTTCCTGGATACCATCAAGGGTTATGTGCCCGGCAACTGGGTCTATGAGTGGAGCCAGCTGGCCGGTCGCTACTTCAACCGGGGGCGCGAGCTGGTGGCACAGGGCGAGCGAGCAGCGGCACTGAAAAGTTTGCTCAAGGCGGTGCGCTACTACTCCATCGCCAGCTATCCCCATCTGAAGAATGACGAGCTGGCGGATCAGGCCCAACTGCTCGGCAACATGGCCTACCGCGAGGCGGGACGCCTGTTCAAGGTGCCGCTCAAGGAGCTGCAGGTGCCGTTTCGCGGCAAGCACATTCAGGGCTACCTCCATCTGCCGACCACCGACAAGCCGGTGCCTCTGGTCATCGTCAGCGGCGGCATCGATTCGCTGCAGGTCGACTTCCTCAATTTCTATCTCAAGTGCCTGGAGCCCAACGGCATCGGCATGCTGTCGCTCGACATGCCGGGCATCGGCTATGCCGAGCACTGGCCGTTGGTGCAGGACACCAGCCGGCTGCACCAGGCGGTATTGAATCATCTGTCCGAAGTGGCCTGGGTCGATCACCAGCGCATCGCCATGGTGGGTTTTCGCCTGGCGGGCAATGTGGCGGCACGGCTCGCCTTCATCGAGCCGTTCAAGCTCAGGACCGTGGTTTGCATCGGCGCCGGCGTCAATCAGGTGTTTACCAATCAAGAGATGTTTGCCCGCTGCCCGCGCATGATGCGGGACGGGCTGGCCAACCGGCTGGGGGCCGATGCAGCCCAGTGGGAGTCGCTGCGTACCAAGTGCCAAGTATTTTCACTCAAGACGCAAGGATTGCTGGGGACTCGCACTTCCGTGCCGATATTGAGTATTGGACACAAGAAAGATTTTATTTGTCCCGAGCAGGATGTCCGGGCATTGGCGTCCGCCAGCCGCAACGGCAAGGCGGTGGTGTTCGACAAACAACCCTTGCTGGAGGTATACGACGAGGCGTTGAAAGAGATGGTCGACTGGCTCAAGAAGCACCTATGTACATGATATAGCGCTAAAATATAACGTCATCCCAGGGTGATGTGGCTTGTTCAACAGGGAGGTTAACATGTCAGAAAGAGTGACCTACAAGCGACTGCTGAGGCAGTTTGCCGCGATTGGCCCCTATTTACGTGAGGACCTGTGTGAAGAGGGGCGTTACCGTTTCGACTGCCTTTCCGTCTGTGTCAGCGCCAAGCCGGCGCCGGACAAACGGGAATTCTGGGGCTGGTGGCTGGTGCTGGAGCAGCAGGATCACAGCTTCAGCTATCACTATCAGGTCGGCTTCTACAACGCCGAAGGGGAGTGGCTCAACAAGCCGCTGCCCAAGAAGCATCAGGCTGAAGTCGAACGTACCCTCAACCACTTCTACAAGCTCATCAGTGACAAGCTGCACCAGCTTGGTTGCCAGCTCGCTCCCGCCGAGCAGGTCACCAACGAGCTGACCGTCACCGCCGCCTGATGACCCGCCGCCCCGCCAGCCACCCATCGGCTGGCGGGGCGTTTCTTTGCCGCTTGCTCCGCTTTGCCTGTGCCCGCCGCTGCCCTGGTGTTAATTGCCTTGCAGGGCAACAGGGCCGTGGGTATAAAGGGATTCCTTATATTTCAGCCTTTTTGCTCCCATGGAAAACAGAACCATAGTCGTCAAACTGGGCACCAGCGTGCTCACCGGGGGATCTTCCCAGCTCAATCGTGCCCACATGGTCGAGCTGGTCAGACAGTGTGCAGCCTTGCACCGTCACGGCCACAGGGTCGTGGTGGTCACCTCGGGGGCCATTGCGGCCGGCCGTGAGCATCTGGGCCACCCTCCATTGGCGCCAACCCTGCCCAACAAGCAGATGCTGGCGGCCGTCGGCCAGACCCAGCTGATCCGGGTATGGCAGGATCTGTTCAACCTCTATGGGCTGCACATCGGTCAGATGTTGCTGACCCGCGCCGATCTGGAGGACAGGGAGCGTTACCTCAATGCCCGCGACACCCTGCGCACCCTGCTCGATCACCGCATCATCCCGGTCATCAACGAGAACGACGCGGTGGCGACAGCCGAAATCAAGGTAGGCGACAACGACAACCTCTCCGCCCGTGCCGCCATTTTGGCCGATGCGGATCTGCTGATCCTGCTGACCGACCAGAAGGGGCTGTTTACCGCCGATCCTCGTACCAACCCGGATGCCCAGCTCATTGAAGAGGTGCAGACCATCGACGACACCCTGCGCAAGCTGGCGGGTGACAGCGTCAGCGGGCTCGGTACCGGCGGCATGGCCACCAAGCTGCAGGCCGCCGACGTGGCGCGCCGCGCCGGCGTCAACGTGGTGATCGCCACCGGCCAGATGCCGGAAGTGGTCGGCCGTCTCGCCAAGGGCGAGCGCATCGGCACTCTGTTCCCGGCGCTGGCGTCGCCGCTGGAAGGGCGCAAGAGCTGGATCCTGGCAGGGCCTCCTCCCCACGGCGAAGTGCAGGTGGATCAGGGCGCCGTGGCCGCCATGCAGGAGAAGGGCTCCAGCCTGCTGCCCAAGGGCATAGTGGCGGTGAAGGGCGATTTCGTGCGTGGCGACGTGGTGCGTATTCTCGACCCCAAGGGGGCCGAGCTGGCGCGCGGCATCTGCCGTTACAATCACCTGGAGCTGGACAAGCTGCGCGGCGTCCATTCGGACAACATCGAACAGGTGCTGGGTTACGGCTATGGCGCCGTGGCCATTCACCGCGACGACATGGTGCTGCTGTGAGTCGCCAGCTGCTGCCACGCAAGGGCCGCGGCACATCAAGATAAGGGGGACGCCGCCATCGGGCGGCCCCGCAAGAACCAAAGGGAAGAGAGATGAGTCTGGAGAAAATGGGGCAGGCGGCCCGTGAAGCCGCCTATCAGCTGGCCACCGTCAGCACGGCGCAGAAGAACCGGGCGCTGGCCGCCATCGCCGACGAGCTGGAGGCACGCAGCCACCAGATCCTGGCCGCCAACGAGAAAGACATCGCCGCCGGCCGTGCGGCGGGCTTGTCAGACGCCATGCTGGATCGGCTGCTGCTCAACCCGGCCCGGCTGGCCGGTATCGTGGCGGATGTGCGCAAGGTGATCTCTCTGGACGATCCGGTCGGGGCCGAAATTGACAGCCGGGTGCTGGAGAACGGCCTGCGCCTCTCCCGCCGCCGGGTGCCCATCGGCGTCATCGGCGTCATCTACGAGGCGCGTCCCAATGTCACCATCGATATCGCCAGCCTCTGCCTCAAGACCGGCAACGCCAGCATACTGCGTGGCGGCCGCGAAACCTTCCACTCCAATCTGGAACTGGTGCGGGTGATCCAGAGTGCGCTGGCGGCCTCCGGCCTGCCGCGCGATGCGGTGCAATACATCGACAACCCGGATCGGGCGCTGGTGGGCGAGCTGCTGCGCCTCGACCGCTACGTGGACATGATCATCCCCCGCGGCGGCGCCGGGCTGCACAAGATGTGCAAGGAGAACAGCTCGATTCCGGTGATCATCGGCGGTTTCGGCATCAGCCACATCTTCGTGGACGAGAGCGCCGATCTGGCGCGCTCCCTGGCGGTCATCGACAACGCCAAGGTGCAGCGCCCCTCCGCCTGCAATGCCCTCGACAGCTTGCTGGTGCATGAGAAGGTCGCCGCAACCCTGCTGCCGCAGCTGGTGGGTCTGATGAACGAGCGCAAGGTGGCCCTGGTCGCTACCCCCGAGGCCCTGCCGCTGCTGGCGGGCGCCGACAGCCTGCGTGCCGCCGGCCCGGAAGACTTCGATACCGAGTGGCTCTCGCTGACCCTGGGGGTCAAGCTGGTGGCGGATGTGAACGAGGCGCTGGCCCATATGCGCGAGCACAACGCCGGCCACTCCGATGCCATCCTCACCAACGATCTGGCCAATGCCGAGCGTTTCGTCAACGGGGCCGGTTCGGCGGCGGTCTATGTCAACGCCTCCACCCGCTTCACCGACGGCGGCCAGTTCGGGCTGGGGGCCGAGGTGGCGGTCTCGACCCAGATGCTGCATGCCCGCGGTCCCATGGGGCTGACCGAACTCACCAGCTACAAGTGGGTGGGATTGGCGGACTATTTGAGTCGCGCCTGACGCCTTTTGGGTCCTGTGTGAAAATGCCGACTAAGGTCGGCATTTTTTTGCTTTTTTCTTGCCTGCTATCAGGGGCTTGCATATAACTATCCAGCGAGGTGTGGCGATATTTTGAGCGCTGCGCTAGCCACAAAAACGGGAGCAGATTCAAGGATGAAGCAAACAGATTGGATGAAGCGCTGGGGTGCGCTCTGGCTGGGGTTGCCGCTGCTGCTGGGGGCGCTCTGCTTCAGCAGCAACAGCCACGCCAGCTGGGATCAGGATCTCTACCGCCAGTTGGGGCTGGCCGGCAAGCTCGACAAACAGGTATTTCGCAAGGCCATCAACAGTTACCAGAGCGTGCGCCACAAGCGCAAACCCATTCTCACCATCATCGACTACAGCAAACCCTCGACCATGCGCCGGCTGTTCGTCATCGACGTGAAGCGCCACAAGCTGCTCTACCACACCTGGGTCAGCCATGGCCGCAACTCGGGCGAGCTGGCCGCCAACCAGTTTTCCAACCAGTTCAACTCCATGAAGAGCTCGCTCGGGGTCTATCGCACCGCCGAGACCTATCAGGGCAAGCACGGCTATTCGCTGCGCCTCGACGGCTTGAGTCCAGGCCAGAACAGCAATGCCCGCAAGCGGGCCATCGTGGTGCACGGCGCCGACTATGCCAGCCCGCGCCATCTGCGCAAATATGACAAGCTGGGCCGCAGCTGGGGCTGCCCCGCACTGCCCAAGGAGCAGTCCAGGGCCATCATCGACATCATCAAGGGGGGCAGCGTCATCTACGCCCACGGCTGAGACCAGCCCGCGAGCCCAAGTAAAAAGGCCAGCGATGCTGGCCTTTTGCAGTGAGTCTGGCGTTGCGGCTACTTGCGCACCACCAGCACGGGGCAGGGGGCATGGCGCACCACGGACTCGGCCACGCTGCCTACCAGCAGATGGCTGATGCCGGAGCGACCGTGGCTGCCCATCACCACCAGATCGGCTTTCTCTTCCTTGGCCTGCACGACGATCTCGTCGGCGGCGCGACCGAAGCGCACCTCGAAGGTGGCAGGAATCGGCAGACTGGCGATCAGCTCCTTCATCTGGCTCTTGGCCTGACGCTCCATCTCGTGGGTGATCTCGATGGCGGTCATGTGCAGGATCTTGTAGCTGTCGAAGCCGTGCAGTTGATCCACCACGTGGACCAGTTTGAGTTCGGCCTTGTGGCTCTGGGCCATGAATACGGCATAGTCGAGCACGGCCTGTGACATCTGGGAAAAATCGACCGGACAGAGCAGGGTTTTAATGGATGGCATATGAAGGCTCCCCTATGTTGGGTTACTAATGAATCTTATTGTCAATAATACCGATTCAGCGGGCAATAACCCTCGACTCGCTCGCAAAACCGGGAAAAAGAGGTGCGTTGCCGGCAGATCTTCATATCATGGGGAATGGCTTGGGCGCGGCTGTAAATGGCATCGCCTGCGGAGAAACGGTAAGACATGATTCGTTTGTTGCTTTCATTGACGTTGTTGATTTGCTGGCCGGGTCGGGCCGATCCCCTTTATGTCTATTGCGATGACTGGCCGGGTTTCTGCCAGCCGGATGGCAGGGGCGTCTATCTGGACATAGTGCGGGCCATCTATCAGCCCAATGGCTACCAAGTCATGCCGCGCATCGTGCCCTACAAGCGGGCCCTGGCGGTGATCGCCCAGAAAGGGGGCGACATGGCGATGGGGGTCTATCGGGATGAGGTGAGTGGCGTGCTGCAACCCCGCCATCCCGCTTCGGCCGATGATCTGACGGTGCTGATGCTCAAGAAGTGGCGGCCCCAGTGGCAAGGGGAGCACAGTCTGAGCGGGCAGGGGGTGGTGTGGTTGCGGGGCTGGGCCTTTGACAAGTACATACCTGTCTCCATGCGCTGGCACGAGATCGACAGCCACGACATGGCGCTGCAGCTGCTGGCCAAGGAGCGCTATCGCTACTACCTGACCGCCGGGGTGCTCTACTCGGCGGATTCCATTCCCGCCAACATGCAGCGCATCTTCCTGCGCTGGGTCCCGACCTATCCCATCTTTGCCGATACCGAGAAGGGGCGCAGCCTGCAACAGCTCTGGGATCAAGGCATGGTCAATCTGGTGCGACATGGCACCCTGGCCGAGATCTACCGGCGCTACCAGCTCTACGACTATTACCGCGATTTCATCAAACAGCAGGAGCAGAGGCTAGCCCCTGGCAACTAAAGCGCCCTGCGCCGGGGGCTGGTTACCTGTTCAGGCGCTTTTTTGTCAGCGTCTCAGCTGCTTGGCCAGCCGGTCGTAGAGGATCACGTTGACCGAAGCGGCGAGATTCATACAGCCCTTGGGTGTGGTTACGTAGAGCATCTGCTGCTTACTTGACACGCAGTTGCTTGGCCAGTCGGTCGTAGAGGATCACGTTGACCGAGGCTGCCAGATTCATGCAACCGTGCGTCGGGACGTAGATCACCTCCTGCACCGCCTTGAAGCGGGCGGGATCCAGGGTACCGTCCTCCGGGCCGAAGATGTAGAAGGCGCGCGCCGGGTGCACATAGTCCGGCAGCGAGGTGGCCCCCTCGATCAGATCCACCAGCACCGGCGTGCAGCCGGCCGGCACCATCTCCATCAGATCGTCGACCCCGAGCAGGGGGATCTTTTCCACCATCTGCTTGGTATCGGTGGCGAAGCGGCGCGCCAGCTCGAAGCGGTTGCCGGTGTAGTAGACCTCGTCCGCCCCGTAGCAGCCGGCGGCCCGCATCACGGCCCCCACGTTCTCCGGTGACTTGGGGTTGACCAGCCCGATGCAGCAATAGCCTGCGTCGCCGTGCGGTGCTGACTCATCCCCCTGTGGTGGCAGGCATTCGTGATCTGACTCTCTCATCTCGCTCTCCTCTGTGGCGGCCGCATTATACTCCCGCGCCGCTCCTTGCCCAGCCTGGGTATGCACTCCCGCCTGACGGGCCCAACAAGGGGGCGCTTGCACCGTCCCGGCGCAGCCGCTCGCTGCCGATCACCGTCCAGGCGCACCTTGCATCCTGGCGCGGGGTTTGCAGTCATCTTTGGACAGAGTGAATGCGGCTTATCCGGACAAAGGCGTCCGTCCCCTGCGGGGGCGGGCGCTTTTTTATGGGCCATGGCAGCGGCGATCCAGGGATGGGGAGCCGGACGACGAGGAGCAAGGGAATGAACACCACCTGTGCCTATTGTGGAGTGGGCTGCGGCATCCGGCTGAGCCGGGAGGGGGATGACTGGCAGTTGCAGGGGGATGAGCAGCATCCGGCCAACGCGGGTGCTCTGTGCGTCAAGGGGGCCAGCCTGCTGGAGAGTCTGGATTTCCCCGATCGCCTGCTCTATCCGCGCTGGCTGGGGCAGCGCATCGACTGGGAGCAGGCCCTGGATACCCTGGCGGAGCGTTTCGCCGCCATTCTGGCCGAATCCGGGCCACAGGCCATCGGCATCTACCTGTCGGGCCAGCTCACCACCGAGGATTACTACGTCGCCAACAAGCTGATGAAGGGGTATCTCGGCAGCGCCAACGTGGACACCAACTCCCGGCTCTGCATGTCGTCGGCGGTGGCGGCCCATCAGCGCGCCTTCGGCGAGGATCTGGTGCCGGCCTGCTACGAGGATCTGGAGCTGGCTGATCTGGTGGTGATCACCGGTGCCAACACCGCCTGGACCCACCCCGTGCTGTTTCGCCGCCTGCAGCAGGCGCGGGCACGGCGCCCCGAGCTCAAGCTGGTGGTGCTGGATCCGCGCCGCACCATGACGGCGGAGCAGGGGGACCTGCACCTGGCCCTCAGGCCCGGCAGCGACGTGGCGTTGTGGAACGGTCTGTGCCGCTACCTGCTCGATCACGACGGCTGGGACAAGGAGTACGTGGCGCGCCATGTGAGCGGCTTCGAGGCGCTGGCAGCGGTGCTGGACGATCCGGCCTGGCAGCTGGAGGCGGTGGCCCAGCGCTGCGACCTGGCGCCAGGGGATCTGCTCGGCTTCTACCGGCTGTTTGCCCGCACCCCCAAAACGGTCAGTCTGTTCTGCCAGGGGATCAACCAGTCCAACCAGGGGGTGGACAAGGCCAACGCCATCATCAACGCCCATCTGCTGTGCGGGCGCATCGGTAAGCCGGGGGCGGCCCCCTTCTCCATGACGGGGCAACCCAACGCCATGGGCGGGCGCGAGGTGGGGGGGCTCGCGACCCAGCTGGCGGCCCATATGGGCTTTGGCGAGGCCGAGCGCGATCGGGTGCAGCGTTTCTGGCAGAGCCCGACCATGGTGGGCGGTCCCGGCCACAAGGCGGTCGAGCTGTTCGAGGCGGTGCACCGGGGGGAGATCCGCGCACTCTGGGTACTCGGCACCAACCCGGCGGTCTCCCTGCCCGACGGCAACCGGGTGCGCGAGACGCTGGCTCGCTGCGAGCTGTTGGTGGTCTCCGAGGTGACCGCCAACACTGACACGGCGCGCCTCGCTCACCTGCTGCTGCCCGCCGCCTGGGGCGAGAAGAGCGGCACCGTCACCAACTCGGAGCGCACCATCAGCCGCCAGCGCGCCTTCCTGCCCCTGCCGGGGGAGGCCAGGCCCGATTGGTGGGCGCTGACCCGGCTGGCCCGCCGGCTTGGCTTCGGCGAGGGTTTTGCCTATGAGCACGAGCACGACATCTTCTGTGAGCACGCCGCCCTGTCGGGCTTCGAGAATCAGGGGCAACGCCAGTTCGATATCTCCGGTCTGGCGCATCTCAGCCGCACCGAGTTCGAGGCGCTGGTGCCCCTGAGCTGGCCCGTCAATGCCCGCTGGCCCCAGGGCCGGGCCCGGCTGTTCGAGGACGGGCGCTTCGCCACCCCGGATGGCCGCGCCCGTCTGCTGCCCCTGGCCCAGTTCTTTCCCCCCGAGCCTGTCGCCGCGCCAGACGCGGTACGGCCGCCGGCGGGGCTCTCCTTGCTGCTCAATAGTGGTCGGCTGCGGGATCAGTGGCACACCATGACCCGCACCGGCCACGTACCGCGCCTGCAGGAGGCCGAGCCCTGGCCCAGGGTGCGGCTCGGCGCCGCCAGCCTGCTGGCGCTGGGGCTCAAGGAGGGGGGGCTGGTGCGCCTTCACAACGAGCTCGGGGAGGCGCGGCTGTTGGTGGGGCTGGACGAGGGGCTCAGGGAGGGGGAGGCCTTCCTGCCCATGCACTGGACCGACAGCCAGTGCAGTCTGGGGGCGGTCAATCGCCTCATTGCCGCCGTGGTGGATCCCCTTTCCGGCCAGCCCATGTTCAAGCAGGGCCGGGTGCGGGCCGAGCCGCAGCCGACTCGCTGGCAGGGGCTCTGGCTAGGTCGACGAGACTGGGGCGAGCCGCTGGACTGGTGGGCCAGGCGCCCGTTGCCGGAGGGCAACTGCACCCTGCTGGCCTCCTGGTCAGAGGCGCCCGACGCCTTGTGGCAGCGGCTGGCAACCCAGGGGCGCTGGCTGCGACTGCCGCTGGCGTCGGGCTGGCTCGCCGTGGCGCTGGCCGGGGATCGCATCGATGGCCTGCTGCTGGTGGGGGAGCGGCGCCCGGACATCAAGGTCGAGCTGCTGGCGAGTCTGCTCGGCACGCCCTTGCAGGCGGGGGCCCTGAGCCAGACCCTGAACGCGGCCCTGCTGGGGGAGAGCCGGCTGATCTGCTCCTGCCTGCGGGTGTCGGAGCAGCGCATCGTCGACGCCATCGTGCGGCAGGGGGTGAGCGAGCTGGCGGGGCTGCAGGCCCTGCTCGGCTGCGGCAGCAACTGTGGCACCTGCCTGCCAGAGATCGACAAGCTGTTGATCAAGCATGTTTTTATCGCCACCGCTTAAGATGGGATACAAGGAGTCTGTGATGAGCCAAATCAGTCTGGTAGGGGCCGGTCCAGGCCCGCTCGAATTGTTGACCCTGCGCGCACTGCAACGGATCGAGGCGGCGGAGGTGGTGGTCTATGACCGCCTGGTGGGGGAGGAGATCCTGGCCCGCATTCCCCAGGGGGCGGCCCGCTTCGATGTGGGCAAGCGCTGCGGCGAGCCGAGCCCGAGTCAGGCGCAGATCAACGCCCTGCTGCTGGCGCTGGCTCGCACCGGCAAGCGGGTGGTGCGGCTCAAGGGGGGCGATCCCCTGGTGTTCGGCCGTGGTGGTGAGGAGGCACTGCACCTGGCCCGCCACGGCATCGCCGCCGAGCTGGTGCCCGGCATCACGGCGGCGCTCGGCTGCGCCGCCAGCAGCCTGATCCCGCTGACCCACAGGGGGCTGGCCCGCTCCCTGACCCTGGTCACCGGCCACCTGATGGACGAGGGCGACTATCAGGGCTGGCAGGGGCTGACCCGGGCCGGCCACACTCTGGTGTTCTACATGGGGCTGGAGCGGGCGGCCGAGATCCGGCAGGGGCTGCTGGCGGCCGGTGCCTCACCGGATCTGCCGGTGGCGCTGGTGGTGGCCGGTTGCAGCGCCCGCCAGCAGGTCCATGAGACCCGGCTGGACGGGCTGGCGCAGGTAGCTGGTGCCCTGCTCGGCCAGAGCCCGGTGCTGATGATCATGGGGGAGGTGGTGCGCCTTCGCGCCGAGCTGCAGGGTCTGCTGGGACAGGCGCTGGATCGGGTGGCCTGAGCCGCCGTTCTCCCTCTACCTCTACTACCTCCAGAGGAATAAAAAGGGGGTAGATTCAAACAGTTGGCGCTCATGTTGCCTCTGTGGTGACAGACCACAGTGGTGGCAGACCAATCGAATGCCGTTGGCAAGGAGCGCCATGACCATTCTCACTTCAGGGGGCCCCGCTGGCCCCGTTTCCCGCCTGCTGATCCACGCCGACGAGCCGGGTCAGGCCAACCGGCTGGCCCTCTTGGTCAGCCAGTATGGCCATCAGCCCAGGATCCTCGACGCTCGCCAGCTGCTGAGCCCGGATGGGCAGGGAGACGCCCTGCTCGTCAGCAGTCGCCGTTTCGACGCCGAGACGCGGCTCGGTCTCTCTCTCTGGCCCGGAGTGCCGCGCCTGCTGTTTTGCGAGCGGATCGGCACCGAGCCCCAGATAGCCCTGTTGCAGCAGGGGGTGCTGCTGGTGCCGCATCCGTGCGGGGAGAAAGAGCCGGTGGAGCAGTGGTTGCGCCTCGCCCGCAGCCAGCTGGCCATGGTGCAGGCGCTGGCGCAGACCGAGAGCGAGCTGCGCCGGCAACTGGTAGAGCGGCGGCTCATCGAGCAGGCCAAGGGGCGGCTGATGCGCCATCAGGGGCTGGACGAGGAGCAGGCCTACCGGCTGATGCGCAGCACCGCCATGAGCCGCCACCTGAGCCTGGGGGAGCTGGCACGGCAACTGCTGCAGGCATTGCCCGCCTGAGAACCGGGTCCACGCTCCTACTGTGAGGCCGTGATCAAGGCTCATGTGCTGCTCGGAATCCTCATTTATGTCTATAAACTCCGGTTCCTGCGCTGCTCTTTACCTTGCTGACGACCTCTCGTGACAGATCCCGAACCGGTTCTGAAGGGACTGGCAAACCGTTTTGGTGCAACTGCGCCTCATTGAGGCGCAGAAACGGGCAGGGGAGGCACTCCGGGCCGCCCAGGGCCTGCCAGCGGCGGCTCGGCCAGATTGGCACGGAAAGTGAATTAACGAACAGACAGAACAAGACGCAGTGGTGAGGCCGCAAGGCTTCACCGGCAACAGGGCAAAGAAGCCTCACCGATCCCGGATCGGTGGGGCTTTTTTTTGGTCGTCATCCTGCAACGAGGCAGGCGGGCGAGAGCCCGGAACAGGAACCGAGCGAGGGAATGGCATGAACAGACGACAAGGATGTGCGGGGATGCTGCTGGCGGTGCTGTCACTGCCGGCGCTGGCCGTGGTGGGGGCGCCCGAGCAGGAGGAGATCAAGCTCGGCTTCATCAAGCTGACCGACATGGCGCCGCTGGCGGTGGCCTATGAGCGCGGTTATTTCGAGGACGAAGGGCTCTACGTCACCCTGGAGGCCCAGGCGAACTGGAAGGTGCTGCTGGATCGGGTGATCGACGGCGAGCTGGACGGCGCCCAGATGCTGGCGGGCCAGCCCCTGGCGGCCCACATCGGCATCGGTACCCAGGCCGAGCTGGTGACGGCGTTTGCCATGGATCTCAACGGCAACGCCATCACGGTGGCCAAGCCGGTGTGGGCCGCCATGGCGGCCCAACTGCCCAAGCCGGTGGCGGGCAAGGTGCCGGCGCCGGTGAGCGCCGCCGCCCTCAAGCCGGTAGTGGAGCAATACCGGCAGGCGGGCAAGCCGTTCAACATGGGGATGGTGTTCCCCGTCTCCCCCCACAACTACGAGCTCAGGTACTGGCTGGCGGCCGGCGGTCTGAATCCCGGTTTCTACGCACCCAAGCTCGGTGACAACTCGGGCCAGCGCCAGGCGGACGTGCTGCTGTCAGTCACCCCGCCGCCACAGATGCCCGCCACCCTGGAGGCGGGCACCATCGCCGGCTACAGCGTGGGGGAGCCCTGGAACCAGCAGGCGCTCGCCAAGGGGATCGGGGTGCCGGTCATCACCGATCAGGAGATCTGGCGCAACAACCCGGAGAAGGTGTTTGGCGTCACCCGGCAGTGGGCCGAGCGCCACCCCAACGCCCACGTCCGGCTGGTGAAGGCGCTGCTGCGGGCGGCCTGGTGGCTGGATGCCGAGCAAAACGGCAACCGGCGCGAGGCGGCCAGACTCTTGGCAAAGCCCGAGTACGTGGGGGCCGACGAGGCGGTGATCGCCAGCTCCATGACCGGTACCTTCGAGTACGGCAAGGGTGACGTGCGCCAGTTGCCGGACTTCAACGTCTTCTTTCGCCATCACGCTACCTACCCCTACTACTCGGACGCCATCTGGTATCTGACCCAGATGCGGCGCTGGGGCCAGATCCCCGAGGCCAAGCCGGACGCCTGGTTCGAGCAGGTGGCCAGGGCGGTGTATCAACCCGAGGTCTATCGCCAGGCTGCCGAGGCGCTGATCGCCGAGGGCAAGCTCAAGACGCAGGACTTCCCTGACTTTGCCAGCGAGCAGGGCTATCGCGGCCCTCAGGATGGCTTCATCGACGGCCTCATCTACGACGGCCGCCACCCCAACGCCTATCTGCAGCAGTTCGCCATCGGCCTCAAGGGCGATGAGCGGGTGCAATGAGCGAGGATCGCGCAATGAAACGACATCAGTGGAAAATCATGGATTGGAAAAACCTGGTGCAGCCCCTGCTGGGCGTGCTGCTGTTCCTCGGCCTCTGGCAGTGGGGGGCGAGCCAGGTGCAGACCAGCCTGGGCACTTTGCCGGGGCCGCTCGCCACCGCCAGCCAGCTCTGGTCGCTGGGTCAGGATCACCTGGCCGAGCGGGAGAAGGCGAGCGCCTTCCTCGAGCGCCAGCGGGTGCGCAACGCCGAGCGGCTGGCCGCGGACCCGGCAGCAGAGGTGAAGCTGCGCCCCTACACAGGACGCCCCACCTTCTTCGATCAGATAGCGACCAGCCTGCTCACCGTGCTGTGCGGCTTTGGCCTCGCGACCCTGATCGCCATCCCGTGCGGGGTGCTGCTTGGCATGAATCAGGGGCTCTATCGCGCCGCCAACCCGGTGATCCAGCTGCTCAAGCCGGTGTCGCCGCTGGCCTGGCTGCCGCTTATCACGCTGGTGGTGAGCGCGCTCTACGCCAACCCCACTCCCTGGCTTGCCAAGTCCTTCCTCACCTCGGCGCTGACGGTGACCCTCTGCTCCCTCTGGCCGACCCTGATCAACACCGCAGTCGGGGTAGCGGGGCTGGACCGGGATCTGCACAACGTCAGCCGGGTGCTGCGGCTCTCCTTTGTGACCCACGTGCGGCGCATCGTGCTGCCCGGCGCCCTGCCCATGATCTTCACCGGCCTGCGGCTCTCCCTGGGGGTGGCCTGGATGGTGCTGATCGCGGCGGAGATGCTGGCCCAGAACCCGGGGCTCGGCAAGTTCGTGTGGGACGAGTTCCAGAGCGGCGGCTCGGCCTCGCTGGCCCGCATCATGGTGGCGGTGATCACCGTAGGCCTCATCGGTTGCGCCCTGGACAGGGGCATGCTGGCCCTGCAGCAGTGGCTCTCCTGGGACAAACGCCAGGTATTGCGCTAGGGCCGCCGGCAGGCAACCAGGCCCTGCAGCAGTGGCTTTGCTTCAGGACAAGCGCCAGGTGCTGCGTTAACAACCAATTCCATATTCAGGCGGGAGAAGAGCCAATGAAGAGTTATCTGCAGTTAAGCGACGTCGGCATCTCGTTCGAGACGGAGCAGGGGCGCTTCGAGGCCCTCAGCCGGGTCAACCTGCGCATCGAACGGGGGGAGTTCGTCTCCCTCATCGGTCACTCCGGCTGCGGCAAGAGTACCGTGCTCAATCTGGTGGCCGGGCTGCTGGAGCCTACCACGGGGGGCATCATCCTCGACGGGCGCGAGGTGGCGGGGCCGGGCCCGGAGCGGGCCATGGTGTTCCAGAACCATGCCCTGCTGCCCTGGCTCAGCGTCCAGCAGAACGTGGCGCTGGCGGTGGGGCAGGTGGAGCCGAACCGGCGGGCGGCTTCGGAGCGGGTGGACTATTACCTCTCCCTGGTGCAGATGGAGCACGCCAGCCAGAAGATGCCTCACGAGCTGTCGGGAGGGATGAAGCAGCGGGTCGGCATCGCCCGTGCCCTGTCGCTCTCCCCCAAGGTGCTGCTGATGGACGAGCCGTTCGGCGCCCTCGATGCCCTGACCCGGGCCCACCTGCAGGACGCGCTGATGGCCATTCAGGCCGAGCTCGGTAACACCGTCATCATGATCACTCACGACGTGGACGAGGCGGTGCTGCTCTCCGATCGCATCGTCATGATGACCAATGGCCCCAGTGCCACCGTCGGCGAGATCCTGACCGTGGACCTGCCGAGGCCCAGGGACAGGGTCGCCCTGGTGGATGATGGTCACTATCACAAGCTGCGCCAGCAGGTGCTGCGCTTTCTCTACGAGAAGCAGCGCAAGGTGACCCCCCTCAAGGTGGCCGAGCCAGTTCGCAGTCAGCGCCGGGCCTGAGCCCATCTATTCAAGGAAGAGAGATATGGACAACAAGCAGAGAGTACAGGTGGTGGGCAACGGCGTGGATGATGAGATGGACCATCACTGCGTCGAGTCGTCTGAGAGGATGGAGAAACAGCGGCTGCTGGTGGTAGGCAACGGCATGGTGGGTCATCACTTTGTCGAGCAGCTGGTGGCGGCCGGTGGCCTCGAGCGCTTCGAGGTGACAGTGTTCGGTGCCGAGCCGGATCCCGCCTACGACAGGGTGCACCTCTCCGAGGTGTTCGGCGGCAAGGCCCCCGAGGCGCTGCGCATGGCGGATCCCGCCTGGTACGAGGCGCAGGGCATAGCGTTGCGGCTGGGGGCCGAGGTGGAGGTGCTGGACAGAGACACCCGCACCCTGACCCTGGCCTGTGGCGAGCAGTTCGGTTACGACCGGCTGGTGCTGGCAACCGGCTCGGTCCCCTTCGTGCCCCCCATTCCCGGCCATCGGCGGGAAGGCTGCTTCGTCTACCGTACCCTGGGAGATCTCGCCGCCATTCGCGATGCCTGCGCCGGCGCGCGCAGCGGCGTGGTCATCGGCGGTGGCCTGCTGGGGTTGGAGGCGGCCAACGCACTGCGGCTGCTCGGGCTCAGCACTCATGTGGTGGAGTTCGCCCCCAGGCTGATGCCGGTGCAGCTCGACGAGAGCGGCGGCGCCGTGCTGCGGGACAAGATCCGGGCGCTCGGGGTCGAGGTGCTGGTGGAGAAGGCCACCGAGTGCATCGAGGATGGGGAGCAGGCCCGCCACCGGCTGAGGTTCAAGGATGGCTCTCACCTGGAGACCGACGTGCTGCTGTTCTCGGCTGGCATCCGACCCGCCGACGGTCTGGCCCGGCAATCCGGGCTGGCGGTCGGGGAGCGCGGCGGTATCTGCATCGACGACGGCTGCCACAGCTCGGATCCCGCCATCCTCGCCATCGGCGAATGCGCGCTCTGGCAGGGCCGCATCTTCGGGCTGGTGGCCCCCGGCTACCAGATGGCCCGGGCCGCCGTGGCCAGCTTGTGCGGCGGCGAGAGCCGCTTCGCGGGGGCGGACATGTCCACCAAGCTCAAGCTGATGGGGGTGGACGTGGGCTCCATCGGCGACGCCCACGCCAGCACCGCCGGCGCCCAGGAGCTGCTGTTGCTGGACAGGGTCAACGGTATCTACAAGAAGCTGGTGACCGACGGCGCGGGGAGCCGGCTGCTCGGCGCCATCCTGGTGGGGGACGGCACCGATTATGAGCGGCTGCTGCAGTACTACCAGAACGGGGTAGCGCTGCCCCAGCCGCCGCTCTCCCTGCTGGTGGGGGAGGCGGGCGACGCGGCGGCGCCCCTGGTGCTGCCGGACAGCGCGATCCTCTGCTCCTGTCACAACGTCAGCAAGGGGGACGTGGTGGCCGCCGTCAGAGCGGGCAATCACGAGCTGGCGGCGGTGAAGAGTTGCACGAAGGCGGGCACCGGCTGCGGCGGCTGCGGCAACCTGCTCAAGCAGGTGGTGGAGCAGACCCTGGAGGATCTCGGGGTCGAGGCGGACAAGGGATTGTGCGAGCACTTCGCCCACAGTCGCCAGGAGCTCTATCACCTGGCCAGGGTCGGCGAGCTGAAGAGCTTCGAGGCGCTGCGCGACAAGCACGGCAAGGGGCTGGGCTGCGACGTCTGCCGGCCGACGGTCGCCTCCATCCTGGCATCGCTCTGGAACGAGCACGTGCTTGAGCAGCCCCACCGCGCCCTGCAAGACAGCAACGACGCCTTCCTTGCCAACCTGCAAAAGGACGGCACCTACTCGGTGGTGCCGCGCATCCCGGGCGGGGAGATCACCCCGGACGGCCTCATCACCATAGGCGAGGTGGCGCGCAAGTACGGCCTCTACACCAAGATCACCGGCGGCCAGCGCATCGACCTGTTCGGCGCCCGGGTCGATCAGTTGCCCGCCATCTGGGGCGAGCTGGTGGCGGCGGGGTTCGAGACCGGCCAGGCCTACGGCAAGTCGGTGCGCACCGTGAAGTCCTGCGTGGGCTCGACCTGGTGCCGCTACGGGGTGCAGGACTCCATGACCCTGACCCAGACTCTGGAGCACCGCTACAAGGGGCTGCGGGCCCCCCACAAGCTGAAGTTTGCGGTCTCCGGCTGCACCCGGGAGTGCGCCGAGGCCCAGAGCAAGGACATCGGCGTCATCGCCACCGAGCGCGGCTGGAACCTCTATGTGTGCGGCAACGGCGGCATGCGGCCGCGCCACGCCGACCTCTTTGCCACCGATCTCGACGAGGTGACCCTGATCCGCTACATCGACCGGTTGCTGATGTTCTACGTGCGCACCGGGGATCGGCTGCAGCGCACCTCGGTCTGGATGGAGGGCATGGAGGGGGGGCTCGACTACCTCAAGTCGGTGATCATCGAGGACCGGCTCGGCATCGGCGCCGAGCTGGAAGCCATGATGGAGGGCATCGTCGGCAGCTGGCAGTGCGAGTGGAAGAGCACATTGGCGGATCCGGACAAGCTCAAACTGTTCGAGGCCTTCGTCAACCGGCCCGAGGACCAGATGCCGCCACGGCGAGAGGAGCGGGGTCAGTGGGTGCCGGATATCGCTGTCAAGGCGGTGGTATGAACGGGAGCTGTGAGTTGGGCAGCAGCCATAAAGAGCAGGAGGTTGAGATGAACAGACTCAAGGACGATATGTTGCCATCGGAGCATGGCGAATGGCTGCGGGCATGCGAGCTGGCCGCTTTGCCGGAGCAGGCGGGGCGCAGCGCCTGGCTGGGGGGCAGGGCGTTGGCGCTGTTCCGGCTCGGTGAGCGGGTCTATGCGCTGGACGCGGTGGATCCCCTGACCGGGGTGGCGGTGTTGGGCCGCGGCCTGGTGGGGGATTGCGACGGTGAGCCGGTAGTGGCCTCGCCGCTCTACAAGCAGCGTTACGCCCTGGCAGATGGCCGCTGCCTGGACGACCCGGCATTGCGGGTCGCCTGTTGGCCGGTGATGCACAGTGCCGGCGAGGTCTGGGTGTTGTTGGGGTGAGGGGCACCATCTGAAAACCGTTTTCCTGTCACCGGGTTTTGCCCGGTGATTTTTTGTGCGCAAGCCGACAATTTTTGCACGAGGCGATGGCGGGTAAACGTTTTTCGGAAATAATGGACAAACGTTTGTAACTGGATGTTTGTCTATGACGGAACGTGAGCAAGAGATCCTCGCCCTGCTGCGCCAGGACCCCATGATTGCCCAGCAGGAGCTGGCAGACAGGCTCGGCATCAGCCGTTCGGCGCTGGCGAGCCATATCTCCAGCCTGATGCGCCAGGGCTATGTGCAGGGGCGCGGTTATGTGCTGCGGGAAGGGCCCTACGCCGTGGTGATCGGCGGCGCCAACATGGATATCTGCGGCTGCAGCCACGACAACCTGCGCATCGGTGACTCCAACCCCGGCAAGGTACGTACCTCGGCCGGCGGGGTGGGGCGCAACATCGCCGAGAACCTGGCGCGGCTTGGCACCGACACCCGGCTGCTGAGCGCGGTGGGCAATGATCAATACGGCCATCACCTGCTGGACGTGACCCAGCGTGCCGGCGTCGACGTACGCCAGGTGCTGATGCTGGATGGCCAGGCGACCTCCTGTTACCTCAGCCTGCACGATGGCAGTGGCGAGATGAGCTGCGCCGTCAACGACATGGCGATCATCGAGCAGCTCACCCCGGCCAGGCTCACCCCCTTGAGCGGTTTTCTTGGCGCGGCCCGGCTCTGGGTGCTCGACACCAACCTCGCCACCCACACCCTCGACTGGCTGTTCGAGCGCCAGGGGGAGCACATCATCTTCGTCGACACTGTCTCGGTGGCCAAGGTGGAGAAGATCCGCCCCTGGCTGCACCGCATCCACACCCTCAAACCCAACCGCAGCGAGGCGGAGCAGCTGTGCGGCTTTACCATCGCCGGCCCCGATACCTGGCCCATGGTGGCGGCCTGGTTCCACCGCGCCGGGGTGCAGCGGCTGTTCCTGAGCCTCGGCGATCAGGGAATTTTCTATAGCGACGGGGAGTGCCAGGGCCATCTGCCCGTGCTTGGCAGCCCGGTCGTCAACGTGACCGGTGGCGGTGATGCCTTCATGGCAGGGCTGGCCCACGCCTGGTTGCAGGAGCAGGGCATCATGGAGACAACCCGGTTCGCCCTCGGTTGCGCCGCCCTCACCGTCAATTGTTCCGATACCGTCTTTTCTGGCCTATCCAAGGCCGCCGTTGAACGCATGCTGGAGGAGTACCCATGTTGAACGCTTACCTCGATATCCAACCTGAAGTCGCCGCCGCGCTGGCCGCCGGCAAGCCGGTGGTGGCCCTGGAGTCCACCATCATCTCCCACGGCATGCCCTATCCGCAGAACGTGGAGACGGCGCGCCAGGTCGAGCAGGTGGTGCGCGACAACGGCGCCGTGCCGGCCACCATCGCCATCATCGATGGCCGCCTCAAAGTGGGTCTGGATGAGGGGGCGCTGGAGGCGCTGGGCCGGGCCGGTCATGCCGCCACCAAGTGCAGCCGCCGCGACATTCCCTTCGTGCTGGCCAACAAGGGGCTGGGGGCGACCACGGTGGCCTCCACCATGATCATCGCCGCCATGGCCGGGATCCGGGTGTTCGCCACTGGCGGCATCGGCGGCGTGCACCGCGGTGCCCAGGAGACCTTCGACATCTCGGCTGACCTGCAGGAATTTGCCCAGACCCCGGTGGCCGTGGTCTGCGCCGGTGCCAAGTCGATCCTCGACATCGGTCTGACCCTGGAGTACCTGGAGACCCAGGGTGTGCCGGTGATCGGCTACCAGACCGAGGAGCTGCCCGCCTTCTACACCCGCGAGAGCGGCTTCAAGGTGGATTACCGCCTCGAGAGCCCGGCGGCGATCGCCGAGGCGCTGCGCCTCAAGTGGGAGCTGGGGCTGGCGGGGGGGGCCGTAGTGGCCAACCCGATCCCGACCCAGTTTGCCATGCCTAAGGCCGACATCGACGCCGCCATTGCCCAGGCACTGCGAGAGGCGGACGAGCAGGGAGTGAAGGGCAAGGAGTCCACCCCCTTCCTGCTGGCCCGGGTGTGCGAGCTGACCGGCGGCAACTCGCTGGCGGCCAACATTCAGCTGGTACTGAACAACGCCGCGCTGGGGGCGCGCATCGCCGCCAGCCTCTGATCCGCTGTCGCAACAAAAAAGAGGGCCCGCGGGCCCTCTTTTTTCATCTCGGCTCTGTGAGTTGCCGGGGGCGTTATTGCAGTACCTGCCGACCGTGCAGCGGCTGCACGGGGCGGTTGTTGGGGTGGTGCATCACCGCCTTGAAGGCATCGATCTGGGCCTGGCTCACCTGCACCGGCTGTTTCATCACCAGCCAGCGCACCCCTTCCGAGCAGGGCGGGGTGGTCAGCGAGCCGCTGAAGCGGTAGTAGTCGCGTTTGATGGGCAGCAGTTGTTCGGCCGAGATCGGTTCCTTGAAGGTGTGACTCTCTCCCGCCTTGGCTGGCAGCACCTGCCAGGCCTGGCTCAGGGCTGCATTGGCCTGGCCCGGCTCGAACATCACCGCCACCACCGCCAGCTCACCCTTGGCGTTGGCGTGCACCAGGTGCCCCTCCAGCGGATAGGAGTGGCCCTTGATGAGGTTTTCGCTGGGGGCGTGGAAGTGGAACTGCTTGAGCTCAAAATGCATGCCGTCGAGCTCAAGGCTGCTGCCCAGGGCATAGTCGACCTGCACCGTGTGGCCGTTGTTGGTGACGCTGCGGCCCCCCGCCAGGTAGTGAAACTGCAGCGGGGCCAGCTTGGCCTCGACCAGACCGTCGAGGTTGACCGGCGACTGGTTGCTGCCTGCACACTGGCCAAATTCCGGGGTCAGTCTGGCCCACTGCGCCGGGCCGGCCTCACCGCTGTATTCCCAATGCGGGGTGGCGGCGAAGGCGGTGGGGCAGAGCAACAGGGCGGCGGCCAACAGGGACTTTCTCATCATGCATCCTTATCTTGATTGAAAAGCACGGCGATCCGTTTCCTGCATTGACGAGGAAATAACGGAAGGCATCATCTGAATTGCGGAATACAGAAGGTCAGACGGTATTTTTATTATTGGCTGGGTGATCGCCGACGATATTTATGATGCATTTAATATGAATCTAAATAATGGACGGTCACGCCTGCATATTGAATAATCGCTTTATTCAATGACAGCAATCTAATTAATTGGCTGTTATCGCAGATGAATTTGCTCATAATTCATTCATCGAAATTCAGCTCTTTTTTGCCGCGCAAGTCCCCGCCATCAGTCCGTCTGCAATATATTAATTAATTGTTTTTAATATGGTTTTTGTTGGTCTCATTTGATCTTGAACAAATAACGCACAGACTTTCCCGGGCAGGCTGAGGCTGCTGTTATGCACAGCCACAAGGGAGAGAGAAAAAATGAATAAATATTGTCTGTTGCTGGCGTTGGGCCTGCCAGGGATGGGGTGGGCGAACGAGCCGATCCAGCCGGTGGAAGCGGCCAAGGTGAGCGCACCGGAAAAAGTCGAGCTGGGCAAGATGCTGTTCTTCGAGCCGCGGCTCTCGAAATCCAACGCCATCTCCTGCAACTCCTGCCACAACCTGGCGACCGGCGGGGTAGACAACCAGGTTAGTTCCCTCGGCCACAAGTGGAAGGAGGGGCCGATCAACTCGCCCACCGTGCTCAACTCCAGCCTCAACTTCGTGCAGTTCTGGGATGGTCGCGCCAAGGATCTGCAGGCGCAGGCGGCGGGCCCCATCGAGAATCCGCTGGAGATGGCCTTCACCCACAAGCTGGCGGTAGAGACCCTGCACACCCTGCCCGAGTACCGGGCCCGGTTCAGCGCCGTGTACGGCAAGGCGGACTTCGGCATCGACGAGGTGACCGATGCCATCGCCGCCTTCGAGGAGACCCTGGTAACCCCCAATGCGCCGTTCGATCGCTGGCTGAAGGGGGATGCCAAGGCGCTGACCGCGCAGCAGCTGAAGGGCTATCAGCTGTTCAAGGAGAAGGGCTGCACCGCCTGCCACAACGGGGTGGCCATCGGCGGCAACTCCTACCAGAAGATGGGGCTGGTCAAGCCGTTCAAGACCGACAACCCGGCCCAGGGACGCGGCGGGGTGACCGGCGAGAAGCAGTTCATCGGCTGGTTCAAGGTGCCGACCCTGCGCAACATCGAGCTGACCTACCCCTACTTCCACGACGGCTCGGTGTGGGATCTGAAGGAGGCGGTGCAGATCATGGCTGACATCCAGCTCGGCCAGACCCTGAGCGAGCAGGAAGCGGACGACATGACCGCCTACCTCAAGAGCCTGACCGGCGAGCAGCCGCAGATAGTGTTGCCTATTCTGCCGCCCTCCCAACCCGATACCCCCAGGCCTCAGGTCAAGAGCTGAGCGGGAGTGATGATTGCAGCGGAGCCACCGGCTCCGCTTTTTTGTTCCTATCTATCTGATAAGCCTCTCGAAGTTACTGCACTACACAATGACAAAGGGATGACAATCCCCCAGCTGGCGGCGGCGATTTTACCGATTTGCAGCCCTCTTCACATTTCCGACACGCTCACAATTTGTTCGATTGCCTTACTCATCCGACCTGGTGTCAAATCACTCCGCCTAATACAAGGAGTGGCATAATAATGAATAATATCAATAAATTAGTTCTGGCTATCGGATTCACTCTCACCACCTTCCCGAGCCTGGCGGCGGGTTTCCAATGCAAGGATCACGTCAAGCTCGGGGTGCCCAGCCAATCCAGTCAACTGCTGTGCCGGGACGGCTATGCCGCCGGTTACAACTACGACACCAAGGTCTCTGACTGGGTCTCTTACCGGATGACGGCCGCCAGCGCCCAGGGCCAGGTGCCGCGCAAGGATGCCTTTGCCGAGGACAAGGAGGTGCCGGTGCAGTTCCGCGCCACCCTGGCCGACTACAAGGGCTCCGGTTATGACCGCGGCCATCAGGCGCCGGCGGCGGACATGCGCTCCACCGCCACCACCATGAAGCAGAGCTTCCTGCTGACCAACATGACCCCGCAGCTGCCGGCGCTCAACCAGGGAGCCTGGCGCATCCTGGAGGAGAAGACCCGGCAGTGGGCCATCGCCTATCAGGATGTCTATGTGATCACCGGCCCCATTTTCACCAACTCCGATGCCTCCATCGGCAACGGCGTGACCGTGCCCCACGCCTATTACCGGGTGGTGATGGATGTGGCCAACAAGGAGGCGATCGCCTTCATCCTGCCGCAGCAGAACGTGTCGGCCAGCAAGCTGGCAGACTACATAGTGACGGTGGATGCGGTGGAGGAGCAGACCGGGCTGGACTTCTTCGCCGAGCTGCCGGATGAGCAGGAAGAGGCCATGGAGTCTCAGCTGATGGCCATGTGGGGCAACTGAGCCTGGTCATGAGCACCATGAAAACAGGGGCCGCGGCCCCTGTTTTCATTTGCTCAGTTCATCCCCGACCTTCTTGACGGTATCCCGGGTGCCGTGGCCGATCTCCCGGGTCACGTCGCGGGTGGTGTGGCCAATCTCGCGGGTCACGTTGCGAGTGGTGTGCCCCACGGTTCTGCCCGCCTCCTTGATGTCGGCGCAGCCGCCGAGCAGGCTGCCCAGAACCAGGCCGAGGGCCATCAGGGTCATGCAGTCACGCCTCATGCCGTGCTCCTTCTCGTTTCATCATCATCTCCATGCCGATGGCGGCATTATGGCCTCGTGTGCAGCGGGCGGGCAACCAGCAGGGTGTGGCCGGGCCCCGGGATCTCGTGCTCGGCCTCCACGTGAAAGTGGGCCTCGCGCAGGCACTGGTACAGCTGTTTGGAGTGGTAGAAGCGGCTGTTGCCGTTGGCCAGACAGGTGAAGTAGAGGGAGGTGGCGTTGAGACTGAAACTGGCGGCTTCAAAGGATTGCCTGTCCCAGAACAGCTCCAGGATGCAGACCCGGGCGTCCGGTTTCATGGCCAGCCGGATCCGGTTCAGGATGGCGACGATCTGCGCGTGGCTGAAGCAGTCGAGAAACTGGCTCATCCACCAGATGTCCGCCTCGCCGGGCAGGGGGCCCGCCTGCAGCAGATCCACCGGGTGGCCATGTACCCGCGCCGCCAGCCCCGCCTCCTCGATGTTGCTGCGGGCCAGCACCAGCTGCTCGGGCAAGTCCAGGATGGTGACTTGCAGCGCCGGATCCCGCCTGGCGCAGGCGATGGCCCACTTGCCGGTGTTGCCGCCCAGATCGTAGAGGTGGCGCGGCTCGTAGCCGAACACCTTGTCCTGGGCCTGCTGGAAGGCCCAGTCGGAGTAGAAGTGATCGAAGGCGAACCAGCTGCGGCGGGCCGGTTCGGGCAGCTCGCTCAGGTGCGGATAGAGGGTCTGCCAGGGGCCGAACTCCTGCAGACCGGCCGGGGTGCCGTCGCGGATGGCATCGAGCAGGTGGGCGAGGGGCTGATAGCAGACGTGCTGGGTGAAGTCGAGATTGACCCGGCTCATGGCGTCGTGCAGCAGGTATTTGCCGACCCGGCCCAGCACATAGTGCTCCTCGCTCAGATAGCAGAGTCCGCCGCCGAGCCCCATGTCCAGCAGCACGCCGGCGCCGTATTCGCTGAGCTGACACGCCTGGGCGATGTCAGCCAGCGCGGCCCCCTGCGAGCCGCGGGTCTCGAGATAGGCCAGCACCCCGGTTTCACGCAGGCACCAGCTGGCCTGAAACAGCATGGGCCCGAAGGCGATTTTCTGGGCCTCGCTGATGGCTTCCAGCGCGTTGTAGGGATCCGCCTGATAGTGATTCACGGGGTGGCTCCTGCCGGATCAGCGGCTCTGGGTGCGGGCGAGTTCCGCCTGAATGGCCTGGTTCAGACCCAGTACCCAGCGGTTATAACTGCGGTGGATGCTGCCCTTGCCTTTGTCGTCCAGATTGACGCTGCTCACATAATTAATGGAATAATCGCGAGCGCTATAAGGAATATTGATCACCGCCTGATGCTGGCGCACATTGACCTGGCCTCGAATTAGTCCTGGCTGCTCCTGGCGCATTACCCAGCTCTTGCTGATGCCGGCCGTAATAATGGCATTGGCCACCTGTTCTTCGGTCAGATTGAAGGGCACCGGATTGGCTGCCATATTGCGAATTGGCTGGCTGGTGGAGCAGGCGGCAAGCAGGGCACAGGCCAGCAGCAGGGATATTTTATTAATGAGTTTCATAATATTTTCCTTGGGAAGGATATTCATCAATTTGGGCGTGGCAATGAGACAACACAAATAGTTTATTTTCAATCACCAAGGCGGTTGATAATCTGCGCTGGCTATTATTTTTGATGAATAATGGTATTATCCGCCGGTATTAAGCCGATGACGCCATTCAATGTCGTGGAGCAGGCACTGCCCGCCGGGTGAGTGCCTTTTATCGTCTTCGCGTCCACCCATCGATGTAAGGACAGGTTGCCCGAAACATGCTCTCTTTCTCGCTGCTGGATAGTCAGGCCCTGTCACCCGGTCTGGCCGATGAGGCTGCCTGGCAGGCGTGGGCGCAGCAGGGCCGATGGCCGGTCGACCCGCCGTTTCCCGCCACCCCCTTGCTGCCGATGATGATGGCGCGCCGCCTGAGTCAGGGCGCCCGGCTGGCGGTGCAGGTGGGGCTGAGCCTGCTGGCCCGCCACCAGATAGACAGTGCCGTCTTCGTCAGCCGCCACGGCGAGCTGGCCCGCTCCATGACCCTGCTGCAGGCGCTGGCGGACGGGCAGGCGTTGTCGCCCACCGATTTCTCCATGTCGGTGCACAACACCGCCGCCGGGCTCTGTTCCATTCAGGGCAAGGCCGCCATCCCCATGACCTCGCTGGCCGCGGGGGAGAACAGCCTGATGGCGGGCCTGACCGAAGCGGTCTGCGCCCTGCAGGCCGGTGCCCGTCGGGTGTTGCTGGTGGCCTTCGAGGGGCCGGTGCCCGCGTTTCACCGCCCCTGGCTGGCGGAAGAGGCGCCACCCCACGCGCTGGGGCTGGTGCTGACGGCGGGCGAAGAGTGGCACTGCGCGGGGGCGCGTGGCACCGTCGAGTCGGCTGCACGCCCGCTGCCGCAGAGTCTGGCCTGCTGGCGTGCCCTGTTGCGAGGGGAGCCGACCCTGATCCTCGCTGATGACCGTCAGGAGTGGAGATGGCAGCGTTGCTGAACCGGGGCTGGCGGCTGCTCGGCACGGCTCTGGGCTTCACCCTGTTCGGGGTGGGCGGCCTGCTGCTCTCCCTGTTCTGGTTTCCGCTGCTGGCGCTCTGTCTGCGCGGCGAGCGGCGTCGTACCCTGGCCCAGCTCACCATCCGCCACAGCTTTCGGTTGTTTCTCGGCGTGCTGCGTGGCTGGGGAGTGCTCGATTACCGCGTGAGCGGCATGCCCGCCCACTTGCGCGGCGCCCTGGTGGTGGCCAATCACCCCAGCCTGCTCGATTACGTCATGCTGGCGGCCGAGATGCCGGTGTGCGACTGCATCGTCAAGCAGTCCCTCTGGCGCAACCCCTTCATCGGCGGCGTGGTACGGGCGGCCGACTATTTGCCCAACGTGGCAGGCGAGGATCTGCTGGCCCTGTGCCAGGCGCGGATCCGGGCCGGCGGCCTGCTGCTGGTGTTCCCGGAGGGAACCCGCACCACCCCGGGCGAACCCATCAAGCTGCAGCGCGGTGCGGCCCAGCTGGCGGTGCGCAGCCAGGTGCCGTTGCAACTGGTGCGGATCCACTGCAGCACCCGATTTCTCACCAAGCAGGACAAATGGTTCAAGATCCCGGAAAATAAGCCGATTTTCACCATAGAATTCCTGCAGCAAGTGGCGGCGGACGAGGTGGTCGCCACCGGCCAGAGCAGTGCGCTGGCCGCCCGCCAGTTGACCCGGTTTCTCACCCAGGCCCTGCAACCGGGGCCCCAATGACAGCATGTGGAACAGTTATGCAAGACCTGCATCTAGAGATAAAACAACTCATCATCGACAGCCTCAACCTCGAGGGGCTCACCCCTGACGACATCGACAGTCAGGCGCCGCTGTTCGGTGACGGCCTGGGGCTGGACTCCATCGATGCGCTGGAGCTGGGCCTTGCCATCAAGGGCCGCTACGGCATCGTGCTCTCCGCCGAGGATGAAAACACCCGTCGTCATTTCGCCTCCGTCACGGCGCTGGTCGCCCTGGTGCAGGCCCAGTCGAAAGGGGAGGCCTGAGCCATGACCCGTGACGACATCTTTGCCCAGATCAAGGCCGCCCTCGTCGAGCTGTTCGAGGTCGACGAAGAGGCCATCACCCCCGAGGCCCGTCTCTATCAGGATCTCGAGCTCGACAGCATCGACGCCATCGATCTGGTGGTGCACCTGCAGAAGCTGACCGGCAAGAAGATCAAGCCGGAAGAGTTCAAGTCGGTGCGCAGCGTCAACGACGTGGTGGATGCGGTCGAGCGTCTGCTGGCCGACGCCTGATGCCGGTGCATGCCCTGCCATGATGCGCTGGCTCTCCTGGCTGGCCGGTGGTGCCCTGCTGCTCTACCCGCTGGCGGTCTACTGGGGGCTGACCCACGCCGGTCAGACCCCGCTGCTGCTCGGTCTGCTGCTCATCTTCTCGCTGCGACTCTTGCCCGGCCTGCTCAAGGGGCGGGTCCGGCTCGGCCCCTTGCCGGAGTGGCTCTGGCTGGGCCGCCTGCTGGCCTGCATCGGGCTGGGGTTGACCCTGCTGTCGGCCCTGTTCAGCGCCCGGCACTGGCTGCTCTACTACCCGCTGGCGGTGAGCCTGGCGCTGCTCTGCCTGTTCGGCTGGAGCCTGACCCGTCCCATGAGCCTGGTGGAGCGGCTGGCCCGCCTGCAGGATCCCGCTTTGCCGCCGGCAGCCATCGGCTATACCCGGCGGGTGACCCAGGTCTGGTGCGGCTTCTTCGTCATCAACGGCGCGCTGGCGGCCTTCACCATCTGGCACGGGGATCTGGCGCTCTGGAGCCTCTACAACGGCCTCATCAGCTACGCCCTGATGGGCGGCCTGATGGGCGCTGAGTATCTGGTGCGCCGCCGCCTGCTCAAGAGGCTGGCCCCATGACCCTGCTGCAAACTATCTGGCAGCGGGACGGCGAGCGCGTGGTGGCGTTCGGCCCGGATGGCGAAGTGACCCTGGCCGAGCTGCGCCGTGGCAGCCTGCAGCTGGCACGGGCCATGGCCCGTCTGGCCGGCCCCGAGCGGCCAAGCATGCGCTGGGCACTCTGTTTCGATGACAGCCTGCTGTTTACTCAGGCGCTGCTCGCCTGCGCCCTCGGCGGGCACCGGGCCATCCTGCCGGGCCATCAGCGGCTGGCCGGTCTGCAGGCGCTGCAGAGCCAGTTCGACGGCCTGCTCACCGACGGCGAGCTGCCGGGTGCGGCGCTCACGGCGGCGCAGCTCAGGCTGCCGCTGCTGGCGGTGGATGAGGAGCGGGAGGCAGACGGCGCGGTCCTGCTTCCCGCGCCCGAGCGCCTCGATCTCACCCTGTTCAGCTCCGGCTCCACCGGCGAGCCCAAGGCGATCCCCAAGGCCTGGCCCCAGCTGGAGGCGGAGTTGCGGGTGCAGATGGCGCTGTGGGGCGAGCGGCTGGCGGGCACCCGGGTGCTGGCCAGCGTCAGTCACCAGCACATCTACGGCCTGCTGTTTCGCATTCTGTTGCCGCTTGGTCTCGGTATCCCCTTTGATCGTCGCAGCATCGACTACCCGGAGCAGCTGGCGCTGCAAACGGCCCCCTGGTGCCTGATTGCCTCCCCAGCGTTTCTAAGCCGGCTCGACCCGGCCATTGCTGCCGCCGGCTGCCGGTTGATCGTCTCCTCCGGCGGTCCCCTGCAACCGGGCGATGCCCAGCAGGCCAGACAGCTGTTCGGTCAGCTGCCGGTGGAGATCTTCGGCAGCAGCGAGACCGGCGGCATCGGCTGGCGCCAGCGCCACCAGGTACAGACCCCCTGGGCGACGCTGCCCGGGGTCGAGGTTCGGGTCGGCCCGGAGCAGGGGCTGCTGCTGCGCTCCCCCTTCCTGCCGACGGCGGAGTGGCTGGCCTGCGCCGATCGTATCGCCTTGCACGAGGGCGGTTTCGAGCTGCTGGGCCGCCAGGATCGGGTGGTGAAGCTGGAGGAGAAGCGCGTCTCCCTCGACGAGGTGGAGGCGCGCCTGCAGGGGTTGGCGGAGGTGGAGGCAGCCGCCGTGCTGCCGCTGCAACAAGGCCAGCGCCAGATCCTCGGCGCCGTGCTGGTGCTGAGCGAATTGGGCGCCGCCCGCTGGGCCGAGCTCGGGCCCGGGCGTTTCCTGCTGGCCCTGCGCCAGCAGCTGCGTCCCTGGCTCGAGCCGGTCGCCCTGCCGCGCAGCGTGCGCCGGGTCGAACAGATGCCCGTCAACGCCCAGGGCAAGCGCCCCTGGCCACAACTCAAGGAGCTGTTCGATGAGCCTCTCGGTTGACTCTCTGCCAGCGAACACCTTGCCCGCCGTGCTGGCCTGCGAGACGCTGGCCGACGGGGTGCGCCTGCAACTGCGGCTCGATCCCGCCTTGCCCTGGTTTGCGGGCCATTTTCCCGGTGCGCCCCTGCTGCCCGGGGTGACCCAGATCCACTGGGTGATGCACTATGCCGCCAGCCTGCTCAAGCTGGCGCAGCCGTTTCACGGGGTGGACCAGCTCAAGTTCCAGCGCCCCCTGCGCCCCGGGGCCGAGTGCAGCCTGCACCTGCAGTGGCAGGCGGACAAGGGGCAGCTTCTCTTTCATTATCTGCTCGGCGATGAGCCGGCGAGCAGCGGACGGGTGCGGCTCACCCCATGACGCCCTGCATTCTCATCCCCTGTTACAACCACGCCGGCCCGCTGGCCGCCGTGCTGGCGCGGCTGGCCGAATACGGACTGCCCTGCCTGCTGATCGACGATGGCAGCGAGCCGGTCGCCGCCGCCGAGCTGGATGCGCTGGCCGCGCGTTACCCCTGGGTCACCCTGCTGCGCCACCCCCACAACCAGGGCAAGGGCGGCGCCGTGATGACGGGGCTGCGCCGCGCCCATGCACTCGGCTTCAGCCACGCCCTGCAGGTGGATGCCGACGGCCAGCACGATCTGGCGGACATTCCGGCCCTGCTGGCCGAGGTGGACAAGTACCCGGCGGCGCTTGTCTCCGGCCGCCCGCTCTACGATGATTCCGTGCCCAAGGGGCGCCTCTACGGCCGCTACATCACCCATGTCTGGGTCTGGATCGAGACGCTGTCGTTCGCCATCAAGGACAGCATGTGCGGCTTTCGGGTCTATCCGCTGGCCGCCACCTGCGCGCTGCTCGAACGGGTGGCGCTCGGTCGGCGGATGGATTTTGACACCGAGGTGATGGTGCGCCTCTACTGGGCCGGGGTGGCGGTGCGCTTCGTGCCGACCCGGGTCATCTATCCCGCCGATGGCAGCTCCCACTTCCAGCTCTGGCGCGACAACCGCGACATCTCCTGGATGCACACCCGGCTGGTGTGCCGCCTGCTGTGGGATCAGCTGCAGCGCCTCGGCCGCTGGCCCCGCCGCCTCTGCGCCAGGGCGGCGCAGCTGTGGTGCGAGCGGCACACCCACTGGTCGCGCACCCCGGAGCGGGGATCCCTGCTCGGCATGCAGATCATGCTGACCAGCTATCGCCTGCTGGGGCGGCGCGGCTTCTCCCTGCTGCTCTATCCGGTCATCGGCTACTTCTGGCTGACCGGCCGTGCCCAGCGCCAGGCATCCCAAGCCTATCTGACCCGCCTCGAGTCCTTCGCCGATGCGAGCGGTGTAGTGCTGCCCCCTGAGCCGAGATCGAGCTTTCGCCACTTCCTGCGCTTTGGCGAGGCGGCGCTCGACAAGCTGGCGGGCTGGCGTGGCGACATCACCGAGCAAGAGGTGGAGCTGGTGGGGGCGGAGCACTATCAGGCGGCCATCAACAGCGGCCAGGGGGTGCTGCTGCTGGGCTCCCACCTCGGCGATCTGGAGTTGTGCCGCGCCCTGGGCAGCCGCAAGCAGGGGCTGCGCATCAATGCGCTGGTATTCACCCGCCATGCGGCCCGCTTCAACGCCCTGCTCAAGCAGATCAACCCGGATTCGCACCTCAACCTGATCCAGGTGCAGGAGCTGGGGGCCGATACCGCCATCCTGCTCAAGGAGAAGCTGGAGCGGGGAGAGTGGGTGGTGATCGTCGGCGATCGTACCTCGGTGACCCGGGAGAAGCGGGTGATCTGGGCCGATTTCCTCGGCGCACCGGCGCCCTTTCCGCTCGGGCCCTTCGTGCTCAGCAGCGTGCTGGGTTGCCCGGTCTACCTGATGTTCGGCCTCAAGGAGCAGGGCCGCTTTCGGGTGCATTTCGAGCCCTTTGCCGACGGCCAACCCCTGCCACGGCAGGGGCGCCAACAGATTCTTGCGTCCCGCGTGCAGGCCTATGCCGATCGCCTGCAGCATCACTGCCTGCAGGCCCCGCTGGACTGGTTCAACTTTTTTGATTTCTGGCAGCTGACCGATGAACAAGAGTGAGAAGAGAAGGGTCACCTTCGGCGCCGAGCCGCTGACCATAGAGGATGTGGTGGCTCTGGCCGAAGGGCGCGCCACCCCCGCACTGAATCCGGATCCCGCCTTCATGGCCCGCATCCAGCGGGGCGCCGACTTTCTCGACCGGTTGCTGGCCGAAGAGGGGGTCATCTACGGAGTGACCACCGGCTACGGCGACTCGGTGACCCGGCCGGTGCCGACCGAGCTGGTGCCTGAGCTGCCGCTGCACCTGACCCGTTTTCACGGCTGCGGGCTGGGGGCGGATCTCGAGCTCGATGCCGCGCGCGCCGTGCTGGCGACCCGGCTCTGCTCGCTGGCGCAGGGGGTCTCCGGGGTCAGCCCGGCCTTGCTTGAGCGGCTCTGCTGGCTGCTGGAGCAGGATCTGGTGCCGCGCATTCCCGAAGAGGGGTCGGTGGGCGCCAGCGGCGATCTTACCCCGCTCTCCTACGTCGCCGCCGTGCTGGTGGGGGAGCGCGAGCTTCATCATGATGGTGTGCTGCGCCCCGCCGCCGAGGTCTATCGGGAGCTGGGGGTCACCCCCCTGATCCTGCGGCCGAAAGAGGGGCTGGCGCTGATGAACGGCACCTCGGTGATGACGGCGCTGGCTTGCCTCGCCTACGCCCGTACCGACTACCTGATGCGGCTGGCGACCCGGATCACCGCCCTGGTGAGCGTCGCCATGGGGGGCAACGCCTTCCACTTCGACGAGCGGCTGTTTGCCGCCAAGCCGCACCCCGGCATGCAGGGCATCGCGGCCTGGCTGAGGGAAGATCTGGTGGCCGGCGAGCTGCCGCGCCACAGCGACCGGCTGCAGGACAGATACTCGTTGCGCTGCGCCCCCCACGTCATCGGCGTGGTGGCCGACAGCCTGCCCTGGTGGCGCCAGCTCATCGAGAACGAGCTCAACAGCGCCAACGACAACCCGCTGATCGACGGGGAAGGGGAGCACGTGATGCACGGCGGCCACTTTTACGGCGGCCACATCGCCATGGCGATGGACAGCATGAAGGCGGCCGTCGCCAACCTGGCCGACCTGCTGGATCGCCAGCTGGCCCAGCTGGTGGACAGCAAGTTCAACGGCGGCCTGCCGAGCAACCTCTCCGGCGCGCCAGAGGAACGGCAGATGATCAATCACGGCTTCAAGGCGGTGCAGATCGGCGTCTCGGCCTGGACTGCGGAGGCGCTCAAGCAGACCATGCCCGCCAGCGTCTTCTCCCGCTCCACCGAGTGCCACAATCAGGACAAGGTGAGCATGGGCACCATAGCGGCGCGCGATGCGCTGCGGGTGCTGACCCTGACCGAACAGGTGGCGGCCGCCTGCCTGCTGGCGGCGGTGCAGGGTGTGGAGCTGCGCCTGGCCCGGCCCACCCCCTTCACCCGTCCGCTTGGCACGGCGCTGGCCGCCATGGTTGCACAGGTGCGGGCCGAGTTTGCCCCGCTGCTGGAAGATCGGGGGCTCGAGCCCGAGCTGAGGGCGCTGATCGCCCGCATTCGCCAGCGTCACTATCCCCTTTATGGGCAGAACCGGAACTGAGACAAGGTCACTATTGATGAGACAAGCCATGCAGAATGAACCCTGGCAGATCAGTGCTGAGATCGAAGTGACCATTCCATTTCACGACGTGGACTGGGTGGCTGTGTCGCGCTGGCGGGGAGACTACTAGTGAGAACAACCATGCAGCAAGAACCCTGGCAGATCAGCACCGAGATCGAAGTGACCATCCCGTTCCACGACGTGGACATGATGGCGGTTGCCTGGCACGGCCACTACTTTCGCTACATCGAGCTGGCCCGCTGCGCCTTGCTCGATCTCATCGACTACAACTACCCGCAGATGGAGGCCTCTGGCTATCTCTGGCCCATCATCGATACCCGGATGAAGTACCTGGCACCGCTGCGCTTCGGCCAGCGGGTGCGGGTGCGCGCCACCCTGACCGAGTACCAGAACCGACTGAAGATCGACTACCTGCTGAGCGACGCCGCGAGCGGCACCCGCACCAGCAAGGGTTACAGCATCCAGGTGGCGGTGAGCAAGGCGAGCGGCGAGATGTGCCTGGCCTCGCCCCAGGTGCTGCTGGACAAGCTGGGGGTGAGCCAATGAGCCGGCTGACAAGGCCGCTGCTGGCCGGTCTGCTCCTGCTGCTGACATGGCCGCTGCAGGCGGCGCCCCTGAGCCGGGCCGAGGTGCAGCAGTTGCTCGCCCTGAGTCAGGCCAAGCAGGCCCGCTTCGAGCAGGAGAAGCAGGTGGCGGGGTTGAGCCAGCCGCTCAAAGCCTCCGGCGAGCTGCTGCTGGTGCGCGATCAGGGGCTCTGGTGGCAGCAGCAGAAACCCTTCCCGCTGACCCTTGTCCTGACGCCGACGCGCATGGTGCAGCAGATGGCGGGCCAGCCCGCCACCGTCATCGACAACCCCCAGCTGCTGGAGTTCAGCCAGATGCTGCTGGCGCTGTTCGGCTCGGACGAGGCGACCCTGAGTCGCTACTTCAGCATCGACTTTCACAGCACGGAGGCGGGCTGGCAGCTGGTGCTGGTGCCGACCCTGGCACCGCTCGACAAGGTGTTTGCCAGCCTCACCCTGAGCGGGCAGGGACAGCTGGAGCAGCTGCTCATCGCCGACAAGCAGGGTGACAGCACCCGTATCCGCTTCACGGCCTGGCAAGATCGCGCCCTGCCATTGACCCCTGAGGAGCAGGCCCGCTTTGCTGCCCACTAGCACGATGACGCGCCAGCGCGGCGCCCCCGCCAGGACGAGGAGAGCCCCTCTTGCTGCAAGCTGAAACCACCTGGCGCTGGCTCTCCTGGCTCTGGCTGCTGCTCAGCGCGCTGGCGCTGGCGCTGCTCGGCTGGCAACTCTCCCACAGCCGCATCAACACCAGTCTGATGGACCTGCTGCCCCACGAGGAGCGCTCCGCGCTGGATCCCGCCCTGCGTGAGGGCTTGTTGCGCCAGGTCGACAGGCAGCTTGTCTGGATGCTGAGCCTGCCGGCGGGGCAGGATGGCCAGGCTGCGGCGCAGGCGTGGGCAAACAACCTGCAGGCCTTGCCCGAGCTCAGCGCGGTACGCGCCGCCCAGCCGGAGCTGGCCTCCGCCTGGCAAGGCTTCATCTATGACTATGGCTGGCAGCGCCTCGACGAGGGCAGTCGGGCGCGCCTGGCCGCCGGGCCAGAGGTCTGGAGCCAGTGGGTGCTCGGTCAGATCTACAGCCCCTTTGGCGGCGTCTCCCGCACCGAGTGGCAGGCCGATCCCCTGCTGCTGACCCGGGCTGCGGTGCAGGGACAGATGGCCAGCCCCCTGCGCCTCGACCACGGCTGGCTGAGCAGCCGGGACGAGGCCGGGCGGCAGTGGTACCTGCTGCGCGCCGAGCTGGACTTGTCGGCCTTCGATCTTGCCCGCAACAGCGAGCTGCTGAGCCGGCTCAACGAGGCGGAGCAGCGCCTCAAGGCCGAGTTTCCGGGCGTGGAGCTGCTGCGCCGTGGCACCCTCTTCTACAGCCAGCATGCCAGCGAGCTGGCCCAGCAGGACATCTCCACCATAGGGCTTGGCTCCACGGTCGGGGTCTTGCTGCTGATGTGGCTGGCGTTTCGCTCGTTGCGGGCGCTCTGGATCTCCCTGCTGCCCATCGCCGTCGGCCTCGCCTGGGGGGTATTGGCGGTGCTGCTGTGGTTTGGCGAGGTGCACATGTTCACCCTGGTGATCAGCTCCAGCCTGGTCGGCATCATAGATTACGGGATCCACTTCCTGACCGAGCGGCGCCTGCATGGCCGGCAGGAGAGCCCGCACCAGACCCGTGCCCGCCTGTTGCCCAGCCTGTCGATGGCGCTGTTCGCCACCCTGGTCGGCTATGGCCTGCTCTGGCTTGCTCCTTTCCCCGGCCTGCAGCAGATGGCCCTGTGCGCCCTGGTGGGGCTGACGGCGTCGTTCATCACCGTGCTCTGCCTGTACCCGCTCTGGCTTGGGGAGTTGCCCCAGCGGGAGGCGCGCGTGCTGGTGCCGATGGCGCTCTGGCTCAAATGGTGGCGCGAGTGGCGTCTCTTGCGCTGGGGCGTGCCCCTGCTCTGGCTGACCCTGATCGGCGCGGGTTTGAGCCGGCTGGCCGTCGATGACGACATCGCCCGCCTGCAACCGCTGCCCGTCGAGCTGCAGGCCCAGGAGCGGCAGATCCAGCGCCTCACCGGCCAGCAGGGGGGCATGACCGGCTTCCTGGTGACGGCGGCCGACGGTGAAACGGCGTTGCAGCGGCTCGAGGCCATGAGCCGCAAACTGGCCGAAGCCAAGGCAGAGGGTCAGCTGACGGGCTTCGTGTCACTGGCCCAGTGGTTGCCCTCGCTGGCACGCCAGCAGGCGGATCACGCCGCCCTCACGGGCCTGTTGCCCGAGGTGGTGACGCGGCTCAACCAGGCCGGGGTGCCGGTCAAGGGCGAGCCTCGCCCCTGGCATCCTCTGACCCCGCAGCAGTGGCTGGCCAGCCCGGTCAGCGAGGGCAGCCGGCTGCTGTGGCATACCATGGCCGATGGCCGGGTGGCGCTCTGGCTGCCGGTCAACGGCGTGACCGATGCGGCCGCCGTGGCGGCCCTGGCCGCGGGGCAGGAGGGGGTGTTCTGGCAGGATCCGCGCAATCAGTGGAGCCAGCTGTTCGCCCACTACCGGGTCAAGCTGACCGAACTGCTGCTGGTGGCGATCGCCCTGGTGGGGGGGCTGCTGTGGGCCCGCTTCGGCTGGCGCAAGGGGGGGCGGATCCTGCTGATCAGCGGGTTTTCGCTGGGGTCCGGGCTGGCCCTGCTGGCCGCCTGCGGCCAGCCGCTCACCCTGTTCGGGGTGCTGGCCATGAGCCTCATCTTCGGTATCGGCATCGACTACAGCCTCTTCTTCGCCTACAGCGGCGGGGATCTCCTGCGCCAGCGTTCGACCATGTTCGCCATCCTGCTGGCCAACCTGACCACCCAGCTCTCGTTCGGTTTGTTGGCGCTGAGCCACACCTCTGCCATCGCGGGCTTTGGTCTGGTGCTGAGCGGCGGTATCTTTACCGCCTTCCTGTTGTCGCCTCTGGTGCTGGATAAACAGGGATTGGACAAGCCGGCATGTACCCCGCCGGTGCAGGGCCACCGGGAGCAGGAGCAACCATGAGACCACTGTTCGCCTTTATCATTCTCTTGCTGGCAGGCTGCAGCAGCCAGCCGACCCCCACCGCCTATCTCGACAAGGGGACCGTCATGACGCTGCCGGCCCCCGTGCTGGCCGCCCCCTTCTATCGCCAGCAGCTGCTGACCGCCAGCGTGGGGGAGAGCACTCACCAGCTGATGACGGTGCTGGAGGCCGACGGCCGCCAGCTGACCCTGGTGGGGCTGACCCCGAGCGGGGTGCGGCTGTTTCTGGTGCGCTATGACCAGCAGGGGATCTCCACCCGCCAGCTCAGCCCGTTGCTCACCACCGGCATGCCGCCGGTGAGCCAGGTGCTGGCGGACGTGATGCTCTGCTACTGGCCGCTCGCCAGCTGGCAGCCACAGCTGCCACCGGGCTGGACGCTGCGCGACGAGGGGCCGCTGCGCCGGCTGCGGGCCCCCGACGGCACTTTGGTGACCGAAATCCGCTACCGCGACGCAGACGGCGTGCGCGAGCCGGTCGGCCTGCAGCAGCATGTATTCCACTACCGCCTGCAACTGGAGACCCTGAGCCAATGAGTTGTTATATCGCCGCCTATGGCCTCGTATCGGCATTGGGGATGGGGCGCGATGCCAGCGCCGAGGCGCTGCTGGCCTGGCAGCAGTCGGGCGTGAGCCCGCTGGATCGCCACCGGGCGCCGCTGCTGGATGGCCGTCAGACCCCGGTGGGGCGGGTGGAGGGGGAGTTGCCGGCCATACCGGCGGCGCTGGCTCCTTATGCTTCGCGCAACAACCAGCTGCTGCTGGCAGCGCTGGCCCAGGTGCGGCCCGCTCTCGACGAGGCGTTGGCGGCGCATGGCCCTGCGCGAGTGGGGCTGGTGCTTGGCACCAGCACCGCCGGGATCGGCGAGGCCGAGCTGGCGGTGGCGGCTGCCCGGCGCGGGGAGGCCGTGCCGCCCGCCTTTGACTATCGCCAGCAGGAGCTGGGCTCGCCGTCGGAATTTCTGGCCCGCCACCTCGGCCTGACCGGGCCGGCCTGGACTATCTCCACCGCCTGCTCCTCCAGCGCGCGCGCCTTCATCAGCGGCCAGCGGCTGCTGGCGGCCGGGCTGGTGGACGCCGTGCTGGTGGGCGGCGCCGACAGCCTGTGCGGGCTCACCCTCAACGGCTTTGACAGCCTGGAGTCCCTCAGCTGTGCGCGCTGCCAGCCGTTTGATGAGGCGCGCCAGGGGATCAACATCGGCGAGGGGGCGGCGCTGTTTCTGCTGAGCCGCACGCCTGCGCCGCTGGCGCTGCTGGGGGTGGGGGAATCGTCCGATGCCTGGCACATCTCGGCGCCTCATCCAGACGGTATCGGCGCCGAGGCGGCGATGCAGATGGCGCTGGCCCAGGCGGGCCTGACGCCGGCGCAGGTGGGCTACGTCAACCTGCACGGCACCGCCACCCGTCTCAACGACGCCATGGAGAGCCAGGCGGTGCATCGGCTGTTTGGTGCCGAGGTGCCCTGCAGCTCCACCAAGCCGCTCACCGGTCATGCCCTAGGGGCGGCAGGAGCCATCGAGGCCGCGCTCGCCTGCCTGCTGCTGGAGCGCGCCCTGCCGCTGCCACCCCAGCGGGTGACGACGGCGGATCCGGCGCTGGCGCCCATCCGGCTGGTGAGCGGCGAGGTGCCGCTTGCGGCGCCCCGGGTGCTCTCCAACTCCTTTGCCTTCGGTGGCAACAATGTCAGCCTGCTGCTTGGGAGCGTCCACCATGAATGAGCCAAGTTCACTGCCCGCCATCGAGACCCTGCTGCCCCACCAGGCCCCCATGCTGCTGCTGGATCGGCTCTGCGCGGCGGATGCCCAGCAGGCGCGCTGCGAGACCCGCATCGGTGCTCGCCATGCCCTGCTGCTGGATAGTGAGGGCAACCTGCCCGGCTGGGTCGGCATCGAGCTGATGGCGCAGACCATCGCCGCCTGGGCCGGCATGCAGGGGCGTCTGCGCGGCGAGCCGGTACGCATCGGCATGCTGCTTGGCAGTCGCAAGTATCGCTGCCTGCACCCCACCTTTGCGGCCGGCAGCCTGCTCACCATCGAGGCTTGCTGCCTGTTGCAAGACGGCGGCATGGCCAGTTTTGATTGCCGGATCCTGCTGGCGGGGGAGGAGTGCGCCCAGGCGCGACTCTCCACCTACCAGCCGAGCCCCGGCGAATTGTCCGATTTGTTAGCCTGAGGAAGCTTCATGATCTCTAGCGTATTGGTCACGGGCGCCAGCAAGGGGATAGGCCGCGCCATCGCCCTCAAGCTGGCGGCCGACGGTTTTTCCATCGTGGTGCACTACCACAGCGATCGGGCCGGGGCCGAAGCCACTCTGGCCAGCCTGCAGGCGGCCGGTGGGCAGGGGCGCCTGCTCCAGTTCGACATCGCCGATCGGCAGGGCTGCCGCGCACAGCTGGAGGCCGACATGGCCGAGCACGGCGCCTATTACGGCGTGGTCTGCAACGCCGGCATCATCCGTGACGGCGCCTTCCCCGCCCTCACCGACGAGGAGTGGGACGGGGTGCTGCACACCAACCTGGACGGCTTCTACAACCTGCTCAAGCCCTGCATCATGCCGATGCTCGGCCTGCGCCGGGGTGGGCGCATCGTGACCATCTCCTCGGTATCCGGGCTGATGGGCAACCGGGGCCAGGTCAACTACAGCGCCGCCAAGGCGGGTATCATGGGCGCCACCAAGGCGCTGGCCCTCGAGCTTGCCAAGCGCAAGATCACGGTCAACTGCGTGGCCCCCGGCCTCATCGACACCGGCATGGTGGACGATGAGGTGAAGGCGGAGGCGCTGAAGCTGATCCCGCTCAAGCGGATGGGGCAGGCCGACGAGGTGGCCGGGCTGGTCTCCTACCTGATGTCCGACATCGCCGGCTATGTCACGCGCCAGGTCATCTCCATCAACGGGGGCATGGTATGAAGCGGGTCGTGGTGACCGGCATGGCCGGGGTGACCGCCTTCGGGCGGGATTGGCCGAGTGTGCGGGCTCGCCTGCAGGCGGGGCGCAACGCCGTGGTGAACATGCCGGAGTGGGCCATCTACGACGGCCTCAACACCCGGCTGGCGGCCCCCATCCCGGACTTCACGCTGCCGGCTCATTATCCGCGCAAGAAGACCCGTGCCATGGGGCGGGTTTCACAGCTTGCAACCGTCGCCAGTGAGCTGGCGCTGGCGCAGGCGGGGCTGCTGGACAACCCGGTGCTCACCGACGGACGCACCGGCATCGCCTACGGCTCTTCCACCGGCAGCACGGACCCCATCCGCGCCTTCGGGGTCATGCTCAACGACAAGAGCACCGCCAGCATCACGGCCACCACCTATGTGCAGATGATGCCGCACACGGCGGCGGTCAACACCGGGCTGTTCTTCGGTCTGCGCGGGCGGGTCATTCCCACCTCCAGCGCCTGTACCTCCGGCAGCCAGGGCATCGGCTACGCCTATGAGGCGATCAAGCACGGCTACCAGACCCTGATGGTGGCTGGCGGGGCGGAGGAGCTCTGCCCGTCGGAGGCCGTGGTGTTCGATACCCTGTTTGCCACCAGCCAGATGAACGACAATCCCGAGCTGGCGCCGCGTCCGTTTGACCGGCAGCGGGACGGGCTGGTGATAGGCGAGGGGGCCGGCACCCTGGTGCTGGAGGAGCTGGAGCATGCGCAGGCGCGCGGCGCCACCATCCTCGCCGAGCTGGTGGGCTTTGCCACCAACTGCGATGCTGCCCATGTGACCCAGCCCCAGCAGGAGACCATGCAGCTCTGCATGGAGATGGCGCTGGCCCAGGCCGGGCTCACGGCCGCCGACATCGGCTACATCAGCGCCCACGGCACCGCCACCGAGCGCGGTGACATTGCCGAGAGCCACGCCACCGCCGCCATCTTCGGCGACCGTACCCCCATCTCGTCCCTCAAGAGCTACTTCGGCCACACCCTGGGGGCCTGCGGTGCCATCGAGGCCTGGCTGGCGCTGGAGATGATGCAGGAGGGGTGGTTTGCCCCCACCATCAATCTGACCGAGCCGGACCCGGCCTGCGCCCCGCTCGATCACGTGGTGGGCAGCGGCCGCACGCTGGCGGTGGAGTACCTGATGTCCAACAACTTCGCCTTCGGCGGCATCAACACCTCCCTCATCTTCAAACGCTGGTCCTGAGTATCGGTGCCCTGCCTGGCAGGGCGTCGGTACAGGCTGGGTTTAGCCTTGATGAATTAATATGCCCCCCGTTTTTTTCGGGAGGCATCATGTCTTTGTTATCTGGTTTTTCTTGTGCCGCCGCGCGGCTGCGTGTCCTGCAGGGCGTTCTGCTATCCAGCTTGTTGTGGGCGCTGGCCGCCCCCGCCATGGCCGATGATGAATTTCGGCTGGGCAAGACCATTCTGCTCGGGGTCGGCGATCATCCGGCCATCATTCCCATGCTCGCCTGCCGGCCGACCAAATCCATCATGGTCAAGGCAGGGCGGGAATTGACCCTGGAGCGGGTCAAGGTGTTTTATGGCAACGATCGCAGCAAGACCCTCTATTTCGACAAGGATCTGAAAGAGGATCAGGAGTCGGGGTGGAAATCCCTCGGCAGCCGGCTCTGCATCAAGCGGATCGAGGTGTACGGCAATTCGGAAGGGAGCAAGGCCGGGGTCAAGGTATACGGCCGCAAATAAGCAAAGGGCGGGGCAAATCCCCGCCCAGCTTTTATTTCTTCGGACGGAACGGCTTGATGACGGTCTCGTCGCACTCGAGATAGGGGCCTTCCATCAGGTCGATGCAGTAGGGGATGGCGGGGAAGACCGCATCCAGGCACTCGCGGATCGACTTGGGTTTGCCCGGCAGGTTGACGATGAGCGAGCTGCCGCGCAGGCCGGCGGTCTGGCGCGACAGGATGGCGGTCGGCACGAACTTGAGGGATTCGGCCCGCATCAGCTCGCCAAAGCCTGGCATCATGCGATCGCACACCGCCTCGGTGGCCTCCGGGGTGACGTCCCGCTTGGCCGGCCCGGTGCCGCCGGTGGTGACGATGAGGCTGCACTGCTCCTGGTCCGCCAGCCGGATCAGGGTCGCTTCGATCTGCTCCTGTTCATCGGGGATCACCTGATAGACGGGTTCCCACGCCGAGGTCAAATAGGCGTTCAGCGTGTCGATGATGGCCTTGCCGGACAGGTCTTCGTAGATGCCTGCACTGGCGCGATCGCTGACGGTGACGATACCGATTCTTGCCTTGCTCATGGTCTGCTCTTGGTTGCCGCTATAAGTGGCAAATAAAATAACATAATCAGCAAGATATGTTAAACCAGCCGGATGGTGGCGCGAAGGCGAGCGTCAAATGGAAAACCATATTGGCAGCCTCCTTTCAATAAGACATAACATCGGCATATTGCCGTGCCAAAAATGTATAAACGAACCCGCCATCGATATTCAGGAATAATCGGTTGATCCATAACGAATAACCTGCCGGAGGTCCCACAGCGCCGTCATCTTTTGGCGCAAGAGGAGGGGAAAGCAGGCCCGGCGGATTGAACCGCGGCGGGGTTCGGCTTATATAACTCCATATGCGATTGGTGAAAATATGAACCGATTGTTGTTGTTTGAGTATCACCATGCAGCGGCTGGCCGCGGGAGGGCATATGGAGTTGCCTGATTTTGATACCTTGAAACGGTTGGCGGTGGCGGAGCCCGAGCGGCTCGACGAGTTGCTGCAGCAGCAGATTGAGGGGCTGATCGACCGGGTCAGCCCGCAGCAGCAAATGCGTCTGCGCGGTCTGCAATTTCGCATCGACTGTCAGCGTCAGCTGGCCAAAAACAACCTGGACAGCTGCATCCGGATTGCCGCCATGATGCACGACTCCTTTTATTCCATGCGTTGTGAAATGGTTCATCTCAATAGTCCTGATTACGCTGAACCACTGCCGGAATATAAGGAGGACAATGTCCTCTATTTCAGCGATTATTACCGCAAGAAAAAATAATATTATTCCAGAGTGATTATTGAAATATATTCCCGTTATTCTGCGCAGTTGCCGGGTGAGGCCGGCTGACCAACGTTGAACAGTTTGGCGTGATTTGTAATCCATTTGATGTATTTTTGTGTCGCCTTTTATTTTATTTGAGTTTGGTTATTGGCGTGATATGTGTAGATGTATGGCGCCGATTGTTAGGCTAATATGGCGAGACTTTTTTAATTTGCTACGACTCGAAGGGATTATGAGAAGTATCACACCAAGACGGGTGCTGTCGCGGGAGCAGCAGACGGAAATCACCCGCATTATCGTCAAGGTGGGCCAGATGCTGGCCCAGTTCGGCGCCGAGAGTCGCATCATCGAGCAGACCACGGTCCGGCTCGGCATGGCGCTCGGGCTGGAGAGCGTCGAGATGGCCATCTCCTCCAGCGCCATCGTGCTCACCAGCCTCTATCAGGGCAGTTGCGTCACCACCACCCGGCGGGTGCGCGAGCATGGCATCAACATGCAGGTGGTGTGCGAGATCCAGCGCATCTGCATCATGGCGGAGAAGGAGTTGATCGGCGCGCGGGAAGTGCGTCAGCGGCTCGATGCCATAGTGCCGTTTCACTATCATCCCTGGCTGGTGGTGCCCATGGTGGGGCTCTCCTGCGGCGCCTTCAGCCTGCTGTTTGGCGGCGACTGGCCCATCTTCCTGGTGACCTGCTTCTCGGCCTCGGTCGCCATGCGGGTGCGTCAGCTGATCGCCCGCCATCACCACAGCCCCCTCATCAACTTTGCCGCTACCGGTTTCATTGCCACCCTGCTCGCCTCCAGCGCCACCTTCTTCAACTGGGGGGCGCAGCCCTATCTCGCCATGGCGGCCAGCGTACTGCTGCTGGTACCGGGCTTTCCGCTCATCAATGCGGTTTCCGATATGGTGAAGGGTTACTTCAACATGGGGCTGGCCCGCTGGGGCACGGCGACCCTGCTGACCATCAGCGCGGCGATAGGAATTATTCTCGCCATGTCGGTGACCGGCATCTGGGGGTGGAAGGTATGATGGATTTCATCTGGCTGCTGGCCAAGGATGCCTTCTGGTCGGCCATTCCGGCGGTGGGGTTTGCCATGCTGTTCAACGTGCCGCCACGGATGTTGAAGTACTGCGCCATGGGCGGCGCGCTGGCTCACAGCCTGCGCACCCTGCTGATCCATCAGGGCATGCCCATCGAGTGGGCCACCCTGGCGGCGGCGACCACGGTCGGCTTTGTCTGCGTCTACTGGTCGCGCCGGCTGCTGGCACCGCGCCCGGTGTTCAGCGTTGCCTCCATCATCCCCATGATCCCGGGCAGCTATGCGTTCAAGGCGATGATCGCGGTGGTAGAGCTCAATATCTCCGGGGTGACCATGGAGCTTATCCAGAGCGCGGTGGAAAACGGCCTCAAGGCGCTGTTTATCGTGGGGGCCCTGAGTTTCGGTTTGGCGATCCCCTCTCTGGTCGTGTACCGTAACCGCCCCATTATCTGACCGACGGTTCGAGAGGTTGACCCCATGATGATTTCCATGATTGCCGCCATGGCCCACGATCGTGTGATAGGGCTGGACAACCAGATGCCCTGGCACTTGCCGGCGGATCTGGCCCACTTCAAGCGGGTGACCCTGGGCAAGCCGGTGCTGATGGGGCGCAAGACCTTTGAATCCATCGGACGGCCGCTGCCTGGCCGCCGCAATCTGGTGATCAGCCGCAACCCCGACTACCGGGCCGACGGCGTGGAGGTCATCGATTCGGTGGAGGCGGCGCTGGCGTTGCTGGCCGGCAGCGACGTGGCCGAGCTGATGGTGATCGGGGGCGGTCATCTCTACGGTCAGTTGCTGCCACGGGCCGACAGACTCTATCTGACCCGCATCGATCTGGCGGTGGAGGGGGATACCCGTTTCCCGGCCTTCGACGAGGGCGACTGGTCCTGCATCGAGCGTGAGTCACATCAGCCCGACGAGAAGAACCCCCACTCCTACTGTTTCGAGACCTGGCAGCGGCGCTGACGGGCGACGTTACCGCTCTGGCAGATAAAAGGCCCCTTGTGTTGCACAAGGGGCCTTTTTGTTGCCCTTAGCTGCCGCGCGAGGGATGAATGGAGCCGTTGGTCAGGGTATCGATTGACCTGCGCCCTCTCTGTTTTTCTCCCTAAAGTGGACCTAAAAAATCATTAGCTATCTAATTATTTTTTGCCATTGTCAGATGCGCGAGGTGCCTTCCTTGTTTGGCGCATATTCTTGGCCTTTTCCCGGCTTTATTTCTCAATAGTTCAGGTGTTTAGATTGAATTCATTTGCATTTCATGGCTTGATACAGGGTCTTTTACCATCTTTTGATGAATTTTTATGGTGTTAAATAACCCTTAAAAATCAATGAATTATGATTTTATCTTTTTGTTTGGACTCTTTTGGTTCTTTTGTTTTGGCTGAAAATTACTTAGTGTTAAAAGTAATTGGCTCACGTTCGACGGTTTGCCAGGCAAGTCGTCGGCCAAGAAAAAAGGACAATATGACAGTCAAACTCGAGGTTAAATCACTCTACAAAATCTTCGGCGATCAGCCGGAAAAAGCGTTCAAATTGCTGGCGAAAGGGCATGACCGCGCCAGCATCCTGCAAAAAACCGGGCAGACCCTGGGGGTCCAGGATGTCAATCTGGCCATCGACGAAGGGGAGATCTTCGTGGTGATGGGCCTCTCCGGCTCGGGCAAATCCACCCTGGTGCGTCTCTTCAACCGGCTGATCGAGCCGACCCGCGGCCAGGTGCTGATCGATGGCGAGGACATCGCCGCCATCTCCGACAGCGAACTGCGTCAGGTGCGGCGCAAGAAGATCAGCATGGTATTCCAGTCCTTCGCCCTGATGCCGCACCTGAGCGTGCTGGAAAACACCGCCTTCGGGCTGGAACTGGCCGGTGTGCCGCTGGCGGAGCGCCAGCAGAGCGCCCGCCAGGCGCTCCATCAGGTGGGTTTGGGTCAGTGGATTGATGCCTTCCCCGATGCCCTCTCCGGCGGCATGAAACAGCGGGTCGGCCTGGCCCGCGCGCTGGCCAACGACCCCGACATCCTGCTGATGGACGAGGCTTTTTCGGCGCTGGATCCGCTGATCCGCACCGAGATGCAGGATGAGCTGCTCAAGCTGCAGGCCAGCCAGCAGCGCACCATCGTCTTCATCTCTCACGATCTGGACGAGGCGATGCGCATCGGCGATCGCATCGCCATCATGCAGGACGGCCAGCTGGTGCAGGTCGGTACCCCGGACGAGATCCTCAACCAGCCCGCCAACGACTATGTGCGCGCCTTCTTTCGCGGGGTGGATCTGGCCAACGTGTTCAGCGCCCGCGACGTGGCCAGCCGCAAGCAGATGCCGCTCATCAAGAAACACACCACCGACGGGCCGGGCAACGCCTTGCGCCAGCTCAAGGAGCAGGAGCGGGAGTTCGGTTACGTGGTGGATCGCCGGCGTCGCTTCATCGGGGTCGTCTCGGTGGAGTCGCTCGGTCAGGCGGTCAGGGCTAAAGGTAGCCTGGAGCAGGCGCTGCTGGCGGACATCCAGCCCATTCTGGCGGACACCGCCCTCAACGAACTGATCAGCCAGGTGGCGGCCGCCCCCTGTCAGGTGCCCGTGGTCGAGGAGGATGGCACTTACCTGGGCCTCATCTCCAAGGCCAACCTGCTGAACACCCTGGACAGGAGTACCCCGGCATGAAGCGGATGAATCCCCATTTTTTACTGAGCGGGCTGCTGGCCCTGGTGCTGCTGACGAGCCCCTCCCTGCGTGCCGATGAGGCTGCTGTCGCCCCCTGGGGGGCCAGTGCGGCTGCCACCGAGGTTGCCGATCCCTGGGGCAGTACCGACACTGAGGCGACCGACTGGCAGAACCAGATCGAGGCGGTCGACACTACCGCCGCCGTCGACTGGCTGGATCCCTTCCAGCAGGCGCTGGTGCCGCTGGATAGCTGGGTCGAGGGCGGCATCGGCTGGCTGGTGGACAACCTGCGACCCGTGTTTCAGCTGATCCGTGCGCCGGTGGAGCTGGCGCTGGGCGGCATGACCCATCTGCTGCAGACGGTGCCCTCCACCCTGATGATCGGCCTGCTGACCCTGATCGCCTGGCAACTGGTGAACGGTCGCATGGCGCTGGGAACCCTGTTCTCGCTAGTGGTAGTGGGCCTGATCGGCGCCTGGTCCGATGCCATGGTGACCCTGTCGCTGGTGCTGACCTCGCTGTTCTTCTGCGTGCTGATCGGGCTGCCGGTCGGCATCCTGCTGGCGAGGAGCGAGCGACTGTCACGTTGGACCCGGCCGCTGCTGGATGCGATGCAGACCACCCCGGCCTTCGTCTACCTCATCCCCATCGTCATGCTGTTTGGCATCGGCAACGTGCCCGGGGTGGTGGTGACCGTCATCTTCGCGTTGCCGCCGATGATCCGGCTGACCATGCTGGGCATTCGTCAGGTGCCTGCGGATCTGGTGGAGGCGGCCCACTCGTTCGGCGCCAGCCCCTCCCAGTTGCTGTTCAAGGTACAGCTGCCGCTCGCCATGCCCACCATCATGGCCGGGGTCAACCAGACCCTGATGCTGGCACTCTCCATGGTGGTGATCGCCTCCATGATCGCGGTGGGGGGCCTCGGCCAGATGGTGCTGCGCGGCATCGGCCGGCTCGACATGGGGCTCGCCTCCATCGGCGGCCTCGGCATCGTGCTGCTGGCCATCGTGCTCGACCGCCTGACCCAGGCGATGGGACAGCCGGATCGCAGCCGTACCGGCCGCTGGTATCAACGCGGCCCCGCCGCCCTGCTGCTGCGCCTGCTCGGCCGCGACAAGTCTATCGATTACAAAGGAGTAAATGCATGAGACTCATCACCAAGACGCTGACCCTGGGGTCCCTGCTGTTGAGCTCCCAACTGCTCGGCCCGCTCGCCATGGCCAGCACCGAGCTGCCGGGGGAGGGCGTGCGCGTCCAACCCCTGCAGAGCTCGTTGCCGGAGGAGAGCTTTCAGACCCTGCTGGTCAGCAAGCTGATGGCGCGCCTGGGCTATGACGTCCAGCCAGCCCAGGAGGTGGATTACAACGTGGCCTACGCCTCGGTGGCGCAGGGGGATGGCACCTTCCTCGCCTTCAACTGGATACCGCTGCAAAACAACAAGTATGAGCAGGCGGGGGGGGACAAGGTGTTCTTCCGTGAGGGCACCTATGTGGCCGGGGCCGCCCAGGGCTATCTCATCGACAAGCAGACCGCGACCCGCTACGGCATCACCAACCTGGGTCAGCTCAAGGATCCCAAACTGGCGGCGCTGTTTGACGGCGATGGCGACGGCAAGGCCGATCTGGTGGGCTGCAACCCGGGCTGGGGCTGCGAAGAGGCGATCAACCGTCATCTGGCCGGGTTTGGCCTGACCCCGACCGTCACCCACAAGCAGGGCAACTACGCGGCGCTGATCGCCGATACCCGTGCCCGTTACCAGGCCGGCAAGCCGGTGCTCTACTACACCTGGACTCCCTACTGGCTCAGCAGCGAGCTGGTGCCGGGCAAGGACGTGGTGTGGCTGGAGGTGCCCGCCGACGGCCCTGATGCGGCCAAGACCCGGCTGCCGAACGGCAAGAACTACGGCTTCCCGGTCAACACCATGCACATCGTCGCCAACAAGCAGTTCGCCGAGGCCAACCCGGCAGCCGCCAGGCTGTTCTCCATCGTCAAGCTGCCGCTTAATGACATCAACGTCCAGAACGGCCTGATGAACAAGGGTCAGAACAAGCCGGCGGACGTGGAGCGTCACGCCGACGCCTGGCTCAAGGGCCACGAGGCGCTGGTGAACGACTGGCTGACCCAGGCGCGCGCCGCCGCCAAGTAATGAGGGGCGGTAGCTCGCTCTTTGCGCAAATAAAAACGCCCGGCAGTTGCCGGGCGTTTTTTTATGAAAGCCGTGCGGGCGGGCCCTCTGGCTCAGATGCCGGAGCCGTCGTTCTCGCCGTTCTCTTCGTGCAGGCCGCACTCGCGCTTGAGGCCGAAGAAGCGGGTCTGCTCCTCGCTCATGCCGGGCTCCCACTTGGTGGTGGTGTGCACGTCGCCCACCGACAGGTAGCCCTGCTCCCACAGCGGGTGGTAGGGCAGGTCGAACTCCTTGAAGTAGTAGAAGACGTCCTTGTTGCTCCAGTCGATCACCGGCAGGAACTTGAAGCGGCCGCGCTGGATGGCCAGCACCGGCAGCTTGCCCCGGCTGCCGGACTGCTCCCGGCGCAGGCCCGAGAACCAGGTGCGGGCACCCAGCTCGCTTAGGGCGCGGTCCATCGGCTCCACCTTGTTGAGCTGGTTGTAGCGGGTGATCCCCTCTACCCCCTGCTCCCACAGGAGGCCGAAGCGGGCCTCCTGCCAGGCCGGACTGAGCTCGGCCCGGTAGATTTTGAGGTTGAGGGCGAGGCGCTCGGTCAGCTCGTCGATGAAGCGGTAGGTCTCGGGGAAGAGATAACCGGTATCGGTCAGCACTACCGGCACGTCGGCACGTTCGCGGCTTACCAGGTGCAGCATCAGCGCTGCCTGAATGCCGAAGCTCGATGACAGCACGTGCTCCCCCGGCAGGTTGGCCAGAGCCCAGCGCACCCGCTCGGGGGCGCTGATGGCATCCAGCTGCCGGTTGAGGGGGGCCAGCGCCTCGACCTGCTCCTCGCGACTCAAGGCCAGCAGGGCGTCGAGGTCGAGCCGGCCGTCGGCGGTGCGCGCCAGCCGGGCTGTATCGGTCTGATCAGGCTGCATAGAAGTCCCTCGCGGAGTCGATGACCGGGGCTATGATGCCGGCGCGGATGACGAAGTCGCCGAAGCACTCGCCCGCGTTGCGATCCTTGGCCCAGCGGCCGATCAGGGCATCCAGCTCGGCCAGGATCTGCGGCTCGGTGATGTTCTCCAGGTGCAGGCGCGGGATGCGGGTCCCCTCGAGATTGCCACCCAGATGCAGGTTGTAGCGTCCCGGCGCCTTGCCCACCAGACCCACCTCCGCCAGCATGGCGCGGCCGCAGCCGTTGGGGCAGCCGGTGACCCGGAAGATGATGGCGTCATCGGCCAGACCGTGTTTGGCCAGCAGCCCCTCGATGTCGCTGACAAACGCCGGCAGCATGCGCTCGGCCTCGGCCATTGCCAGCGGGCAGGTGGGCAGGGCCACACAGGCCATGGACTGCTTGCGCTGCTCGCTGACGCCGTCATCCAGCAGGCCGTACTGACGCGCCAGCGCTTCGATGCGGGCCTTCTCGCCGGCAGGCACGCCCGCGATGATCAGGTTCTGGTTGGCAGTGAGGCGAAAATCCCCCTGATGCACCTTGGCGATCTCCAGCATGCCGGTCTTGAGGGGCTTGCCCGGGAAGTCCAGCAGGCGGCCGTTCTCGATAAACAGGGTCAGGTGGTGCTTGCCGTCGATCCCCTCTACCCAACCGAAGCGATCGCCACGGCTGGTAAACTCATAGGGGCGTACCGGCCCGAACTGGATGCCGGCGCGGCTCTCCACCTCGGCCTTGAAGGCCTCGACGCCGACGCGCTCGAGGGTGTACTTGGTCTTGGCGTTCTTGCGGTTGACCCGGTTGCCCCAGTCGCGCTGGGTGCTGACCACGGCGGCCGCCACGTCCAGCACATGGGAGAGCGGCACGAAGCCGAAATCGCTCGCCTTGCGCGGGTAGGTGCTGGTGTCGCCGTGGGTCATGGCCAGACCCCCGCCCACCAGCACGTTGAAGCCCACCAGCTTGCCGTGATCACTGATGGCCACGAAGTTGAGATCGTTGGCGTGGATGTCCACGTCGTTGTGGGGCGGGATCACCACAGTGGTCTTGAACTTGCGCGGCAGGTAGTTGGAACCCAGGATCGGCTCTTCGTCACCCCCCAGCTTCTCGCCGTCCAGCCAGATCTCCACGTAGGCGCGGGTCTTGGGCAGCAGGTGCTCGGAGATCTTCTTGGCCCACTCGTAGGCCTCCTGGTGCAGCTCGGACTCCACCGGGTTGCTGGTGCAGAGCACGTTGCGGTTCACGTCGCCGGCGGTGGCTATGCTGTCGATGCCGGTGCTGTTGAGGGTCTGGTGCATCATCTTGATGTCGCGCTTGAGCACCCCGTGGAACTGGAAGGTCTGGCGGGTGGTCAGGCGGATGCTGCCGTACAGGCTGTGATCCTCGGCGAACTTGTCGATCACCTGCCACTGGGCCGGGGTGATGATGCCGCCGGGCAGGCGGGCGCGCAGCATGACGTTGTGCAGCGGCTCCAGTTTCTGGGCTGTGCGCTCCGGGCGGATGTCGCGGTCATCCTGCTGGTACATGCCGTGAAAGCGGATCAGCTGGAAGTTGTCGCCGTTGAAGCCGCCGGTGAGCGGGTCTGTGAGATCCTGTGCTATGGTGCCGCGCAGGTGATCGCTCTCGCGTTTCAGACGTTCGTTGTCGGCCAGCGGTCCTTCCACCGGTCCCGGAATAAGTTGCTTGCTCATCAATAGACATCCCTTTGATAACGTTTGGCACGACGCAATTCGCTCAAATACTCTTCTGCTTCCTCACGGCTCTTGTGGCCATGTTCCGCAATCACATCCAGCAGGGCTTCCTGCACATCTTTCGCCATCTGGTTGGCATCGCCGCACACATAGAAGTGAGCGCCTGCTTCCAGCCACTGGTAGAGCTCCTGGCCCGCTTCCCGCAGGCGGTGCTGTACATAGACTTTCTCGGCCTGATCCCGGCTGAAGGCCAGCGAGATCTTGCTGAGCAGCCCGCTCTTCACATAACGCTGCCATTCCACCTGATAGAGGAAATCCTGGGTGAAGTGCGGGTTGCCGAAGAACAGCCAGTTGTTGCCCTCGGCCCCCTGGGCCTCGCGCTCCTGCAGGAAGGCGCGAAACGGGGCGATGCCGGTACCCGGGCCCACCATGATGACGGGGGTGTCGGGGTTTGGCGGCAGGCGGAAGTTGTCGTTATGTTCCACGAATACCCGCACCTCGGCATCTTCGGCAAGCCTGTCCGCCAGGTAGGAGGAGGCGGCGCCACTGCGCACAGTGCCGTCTTCCTGCGGGTAGCGCACCACGCCGACGGTCAGGTGCACCTCCTCTTCCACCTCGCTCTGGCTGGAGGCGATGGAGTAGAGGCGCGGGGTGAGCGGGCGCAGCAGGCCCAGCAGCTGTTCGGCTGTGAGCACGGTCGGGAAGCGTTTCAGTACATCCACCACCTGGGCAGAGGCCACCAGAGCATTGACCTGGGCCTTGTCACCAGCCAGATCTTTCAGTGCCGCGTTGCCCGATATATCAGCGAGTCCTGTGATGAAGCCGCCGTGCAAGCGGGTCAGCTCCAGCTCGCGGCTGAGCACTTCGCGCAGGCTGCCGCGGGCGGTGGCCTCGTCGCCGGAGAGACCGGCCAGCGCCAGTACCTCGTTCACCAGTGCGGGGTCGTTGTCAAACCAGATGCCGAGGGCATCGCCCGGCTGGTAGCGGATGCCGGACTCTTCAAGGCTGATCTCGATGTGGCGGATATCCTTGGTCGAGTCGCGACCGGTGATCTTCTGATTGACCGAGAGTCTGGCCGGGAAGGGGTTCTCCTTGCTGTACTGGCTGTGGCCGACCGCCTGTTGTACCGCGCTGGCCACGCTGCTGCCGGCAGGACCGGCGGAGAGGGTGGCGGCGATGGCATTGAGCGTCTGTTCACCCCACGCCTTGGCGGCATCCTGATAATCCACGTCCAGGCTGGCGAGCTCATGCACCCGATCGGCGCCAGCCTTGGTCAGCAGGCTGTCAAAGTCCTTGCCGGTCTGGCAGAAGAATTCATAGGAGCTGTCACCCAGCCCCAGCACGGCGAACTTGAGCCCTTCCAGCTTGCCGACCTTGCCTTTCTTGAGCTGCTCGAACAGATCGACTGCGCTCTCCGGCGGTTCACCCTCCCCGTAAGTGCTCACTACCACCAGCAGGTGGGTCTCTTTCTTGAGCTGCTTGGGTTTGTAGTCCGCCATGGAGGTGAGGGTCACCGGCAGGCCACGGGCCTCGGCTTGCGCCTTGATGGCGCTGGCCACGCCCTTGGCGTTGCCGGTCTGGGAGCCGTAGAGAATGGTCAGATTGCCGCTGGGGGCAGTGGCGGCTGCGCCGGTCACGGCCGGCTGGCTGCCCGCCTGGGAGAGACCGTAGAGATAACCGCTGACCCAGGCCAGTTGCTGGGTATTGAGGGTCGATAGCGCCTGGCTCAGCTGTCGCTGCTGCTCGTCGGAGAGGGGAGTCAGGTTGGTCAGGGAGTCCTTCAATTGCATCACACACGTCTTCCATGGTCTGATTTTTGGTCAGGTTAAGGGGTGCGATGGATAACAACAAAGAATAAAAATGTCTTTTTTATTCTATTAATGCATTAAAAAGGCGATGGAGAGGGTCGCAAGGCGACTCAGGTCGACAGGGCTCTCATGGTATAAAGGGCGATGAATGAACCCGTATTGCCCACACAGGAAACGTGAATGTCGACTATCAGCCTGTTTCATGTCAATGCCTTCAGCCAGCATCCCTTTGGCGGCAACCCGGCGGTGGTGGCGCTGGGGCCGAGTCAGCCGGATGCCACCCTGCTGGCCATGGCGGCCGAGTTCAACCTGTCGGAGACCGCCTTTCTGGTGCCCCTTGGCCATGCCCGCTATCAGCTGCGCTGGTTTACCCCCGAGCTGGAAGTGGATCTCTGCGGCCACGGCACCCTGGCGGCGGCCCACGTACTGTGGCAGACGGGGGCGGTGGCAGGGGATGAGGCCATTTACTTCGAGACTCGCAGCGGCGAGCTGCTGGCCCGGCGCGAAGGGGCGTGGATCTGGCTCGATTTCCCGCACATTGCTCCGGTGCCGCTCGTTCTGGATCCGGCCTATGCGGCTGCGGTCGGTTGCCGGCCGCTGCAAACCCTGGCGGCTGGCGCCAAGTTCTTGCTGGCGCTGGCCAGCGAGGAGGAGGTTCGTGCGCTCAGCCCAGATTTTCAGGCCCTGCGCGCGCTGCCAGGTCGCGGCCTGATGGTGACGGCGCCCTCGCGCGGCTCGGACCATGACTTTGTCTCTCGCTACTTCGCCCCCTGGGTCGGGGTGGATGAGGATCCGGTGACCGGCTCCAACCACTGCGCCCTGGTGCCCTTCTGGGCCGAGCGGCTCGGCAAACGGCAGCTGCGGGCTCGCCAGATCTCGGCAAGGGGTGGTGAGCTGCGGCTAGAACTGCAGGAGAATAGGGTGCTGATGGCCGGTCAGGCCGTCACCTTGTGGCAGGGGGAGTGGTTGCTGCCAGTGGCCTCATAAGCGGCAAGCTGGCGGCATTGAAGGTTCGTCAGCGGTTTGTGCCTGCCATAAAAAACGCCCCGCAGTTGCGGGGCGTTTTGATTGTCATGGACGGCAGCTGTGCTGCTGCGGCCCTGTTTCTGCGGCTCTTACTTTTGTGGACGCAAGGCCGGGAACAGGATGACGTCGCGGATGGTGTGGCTGTTGGTGAACAGCATCACCAGACGGTCGATACCGATGCCCTGACCGGCAGTCGGCGGCAGACCGTGTTCCAGCGCAGTCACGAAGTCGGCGTCGTAGAACATGGCTTCGTCATCGCCTGCGGCTTTCTGGTCAACCTGAGCCTGGAAGCGCTCGGCCTGATCTTCCGCATCGTTCAGCTCGGAGAAGCCGTTGGCCAGCTCGCGGCCGCCGATGAAGAATTCGAAGCGGTCGGTAACGTCCGGGTTCTGGTCGTTGCGACGGGCCAGCGGAGAGACGGCGGCCGGGTACTCGGTGATGAAGGTCGGCTGCAGCAGCATGTGCTCCACGGTCTCTTCGAAGATCGCGGTGATCACGTGGCCCAGTTCCCAGCTCTTCATCAGCTCGATGTGCAGGCGCTTGGCGACGGCGGTGGCCTTCTCCAGGGTCGCCAGATCGTCACGGGTCACATCCGGGTTGTACTTCAGGATGGAGTCAACCATGGAGAGACGCTGGAACGGCTGACCGAAATCGATGGTCAGACCCTCTTCGCCCTCTTTGGCGTAACGGATCTTGGTGTCGCCCAGGATGTCTTGCGCCAGGGTGCGCAGCATCTCTTCGGTGAGATCCATCAGATCGATGTAGTCGGCGTAGGCCATATAGAACTCGAGCATGGTGAACTCGGGGTTATGGCGAACGGAGATACCTTCGTTACGGAAGTTGCGGTTGATCTCGTAGACACGCTCGAAACCACCGACCACCAGGCGCTTCAGATAGAGTTCCGGAGCGATACGCAGGTACATGTCGATGTCCAGCGCATTGTGGTGGGTGATGAACGGACGGGCAGAGGCGCCACCCGGGATGACCTGCATCATGGGGGTTTCCACTTCCATGAAGCGCTTGTCGTTCAGGAACTTGCGGATACCGGCCACGACCTTGGTACGGGTCACGAAGGTCTTGCGGGACTCTTCGTTGGCGATCAGATCCAGGTAACGCTGACGGCAGCGGGCTTCCTGGTCGGTCAGACCTTTGTGCTTCTCGGGCAGCGGGCGCAGGGCCTTGGTCAGCAGGCGAATGTCGGAGACATGAACGGAGAGTTCGCCTGTGTTGGTGCGGAACAGGGTACCTTCGACACCCACGATGTCGCCCAGATCCCACTTCTTGAACTGCTCGTTGTAGAAGCCTTCCGGCAGGTCGTCACGGGTGACGTAGACCTGGATCTTGCCAGCCATGTCCTGCAGGGTGGCGAAAGATGCCTTGCCCATGATCCGGCGGGTCATGATGCGACCGGCAATCTTCACCCGTTTACCCAGTGCGGCCAGTTCGTCGGCGCTCTTGTCACCAAACTCGGCGTGCAGATCGCCGGAGAGGCTGTCACGACGGAAGTCGTTGGGGAAGGGGTTGCCCTGGGCGCGCAAGGCGGCCAGCTTGGAACGACGCTCCTGCATCTCGTTGTTCAGATCGAGAGTTTGGTCGACTTCCGGAGTAGTGGTTTGTTCAGACATGGTGATTCCTGCTGTTCTGTTTTTTTACAGGCCTGATTTCAGGCTAGCTTCGATAAACTTGTCCAAGTCGCCGTCGAGTACCGCCTGGGTGTTGCGGGTTTCGACGCCGGTACGTAGATCCTTGATGCGCGCATCATCCAGCACATAGGAACGGATCTGGCTGCCCCAGCCGATATCGGACTTGGTCTCTTCGAGGGCTTGCTTCTCGGCATTCTGCTTCTGAATTTCCAGCTCGTAGAGCTTGGCCTTCAGCTGCTTCATACACTGATCTTTGTTTTTGTGCTGGGAACGATCGTTCTGGCACTGTACCACGACCCCAGTAGGAATGTGGGTAATACGTACCGCGGATTCGGTCCGGTTGACGTGCTGACCACCGGCGCCGGAGGCACGGTAGACGTCGATACGCAGGTCGGCCGGGTTGATCTCGATGTCGATGTCATCGTCGATCTCGGGGTAGACGAACACCGAGCAGAACGAGGTGTGGCGACGGCCACCGGAATCGAACGGGGATTTGCGCACCAGGCGGTGCACGCCGGTCTCGGTACGCAGCCAGCCGAACGCATACTCACCGGTGAACTTGATGGTGGCGGACTTGATGCCGGCCACGTCGCCTTCGGAGCATTCGATGAGCTCGGGCTTGTAGCCGTGGGCATCGCCCCAGCGCAGGTACATGCGCAGGACCATGTTGGCCCAATCTTGCGCTTCGGTACCACCGGAGCCGGACTGGATGTCGATGTAGCAGTCGGAGGGATCGTGCTGACCGGAGAACATGCGGCGGAACTCGAGATCCACCAGCTTGGTTTCCAGCACGTCGGCTTCGGCCACGGCTTCGTTGAAGGTGTCTTCGTCTTCACCTTCCACGGCCAGCTCGACCAGCATGGCCACGTCGTCGGCGCCCTGGGTCAGGGTATCGATGGTGCCGACCACGTTTTCCAGCGCCACGCGCTCCTTGCCCAGCGCCTGTGCGCGCTCGGGTTCATTCCAGACGTCCGGCTGTTCCAGCTCGGCGTTGACCTCTTCTAGACGCTCTTTCTTGGCGTCATAGTCAAAGGTACCCCCTAAGCAGCTCGGTCCTCTCAGACAGCTCCTTAAGCTTGTTTAATACAGGATTGACTTCAAACATCGTGAAAACTCTCGGGGTCGATGTGATTTAAAAACGGGATATTCTAGCCAATTGTGGAAGGAATAAACAGGGTCGGCTGTCCTTGTGCGTGCCTCGTAGTCAATTTCTGGTGCAGTTTTCCCCAACTCGGTGGAAAATATCGCCCGCCGGCCCATTTTCCGGTTCAGTTTTGTGCCGACGGGTCGTTAATAACTACGCAGTGCTGTGCACTTTTTGGGAAATCCTGTTCCTGACCTCATAAGAAGAACGCATGATGAAAAACCTATCACTCAAGCAGAAGATACTGTTGTCGGTGGTGATCGCCCTGTCGCTGGTGATCCTGCTGCTCTCCTGGCAGAGCTATACCAGCCAGAAGTCCCTGTTGCTGCAAGGCAGTCAGGAACAGGTACAACGCCTCGGCAGCCAGCAGGCCGCCAGTGTCAGTGACTGGCTCGCGGCCCGTCGCGACGTGATCCAGGCGCTCGGCAACAAGGCCGGTGCCGAACCCCTCAACGCCCTGCAACAGGCGCAAGTCTCCGGTCGCTTCCAGCTCACCTATTTTGGCGAGAGCAGCGGCAAGATGAACGACTCCGACCCCTCCATCAACCGTGACGGTTACGATCCCCGCTCCCGTGGCTGGTATCAGGAAGCCATGAGCAAGGGCGGCCTGATCGTGACCAAACCCTATCTGGATGTGGCCTACAACATCATGGTAGTGACCCTGGCCCAGCCGGCTCAGGGCGGCGTGGTCGGTGGCGACCTCTCCATCGCCTCGCTGGTGGAAGACGTCACCAAGATGAAGCTGCCGGCAGATGGTTTCGCCATCATGATGCACAAGGATGGCACCGTCATCGCCTACAAGGACGCCGCCAAGGCGATGAAGCCGGCCACCGAGATCGACAACGATCTGACCAATGCCCTGATCGAGCAGAGCAAGACCAGCAACAGCCTGGTGCCGGCCTACTTCGACAACGAAGGGCGCGACAAGCTGCTGTGGGCGGTAGACATCCCCGATACCGACTGGGAGCTGGTGCTGGTGCTGGACAAGGAGACCCTGGAGGCGCCGCTCTCTTCCCTGCTGATGACCCAGCTCGGCCTGGCCCTGCTGGTGCTGGTGGGCAGCATCCTCGCCATCTCCTGGCTGGTCAGCATGCTGCTCGGCCCGCTCAGCAAGGTCTCCCAGGCCCTGGCGCGCATCGCCGACGGTAACGGCGATCTGACCCAGCGCATCAAGATCGACACCAACGACGAAGTGGGTCAGCTGGCCAACAGCTTCAACCGCTTCGTCGGTAGCCAGCATCAGCTGATCGGCAATATCCGCAAGCTGGCCAACGAGCTGAACGCCGATGCCGAGCGCAGTCTGGTGACCAACCAGGCCGCCGTGGACGAGCTGCAGCGCCAGCAGCAGGAAGTGACCATGGTCGCTACCGCCGTCACCGAGATGGCGAGCGCCACCATGGAGATCGCCGGCAACGCCGAGAACACCGCCGCCGCCGCCCAGCAGTCCGCCCAGAGCAGTGAGCAGGGCAAGATGCTGGTGAACCAGACCCGTCAGTCCATCAACGGTCTGGCCGAGGAAGTGGGGCAGGCGACCGAGGTGATCGGCGAGCTGAGCCGCCACGCCCAGGCCATCTCCGGCATCCTCTCCACCATTCAGGGCATCGCCGAGCAGACCAACCTGCTGGCGCTGAACGCCGCCATCGAAGCGGCCCGCGCTGGTGAACAGGGTCGCGGTTTCGCGGTGGTGGCGGACGAGGTGCGGGTGCTGTCGCGCCGTACCCAGGACTCCACCCAGGAGATCCAGTCCACCATCGAGACCCTGCAGCAGACCACGGCCCGTGCGGTGAGCCTGATGCAGACCAGCCAGGGGCTGGCTGACAACAGCGTGAAAGACGCCGATGCCGCTGCCGCTGCGCTCGAAGAGATCACCCAGGCGGTGTCGCTCATCTCCGACATGGCGGGTCAGATCGCCACCGCCGCCGAGGAGCAGACCCAGGTGACCGGCGAGATCACCCAGAACACCACCGCCATCAAGGATGTGAGCGACGAGATCACCGCCGCCGCCATGCGCGATCTGGATCAGGCCGAGAGCCTCAAGGGCCGGGCTACCGACCTGAACCAGCAGGTCTCGACCTTTATCCTGTAAGTTCTGAAACGCGGCGAGCACGGCCGCCATGACAAAGCCCCGCCCTCTGCCGAGTGCGGGGCTTTTTGTTTATGCGTCTCGCAGCGGGCTGCCATGAAGGGTGGGGGCGCCGCTGGCGAGCAGCAATGGCAGAGCCCACCAAGGGGTGGGCTCTGTTCATAGACGTCTGACGGAAAAGGAATTACAGGAAGGGCAGTGCCAGGAACAGCTTGATCACCATGGCGTTGATGATGTCGATGAAGAAGGCGCCCACCATGGGCACCACCAGAAACGCCAGGTGGGAGGGGCCGAAGCGCTGGGTGATGGCCTGCATGTTGGCAATGGCGGTGGGGGTGGCCCCCAGACCGAAACCACAGTGGCCTGCCGCCAGCACGGCTGCATCGTAGTTGCTGCCCATCACCCGGAAGGTGACGAAGATGGCGTAGAGCGCCATGGCCACGGTCTGGGCCGCCAGCAGCACGAAGATGGGCAGCGCCAGGTTGGCCAGATCCCACAGTCGCAGGCTCATCAGCGCCATCGCCAGGAACAGCGACAGGCTGACGTTGCCGAGCAGGGAGACTTCGCGGTCGCTCACCTCGTGCCAGTTCAGCAGGGTCAGCACGTTGCGCAGCAGCACGCCGACGAACAGCACGCAGACGAACACCGGCAGCTCGAAAGCGCCGCCCTTGAGGTAGGCGGAGAGCATCTCGCCCCCCTTCAGGCTGATGGCGATCAGCGCCAGGGTCTCGATCAGGCTGAAGGTGGTGAGCGGGCGCTCCATATCCGGCATCTCGAAGCCTTGCGGCGCGTCATCCCGGTTGTGCTCCTCGCCGGGTACTTTCACCTTTTTCACCAGATAGCGGGCGACCGGACCGCCGATGAGGCCGCCCAGCACCAGGCCGAAGGTGGCACAGGCGATGGCCAGTTCGGCAGCGGATTGCACCCCGTACTTCTCGGTGAAGGTGGCGCCCCAGGCCGCCCCGGTGCCGTGGCCGCCGGAGAGGGTGATGGAGCCGGCCAGCAGCCCCATGTGGGGATCCAGGCCGAGCAGGGTCGCCAAACCCACGCCCAGGCTGTTCTGCACCAGCAGCAGACCGGTGACCACCAGCAGGAAGGTGAGCACCGCCTTGCCGCCGCGCTTGAGGCTGGCGAGATCGGCGGAGAGACCGATGGAGGCGAAGAACGCCAGCATCAGCGGGGTTTGCAGGCTGGTATCGAACTGCAGCTCCATCTGCAGGGTGGAGCGCAGCAGCAGCAGCACCAGGGCGACCACCAGGCCGCCGGCAACCGGCTTGGGGATGTTGAAGGTTCGCAGCAGCCCGACTCGGGTCACCAGCAAACGACCGAGCAGCAACACCAGGGTGGCTGCGACCAGGGTGGCGTAGGAATCAAGTTGTAGCATTCAGTACTCCCATGTTGATTGGCTGTGTCTTTCGTTGATGCAGACTCACAGATTCAGCCGGGATAAAAACAGTGTGGCTCAGGTGCCAACAAAGAAGGGGCGACATGCCCCCGCCCCACGTAAAAATGGGACCAGTGCGGGCCTGAACGGATCAGGCTTCCAGATGAGATTTATGAAAAATCGAGCGGATAGTAGCAAAAAGCACCACTTATATCCACATTTGTCAGATAAATGGTCACTCTTGATGTATCTTGTGACATTTAACACTATTGGGTTAGTCGCCGTTTAATACCGGCCGCAGGCCATTGTTTGGCTGTTATTTGGGGAGCCAGTCCCTATAATTCGGCGGTTTTAGGCCCGCCGGACGGCACTGGTGGGATGTGAGCCGGCGGCCCGGCGCGCTATCATGAGCGGGCTTTTGGCCCATGGCGAACGCGGCGGGCAGTCGATGCCGCCGTTTCGCCCCGGCTTAGCCACGATTCGCGGGTGTTGTGCCCATCAAAGAGGAGAGGGTGTGAAGAAGTCCATCTACATCGCCTACACAGGCGGCACCATAGGGATGCAGCGTTCCGACCACGGTTATGTGCCGATGGCGGGCTTCATGGAAGACTGTCTGGCGCGGATGCCCGAGTTCCATCGTCCCGAGATGCCGGATTACCATATTCACGAATATGCGCCCCTCATCGACTCTTCCGACATGACGCCGGCGGACTGGCAGCGCATCGCCGAGGATATTAAAGGCAACTACGACAAGTACGACGGTTTCGTCATTCTGCACGGCACCGACACCATGTCGTTCACCGCCTCGGCGCTCTCCTTCATGCTCGAAGATCTGCACAAGCCGGTGATCATCACCGGCTCCCAGATCCCGCTGGCGGAGCTGCGCTCCGACGGGCAGCAGAACCTGCTCAACGCCCTCTACATCGCGGCCAACTACCCGATCCACGAGGTGACACTGTTCTTCAACAACCAGCTCTATCGCGGCAACCGCAGCAAGAAGGTGCACGCCGACGGCTTCCACGCCTTCGATTCGCCCAACTACCCGCCGCTGCTCAATGCCGGCATCGCCATCTCGCTGGAAGCGGGCGAGCTGGGCGTGCCGTCCGAGCGGCCGCTGGTGCTGCACGACATAACCCCCCAGCCCATCGGCGTGGTGACCCTCTATCCGGGCATCTCGGCCGAGGTGATCGCCAACATCCTGCAGCAGCCGGTGCGGGCGCTGATCCTGCTCTCGTTCGGGGTGGGCAATGCGCCGCAGAATCCGGCCATGCTGGCGCTGCTCTCCGAGGCGTCGGCCCGCGGCGTCATCATCGTCAACCTGAGCCAGTGCCTGCACGGCAAGGTCAACATGGGGGGCTATGCCACCGGTAACGCCCTGTCGAGGGCCGGAGTCATCTCGGGCTTCGACATGACCGCCGAGGCGGCGCTGACCAAGCTGCACTTCCTGCTGAGCCAGGACTTGCCGGCACCGCGCATCCGCGAGCTGATGCAGCAGTCCCTGCGCGGTGAGCTGACCCCCTGACTGGTTTCCCCCTCACCCTAACCCTCTCCCGGCGGGAGAGGGGATAGATCGAGGTGGCGAGGTTTGTCATGAAGATCGCCGGCAGGTGGCCCGCTTACTGTTCGCAGGTGCGAGCCTGCTCCCTTCTCCCCTGGCGGGAGAAGGGCCGGGGATGAGGGGATGAGGGGATGAGTCATCCTGCATAGATAGGAAAAAAGAGGGGAGCCATCATGGCTCCCCTCTCTGCTGTGGCCACCGCGGGCGGCCTGGCGGGTCAGACTCAGTGGTTGAGGTCGACCCGCACTATCTCTTCCTCGTCGCGATACTGACGCTTGAGCTCGCTCTTGCTCTTCATCACGATCTCGCCGTCACGGCCGATATTCATGTGCTCGGGGTTGTCGAGGTGCATCGCCTGCCAGGCCATCACGGCCTGCAGGGAAGTGGCCTTCTGCTCGTCGGTGAGCGGCTTGCCATCGGGCCACTTGCCGAGCTCGACCGCCGTCTTGAGGCGCTCGTACACCTCTGCGGGCATCTGCCTGATTGCTTGTAGAAACTCACCTTGTTGAAACGACATCCGGCCTTCTCCTTGCACATTGAGCCATGACGAATCGGGATCAGGCCGGCAGATCCTGGCGAACCGCGCCAGCCATCTGCTCCATCACCCGCACTACCTGACAACTGTACCCGAACTCGTTGTCATACCATACGTAGAGCACGCAGTGATCCCCTTCGGCGATGGTGGCCTGAGAGTCGACGATGCCCGCAAAACGGGAGCCTACCATGTCGGAGGAGACCAGCTCGGTGCTGGCGCTGAAGTCGATCTGGCGATGCAGGGCCGAGCTCAGCGCCATCTGCTGCAGATAGGCGTTGAGGCTCTCCCGATCGGTGGTCTGTTCCAGCGACAGGTTGATGATGGCCAGCGATACGTTGGGGGTGGGCACCCGGATGGCGTTGCCGGTCAGCTTGCCCTTGAGCTCGGGCAGCGCCTTGGCCACCGCCTTGGCGGCGCCGGTGCTGGTCATCACCATGTTGAGGGCCGCGCTGCGACCGCGGCGCTCGCCCTTGTGATAGTTGTCGATGAGGTTCTGGTCGTTGGTGTAGGAGTGGACCGTCTCCACGTGGCCGTGACGGATGCCGTACTTGTCCTGCATCACCTTGAGCACCGGAGTGATGGCGTTGGTGGTGCAGGAGGCGGCGGAGATGATCTTGTCATCTTGCCCTATCACCTCGTGGTTGACCCCGAACACCACGTTCTTCATCTCCCCCTTGCCAGGGGCGGTCAGCAGCACCCGGGCGGCGCCGCGCGCCTTGAGGTGTTCAGACAGCCCCGCCTCGTCGCGCCAGACCCCGGTGTTGTCGACGATCAGCGCATCGTGAATGCCGTAGGCGGTGTAGTCGATGTCGGCCGGGCTGTTTGCATAGATCACCTGGATGAAGGTGCCATTGGCGATGATGGCGCTGCGCTCCGCATCTACCTCGATGGAGCCGTTGAAGGGGCCGTGTACCGAGTCACGGCGCAGCAGGCTGGCGCGCTTCTCCAGATCCCCATCACGACCACCGCGTACCACGATGGCGCGCAGCCGCAGGGAGTTGGCGGCGCCGGTGCGCTCGATCAGCAGCCGGGCCAGCAGGCGGCCGATGCGGCCAAAGCCGTACAGCACCACGTCGGTGGGGGCCGGCACACCGCGACCCAGGGCCGGCGCCAGTTTGGCACGCAGGTAGTCGTCGATGCCGGCTTCATCCTGGTGATCCTGCCAGTAACCCACGGCCAGCTTGCCCAGATCGATCTCGGCAGCGGTCGGGTTCAGGGCCAGAATGGCTTGCAGCAGGGGAAAGCTCTGTTGGATCGGGAGGGGGGCTCCCTGGTGGCGGCGAACGACCCGGTGGGCCTTGAGGATATCGATGGTGGAGGCGTTTTGCAGCGGGCGGCCGTAGAGGGTGATCTCGATCCCCTGCTGGCGGTAGAGGCGACCGATCAAGGGTTGCATGGCTTCGGCGAGCTCCTGGCTCTCCTGCCACGCCTGCAGATAGTGCTCGTGGGTCATTAACCAGATCCTTTATTTCACGTTGTTGGGGCAAATAGAAATTCGTCGAATGCAGATCAGTGTAGGGGTGTATATTTCGTTATATTATTCTGCAGTCGCGGCCTTATACGGCGCGCGCATTGTAATGGATATGTAATCTGTTTGCTAGCCAAGGGTGGCCATGGCAGGCTGCAATTGTTACCAACAAGATATGAACCATGACCCCTTTTCCAGCTCGTTCCCTATTGTTCGGCCTCTGTTGCGGCCTGCTGCTCACCGCCTGTGACGATGACAGGATCCACAACATCTGCGCCAATTACCCGGCCCTCTGTCAGGATCTGGTGGACGACGGCTGGTGTCGTTACGAGCGCAGCGACATCATCCGGGCCCGCTACTACCTGCAGGCGGAGGGGACGCAGCGGCGCCAGTACGAGTTGATGCGCAGTCTGGAGCGTTATCTCAAATGCGCCGAACGTTCCACCAACATCGAGTACAAGCGGGCCCGCGAGCAGAAGAGCCCGCGGGTGGAGGGGATGCTGGCGGCCGGTGAACAGCTGGCCCAGCTCGATGCCGCCACCCGCAACGCCAACGATCCCTACCTGCTGCTGTGGCACTGGACCAACAACACCAACGAGCTGGCTCGCCAGCAGTTTCTGGCGCTGGAGGGGCAACCCGTGCTGGAGGAGCCCGAGCTGCAACTGGCGCTCGGCGGCATCTATGCCAAGAGCGAGCCGCAAAAGGCCATCGCCCTGATGCAGCACGCCCTCTCTCTCTACCGGGAAGGGGAGCAGGTCAACGGCCGGATCCTCACCTCCCTCAGTACCCTCTACATGGGCCAGAAGCAGTACGGGCAGGCCTATCTGTGGGGCAAGGTGAGCGAGTCGTTCCAGAATGCCGCCGAGGTGTCGGCCACCCGTTTCAGCCTCTATCACTCCCTGAGCAAGCAAGAGCAGGAGAGCCTGGACAGCCAGGCCGCCACCCTGGTCGAACAACTGAAAAGCGGGACCTATCGTCCCTGAACCCTGATGAACCACATTGAATCTCTGGCCAGCGACTGGCCGCACCCCTTCGACATCCGGCTCACCCACGGCCGGGTCAACACCGATGGCCGCCAGCTGGAGCGGGTCACAGTCAGGGCCGTCGTGCTGCGCGGTGACCAGCTGCTGCTGGTGCACTCCCGGGTCAACGGCGATCTGATGTTTCCCGGTGGCGGCATCGAGCACGGGGAGTGTCACCGCACGGCCCTGGCGCGCGAGCTGCGCGAAGAGTGCGGCGCCGAGCTGGTGGCGGTCGGTGCCCTGCTCGGCGAGACGCGGGAGTACCGCCCGGCCCGCGAGGCCGACTACGACGCCTACTGCATCCGCTCTTTCTACTACCTCTGTCAGGTGGGGGAGGCGTGGTGCGAACCGCAGCCCCAGCCCTACGAGATAAGGCTCGGTTTCACTCCTGGTTGGTTCGAGCTGGCCGAGGCGCTGCAGACCAACAAGACCCAGCTGGCGGGCCCTTGCCCCCAGTGGACGGTGCGGGAGACCCGGGTGCTGGCTGAGCTGCACCACTGGCACGAATCTGGCCTGCTGGCGTGACTCGGGCCCCTTGAGGAAGATGTAAAAAAACCGCCCCAAGGCGGTTTTTTTGCGTTTGCTGCCGATCAGGGCGTACAGACCGGGCAGAGGGCGTAGGTGCCCTGCGGATCGTTGAAGCGGGTCAGCGGGTCCAGGCTGCGGTTTACCTCCACCAGCGCCTTGCCAAGCCCGGCCGGCAACCAGCTCTGCAGGTGGGAAGCCAGCACTTGGGCGCTGCTGTCGAACAGCTGGCGCAGGAACTTGTCTTTGGCCGACTCCTCCTGCTCGATGGGGGTGACCTGCCACTCCTTGAGGTTGGCCAGCTCGGCCGCCGCCTTGATGGCCGCCTCCTGATCGCCAAACTCGTCCACCAGTCCCAGCGCCTTGGCATCCTGACCGGTCCAGACCCGGCCTTCGGCTGCTTTCTCGGTCTCTTCTGGGCTCAGGCCACGGCCCTTGCTCACCAGACCGACGAAACGCTGGTAGGTGTCTTCCACGCTCAGCTGGATCGCCTGGCCGACGTGTTCCGGCAGGGCCCGGGTCAGGCCGACGCCGACATAGTCGGTGGTGCCGACGCCGTCGGTGTGTACCCCGTACTGGGAGAGCGCCTTGTCGATGGTGGCGAACATGCCGAACACCCCGATGGAGCCGGTAAGGGTGGTGGGGGAGGCGAAGATCTTGTCCGCATCGGCGGAGATCCAGTAGCCACCGGAGGCGGCGTAGCTGCCCATGGAGATCACTACCGGCTTGCCGGCCTGTTTGAGGGCCAGCAGCTCGGCGCGGATCTGCTCGGCGGCGAAGGCGCTGCCGCCCGGGCTGTCGACCCGCAGCACCAGGGCTTTCACCTTGTCGTCGCGGCGGGCATCGGCCAGCAGGTCGGCGAGGCTGTCGCCACCGATGGTGCCGGCTGGCTGGACGCCATCCATGATGGCGCCGCTGGCGACGATGAGGCCCACCTCATCCTTGCCGCTCTGGGGATACTGGCTCGGAATGGCGGCCAGATACTCCTTGAGGCCCACCCCCTTCCAGCCGTGGTCATCGCTCTCGCCCACTTCCTTGATCACCGCCTGGGTCATCTCGTCGCGGGTCGCCAGCTGGTCCACCAGACCGTTGTCGAGGGCGTAGTTGGCGGCGTTGCCGCCGGCCTTGCGCAGCAGCTCGAGGAAGCGATCCTTGCCCGGTGCCACGGCGTCCGGTTCGATTTCGCGCTGCTCGGCCACGTCGGCCACATAGGATTGCCACAGCTGATCCAGCCAGCGCTGGTTCGCCTCCTTGCTCTCGGGGGACATCTCGTCACGGGTGTAGGGTTCGACGAAGGATTTGTAGGTGCCGACCTTGAACACGTGCGGGGTGATGTTGAGCTTCTCCAGCGCCGACTTGTAGTAGGTCTGGTAGACGCCGAGCCCCTCGATCACCACGGCGCCGCTCTGGTTGAGCAGCACGTGATCGGCGTGGGCGGCCAGCAGATATTGGCCCTGGGTGTAGAAGTCGGCCATGGCGATGACCGGCTTGCCGCTCTCCTTGAATGCATCGATGGTGCTCGCCACCTCCTGCAGTTTGGAGAAGCTGGTGCCCTGCAGCCCCTGCGGCTTGATCACCAGCGCCTTGATGCGATCGTCATCCTTGGCGCTTTTGATGGCCCACAGCAGATCGGAGAGGACGATCTCGCTGGGCAGCTCGTCGCTGTTGTCCACCTGGCGCAGCAGCTGCACCGTGGGATCGGTCTGCGAGCGCTGTTCCACCAGCACGCCGGAGAGATTGAGGGTGAGAGCCCCTTCGATGGGGGCGCTGGGCGCCTCTTTCTGGCTGACGCTGAAGACGATGATCAAGACCACGACGAGAAACAGCAGATTGACCAGCATCAACCGGGTGAAATTGAGCAGGCGCCACAGGCTGCGAAACAGCCAACCCAGACCTTTGAAAATAGACATAGTCGCGTTATCGCCCTGTTAATGGGGAGGGAAGCGCCATTATTAACCAGTTGGCCGGTGAAATGCCATTTCCGCTTGGACAGGATCGGAGCCCGGTTGTTCGGAACACGTCTGTTCGCCGAAAAATTGTCCAAACATTTGTTTGAAAAAGCATTTTCGATTCTTTACTCTAGCCTCGGTTTGATAACAAAAAATTAACTGGAGGCCCTGTGAGCCGCCCACCCATCCTGCCGTCGTGTCTTGGGCTTGAGTCCAGGCGGCGGGGAATGGGCGTGGTGCCATCCAGCCCGGCCCCGACAAGGAGTTCATGATGAGCCGTTACCCGACCCTGCTGACCCCCCTCGATCTCGGCTTTACCCAGCTGCGCAACCGCGTGTTGATGGGATCCATGCACACCGGCCTCGAAGAGGAGAAGGGGGGCTTTGACAAGCTGGCCGCCTTCTATGGTGAGCGGGCCCGGGGCGGGGTCGGCCTCATCGTGACCGGTGGCATCGCCCCCAACCTGCGTGGCCGGCTGGTGCCCCACGGCTCCCAGCTGAGTTTTCCCTGGCAGGTGGCCAAGCACAAGAAGGTGACCAGTGCGGTGCATCAGGAGGGGGGCAAGATAGCGCTGCAGATCCTCCATGCCGGCCGCTACGCCTATCATCCGTTCAGCCTGGCGCCGAGCGCCCTCAAGGCCCCCATCTCTCCGTTCAAGCCGCGCGCCATGAGCGAGCGGCAGATCCGCGGCACCATCCGCGACTTCGCCGCCACCGCACAACTGGCCAGGAGCGCGGGCTACGACGGGGTCGAGGTGATGGGCTCGGAAGGCTATCTCATCAACCAGTTCATCTGCGAGCGCACCAACAAGCGCGCCGATGGCTGGGGTGGCAGCAGCGAAAACCGCATGCGCTTCCCGGTGGAGATTGTCCGTGCCATCCGCGAGCGGGTCGGGCCGGATTTCATCATCATCTTCCGCCTCTCCATGCTGGATCTGGTGGAGCAGGGCTCCTCCCTGGAGGAAGTGATCGCCCTTGGCAAGGCGCTGGAGCAGGTGGGGGTGACCCTCATCAATACCGGCATCGGCTGGCACGAGGCGCGCATTCCCACCATCGCCACCAGCGTCCCGCGCGGTGCCTTCAGCTGGGTGACCGCTGAGCTGAAAAAACACCTCAAGGTGCCGCTTATCACCACCAACCGCATCAACACCCCCGAGGTGGCCGAGCGCATTCTGGCGGGCGGCGAGGCGGATATGGTCTCCATGGCACGTCCCTTCCTGGCGGATCCCGAATTTGTCATCAAGGCCGCCGAGAACCGGGCGGACGAGATCAACACCTGCATCGCCTGCAACCAGGCCTGCCTTGACCATGTCTTCAAGCAGAAGCGGGCCTCCTGCCTGGTCAACCCGCGCGCCTGCTTCGAGACCGAGTTGACGTTTGGTCGGGTGCCCCAGCCCAAGAAGCTGGCGGTAGTGGGCGCAGGCCCTGCCGGGCTGGCGTTTGCCTGCTACGCCGCCGAGCGCGGCCATCAGGTGAGCCTGTTCGATCAGGCCAGCGAGATCGGCGGCCAGTTCAACTTCGCCAAGCAGATCCCGGGCAAGGAGGAGTTTCACGAAACCCTGCGCTACTTTGCCAAGCGGCTGGAGAAGTGCGGCGTCGAACTCTATCTGGGCCAGCGCCAGAGTGCCGAGAGCCTCTTGGGCGGCGGCTTTGACGAGGTGATCCTCGCCACCGGCATCCGCCCGCGCACCCCCAACATTCCGGGCATCGAGCATGCCAAGGTGATGAGCTACCTCGATGTCTTGCGGGATCACAAGCCGGTGGGCGAGAAGGTGGCGGTGATCGGCGCCGGCGGCATCGGCTTTGACGTGGCCGAATACCTGGTAGAGGGCAAGGGGGATCGCAGTCGCGATCACTGGCTCAAGGAGTGGGGCATCGACAAGCAGCTCGGCGAGCGTGGCGGCCTGATGGCCCCGGTGATCGACGCCCCCGAGCGCCAGGTCTGGCTGCTGCAGCGCAAGGAGAGCAAGGTGGGCGACGGCCTTGGCAAGACCACCGGCTGGATCCACCGCACCGTGCTCAAGAACCGCAAGGTGGAGATGCTCTCCGGCGTACAGTATCTGCGCATCGACGATGAGGGGCTTCACATTCAGGTGGGCGAACAGCAGCAGTGTCTGCCGGTGGATCAGGTGATCATCTGCGCCGGCCAGGAGCCGCTCAAGGAGCTGCAGGCCGGTCTGCAGGCGGCGGGCAAGCCGGTCCACATCATCGGCGGTGCCGACGTGGCCGCCGAGCTGGACGCCAAGCGCGCCATCCGCCAGGGGGCCGAACTGGCGGCGGTCATCTAGTCGACGGGCCGCCACGTATTGCGACAAACCCCTGATGCTCAGGGGTTTTCTTCATCCGGTGCTGTGCTAAGGTAGCGCCATCATAGCCCCTGACAAGGAACTGCCCATGGATGCCCTCCACCTGTTACTGAATCGTCACTCCTGTGGTCGTCTGGCCGAGCCCGCCCCGAGCGGCGAGGTACTCGACAATATCCTCAAGGCCGGGCTGCGGGCGCCGGATCACGGCACCCTGACCCCCTGGCAGTTCATCCTGTTCGAAGGGGAGGGGCGCGAGCGGCTCGGCACCCTGCTGGCACAGGCCGCTCGCAGCCGCGGCGAGGATGAGGAGAGCATCAAGAAGTGTCAGGAGGCCCCGCTGCGCGCGCCGCTGCTGATCGCGGTGGCAACCCGCTATCAGGAGCACCCCAAGGTGCCGCGGCTGGAGCAGGAGCTCTCCGCCGGCTGCGCCCTGATGGCGATGCAGATGGCGGCCCAGGCCCAGGGCTTCAACGGCATCTGGCGCTCCGGCTGGTTCATTTTCGACGAGCAGATCAATGAAGGGTTGGGACTGACACCGGAGGATCAGCTGGTGGGCTTCCTCTACCTTGGCACCCCCATGCTGGAGGCCCGCAAGCTGCGCGAGCTGCCGGTGAGCGAGTTCGTGCGCCGCTTCTAGTCTGTTTCATTACCGGCAAGGCCCTGACTCGTCAGGGCTTTTTTGTTTCTGGTGGCGGGCTGTACTGATATTTGGAAGATTGCCAAGAGGGAGGCCGTGGCTGGCAGGGAATTTTTTAAATAGTGAGATGCCGTTCTCAATCCTGGTTTATTACGCTATGTAAAACGTTTGCGCCTCGTTAATATTCCTGTGCCAGTTTAGAAGGTGACCCCTTCTAATTTTCTGCGATGAGAGTCGCAATTCCGTAGCACCTTTTTACAGCCCAACGTCTTGATGACATTGGGCTTCATTTTTATGGGCGTTTTTCAGATGCCAATACCCTTAACCGGCAAACCCGCCTTTTTACAGGCCATCATGGTCTTGATGGCATTGGATTTCATTTTCATGGGTGATGTTCAGGCGCCGGTATCCTTAACTCCCTGATACCGGCAAACCCACCTCTTACGGGTAGCTCTCGGTACGTGTTGCTAGCTCACCTGCGTCTTGCCTTTGGCGGGCAGCACGCGGGCCGGGTTGCCCACCACCCTGGCGCCGGCCGGCACGTCTTTGGTGACCACGGCTCCGGCACCCACGATGGCCTCCCGCCCTATGGTGACACCGGGCAGCAGGATGGCGCCACCGCCAATCCAGACCCTGTCCTCGATGGTGACCGGCAGCGCCGTCTCGATCCCCTGGATCCGTTCATCGGCGTCCAGCGCGTGGGCGGCGGTGTAGATCTGCACGTTCGGCCCAATCATCACCTCGGCGCCGATGCGAATGGGGGCGTTGTCCAGCAGGGTGGCCCCCATGTTGATGTAGCTGCGCTCGCCAAGGTGGATGTGGCGGCCATAGGTGCAGTAGAGGGGCGGGCAGATGAAGGCCCCCTGGGCCAGCTCGCCGACGATCTGCTGCAGCAGCGCCAACTGTTCATCCTCTTCGTCGCTGCGATTGAAGCGGCGGTACAGGCGGGCCGTCTCCCGGCGCAACCGATCCAGTTCCGGTGCCATGCAGTTGTAAGGCTGGCTGGCGATCATCTTGTCGTACTCGGTCATGGCGGCTCCTGTGGCTTGTCTTGGTGGCGCATGGGGTTTACATGTTAGCGGTCCGGCCGCCGGATAACCGTGATCAGCGGCCCGCTACGGGCAGCACCAGATTGGTCGGACTGCCCTCGGCAAAGGCAATCAGGTTGTCAAAGGCGGCCTGAAAGTAGAGCTGGTAGCTGTTGCGCTCCACATAGCCGAGATGAGGGGTGGCCAGCACATTGGGCAGGCGCAGCAAAGGTTCGCTTTGCGCCGTGGCAGGCTCTGCATCGAACACGTCGAGCGCTGCGCGCCGGGTGGGGTTGGCGGCGAGTTCAGCATAAAGGGCGCCCGGCTCGACAAGCTCCGCCCGACTGACGTTGACCAGCAGGGAGTCGGCCTTCATCCGCGCGAGATCGGTGCGGGTCACACAGCCACGGGTTGCCTCGTGCAGGCGCAGATGCAAAGAGAGGATGTCGGCGTCACGAAAGAAGGCCTCCTTGTCGGGGGCGCTGGCATGGCCATCCCGCTCGGCCTGCTGGCGGGAACCCTCGCTGCCCCAGATCAGCACCGACATGCCAAAGGCCCGGCCGTAACCGGCCACCAGTCTGCCAATCTTGCCGTAGCCCCAGATGCCGAGCGTCAGCCCCTGCAAGGTACGGCCCAGCCCCAGTGTGCCTGATTGCTGCCACTGCCCCTGGGCGAGGGCATGGCAATAGGCCGGGAGGTGGCGGGAGGCGGCCATGATGAGCGCCCAGCAGAGCTCGGCGGGTGCCACCGGGCTGCCAATGCCTTCGGCGACGGCCACCCCGTGGCGCTGACACAGGAGGGGATCGATATGCTGGCTGATCTTGCCGGTCTGACTGATGAGTCGAAGGGAGGGGAGCCTGCGCAGCAACGCCTCGTCGATGCGGGTGCGCTCGCGGATCAGCACCAGTGCCTCCACCCCTGCCAGCTTGGCGGCAAGGCGCTCGGGGTCAGGTTCGCTCTGGGTGAGGATGGTGACGTCGTGGCCCGCCAGGCGGGTAAAGCAGGGCAGATAACGCACCTGATCCTGATAGTCATCCAGTATGGCAATCCGCATAAGCACTCCGTGTCACAAGGGGGACTGGCGGCCTATCCTACCGGAAACGGGGTGAGCTGTGTGGTCAAATGAGCACTGATTGCAGTGCAGGTATGGATGCGCTGGGCAACAGCACCAGAGAGGTGGCGGCCGGCAGGTTGAAAACAGACGGGGCTCCCGTGTGGGAGCCCCGTTGATAGTTTGGCAAGTGCCGCTTAGCCGAGTTTGCGGCCGATGGGTTGGCAACTGCCGTGGCTTGTTGCTTATCAGCCGAGTTTACGGCCGATGGGTTGGTAGCCGCCGTGGCTTGTTGCTTATCAGCCCAGTTTGCGGCCGATGGGTTGGCAACTGCCGTGGCTTGTTGTTTATCAGCCGAGTTTGCGGCCGATGGGTTGGCAACTGCCGTGGCTTGTTGCTTATCAGCCGAGTTTACGGCCGATGGGTTGGTAGCCGCCGTGGCTTGTTGCTTATCAGCCCAGTTTGCGGCCGATGGGTTGGCAACTGCCGTGGCTTGTTGTTTATCAGCCGAGTTTGCGGCCGGAGAGGCGGCACCACTCTTCCTTGACGGCGGTCGGGTCCATCTCGAACCACTGGCCGTAGATGGTTTCCAGCTCCGGCGCCTGGCTTTCCAGCACGCCGGAGAGGGCCATCAGGCTGCCCGCTTTGCCGTGGCCGGCGATAAGCGGCGCCAGTTCGCGCAGCGGGCCGGCCAGGATGTTGGCGACCACCACGTCCGCTTCGACATCTTGCGGCTGATCCGCCGGCAGGTAGAGCTCGATCTGATCGGCGACGCCATTGCGCTCGGCGTTGTCACGGCTGGCCTGGATGGCCTGCGGATCGATGTCGATGCCGATGACTCGGGCGGCGCCCAGTTTCAGGGCGGCGATGCCGAGGATGCCGGAGCCGCAACCAAAGTCGACCACGGTTTTACCGGCCAGATCCAGCCCGTCTAGCCACTGCAGGCAGAGCGCCGTGGTGGGGTGGGTACCGGTACCGAAGGCCAGACCCGGATCCAGCATGACGTTGACCGCATCGGGGTTCGGCACGTCGCGCCAGCTCGGGCAGATCCAGAGCCGCTCGCCGAACTGCATGGGGTGGAAGTGATCCATCCACTCGCGCACCCAGTCCTTGTCTTCCAGCTGCTCCACCTTGTAGCCCACGTCTTCACCGAAGATCTGCTGGAAGAAGGCGATGGTGGGGGCCGGATCGGTTTCGGCGTCGAACAGACCCATTACCTCGGTCTCGCCCCACAGCGGGGTTTCGCCCGGCATGGGTTCATAGACGGGCACATCCTTGGCATCCATAAAGGTCACCGCCTGGGCACCACGCCCCAGCAGCATGTTGCTCACCTTGTCTGCGGTCTTGGCAGTGGCGTTGATTCGAATTTGTATCCAGGGCATGGCGTCGACTCTTCATAAATGTGAAACCGCGGGATTCTATCATCATGGGCGTGTGCTGTCGTGGTTTGCCCATGCAGTGTGGTGGAGGATGGGGACTTTGCCGAGTTGGCACGGTTAATGTATTCCTCATTGGGTGACGGGAAGCAACCTGTTCCCGCTGAATGCTTTGCTCTAGGAAAGTTCCGTCATCTTTTTCAGCCACTTTCGGGTGGCTTTTTTTTTGCCTGCAGGTTGGCCGGGGGCTGCAGACCCCGGTGGCAGGGTGCAATGTGGCAAGCAAGCGGGGAGGGGGCGGGATTGGCACACTAGCTGCAAAGATACAGAGGTCCTGCATAAGGATATGTGTGTGATTGTTACCCCAACGTTCAGGTATTTAGGGCCATCCCGGCGGGATGGCCCCTTTTTTTGGCTCTTTTTATGGTGATGCTGCGTGGTGACTGTCTGTTGCCTGATGTGAGCTGTGCTGTGATGGGGCTTGTCACTGGTGAGTTCACCCCATGATGGTGCAGTTTTTACCCATAAGGGATTAGTTGCCGAACCGGCTCATGTCGATCACCAGCTTGCCCACCATGCGGCCGGCTTCCACCTCGGCATGGGCCTGAGCCAGGGTAGTCGGGGTCAGCTCGGCCACCACCTTGCTGAGGGTGGTCTTGACCACGCCCTGGTCCACCAGGGCGGCGACCAGCCCCAGCAGGTTGTGCTGCTCGATCATGTCCGGGGTCTGGAACAGGGAGCGGGTAAACATGAACTCCTGGCTGAAGGTGACGCTCTTGCTCTTGAGCAGGGAGAGGTCCCAGGGCACGCTCGATTCGGCGATGGTGCAGATATGGCCGAACGGGCTGATGAGGCTGGCCATGGCATCCCAGTGCTGCTCGGTGGCATTGGTGCAGAAGATGGCGTCCACCTGAGTGATGCCGAGGGCGGTGAGCTCCTCCTGCAACTGGTGATGGCTCACCACCTGGTGGGCCCCCATCTGCAGGCACCAGGCCCGGGTCTCGGGGCGCGAGGCGGTGGCGATCACCTCCATGCCGGTGAGCTGGCGGGCCAGCTGGATGGCGATGGAGCCGACCCCGCCGGCGCCGCCGATGATCAGCAGCTTGCCGCTGCTCTCGCGGGTGAGGCGCATGCGCTCGAACAGGGTCTCCCAGGCGGTGATGGCGGTGAGCGGCAGGGCGGCCGCTTCCACGTCGCTCAGGCTGGCGGGGGCGAGGGCGGCGATGCGCTCATCCACCAGTTGCAGGGCGCTGTTGCTGCCGGGGCGGCTGATGTCGCCGGCATACCAGACCCGGTCGCCCGCCTTGAACAGGGTCACCTCGCGGCCGACGGCGATCACTTCGCCCACGGCGTCCCAGCCCAGCACTCGCGGGCTGCTCTCGACCTTGGCCTTGGGGGCGCGCACCTTGGTGTCGACCGGGTTGATGGAGGTGGCGTTGACCCGCACCAGCAGGTCGCGCGGGCCCGGCGTCGGGTCGGCCAGATTGACCTCGATGAAGCAGTCGGGGTGGTCGCTCGGCAGATAGTGGGTCAGGGCGATGGCTTTCATGGCAGTTCCTTTCAAATCGGTTGGATGGGGATTGCCAGCCACTCTAGTCTGGTTGATTATTCAGATTAAGATGGGTAATTGGTAAAGACTGTTTGAATATATGAACAATGTCGAACTGGAGCTGATGGGGTTGTTCGCCACCGTGGTGGAGCAGGGCAGTTTTACCGGGGCGGCCGAGCTGCTTGGCATGCCCAAATCCTCGGTCAGCCAGAAGATCTCGCGGCTCGAATCCCAGCTCGGGGTGCGCCTGTTGCAGCGCACCACCCGCCGGCTGAGCCTGACCCCGCAGGGGGAGGTCTATGTGGAGCAGTGCCGGGCGCTGCTGGCGCTGGCCCGCAGCGCCAATCTGGCGATGGCACGGCTGCGCGCGGCCCCGGCCGGCCGGGTGCGGATCACCGCACCGGAGGCCACCGGCACCCTGCTGCTCGGCCGGATCCTGGCCGAGTTTCGGGCCCTCTATCCGGAGGTGGTGCTGGAGCTGACCCTCTGCGATGAGCAGCTCGATCTGGTGGGGGAGGGTTATGATCTGGCGCTGCGGGCGGCACCGCTGAAAGATTCCAGCCTGATCTGCCGGCGCATCGGTCAGGTGCCGCGCTATCTGGTGGCGGCACCCGCCTATCTGGCGGCCCATGGCACGCCGCAACAGCTGAGCGAGCTGGGGCGATACGCCTGCCTGGTGCACACGTCGCTGCCGGTGTGGCCGTTGCAGGAGGGAGGTTGGCGGCCGCAGGGGGCTTGTCTGAGCAACAGCCTGCTGGCGCTGCGGGAGCTGGCCATCAATGAGGGGGGAATCGCTCTGCTGCCCCATCACGTCTGCGAAGGAGATCTGGCGAGTGGCCGATTGCAGAAGGTGCTGCCGAGTCACCCCATTCCGGCCAACCCCTTCTACCTCATCTACCCGAGCCGGGAGCACCTGGCGCCCGCCCTGCGCAGCCTGATGGACTTTGTCGCCGAGCGGTTGCCGTTTGCCTGAGGCTACCAGCCGCTCTGGCCGGCGGACTCCTGATTGGGTTTGAGGCCGAGTGGCACCGACTGGCGCTCCGCCAGCATGCGGATCTGCCCCTCGATCAGGCTGGCGTTGGGGCCCAGCACCAGCACCAGCTGATGGTCGTTGAGCTGGATCCAGGAGAGGCAGCCCAGCCCCAGCAGGCGGGATTGATCCACCAGCGAGATGTCGCGCACCCGTAGGCTGAGGCGGGTCAGACAGACGCTCATGGCCTGCAGGTTGTCCATGCCGCCCAGCACCTTGAGGTACTGGATCGCCAGCATCTGGGGGTCGGAGGGGGCGACGCTGGCGAGGCGCGGGTGCTCCGGCGCGATGGGCTTGCTCGGCAGGCTGAGGGGCGTGCGCTCCAGCAGCTGATAGAACAGCAAGGTGTAGGCGACGAAGAACAGGATGCCGACCGGAATGAGCCAGAAGCTGTGCTCGCCGGCGTGGTAGCTCAGCACCAGATCCAGCAGGCCGGCGGAGAAGTAGCTGCCCACCTTGATGCCGAGCGCGCTGCAGGTAGCGAGCGACAGGCCGGTCAGCAGGGCGTGGGCCAGAAACAGCCAGGGGGCGGTGAAGGCGAACAGGAACTCGATGGGTTCGGTGATGCCCACCAGCGCCGAGGTGAGCGCCAGGGTGAGCAGCAATCCCCCCTGCGGCAGTCGCTGCATGCGCTGGCGGTGCAGCCAGATGGCAAAGCAGGCGCCCGGCAGGCCGAACATGATGATGGGGTAGAGCCCGGCCACATAGCCTTCGTGCAGCGGCTGGGCGCTGGCCAGTGCCTGCAGGTTGCTCTCCCCCAGCCCGATGAGGCTGCCCAGTACCTGATGCAGGCCGAGCGGGATCAGCAGCCGGTTCAGCACGCCGTAGCAGAAGGCGCCGAACGGGGTGGTGAGCAGTTCGGAGGCGAGCAGGGTGATGCCCTGTTCCAGCAGCGGCCAGAGCAGCGCGAGGGGGAAGGCCAGCAGCAGACAGGTGAGCGCCGAGGCGAGCAGGCTGGTGAAGTCGCCGTTGACCAGCCGTAGCCAGTGGGGCATGGGGTGGCGCTTGAGCCAGGGGTAGACGATGGCGGTGGTCAATCCCGCCAGCAGGCCGCAGATCATGTCGCTGTGCAGGCCGGGAGCCAGGGTGCCGAGCGCCGAGCTCAGCAGCAGAAAGTTGACCGCACCGGCCAGCGCCTGGGTGCCTTCACCCTGGCGACTCAGCCCGAAGGCGATGGCCACCGCATAGATGAGCGGCATCTGGCTGAACAGGGCGCGGCCGGTGAGGGAGAGCACCGCCAGATCCAGCACGTCCGGCTGGCCGAGCCGATAGAGCAGCGCGGCCAGCGGCAGGATGGAGACCGGCAGCAACAGGGCGTAACCGAGTCGCTGCAGGGCTTGGGTCAGGATCTGTCTGGCGTTCTGTACGGGCATAAGGGCGCGGCATTTTGTGACATGGCACACAGTTTACCCGTAAAACACCCATTTTGGGATAGTTTCGGAACCCTTTATTAATCCATCGATGATTGCGGCTCAAACAAGCGCCGCACATGCTGGCTCGGGGCTGGGGTCAACAGGCTGACCAGCACAAAGGCAATCAGCCCCAGCCCCAGGCTCGGCACGATGGCGTGCAGGCCGGCCGGCTTGATCTCCCACTGGCTCAGGATGGCGTAGCAGAGGATGCCGCACACCATGCTAGCCAGGGCCCCCGGGCCGTTGGCCCGCGACCAGTAGAGGCCGAGCACCAGCGGCCACAGGAACACCGCCTGCAGGCCGCCGAAGGCGAGCAGATTGAGCCAGATGATCATCTCGGGGGGCTGCAGCGCCGCCAGCAGCACCAGCGTGCCCAGGATCAGGGTGCAGAGCAGGGAGAGGCGCGGCACCCGCACCTCCAGCTTCTCCTGGCCGGCCTTCTCCGGACTCAGGTAGTTGAGGTAGAGATCCTTCACCAGGGTGGCGGAGGCCTGGATCAGCTGGGAGTCGATGGTGGACATGATGGCCGCCATGGGCGCCGCCAGGAAGACCCCGGCCAGCCAGGGGGGCAGCACCTCCATCATCAGGGAGGGCATGATCTTGTCCGGGCTGTCCATGCCGGGCAGGATGGCGCGGCCCAGGGCGCCGGCCAGGTGCATGCCGAACATCAGCAAGGCGCTGACGATGGTGCCGATGAGGATGCCGCGATGCAGCGCCTTGCTGTCGCGATAGCCGAAACAGCGCAGCGCCGAGTGGGGCAGCCCCACCACCCCGATGCAGACTAGCACCCAGAAGCTCAGCATGAAGGGCTGGGTCAGCAGGTCGCCGGCCCCCTGTGGGCTCACCAGCTTGGGATCGATTACCTTGAGCTGGTGGATGAGGTTGGGCAGGCCGTCACCGGCCACCAGAATGCCCGCCAGCAGGGCGCCGGTGCCGATCAGCATGATGATCCCCTGCAGCGCATCGGTCATCACCACGGCGCGAAAGCCGCCGATCACCGTGTAGAGCAGCACGCAGCTGGCAAACAGCAGGAGCCCCTGCTGATAGCTGAGGCCGGTGGCGGTCTCCAGCAGACGGGCGCCGCCGATGAACTGCACCACCATGGTGGCGATGAAGGCGAGGATGATGGTGACCGAGCCCAGCACCACCACCGCCTTGCTCTGGTAGCGGGCCCACAGCATGTCGTTGATGGTCACCGCATTGACCCGGCGGGCGATGATGGCGAACTTCTTGCCAAGCACCCCCAGGGTGAGCCAGACGGTGGGCAGCTGGATCATTGCCAGCAGCACCCAGCCCAGCCCGATCTTGTAGGCCGCTCCCGGCCCGCCGATGAAGGACGAGGCAGAGGTGTAAGTGGCCACCAGGGTCATGGCCAGCACCAGCCCGCCCATGCTGCGGTTGCCGATGAAGTACTCCTGCACGAAGTCGCCGCCCACCCGATGGCGGCTGGCCCAGAAGCCGACTCCCAGCACCAGCACCAGATAGATGATGAGCGGCAGCATCAGCTCAAGATTCATGGGAAGGCTCCTTGGCATCGAGGGGAGGGGAGTCGAGGGGGATGTCCACGAACAGGCGATCCACCATCAGGCCGCACAGCACGATGAACAGCAGCGGCATCAGGATGCAGCTGAGCAGGAACCAGAGTGGCATGTCCCAGCATTCGATCTCTGCGGGGATGAAATAGGCCGTGCCATACCAGGCAAGGAAGTAGAGCAGGGTCAGCAGCAGGCAGAGGGCTGCTTCCCGGCGAGCGAGCGCGAAACGATTCACCTTGGCCTCCGACAATTTTGAGGGGCGCAAGGATAACAAAAAAGGGCCATGTCGCCATGGCCCTTTTTCAACAGAGGCTCCTTGCGGAGCCGACGTCCACCGACATGGTGGTCTTCGTCAAGGATCCTTACAGACCCAGCTTCTTGTGCAGATAGTGGATGTTGGTCCCACCGTGCTGGAAGTTTTCGTCCTTCATGATCTCTTTTTGCAGGGAGACGTTGGTCTTGATCCCTTCCACCACCAGTTCGTCCAGCGCCTGACGCATGCGGGCGATGGCGACGTCGCGGTTTTCACCGTAACAGATCAGCTTGCCGATCATGGAGTCGTAGTAGGGCGGTACCTTGTAACCGGCGTAGATGTGGGAATCCCAGCGTACGCCCAGACCACCCGGCGCGTGGAAGCGCTGGATCAGGCCCGGAGACGGCATGAAGGTGGCTGGGTCTTCGGCGTTGATCCGGCATTCGATGGCATGGCCACGGATGCGGATGTCCTGCTGGGTGATCGACAGGGGCTGGCCGGCGGCGATGCGCAGCTGCTCCTTGATCAGATCCACGCTGGTGACCAGCTCGGTGACCGGGTGTTCAACCTGGATACGGGTGTTCATCTCGATGAAATAGAACTCGCCGTTCTCGTACAGGAACTCGAAGGTGCCCGCACCGCGGTAGCCGATCTCGATACAGGCGCGTACGCAGCGCTCACCGATGAACTTGCGCATCTCTTCGGTGATGCCGGGTGCCGGCGCCTCTTCGACCACCTTCTGGTGACGCCGCTGCATGGAGCAGTCGCGCTCGCCCAGGTAGAGAGCGTTGCCCTGGCCGTCTGCCAACACCTGAATCTCGATGTGGCGCGGGTTCTCCAGGTACTTCTCCATGTAGACCATGTCGTTCTTGAAGAACTGGCCTGCTTCGGATTTGGTCAGCGCGATGGCGGCAGACAGCTCGGCTTCACTGCGCACCACGCGCATGCCGCGACCACCACCGCCGCCGGCGGCCTTGATGATCACCGGATAGCCAATGCGCTTGGCGATGGCGGCGTTGTGCTTGGCGTCGCTGTCGACCGGACCGTCGGAACCCGGTACGCAGGGTACGCCCGCTTTCTTCATCGCCTCGATGGCGGAGACCTTGTCACCCATCAGGCGAATGGTCTCGGCGCGCGGGCCGATGAAGATGAAACCGGATTTCTCGACCACTTCGGCGAAGTCGGCGTTCTCGGAGAGGAAACCGTAACCCGGGTGGATGGCGACGGCACCGGTCACCTCGGCGGCGGCGATGATGGCCGGCACATTGAGGTAGGAGTCGGTACTGGCCGGCTTGCCGATACAGATGGTTTCGTCGGCCAGCAGCACATGCTTGAGCTCCCGGTCGGCGGTGGAGTGAACGGCCACTGTCTTGATCCCGAGCTCTTTACAGGCGCGCAGGATCCGCAGGGCAATTTCACCGCGGTTGGCGATGACTACTTTGTCCAACATGGGTGGCGACTTCCCTTATTCGATGATGAACAGCGGCTCGTCGAATTCGACGGCCTGACCATTTTCAACCAGGATCGCTTTGATCACACCGGCCTTGTCAGACTCGATTTGGTTCATCATTTTCATGGCTTCGACGATGCACAGGGTATCGCCGACATTGACGTGCTGACCGACTTCCACGAACGGCTTGGCTTCCGGGCTGGAGGAGCGGTAGAAGGAGCCAACCATCGGGGAGCGCATCAGGTGACCGCTCGGGATGGCGTCGGCAGCCGGGGCAGCAGCAGCCGGTGCGGCGGCAGGGGCGGCAACCGGGGCGGCAGCTTGTTGCATGATCATCTGCGGAGCAGCGGTCACCTGACCGGAGAAGTTGCGGCTGATGCGAACGGATTCTTCACCTTCGGAGATCTCCAGTTCGGCGATGCCGGACTCTTCAACCAGTTCAATCAGCTTCTTGATTTTGCGGATATCCATTAGCATTCTCTTTCTTCTTTATCTGATCAGTGATTATCAAGCCGCGCGCAACTGGTGCACGGCCGCGGTTAAAGCGAATTGGTAGCCATCGGCCCCCAGCCCACAAATGACCCCCTTGGCGACATCAGACAGATAGGAGTGATGGCGGAAGGGTTCCCTGGCATGGACGTTGGACAGGTGAACCTCGATAAAGGGGATGGCCACACCCAGCAGCGCATCGCGGATGGCGACGCTGGTGTGGGTGAAGGCGGCCGGGTTGATGATGATGAAATCCACCTGACCCATGGCCTGGTGGATGCGGCCGACCAACTCATGTTCGGCATTGGATTGCAGGTGTTCCAGTGTGACCCCGAGTTCGCCGGCGTTGTGCGTCAGATCGGCGACGATCTCATCGAGCGTCTTGCTGCCGTAGATGCCCGGTTCCCGTTTGCCCAGCAGGTTCAGGTTCGGCCCGTTGAGCAGGAGAATTCGGTGTTTTTGCGACATATTGAGTACATCCTCGATGATAATGCTGCTATCTGTCAGTCATCTTGTGGACTATCAGAAATCTAGTCATTTTCTGCGCAAATCGGTGTGCACTGGCACACAGATTTCGCAATTATATTGATTTCGTGAAAATTAGCAGCATTTTACTGGTCTAATCTCTACATCTGTCTATTTTTTGCGCTAATTGGTGCGTTGTTGAAACGCTCAGTAGCAAAGACGACAAAGCCGGCTCGAGGCCGGCTTTGGAGGCAGGAACGCAGTCAGGATCAGGCTGCTTCCGACTTCTCGCGGATCAGCTTGTCCACCACGCCCGGATCCGCCAGGGTGGAGATATCCCCCAGGCTGTCGGTCTCGCCGGTGGCGATCTTGCGCAGAATTCGCCGCATGATCTTGCCGGAGCGGGTCTTGGGCAGCCCCTCGGCCCAGTGGATCACGTCCGGGGTGGCGATGGCGCCGATCTCCTTGCGAACCCACTCCTTCACCTCTTTGTGCAGCTCCCGGCTCGGCTCCTCACCGGCGATCAGGGTGACATAGGCGTAGATGCCCTGACCCTTGATCTCGTGCGGCACGCCCACCACCGCCGCTTCGGCGATCTTGGGATGGGAAACCAGTGCTGATTCGATCTCGGCGGTGCCCATGCGGTGACCGGAGACGTTCAGTACATCATCCACCCGTCCGGTGATCCAGTAGTAACCATCCTCGTCGCGACGGGCACCGTCGCCGGTGAAGTAGCGACCGGGGAAGGTGGAGAAGTAGGTCTGCTCGAAGCGCTCGTGATCGCCGAACACGGTGCGCATCTGGCCCGGCCAGGAGTCGGTGATCACCAGGTTGCCCTCGGTGGCCCCCTCCAGCGGCTCGCCCATGTTGTCCACCAGTGCCGGCTGCACGCCGAAGAAGGGGCGGGTAGCCGAGCCTGGCTTGAGATCGGTGACGCCGGGCAGCGGGCTGATGAGGATGCCGCCGGTCTCGGTCTGCCACCAGGTATCGACGATGGGGCAGCGCTCCTCACCGATGGTGCGGTAGTACCACTCCCAGGCTTCCGGGTTGATGGGCTCGCCCACCGAACCCATGATGCGCAGGCTCGAACGGGAGGTACCGGCGACCGCCTCGTTGCCCTTGGCCATCAGCGCGCGGATGGCGGTAGGGGCGGTGTAGAGAATGCTGACCTGATGCTTGTCCACCACCTGGCTCATGCGGTTGGTGGCCGGGTAGTTGGGCACCCCTTCGAACATGATGGTGGTGGCGCCGTTGGCAAGCGGCCCGTAGACCAGATAGGAGTGGCCGGTGACCCAACCCACGTCGGCGGTACACCAGTAGATGTCCTCTTCGTGGTAGTCGAAGATGTACTTGAAGGTGAGGGTGGCATAGACCAGATAGCCGCCGGTGGTGTGCAGCACCCCCTTGGGTTTGCCGGTGGAGCCGGAGGTGTAGAGGATGAAGAGCGGATCTTCGGCCCCCATTGCCTCGGGCGGGCAGTCGGCGCTGACGGTGGCGACGGCGTCGTGCCACCAGATGTCCCTGTGGTTGTGCCAGGCGATGTTGCCACCGGTGCGTTTGAGCACGATCACCTTGTTGACCTTGGTCTCCGGGTTGGTGAGCGCTTCATCCACATTCTTCTTGAGCGGCACCGGACGGCCGCCGCGCAGCCCTTCATCGGCGGTGATGACGATGGAAGAGCCGGAGTCGATGATGCGACCGGCCAGGGCTTCCGGCGAGAAACCGCCGAAGACGATGCTGTGCACCGCGCCGATGCGGGTACAGGCCAGCATGGCGATGGCGGCTTCCGGCACCATGGGCATGTAGAGGCAGACCACGTCGCCGCGATGCACTCCCTGCGCCTTCAAGACGTTGGCAAACTTGCACACCTCGGTGTGCAGCTCGCGGTAGGTGAGCTTGCGATCTTCGGCCGGGTTGTCCCCTTCCCAGATGATGGCGACCTTGTCGCCGCGCTGGGCCAGATGGCGGTCCAGACAGTTGGCAGAGACGTTGAGCAGGCCGTCTTCATACCATTTGATGGAGACGTGGCCCGGATCATAGGAGGTGTTCTTGACCCTGGTGTAGGGCTTCATCCAGTCGAGGATCTTGCCCTGCTCGCCCCAGAAGGCATCCGGATCCTGCACCGAGGCCCGGTACATGGCTTCATAGCCTGCCTTGTCCAGCAGGGCGCCGTTGCTGATGTGGGCTTTGACCGGGTAGACCTTGCTCTCGCTCATGTGTCACTCCTTTGAATACATTCTTGTAATGATTAGGTAACAACTTATACCTTTGGCGAGGGAGGGCAATTAGACTTTTGGATAGATGGCAACATCCGCTTACAGTCGAGTCGATGACAATTCATCGCTGATTGGGTAAAACGTCGTTTTATCGACGGAGATAGTCCCATGTTGACCCTGCTATTGTGCTCCTCCCTCTGGCAGTTCGAGGCCCCGCAGGCCACCGATGAGGCCGCATTGGCCGCCCCCCATGCCAACGACCTTGCGTTGACACCGGCACAGCCCGTTTCGCCATCCCTGCGGGACCACATCAGCGGTCAGTTGAGCGAGGCCTGGCTGGCGCGCAAGCCGTCGGTGTCCGTCACCCTCGAAGAGAAAAAATCCTCCTATCCGCAGGACGCGTTGCTGGAAGAGTCACGCCGGCAGCAGGACGAAGGGTGGGATGCCAGGCTGACCTTCAACTGATGAGCGTCACCTGCGCCGCTGGCGCGGCGCGGATCCAGGCACTCCGCTAGCACCAGGCGCCCTTGCGCGAGCCCAGCTGCTCGGCCAGATGGGGCTCGGCCAGCGGGTGGCTGAACAGATAGCCTTGCCCCTCCTGGCAGTGCAGTGATTGCAGAAACTGACGTTGGGCCTGGGTCTCGATCCCTTCGGCGGTAACCACCATGCCCAGGCTGTCGGCCAGGTTGATGATGGTGCGGCACAGCTCCCGGCTGTGCTTGTCATCGGGCAGTGCCTGCACGAAGGTGCGGTCAATCTTGATGCGATCGATGGGCAGGCTCTTGAGCAGACTCAGGGAGGAGAAGCCGGTGCCGAAGTCGTCGATGGCGATCTGTACCCCCAGCGCCTTCAGGCGTCTGAACAGCTGCAGGCTCTGATCGACCCGCTGGATGATGCTCTCGGTGACTTCTATCTCCAGCTTCTCTGGCGGGAAGCCGGTCTCGGCCAGGATGGCGGCGACCCGCTCCACGTAACCTGCCGAGCGCATCTCCCGCACCGACACATTGATCGACAGCCTGGGTACCGCCAGTCCGGCGGCCAGCCACGCCTGTCCCTGCTGGCAGGCGGTGCGCATGACCCACTCGCCGATCTGCTCGATAAGCCCGCACTCCTCGGCCACCGGGATGAAGCGGGTGGGCCCTATCATCCCCTCGCTGGGGTGCTGCCAGCGCAGCAGGGCCTCCAGCCCGCTCATGCGATTGCTGGCGAGCTCCGTCATGGGCTGATAGAGGACGCAGAGCTGATGCTGCTCGATGGCCTTGAACAGTCCCTGCTCCATGCTCATTCGCTCCCGGGTCTGCTCTGTCATGTCCGGGGTATAGAACAGATAGCCGTTGCGGCCCCGGTTCTTGGCCTCGTACATGGCGCTGTCGGCGGCGCTGACAAGGGTATCCGGGCTGGTGGCGTGTTCCGGATAGAGGGCGATGCCGATGCTGGCGGAGACGGCCACCCGCTCGTGGTCGAGTTCGACCGGCTCGCGCAGGCTGGTCAGCAGTTGCTCGGCGAGCCGCTCCAGCTCCTGTGGCCGTTCAAAGAAGGGGATCAGCACCAGGAATTCATCGCCACCGAGTCGGGCGGCCACGTCGTTGTGGCGCAGGACGCGGCGGATCCGCTCGGCCAGCAGCTTGAGCAGCTCATCACCGGCGCGATGGCCCAGGGTGTCATTGATCAGCTTGAAGCCGTCCAGATCGATGAACAGCAGGGCCAGTTGCTGGTGGTTGAGCTGGGCAGTCTTGAGTTCCAGCTCCAGCCGCTCCTGCAGCAGGTTGCGGTTGCCGAGCTCGGTCAGCGGATCGTGATAGGCGAGGTGATTGAGCTGTGCTTCGGCCTTGCGAATGGCACTGATGTCGGAGAAGGCGATGACGTAGTTGGTGGTGTTGTGGCGACTGTCGTGCACGGCGCTGACATGCTGCCAGGAGGTGAAGTAACCGCCATCCTTGCGCAGACACATCATCTCGCCATGCCAGGCGTGACTGCCGGGCAGCAGGGTATGCCAGGGATAATCGATGTCGGTGTGGCGACGTGGATGCATGATGGCCTCCGGCGACTTGCCCACGATCTCCGCCTCTTCATATTGAGTCATGCTGGAAAAGGCCGGGTTGACCGAGATGATCTGGCGCTGGCCATCCATGATGATGATGCCTTCGGCGGCGGTCTCGAACACCACGTTGGCCTGGCGCAGCTTGTCCTCCTGGTTGCAGCGACTGGTGGCATCGTGGATCACCCCGGTGATGCGTCGCCCCTGATGGTCGGTGGCCGCCACATGATCGGCGTGAATGTCGACCCAGCCCCGCAACTGATCCGGCCCGAGATAGCCGAGGGTGAGGTGAATGGGGGCCGTGCCGTTGACCGCGGCCCTGAACTGCTCGCCAGAGAGCGGATCGAAGCGCTTGATGAACTGCTCCATCCCCCCCTGAAACTGGCTGGCCGTGGTACCGAGCAGGCGTTCGACCTGGCCGTCAAACTGCAGCCTGTCCTCCGTCACATGCCACTCCCACACCCCGATCTGGCCGGCACTCATGGCCAGTTGCAGCCGCTGCTGCGCTTCGACCTGCTCGGTGACGTCCCGCACTATGGTGAGGATGCGGTCGGGCACCCCCTGTTCGTCCAGCATGGGGCTGTAAATCGCCTGCCAGTGGCGCTGCCGACCTTGGTGGGCCGCGGTATGGCCGCTCAGGTTCAGCTCGACCCGGGGGACTCCGCTGCTGATGATCTGTTGGAACAGGGGCTCCAGCACCGGAGCCAGCGTGGGGACGATTTCGCGCAGATATCTGCCGTAGTGCTCTTCTCGGGAGAGGCCGTTGAGATCGGCCAGGGTCTGATTGACGCTGCGGCAGCGAAAGTGGCGGTCAAACACACCTATGCCAAACGTGGCCAGTTCGAACAGCTGCTGCAGCTCGTTCATGTTCAATTGCCCCGCCAGCGGTGGATCCGGCATGGCATTGAAAGTTTCTTCGCCCATCGCGCGCTCCTGAATTGACTTATTTGTCATTTAAGCTGCTGTCAGTATGGCATGAAGCATTCTGGAGGGAAGAGAGGGGGCGTCATTCGCCCCCTTTTTACGGTGTTACCAGCTGAAGTGATAGCTCAGGGTCAGGTTGATCATCGGTTGCCAGTCGTGCTCCTTGATGAGCCACTGCTTGGCGCCGAACTCGGTGCCAAGGCGCCACTGCTGCCAGCGCCAGCTGCGTTCCAGCGTGACTCCCCAGTCCCGCAGGCCCTCGTCTGCCCCATAGGCGGCCATGTGGGCCTGACTGCCCCGGGTCAGCCAGAGGTTGAGGGAGATCTCGGCCGGCAGCGGCAGGCTGTGCTCCATGTACCAGAGCTGGCCATAACGGCCGCTGACGTCATAGAGCTGGCCCAAGGTGAGCTGGTGATCGTCGTCCAGTTGCCAGCCGAGGCGCCAGAAGGCGCTGAAGCGGTTGCGATCGACCACCTGCATGGGGGCGACGCCGACGGCGAAGAAGCTCTTTTTGTAGAGCGGCAAGGCCAGCCCGGCGCTCTGGCCATCGGCGAAAAGCAGGCCGACCTGGGTTTCCCGCTCATAGGCGAGCCAGAACTGCATGCTGGCATCGGCGCGGACCCCCGCCTGATTGCTGCCGAGCTGCCACTGACCGCCCAGCTGCCACTGGTTGTCCGGCTCTTTGGCCGACAGGGGCAGGGTCAGGAACAGCAGCGGCAGCCAGCACTTATTTGCCATAGAGCCGCGCCCAGTCCCGGTCCTGATGCATGCCCATCAGGTGGCAGATGATGCCGGAGCGCTGGAAGGCGTAGATGAGCAGCACGCTGGTGGCGCTGAGCGCCATGATGAGGCCGAAGTTGTTGGGCAGTATGGTGCCCTGACGGGCGGTCCACCACAGCAAGAGCGGGCCCCACAGGTGCACGAAGATGCTCTTGTGGAAGATGAAGACGGTCAGCGAGTACATGCCTATCCAGTTGAGCGGGCGCCAGCACAACCGGATGTTGCGCTGATGCAGCCAGAGCACGGCCCCGATCACCAGAAACTCCATGCCCCAGATGCCGGCGCGGCCGACCATGTCCATCGCCAGTTCGTGTTCGTTGGCGTAGATGTCGCTGAGCTCGACCGTGCTGGTCTCGCCGAACATGAGATAGACGGCCAGCGCCAGCAGCGAGAGCGTCAGCACCAGGGCGTTGAGGCGGTCCCGCCATTGGGATCGCTGATGCCAGCACCAGCCGTAGAGGAAGCCGAAGCAGCCGCTGGCCATGAAGAGGTCGAGGCGGGCATCCAGCTCGTAGTCGGGGTGCACGTGCAGCTTCATCCAGCCGTCGATGTGACCGAGCAGATCCTGCACGCCGAGCTGATCCAGCAGCAGGCTGAGCAGGGTCAGCAGCAGCATGCCGCGAATGCCGAACCAGGCGTAGACCAGCGAGAAGAGCGCCAGCAGGCACATCCACAGCATCACCGGATAGAACGAGATGGCCTCGCCGAAGTTGGGGGCGATCACCAGCCCTTCCACATAGAGCACCAGAATGATGCTGGCGAACAGCACCAGCTTGCCGCCCAGTTGCGGTCTGAAGCTGGCCTGATCGCGGCGACTGAGGTTGAAGGCGGCCAGCGCCAGGTAGATCTGGCTGACCCAGGGAATGAGCCAGGCCGAGACCTGGGCCGTGGTGTGATCCATGGGCAGCAGCTGGCCGGCCATCGCCTTGTGCGACAGATAGAAACTGTCCCACAGGGCGTGTTCCCGATTGAAGAAGTCGATGTACCAGTAGTTGAGGTAGCCGGTGTAGTGCTCGAAGACGGCCATGAAGATGACGAGCCCTCGCAACAGGTCGAGACCCGTGATGCGTGCATCCTGTGGAGGCATGCTGATGCTCCTGCATTGGTTGGAAAAGGAGCGGCACTATAACGGTTGCGGCGAAACTGAACGGTAGCTGAATGTAAGCGAATGTTACCAGCAATTGAGGGTCTGCCCTTGTGACAAGGGCGGATGGGCGGATCGGGCTGTCATGATTTGTAATAGTTTTGGCGGTTTATCAGCCTTTCTGGCGGCCGAAGGCCTGGATGCCGCGCACCAGCACCAGCAGGCCGAGCCCGTGAAACGGCAGCGCCAGGGCGAGCAGCAGCAGCCAGTGGGCCTCGCTGCCGCTGCTGTTGATGAAGTCGACCCAGGCGGCCAGCAGGGCCAGCATGCCCGCTATCTGGAAGCGGCGGCGCAGTACCACCTCCACCCCGAGATTGGCGAGGTAGAGAGTCAGCAGGATGCCGGCGAAACCGGTGAGCTGGGCGGTGCCATAGAGGACGCGGTCCGGGTTGAACAGCAGGGTCACGAGGGGGGTAAGGCCCTGATCCAGCGGGATCAGGGCCAGCAGCCAGCAAGCGATCAGCAGCAGGGCCGTCTTCATGTCGAACTCAGTCGGCGGCTGGCGCCGGTTTGACCAGGCTGAGGTAGTTGGCATCCATGGTGAGAAAGACCCCCAGCAGGCGGGCGCTGGCGCCGTAGAAGCCAAACGGATCGGCGGCGCGGCAGGCGCGCTCGAAATGCGGGAACCAGGCCAGCAGATGGCCGTGCAGCAAGGCCTCCTGCTCGCCGAGCCACTGTTCGCGCAGATCGGCGCTGGCGGCTTCGGCGGCGCGGATGATGAGATTGCCCATCAGATCCAGTTCGACCCCCAGATGATCGACCGGTTGTTGGTATTTGGCGCTGACATCGATATTGAGCCGGCTCAGTCGCGCCTGCATGCGCTCGAGCGCAGCGGCGTCCTGGTGGGCGGATTCATGGGGAGAGACGGCGTCGTTGGCCAGGAACAGCTCATGGAAGTCGCTGGCCAGCGCGTTGGCCCGCTCGGGGCGCACCAGCAGGCGGGCGATGGCGTCATTGAGCTCGGCCACGGCCGGGCGCATGGGATCGAGCGTGGAGAGGCTCTTCAGGAAGCTTCGCACATCATAGCTGTCGTATTCGGCGATCTGTTCGTCGCTGAGCTGGGCGGTAAACAGGGTGGCAAACCACCAGTAAAGTTCGGCCCGACGTTCGCTAGTGGCCAGAAATTCCTGCATTTTTCCTCCGTGGATGGCAAGCGGGAAGCAGACTGAGCCCGATTCTAACGGCTTTGGCAGAAAAGTTAACCCATAGGTGACAATCCGCCGAACAAGTCGGGAAAAACGCCGCCAGAGGCGGCATTTTCAGGGCATGTCGGCGACGGTGTCAGGCGGTGGGGCGAGTCTCGAACTGCGGCAGCTCATCGGTTATCTCGTGCCAGGGGGCCTTGGAGCCGACGAAAATGTGAAAGCCGGGTCGCTGGCTCGGCGCCGTGTCGAGAATGCCGAGGCGCAGGTTCAACTTGCCGCTGCTGCGCTTCTCGCTGAACAGGCTGGAGCCACAGTGGCGGCAGAAGGCGAGGGTGGTCTCGGGGGATTTCTGGAAGCGGCTGATGGCCTCCTCTCCTCGAGTGATGGTGACGAGCGCACCATCCAGGCCGCCCACCGGGGCGTAATCGGCGCCGGAAAATTTGCGGCACTCGGAACAGTGGCAGTTGCCCAGATAGTCGAAGCGGTCGGGCAGGCTCAGGGCGACGGCGCCGCACAGGCAGCTGGCGGTCAATGATGTCATCTTGCGGATCCTTGGCTGATGGGTCAGAGCTCCTCGCGATAGAGCGTCTTCTTGCAGCGGGTGCAGATATGCTGGCGCCGGAAATCGGTCTGGTGCACCAGGCCCACATCCAGTTGCTGATGGTGGCCGCAATGAATGCAGAAGATGATGTCGCCATCGATGGCTTCCGGGTGCGCTGCCAGATACTGCTCGCGGGTGGGCAGTTGATCCCACTGCGTGACAAAGGGACTCTTGCGAGTGCCGGTATAGTAGATCCAATAGAACAGCGCGAATACCGAAATAATCAGAAACAGCATCAGGTTATCCAGCATGGCTTACTCCCGTGAGGTCTGCGGTGCAAAGAGGCAAGGGGGTGACGTGAGCAGCAGTTGACCGGATGCGATGAGAGGGCCCTTCTGTTGCCGGTCGCGTCGTTGCTGCGCATGCCGGGCAACCGCTGTGCCAGCTAAAGATGTTATCTGTTAGTAAATGCTATATCCATGATCTGGCTCTGGTTTTGGCTGTTCGGCCAGTCTGGGCCCGGTCATGTTGCCCGGGCGGTAACAGGGGATCGCACGGCTGGTGTGGGTGTCGGGTGATGACTCTCACGCCGATTGGGGAGCATGGTCATTGTGAATTTCGCGACACATTTTACATTTTTTAAACAAATTTTTGGGTGGTTGGACTGTCTCTTTGATCCAGCTCACGTTACAATGCGCCTGCCCACTTCACCTATCGCGCAAACGATTTTCAGGAGATAAACGGATGTTGAAACGTGACATGACCATTGCCGGCTATGATCCAGAGCTGTGGCAGGCCATCACAGACGAGACCCGTCGTCAGGAAGAGCATATCGAGCTGATTGCGTCCGAGAACTACACCAGCCCCCGTGTCATGGAAGCCCAGGGCTCCCAGCTGACCAACAAGTACGCCGAGGGTTACCCCTCCAAGCGTTACTACGGTGGTTGCGAGTATGTGGATGTGGTTGAAACCCTGGCTATCGAGCGCGCCAAAGAGCTGTTCGGTGCCACCTACGCCAACGTGCAGCCGCACTCCGGCTCCCAGGCCAACAGCGCCGTCTACATGGCCCTGCTGCAGCCGGGCGACACCGTGCTGGGCATGAACCTGGCCCACGGCGGTCACCTGACCCACGGCTCCCCCGTCAACTTCTCCGGCAAGCTGTACAACATCATCCCCTACGGCATCGACGAGTCCGGCAAGATCGACTACGACGAGATGGAGCGCCTGGCCGTTGAGCACAAGCCGAAGATGATGATCGGTGGCTTCTCCGCCTACTCCGGCATCGTCGACTGGGCCCGCATGCGCGAAATCGCCGACAAGATCGGTGCTTACCTGTTCGTGGACATGGCCCACGTGGCCGGTCTGATTGCCGCCGGCGTCTACCCGAACCCGGTGCCCCATGCTCACGTGGTCACCTCCACCACTCACAAGACCCTGGCCGGTCCGCGCGGTGGTCTGATCCTCTCCGCCGCCGACGACGAAGATCTGTACAAGAAGCTGAACTCCGCCGTCTTCCCGGGTGGTCAGGGCGGCCCGCTGATGCACGTCATCGCCGGCAAGGCTGTGGCCTTCAAGGAAGCGCTGGAGCCCGAGTTCAAGACCTACCAGGCCCAGGTCGTGAAGAACGCCAAGGCCATGGCGGCGACCTTTATCGAGCGCGGCTACAAGATCGTCTCCGGCGGTACCGACAACCATCTGATGCTGGTTGACCTGATCGGTCGCGAGCTGACCGGCAAAGATGCCGACGCAGCCCTCGGCAAGGCCAACATCACCGTCAACAAGAACTCCGTACCGAACGACCCGCGTTCCCCGTTCGTGACCTCCGGCGTGCGGATCGGCACCCCGGCCATCACCCGCCGCGGCTTCAAGGAAGCCGAGTCCATCCAGTTGGCCAACTGGATCTGCGACGTGCTGGACAGCCACGACAACGATGCCGTGCTGGCCACCGTACGTGAACAGGTGCTGGACATCTGCCGTCGTTTTCCGGTGTATGCCTGATAACGGCCCTCACCCGGTTTGAGACCAATGCCACCCACGGGTGGCATTGTTTTTTGTGGCGTTTGGCAACACAGGAGGGCCTGATGACGCTGAACGACGAAGAGCATAGCGGGCAAGGCAATCTGACCATGGCCAGTGAACAGCAAGACGAGGCGCTGGAGGCTGCGCTCAGGCAGGCGATCCGCGCCCAGTACCACTTTCGCGCCAGCGAACAGGGGCTGCTGGCCCTGGGACGTGCGCCGGCTGGTGCGACTGAGCCGTGATCTGCCGGTGCAGGCGGTGGCGCTCGGCGAGATTGCCGAGCTCGATCAGGTGCACTGGTACGGCCATGACGCCGCCCGCCCCACGGTGCGCAGCGTGGTGGAGCACTGCCAGTTGATGATGGCGGCCGATCTCGCCTATCCCATCCTGCTGGACAGCGCCGGCCGGGTGATGGATGGCATGCACCGGGTAGGCAAGGCGTTGCTGCTGGGCCACAGCAATATCGAGGCCCGCCGCTTTGCTGTGGATCCCGAACCCGATTATCAGGGCTGCGACCCCGATACCCTGCCTTATGACGACTGAGCTCGGTTGATTGGATAGTCAGGGTGAACATCGGAAACACTATTTTTCAAGAGATGGATTGCAGGAGATAGCTCAGTGAAGAGAGTGCTAGAGATTCGGAACTATCGGCTCAAAGCCGGGAGTGGAGCGATTTTTCATAGCTTGGTGGCAGAACAGAGTTTGCCTCTACATCGTGAGTGGGGGATGGATGTGGTGAATCACGGACCCTCCCTACATGATCCGGACGTTTATTTTTTGATGCGGGCTTACGATGACCTTGAGGAATTGAACCGTTCACAGGCGGCATTCTATGCCACGGAAGCATGGCGGACAGGTCCGAGAGAAGCCATTGTCGAGTTGATCGAGAGCGACGCCAATACTGTGCTCTGGTTGTCTGATGTCGCCATTGATGCACTCCGTGGTTGCTGATGGCATCTGTCACATCCCTTGTTTCCACGGGCTTTTACCGGTTCCGGATGGCCGTGCTACACTGGCCGGCCTAGAGCCAGCCCCCGGGGCCGGCGCCCTTTTCCGTCAACGCCGGAGGTCCGATGCATTGCCCTTTCTGTAGTGCGGTAGATACCAAGGTGATCGATTCCCGTCTGGTGGCCGAAGGCCATCAGGTGCGCCGCCGTCGCGAATGTCTGCTCTGCCACGAGCGCTTCACTACCTTCGAGATGGCCGAGCTGGTGATGCCCCGCGTCATCAAGTCCAACGGCTCACGCGAGCCGTTCAACGAAGACAAGCTGCGGGCCGGCATCTTGCGGGCGCTGGAGAAGCGGCCGGTGAGCATGGAGGCCATCGAAAAGGCGGTCAACCACATCAAGTCCCGCCTGCGCGCCACCGGCGAGCGCGAAGTCGCCTCCCAGCTGGTGGGCAACCTGGTGATGGACGAGCTCAAGAGCCTGGACAAGGTGGCCTATATCCGCTTTGCCTCCGTCTATCGCAGCTTTGAAGATATTCGCGAGTTCGGCGAAGAGATCGCCAAGCTGGAGAAGTAAGTCTTTCTTCCAAACTAGGTTGCCGCGTTCGATTACGCTGCGCTAATCGAACCTACGATATTGCGTCAGCCTGGATGTGCTGTCAGAGGAGCCCAGATGTTTAGTCAAGACGATTACCAATGGATGAGCCGGGCCCTCGAACTGGCCCGCCGCGGCCGTTATACCACGGCCCCCAACCCTTGCGTCGGCGCCGTGCTGGTGAAGGCCGGCGTGGTGGTGGGAGAGGGCTGGCACCAGCGGGCCGGCGAGCCCCATGCCGAGGTCTACGCCCTGCATGCCGCCGGTGACAACGCCCGTGGCGCCACCGCCTACGTGACCCTGGAACCCTGCTCCCATCACGGCCGCACCCCGCCCTGCGCCGAGGCGCTGATCAAGGCCGGGGTGACCCGTGTGGTCGCCGCCATGGTGGATCCCAACCCTCAGGTGGGTGGACGCGGCCTGCGGATGCTCTCCGAGGCCGGCATCAAGACCGATTTCGGCCTGCTGGCCGCCGAGGCCGAGGCGCTAAACCCGGACTTTTTCAAGCGGATGCGTACCGCGTTTCCGCAGGTGACGGTCAAGCTCGGCGCCAGCCTGGATGGCCGCACCGCCATGGCGAGCGGCGAGAGCCAGTGGATCACCTCCCCGGAGGCGCGTCGCGACGTGCAGCGGCTGCGGGCTCGCCACGATGCGGTGCTCTCCAGCGCCGAAACCGTGCTGGCGGATAACGCCTCCCTCACCGTGCGCTGGGACGAGCTGCCGGCCTCGGTCAAAGCCGCCTATCCCAAAGAGACCCTGCGCCAGCCGCTGCGGGTCATCGTCGATTCGCAAAACCGGCTCACCCCGGATCTGCCGCTGTTCCAGAGCGAGGGCCCGGTACTGCTGGCTCGCCACAAGGCATCCGGTGAGTGGCCCGCCTGGGTGCAGCAGCTGGAAGTGCCACTGCTGGACGGCAAGCTGGATCTGGTCAGCCTGTTCATGCTGCTGGCCAAGCAGAACGTCAACTCGGTGCTGGTGGAGGCGGGACCGCGGCTGTGCGGCGCCCTGCTGGACAAGGGGCTGGTGGATGAGCTGGTACTCTATCAGGCGCCCAAACTGATGGGGGATGAGGGGCGCGGCCTGTTCCACCTGCCGGGGCTGACCCGGCTGTTCCAGGCGCCCAAGCTCAACATCAAGGATGTGCGCATGGTGGGGCCGGATATCCGCATTACGGCCAGACTGGCCTGACTTATCAATGTTAAAGGGGGCGGTGCCGCCCCCGTCATCAGCAAGGTGATCTGCATGTTTACCGGAATTATCGAAGCAGTGGGAACCCTGGCCGAGCTGCGCCGCCAGGGTGAGGACATGGCCCTCACCGTGCACGCACCGACCCTGGACTTTGGCGACGTCAAGCTGGGCGACTCCATCGCCACCAACGGCGTCTGCCTCACCGTGATCGCGCTCGGCGACAAGAGCTATACCGCCGACGTGTCGCTGGAAACCCTCTCCCGCACCGGTTTCGCCACCGCCAGGGTGGGCGATCGGGTCAACCTCGAGAAGGCGTTGATGCCCACTTCCCGCCTCGGCGGCCACCTGGTCTCCGGTCATGTGGACGGCATCGGCGAGGTGAAGAGCAAGTCCGCCAGCGGCCGCGCCATCGAGTACTGGATCAAGGCACCGGGCGAGCTCTCCCGCTACATCGCCGAGAAGGGCTCGATCGCGGTGGACGGCATCAGCCTCACCGTCAACGCGGTGCAGGGGGATCTGTTCCGGCTGACCATAGTGCCCCACACCGCCCAGGAGACCACCATCGCCCAGTGGAAACCTGGCTACAGGGTCAATCTCGAGGCGGATCAGATTGCCCGCTATCTGGAGCGCTTGATGACGGGCAAGCGCGAGGAGAGCAGCGCCTCCACCCTGACCCTGGAAAAGCTGGCCCAGTCCGGCTTCCTGTGATGGACCCTCGGCGGGAAAAACGCTTTTCTGTGATCCCGCGCCGATTGAAATGGGGCCTCCTGTGCCCCATCTAGAGCACAATAGGCAGTATCAAGTCGAGCCGACTGGCTCAATCCCCGCAGCATGTTGATGGAGTAGCCCATGGCGCTAAGCACGACCCAGGAAATCATTGCCGATATCAAGGCTGGCAAGATGGTGATCCTGATGGATGACGAAGACAGGGAGAACGAAGGGGACCTCATCATGGCCGCCTCCTGTGTCCGCCCGGAAGATATCAACTTCATGGCCCGCTACGGCCGGGGGCTCATCTGTCTGACCCTGACCCGGGATCGCTGCAAGCAGCTGGCGCTGCCGCTGATGGTCGATCGCAACAATGCCCAGTTCTCCACCGCCTTTACCGTGACCATCGAAGCGGCCGAAGGGGTAACCACCGGCATCTCCGTCGCCGACCGCGCCGTCACCGTGCAGGCGGCGGTGGCGCCCAATGCCAAGGCCGCCGATCTGGTGCAGCCCGGCCATATCTTCCCGCTGATGGCGCAGGACGGTGGCGTGCTGACCCGTGCCGGCCACACCGAGGCCGGTTGCGATCTGGCCCGGCTGGCGGGTTATGAGCCGGCGTCCGTCATCGTCGAGATCCTCAACGAAGATGGCACCATGGCGCGCCGCCCTGATCTGGAGCTGTTCGCGGAGCAGCACGGCATCAAGCTCGGCACCATCGCCGACCTCATCGAATACCGCAACCAGCACGAGACCACGGTGGAGAAGGTGGCCGAGTGCAAGCTGCCCACCGAGTTTGGCGAGTTCGACCTCATCACCTTCCGCGACACCATCGACAACCAGGTGCACTTCGCCCTGAAAAAGGGTGAGGTTCAGGCCGAGCAGCCAACCCTGGTGCGGGTCCATCTGCACGACGTGCTGAGCGATCTGCTGTTGACCGATCGCCACAGCGCCCGCAGCTGGCCGCTGCCCAAATCCATGGCCCGCATCGCCGATGAAGGCGGGGTGCTGGTGATCCTGGGGGCGGAAGCCCACGGCGCCGAGCTGCTGGCCCGGGTCAAGGGGTTCGAGGCGGCGGACAAGGGGCTGGCACCGGAAGGGGCCAAGTGGCAGGGTACCTCGCGCCGGGTCGGCGTCGGTTCCCAGATCCTCAAGGCGCTGGGTGTCGGCAAGATGCGCCTGTTGAGCTCACCGAAGAAGTACCATGCCCTCGGCGGTTTTGGTCTGGAAGTGGTGGAGTACGTCGGCGAATAAGCCTGATGCGATGAAACGGAGATGAAACAAGGGATGACCTCGGTCATCCCTTGTTGTTTTGCCTCAGCGGCGCCGGCGCAACCAGGCCAGCGGCAGCAGCAACAGGGCTGCGAATCCGGTGGCGCCACCACCGCCACTGCTTGAAGTGGTCGTCGTGGTGGTATCCGGAGTCTTGGTGGGCTCGCTGGTGAGACTGATCAAGGCCCCTTCAAGACGCTGGCTCGCCCCCTGTTCATTGGTGGCGGTGAGTTCAACGCCCTGCACGCGCAGGGTACCGACTGTATTGTTGCCATCGGCGCGAAGCCGCAGGGTGCAGGTTTGACCCGCTTCCAGACGGGCGGTGCAGCCGTTGCTCATGGCGGGGGCATCGCTGTAGATGCCGCTCAGGGTGACCGCCTGGTTGCTGCGGTTGGCCAGCAGGTAGTCGGCCCAGCCACTGGTGCCTGAAGGCAGGATCAGGCCGCGGACCGTGGTCAGGGTGACGCCTTGCTGCTGCTCGGCGATCCAGTCACTGAAGGCGGGGGCGTAGACATAGCCACCGGCGCTGCCGGTGGCGCAGGGGAAGGCCCCGTAGCTGGTCACGCCGACCAGTTGTCCACCATAAGTGAGCGGACCACCGCTGTCGCCTTTGCAGGTGTCCTGACCGGCCAGCTTGCCGGCGAAGATATGGGTCGTGGTCGGGTCACCGTACCAGAAGTCCCGGTCTCCCCGATAGGCGAGATCCACCGCCAGCAACTGCGGGCTGGCTTTGGTCGCGCTGGGGTCGATGCCACCGTACCCCAGGGCATGCAGCATGGTCGTGTTCTGCTGCCAGGTATCCTTGATGATGGGGTCGGCGATGGCGATCGGTGCCTGGGTAACGGGCGTGGCAAGGTGCAGCAGGGCCACATCCGAGGCGTTCGGGGTGTCGCGATAACCCAGATTGATCAGCAGGTTGACGTAATACTCCGGGTGCATCAGCACCTGGTCTACCTTGCTGCGAAGGTGAGGACGGCTGAGATCACTCACCCCGATGGCGACTTCCATGGGGCCGGACTGGGCCTCGGCGACGCAGTGCGCTGCGGTGAGTACCCACTGCTTGTCGATGAGGGTGCCGCCGCAGAAATTGCTCCAATTGCCGTTGACGACTTCGCCGACGGCCACCATCCAGCTGGGGGCTGTCACGGCGCTGCCGCCGATGATGCGCGGGCTGCCAGCATCGGCCTGAGCAGCCAGCGGCAGCAGGCAGGCGAGTGCGATGCCGCTGCGTTTGAAATCCAACATACTGAACTCCTTGGTGTTATTATTTTAACCCGTAGTAGGGTGACGTATTATTATCAGGTCGGATCAGTTAAGCAAAAAGTCAATTGCGCTCTCGTTGCCAGAATTGTGATGCATGTTTTTGTCCGATTCCCCTTTGTGCTAGAATGTGCGCACTTTTGACTCCGGCCCCTTTTGATTGCACAGAGACAGGATTTCCCATGAAGGTTATCGAAGGAAATATCGCCGCTCCTGAGGCGCGCGTTGCTATTGTCGTTGCCCGTTTCAACAGCTTCATCAACGAAAGCCTGGTGGACGGTGCGGTAGACGTACTGAAGCGTCAAGGTCAAGTCCAGGACAGCAACCTGACCCTGGTGCGAGTGCCGGGCGCAGTCGAAATCCCCCTGGCCATCAAGAAGCTGGCCAAGAGTGGTCAATATGACGCTATCGTGGCGCTGGGCACCGTCATTCGTGGCGGCACTTATCACTTCGATCTGGTGGCAAACGAGAACAGCAAGGGCATGGCCCAGGTAATGATGGAATATGAAATTCCGGTTGCCTTCGGCGTACTGACCACTGAAAACATTGAACAAGCCATCGAGCGTGCCGGTACCAAGGCGGGTAACAAGGGTGCAGAGGCAGCATTGAGCGCGCTCGAAATGATCAACGTCCTGAAACAGCTGGACGTGTAACGAGGAGAAATGCATTGAAACCGTCCGAGCGCCGCAAGGCCCGCCATTGTGCCACCCAGGCCATCTACCAGTGGCAGATGACCAAGGCCAACGTGGGCGACATCGAAGAGCAGTTCAAGATCGATCAGGACACCAAGGGTGTGGACCTGAACTACTTCCGCGATCTGCTGTTCGGAGTAGCCCTCCACTGCAACGAGCTGGACAAGGTCTTCGCACCTTTCCTCTCCCGTCCGCTGGAAGAAGTGGACATGGTGGACAAGGCGATCCTGCGTCTGGCGACCTATGAGCTGACCCGTCGTGATGATGTGCCGCCGCGCGTGGCCATCAACGAAGCGATCGAGCTGGCCAAATCCTTTGCTGCCGATGACAGCCACAAGTTTGTCAACGGTGTACTGGACAAGGTGATCAAGTCGCTGAACAAGCGTTGATCCTGCTGTCCGTCAACAGCATCTAAGAGAGGAGCCAGCTTATTGCTGGCTTTTTACTGTATGGGTGAATTCGAGCTGATTGATAAGTACTTCAAGGTCCCCCACGCCCGCAAGGACGTGGTGATGGGCCCTGGAGATGATTGTGCCCTGCTGACCCTGCCCCCCGACACCCAGCTGGCGGTGAGCACGGATACCCTGGTGAGCGGCGTCCACTTCTTTCCCGACATGGATCCGGTGGATCTCGGCTACAAGGCGCTGGCGGTCAATCTCTCCGATCTGGCTGCCATGGGCGCCGAGCCGCGCTGGGTCTCGCTGGCGCTGACCCTGCCCACCATCAACGAGGCCTGGGTGGCCGGCTTTGCGGAAGGGTTCCTGGAGCTTGCCGAATACTACAACGTGGCGCTGGTGGGCGGCGACATGACCCGCGGCCCGCTCTCCATCACGGTGTCGGTGAAGGGGTCGGTACCGGCTGGCCGTGCCCTGCTGCGCAGCGGTGCCAAGGCCGGGGACGGAGTCTATGTGACCGGCACCCTGGGCGATGCCGCCCTGGCGCTCTCCCATCTGCTGGCCAAGCGAACCCTCAACGAGAACCAGCTGGCGGCCGTGCTGCCGCGCCTCGACCATCCTCATCCCCGCATTCTGGCCGGACAGGCCCTGCGCGGGCTGGCCGGCAGTGCGCTGGATCTCTCCGACGGGTTGGCCTCGGATCTCGGCCATATCCTCAAGGCCTCCGGCGTGCGGGCCCAGATCGATCTCGATCTGCTGCCGCTCTCGCCGGTGCTGCAGGATGCGGTGAGCGAACAGGATGCCTGGCAGCTGGCACTGGCCGGTGGCGATGACTACGAGCTCTGTTTCACCGTGCCGGAGGAGCATCGCGGCGCGCTGGACACGGCGCTGGCCAACTGCGGCGTCAAGTTTACCCGCATCGGCCGCATCGTTGCCGGCGAACCGGGCATCGACTATCTGCGGGGCGAACAAACGGTGGCGCTGGAACTGAAAGGGTGGGACCACTTCGCATGAGCCTGTTGATGATAAAGCCTGAGCTGAAGCGGCTGAACCTGAAGCATCCGCTGCACTTTCTGGCGGTGGGCTTTGGCTCCGGCCTCTCGCCCAAGGCGCCGGGCACCATGGGGACGCTCGCCGCCATCCCCCTTTATCTGCTGGTGAGCGGTCTGTCAACGCCCTGGTTCATCGCGCTGCTGATAGTGGGCTTCGTGGCGGGCATCCGCATCTGCCAGAGCGCCACCGATGCCATCGGCATGCCGGATCACGGCGCCATCGTCTGGGACGAGGTGATCGGTTTTGGTGTCACCATGATAGCGGCCCCGGCCGGCTGGGAGTGGGTGCTGGCCGGCTTCGTGCTGTTCCGGTTGTTCGACATACTCAAGCCCTGGCCCATCTCCTGGTTTGACCGCCGCATTCATGGCGGCCTTGGCATCATGCTGGACGATCTCATCGCCGGCCTGTTCGCCCTGTTTTGTATGCAATCACTGGCATACTGGCTGGGTTGAGGGTGACAGCAAGGGGGAGTGCCATGCTGGCATCCCCCTATATATCTCTGTTTAGTTTTCATTCATCGGCATATGCTGCCGTTAAAAAATCATTTCACATAAATATTCACTACTCATTCGAAGCTTAAGACTATTGTGTCAATAGTGAATATTCCCGCCTGTTACGCCATTGTTGAAAGTAAAAGCACTAGTCAGGCATTTTATCGGTCATATAGTCTGTATATGTGATAGGAGTCATGATTTATGACTGCTGACTTGGCTGCTAACTGAGCAAAGTATTGCGAAATTGTATAACCCGATCATTTACACTCGCCGCCAAACCGTCTAAGTTACTCGCGGGTTATTCCAAAAAAATGCAAAAAACCCGCCCGGATCGCTGGTTTCGTTGTCTCATGGATTGAGCGTTTTGCAGTCATATCAAGCACTCAAGATCACCCCAAGGCACGACCGGCATCTGCGGCCGATTTACGGACGAATTATTTGGGACGGATGTCCCCCGCAGAGGTAAACATGTCCTTGCTCGAAGTGAAAAACTTGCGGATCGAGTACCCCTCCCGCTACGGGGTGCTGGCCGCAGTGAAGGATCTCTCTTTTTCCGTGGAAAAGGGGGAGATAGTCGGTGTGGTAGGCGAGTCCGGTGCCGGCAAGTCCACCATAGGCAACGCCGTCATCGACCTGCTGAGCCCCCCTGGCCGTATCGCCCGTGGCGACATCTATCTCAATGGCGAACTCATCTCCGGCAAGAGCCAGAACGAGATGCGGGCCATTCGAGGGTCGCGCATCGGCTTCATCTTCCAGGACCCCATGACCTCCCTCAACCCGCTGTTCACCGTCGAACGGCAGCTGGTTGAAACCATTCTGGCCAATACCGACCTCACCCGTGAGGCGGCCTTTGCCAAGGCGCTTTCCCTGATGGCGGCGGTGGGGATCCCGCAGCCTGAGCTGCGTATCAAGCAGTATCCTCACCAGTTCTCCGGTGGCATGCGCCAGCGGGTGGTGATTGCCATCGCCCTCTCCGGCGACCCCGAGCTCATCATCGCCGACGAGCCGACCACGGCGCTGGACGTCTCCATTCAGGATCAGATCCTCCAGCTCATCCGCAACCTCTGCAAAGAGCGGCAGGTGGGCTGCATGCTGGTGACTCACGACATGGGCGTGGTGTCCAACGTCACCGACAAGGTGGCGGTCATGTATCGCGGCGATCTGGTGGAGTTCGGTACCACCGAACAGGTGCTGGGTCGCCCCAACCACCCCTATACCCGCAGCCTCATCTCGGCGGTGCCCCGCTCGGATGTGAAGCTGGTGCGCTTCCCGCTGGTCTCCTATATCGAGGACGCCGGTGCGGCGGATACCAGCATCGATCTCAAGACCCATTGGCTTGGCCAGAGTCAGGACGAGCGTGCCTATGAAGGGGCGCTGCTGCGGGTGGAAAACGTGGATCTGAAGTTCGTCACCAAGGATTCCCTGTTCCCGAGCCGCCGCCAGTACGTGCGGGCTTGCAACAACATCAGCTTCGAGATCTTCGAGGGTGAAACCTTCGGCCTGGTGGGGGAGTCTGGCTCCGGCAAGTCGACCATCGCCCGTGCCATCACCGGCCTCTATCCGCCCGATACCGGCAAGATCTTCTTCGAGGGGATCGATCTGACCGCGCTCAAGGGTGAGCATGAGCGGCGCCCGCTGCGTCGCCAGATGCAGATGGTGTTCCAGAACCCCTACTCCTCGATGAACCCGCGCATGAAGGTACGCGACATCATCGCAGAGCCGATCCGCTTTCATAAGCTGGCCGGCAGCGAGAGCCAGATCGAGGGGATCGTGGGGGATCTGCTGGATCACGTCGGCCTTGGCCGTGGTGCCGGGGTGAAGTATCCCCACGAATTCTCCGGCGGCCAGCGTCAGCGCATCTCCATTGCCCGCGCTCTGGCGACCCGGCCACGCTTCCTCATCTGCGACGAGCCCACCTCGGCGCTGGATGTGTCGGTGCAGGCCCAGATCCTCAACCTGCTCAAGGATCTGCAGCAGGAGCTTGGCCTCACCATGCTGTTCATCAGTCACGATCTGCCGGTGATCCGCCAGATGTGCGATCGCATCGGGGTGATGCAGCACGGTCATCTGGTGGAAGTGGCGGAGACCGAGAAACTCTTTACCAATGCCGAGCATGAGTACAGCCGCAAGCTGATCTCCCTCATGCCGGAGTTCAAGGGAATGTCCCGCGAGGGGCTGGAAATCGCAAGCTAGGAAAGGGGCGGCCCGCCGCTCTGCTTGTCAAAAAAAGTGTCAATAAAAAGCCAAAAGCATGGAGAAAGACATGAAGAAAGGATTATCCAAGATTGCCCTGGCGCTGTTTGCCGCCGGTTTCGCTTTTAACGTTTCCGCCGTCGACATCAAGGTCGCCGTCGCCTCCGACGCCACCTCGCTGGACCCGCAGGAGCAGCTCTCCGGTCAGACCCTGGAGATGTCCCACCTGGTGTTCGATCCGCTGATGCGTTACACCCAGGACCTGAAATTCGAGCCGCGTCTGGCCGAGAAGTATGAGCGCATCGACGACAAGACCGTGCGCTTCTTCCTGCGCAAGGGCGTCAAGTTCCACTCCGGCAACGACTTCACCGCCGACGACGTGGTGTGGACCGTCAACCGTCTGAAGTCCTCAGTCGACTTCAAGGCCATCTTCGACCCCATCGCCGAAGTGAAGAAGGTCGATGAGTACACCGTCGATCTCGTCACCGCCAAGCCGTTCCCGCTGGTGCTGCAGACCGTCACCTATATCTTCCCGATGGACTCCAAGTTCTATACCGGCAAGACCGAGGCGGGCAAAGACAAGGCCGAGATCGTCAAGAACGGCGACTCCTACGCCTCCACCCATGTCTCCGGTACCGGCCCGTTCAGCGTCAAGTTCCGCGAGCAGGGCGTCAAGCTGGAGTACACCCGCAACGCCAACTACTGGGACAAGGCCTCCAAGGGCAACGTCGACAACCTGACCGTGGTGCCCATCAAGGAGGACGCCACCCGCGTGGCGGCCCTGCTGGGTGGTGACGTGGACGTGATCTACCCGGTTGCGCCGAACGATCTGGAGCGCGTGAAGAACGGCAAGGACACCCAGCTGGTGACCCTGTCCGGTACCCGCGCCATCATCATCGAGCTGAACCAGAACACCAACCCGGCGCTGAAAGACAAACGCGTGCGTCAGGCGATCAACTACGCCATCAACCAGGTGGGCATCGTCGAGAAGATCAACAAAGGCTTCGGTACCCCTGCCGGCCAGCTGAGTCCGAAAGGCTATGCCGGTCACAACGAGGCGCTCAAGCCCCAGTATGATCTGGCCAAGGCCAAGCAGCTGATGAAGGAAGCCGGCTATGAGCAGGGCTTCAAGATGAGCTTCATCTCCCCGGCTGCCCGTTACGTCAACGACGTCAAGATTGCCCAGGCCGTCTCCGCCATGCTGGCCAAGATCAACATCAAGGTGGATCTGAAGACCATGCCGGTGGCCCAGTACTGGCCTGAGTTTGACAAGTGCGCCGCGGACATGCAGCTGATCGGCTGGCACTCCGACACCGAAGACAGTGCGAACTTCTTCGAGTTCCTGACCTTCACCAAGGATGCCAAGACCGGCATGGGCCAGTACAACTGCGCCGGTTATGCCAACGCCGAGGCTGACAAGCTGGTCGAGCAGGCCAACGCCGAGACCGATCCGGCCAAGCGTGCCGAGATGTTGAAGAAGGTCGAAGCCATGCTGATCGACGACGCTGCCTATGTGCCGCTGCACTGGGAAGATCTGGCCTACGGCGCCAAGAAGAACGCCGACATCAAGCCGGTGGTCAACGTGATGAACTTCCCTTACTTCGGCGACCTGGTGGTCGGCAAGTAAGCGAAGGTTGCAAGGAAGGACGGGGCGGGGTGGTCAGCCGGCCACCCCGCCTGCTAACAGAAGCCTGTGCCATGACACAGGCCACGTAGAAGGACAAGCATGTTTACATTCCTGCTGAAACGGTTCTATCAGGCCGTGATAGTGATGTTCGTCATCAGCCTGGTCGCCTTCTCCATCCAGGACAACCTGGGGGATCCGTTGCGCGAGCTGGTGGGACAATCCGTCTCCGAAGCCCAGCGCCACGAATTGCGCGAGAAGATGGGCCTCAACGATCCTTTCCTCGTCAAATACAGCCGCTTCTTGAAGAACGCGGTACACGGGGATCTGGGTACTTCCTACTTCTTCAAGCGACCAGCCCTCGAGGTTATCCTCGACAAGCTGGTGGCTACTCTTGAGCTGGTGTTTGGCGCTGCGCTGATCATCGTGGTGGTCTCCATTCCGCTTGGGGTCTACTCGGCGATCCGCCCGCACAGCATACCGACCAAGATCATCATGGCGGGGAGCAGCATCGGCATCTCGATCCCGGTGTTCCTGACCGCCATCATGCTGATGTACCTCTTCTCCATCCAGCTGGGCTGGCTGCCGGCCTATGGCCGTGGCGAGACCTACAACCTGCTGGGCTGGGAGTCGGGCTTCTTCACCTGGGACGGAATCAAGCATTTGATCCTGCCCTGCGTGGCGCTCTCCTCCATCATGTTGCCGCTGTTCATCCGGCTGGTGCGCTCCGAGATGCTGGAGCAGCTCTCCTCCGAGTACGTCAAGTTCGCCCGTGCCAAGGGGCTGGACAACAACAAGGTCTACTACAGCCACGCTCTGAAGAACACCATGCTGCCGGTCATTACCGTCGGTGGTGTGCAGATCGGTACCATGGTGGCCTACACCATCCTGACCGAGAGCGTATTCCAGTGGCCGGGGACCGGCTTCCTGTTCCTCGAGGCGATCCACCGGGTCGATACGCCCCTCATCACCGCCTACGTCATCTTCGTCGGGCTCATTTTCGTGGTGACCAATACCCTGGTCGACCTGCTTTACGGGTTGATCAACCCGACCGTCAACCTGACCGCCAAGGGGTAACAGATGACTCATGCTGTAACTGCAAGCCCAAGCCGTTGGGCTCGTTTTAAAAATTCCGACATCGTCTACTACTTCCTGCGGGACAAGGTAGCCATGTTCAGCTTTGCGGTGTTCGTGGTGTTCGTCCTGGCGGCCCTGCTGGCACCCTGGCTGGCCCCGTACAACGTCTATGACCAGACCAGCTTCGATCTGATGGATGCCGAATTGCCGCCCTCCTGGCTGGAAGGAGGCGAAGAGCGCTTCTGGCTCGGTACCGACAACCAGGGCCGCGACATCTGGAGCACCATTCTCTATGGCGCCCGCATCTCGCTGACCATAGGTCTGTTCGCGGTGGCGCTGCAGCTGGTGCTCGGCATCGTCATCGGCCTCATCGCCGGTTACTTCGGTGGCCGCATCGACAGCCTGCTGATGCGCTTTGCCGACGTGCAGCTGTCGTTCTCCACCATGATGGTGGCGATCATCATCTCCGCCATCTTCCAGGCGACGTTTGGTTCCGAGTTCTACTCGAAGTTCGCCATCCTGATGCTGGTGGTGATCATCGGTATCGCCGAGTGGCCGCAGTACGCCCGAACCGTGCGCGCCTCGGTGCTGGCGGAGAAGAAGAAGGAGTATGTGGAAGCGGCCAAGGTGATGGGCTTTCGCGCCCCGCGCATCATGTTCCGCCACATTCTGCCCAACTGCCTGTCGCCGATCCTGGTCATCTCCACGGTGCAGGTGGCCAACGCCATCATGAGTGAGGCAGCCCTCTCCTTCCTCGGTCTGGGAATGCCGGTGGATCAGCCGTCGCTGGGCTCGCTCATCAGCGTGGGCTTCAACTACATCTTCTCCGGTTCCTGGTGGATCACCGCCTTCCCGGGCATCTGCCTGGTGGTGCTGGTGCTGGTCATCAACCTGTTGGGTGACTGGCTGCGGGATGTGTTCAATCCCAAGCTCTACAAGGGCTGATGGTCGCGGATAAACCAACGAGACAGAGAAACAAAAAGGGCGCCATAACGGCGCCCTTTTACTGTGTGTGCTGAGGGGGTCAAGCCTGCAGCCACTGCTCTATGCTGCGCTGGATGCCGGCGCCATCGAGCCCCAGCAGTGTGTAGATCTCCTCCTGGGTACCCTGTTCGACGAAGCGATCCGGCAGGCCGAGATTGAGCACCGGCTTGCACTGTTTGCTGCGCATCAACAGCTCGTTCACCGCAGAGCCGGCACCGCCCATGATGGCGTTGTCCTCGAGGGTGACGAACTGATCGTGGGTCGTGGCCAGGGAGAGCACCAGGGCCTCGTCCATCGGCTTGACGAAGCGCATGTCCACCAGGGTGGCATCGAGCGCCTCGGCAGCCGCTTTGGCCTGTTGCAGCAATGTGCCGAACGCCAGGATGGCGGTGCCCTTGCCCTGACGCACGATCCGGCCCTTGCCGAGCGCCAGCGCCTGCATCTCGCTCTCGACCTGGATGCCGGTGCCGCTGCCGCGGGGGTAGCGTACCGCCGCCGGCCCGTTGCACTGGTAGCCGGTGTAGAGCATCTGACGGCATTCGTTCTCGTCGGACGGGGTCATGATCACCATGTTGGGCACGGTGCGCAGGAAGCTGATGTCGAACGCCCCCTGATGAGTGGGGCCGTCGGCTCCCACCAGACCGGCCCGGTCGATGGCGAACAGCACCGGCAGCTCTTGCAGCGCCACATCGTGGATCAGCTGGTCGTAGGCACGCTGCAGGAAGCTCGAGTAGATGGCGACCACCGGCTTCTGGTCGGCGATGGCGAGACCGGCGGCGAAGGTGACCGCGTGCTGCTCGGCGATGGCCACGTCGAAGTAGCGATCCGGATACTGCTGGCTGAACTTCACCAGGCCGGAGCCTTCGCGCATGGCCGGGGTGATGCCGACCAGCCGCTCATCCTTGGCCGCCATGTCGCACAGCCACTGGCCGAAGATGGCGGAGAAGCTCGGCTTGCCACCGCTCGCCTTGGGCAGGGTGCACTCGTCCGGATTGAACTTGGGCACGCCGTGATAACCGATGGGGTCCTTCTCGGCGGGCTCATAGCCCTTGCCCTTCTTGGTCTTGACGTGCAGCAACTGCGGCCCCTTGAGGTTGCGCATGTTGCGCAGGGTCTCGACCAGGGCGTTGATGTCGTGGCCGTCGATGGGGCCTATGTAGTTGAAGCCGAACTCCTCGAACAGGGTGCCGGGCACCACCATTCCCTTGAGGTGTTCCTCGGCCCGCTTGGCCAGCTCCTTGACCGGCGGCAGACCGGCCAGCACCTTCTTGCCACCCTCGCGGATGGTGGTGTAGAGCTTGCCAGACATGATGCGGGCCAGGTGGTTGTTGAGCGCCCCGACATTTTCGGAGATGGACATCTCGTTGTCGTTGAGCACCACCAGCATGTCCTTGTGGACATCGCCGGCGTGATTGAGTGCCTCGAACGCCATGCCGGCGGTAATGGCACCGTCGCCGATCACCGCAACCACCTTGCGCCCCAGCCCTTCGCTCTCGGCCGCGACTGCCATGCCGAGCGCCGCACCGATGGAGGTGCTGGAGTGGCCGACCGAGAGCACGTCATATTCGCTCTCGCCGCGCCAGGGGAAGGGGTGCAGACCGTCTTTCTGGCGGATGCTCTGCATCCGATCGCGGCGACCGGTGAGGATCTTGTGGGGATAAGCCTGGTGGCCCACGTCCCACACCAGCCGATCGAACGGGGTGTTGTAGACGTAGTGCAGCGCCACCGTCAGTTCGACGGTGCCGAGCCCGGAGGCAAGATGGCCACTGGAGCGACTCACCGAACGCAGCAGATATTCACGCAGTTCGTTGCACAGTACGGGCAGTCGCTCGAAGGGCAGGGATCGCAACTCGACCGGCGTATCCGCGAGGGCCAGGTTGGGGAAATTGCTTATATCAACGCTCATATTGTTACTGTTATCCAGCGTTTAGTGGGTTCGCTCGATGATGTAATCGGCAAACGCTTCCAGAATGTCGGTATTGTAGGGCAAAGATTGCAAGGCTGTTAAGGCTTTACCATGCAGTTCGCGAGCCAGCTCACGGGCATTGTCGAGCCCCAGCAGCGCCGGATAGGTACTCTTTTCCAGCGCCAGATCGGAACCTTGTCGCTTGCCGAGGGTGGCGGTATCGCCCGTGATGTCGAGGATGTCATCCTGCACCTGGAAGGCGAGACCGATGGCGGCGGCATAGGTTTGCAGCGCGCTCAGGGTGGTTTCATCCACGTCGGCCTTGCACAGGGCGCCAAGCGCCACGGCGCACTCGATGAGGGCCCCGGTCTTGTGACGGTGTACCTGTTCCAGCTCGGCGAGGGAGATCTGGCGACCTTCCGCCTGCAGATCCAGCGCCTGGCCACCGCACATGCCGAGATAACCCGAGGCGCGGGCCAGCCGGCTCAGCATCCGTACCCGGTTGGCCAGCAGCGCGTCCGGCATCGGGTGATCGGCCAGAATGGTGAAGGCCAGGGTCTGCAGGGCGTCGCCGGCCAAAATGGCGGTGCCTTCATCGAAGGCCTTGTGCACCGTCGGCTGACCGCGACGCAGATCGTCGTTGTCCATGGCGGGCAGGTCGTCGTGCAGCAGGGAGTAGGCGTGAATGCACTCTACTGCGGCGGCCGGGCCATCCAGCAGTTCGTTCTTTACGCCCAGCATCTCGCCGACGGCGTAGACCAGGAAGGGGCGCACCCGCTTGCCGCCCAGCAGCAGGCCGTAACGCATGGCATCGCGCAGGCGGGGGGCCATTGCGGGCAAGGATTCAAGTTGTGCAGACAGACAGTCGTCAATACGTTGCCGGTGCAGGCGGGAAAAATCGTCCAGCGTCACTCACTCCTCTCCTTGCTCTGGCTGGAAGGGGACGGCTTGCTCGCTGCCATCGGCCTGAGTCAGCAGGATCTGGATCTTCTGCTCGGCCTGCTCCAGCTTCTGCTGGCCGGCCCGCACCAGATGAATACCCTGCTCAAACTGCTTGAGAGCCTCTTCCAGCGGCAGAGAGCCCTGTTCCAGTTGATGAACTATGGTTTCCAGCTCTTCCAGAGTGGCATCAAAACTCAGGCGGTCGATTTTTTTACTGGCCATGTCCATCCTCGGGGATTGAAAAAAACGGCTTATCTTAACATCGACGACGGGCAGGGGGGAGGCAGAAAAATGCCCTCGGCTTAAACTCTCGGAAAAGTGGCCGATAATAAGCCATCTTCCGAACGGGGAAAATTGTGGCAACCCTTGCCGCTGATGAGCCAATAGCAGAAAATTCAACAAACTGCAGATACAACAAATTTCAGCTGACAGGAGTAAGGATGTGGATTTAGGCAGTCTGATAGGCATAGTGCTGGGGTTCGGGGTGGTGGTGTACGGCATGCTGCTGGGTGGCCCCATGAGCATGTATGTGGATATGCCCTCGGTCTATATCACCATTTTGGGTTCTCTGTTCATCTGCATGATGAAGTTCAACCTCGGCCAGTTTTTGATGGCGTTCAAGGTGGCCGGCAAGGCATTCATGTACAAGGGGGACAAGCTCGATGACCTGATTGCCAAGGCGGTGGAACTGGCGGACGCGGCCCGCAAGGGGGGCTTCCTGGCCCTGGAGGCGGCGGAGATCCCCAATACCTTCATGAAGAAGGGCATCGACATGCTGGTGGATGGCCATGACGCCGACGTGGTACGGGCCGTGATGGAGAAGGACATCGAGCTGACCTCGGAGCGCCACGTCATCGCCGTCAAGGTGTTCCGCTCCCTGGGGGATCTTGGCCCCGCCATGGGGATGATCGGTACCCTGGTGGGGCTGGTGGCCATGCTGGCCAACATGAGCGATCCCAAGTCCATCGGCCCGGCCATGGCGGTGGCCTTGCTCACCACCCTGTACGGGGCGATCGAGGCCAACATGATCGCCATCCCCATCGCCGACAAGCTGGAGCTGCGCAGTGGTGAGGAGCAGCTGAGCCGTACCCTGATCCTCGACGCCATCATGGGCATTCAGGATGGCCAGAACCCGCGGGTGATCCAGGCCATGCTGCAGAACTACCTGAACCAGTCCAAACGCAACAACGGGACCGAATAGGAGCGCGCATGGCAAAGTGCAAATGCCCACCTCCCGGTCTGCCCGGCTACATGGGAACCTTCGCCGACCTGATGTCGCTGCTGATGTGCTTCTTCGTGCTGCTGCTCTCGTTTGCCGAGATGGACGTGCAGAAGTTCAAGCAGATTGCCGGCTCCATGGAGAAGGCGTTCGGGGTGCAGAATATTCTCGAGGTGAAGGACATCCCCAAGGGAACCTCCGTCATCGCCCAGGAGTTCAGGCCGGGTCGCCCAGAGCCGACCCCCATCGATACCATCATGCAGCAGACCATGGACATGACCCAGACCGAGCTGGATTTTCAGCCCGGCGATGCCGATCAGGCCGGCGGTCATGACAAGAGCGAAGAGAAGCTGGTGGGGGGCGACACCCAGCAGGAGGCGCAGAAACAACAGCAGCAGGAGCAGTCCAACGCGCTGGCCAAGGCGCTGGCGGATCAGATGAAGGCGCAGATCCAGGATGGCGCCATCGAAGTGGAAGCGCTGGGCCAGCAGATCATCATCCGGATCCGGGAAAAAGCGGCCTTCCCGGCGGGTTCCGCCTTCCTGCAGCCCCAGTTCTGGCCGGTGGTGCGCAAGGTGGCGGCTCTGCTCAAGGATGTGCCCGGCGAGATCACCGTCTCGGGCCATACCGATGATGCTGCCACCGAGGATGAGCTGTTCCAGTCCAACTGGGAGCTCTCTTCTCAGCGGGCGGTGGCGGTAGCCCACCAGATGATCAAGGTGCCGGGCTTCGATGGCGGCCGGCTGGTGGTACAGGGCATGGCCGATTCCCAGCCGCTGGTGCCCAATACCAGCCCGGAAAACCGGCGCATGAACCGGCGGGTGGAGATCTCCATCATGCAGGGCAAACCGACGGTGTCAGCCCCGATCAGCGCGCAGGAACAGAAATAGTTCCGGCAAATTCTGATGAGAAAGCGCGATCCCGCTCGCAGGGACTGACATGGATTTTGTGCCGGCTTCATATTAAGATGCCTCATCCGAACCGACAGCTGCGGCTCTCTCTGATAGCCGCAGCTTCTCTTTTCAAGCAACCCAGGTTTCGACTATGAATCATACTCCGATGACTGTTCGCGGCGCTGAAAAGCTGCGTGAAGAGCTCGAATATCTCAAGACCGAGCTGCGTCCGCAGATTATCGAAGCGATTGCAGATGCCCGTGAACATGGTGATCTGAAAGAAAACGCCGAATACCATGCTGCCCGCGAGCAGCAAGGCTTCTGTGAAGGCCGTATCCAGGAAATCGAGAGCAAGCTCTCCAACGCCCAGGTGATCGACATCACCAAGATGACCAACAATGGTCGCGTCATCTTCGGGGCAACCGTGACTCTGCTCAAGAGCGAGACGGAAGAAGAGGTGGTCTACCGTATCGTGGGTGACGACGAGGCGGACATCAAACAGAACATGATCTCCGTGAATTCCCCCATCGCCCGTGCCCTGATCGGCAAGGAAGTGGACGATGTGGCCATCGTCAAGACGCCGGCAGGCGATGTGGAGTACGAGATCCTGGAAGTTGCCTACCTCTGAGGTAGGTGGATGCCAGAACAGGGGAGCCCCGGCTCCCCTGTTTGTATTTAGCGGGGCTGGTAAGCCTGGGTGAAGGCGTCCTGATGACGCTGGAACATCCAGTTGCGCAGCAGTTCAAGGTCCGCTTTGGCCATCTGGAAATGCAGTGCCCAGCCCTGGATGCCGTTGCGACGATGAATGTGTCTGACCAGCTCTGCGCTGAGCGGCAGGGGAGCGAGATCCTCAATGAGCAGGCTGCCCGTCAAGGTGGCGCCGACGGTCAGTCCGGGCGGCAGGCCCTCGACGACCAGACCATCGAGCGACAGGCTGTGCACCAGATACTCGTGCTCACCCATCCTGAAGCTGGCCTGCTCGTCCAACCGCCAGGTGCGCGGATGGGGATAACCCAGCTCCTTGATGACGGGGGCGGCGATGCGTGGCTCGACAAAGCCATCATCCCCTTGAGTGAAGCGCAGCGGAAAACGGAGCTGATGCCCGGCAAAACGGGCTTCCAGCACCAGCTGGTCGGCGCGTTGCAGCAGGCCTAGCAGGGGAGTGGCGAGATAACCGCTCAGGGATTGACCGGCGGCCGTCTCCTGATCGCTTCCCAAGTCCCGTAGCATGGCCAGTTCATCTTCGGTGAGAATCTGATGGTGATCCATAGCGGGTATCCACGAGTATTCATCGCAGGTTAAGGGCCTGGCGACTACTTTGGCAAGCGACTTGGGAAGAGGGGAAATGAAGGAAAGAGCGATGCTCTTTCCTGTTACTTGCGGGGCAGTTGGATTTTCGGCTCGTTGGCTTGACGATAGATGGTCAGCACGTGGCCGATGCTCTGTACTTTCACCGCGCCGGTTTCACGGACGATGGCATCCATAACCAGCTGTTTCATCTCACGATCTTCAGACGCAACCTTAACCTTGATCAGCTCGTGGTGGTTGAGCGCCAGATCGATCTCGGCCAGCACACCTTCGGTCAGACCGTGTTGTCCCAGCAGGACGACCGGCTTCAGACTGTGGGCAAGGCCCTTGAGGTACTGTTTCTGTTTATTGTTGAGAATCATGGCAATTTCTTCATAAGTCAGGGTTGAAAGGGGCGTATTCTACCCCCACTTAGCCCTTAATACTAATAACCCTTGTGGTTTTTTAAAGTCGACGATCATGACCCAGAAAAAACATTCCCCCAGTTCAACCCGCTGGTTAAAAGAGCATTTTGACGATCAATACGTCAAAAAAGCCCAGAAGTTGGGACTGAGATCCCGTGCCGTGTTCAAGATCGACGAGATCCAGGGCAAGGACAAACTGCTCAAGCCGGGCATGACGGTGGTGGATCTGGGGGCGGCCCCCGGTGGCTGGTCCCAGTTTGCCATCGACCAGGTCGGTGACAAGGGCCGAGTGATCGCCTGCGATATTTTGCCGATGGATTCCATCGCCGGTGTCGATTTCCTTCAGGGCGACTTTCGGGAGGAAACTGTACTGGGCGCTCTGCTTGAACGGGTAGGTCCGGACAAGGTTGACGTCGTCATGTCCGACATGGCACCCAACATGAGCGGTACCCAGCAGGTGGATCAGGCCCGTTCCATGTATCTGGTCGAACTGGCGCTGGACATGTGCAATCAGGTCCTGCGGGCCAACGGTAGCTTCGTGGTCAAGGTGTTCCAGGGGGAGGGGTTTGATATCTATCTCAATGAAATCCGTAAACTTTTCACTGCCGTCAAGATTCGTAAACCAGACTCGTCTCGTGCCCGTTCACGAGAAGTCTACATTGTGGCTACCGGTTTTAAACTGTAGTACCCTAACCTTCATCGTTAACTGTCAGTCTGCGAGGTTACTGATTTGAGTGACATGGCGAAAAACCTAATCCTGTGGCTGGTCATCGCCGTCGTGTTGATGTCGGTGTTCAATAGCTTCAGCCCCAGCGATACCACCAGTCGCCAGCTGGACTATTCCAGCTTCGTTAAAGAAGTGACCCAAGAGCAGATCCGTGAAGTGCGGATGGATGGCAAGGTCATTAATGGCGTCAAGCGCACCGGTGAACGCTTCACCACCATCATCCCGGCGCCGGATCCCCAGCTGCTCAACGATATGCTCAATCACAATGTCAAAGTGATGGGCGAGAAGCCGGAAGAGCCGTCTCTGCTGACGTCCATCTTCATCTCCTGGTTCCCGATGCTGTTGCTGATCGGTGTCTGGGTCTTCTTCATGCGTCAAATGCAGGGCGGTGGTGGCAAGGGTGCCATGTCGTTCGGCAAGAGCAAGGCTCGCCTGATGAGTGAAGATCAGATCAAGACTACCTTTGCCGACGTGGCTGGCTGTGACGAAGCCAAGGAAGAGGTGAAGGAGCTGGTCGACTATCTGCGTGACCCGAGCAAGTTCCAGAAACTGGGCGGCAAGATCCCGACCGGCGTGCTGCTGGTAGGTCCTCCCGGTACCGGTAAGACCCTGCTGGCCAAGGCCATTGCGGGCGAGGCCAAGGTACCCTTCTTTACCATTTCGGGTTCAGATTTCGTCGAGATGTTCGTGGGTGTCGGTGCCTCCCGGGTTCGCGACATGTTCGAGCAGGCCAAGAAGTCTTCTCCCTGCATCATCTTCATTGACGAGATCGATGCGGTCGGCCGCCAGCGTGGCGCCGGTCTGGGCGGTGGTCATGACGAGCGTGAGCAGACCCTGAACCAGATGCTGGTCGAAATGGATGGCTTTGAAGGCAATGAAGGCATCATCGTCATCGCCGCCACCAACCGTCCTGACGTACTGGACCCGGCCTTGCTGCGTCCGGGTCGTTTCGACCGCCAGGTCGTGGTCGGTCTGCCGGATGTGCGTGGTCGCGAACAGATCCTGAAAGTGCACATGCGCAAGGTGCCGTTGGCGGATGACGTCAATCCGGCGTTGATTGCGCGCGGTACGCCCGGTTTCTCCGGTGCTGACCTGGCCAACCTGGTCAACGAAGCCGCCCTGTTCTCGGCCCGCGAGAGCCGTCGTGTGGTCTCCATGGCCGAGTTTGAAAAGGCCAAGGACAAGATCATGATGGGCGCGGAACGTCGCTCCATGGTGATGAAAGAGTCCGAGAAAGAGATGACTGCCTATCACGAAGCCGGTCACGCCATCATTGGTCGTCTGGTGCCGGATCATGACCCCGTCTACAAGGTCTCCATCATTCCGCGCGGTCGTGCGCTGGGTGTGACCATGTACCTGCCGGAGCAGGATCGCTGGAGCCACTCCAAGCAGCATCTGGAGTCCATGATCTCCAGCCTGTACGGTGGCCGTCTGGCGGAAGAGCTGATCTACGGTGCCGAGAAGGTATCGACCGGTGCGTCCAACGACATCGAGCGTGCCACCGACATCGCCCGCAAGATGGTGACCCAGTGGGGCATGTCCGAGCGTCTCGGCCCCATGCTCTACGCGGAAGAAGATGGCGAGGTGTTCCTCGGTCGCAGCATGGCCAAGGCCAAGCATATGTCCGATGATACTGCGCGCGTCATCGATGCCGAGGTCAAGCAGGTCATCGATCGCAACTACGCCCGCTCCAAGCAGATCCTGCTGGACAACATGGACGTGCTGCACAGCATGAAAGATGCGCTGATGAAGTACGAGACCATCGATGCCAAGCAGATCGACGATCTGATGGCTCGCCGCGAAGTGCGTGCCCCCAGCAACTGGCATGATGAGCACGGTGATACCCCGCAAGGCGGTGCCACGGTTGCAGCAGAAGCCAAGCCGGCGGTAGCCGAGACCGAGCAGGTGGCCGATGTCGATATCGACAAGGCCAACGATGTGCCGGCCAAATAAATCGTGATGATACAAACCCCGGGCTGGCCCCGGGGTTTTTCTTTATGTCAACGGAAGTAACGATGCAGCTAACCAGCAAGGGGCTAAGCCTCTCCCTCGAACGTCCCCACGTGATGGGGATCCTCAATGTGACACCGGACTCCTTCTCCGACGGCGGTCATTTCAATCAGCTGGAGCGGGCGATGACCCATGCGCGCCAGATGGTGGCGGAGGGGGCGACCCTCATCGACATCGGTGGCGAGTCGACCCGTCCTGGAGCTCCCGATGTGAGCGAGCAGGAGGAGCTGGACAGAGTGATTCCCGTGGTGGAGCGCATGGTCGCCGAGCTGGAGGTGATGATCTCCCTTGATACCTCCAAGGCGGCGGTGATGCGGGAAGGCTGCGCGGCAGGTGCCCATCTTATCAACGACGTACGAGCCCTGCTCGAGCCGGGGGCTCTGGCCGCGGCCGCCGTTGCCGACGTTCCTGTGTGCCTAATGCACATGCAGGGGCAGCCGAGAACCATGCAGGCAGAGCCGCATTATGACGATCTGCTGGGGGAGGTGAGGGCTTTCTTCGACGAGCGGATCGCCGCCTGCCTGGCAGCGGGAATAGAGAGGGGGCAGTTGTTGCTGGACCCTGGTTACGGTTTTGGCAAGACACTCGCACACAACTATCAGCTGCTTGCGCAGCAGGAGAAGTTGCTCGATTACCAGCTTCCGCTCTTGGTCGGTATGTCGCGAAAGTCTATGATAGGCAACCTGCTTGGTCGCCCGGTTGATGAACGGCTGGCTGGCAGTATGGCCTGTGCACTCATCGGGATGCAGCGTGGTGCCCGGATCATTCGGGTGCACGATGTGCGAGCGACCATGGATGCCTTGCGTACCGGTTGGATGGTTATGACGGGACAAGATTTCATATCCAAATAAAACGAGAACAGACAATGGCAAGAAAGTATTTTGGCACCGACGGTGTACGCGGCAAGGTGGGTGAATACCCGATCACCCCGGATTTCGTGATGAAACTGGGCTGGGCTGCGGGCAAGGTGCTCTCCAAGAAGGGTACTCGCAAGGTGTTGATCGGCAAGGATACCCGCATCTCCGGCTACATGCTGGAGTCCGCACTGGAGGCGGGCCTGTCCGCCGCGGGTCTCAAGGCCATTCTGATGGGCCCCATGCCCACCCCGGCCGTCGCCTACCTGACCCGCACCTTCCGGGCCGAAGCCGGCATCGTCATCAGCGCGTCCCACAACCCCTATTACGACAACGGCATCAAGTTCTTCTCCGCCGACGGTACCAAGCTGCCTGACGAAGTCGAGATGGCCATCGAAGCCGAGCTGGACCACGAGCTGAAGTGCGTGGAGTCCGCCGAGTTGGGCAAGGCACTGCGCATCGACGATGCCGCCGGTCGTTACATCGAATTCTGCAAGAGCACTTTCCCCTCCAATCTGAGCCTGGAAGGGCTGAAGATGGTGGTGGACTGCGGTCATGGTGCGACCTACCACATTGCGCCTTCCGTGTTCCGTGAGTTGGGGGCTGAAGTGATCGCTATCGGTTGCAGCCCGGATGGTCTCAACATCAACGACGGTGTCGGTTCGACCGCCCCCGAAGCCCTGGCGGCCAAGGTGCTGGAGTGCAAGGCAGATCTGGGGGTGGCCTTCGATGGTGATGGCGACCGTCTGGTGATGGTGGACAACACCGGCTATATCATCGACGGCGACGAAATCCTCTATATCATTGCCCGCGATGCATTGCGCAATGGTCGCCTCAAGGGCGGTGTAGTGGGTACCCTGATGGCCAACATGGGTCTGGAACTGGCGCTGCAGACTCTCGGCATCCCGTTTGCCCGCGCCAAGGTGGGTGACCGCTACGTGTTGGAGATGATGAACGAGAAGGGCTGGCGCATCGGCGGCGAGAACTCCGGTCACATCATCTGCCTGGATCAGACCACTACCGGGGATGGCATCGTCGCCGCCCTGCAGGTACTGACCGCCATCTGCACTGCCGAGATGCCGCTGGCCAAGCTGCGCTCCGGCATGAACAAGTTCCCGCAGGTGCTGGTCAATGTGCGTTTTGCCGAAGGCAAGGATCCGCTGGCGGCCGACGCCGTGCAGCAGGAAGTGGCCAAGGTGGAACAGGAGCTGGCCGGTCGTGGTCGTGTGCTGCTGCGCAAATCTGGCACCGAACCCCTGATCCGCGTGATGGTGGAAGGGGAACATGAACAGCAGGTGCGTGATATGGCCCAACGCATCGCACAACAGGTCGAATCGGCGTTTTAATGAACAAAAAGGGCGGCTTTTAAGCCGCCCTGGTTGTATCTTGTTCAAACGATTCGAAAATTTGAAAATAGCGCTTGTCAGCTGACAATCCTCTGGATATTATCAGCCCCGCTTTCGCAAGGGAGTTGCCGATGGGACATCGCAAGCCGTTTGTAGCAGCCAACTGGAAGTTACACGGTAGTAGGTCGCAGTTAGAGCAGTTTACTGGTCAATGTCTGAAGGGCGTTGATGAACGAGTAGACGTGGTCTTGTGTCCATCCCATGTGCATCTCGACTTTACGGCCGCACTGCTCGGTGAGCAACGGACAATGAAGTTGGGGGCTCAGAATGTGAGTCAGCACAGACAGGGCGCTTACACGGGGGAAATCTCGTGTCAGATGCTGGTCGAGGCAGGGTGTCGATACGTACTGGTAGGGCACTCCGAGCGCAGGCGTCTCTTTGGTGAGACCAGTTTTATCGTCGCAGAGAAGTTTGCGGCAGCCAGAGCGGCAGGTCTGATTCCCATCCTCTGTTTGGGTGAATCAGGGGCAGCGAGGCAGGCGAGAAGAACCTTCGAGGTGATCGCCGAAGAGCTGGACATAGTCATAGAGAAAAATGGCGCGATGGCTTTCGATAATGCTATCATCGCCTACGAGCCGATTTGGGCTGTAGGTACAGGTAAATGCGCCACACCCGAGCAGGCACAAGAGGTTCATTCCTTTATACGTGGTCGCTTGGCGGAGGATACTCCGGTCATAGGTGAGAAAGTCAGAATCATCTATGGTGGGAGCGTGACGCCGGCCAATGCGAGAGAGTTGTTTGCCCAGCCCGACGTTGACGGCGGCCTGATTGGTGGAGCAAGTCTCGATGACCAGACGTTTTTAGGAATTGTTGAAGCGGCAAAGGGTGCAAGTTAAATGTACGAGATTCTTTTGGTCGTTTATCTGCTGGTGTCACTGGCTCTGATTGGTCTGGTGATGATTCAGCAAGGTAAAGGGGCTGACATGGGCGCCTCCTTCGGCGCAGGGGCATCGAATACCGTATTCGGCTCCGGTGGTTCAGGCAGTTTCCTGACCCGCACAACAGCGATTTTGGCTACTCTGTTTTTCTTGATTAGCTTGGTGCTTGGATCTATGTCCAGCAACAAGGTCAAACAGGGTAGTGAATGGGAAAATCTGCAACAAACCCAACAGGTTGAGCAGAGCAAAGCGCCAGTCAAGAAAGACACTGACGTTCCCGAGTAAGAGTTTTGCCGTGGTGGTGGAATTGGTAGACACGCTATCTTGAGGGGGTAGTGCTCTAGGGTGTGCGGGTTCGAGTCCCGCCCACGGCACCAATTAAGCAGTGAGCCCGGGTAACCGGGTGTATTATAGCCAGTCAGTCTTGTGTGACGAGGGTGAAGTGGCTATAATCTCGCACGATTTCGGACGCGGGGTGGAGCAGCATGGTAGCTCGTCGGGCTCATAACCCGAAGGTCGTCGGTTCAAATCCGGCCCCCGCAACCAAATTTCACGCATTTCCTACGCTCAGGAAGGCGGTCGCTGCGAGGCGACAATCAGGGTAAAGCGCCAAGCCCCGATTTGACATCGGGGCTTTTTGTTATGTGCAATTTACTCTGAACCAATTTCTATCTGGGCTTTATGCCCTTTTTTTGTTTTTTCGGAGGGTGACTTTGGCTACGTTGGAACAACGTTTGACCGATCTGCTCGAGGCTCCTGTCGTTGCCTTGGGCTTTGAACTGTGGGGTATTGAGTTTATCCGTGCGGGTAAACACTCCACCTTGCGCGTCTATATCGACGGCGAGCATGGCGTGAGCGTCGAGAACTGTGCTGAGGTCAGCCATCAGGTTGGCGCCATCATGGATGTCGAAGATCCCATCACCGAGGAGTATTACCTCGAGGTGTCTTCCCCGGGTCTGGATCGTCCCCTGTTCAAGGTTGCCCAGTTCGAAAAATACGTTGGCCAAGAGGCGGCGGTAACGCTTCGGATGGCAACAAACAACCGCCGCAAGTTCAAAGGCGTAATCAAAGCTGTGCAGGGCGACATGATCACCCTGACGGTAGATGGTAAGGACGAAGTGTTGGCTTTCACCAATATCCAAAAAGCGAACATAGTGCCGAACTTTGGTTAACGAGGCTATCGGATATGAATAAAGAGATTTTGCTGGTCGTTGACGCAGTTTCCAACGAGAAGGCGGTACCCCGCGAGAAGATTTTCCAGGCTCTGGAAACCGCGTTGGCGACAGCGACCAAGAAAAAATACGAAGGCGAGATTGAAGTTCGGGTCGAGATCGATCGCAAGACCGGTGACTACGACACTTATCGCCGCTGGGTGGTCATTGCAGATCAAGCTGCGATGGAAAACCCCTACGCCGAGATTACCCTGGAAGCTGCCCAGATCGAGCAGCCAGAAATCCAGATCGGTGAATACGTTGAAGATCAGATCGACTCTGTCACCTTCGACCGCATCACCACCCAGACTGCCAAGCAGGTCATCGTGCAGAAAGTGCGCGAAGCCGAGCGTTCCCAGGTCGTTGACCAGTTCAAGGACAAGGAAGGCACCATCATCAGCGGCGTGGTCAAGAAGAGCAACCGCGACAACGTGATCCTGGATCTGGGCAGCAACGCCGAAGCCGTTATCTTCCGCGACGACATGCTGCCGCGCGAGACCTTCCGCCCGGGCGACCGCATCCGTGGTCTGCTCTACGCCGTGCGTCCGGAAGCCCGTGGTTCCCAGCTGTTCGTCAGCCGTTCCAGCCCGGACTTCCTGAAAGAGCTGTTCCGCATCGAAGTACCGGAAATCGGTGAAGAGATGATCGAAATCATGGGCGCAGCCCGTGACCCGGGTTCCCGCGCCAAGATCGCGGTGAAGACCAACGATCGTCGTATCGACCCGATCGGTGCCTGTATCGGCATGCGCGGTGCCCGCGTTCAGGCGGTCTCCGCCGAGCTGAGCGGCGAGCGCGCCGACATCGTGCTGTACGATGACAACCCGGCCCAGTACGTGATCAATGCCATGGCGCCTGCCGATGTGGCCTCCATCATTGTTGATGAAGACAACCACACCATGGACATCGCCGTGGAAGCCGCCAACCTGGCCCAGGCCATCGGCCGCAACGGTCAGAACGTGCGTCTGGCTTCCCAGCTGACCGGTTGGGAGCTGAACGTGATGACCGTCGAGGACATGCGTGCCAAGCACCAGGCCGAGAACGACCGCATCCTGACGCTGTTCACCAGCACTTTGGACATCGATGACGATTTCGCCAGCCTGTTGATGGAAGAGGGTTTCTCCACTCTGGAAGAGATCGCCTTCGTGCCGGTCAACGAGCTGCTGGCCATTGATGGCCTGGACGAAGACATGGTGGAAGAGCTGCGCAAACGCGCCAAGGATGCTCTGACCACCAAGGCTTTGGCCAAAGAAGAATCCTTTGAAGGTGTAGAGCCTTCCGAAGAACTGCTCAATCTGAACGGCCTTGGCCGTGAAATGGCGTACGCACTGGCCGCTCGCGGCATCGGTACCCTGGAAGATTTGGCAGAGCAAGGCATCGATGACCTTGCTGATATTGAAGGGCTGACGGCAGAGAAAGCCGGTGAGCTGATTATGGCTGCTCGTAATATCTGTTGGTTCGGAGAAGAGCAGTCTGAGTAAGATCAAACGGAGGAAAATGAATGGCAGAAGTATCAGTCAAACAACTTGCCACTGACATCGACACACCGGTTGATCGTCTTCTCCAGCAGTTTGTCGATGCCGGTATCAGCAAGAGCAAGGCCGACGACATGGTCAGCGAGTCTGAGAAACAGACACTGCTGGCCCATCTGAAGAAACAGCATGGAGGTGACGAGGTCGCCGCACCTGCCCGCATGACCTTGCAGCGCAAGACCAAGAGCACCATCAGTGTTCAGGGGACTGGCGGCAAGAACAAGGAAGTGCAGGTAGAAGTGCGCAAGTCTCGCACCTATGTAAGACGTTCGGCGCTGGAAGATGAACAGCGCCAGGCGGAAGCCGAGGAAACAGCGCGTTTGGAAGCAGAAGAAAAAGCTCGTCGCGAGGCCGAAGAGAAGGCCCGTCTCGACGCTGAAGAGAAGGCTCGCCGTGAGGCTGAGCAGGCTCGTCGTGAAGCTGAGGAAAAGGCGCGGATCGAGGCACAACAAAAGGCTCGACAGGCTCAACAGCCCGCCAAAGCAGCCGGTAGCACAGCTCAGCAAGAGGCAGAAAAGATGGCCAAGCGCGAAGCAGAAGAACTGAAGCGCCAACAAGAACAAGCAGCCTTGACCAAGGCTGAGGAACTCGCCGCGAAGAAAGCCGAAGAGGCTCGTGTCATGGCGGAACAGAACGCAGCCCGCTGGGCTGAAGAAGAAGCCGCTCGCGCCAAAGAGAGCAGCGATTACCATCTGACCACCAACAAGCACGCTCAGGCGGCTGAAGATGAGTTGGATCGTAAGGAAGAGACCAGCCGCCGCACTGCCGCTGCTGCCAAGGGCCCGAAAAAGGCCGGTCGTCGTGAAGACGATCGCGATGCGCGCAATCCGCGTGCTCGCAAGGGCAAGCGTGGCAAGGTTGCCACTCCGAACGCCATGAAGCACGGCTTCAACAAGCCGGCGGCCGCGGTGAACCGCGACGTGGTGATCGGCGAGACCATCACTGTGGCCGACCTGGCCAACAAGATGGCCGTCAAGGGCGTTGAAGTCATCAAGGTGATGATGAAGATGGGTGCCATGGCCACCATCAACCAGGTGATCGACCAGGAGACCGCTCAGCTGGTCGCCGAGGAGATGGGTCACAAGGTGGTGCTGCGTCGCGAGAACGAGCTGGAAGAGGCGGTACTGTCCGATCGTGACGAGACCTCCGAAGCCAAGCCGCGCGCGCCGGTCGTGACCATCATGGGTCACGTTGACCACGGCAAGACCTCGCTGCTGGACTACATCCGTAAAGCCAAGGTTGCCGCGGGCGAAGCCGGTGGCATTACCCAGCATATCGGTGCTTACCACGTCGAAACCGACAGTGGCATGATCACCTTCCTGGATACCCCGGGTCACGCGGCGTTTACCTCCATGCGTGCTCGTGGTGCCAAGGCCACCGATATCGTGGTGCTGGTCGTTGCTGCCGATGATGGCGTGATGCCGCAAACCATCGAAGCCATCCAGCACGCCAAGGCCGCTGAAGTGCCCTTGGTGGTGGCGGTCAACAAGATCGACAAGCCGGAAGCGGATCCGGATCGCGTCAAGACCGAGCTGGCCCGTTACAACGTCATGTCCGAAGACTGGGGTGGCGATTGCCAGTTCGTCCATGTCTCCGCCAAATCCGGCCAGGGCATCGATGACCTGCTGGAAGCCATCCTGATCCAGTCCGAAGTACTGGAGCTGAAAGCGGTGGTTGATGGCATGGCCAACGGCGTCGTGATCGAGTCCTTCCTCGACAAGGGTCGTGGTCCGGTTGCTACCGTGCTGGTACAAGAAGGTACCCTGCGTCAGGGCGACATCGTGCTGTGCGGCCTGGAATATGGTCGTGTCCGTGCCATGCGTGACGAGCTGGGTCGCGAGATCAAGGAAGCGGGTCCGTCCCTGCCGGTGGAAATCCTCGGCCTGTCCGGTGTTCCCTCTGCCGGTGACGAAGCCACCGTTGTGCGTGACGAGAAGAAAGCCCGTGAAGTGGCGCTCTACCGTCAAGGCAAGTTCCGCGAAGTCAAGCTGGCTCGCCAGCAGAAGGCCAAGCTGGAAAACATGTTCGCCAACATGACCGAGGGCGAAGTGTCCGAAGTGAACGTGGTGATCAAGGCCGACGTACAGGGTTCCGTGGAAGCGATCTGCGATGCCCTGGTCAAGCTCTCCACCGACGAAGTGAAGGTGAAGATCGTGGGTTCCGGCGTGGGTGGTATCACCGAGACCGACGCTACCCTGGCTGCCGCGTCCAGCGCCATCCTGGTGGGCTTCAACGTCCGTGCCGATGCCTCTGCACGCAAGGTCATCGAGGCCGAGAGCCTGGATCTGCGTTACTACTCCGTCATCTATGACCTGATCGACGAAGTGAAGCAGGCCATGAGCGGCATGCTGGCCCCCGAGTACCGTCAGGAAATCATCGGTCTGGCCGAAGTGCGCAGCGTGTTCAAGTCACCGAAGTTTGGTGCCGTGGCCGGCTGTATGGTCACCGAAGGTGTGGTCAAGCGTTCCAACCGCATTCGCGTTCTGCGCGACAACGTGGTTATCTATGAAGGCGAGCTGGAATCCCTGCGTCGCTTCAAAGATGACGTCAACGAAGTCAAGAACGGCTACGAGTGTGGTATCGCGGTCAAGAACTACAACGACGTACGCGAAGGCGACCAGATCGAAGTTTACGAGACCGTTGAAATTCAACGGACTCTGTAAGGCTGGAGTCAGATTAAATAGGGGGCCGCGGCCCCCTTTTATCGCAGGATAGAATATGGCCAGAGAATTTAGCCGGACCCGTCGGGTCGGACAGCAGATCCAGCGTGAAATCGCGCTCATTCTGCAGCGCGAGGTCAAGGATCCGCGCATCGGCATGGTGACCGTTTCCGATGTGGAAGTGTCCCGTGACCTCAATTACGCCAAGGTGTATGTCACCTTCTTGCAGCTGGAAAATGATGCCGAGCGCATCAAGGAAGGGCTCAAGGCGCTGACGGAAGCCGCTGGCTACATCCGCAGCCTGCTGGGCAGCGCCATGCGTCTGCGCGTGGTGCCCGAGCTGCGTTTCTTCTACGACCAGACCCTGGTCGAGGGGATGCGTCTCTCCAACCTGGTGACCAACACCATCCGTGAAGACAAGCGTCGCATGGCCGAATCCGGTCGTGAAGAAGACGATGCCGCGCCGGATGAAACTACTGAGGATAACGCCTGAGATGTCTCGTAGACGTCGTTTCAAGGGCCGTGACGTGCACGGTATCCTGCTGCTGGACAAGCCGACCGGGCTGACCTCCAACGATGTGTTGCAGAAGGTCAAGCGGATCTACAACGCCGCCAAGGCCGGCCACACCGGCGCCCTGGACCCACTGGCAACCGGCATGTTGCCGATCTGCCTCGGCGAAGCCACCAAGTTCTCCCAGTATCTGCTGGAAGCGGACAAGCGCTACGAGGTGACCGCCAAGCTGGGCGAGCGCACCAATACCAGCGACTCCGATGGCGAGGTGGTCTCCACCCGGCCGGTGAACGTGGCCGTGGGTACCCTGATCGAGTCGCTGGACCAGTTCCGCGGCCCCATCATGCAGGTGCCGTCCATGTACTCCGCCCTCAAGCACAACGGTCGCCCGCTCTACGAGTACGCCCGTGAAGGCATCGAGATCGAGCGGGAAGCCCGCCCCATCACGGTGTTCGAGCTCAAGCTCATCAGCTTTGAAGGGGATGAGGTCAAGCTGGAGGTGCACTGCAGCAAGGGCACCTACATCCGCTCCCTGGTGGATGACCTGGGGGAGGTGCTGGGCTGCGGCGCGCACGTCACCCAGTTGCGTCGTACCCAGGTGGCCAGCTACCCCTATGAGCGGATGCTGACCCTGGAACAGCTCGAGTGCATCTTCGAGCAGGCCAAGGCCGAAAGCATTCCGCCGCGCGAGCAGCTGGATCCGCTGCTGCTGCCGATGGATACCGCCGTGGCAAGCCTGCCCGAGGTGAACATGCTGGCCGCCGTGGCCGCCTATGTGAACCAGGGCCAGGCCGTGCAGGTCGCCGGAGCGCCGCAGAGCGGTCAGGTGCGCATGACGGTCGGTCCGGAGCGCGAGTTCATCGGCGTGGGCGAGATCGACGAAGAAGGGCGCGTGGCGCCCAAGCGTCTGGTGCGTTATCACGACGAACACGACGAGGAGTGATCCTCAGGCGGTATCGACGCGTGTTGGCCGTTGTGGCTCTTTCCCGTTGCGTAAAGTGACGGGGACGATTATGATACCGCCCTCATTTCACGGCTGAATTAGAGATTGGCTGTGAACCTTTAAACACTCTACTGGAGTAATACCATGTCTCTAAATGCTGAGATCAAAGCTCAAATCGTTGCTGACAACGCTCGTTGCGCCAACGACACCGGCTCCCCCGAAGTGCAAGTTGCCCTGCTGACTGCCCAGATCAACCATCTGCAAGGTCACTTCAAGGAGCACTCCAAGGATCACCACGGTCGTCGCGGTCTGCTGCGCATGGTTTCCCAGCGTCGTAAGCTGCTGGACTACCTGAAGCGTAAAGACGTTCAGCGTTACGCTGCTCTGATCGCCAAGCTGGGTCTGCGTCGTTAATCGACCATCAGATTTTGCGAAAAAGGGGAACCTCCGGGTTCCCCTTTTTTATTGCGCGTCAGGCTGTTGCCGTCCTCACAGAATTTGTGTCGCTGCTTACCTTTTGCATCGAATCAAGTATACTTGCACGCGAATTTAAAGCGCCAAATTGTAAAAAGGAAATTCACGTGAATCCTATTGTAAAGTCATTCCAGTACGGTCAGCACACCGTCACTCTGGAAACCGGAGTGATGGCCCGTCAAGCCACTGCGGCCGTCATGGTCAGCATGGACGATACCTGCGTATTTGTGACCGTAGTTGGCAAGAAAGAGGCCGATCACGGCCGTGATTTCTTCCCGCTGACCGTCAACTACCAGGAGCGTACCTATGCTGCTGGTCGTATCCCGGGTGGTTTCTTCCGTCGTGAAGGCCGTCCGAGCGAAGGCGAGACCCTGATCTCCCGTCTGATCGACCGTCCTATTCGTCCGCTGTTCCCGGAAGGCTTCCTCAATGAGGTTCAGGTGGTTGCCACCGTCATGTCCGTGAACCCGGCCGTTTCTCCCGACATCGTTGCCATGATCGGTGCCTCCGCGGCGCTGGCCATCTCCGGTATCCCGTTCGGCGGCCCGATCGGTGCAGCCCGCGTGGGTTACATGAACGGTCAGTATGTGCTGAACCCGACCACTACCGAACTGCCGCAGAGCGATCTGGACCTGGTAGTTGCCGGTACCGCCAACGCCGTGCTGATGGTTGAATCCGAAGCGGCCATCCTCTCCGAAGAGGTGATGCTGGGTGCGGTAGTATTCGGTCATGAGCAGATGCAGGCCGTTATCAACGCCATCAACGAATTCGCTGCCGACGTCGGCACCAAGCCGTGGAACTGGACTGCTCCAGCCGTCAACGAAGCGCTGAAAGCCAAGGTTGCCGAGCTGGCGACAGCTGAGCTGGGTGAAGCCTACCGCATCACCGAGAAGGCCGTGCGTTACGAAACCATCGGTGCCATCAAGGCTCGCGTGGTTGAGCAAGTGATCGCTTCCGGCGTGGAAGAAGATGCCAAGAAGATCGGCGAAGAGTTCCACAGCCTGGAAAGCCGCATCGTCCGTGGTCGCGTCGTCCGTGGCGAGCCGCGCATTGATGGTCGTGATCCGGAGATGATCCGCGCCCTCTCCGTCGCCACCGGTGTACTGCCGCGTGCCCACGGCTCCGCCCTGTTCACCCGTGGTGAAACTCAGGCCATGGTCGTTGCCACCCTGGGCACCGAGCGTGACGCCCAGAACATCGACGAGCTGACCGGCAACCGCGCCGATCGCTTCATGCTGCACTACAACTTCCCGCCATACTGCGTCGGTGAGACCGGCATGATGGGTAGCCCGAAACGTCGTGAAATCGGTCACGGTCGTCTGGCCAAGCGCGGCGTTGCTGCGGTGATGCCGAGCGCCGACGAGTTCCCGTACGTGGTACGTGTGGTATCTGAAATCACCGAATCCAACGGCTCCTCCTCCATGGCCTCCGTCTGTGGTTCCTCCCTGGCGCTGATGGACGCCGGTGTGCCGATCAAGGCCTCCGTTGCCGGTATCGCCATGGGTCTGGTGAAGGAAGAAGAAGGTTTCGTCGTGCTGTCCGACATCCTGGGTGACGAAGATCACCTGGGCGACATGGACTTCAAGGTTGCCGGTACCACCGAAGGTGTGACTGCGCTGCAGATGGACATCAAGATCGAAGGCATCACCAAAGAGATCATGGAGATTGCCCTGAAGCAAGCTCGTGGTGCTCGCCTGCACATCCTGAAAGTGATGGACGAAGCCATCCAGGCACCGCGTGCCGAGATCTCCGATTTCGCCCCGCGCATCCACACCATCAAGATCAACCCGGAGAAGATCAAGGACGTCATCGGTAAAGGTGGTTCCGTGATCCGTGCCCTGACCGAAGAGACCGGCACCAACATCGAGCTGGATGATGACGGTACCGTCCGCATCGCCGCCGTTGACGGTGATGCCGCCAAGGAAGCGATCCGCCGTATCGAGGCCATCACCGCCGAGATCGAAGTGAACCGCATCTACGAAGGCAAGGTTGTGCGTCTGGCTGACTTCGGTGCCTTCGTCAACATCCTGCCGGGCAAGGATGGTCTGGTGCACATCTCCCAGATCACCGATGCACGCGTGCAGAACGTGGCCGACTACCTGAAGATCGGTGACGTGGTCAAGGTGAAGGTACTGGAAGTGGACCGTCAGGGCCGCGTGCGTCTCTCAATCAAGGAAGCGAACGCCCCGACCGAAGCCGCAGCCGAGCCGGCTGTTGCCGCCGTCGAAGAGCCGGCTGCCGAATAAGCCGCCGAGCCGTGAAAAAGCCGACCTCAGGGTCGGCTTTTTTTATATTTGCGACTTGGCGTTGTTGCTTTTGAGACCTGTTGTTATAACGAAAGGCTTCCCGCGCGACGGGCAACAAGGAGCAGTGTGATGTCGTGGGCCCTCCTAAGGCAGTTTCCTCCCCTGGTCTGGACCGTAATCCTGGGCACCTTCATGGTGCGCACCAGCTATTACATGGTCTGGCCGTTTCTCTCCATCTTGCTCTATCGGGAGTATGGCCTCTCGGCGACCGCCATCGGTGCCATGCTGGGGGCGACTGCGGCTATCTCCACCCTGGTCAGTTTCTATGGTGGCTGGCTGTCCGACAAGCTGGGGCGGCGCAACATCCTGCTGGCGGGTTGTCTGGTCTCGGTGCTCTGCTACGGCCTGCTTGGCTTCTCCCATTCGGTGCTCTGGCTCGGACTCGGGGTACTCGGCAGCGGCCTCTCCTCCGGGCTCATCGATGCGCCCGGCAAGGCGTTGATGGCTGACAGCCTGGCTTCGGCCAAGGCCCGCGAGCTGGCGCTGCACCTGCGCTACTTCCTGCTCAACCTGGGTGCGGCTCTCGGCCCCCTGCTGGGGGTGACCCTTGGCATCAGTGCCCAGCAGCAGACCTTCCTGCTGCTCAGTGGCAGCTATCTACTGCTGGGGGCTGCCTTTCTCTGGGGATTTGCCCAAAGCAGGATAGTGGCGACCCACGGCAGCGAGCTGGGCTTGCGTGCGGCCATCAAGGTACTGTGGCTGGACCGGGTCTTCTTGCTGCTGGTACTGGCCAACCTGCTGATGAACCTGGTCTATTCCCAGTTCCACTCACCGCTGGTGCAGTACCTGACCCGGGCCGGGACGCCAGAGGTGGCGAGCCTCATCGCCCTTCTGGTGGCCACCAACGCCCTGACCGTGGTGCTGCTGCAGTTTCCCCTGCTGCACCTTCTGGCCCGCTGGCCGGGCAAGGTGCGCCTGCAGGTCGGTATCACTCTGTTTCTGGGGGCTCAGGTGCTGTTTGCGCTGGGGGATCCGCAGCAGTGGTCACACTGGGTCGGGGCCGTACTGATGTTGAGCGTAGGGGAGACCATACTGTTTCCGCTGCTCAACGTGCTGATCGATCAGATGTCGCCTCCGCATCTGAAGGGGAGCTACTTCGGTGCCGGTGCGCTGGCCGGGCTGGGTGGGGCCATCGGTGCTTTGCTGGGGGGCTGGATCCTTGCCGAGTGGGGCGGCCAGGCACTCTACGTGCTGATGGCGGTGCTCTGCCTGTTTACTTTCCTGCTCTATGAGTGGGGCGCCCGCATTGCGCGTCCGGAACGGATTCGGGTCAAGTAGGATTGAGCCTCAGTGTGTCCCCTTCTGGTTGACCTGCTTCATCGCCTTTTTGGCGGCATACATGCGCTCGTCGGCCAGCCTGATCAGGCTGTTGCCCTCATCGAACTGGACAGGCCCGGTCTGTACCAGGCCGATGCTGAGGGTGACGTCGCTGATCTGCTCGCTCAGCGCATTGTTGAGGCGGGGCAGGAAGACATCTCTGGCCTGCTCCTCGTTGCAGTTGGGCAGGATCAGGCAGAATTCGTCCCCGCCGTAACGGAAACAGCAATCCTCCGCCCGTGAGACCTTGCGAATGCAGTCGCCGACGATGCGCAGGATCTCGTCCCCGCGCTGATGGCCCTGGCTGTCGTTGATCTGCTTGAAGTCGTCGATGTCGAGATAGGCGATGACCACCGGCTCTGAGCGGCGCTGGCAGGTACGCAGGGTGCGGGTCAGGTTCTCCTGCAGGTGGCGTACGCTGAGCAGGCCGGTGAGGGCATCGGTCCGGCTCATCTCCTCCAGCTGCTGGGTGCGCTCGCGTACCTTCTCCTCCAGTGCCTTGGCGTAGATCTCCGATTTCTCCTTGGAGGACTCTATTTCCGATACCAGGCTGCGGATATAGGTCTCGAACACCAGGGTGATGTCGAACAGGAACAGTTTGTCGAGGGCGGTCAGCATGGTGACCCGCTCCTGCTCATCGGGGATCTGGGCGAAGATATCCTCAATGAGCAGCCCCTTGAGGGTGTTGATGGCGGCCAGATAGAGCTTGGGCTCCACCCCGATCCGCTTGTGCACCAGTCCGATCCGCAGCCGGTTGTTGACGTATTCCAGGTCATACAGGCCGCTGAACAGATCGAGAATATAGCGGCGCTGTGCCGCCCGCAGCCGGGTGAGGGTATCGGCGTCGCCGATCAGCAGGGCAATTTCGGTGATCGCGGTTTGAAGGGTGTAGAACTTGTCGACCAGGGCATCGATGTGGGGCTCGATTTTAGGGCGATAGCTGGCGAGCAGGGCGAAATCCTGCTCATCCAGCAGCAGCAGCTCCTTGCGATGGGCGATTTCGAACTCTGTGATCCGCATCTGCTCCAGCAGAGTCTGTTCAGTTGGATTCATGACAGTTTCCCGAGCGAAAATAGAGGCGCACGCATTGTTATGTAACTGACAGTGTAGACATTAACAGCCCAAGGCTGGTTTTCAAATGGCGCAGGATTGTTGCAGATCAACGCCTGCGCCCGGTTCTCGCACTGCTAGAAGGTCAACACCTTGTCGGCCGCCAGTGTCCACTGGGCCAGCAGCGGCAGGGTGCCGATCTCGATCCCCTCGATGAGCGGCAGCGCCGTGATGCCACGGGCATCGGTACAGGTCTTGCAAAGGCGAATGCTGATCCCCTGAGCCAGCAGGATCTCCAGCATCTGGCGCAGGTTGTAGCCCTCGGCCGGTGCCTGGCCCGCCAGTGCGGCGCTGACGGCATCTGACATCAGAAACAGTTTCAGGTTGGCACCGCCCTGTTCGCGCAGGGCGATGGCCAGGCGCAAGGCATTGAACAGGGATTCGCTGCCATAGGGGGCGCCGTTGGCGATGATGACAATCTCTTGATTCATAACAGACTCCTTGATGAAAGTAGCCATTGTAGGCCCATCGGCACCCGGTTGGCGTGATGTCGCACAAACTCTGTCGTAGCGATTTGCCCGTGCCTTGACCCTGCTGGCCGAGTACGGTCTGATAGGCGGCCATCAAACATGACAGGGGTACGAGGTCGTTATGTGGAAGGTTATCGGAATGAGCATGCTGCTGTTGGCCGGCCAGGCCTATGGCAGTGAGGCCGTTGGCTGCAAGGCGCGCCAGCAGGCCGTCAAGGATCAGCTGGTGTTTGCCAAGGCGCACGACAATGCGGATCAGGTCGCCGGGCTGGAGCGGGCCCTGCGCAATATCGAGACTCACTGCACCGACGCCGGCCTGTTCAAGGAGCAGCAGCAGCGGGTGGCCGAGCTCAAGGAGCAGGTCAACGAACGGTTGGTCGAGCTGCAAAACGCCAGGGTGACGGGCAAGCCCGACAAGATCGCCAAGAAGCAGGCCAAGCTGGAAGAGGCCCAGACCAAGCTGCTGGCCGCCCAGCGCGAGCTGGATGCCCTGAGCAAGCTGCTCAAACCCTGACTCATTGATGAAAAAAGAAGCCGGCGCAGTCCGGCTTCTTTTTTATCTCGTGTTTCCCGCCGTGCTGGCTCAGCCGCCGCGCCGACCCACCATGTCGGCCGGCACCACCCAGGCATCGAACTGCTGCGCCGTCAGGTGGCCGGAGGCAATGGCCGCCTCCCGCAGGCTGAGCCCCTCATGGTGGGCCCGCTTGGCGATCTCTGCCGCCTTGTCATAGCCGATATGGGGGTTGAGCGCCGTCACCAGCATCAGGGAGCGGGCCAGCAGCTCGTCGATGCGGGGCTGGTTCGGGGTGATGCCGACGGCGCAGTGGTCGTGGAAGCTCTGCATGCCGTCCGCCAGCAGCCGCACGCTCTGCAGAAAATTGTGAGCGATCATCGGCCTGAACACGTTGAGCTCGAAGTTGCCGCTGGCGCCGCCGATGTTGATGGCCACATCGTTGCCCATCACCTGGGCGCACAGCATGGTGAGCGCCTCGCACTGGGTCGGATTGACCTTGCCGGGCATGATGGAGGAGCCTGGCTCGTTTTCCGGGATGAGCAGCTCTCCCAGCCCGCTGCGGGGGCCGCTCGCCAGCCAGCGCACGTCGTTGGCGATCTTCATGAGGGAGGCGGCCAGCGTCTTGAGGGCGCCGTGGCCATGGACCAGGGCATCGCTGGCCGCCAGCGCCTCGAACTTGTTGGGGGCGCTCACCAGCGGTAGGCCGGTCTGCTCGGCCAGGGTGGCGGCCACCGCCTTGGCGAAGCCGGGCGGGGTGTTGAGGCCGGTGCCGACGGCGGTGCCCCCCAGCGCCAGCTCGCACAGATGGGGCAGGGCGGCCCGGATATGGCGCTCCCCCTGCTGGAGCTGGGCGACCCAGCCGGAGAACTCCTGCCCCAGGGTGAGCGGGGTGGCATCCTGCAGATGGGTGCGGCCTATCTTGACGATGTCGTCGAAGGCCGCCGCCTTGCCGGCCAGGGTAGTGCGCAGGGTCGCCAGGGCGGGCAGCAGGTGCCCGGTGATGGCCGTGACGGCCGCCAGGTTCATGGCGCTCGGGAAGACGTCATTGCTCGACTGGCTCTTGTTCACCTCGTCGTTGGGGTGCACCAGCCGCCCCTCGCCACGGGTGCCGCCAAGCAGCTCGCTGGCCCGGTTGGCCAGCACCTCGTTGAGGTTCATGTTGGTCTGGGTGCCGGAGCCGGTCTGCCATACCCGCAGCGGGAACTCCTCATCATGCTGGCCGCACAGGATCTCGTCGGCGGCACTCATGATGGCCTGCGCCGTGCGGGCGGGCAGCAGTCCGTTGGCGTGGTTGACCCGGGCACAGGCCGACTTGATGCGGGCCAGGGCGTGGATCAGCGCCATCGGCTGGCGTTCGCCGGAGATGTCGAAGTGTTGCAGGGAGCGCTGGGTCTGGGCTCCCCACAGCCGATCGGCCGGCACGGCGATCGCGCCGAAGCTGTCGTGTTCAGTCCTGATCTTCATCTCATCCTCCCTTCATTGCGAAAAAAGGGGCGACATCCTGCGCCCCTGCGGGTTTTCAGCCGGTCAGCGCCATTCAGCCGCGCGGGCGAAACGGCGTCAGCTCGGCCAGCGGTGCGGCCGTGCTGAACTCCTGGGTGGTCTCGGCGTGCTTGAAGATTTTGAAGCCTTCGCCGCGGGCGCTCCAGTATTCGATGTGCTCGCCACTGACCTGGAGCAGGCTTGCCTCGCGCAGGGCCACCACGTGTTCGCTCGGGTTGATGGCGCAGAACTCGGCCAGGCGCTCGTCGCGGGTCTCCCCCATGTGGCCGCTGATGCTGGCGTCCAGATAGTGGGGGTTGATCTGCAGCGGGAACAGCCCCAGCGCAGGCAGCACGGCGGCGCTGCAGACCGGCATGTCGTTGGTGGTGCGGATGCTGGGGGTCGCCACGTTGCAACCGGCGCTCCAGCCCACATAGGGCACGCCCCGCTCGCGCACGGCGCGCTGGATGGGCACCACCAGGCCGTTCTCGTGCAGCAGCTGGTTGAGGCGCCAGGTGTTGCCGCCGCTGATGAAGATGGCGTCGGCATGGTTGATCGCGTCCACCGGGTCATCGAACTGATGGATGCTGATGGCCTCCACCCCCAGGCTCTCGCTGAGCTCCAGGGCGCGGGCATCCCAGTCGCTGCGGATCACCGCGTAGGGGATCAGCAGGATGCGCTTGACCTGTTTGCGGGCGAGCAGGGTCTGCACCCGATCCCGGGCCCAGCCGAGCAGGCCCGGGCATTCGGTGGCTTTGCCGTTGCTGAGAAGAAGCAGTTCCATGAAGCGTGTCCTCGATAAGTGAAAGCGCGAAGAGGTCACCGGCCCCAGGCCGGGTGACGGAAGCCCCCATTCTAGCCCGATCGCTGCTCGGGTTCTGTGATCGATGGCGCCATGTACCCTGATGAGACCGTTTTTTGAGCGCCAGATGCAACAAACCCCGGCATGCCGGGGTTTGTTGTTGCAGCGGATGGGTCAGCTGGCGCTGGCCGGGGCAATCCGGAACTCGGGCTGCTGGCGCAGCTTCCACAGCTCAATCCACTTGCGGATGGCCGACACCAGGATGACGGCGCCCAGCCCCAGCATCAGCAGCGAGATGCCGCCGTTGAGCAGGTTGTAGCCCTTGGCTTCCGGGTTGAAGTAGACGTGGCTGACCATCCAGTAACCGGCGTAGTTGACGGTGACGAACAGGTAGGCCAGCGGAATGAGGCAGGTCAGCATGTAGCGGCGCTTGCTGGCCAGTCGCAAGATGATGGTGGCACCTATGATGAGGCCCACCGAGGCCATCAGCTGGTTGGATACCCCGAACAGCGCCCACACAGATCCGATGTCGCCGGACATCAGCAGGTAGCCCCACATCACGCAGGCGAGCACGCTGGCGCCGATGGCGCCCGGCATCCAGTCGATGCGCTTGAGGGGTGGGTAGAACTCGCCGAAGAAGTCCTGAATGAGGTAGCGGGAGACCCGGGTGCCGGAGTCGACGGCAGTCAGGATAAAGACCGCTTCGAACATCACCACGAACTGGAAGAAGTAGGAGGCGAGGTTACTGAACCAGGGCACCTTGGTGAAGATGTAGGACATGCCCACCGCCAGGGTGACGGCGCCGCCGGTGCGACCGTTCAGATCCATGCCGATCTCCTGGGAGAGGAACGGCAAGTCCACCACCTGCATCCCCAGTTTGGCGAAAGCCTCCGGCGTGGCGTTGATGGCGAAGTAATCCGCCGGGTGCAGGGCAGTGGCGGCGATCAGCGCCATCACGCCCACCACGCACTCGGCCAGCATGGCACCAAAGGCGACCGGCAGGATGTCGCTCCACTTGTCCACCAGTTTCGGGGTGGTACCTGAGCCGATAAAGGCGTGGAAGCCGGAGATGGCACCACAGGCGATGGTGATGGAGATAAAGGGCCAGACCGGGCCGCCGAGTACCGGGCCGCCGCCGTGGACGAACTGGGTCATGGCGGGGAACTGGATCTCCGGGTTGATGCAGATAACGCCGATGACCAGGGCGCCGAATACGCCGATCTTCATAAAGCTGGAGATGTAGCCACGCGGGGTGAGCAGCAGCCAGACCGGCAGCGCGGTGGCGAAGAAGGCGTAGACCGGCAGCGCCAGACTGATGGTCTCGGCACGCAGGGTCAGCCAGGCACCGAAGGCGCTCTCCTGCACGTAGGGGCCGAAGAAGACGCAGGCCAACACGGCGATGAAGCCCACCCAGGAGGCCGCTTGCAGGTTGCCGGTCAGCTTGTGCCAGATCCCCACCACCATGGAGATGGGAATGGTCATGAACACCGCGAACACGCCCCAGGCGTTACGCTCCAGCGCGTGCACCACCACCATGGAGAGACCCGCCATGGTGATGGTGATGATGAACAGCATCGCAAGGCCGGTACACCAGCCGGCGATGGGGCCGAGCTCGGCCTTGGCCACCTCGGAGAGGGACTTGCCCTGATGCTTCATGGAGGCGAACAGCACCACGGTGTCGTGCACCGCGCCACCGATGACGCAGCCGATCAGCAGCCAGAGAAAGCTCGGCAGGTAGCCGTACTGGGCGGCCAGGACCGGGCCCACCAGCGGGCCGGCGGCGGCGATGGCCGCGAAGTGCTGGCCGAAGTTGACCCACTTGTTGGTCGGCACATAGTTCTTGCCATCCTCCAGCTGGTGGGAGGGGGTGACCAGCTTGTCGTCGGCCATCAGCACCTTGCGCACAAAGAACACGCCGTAGAGGCGATAGGCGATGGCGAGGATGCAGAGGGCCGCAATGACGAAAGTGATTGCGTGTTGCATGACGGAGTTTCCTTTTCCTGCGGCCAATCCGGCCGGGCTCAGGCTGCACTCTACTGATGCGGCAGGGAAAGGGGAGCGCAGAAAAGGTCAGTGGCAGAGGGCCGCCCGCGAGCGGCAGAAAAGCGGCCCCGAGCGGTTTGAGGGATGAGCCGGCGGGCGTGGGAGGCGGGTGAGTGGTAACGGGCAGAGCAGGAGCGGAGTGAGTGGCCCGCTCCCTCCCTCAGGGGATCTCCAGCAGCTCCTTGAGGGGCTTGAGGTAGCGGCGGCTCACCGGCACCTTGTGGCCGCCCTGGGTTACCACCTCCGCCAGGCCGCCGTCCAGCAGCAGGATCTCGCGGATCTGGCCGGGGTTGAGCAGGTATTGGCGGTGACAGCGCACGAAGCCGGTCTTCTCCTCCAGGGTGCGCAGGGTCAGCTCTGTGGTGCCCTGCTGCTGGGCGCTCACCACCTTGTTGCCGGCCAGATCGCTGTGGACGAACTCCACCTCGCCAAGGGGCAGCAGCAGGATGCGGTTGTGGCCGCTGCAGGGGATGCTGCGCAGGGGCTGGGCGATGCGGGTCGGGTCCGGCAGCGGCTGGCCTGCCAGCTCACCTTTTGGCGAAAGCAGTCGCTGGATGCGCTCCAGGGCCTTGTTCATCCGCTCTGCCGTGACCGGCTTGAGCAGGTAGTCGAGGGCGTTCTCCTCGAACGCGCGCAGGGCAAACTCGTCGTAGGCGGTGATGAAGACGATGTGGGGGCGCAAGTCCGGGTCCAGCATGCTCACCAGCTCCAGCCCGTTGATGCGCGGCATCTGGATGTCGAGAAACAGCAGGTCGGGCTTGAGGCGATGGATGGCGGGAAGCGCCTCCATGGCGTGGGCACACTCCCCCAGCAGGCGGATGTTGCCCGCCTGCTCCAGCAGCAGCCGCAGCTCCTCGCGGGCGAGGGGTTCATCGTCGACGATCAGGGCGGTCAGCATGGGCTCTCCTGCAGGGGAAGGGTGATCCTCACCCGGGTGGATTGATGGGGCTCGCAGTGAATGGTGACCCCATACTCGGCGCCGTAACGGGCCTTGATGCGCCGATCCACTATGTTCATGCCAAGGCCGCTCTCCTCCCGTTTGGCCTGATAGAGGCCGGCGTTGTCCTCTACCTCCAGCACCAGCTGCTCGCCCTCCTGCCGCGCAGTCAGGGTCAGTTTGCCCGGCTCGAACATCTGGGAGATGCCGTGCTTGATGGCGTTCTCGACGATGGGCTGCAGGGAGAAGGTGGGCAGCCGGTACTCCAGCAGCGACTCGGGAATATGGATCTGCACGCTCAGGTGCTCGGCGAAGCGGGCCTGCTCGATGTGCAGGTAGGCGTTCACGTGCTCCAGCTCGTCGGCCAGGGTCACCTCGTCCCCTTGGCGCTTGAGGTTCTTGCGAAAGAAGGTGGAGAGGTGGTGCACCAGGGTGCGGGCATCCTCGGGGTCGCGCCGGATCACTGCCGCCAGGGTGTTGAGGGCGTTGAACAGGAAGTGCGGGTTGATCTGCGCCTGCAACAGCTTGATCTCCGACTGGGCCAGCAGCCGCTTCTGCTCGTTGTATTTGCTGGCCAAGATCTGGCCGGAGAGCAGCCTGGCAATCCCCTCTCCCAGGGTGCGGTTGATGGAGGAGAAGAACTTGCGCTTGGGCTCGTAGAGCTTGATGGTGCCCACCACCGAGCCCTCTTCCCCCCGCAGCGGAATGACCAGCGAGGAGCCGAGCCGGCACTGGGGATGCAGGTTGCAGCTGTAGGGGATGAGGTTGCCGTCGGCATAGACCACCTCGTTGTGCTGGATCGCCTTGAAGGTGTGGGCCGAGTTGATGGCGGTGCCCGGCAGGTGGTGATCCTCGCCGATGCCGATAAAGGCGAGCAGCTTCTCCCGATCGGTGATGGCCACCGCACCGACCCCGGTCTCCTCGTAGAGGATGCGCGCCATCTGCTGACATGCCTGCTGGGTGAAGCCCTTGTCCAGCACCCGCATCGCCCGCTCGGCGATCTTGAGGGCGCGGGCGGAGAAGGCAACCGAGTACTTCTCCAGCATGGCGCGGTGATCGAGGATCATCCGCATGAACATGGCGGCCCCCAGGGTATTGGCCACCAGCATGGGGGCGATGATGTTCTCGATAAGGTGGATGGCATCATCGAGGGGACGGGCCACCAGCAATATGATGCCCATCTGCATCAGCTCGGCGACGAGGGCCACCGAGCCGACAACCCAGGGGCTGAACAGCAGGTCGAGCCGATGGCGGGCGACGAAGTGGCGGTGCACCAGGCCGCCGAGCAGCCCCTCGGCGATGGTGGAGAAGGTGCAGGCGAGCGCGGTAAAGCCCCCCAGTGAATAGCGATGAATGCCGCCGGTGAGCCCCACCAGCAGCCCCACCACCGGGCCGCCGACGATGCCGCCGAGCACGGCGCCGATGGCGCGGGTATTGGCGATGGAGTCCTCGACCCTGAGGCCAAAATAGGTACCCATCACGCAGAAGCCGGAGAAGATGAGGTAGCAGAGGATCTTGTGGGGCCAGCTCAGGGTCACCTGGGTGAGCGGCATGAACAGCGGCGTCTTGGAGAGCAGCCAGGCGATCACCAGATAGACACAGAGCTGCTGGAAGAGAGATATCACGAGCGCGAATTGTTCGAAAGCCACGGCACACTATCTCGAAAGGGGATGCTCATCCAATGGACGCGGAGTATTAGCAAACCCCGATTTGCGCTGCAAGCCGCGGGCGCCGGAATAGCGCGCCTGCGCACAGATTTGCCGGCACCCTGAGCCAAAGGCATCCCCTGTGCGGCAGATGGGACTGGGCATAGGCCCGGCAAGTGGGTCACTCTCCCGGCCTGGTTCAGGGGCCTGGATTAGTGGCCCGGCTCAGGGGGCTGAATGGACGTTTGCATAGAGCAGCATCAGTTCGGCCAGGGAATCGACCTCGAGGCGTTTCATCAGGCTGGCGCGGCACACCTCGACGGTGCGCACCGAGATGCAGAGATCCTGCGCTATCTGCTGATTCTTGTGTCCCCGGGCGATGAGCTGCAGCAGCTGGTGCTCGCGCGGGGTGAGCCGCTGATAGGCGGCCAGCTGGGTGAAACGGGTGGCCGCGCTCAGCGTCGCCTGCTCGGCCCGCTCGATGGCGGTGAGCAGGGGGGCCAGCTGCACCGGCTTTTGCAAGAAATCCACCGCCCCCAGCTTGAGGGACTCCACCGCCAGTGGCACCTCGCCGTGGCCGGTGAGAAAGAGGATGGCGATGGGGCTCTGGGCCGCCTTCAGCCGCTGCTGCACCTCGGGGCCAGAGAGCCCCGGCATGCGGCAGTCGAGGATGAGGCAGGCGGGCTGGTGCAGATCGACCTCTGCCAGAAAGCGCTCGCCATCGGCAAAGCTGAGCAGCTGCCGCTCGTCGCAACTTTCCAGCATGAAGCGCAGGGAGTCGAGCACGGCCTCGTCATCGTCGACCAGATAGAGCGGGGGGCGGGAGGGGGACGTCATCTCAGTTCCTCTGTGTCGGCTGGTGGGTGGGGGTGGCTGAGGAGGGAGCCTCGGGTGGCGGCACGGGCAGGATGACCCGGGCCAGGCAGCCGTGGGGGCTCAGGTTTTCCAGGCTGAACTGGCCGCGATGGCTTTCGACCACCTCCCGGCAGATGGCGAGCCCCAGCCCCATGCCATCGGGCTTGTCGCTGTAAAACGCCTGCTGCAGTTCGGTCGCGGGGACCCTCAGGCCGGCGCCGTTGTCGCGGATCTCCAGCAGCAGCCTCTGCACCTCGAAGGCGATCAACAGCTCGACCCGGGCAGGCTCGTGTGCCGCTGCTGGCGTAGGAAGGCGCGCCCTCTGCGCCGCACTCTCGGCGCCATTCTTGATGAGGTTGACCAGCAACTGCTCCATCCCGGTGCCATCCAGAGGTAACGGGCGTGGCTGGCCCCGCCAGTGCAGGGTGAAGGCGACGTCGAGCGGCGCCAGCATCTGCTCCAGCAGGGGGCGCAACTCCTCCACCAGGGTGGTCAGGTCGCAAGGCGCGACGCGGGGAGGGCGCTTCTGCAGCCTGGCTCTGAGCCGGTTGACGGTCTGGGTGATGCGCTGGACCTGGAGCCCTATCTGCTCCAGGGCCTGACGCAGGGAGGCCTGGGCGGCAGCCTGAGTGGGATCCTGTGCCAATCTGTCCAGTCGCAACAAGGCTCCCTGGCTGTAGTTGGCGATGGCGCTGAGGGGCTGATTGATCTCGTGGGCCACGTTGGCGCCCAGCTCGCCCAGTTCGGCGAGCCGTCTGGCCTGTGCCAGCTGGCGTCCCTTCTGTTCGAGCTGGTGGCGGGCTTTGAGCAGCCGGCGCTGGCTGCGGTTGAACAGGTATTGCAGCAGCAGGTGGTGGCCCCCCAGCAGCAGTACCAGCACCAGGGCACCCCAGCCCCACTGCTGATGCTGGCGCAGCCAGTGCCAGGCCGCTTGCCACCAGGGGCACTGCAGCGGGTGGCGATCCAGCGCCTTGAGCAGGCGGTCGATGGCAAGCTCGCTGGTGGGCACGGTCCAGCCCGCCGAATCGGCGGCGATGGCCGCCTCGCTATCAGCGGGCAGATCGTACAGCGCGCGGGTCACCGCCAGCGCCAGCGCGGGGGAGGCCCGCTCTGTCTTGGCGAAGGACCAGTTGGGGTAGAGCCGGGTCGAGCTCTGGCAACCAAAGCCGGCCGGCGCCTGATCGTCCAGCACCCGAAACTCCCCCCTGGCGACCTTGCCTTCCCGCTCCATGCGCTCGAGCTGGCACACCGGCACGATGGCGGCGGCCACCTCCCCTGCCGCCAGCCGCTCGATGAGCCGGTCCAGCGGAAATCCGGTGAACTGCACGGTAGAGAAGAAACGCTCCAGCCTGACCCCCTGTTCGCCCGCCTCGAAGCGATAGGCGAGGTAGCCACCGAAGGCGTTCTCCGAAACGGCGGCGACCGCTTGCCCCTCGAGATCACGCCAGTGTCGGTAGGGGGCCTGGGCAGGCACCACCAGCGCGGCGCCGATGGCGAGGTTGTCCCCCCCGGCCGGGCTCTTGAGGGTGGCGAGCCAAGCCAGCGGATACTGGCGCGCCAGGCTCACCGACTGGCCCGGGTTGGTGATGACGAAATCGAGGTGCTCGCGGGCGACGGCCTCGGCCAGTTCATCGAGCCCCAGCGGATGCAGCACGAAGCGATGGCCGGGCACGCGCTGTGCCAGCCAGTGCAGCAGCGGTTGCCACTGGGCTCTGGCCAGTGCCGGGCCGCGAGTCGCCAGCACGCCGATGCGTATTGGCTCGGCCAAGGCCTGCACTGGCGTGACCTGGGATGGTGCGGGTTGCTGCCGGGCCGGCGCTGGCGAAGAGGGGGTCGGGGCGGCCTGCACCCGCAGCGGCAGAGCTGACAGCGCGAGCCAGAGCAGCAGGCTGAGCAGGGGCAAGGGAACTGGGACGTGCAGGGGGCTCTCCTCTCGGTGCAAAGGGGGCAGTCTATCACCGGGGCGCGCGCTTGCACGCGAACGGGGCCGGGAGGGGCGGCAAACGCCGCCCCGGTCACAGTTCAGCAGGGCTGGGATATTTTTTATTGCGCTGGATCAACCCGGCTCCCGGTATGTGGAAAACCACAATAGAGGCGACTTCCTGCGTTGAGGACAATCGGCCCAACCCCTTTCAAGCCAGCTCAGCAGAAGGAAAGACGCCATGGAGCCCAGCAAGCGCCGATTGTTATCCGGGATCGCCGCCCTCACCGCAGGGGCGGCCCTGATCCCCGTCACCCAGGTTCAGGCGCAGTCCGTTCCCGCTCCCCGCAACGGGCGGGCGGCCATCAGCCGGGGGGACGGGCGCAAGCGTTACGGCATGCTGATCGACCTGCGCCGCTGCGTCGGCTGCCAGGCCTGCACCGTGGCCTGCACCATCGAAAACCAGCCCCCCCTCGGCCAGTTTCGCACCACGGTGAGCCAGTACGAGGTGAGCGACGTGGCCGCCCTCGAGGCTCCCGCCTCCCTCCTGATGCTGCCGAGGCTGTGCAACCACTGCGCCGAGCCCGCCTGCCTCGATGTCTGCCCCACCGGCGCCACCTTCCAGCGCGACGACGGCATCGTCGTGGTCAACAACGACTGGTGCGTCGGCTGCGGCTACTGCGTGCAGGCCTGCCCCTATGACGCCCGCTTCATCAACCACGAGACCAACACCGCCGACAAGTGCACCTTCTGCGCCCATCGGCTGGAGGCGGGGCTCTTGCCCGCCTGCGTCGAGAGTTGTGTCGGCGAGGCGCGCATCATAGGGGATTTGAACGATCCCAAGAGCCGGATCAGCCGCTTGCTGCGCGAACACGAGCCGGCGCTCAAGGTGCTCAAGCCCGAGGCCAATACCCAGCCGCGGGTCTTTTATCTCGGTATGGACGAGGCCTTCGTCAGCAAGGTCGACGGCAACCCGGCCCTGCGCACCCTGCTCACCGACGATGGCAAGGAGATAGCCCATGGTCATTAACGAACTGCTGGCCCCGGCTCAGCCCATCACCTGGCTGCCCTGGGCGGTGCAATATTTCTTTCTCATCGGCCTCGCCTACGGGGCCCTCTGGCTCGGCGCGTTTGAGCTGTGGCGCAAGGCGCCGGATCCGCGGCTGCAGACCCTGGCGGCGGTGCTGATGGTGGCGGCCGGTCTGGTGGCTCCCATCGCCCTGACCGCGGATCTGCACCAGCCGGCCCGGGCCTGGCACTTCTACGCCCAGACGCGCTTTGGCTCCGTCATGTGGTATGGCGCCTATCTGCTGCCGCTGTTCAGCCTGCTCTCCATGCTGCTCGGCTGGCTGCTGCTAAGGCCTGCCCTGGCCCGGCGCGGTGCAGAAGGGGACAAGATAGCCCGCCTTGCCCGGCTGCTTTGCCTGGGAAGCTGGTCGGGGAAATCCTGGCAGCGGCCCCTCTCCCTGCTGGCGGCCGTGAGCGGGCTCAGCATCGCCCTCTACACCGGGCTTGAGACCATGGCGGTGGCGGCGCGCCCGCTCTGGCATACCCCCTGGTTGCCCTGGCTGCTGACCCTGAGTGCCGTGCTGGGGGCCCAGAGTGCCCTGCTGCTGCTCAACCGCTTGCTGGCGGGCTGGGGTGCCCAGACCGAGTCGACTCTGCTGCGCCAAAGTGGCTGGACCTTGAGCCTGCTGGCGCTCTCCCTGCTGGGCTGGGCCCTGTTTGGCGGCGCCTCGGCGGCAGAGGCCGCGGCCCTCTATCGGCTCGACCCGAGCTGGCGGCTGGCGGCCCACTGGCTGCTGTTGACCCTGGGTCTGGCCGGCCTGCTGATGCTGCTGCGGCCAAGGATATCTGCCCGCCTGTCACTCTGGGGGCTGGCGCTGCTGGGGCTGCACCTGGTGTGGGGCCTGCGCTGGCTGGTGCTGATCCAGGGGCAGCTCGCGCCCAAGTACGGGGCCGGCGTCTATCTCTATGAAATCGCCTGGGGTCCGGCCGGTGTGCTCGGCATTCTCGGCACCTTCGGTCTGCTGCTGGCCCTGCTGGTGGCCCTCTCGGAGCTGGTGCGCCCCTCTGCTTCCCCCGCCATCAAGGCATCCACAACTTTTGCACGCGAGGCACTCTGATGGATCACAGCAAACGCAAGTTTCTCAAGGGCGCTGCCATCGCTGGCGGCACCGGGCTGTTCGTCGCCGGTTACAGCGACACCCTCAAGCAGGTGGCGAGCGGCCTTGCCACCGGCAGCTCGGGCAAACCGACCCGGGATCCCATCCATGGCAACTCGCTGGCCGTGGAGTACCGGGTTGACGAGCGGGGGGAGTTGCACCCCAATCCGGCCCAGCGGGTTGCCAACACCATGTGCCTCGGCTGCTGGACCCTGTGCGGAGTGCGGGCCCGCATCGACAATGAGCGCGACCAGATAGTGCGGATCCTGGGCAACCCCTATCACCCCCTCTCCGCCCGCCATCACATCGACTTCAAGACCTCGGTCAAGCAGGCGCTGCTCGCCACCAGCGGCTACCTGGAAGGGGGTCTGGACGGGCGCTCCACCGCCTGCGCCCGGGGCAACGCCATGCTGGAGCAGCTCGACAGCCCGCAGCGAGTCACCCGCTGCCTCAAGCGGGTGGGGCCCCGTGGCAGCGGCCGCTGGCAGAGCATCCCCTTCGAGCAGCTGGTGGCCGAGGTGGTGGAGGGGGGCAATCTGTTTGGCGAGGGCCAGATAGAGGGGCTGCGGGCCATTCGCAACCTCGCCGAGCCGCTCGACCCGGCCAACCCGGAGTACGGCCCCAGGGCCAACCAGCTGCTGGTGAGCAATGCCTCGGACGAGGGGCGGGATCACTTCATCAAGCGCTTCACCTTCAACAGCTTCGGCACCCGCAACTTCGCCAACCACGGCGCATACTGCGGCCTGTCGTTCCGGGTCGGGGCCGGCGCCCTGCTGGACGATCTGGAGAAGAACGCCCACCTCAAGCCGGACTGGGACGAGAGCGACTTCCTGCTGTTCATGGGCACTTCGCCCCAGCAATCGGGCAACCCCTTCAAGCGCCAGTCCCGTCAGCTGGCTGCGAACCGGGCGCGGCAGGGCAAGCCGTTCTCCTACGTGGTGGTGGCCCCCAGCCTGCCCAGCACGGTGAACATGCCCTCCGCCCCCGCTAATCGCTGGCTGCCCATCCGCCCTGCCACCGACTCGGCGCTGGCCATGGCCATGCTGCGCTGGATCATCGACCACCAACGCTACGCCGAGCCTTTCCTGACGGCCCCCCATGCCGCTGCCGCCGAGCGGGCCGGCTATCGCGGTTTTTGCAACGCCAGCCATCTGGTTGTCTGCGACGAGGGGCATCCGCGCTTCGGCCAGATGCTGCGGGCAAGCGATCTCGGCTTGCCCTTTGAGGGGGAAGCCTATGGAGAGGGGGACGCCATGCTGGTAGAGGAGGCGAACAGCGGCGAGCCGAGACCCGCCGACCAGTGCGAGCGGGCCAACCTCTGGGTGGATAGCCCCATTCAGGGCCCCAAGGGGGAGTTCATGGTCAAGAGCAGCTTCCAGCTGCTGGCCGAGGCGTGCCGGGAGCACTCCCTAGCGCAATACAGCGCCGAGTGCGCCGTGCCGGTGAGCGATATCGAGGCGCTGGCGCGGGAGTTCACCAGCCACGGCACCCGGGCGGCGGTGGTCTCCCATGGCGGTACCATGAGCGCCAATGGCTTCTACTCGGCCTGGGCCATCATGATGCTCAACGTCATGGTAGGGAACTTGAACGCAAGGGGCGGCGCCGTGGCGAGCGGCGGCAAGTTCGATCCCTTCGGGGCGGGGCCGCGCTACGATCTGGCGAGCTTCCCCGGCATGGTCAAGCCCGCCGGGGTCTTCCTGTCGCGATCCAAGTTCCCCTACGAGAAAACTTCCGAATATCGGCGCAAGCGTGAGGCGGGCCAGAACCCCTATCCGGCGCAAGAGCCCTGGTTCCCCATCTCCGGCCCCTTGCTCGGCGAACACCTGACCGCGGCGGTGAATGGTTACCCCTACCGGCTCAAGGCCTGGATCAACCACATGGGCAACCCCCTCTACGGCCAGGCCGGGCTCAGCAAGGCCATAGGCGAGCAGTTGAAAGACCCCAAGGTGCTGCCGCTCTTTATCAGCATCGACAGCTTCATCAACGAGTCGTCGGCGCTGTCGGACTACCTAGTGCCGGATACCCTGACCTACGAGTCCTGGGGCTGGGCCACCGCCTGGCACGGGGTGATGACCAAGGTCTCCACCGGCCGCTGGCCCATAGTGGAGCCTCGCGTCGCCAAGACCGCCGAGGGAGATCCGGTCTGCATGGAGTCTTTCTTTATCGCGGTGGCCAAACGGCTGGGGTTGCCGGGCTTTGGCGAGGGGGCGGTCGAGGGGACAGATGGCAGCTTGCATGGCTTGAACCGGGCGGCGGACTTCTCCCTCTACGGGGCGGCCAACGTCGCCTATCTCGGCGAGCCGGTGCCTGCCATAGATCCTGAGGATCTCGCCTGGTCCGGGGTGGAACGGATCCTGCCGGTGCTGAATGCCACTTTGAGCCCGGAGGAGGCGGGCCGCGCCGCCTATCTCTTCGCTCGCGGCGGGCGCTTCGAGCCGGCGGCCAAGGGGCGCGACGAAGCGGGTCAGCCGAGCAAGCGCTGGCCCAAGCCGCTGATGGTGTGGAACCCCGAGGTGGGCAGCCGCCGCCACAGCCAGAGCGGCCGGTTCTTGAGCGGTACCCCGCGCTTTTTCCGCCCCCAGCTGGCGGACGGCACGCCGCTCAATGAGGCGTTCAAGCCGGCCCAGTGGCCGCTGCTGCTCACCAGCTACAAGTCCCACACCATGAGCTCCATGAGCATCGGCTCGGATCGCCTGCGCCAGGTGAACCCCAGCAACCGGGTGCGGCTCAATGTGCAGACGGCGGCGCAGCTGGGCGTCGAGAGCGGGGACAGGGTGCGGGTCAGCACCCCGGATGGCAGCGTGATCGGGGTGGCCGAGTGCGTGGCCGGGGTGCAGGCCGATGCCATCGCCATCGAACACGGTTTCGGCCACAAGGAGCTGGGGGCGCGGGAACACTGGATAGACGGCCAGAAAGTGGTCGCCAATCCGCTGCGCGGAGCCGGGGTCAACCTCAACGATCTGGCGGTGCTGGATCCCAGCCGTCATGGCCGCTACCCCCTGGTGGACTGGGCCATCGGCTCGTCGGCCCGCCAGGGGCTGCCGGCCCGGGTGGAGAAGCTGGTATGACGATCCAATGAAAACGGGGCCTGCGGGCCCCGTTGCTTGTCTGCTCTGCGTCACTGTCACAGTTTGAAGTCGACCCACACCAGGCGGTGATCCGAGCTGACGCCCTTGGCGATGCCCAGCTTGGCATCGTACACCAGGTGGTAGCCAGGTTCGAAGCTGGCCGGCCAGAACACGCCGGAGGCGACCGCGTTCAGGTTGGCGGAGGGCAGCACGTGGTCGAGCTGCAGGCCGCTGCTGCTGGTAATGCGCTCCGGGGTGGGGCGGTTGTTGTTGCGCTTGCACTGATCCGGCTGGCTGGCGAGGCACTCGGGGCCGCCCTGGCTGACCGGGATCAGGGCGCCGTTGGTGACGGTCTGATTGACCAGCACATGGTTGTGCAGATCCTGAATGGCGGTGAGATCCCCATCGCCAATCTGGGGATCGGCGTTGAGATCGCCGGCGATGACGAACTTGGCGCCCGCGGGCAGGCCACCGGCCTTGCCGGCGTCATCCACCATGTAGCTGGCGGTCTCTACATAGTCCTGCCAGAAGGCGACTTCGGCCCGGTTGTGCTTGACGTTGTGGCGCGCCGCGTTGCCGAAGATGGGCGGAGTCGGGTGGGAGATGAGGAAGTGGATCACCTCCTCCTTGTTGCCACGCTTGATGCGCACCGGCACGTCGGCGTGGTTCTTGGACGAGAGCGGGAAGGCCTGCCAGGCGGCGTCGTCATACCAGGCATCGCCGCATTGGCGGCCGGCCGGGATCGGTGCCTTGGCATTGTTGCAGTCGTCGATGACGGGGTTCGCTTCGCCCGGCATGTCCTTCCACTTGAATTTCTGGAAGGTGCGGATCTGCTTGGTATCGATGGGGTACTGGGACATCACGGCGAAGGCGTACTGGCCGTGGTAGTTGCCAAAGCCCCAGGCGTCGTCCGGCCCGTTGTTGATCTTGCCGTCCAGGTTGAGGTCATGGCCGCTCATCAGGCCGGTGTTGGTGGCGAAGTTCTGCAGCACCGGGTAGCTGATGGCCTTCACCTCGTCGTGCTGGGCATGGGCCAGGTAGTTGTCGTTGAAGGCTTTGAGGTCCGTGGTGTCGCTGCCCTTGCCGTCATTGTCGAATTCGTTGAGCAGGAACACGTCCGGCCGGGTGCGCTGGATGATTTCGGCAATGTTGCGGATCTGCTGCACGTCGAGGGCCTTGGTCTTCTCGGCGCCGCTCAAGGTGCCGTCGGCGAGGCGGGCCAGCAGGGCATCCTGTTCGGTGCGACTGAGGGCCAATTCACCGGCGAGCATGCCGGCGGCGGTGCGATCGAAGGAGAGGTTGAAGGTAGCGAAGCGAACCATGGGGGTCGGGGTCTCGGAGTCATTTTGGCTGTTACAGCCTGCCATCAATCCGAGGGAAATGGCAGCGGCCAGTAGGGATTTGCTGATATTTTTCATTGTAATATTCCGTAGCATCAATAAGTTATACCTTGCTCATGGGGAGCGAAGGCGTGCCCATTATAGGGATCCCGGCCGACAGCCGGGCTCTGAATGGGCCAAAGTGTGAGACCATTCACAGAGCAAAACGGGGAGGCGAGATGAGTCGGCGACAGACGGCCCTGGTGGTCGAGGGGGGCGCCATGCGCGGCATTTTCGCCGCCGGGGTGCTGGATGTGTTTCTGGCCAAGGGCCGCACGGCGTTTGATCACTGCATCGGGGTATCGGCCGGGGCGGTCAATCTGGCGGCCTTTCTGGCCGGTCAGCAGGGGCGCAACCACAACGTCATCACCGACTACTCCTGCCGTCCCGAGTTCATCAACCTGGCCAAGTTCTTGCGCGGCGGCCACTGGCTCGATCTCGACTGGCTGTGGGCGATCACCATCCGCGAGTGCCGGCTCGATCTGGCGCGCTTTGCCGCCAACCCGGTGCCGCTGACCGTGGTGACCACCCGGGTCGCGGACGGCCAGGCCGCCTACCTCAAGGCCAATGCCGCCGAGCTGGAGCAGCAGATCAAGGCCTCCTGCTCGGTGCCGCTGGTCTACCGGGACTTCGTGCGCATCGACGGGGAGGCAATGACGGATGGCGGGGTGGCCGACTCCATTCCGGTGCGCCACGCCTATGAGCAGGGAGCGCGCGACATCACAGTGGTGCTCTCCCGCCCGCTGGGGTATCGCAAGCGGGCGCCGCGCCTGCCCGCCCTGCATCGCTACCTGCTGCGCGAGACACCGGCCCTGGCTCGCGCCAGCCTCTCGCGTCATCAAAGCTACAACGATGCCATCGACTTCATCCGCCAGCCGCCAGCCGATTGCCGCATCCGGGTCATAGTGCCGCCGGCGGGTTTTCGGGTCGGCCGCATGACCACCGACCGGGGACGGCTGGAGCAGGGTTACCAGATGGGCTGGCAGGCGGCCCTCGACTATCTAGGGAGCGCTTAGGCGTGCTCTGTGTACAGTTTCGGCCCCGAACGGGGCCGCCACCATGAAAGCGCATGGCGATGGCGCAGCAGGTCTGTGACGCGTCATTTCGCCCGGTCATTCCCCCTCTTGCTCGGCGGTGGCTGCACTCTGTTCGTCTGCTTAATATGTAGCTGGATAATTATTTGCGATATTTACAGCGAAATGGTCAGGATTGCCACCCTGAAAAAATATGACTATTAAGCTGTGCTAAATAATCCACGAGTCAATTTGTGACTTAATAATAAAACGACCGGGGAACTTTTCTGACTGGTTATATTTGATACGCATTTATTTAAATAAAATTTGTTTATATTCATATGTATAGTTCAACATAACTTATGCGAAATAGATTATTCGCTGCGGGTTGAATCTGTTTACATCAATGGCGAATTGATAGCCTGACTTCATCTCGGCTACTGTCCCCTCTCGATTCGTTTGGGTAGCAAACGGATACAAAAATAATAACGACAGAGACTGGACGCATTGATAAAGAGTCATCTTTATTGATTTTAATCCTGCCAAAGGAGCCGGAATAATGAGTGGTTTATCTTCCCATCATATTGCCCAAAATATATTTGCCGAGCTGTTGCCTTATCGCCGCCGCTTCCCCGATCCCATTCTGGATCGGCAGCAGGAGGAAGCAGAGGTGGCCGCCATCCAGATCCCCCGTCTGCAGGCCTTCATCGAGCGGGGCGAGACCATCACCTGCGTGCTGCCCGCCTTCCCCACCAAGTCGCCCAATCCGAACAAGGTGCTGGGCACCCTGCCGGACATGGCGGAGCGGCTCTCCCTCAGCTTTCTCAACCACCTCTGCCAGCGCATCCAGCTGCACTATGCGCCCGGCATGCGGATCCTCATCTGCTCGGACGGCCATGTGTTCGGTGACCTCATCCGGGTGGCGGACCCGGCCATCGACGCCTATCAGGCCCACATCGAGCAGCTGATCCTGGAGCTGGGGGCGACCCACCTCGGGGTCTTCCACTTAGGGATGGTGGCTGGCATGGCCGAGTTTTGCGCCAGCCGCGACTTCGACACCCTGCGCGAACAGCTGGTCGAGCGCTATGCCGAGCCGCTGGCACAGATCACGGAAGAGGTGAGAAGCACCGAGGAGGGCATTCGCCTCTATCGCGCCATGACCCGCTTCCTCTATGAAGACAGCCAGCTGCCGGATACCCCGCTCTCCAACACGGCGCTGCAGCGGGATGCCAAGGCGCGCACCCATGCGGTGATCCAGCGCAGCCGTGCCTGGGGCAACCTGCTGGCGGAGCGCTTCCCCGAGGCGATCCGCCTCTCCATCCACCCCCAGGCGAGCCACAGCTTGAAGATGGGCATCCACATGCTGCCGACCCGGGATGACTGGCTCACCCCCTGGCACGGAGTGGCGGCCAACCTGGATGGCCAGTTCGTGCTGATGAAGCGGCGCGACGTGCTGGCGATGGAGCATGAGCTGGTCCACATCCACGGCCGTCCGAGCCACTACCTGATCAACGGCAAGCAGGCCGCCGCCTGAGGAGTTTCCCATGACTGCATCCATCGTTACCCTCGGCGGCGAGCGCTGCCGTATCCTGCCACAAGCCCCGTTCGGACTGCTGATTGAACCGGCCCGCAACGCCCAGCCGGTGCAGAGCCTGGCTATCGAGACGCTGCGCGAGCTGGCCCGCCGCCACGGCGTGCTGATCCTGCGCGGGTTCGAGTCCGGCTTCACCGATCCCGAGCGGTTGACCCGCTACGGCGAGGAGTGGGGCGAGATCATGATGTGGCCCTTCGGCGCCGTGCTGGACGTAAAGGAGCACGAGAACGCCACCGACCACATCTTCGACTCCAGCTATGTGCCGCTGCACTGGGACGGCATGTACAAGCTGACCCTGCCCGAGTTCCAGCTGTTTCACTGCGTGCACGCCCCGGCGGCGGACGAAGGGGGGCGCACCACCTTCATCAATACCCGCCAATTGCTCACCGAGCTGGACGGCGAGCGGCTGGCCCGCTGGGAGCGGGTGCACATTACCTATCGCATCAAGCAGGTGGTGCACTACGGCGGCCAGGTGCGCTCGCCGCTGCTGGTGCCCCACCCGGTGAGCGGTGAGACGGTGCTGCGCTACAACGAGCCGCCGCGCGAGGGGGTACGTTTTCTCAACCAGCATGCCCTCCAGATTGAGGGGGTGGCACCGGCCGAGCAGGCCGCCTTCCTGCAGGATCTGCACCAGCGGCTCTACGACCCGCGCTACTTCTATGCCCACCAGTGGCAAGGGGGGGACGTGGTGATCGCCGACAACCTCGGCCTGTTGCACGGCCGCGAGGGGTTCACCGCCCGCTCGGCCCGCCACATCCAGCGGGTCCACATCCAGGCCAGCCCGGTCTGCCTCAACCCGGCGCTGGCGCCGCAAGGGGCGGCGTGATGGCGACCATTTTGTTGGCGGCCACCGCCACCCCGGGCCACGTCAATCCCATGCTGGCGGCGGTCCGTCTGCTGGTGGCGCAGGGGCATAGAGTGCTGATGCTGTGCGGCGCCCTGTTCGAGCAGCGCATCCGCGCAACCGGTGCCGAATTCGTGCCCTTCGCCCCCGAGGTGGACTTTGACTACCGGGCGCTGGAGCGGCATTTTCCCGAGCGGGCCAGCCTGAGCGGTACCGCCCAGATGGCGCTGGCGCTTAAGCGCTTCTTCGCCGCCCCCATGGCGCAGCACGACCGCCATCTGCGGGCGCTGATTGCGGCGGAGGGGGTGGATCTGCTGCTGGTGGAGAACGGCTTCTACGGCGTGCTGCCGCTGTTGCAGCAGGGGGACGGGCGGCGCCTTCCCATCCTGATGCTGGGGGTGAACCCGGTCTCCTTCTCGAGTCCGGATGCCATCTTCTACGGCCCGCGCATTCCTCCCGAGCTGCGCCGCTCCCTTGGTGAGCTGCCCTGGCTCGACGAGCCGACCCGGCAACTGCAAAGGGAGGTACAGCAGAGCTTCGATGCCGCGCTGGCCGAGGCGGGGGCACCGCCGCTGACGGCCCCCTTCACCGATGTGATGGTGATGGCCCCCGATGCCTTTTTGCAGCTCTCCTGCGCCGGCTTTGAATACGAGCGGCCGGAGCTGGAGGGGGTGATCCGCTATGTCGGCCCGCTGCTGCCCCCCCGGATTGAGCTGACGCCGCCGCCCTGGTGGGAGCGGCTCGATGAGCGGCCGCTGGTCATCGTCAGCCAGGGCACTCTGGCCAACGTGGATTTGGGGCAGTTGCTGCTGCCGGCCATGCAGGGGCTGGCCGGCGACGAGCTGCAACTGCTGCTGACTACCGGCGGGCGGGATCCGGCGCTGCTCGGCGCCGCCGTCCCGGCCAATGCCATCGTTACCGAACACGTGCCGTTCGAGCTGGCGCTGCCCCGCGCCGCTGTGCTGGTGACCAACGGCGGTTATGGCTCGGTGCAGGCCGCTCTGGCGCACGGGGTGCCGCTGGTGGTGGCGGGCACCGGGGAGGACAAGGCGGAGGTGGCCACCCGGGTGGCGTGGAGCGGCGCCGGCATCAATCTGCACAGCAACGAGCCGACGGCGGACGCGGTGGCGGTGGCGGTGCGCAAGCTGGTGCACGAGCCGCGCTATCGGGCCAGGGCCCGGCTGCTGGCCGACGAGATGGCTGCGCTCGATGCCCGCGCCGCCATCGCCGGGGCGGTGACGGCCCTGCTCGGCAGGCAAGGGTGATCCCGTGATGAAACAGGGAGGCTCGATGGCCTCCCTGTTGTTCAGCTTGCGCTCAGTTTGTGGCTGCTAGGGTGGCCAGGGTGACAAGAGGCGGCGTCAGCGGCGCCGGATGCGCTTTTTCCTGCAAAAAGAGCGATCCCGACGTTGAATTTTTGGCCGACTCAGGAAAGAATGCGCGCTCGGTAATCGACCTCGGACGCAAGGTACTCGTCACGGGCCAGACCGAGGATGAAATGGCCGTCGGCCAACTTGGTACAGGAAACCACACAGGAATTTTATGAATCCCCTTCGCACTGCCGCTTCGGCTCTTTTATGTACTCTGGCGCTGGTCAGCCAGCAGGCCGCCGCCGTTGAATACCAGCTGCCTGCAGCCAACAGCCGCCTGATCGGTGAGAACCAGGAGTACGTGGTACCTGCGGACAACCGTCCGCTGGAGCAGATCGCCTCCGACTTCCAGTTGGGTCTGACCAACATCATGGAAGCCAACCCGGGTGTCGACCCCTACCTGCCCAAGGCGGGCAGCAAACTGGTCATCCCCCATCAGCTGATCCTGCCCAACGCTCCCCGCGAAGGGATCGTCATCAACGTGGCGGAGATGCGTCTCTACTACTACCCGAAAGGCAAGAACGTGGTGCAGGTGCTGCCCATCGGCATCGGCCAGCTGGGGGTCAACACCCCGGAGAACTGGATCACCAAGGTGGAGCGCAAGCGCGCCAACCCGACCTGGACCCCGACCGAGAACATCCGTCGCCGCTACGCCGCCCAGGGCAAGACCCTGCCGGCGGTTTGGCCGGCCGGTCCGGACAATCCCATGGGCCTGCACGCCCTCTACATCGGCAACCTGTATGCCATTCACGGCACCAACGCCACCTTCGGCATCGGTCTGCGGGTGAGCAGCGGTTGCGTGCGTCTGCGCGCCGACGACATCAAGTACCTGTTCGACAACGTGCCGGTCGGCACTCGCGTCCAGTTCGTCAACCAGCCGGTCAAGACCACGGTCGAGCCGGATGGCGGTCGCTACATGGAAGTGCACGAGCCGCTGTCACGCAACGAGGAGGAGTTCAACTCCACCGCCTCCGTGCCGCTGCCCATGACCCCGGCCACCACCCGCTTCATCGCCCACATGGACAGCGACTCCAATGTGGTCAAGCAGGTGCTGGAACAGCGTACCGGCATGCCGACCCGTCTCAACCCGCAGGTCTGATGACCGGGAAGACTGGCCAATGCACAACGGCGACCATGAGGTCGCCGTTGTTGTTTCTGGCTCTGTCACCGGTTGTCAGCTGGCGGGAGGGGCATAGAGGGCCAGCCAGTTGCCCTCGCTATCTTCGATGATGACCCGGCAGCCATGGCCGCTGCCGATGCTGTGCAGGGGCTCGAGCACCCGTCCGCCGATCTTGGGCACCAGCTGTTCAGCCTCCTGCAGGCGCTGGCCAAGGGCGAGGTAGATGAGGGGGCCCGTGTGCCCTGGCTGGTGGTACTTGTCCATGGGGCCGAGACAGGCCGCCGCGTTGTTACCATCGTGGCGCAACATGGCGAAGCGGATCTCCTCCTGTATCGGCGTGACCGGCACGTCGAGCAGGGCCGAGTAGAAGGCCATGGCGCGATCCAGATCCCGTGTCGGAATGTCGGCCCAGACCAGGGTATTGTCCATCTTGGTGATCTCCAGCATGTTCCGGCCGATGCGACCGGCGGCGCTGTTCCTTGCTGACGGCCTCTCGCGGCAGCTCGCAGGCAGCTTCCTAGAGGTTAGGAGCGGCCCATGAGGGGCGCCAGAGCGAAAAAAGCGGCGCCTGATGGCGCCGCTTTCGGGTGGGAAGCTGGAGGTTTTTCCCTCGATATACAGTTACTTGCCGGCGATGCTTAGCCCGCCGATGCGGATGAATGGAGGAGCATGATGCTCCTGGTCATCCATCGGCGGTTACTTGCCGGCGATACTCAGCCCGCCGAAGCGGATAAGAGGCGCGTAGAAGCTCTTGCCGTCGTCGTGGTGCAGCACGTTGGCGACCGCTTCCAGCTCACCCAGCAGGCGATAGAAGTTGCCCGCCACCGTGATGCCGCGCACCGGCGCCACCCGCACGCCGTCCCGACACAGGAAGCCGGAGGCACCGAACGAGAAGTCGCCGCTCACCGCATCGGCGCCGGAGTGCAGGCCGTCCAGCTTGACCAGCTCCAGGTACTCGCCGCCTTGCGCCTCGGCCTCGCTGTGGGGGCCGAGCCCGAACACCAGGTGGCGCGGGCTGACATCCAGCGCACTGCGGGCGCTGCGCGCCGCCGAGCCGTTGCTGGCCAGGCCAAAGTGGTGGGCGGTGGCGCTGTTGTGCAGCAGGGTTTTGAGCTCCCCTTCGCCGATCAACAGCAGATCCCGGGTGGGGGCACCCTCGCCATCGAAAGCCTTGATGTGCATGCCACCCGGCATATAGGCCCGGCTCTCCAGGATGAGCCAGCGGGAGGCCACCGACTGGCCCAGCTTGTCGCGCCAGGGGTTGATCCCCTGCTGGGCCCACTTGCCCGACAGCGCTGCCTGGAAGCAGCCGAACAGGCTGGCCAGGGCATTGGTGTCGAAGATGGCGCTGTAGTGGCCGCTCGGCACCGCGTCCCCCGCCAGCAGGCCGTCGGCCACGGCGTGGATCTGGCGGATGAGGGTCTGGCTGTCCAGCGCATCGAAGCGGCGTTCATACTGCCCCTGGGAGAACATGGACTGACGGCCGTCGCGCTCGATGAGGGCGGAGCTGTAGCAGCCGACGCTGAACGCCTGATGCTGGCAGAGGCTGCCCTGGCTGTTGGCGAGCCACAGCCGGCCCTCTCCCTCGAAGAAGCTGTTGTAGGGGGCGCCGGTCACGTCCGGCAGCGCCAGCATGTCCGACTCGAGGCGCAGGGCCAAGGCAATCTTCTCCTCCACGGGGGTGGTGTCGGGCTGATTGATTTCGGCGCAGTCGGTGGCGAGCCGGCTCTGCTGCACGGCGATGGTCTGATCCGGGTCTACCTTGGCGAAGCGGCTGGCATCCAGCGCATCCTGCAGCATGGCGGCCAGCGCCGACTCGTCGAGGGATTCCGAATAGGCGATGCCGACCCGGCCCTCTTTTATCAGCCGAATGCCGATCTGCTGGCTGCTGGTGACCTTGTATTCGCTGAGTTCGCCCTTGTCGGCCTTGAGGGAGAAGGCCTTGTCCTGGTTGGCGATGATGTCCGCCTCGGCACCGAGATCGGCGACCTGGTCCAGCAAACGGGTCAGTAGTTGGTTCATGTCGAGTTGGCTCATCAGGCGTTCCCCCCTACCAGAATGCTGTCAACCTTGAGCGGCGGCTGGCCGACGGATGCCGGAATTGAGCCGGAGACCGATCCGCACATGCCGGCGGAGAGGGCCAGATCGCGCCCCACCATGGAGATCTCCTTGAGCACCTGCGGGCCGGTACCGATCAGGGTGGCCGACTTGAGCGGCCGGGTGATCTTGCCCCCTTCGATGAGGTAGGCCTCCTGCACGTTGAAGTTGAACTCGCCGGTGCCGGGCTGCACCGAGCCCCCTCCCATCCGCTTGGCATAGATGCCGTGCTCCACGGTTGCCAGCATCTCGTCCAGGCTGTGATTGCCCGGCTCTATGTAGGTGTTGCGCATGCGCGAGGCCGGCGCGAACTTGTAGGATTCGCGGCGCCCGGAACCGGTACGGGCGTAGCCGGTGCGCAGGGCCCCCATCCGGTCCACCAGGAAGCCGGTGAGCACGCCATCTTTGATGAGCTGGGTGTGCTGAGTCGCCATTCCCTCGTCATCGACGTTGATGGAACCCCAGGCGTTGCCCTGCAGCCCCTCGTCCACCGCGCTGACCGCCGGATTGGCGATGAGCTGGCCCATCTTGTCGTGGAACACCGAGGCCTTCTTGGCCACCGAAGTGGTCTCCAGCAGGTGGCCGCACGCCTCGTGGAAGATGACGCCGCCAAAGCCGCTCTCCATGATGACCGGCAGCTTGCCGCTCGGGCAGGGGGCTGCGCCCAGTTTCACCAGCGCCTGGCGGGTAGCTGTGAGGGCCAGCTCGCGGGGATCCACGCCGGCGGCGTGTTCCCAGCCCATCATGGCGCCAGGGGCTTCGTAACCTACGCTCTGTTCGCTGCCAAGGGCGGCGATGGTCTGGGCCATGATGCGGTTGTAGTGGCGGCGATCGCTCACCTGCACCCCTTCGCTGTTGAAGATCTCTACCTCCTGTTCCCAGCCCAGCACGTTGCCGGCAAACTGGCTCACCTTGGTGCTCTCGGCGCGGGCTGCGACATCCATGGCGTGCAGGTAGGCAATCTTCTGTTCCAGCAACTTGTCGGCTGAGAGCGGCAAGGCCACCGGGTTGCGATCGCTCAGGCGACTGAAATCGAAGGCGGTGGCAGTCACTACGGGGTCACGCCGGTCCTTGGCCGCCAGCAGGCTGACGATGCGCAACAGCTCATCGCGGCTGGCCAGGTTGGTGTAGCCGTAGAGCACCTTGTGGCCGTAGCACAGGCGCACACCGATGCCGAAATCGAGGCCACCGCTGATGTTTTCTATCTGGCTGGAGAGCAGGCTGAGCTGGCTGCGGCGCTTGCGCTCCACAAACAGCTCGGCGAAGTCGGCACCCAGCGCCAGCGCGTGATCGAGCACGTCGCGGGCGATGGCAGGGGCCAACAGGGAGAATGGAGTCATAGAATTTCCTTATTCTGGTCTGTCCGTTTGCTTCCGATACCCGGCTCTGATTGTTATGGGGTAGCGTTTCCATTGTTGCAGACCAGCACAAAAAAGTCGCTATAGCGTCATGCGATGATACCGATTGAGAAAATCGGTGCGATTTATGCGCCCGGCGGCCCGAAACCCGGCCGCCGGCAGTCAGTGAAGCGTCGCCGCTGACGTTTGTTCAATCAAGGGGCCTTTGACCAGGCCTTCGTCGTCATGCCGTGTGGGGAGAGGGCGATGGCTGGGGGCCATCGCCACTGGTGTCAGTCAACCCTGCTTCAGAGCAGCTCGTGAATTTCCCCCAGGATCTGGTCGACCCACTGCTCGATGCGGGATTCGGTCTGGTCGTACTGATTGGCATCGTCGAGCGCTAGGCCGACGAAGTGACGACCATCGTCGATCAGCGCCTTGGAGGCATCGAACTCGTACCCCTCGTTGGGCCAGTAGCCCACCAGCTTGACTCCCTTGGGGACCAGCTGATCGTGCAGCAGGCCGAGGGCATCCTGATACCATTCGCCGTAACCCAGCTGATCGCCAAGGCCGAACAGGGCGATGATGCGGCCTTCCAGCTCGACATCCTGAATGTCTTCCCAGCGGGATTCCCAGTCTTCCTGCAGCTCGCCGAAGTCCCAGGTGGAGATGCCCAGGATCAGGATGTCGTACTCCTGCATGAGGGTGAGGGGCACATCCTTGATGTTGTGGAGATCGACCAGCTCGGGGCCAATGAGGGCGCGGATCTTCTCGGCGGCCATCTCGGTGTAGCAGGTGGTAGAGCCGTAAAACAAACCTATCTTCATCGCTCTTCTCTTGATCGCAATCGGCAATGGGAGCGGGCAACCGCAGGGTGGCGCCCGGGGGAGGGCGTCAGTCTAGCAGATTGGCCGGCGCGCTTCATCGCCTGGCGGGCGATGGACAACGGCAACTTGCGGCCGCGGTGGGTCGGCACGTTACAATGGGCCATGTTTTCCCTGAGCGCGGCGCACCATGAGCAAGTCTGAATCCCATCCCCTGATCGAGCCGTTTCTGGATGCCCTCTGGCTGGAGCGGGGTCTCTCCGACAACACGGTCAGCTCCTATCGCACCGATCTGGAAAAATTCTCCCTCTGGCTCGACGAGCAGGGTGGTTCCCTGCTGCTGGCTGGGCTGGACGACATCCAGCACTATCTCGCCTGGCGGGTGGACCAGCAGTTTGCGGCCAGCAGCACGGCCCGCTTCCTGTCGGCCCTGCGCCGTTTCTATCAGTACCTCAACCGGGAGAAGCTGCGCAGCGACGATCCCACCGTGCTGCTGGAGGGGCCCAAGCTGCCCAAGAAGTTGCCATCGGATCTCAGCGAAGCCGAGGTGGAGGCGCTGCTGCAAGCGCCGCTGGTGGACGAGCCGCTAGAGCTGCGGGACAAGGCGATGCTCGAGCTGCTCTACGCCACCGGGCTGCGGGTCTCCGAATTGGTGGGGCTGACCGCCGAGCATGTCAGCCTGCGCCAGGGGCTGGTGCGGGTGGTCGGCAAGGGGAACAAGGAGCGACTGGTGCCCATGGGGGAGGAGGCGGTGCACTGGCTGGAGCGCTACTACCGGGAGGCGCGTACCCTGCTGCTCGGCGGCACCAGCTCGGATGTGGTGTTCCCCTCCAAGCAGGCGCGCATGATGACCCGTCAGACCTTCTGGCACCGCATCAAGCTCTATGCCCAGCGCGCCGGCATCCAGGGCGAGCTCTCCCCCCACACCCTGCGCCACGCCTTCGCCACCCATCTGCTCAACCACGGCGCCGATCTGCGGGTGGTGCAGATGCTGCTGGGCCACGCTGATCTCTCCACCACCCAGATCTATACCCACGTGGCCAACGAGCGGCTCAAGGCGCTGCACGGCCAGCACCATCCGCGCGCCTGACCGGCAACAAAAAACCGCCAGAAGGCGGTTTTTTTTCGAATACACGACAGGAGCTGGCGCTTATTTTCCCTGCTGGGATTTGAGCAGATCGCGGATCTCGGTCAGCAGTTCCTGATCCTTGGTCGGGCCGGCCGGGGCGGCGGCCTCTTCCTGCTTGCGCTTGAGGGTGTTGATGGCCTTCAGCCCCATGAAGATGGCGAAGGAGATGATCAGGAAGTCGATGATGGTCTGGATGAACTTGCCGTAGGCGATGACCACGGCCGGGGTGCTTCCCTCGGCGGCCTTCAGGGTCACGGCGAGGTCGCTGAAGTCCACGCCCCCCAGGATCAGTCCGATGGGCGGCATGATCACGTCTCCAACGAAGGAGGAGACTATCTTGCCGAAGGCGGCACCAATGATGATACCGACCGCCATGTCGATCACGTTGCCTCTGGACGCAAAGGCCTTGAACTCTTGAATCAGACTCATTTTCCCCTCCAAAAATGGGCAAGGTACGGCCAGTGCCGCACCGGTATTTGAATAATAAAGCTTCAGGAAAACAGAGGATGACCGTCGTGTTTCCTGTCGTCCCGGTTAGCTTGCTGGGCCTTTGCCCGATTGGCAACCTGTCAGATCGGGATTTTTTGCGGCCCTGCTTATTAATCAATCGATAATTAAGCGGTTGAGGAGAGAATATTCACTGAGTTACCTTGTGAGTCCATTCGTTCATGCCAAGTGAGTAAAAGAGTGAAGTATTTACTGCTGGGAATGATGCTGCTGGGCTCTTTTGCCGCCAGCGCGGGGATGGATCCCCAACTGTTGAAGCAGACCATAGAGCAACGGCTCGGGGTACAGGTCTATCTGGTGGACGAGACCCCCATGCCCGGTCTCTACATGCTGGGCACCGCCCAGGGGCTGCTCTATACCGATGCCAGGGGCGACTATGTGCTGCAGGGCACCATGCTGGATCTGGCCCACGACATGAAAAACCTCACCATGCTGGGGCTGCGTCAGCAGCGGCAACTGGCCCTGGCGCAGATCGGCGAGCGGCGGGTACAGCTGCGGGCCGAGCAGGAGCGCCATCGCGTCACCCTGTTCACCGATCTCGCCTGCAGCAGCTGTCGCACTACCCTGGAAGAGCTGCCGGTCCTGCAGGCGAGAGGGGTCAGCGTGCAACTGCTGCCGGTGCTCGGCACCTTTGCCGATCTGGCCGAGGCGCAGGCGCGCTGGTGCAATCCCCGGCAGTTCGGTGCACTGGATCTCAGTGATCGTTTGCCTGAGACCGGCTGTAATGAGATCCTTGCCCATCATATCGGCCTGAGCCAGTGGCTCGGGATCAAGGCGCTGCCGAGCTGGGTCCTGCCAAATGGCGACCTGGTGCGCGGTTATCAGAGCCCTGAACAACTGCTCAAGATACTGGATCACATCAATGCCCCTGCTAATCCGTCGTCGTCCGCGAGTTGATGATTCCCATCTGCCCGCCACCCTGCACCCGCTGCTTCGTCAAATCTTCGCCAGCCGCGGGGTTGAAGATCCCGCTCTGCTGGAGCGCAGTGCCAACCAGCTGTTGCCGCCCCAGCGCCTGTTCGGCATGGCGCAGGCGGTGCCGCTGCTGGCCGAGGCACTGACGGCGCAAAAACGCATTCTCATCGTCGGTGACTTTGACTGCGACGGCGCCACCAGTTCGGCGCTGTGCGTGCTGGCCCTGCGCGCCATGGGCGGTCGCCACATCGATTTTCTGGTGCCCAACCGCTTCGAGTTCGGTTATGGCCTCACCCCGGAGATCGTCGAGCTGGCAGTGGCCCGTGGCGCCGAGTTCCTGATCACGGTGGACAACGGTATCTCCAGCATCGCCGGGGTGGCGGCGGCCAAGGCGGCCGGCATGCAGGTACTGGTTACCGATCACCATTTGCCGGGCCTGGAACTGCCTGACGCCGACGCGATAGTGAACCCCAACCAGCATGGCTGCGACTTCCCCTCCAAGTCGCTTGCCGGGGTCGGGGTCGCCTTCTATCTGATGGCGGCCCTCAACACCCATCTGCGCCAGAGCGGCTGGTATGAGCGTCAGGGGCTGCGCGCCCCCAACGTGGCTGATTACCTCGATCTGGTGGCCCTCGGCACCGTGGCCGACGTGGTGGCGCTCGATGGCAACAACCGTATTCTGGTCCATCAGGGTTTGCAGCGGATCCGGGCCGGCCGCTGCCGCCCCGGCATCCAAGCGCTGGTGGACGTGTCGGGCCGCGACGGGCGTCGCCTGTGCGCCGCCGATCTCGGCTTTGCGCTGGGGCCGCGCCTCAACGCGGTGGGCCGGCTCGACGATATGTCGCTCGGGGTCGCCTGCCTGCTGAGCGAGGACATCAACCTGGCGCGCCAGCTCGCCTCCGAGATGGACAGCCTCAACCAGGAGCGCAAGGAGATCGAGCAGGGGATGCAGCAGGAGGCGCTCGCCACCCTGGAGCAGATCCGTTTTCGCGACGGCGAGGTGCCCTCCGGCATCGTGCTGCACCGGGACGAGTGGCATCAGGGGGTGGTGGGGCTGGTGGCCTCCAAGGTGAAGGAAAAGTACTACCGCCCGGTCATCGCCTTTGCCGAGAGCAGCGAGACCGAGCTCAAGGGCTCCGGGCGCTCCATCCCGGGGGTGCACCTGCGCGATGCGCTGGAACTGCTCGATACCCGCCACCCCGGCTTGATGGGCAAGTTTGGCGGCCACGCCATGGCGGCCGGGTTGACCCTGCCCAAGGCCAATATCGAGGCCTTCGGCCGGGCCTTCGAGGCAGTCATCGGCGAGCTGGTGACCCCTGAGCTCTTGACCGGGGTGCTGCTCACCGATGGCGAGCTGCTGCCCGATGAGCTGAGTCTGGAGCTGGCGGAGCTGATCCGCGCCTCCGGCCCCTGGGGTCAGGCCTTTCCCGAGCCACTGTTTGACGGGGAATTCGTGCTGGTGCAGCAGCGGCTGGTGGGGGAGAAGCACCTCAAGATGATGCTGACAACCGATTCCGGCCACGCGGTGGATGCCATCGCCTTTGGCGTCGACTTGCAGCGCTGGCCCGATGCCTCGGTGAAGCGGGTGCGGCTGGTCTACCGGCTCGACGTCAACGAGTGGCGTGGCAATCGCAGCGTGCAGCTGCTGGTGGAGCATCTGGAAGCCGCCGGCCTCTGATTCCCGCGAGTCTCTCTTGCTGCCGATGAAGGCCACCTCAGGGTGGCCGTTTTTTTTAATGATGTGAACCCGGATGTTGTCGTTGACCCGTCTATTGCTTCACAGTTTAAGCTTCCCTTCATCGGGTCACAGACCCCTCAGCGAGTCGTTGTCATGAAAATATCCGAACTGGCCCGGCGCTGCGGCCTGGCCCGCTCCACCCTGCTCTATTACGAGAAGCTGGGGGTGATTGCGGGAACGAGGGGCGCCAACGGCTATCGCCACTACGATGATGAAGATCTGCAGCGGCTGCGGATGGTACAGGCCCTGCAGGCCGGCGGGCTCAGCCTCAAGCAGTGCCTCGCCTGCCTGGCGGGCGAGCTAGAGCAGGCAACGCTGGAAGCCCGGGTCAGGGAGCTGGATGAAGAGCTGGCGCGGATGCAACGCGCCCGGGATCTGCTGGCGGATCTCGCCGGTTTGCGTGCGCACTCCGGCGACGAGTTCAAGGCCTGGCAGCGGCAACTGCAGCATCAAGCCCCGCAGGCTTACTTTGCCTGGGTGATGAAGCAGGGATTCAGTGAAAAAGAGCGTTACCACCTGCAGTGGCTCAGCAAAGACATGAATGAACATGAGCGCTACATCCGGGATTTCAAGCTGCTGCTGGATGGCATGAGCTATTGGGGGCCGGGCGATAGCCTCTTCACCCAGCAGCAATTTGCCGCGCTGCCCAGCCAGCCTCGCCGGATCCTCGACATGGGCTGCGGGCGCGGCGCCGCCACCCTGGCGCTGGCACAGGTGACGGACGCCACCATCGTGGCCATCGATCTGGACGAGGAGGCGCTGGCCGCCGTGGCCCGCAGCGCCAGTGCGGCGGGGCTGAGTCATGTCACTACCCTGTGCGCCAACATGGCCGCGCTGCCGGCGGACCTAGCCCCCGCCGATCTCATCTGGGCCGAGGGGAGCGCCTACACCATAGGGGTGGCCAACGCCTTGCAAGCATGGCGGCCGTACCTTGCCGGCCCTGCTGCCTGCCTGGTGCTGAGCGACCTGGTGTGGCTGACGGACACGCCGCCAGAGGAGGCGCTGGCGTTCTGGCAGCGGGATTATCCCGCCATGCAGACCCTGGCGGGCCTGCTCAAAGCGGTGCAGGAGGCGGGTTATCGCTGCCTGTGGCACACCCCGTTGCCGCAAAGGGCCTGGCACAACTATCTGGATCCCATCGAGCGCAATCTGGCGCGCCACAGTGCCGAGCTGGGGGATAGCCCAGCCTGGCAGGATCTGAGCCGGGAAGTGGCCATCCACCGCCAATACCTGGGCAGCTATGGCTATGTGATCTGCTGCTTGCAGGCAGTCTGATCAGGCCATCCATTGCAAGATAACAAACGGAGAAAACTTATGAACATCATCATTCGGCCCGAAACAGGCGCCGATCACGACGCCATTGAAGCGCTGACCGTGGCCGCGTTCCTCAATGCCCCCCATACCGATCACAACGAGCAGCTGATCGTGCGTGACCTGCGCCAGGCCGGGGCACTCAGCCTGTCGCTGGTGGCGGAGCTGGAGGGGCGGGTGGTCGGCCACCTCTGCTTCTCGCCGGTCACCATCAGCGATGGCAGCCCGCACTGGTATGGCCTTGGCCCCATTTCGGTCTCTCCTGAGCTGCACGGCAGGGGGCTGGGGTCACGGCTGATGGAGGCTGGTCTGGCCGAGCTCAAGGGGATGGGAGCTGCTGGCTGCGTGGTTCTGGGGGATCCCGGCTTCTACGGCCGTTTCGGTTTCGTGCCCGAGCCGGGGTTGACGCTGCCCGGCGTGCCAGCCGAGTACTTCATGGCCCGCTCGTTCGGCGCTGCCATGCCCAGTGGCGAAGTGTGCTACCACCCGGCCTTTGTGCAGGAGTGAGGATCACCGTGAGGGCTAAAGAGGGTGCTCCTTGCTCTCATAGTGGTTTTTAATTGCCCTCTTTATTTATAAAGAGGGTTTTTAGTATCAATTCGTGGGTGTTTGCAGGGTTTATAATTTAATAAAAAGATGAATTGTGATATATTCGGCCTCGCTGAATTCTCTTTTAAAGAAGGGACTCCCCGCTTGTCACCCTCTGGCCGACGCTCTACCTGGCCGATGGCCCTCGCCATCGCCTGCCTTCTGTGGCTTGCCGCCTTCGCCGCGGCAGAGGTCGGTGCAGCCGTACGTCAGGCCGCGGTTGGCCAGGGTGCCTCGATGCAGTTGCATGAGCCGGCCGATCCCGGGCTTGTCAACAGCGTCAGCCTGCCGCCGGGCGGCCAGTGGCGACTCAGCTTCGAGCAGGGTCGACGGCTGGAAGGGGCCGCTCAAGCCGAGCTCTATGAGGTGCTGCTGGCCTGGTTCCAGCACGATATCCTCGGCCTGCTCTGCGGCCTGCTATTCTTCCTGCCCCTCATCTACCTCAGGCAACTGAGCGACTACTTCGGTTATCTGCACCGGTGGCGCTTGAGCTGCCATCACCTGCAATTTCGTTTCTGCCACAGCGACTCGCGTCCGGCTGCTTGCTGAGCGCCCGTCCGCCCGAGTCTTCCCCTCCTCGCTGATTGATGTCAGCCGCGAAGGCATGCCCGTGCGGTCCGGTGCCCTCCTTGCACCGTCTTCGTGCCTGCCCGCCGGCGGGCGCGAAGGCGGCTCCCGCTCCGTACACGTTGTGAGCCGACCCGATGGATTATTATGTAAACCTCTTTATTCACTCGATTTTTGTCGAAAACCTGGCGCTGGCCTTCTTCCTTGGCATGTGCACCTTTCTGGCCGTTTCCAAGAACATCAACACCGCCTTCGGCCTTGGCATGACGGTGCTGGTGGTCATGGTGATCGCCATTCCCCTCAACAACCTGATCTACCGCCATATCCTGCGTCCCGAGAGTACCTTCCTCGGCGAGTTTGATCTGAGCTTTCTCGATTTTATCGTCTATATCGGGGTGCTGGCGGCGCTGGTGCAGGTGATGGAGATGGTGCTGGACAAACATTTCCCGGCGCTCTATCACGCGCTCGGCATCTATCTGCCGCTGCTGACGGTGCATTGCGCCATCTTCGGCGGGGTGATGTTCATGGCCCAGCGGGATTACGATTTCATCGAATCCGTGGTGTACGGAGCGGGCTCAGGGCTGGGCTGGCTGCTGGCTATCGTCGCCATCGCCGGTCTGCGCCAGAAGATGAAGTATTCGGATGTGCCGGAGGGGCTGCGCGGCATCGGCATCACCTTCATCGTGGCCGGGCTGATGTCGCTCGGCTTCATGTCTTTTTCCGGCATCTCGCTCTAGCCTGCTGAGTGTTGCAACGGCCACGCAAGTGGCCGTTTTGTTATCTATTGGTCTTCGATCATCCCCAGCAGGCGGTCGTGTACCAGCGGCAGCTCCAAAAAACCGTCCCGATCGAGGAAGTGACCGCCATGCTCCAGGCTGTAGAGCGGTGCGGCCAGCTGTTCGCTCAGATGCTGGCAGTAGCGATAGGGCACGATGGCATCGTCGCGGGAGGCGACCACGACCCGCCGGGGCGCCAGCGCCATGATGTGGGCCGGGTCGTAACCCTGGGTCATGAAGGGATCCAGCTCAGGCAGGGTGTGCAGCGGCTGATCGAAGCCGGACACCAGCAGGATCCCGCCCACCCGGCAGGAGGCGGGCAGGCGGCTCAGCTGGCGCAAGATGGTGATGCAGCCGAGGCTGTGGCCCAGCAGAAAGGTCCGCTCATCGTGATCGCGTACCAGGCTGTCCATGGCGGCGTCCCAGGCGGCGGGTTGCGGATGGTGGGGATCAGGCATGGCCAGCACCTCGACCCGGATATCGCGGGCTTCGAGCTGCGTCTTGAGCCAGGGGAACCAGTGGGAGTGGGGGGAGGCGGTATAGCCGTGCACGATGAAGACGCGGGTGTGTGACATAAGCAGGATCCTGAAACGGGGCGACAGGGAACAAACAGGGCGTGCGCAGCGACGCAGGCCGGGGCGGCCTCATCATATCAGCGCCAGCCGGGTGGTGGCACGCCCTTGTCCGGGTGGTCCAAGGGCGGGATAAGGCGTTCAACCCAGCCGTTTGGCCATGTTGTAGCCGGTGATGGCGAAGCCTGCCTCCTGGTAAAGCGCCAGGGCGCGCGGGTTGTCGTGGGCGACCCGCAGGGTGATCTGGTGGATACCGCTGCGTTTGAGCTCGGCTTCCAGCAGCGCCATGGCTGCCTTGCCTATCCCCCGGCTGCGGTGGGTCGGCGCGACATAGAAGTCATAGATAAAGGTGGCGGCGCCGTCGCTGTCGATGGCGTGCCAGAGATAACCCAGTAGCTCCTCCTCGGCGGGGGCAACCGCTTCCTCTGCGGGCAGGATGCAGAGCAGGCGATGGCCGGCACTGGCCACCCCTTGCGGCAGATAGCGCTGCAGAGAGGCTTCCGCCTTGTGGCGGGCGGTGGCGAGGTCGTGGCCCTGGTTGCTGGCGAGATCCTGCGCGTACTCCTCGATGAAGCAGGCGCAATAGGCGGGGTAGTGCTGCTCGCTCATGGGCAGCAAGTGGATAAGCGGTGTCGGCATCCTGCAGATCACTCAAGGGGAGAAGGGAGGCTCACGTTAACCCGGCGGCGAAGTGAGTGCAAACGGCGCTGGCCATGGTCGGCAGCCGGAACGGTGTCCGCTCGTGGCCGGCCCATAAAAAAGAGCGCCCAGGGGCGCTCTTTTTTGACCAGGGGGAGCGAGGTTATTTCACCTCTTCGCCCTTGGCTTGCAGGTCCGCATGGTAGGAGGAGCGGACGAAGGGACCGCAGGCGGCGTGGGAGAAGCCCAGCCCCATGGCCACGTCTTTGAGCTCGTCGAACTCTGCGGGCGGCACGTAGCGCTTCACCGGCAGGTGGTGGCGGCTCGGCTGCAGATACTGGCCCAGGGTCAGCATGTTGACGCCGTGCTCGCGCAAGTCCTTGAGTACCTGCACGATCTCTTCGTTGGTTTCGCCCAGACCCATCATGACGCCGGACTTGGTCGGCACATGGGGGTGCATCTCCTTGATGCGGCGCAGCAGCTCCAGCGACCACTTGTAGTCGGCACCCGGACGGGCAACCCGGTACATGCGCGGGGCGGTTTCCAGGTTGTGGTTGAACACGTCAGGCGGGGTCTCGCGGAACACTTCCAGCGCCTGCTCCATCCGGCCGCGGAAGTCCGGGGTCAGGATCTCGATGCGGGTCTGCGGGCTGTGCTCGCGGATCTGCTTGATGCAGTCGGCGAAGTGCTGGGCACCGCCGTCGCGCAGATCGTCGCGGTCCACCGAGGTGATCACCACGTATTTCAGCCCCATCTCCTTGATGGTCAGTGCCAGCTTCTTCGGCTCGTCTGGATCGAGCGCCAGCGGGCGGCCATGGGCCACGTCGCAGAAGGGGCAGCGACGGGTGCAGATGGCGCCCATGATCATGAAGGTGGCGGTGCCGTGGTTGAAGCACTCCGCCAGGTTGGGGCAGGAGGCCTCCTCACACACTGAGTGCAGCTTGTTCTTGCGCAGGGTGCTCTTGATGTGCTCGATCTTCTGGCTCGACGGCGGCAGCTTGATCCGCATCCAGTCCGGCTTGCGCAGCACTTCCTCGTTGGGATCCGGCATGAATTTCACCGGGATCAGGGCCATCTTGTCGCCATCGCGCAGCTTGACGCCCGGCTCCATACGAACGGGTTTGCTCATGATTCACTCTCGGTGTTTGTTATTGTCTGGTTGATAGCCACCAGGGTCATCTCGGTGCCCTCATGGCCAGGCAGCATGGGCTCGCTCATGCCGCCTCTTCGGTATTCGTGATTGTCTCATAGCCGATCAGGCTGGCCAGTTCGGCCACCAGCATCGCTTGCGCCTCGGCCACGCTCTGCGGGCCGCCCAGGGCGCTGGTCTGGGTCATGGCCATGCCCGCATAGCCGCACGGATTGATGCGCAGGAAGGGGGTCATGTCCATGTTGACGTTGAGGGCCAGGCCGTGGAACGAGCAGCCCTTGCGGATGCGCAGGCCGAGCGAGGCCAGTTTGGCTTCTGTCTGCAGCGAGGCGCCGAGCTGGTTCTTCACGTAGACGCCGGGGGCATCGGGTTTGGCATAAGCCTCAATCCCGCTCTTGGCCAGGGTGTTGATGATGGCGGTCTCGAGGCAGGTCACCAGCTCGCGCACCGTCAGCTTGCTGCGGCGCACATCCACCAGCACGTAGAGCACCAGCTGGCCAGGGCCGTGATAGGTCACCTGGCCACCGCGATCGCTCTGCACCACCGGGATGTCGCCGGGGGCGAGCAGATGTTCGGCCTTGCCGGCCTGACCCTGGGTGTAGACGGGGTCGTGCTCCACCACCCAGAACTCGTCCGGGGTGTCGGGGGTACGGCTGTCGGTGAAGGCCTTCATGGCATCCCATACCGGCTGGTAGGGACGGCGGCCCAGCTGTCTGACCAGCAGCCGGGGGGCTGACGATGGTGATTCGGCGGGGGTTTGGAGTGACATCTTTCCTCACTGACAGGCGCTGGGGTCGGCCAGCGCGGCCACGACAGCCGGCTGGCAAATAATCAGTCGCCCCGGTGGCGGGGCGAGAGAGGCGACTTACAGGACGTAGCGAACCAGCTCTATGTTACCGAGTGCGGTATACATGGCTTCGATATGTTCCTTGCTCTGGGCGGTCACAGTGACCCGGACCGAGTGGTAGTTGCCCTTGGAGCTGGGCTGCACGGTCGGGCTGTAGGTACCGGGGGCGTGCTGCTGCAGCACTTCCACCACCATGTCCGGCAGCGCCGGGTCGGCAACGCCGAGCACCTTGAACGGGAACTTGCAGGGGAACTCCAGCAGTTCATCAAACTTGGTATTCATTTACTCACCTTTTGGTGTCGTCACGGGACGACTTCATCGCTTGTGGCTAGTGGCCGATGGCCCATCAGGGCCGCCATCTACCCGTCTGTGGCGGGCACTGCTCAAGTGTATATGGGCATTGCCCAGGCCGGGATCAAGGTCCGGTCTGGCAGACGAGGCATGGAGGTGCTGCTTTTTACCACAAATCGTCAGTCGGCGGAACCTGCAGATTGCAGGGTTATTGACTGGCCCGACCGCAAAAGACAGCAGCGGCGCCTGTTGGCGCCGCTGTTTGGTCAGGTTTGTGCGCAGGTTACTTGAACCAGCTGGAGACCAGCATCACCAGGTAATCCCACAGACGGCTCATCAGGCCACCCTCTTGCACCTCTTCCAGGGCGACCAGCGGAACCTGCTTGATCTCCTTGTCGCCTTGCTTGAGGAACACGGTACCGACCCGTTGGCCCTTGGCCAGCGGTGCCTTCAGCTCGCTTTCGAGCTGGAAGTCAGCCTTGAGGTTGTTGCCCTGGCCACGGGTGACCAGCACGGAGACGTCCTTGTCGACGCCCAGTTTCACTTCAGACTTGTCGCCCATCCAGATCTTCTGGGTCACCAGCTCGGTGCCGGCCTTGTACGGGGTCAGGCTCTGGAAGAAACGGAAGCCATAGGTGAGCAGTTTCTTGCTCTCGGCGGCGCGGGAACCCTCGCTGCTGGCGCCCAGTACCACGGCGATCAGGCGCATGCCTTCGTTGTTGGTGGCGGAGGAGACCAGGTTGTAGCCGACCTGGCTGACGTGGCCGGTCTTGATGCCATCCACTTGCAGGGATTGATCCCACAGCAGACGGTTGCGGTTGTGCTGGGTGATGCCGTTGAACACGAAGGATTTCTGGGAGTAGATCTTGTACTCCTCAGGCAGATCGCGGATCAGGGCCTGACCCAGACGGGCCATGTCGTGGGCGGTACTGTAGTGACCTTCCGCATCCAGACCGTGCGGGTTCATGAAGTGGCTGTCGTTCATGCCGAGCTTGGCGGCCCAGCTGTTCATCAGGCTGGCGAAGGAGTCGGTGCTGCCGGCCAGGAATTCGGCCATGGCGACGCAGGCGTCGTTGCCGGACTGGATGATGATACCCTTGTTGAGATCATCGACCGAGACCTGCTTGCCCACCTCGATGAACATCTTGGAGGAGTCGGAGTAGTTCTTGGACCAGGCGTTCTGGCTGATGGTCACCATGTCGGTGCGCTTGATGTTCCCCTTCAGCAGCTCCTGGCCGATGATGTAGGAGGTCATCATCTTGGTCAGACTGGCGGGCGGCAGACGCTCTTCGGCGTTCTGCTCGGCCAGCACCTGACCCGAGTAGTAGTCGATCAGAATATGGGCCTTGGCGGAGATCTCCGGCGCGGCGGGAACGACCACGGGGTTGGCGTTCGGGGTCGGTACAGGCGTGTTGGCCTGAGCGGTGGCGCTTATCAGGGAGGCCAGAATAACTGAACGGGCAAATTTGGACATCTTGAAATTCCTGGAGCCTGGTTGGGGTAACCCAAGTTAAAAATGCGGGCTTCACTATACCAGAAGCGACCGTCGGTCAAAGCCCGACGTGCCATCTGGCCTGGTTTTTTATCCATCCGTTGCCGCCATCACGCCGGGAAACGACGTGATGGCGGGCGGTTGGCGGTGGTTCATGCTGGCTGAGCCACCCCGCTATCAGGGGACGATGAAGGCTTGCTCCAGCCCCCCCTGACGGATCTGTTCGAGCAGGGCGGTCTGCTGAGCGGCGGGGACCGGTCCCAGCAGGACCCGGAAGATGGCACCGTGGGCCGCCACCTGGTAGGGCACCCCATGGCGCTGGGTCATCACCTTGCCCATCGCCTCGGCCCGCGCCTGCGAGCCGCTGGCCAGCACCTGGATCATCTTGCCCTCGCCGCTGCTGGCGGGCGCGGCCGCTTTGGCCGCTGCCGGTTTGGCGGGTTTGGCGACCGGAGCCTTGACGGGGGCCGGTTCGGCGGCGGCCGGTGTAGCCATGGCCAGTTCGGTGGGCTGGCCGACGAAGCCGTCCTGAGCGGCGGGGGCCGCAGTAGCTGCTGGCGTGGTCGGCGTCATCTCGATGGGCTTCATGGGGGCCATGATCACCATCTGGTCCGGGGTGTCGTTGATGAGCTCGACCCGCACCCGTGCCTCGCCCCCTTCCACCATCTCCAGCTGCTTGGCGGCCGCATGGGAGAGATCGATCAGCCGGTCGCTGCCGAAGGGGCCGCGATCGTTGACGCGTACTATGGTCTCCAGCCCGTTGTCCAGGTTGGTGACCCGCACATAGCTTGGCAGCGGCAGGTTGCGGTGGGCGGCGCTGAACAGCTTGCTGTCCTGCACATCGCCGTTGGCGGTCTTCTGGCCGTCCAGATCCTGCGCCAGCCAGCTGGCGGTCCCCTCTTCGCTGTAGTGCTTGATGTCGCGCCACACCTCGTTCTTCTGCTTGCCAATCCAGTAGTCACGGTTGCCGCTGGCGCTCAGGGGCTCGGGGCGCGGGATGGCGCCGGTGGCCTGCGGGATCTCGATGACCTGGGGTTTTTCCGGCTGGACCGGTTCGGGAGGCGGGGGAAGCTGTTCCGGCTGGCTGCTACAGGCGGCCAGCAACAAGGTCAGGCTGAGCGGGAGAAGTTTGTGGCTGTAATGCATACGCGTCCTGGATTGCTTGACTGAGTTGATGCACCGCCATCGCATAGAGCGGGCTGCGGTTATAGCGGGTGATCACGTAAAAATTGTGGCGCGCGACCCAGTATTCCGGTCCATCGGCCTGTTCCAATGCCAGCAGTTTCACCGGCGTGTCGGGTGCCAGAGGGGTGGCGAGTTCAATGCCTGCGGTGGCCAGCTCGGCCCAGGTCTGGGTCAGCTCGGGGGCAGGCCCCAGCAGGGTACCCACTGGCGCCAGCCCGATCAAGGCGGGTTCGACCGGCGACTCCCCCCAGCGCCACTGGTGCTCGGCAAAATAGTGGGCAACGCTGCCGATGGCATCCACCGGATTGGCGAACAGATCGCGCTTGCCGTCGCCGTCGAAGTCGACTGCGTAGTGGCGATAGCTGGAGGGCATGAACTGACCCATCCCCATGGCGCCGGCATAGGAACCCTTCAGGCGGGTGAGTGGCCACTTCTCTTCCCGGGCAAGCAGCACCAGCTGGGCAAACTCCTTGGCAAAGAAGTCTGCCCGTTCGGGGTAGTGGAAGCCCAGGGTATAGAGGCTGTCGAGCACCGGATGGCGGCCCATCTGGCGGCCGTAGAAGGTCTCGATGCCGATGATGGCGACGATGAGCGACGCCGGCACCTGGTAGGTGTGTTCGGCCCGCGCCAGGGTAGCGGCGTGGCGTTGCCAGAAGTCGACGCCGTCCCGGATCCGCTCCGGGGTGATGAACAGCGGCCGGTAGCGGTGCCAGGGTTTAGCCTCCCAGGGGCGGCTGATGGTGTCGAGCACCTCCTGGCGCAAGCTGGCCTGGGCCGCGGCGGCCTGCAGCTCGGCCAGCGGCACCTGTTGCTGCTCAGCGAGCCGGGCGAGCCCCGGGGGCTCGACGGCCGCCACTGCGGTCAGGGCAACGAGCGAGAGCAGCACACCGGCCAGTCTCATCAGGCCAGCAGCCTTCTGTGGGTCTGGATGGACATCAGGATGCCGAAGCCGGCCATCAGGGTCACCATGGAGGTACCGCCGTAGCTCACCAGCGGCAGGGGGACCCCCACCACGGGTAGTATGCCGCTCACCATGCCCATGTTGACGAACACGTAGACGAAGAAGGTGAGGGTCAGGGCACCGCCCAGCAGGCGCTCGAAGCTGTTCTGGGCCTGCATGGAGATAAACAGGCAGCGACTGATGATGTAGAGATAGATCACCAGCAGGAGGGCCACGCCCACCAGGCCGAACTCCTCGCTGAACACCGCGAAGATGAAGTCGGTGTGGCGCTCTGGCAGGAACTCCAGCTGGGACTGGGTGCCCTGCAGCCAGCCCTTGCCGAACACGCCGCCGGAGCCGATGGCTATCTTGGACTGGATGATGTGATAGCCGCGACCGAGCGGGTCCTTCTCCGGGTCCAGCAGCATCAGCACCCGCTGGCGCTGGTAGTCGTGCATCAGGAAGAACCAGAGAACCGGCATGAAGGCGCAGATGAGCAGCACCGCCAGCCCGATCAGCCACCAGCTGATCCCCGCCAGAAAGATGACGAAGAAGCCGGAGGCGGCTACCAGGATGGAGGTGCCGAGGTCAGGCTGGGCCGCGATCAGCAGGGTTGGCAGCAGCACCATGATGAGACTCAGCACCAGGTGGCTGAACTTGGGCGGCAGCGAGTGGCGGCTGAGCCAGGCAGCCACCATGATGGGCATGGAGAGCTTCATCACCTCGGAGGGCTGAAACTTCATGAAGCCGAGGTCCAGCCAGCGCTGGGCCCCCTTGCCGATATGACCGAACACGTCCACCGCGACCAGCAGCAGCACCACCACCACGAACAGCGGCACCGACCAGCGGGCATAGAGGGAGGGGGGCAGCTGGGCCATGCCGATCATCAGGGCGAACGCCAGCCCGCCGCGCACCAGCTGGCGCACGATGGAGTCGACGTCCTGGCCGGAGGCGGAGTAGAGCACCACCATGGAGAGGGACATCAGGGTCAGCAGGCCGAGCAGCAGCGGCAAGTCGATGTGCAGCTTGTACCAGATGCTCTGCTGGCGAGCGGAATTACTCATGAGGAGCGACCTCTTCAGATTGGGGCTTCTTGGCCGGCGCCGGCGGCAGTTGCGGCTCCGGTGGCAGCAGGTAGGCATCCAGCATCTGGCGGGCCACCGGAGCGGCCATGCTGCTGCCGCCACCGGCGTTTTCCAGTACCAGGGCGACGACCGCCTTGGGTGCTTCGAACGGGGCGAACGAGACGAACAGGGCGTTGTCGCGGTGCTCCACCTTGGTGGTGGCCGCGTTGTAGACCTGGTTCTCCTTCAGCCCCACCACCTGGGCGGTACCGGACTTGCCTGCCGCCTTGTAGGGGGTGTTGGCAAAGGCGCGCCGACCCGTCCCCTCGTGACCGTTGATGACCCGCCACATGCCGTCCTTGGCCACTTGCCAGTAGCTGTCGCTCTTGGTCTGGATGGCCATGTTCGGGTTGATGGGGGCATTGACCACGCCATCGATGGAGGCTGTGCTCTTGAGCAGGTGCGGCGTCACGTCGTGGCCGTTCTGGGTCAGGATGCTGATCGCCTTGGCCAGCTGGATCGGGGTGGCGCTCCAGTAGCCCTGGCCGATGCCGATGGAGATGGTGTCACCCTGATACCAGGGCTGGCGCCAGCGGGCCATCTTCCAGTCGCGTGACGGCATCACCCCCTTGGTCTCCTCGTACAGATCGACGCCGCTGTACTGACCGAAGCCGAACTTGGTCATGTAGCTGTTGATCTTGTCGATGCCGACCCGGTAGGCGAGATCGTAGAAGTAGGTATCCGCCGACACTTCGATGGCGCGGTAGACGTCGAGCCAGCCGTGACCCCAGCGGCGCCAGTCTCGGAACTTCTTGGTGGTGCCGGGGATGGAGAAGCTGGGGCCGCCGAAGTAGCGGTAGTTGGGGGTGATGGCCCCCTCGTTGAGCCCCATCACCGCCATCATGGGCTTGACGGTGGAGGCGGGGGCATAGATGCCCTGGGTGGTGCGGTTCACCAGTGGCCTTGCCGGATCGTTGAGCAGCGCCGAGTAGTTGGCGCTGGAGATGCCGGTCACGAACAGGTTGGGGTCATAGCTCGGGCTCGACTCCATGGCCAGAATGGCGCCGGTATTGGGATCCATCATCACGATGGCGCCCCGGCGGCCGGCCAGCAACTCCTGCGCCTTGAGCTGCAGGCGGATGTCGATGTTGAGGTAGATGTCCTTGCCGGGCTCGGGCGGCTGGAACTTGAGGGTACGCACCACCCGGCCGCGGTTGTTGACCTCGACCTCCTGGTAGCCCGCCACGCCGTGCAGCTGATCCTCGTAGTACTTCTCCACCCCCTGCTTGCCGATGTCCTTGGTGGCGGCATAGTTGGCGAGCTTGTCCTCCTTGTCGAGGCGCTCCACGTCGCGGGTGTTGATCTTGGCCACATAGCCCAGCGCATGGGTGAGGGTGTCGCCAAACGGATAGTAGCGCTTGAGGTAGGCCTCGATGCTGACCCCGGGGTAGTTGTGCTGGTTGACCGAGAAGAGGGCGACCTGATACTCGGTCAGCTTCTCGAACAGGGCCACCGGCTTGAAGCGGCGCTGGCGCTTGACCTCGGCCAGGAACTTCTCCTTGGTTCCCTCCGGCAGCTTCAGCAGGGCGATCAGCTCGTCGGCGGTCTTCTCCAGATCCTTGGTCTCTTCCGGCACTATCTCCAGGCTGTAGACCGGGCGGTTCTCCGCCAATAGCACGCCGTTGGCGTCATAGATGAGGCCGCGTGGCGGTGCCACCGGCACCACCCGGATGCGGTTGTCGTTGGAGCGGGTCTGGTAGGTGTCGTAAGACTCGACCTGCAGGTAATAGAGGTTGCCCAGCAACACCAGCATCAGCACTATCATGCCGATGTAGGCGACCAGGGTACGTCGGAAGAAGAGGCGACCCTCGGCGCTGTGGTCGCGCATCTCGATGCGATTCTTCAGCATGCCGCTACCTTATGACTGTCGAGCAGGTGAGAAACGGGGTGCAGATGTGCATGCTCACGCTCTGTGATTCTGGTTTGAGAGGGGGATGCTGATGCTGGAATAGTGCATGGCTCACTCTCTGTGATTCGGGTATGCGAGGGTGATGCTGGAATAGTGCATGTCCCACTCTCTGTGATACGGGTATGTGAGGGTGATGCTGGAATAGTGCATGTCCCACTCTCTGTGATACGGGTATGTGAGGGTGATGCTGGAATAGTGCATGGCTCACTCTCTGTGATACGGGTATGCGAGGGTGATGCTGGAATAACGCATGGTTCACTCTCTGTGATACGGATGATTGGTTGTGATGCTCCAGGCGCGATAGAGGCTTTCGGCCACCAGCACCCGCACCAGCGGGTGGGGCAGGGTCAGCGGCGACAGCGACCAGCTCTGCTCGGCGGCAGCCTTGCACTCGGGCGACAGCCCTTCAGGGCCGCCCACCAGCAGGGCCACATCGCGGCCATCCAGCTTCCAGGCTTCCAGCTGCACGGCGAGCTGCTCGGTGGTCCAGGGTTTGCCGGGAATATCCAGGGTCACGATACGCGAACGACCGGCCGCCGCCAGCATGGCTTCCCCCTCTTTTTGCAGAATGCGGGGGATGTCGGCATTTTTGCCACGTTTGCCGGCGCCGATCTCGACCAGCTCGAACGGCATGTCTTTGGGGAAACGACGACGATACTCTTCGAAGCCATGCTCTACCCAGGCGGGCATCTTGGTGCCCACCGCAATCAACTGGATCTTCATCGCTTATTACACATGTACTCGGTTATTGCGCGTTCACTTGAGCGGTGCCGCTCCAGAGTTTTTCCAGCTGGTAGAAGTCGCGATGCTCATCCTGCATCACGTGCACGATCACCGACCCCAGATCCACCAGTACCCATTCGCCGGTGAGCTGGCCTTCCACGCTCAGCAGATCGAGCCCGGCATGGCGGGCCTCGCTGGCCAGATGGTGGGCGATGGCGCTGACGTGACGGCTGGAGTTGCCGGAACAGACGATCATGGTGTCGGTGATGCTGGATTTGCCGCGTACATCGAGGGTGATGATGTCGCGGCCTTTCATGTCATCGATCTTGTCGACGATAAAGGCATGCAATTCTTGACCTTGCAATGAGTCTCTCCTGTATTCCGGCGCGCTTTCACGGCGTGAGGGCGGCGGATTATATCATGGTCACTCCCGTTTCCCAGTGCGGCGAAGGGGAGTGGAACAGGGGCCGTGCCCGCTTGGCAAACTCGCCCCCTGTTGATCACTATAGTGCGCGATCCGTGTCGGACAACCGCCGGCCGCGATCGGGTTCATGCCGGCCGGTACAGCCCCTGCTGGCGGATGTATTGTGCCACCGACGGCGGCAGCAGATAGTGGGGATCCGCGCCCGTTGCCAGCAGGGCCCGCAAGCGGGTGGCCGACAGCTCGACCGGCAGATTGTCCGCCAGCCAGATGCGGCCGTGGCGCAGTCGGTGCAGATCTGCCACCTGCCGGCTCTGGTGGCGGGCCAGCAGCTCGGCCACCTCGGCCGGGTAATCCTGCTGCCAGCCGGGGCGGGTACTCACCACCAGATGGGCGTAATCAAGCAGCTCCTGCCAGCGATGCCAGCTCGGCAGGCCGAGCAGGGAGTCCATCCCCATCAAAAAGCAGAGCGGGGTGTCCGGCAGTTCATGACGCAGCTCGATAAGGGTGTCGATGGTCCAGGAGGGGGTGTCCCGCTTGAGCTCCCGCTCATCCACCACGAAGCCCGGGTTTTCCGCCGCTGCCAGGGCGACCATGGCCAAACGCTGCTCGCTGGAGCAGAAGGGGCTGGCCCGGTGGGGCGGAATATGGTTCGGCAGCAGACGCACTTCGGCCAGGCCCAGAGCGTCGCGGGCCTCGATGGCCGGGCGCAGGTGACCGATGTGGATGGGATCGAACGTCCCCCCCAGAATGCCGATAGGCGGCTGCAACATGGGGTTCCCTCCGGTGACGGCCGGGATGTCGACGGGCTGGATCATGTGTCAGATCCTGCCAGCGGCAAGGGGGTGCCATCGCGAAAACCGAGGGCGAGGGTCTGCAGCATCAGCCAGGCCTGCTCGGTATCGAAGCGACGCTGGGCGTCGTCGAGCCGGGCCATCAGTTGCCACAACTGCTGCAGCTTGGCGAAGGGCAGCCGGGTCAGCGCCTGTTGAATGAGCTGCTGGCGGCTCTGCCAGATGCGCAGGCGGGAGAAGTGCTCCACCAGCGGCTGACCGGCCCTGGCCGCCAGCGCCAGCTCGGTGAGCTGCTCCAGCTCGCGGCACAGGGCCCAGGCCAGCATGCCGGGCTCGGTGCCCTCGGCGCGCAGGGCCAGCAGGATGCGCTGTGCCCGGTTCACCTTCCCTTCCAGCAGGGTGTCGATGAGCTGGAACGGGGTGAAGTGGGCGTGGCGGATGATGGTCTCCTGCAGATAGGCGACGCTGATGGGCTGGGGTGGCGAGAGCAGGGTCAGCTTCTCTATCTCCTGGCTGGCGGCCAGCAGATTGCCCTCGTAGGAGTGGCACATGAAGTTGACCGCATCCGGCAGCGCCTTCAGCCCGAAGCGCTGGAAGCGGGCGCTCATCCAGCGCGGAAAGAAGCGGGGCTCGGGGTGGTTGACCGGCACATAGGTGCCGCTCTGGCTCAGCTTGTCGAACCAGGCTGCCTTCATCTGGGTCTGGTTGAGGCGATTACCGCTCAGGACCAGCAGCAGGTCTGGGTGCAGCTGCTTGCCGATCTCGCTGATGCGGGCGGCCAACTCCTTGTCGACCTTGGCCGGCAGCTCCAGCTCGATGATCTGGCGGGCCGAGAACAGGCTCATGGCCTGGCAGGCATCGTAGACCTGATTCCAGTCCAGTCCCTGTTCCACCACGAAGCTGTGGCGCTCATCGAAGCCCTGTTTGCGCGCCACCTGGCGCACGGCATCGATGGCTTCCAGCTTGAGCAGGGGCTCGTCCCCAAAAATGAGATAGCAGGGCTTGAGCCCTGCTTTGAGATGGTCCGCGAGTTGTTCAGGGTAAATCCGCATCAGAACCTGGCCTGGTTGAGGGGGAAGGATGCACGGTCGATGGCTTGCTCATTCTTGAACAGGGGATCGTCCCCAAAAATGAGATAGCAGGGCTTGAGCCCTGCTTTGAGGTGATCCGCAAACTGCTCGGGATAGACTCTCATCAACGTACTCTCATCAAGATACTCGCATCAGAACTTGACCTGGCTGAGCTGGCGGATCACCAGGTTGGCGGCCTGCTCCTGCATCTCCTTGCCAAGCTGCTCCTGCTCGCGGGAGGAGGCGAGCGCCGCGTCCGGCTTGTTCAGGAAACTGCGGTTGAAGGCGATGGGGAAGACCTGGGTCGGTTTGCCCGGCATGGAGACGGTGAACTGGGTGTTGTAGCCCAACACGTATTCACGGGCCTGGCCGATGGAGTCGACGGAGGCGACCTGACTGGTGCTGCCGACGCCGGACAGGGTCAGCACCGGGATGCCCTCCTTGTCGGCGAGCTGCACGCCGGCCGCCTTGAGGCGGGTGGTGACCAGCCGATAGAAATCGCTCTTGTTGTCACCGACCACCTTCATGGTCATCAACTCGGGCGGGATGGCGGTGCCGCGCATCTGAAAACCGCAGGCCTGCAGTAGCAGGCCGGTCAGCAGTATGGTCAGCCAGCGAGTGAGGGTGGTGCCCATAGAAAATCCTCTTTGCATGAAGTGAAGAGCGGCGGGCGCAGGGCCCGCCGTTATCATCCGTTTGCTGTTACCACCTGGCAACCAGACGGTCAGTCTGCATGGCCAGGCGGTATGGCATCAGTTGGCCACGATGTTGAGCAGTTTGCCCGGCACGTAGATCACCTTGCGCACGGTCAGACCGTCGGTGAACTTCTGGACCGAGGTATCGGCCATGGCCAGCTTCTCGACGTCGGCCTGGCTGATCTCGGCCGGCACGGTCAGCTTGCCGCGCATCTTGCCGTTGATCTGCACTACCACCAGCTTCTCGGTCTCGACCATGGCCGCTTCGTCGGCCACCGGCCAGGTGGCGTGATCCACGTCGTCGCCCTTGCCCAGCATCTTCCACAGCTCGAAGCCGATGTGCGGGGTGATGGGGTAGAGCATGACCACGACCGCTTCCAGCGCTTCCTGCATCAGGGCGCGATCCTGCTCGTCGCTGCCCAGCTTGGCCAGGTTGTTCATCAGCTCCATGATGGCTGCGATGGCGGTGTTGAAGGTCTGACGGCGACCCACGTCGTCGCTCACCTTGGCGATGGTCTTGTGCAGCTCGCGGCGCACGGCCTTCTGGTCGCCGCTGAGTGCCGCCACATTCAGTGCGGGAGCTACGCCGGCACTGACGTGCTCGAAGGTGATGCGCCACAGACGGCGCAGGAAGCGCTGGGCACCCTCGACGCCGGAGTCGGACCACTCCAGGGTCATCTCGGCCGGCGAGGCGAACATCATGAACAGACGCACGGTATCGGCGCCGTAACGCTCCACCATCAGCTGCGGGTCGATGCCGTTGTTCTTGGACTTGGACATCTTGGTCATGCCGGAGTGAATGACTTCACGGCCTTCGTTGTCGACGGCCTTGGTGATGCGACCCTTCTCGTCACGCTCCACCTTGACGTCGGTCGGGCTGACCCAGACGTTGCCGCCCTTCTCGTCTTTGTAGTAGAAGGCGTCGGCCAGCACCATGCCCTGGCAGAGCAGGCGCTTGAACGGCTCGTCGCTGTTCACCAGGCCTGCGTCACGCAGCAGCTTGTGGAAGAAGCGGGCGTAGAGCAGGTGCATACAGGCGTGCTCGATGCCGCCGATGTACTGATCCACCGGCAGCCAGTGGTTGGCCGCCGCCGGATCCAGCATGCCCTTGTCGTAGTCCGGGGAGCAGTAGCGGGCGTAGTACCAGGAGGACTCCATGAAGGTGTCGAAGGTATCGGTCTCGCGGAACGCTTCCTGACCGTTGTAAGTGGTCTTGGCCCACTCGGCGTCGGCCTTGATCGGGCTCTGGATGCCGTCCATCACGACGTCTTCCGGCAGCAGCACCGGCAGTTGGTCTTCCGGGGTCGGCACTACGGTGCCGTCGGCCAGGGTCAGCATGGGGATGGGAGCACCCCAGTAGCGCTGACGGGAGACACCCCAGTCGCGCAGACGGAAGTTGACGGTGCGCTTGCCGCAGCCAAGGCTCTCCAGCTTGCTGGCGATGGCATCGAAAGCCGGCTGGAACTCGAGGCCGTCGAACTCGCCAGAGTTGAACAGCACGCCCTTGTCGGTGTAGGCGGCGTCGATCACGTTCGGCAGCTCGCCATCGATCGGCTTGATGACCGGCTTGATCTCGAGACCGTACTTGGTGGCGAACTCATGGTCACGCAGGTCGTGGCCCGGTACCGCCATCACGGCGCCGGTGCCGTAGTTCATCAGCACGAAGTTGGCGACCCAGACCGGCACCTTGCGGCCATCCAGCGGGTGAATGGCGTAGAGGCCGGTGGCCATGCCCTTCTTCTCCATGGTGGCGAGCTCGGCTTCGGCCACCTTGGTGTTCTTGCACTCTTCGATAAAGGCGGCGAGCTCGGGGTTACTCTCGGCTGCCTGTAGCGCCAGCGGGTGGCCGGCGGCGATACCGACATAGGTCACGCCCATGAAGGTGTCCGGACGGGTGGTGTAGACCTCCAGATGCTCAGCCTGACCCTCGATGGCGAAGCTGATGTTGACCCCTTCGGAGCGGCCAATCCAGTTGCGCTGCATGGTCTTGACCATCTCCGGCCAGCCTTCCAGATTGTCGATATCGTTCAGCAGCTCTTCGGCGTAGTCGGTGATCTTGATGAACCACTGGGGGATCTCTTTCTGCTCCACCGGGGTGTCACAGCGCCAGCAGCAGTTGTCGACAACCTGCTCGTTGGCCAGTACGGTCATGTCGTTTGGGCACCAGTTGACGGAGGAGGTCTTCTTGTAGACCAGCCCCTTCTCGTAGAGCTTGGTGAAGAACCACTGCTCCCAGCGGTAGTAATCCGGCTTGCAGGTGGCCAGCTCGCGATCCCAGTCATAACCCAGACCCAGCATCTTCAGCTGGTTCTTCATGTATTCGATGTTTTCGTAGGTCCAGGGCGCCGGTGCCGTGTTGTTCTTGATGGCGGCGTTTTCCGCCGGCAGGCCGAATGCGTCCCAACCGATGGGTTGCAGCACGTTCTTGCCATTGAGGCGTTGATAACGGGAGATCACATCACCTATGGTGTAGTTGCGAACGTGCCCCATGTGTAGACGACCAGACGGATAGGGGAACATGGAGAGGCAGTAGAACTTTTCCTTGTCTACTTTCTCCACCGCCTTGAAGGTTTTCTTGGCATCCCAGTGCTTTTGCACTGCTGGTTCTATGGATTGGGGAACGTATTGCTCTTGCATTGGTGACATCCGGATCTGTGAAATGGATAGATAAATCAGCTGGGAAATCGCAATAGAATACCCATATCCTGCGGCGGCAACAACCGCCAGCGTCCCTCGGGCCTTAAGCCGGGCCTGATCAGGGTTCAGTAGAGGAGTAACGGCCATGGACAAACGTCAAAAAGGGTACGAAGCCTTCATTGCCGAGCTGCAAAAGCAGTGGCAAGAGACAGAACAGTTCCAGGGGGAGCGCCTCAACCGGATGATCGCCAAGGTGCAGGCTTATCTGGAGGCGGCCGGGGATCTGACCCAGGACGAGCTGGCGCTGATCGCCGAGTATGTGAAGCGGGATCTGGGCAACTATGACGAGGGGCGCAAGGATGAGCAGGTGGAGGAGTCCGCCTTCATGCTGGCGCTCAAAGACACTGCCTGGTCATGGCTGGCGGATGTGACCGACCGCACCCAGGTGGAGTGGCAGGAGCTGGCGGACGAGCTGGAGCACAAGGGGGTCTACCGGGCCGGCGACTGGGTGGGGCTCGGGGTCTTGGTGTGCGATCACTGCGAGTGGCGCCATACCGTGCTGCACCCCCAGCAGCTCGGCACTTGTCCCGAGTGCGGGGCCGATGAGTATCACCGTGAGCCGCTCTCCCCCTGAGAACCTGCCCACGCTCTTGCTGCGAGGCCGTGATCAAGGCTCATGTGCTGCTCGGAATCCTCACGTATATCTATACGCTCCGGTTCCTGCGCTGCTCTTCACCTTGCTGACGACCTCTCGTTACAGAGCCTGAACAGGTTCTGATCGGGTATCAGACTGAACAGAAGAGAGGCGCCCTTGGGCGCCTCTCTTATTTATCGGGTTGAACGACCGGGTCAGCCCTTGCGCGCCCAGGGGTGGGCGCGGGGGCGCAGCCCCAGTCCCAGCGCCAGCAGCAGGGCGGCGATGCCATACATGGGCCAGCTGCCAAAGCGCAGGTAGGGGGTCTCGCCGTGGGCGGGACGCACCTCGGTGCGCAGCACGCCGGCCTCGAACTGCGGGATCTGGGCGATGATGCTGCCGTCGATCTCGGTGACGATGGTGATGCCGGTGTTGGTGTCGCGCAGCAGCGGGCGGGCCAGCTCGAGGGCACGCATGCGGGCGATCTCCATGTGCTGCCAGGGACCGATGCTGGTGCCGAACCAGGCGTCGTTGGAGACGGTCAGCAGGAAGTCGGTATCCGGCTGCACGTTGCGGCGCACCTCGTCCGGGAAGATGATCTCGTAGCAGATGGCGGCGGCAAACTTGAGCCCCTTGGCGATCAGGTTCGGTTGCACCTCGTCGCCACGGCTGAAGGAGGACATGGGCAGGTTGAAGAAGGGCGCGATGGGACGCAGCAGATCTTCAAGGGGCACGAACTCGCCGATGGGCAGCAGGTGGTATTTGTAGTAACGGTTCTTGTGCTGGTAGTAGTAGGACTCCTTGCCTTCCGCATCCTGCACCCCCATGCCGAGCACGGTATTGAAGAAGCGCTGCTGCTCGAGATCGTAGTGGATGATCCCCGCCAGCAGGCCGGTATCGTTCACCTTCATCGCCTTGTCCAGGCTCTCCAGGTAGTTGCCCATCTCCTTTTCGATGGCCGGGATGGCCGATTCCGGCCAGACGATGATGTCGGCGTCCTGGTTCTCGCGGCTGAGATCCTGATACTTGCGCACGGTCGGCACCAGCGCCTCCGGATCCCACTTGAGGGACTGTTCGATGTTGCCCTGCACCAGCGCCACCTTGACCGGTTCACCGCGGGTCACCCAGTTGAGCTGCATCAGCCCCTGGGCGGCGCCCACCAGGGCCACCGGCACCAGCAGCCAGGCCGGCTTGCGGCTCTGCCAGAGCAGCCAGAGGGCGGAGGCGGTCAACAGCAATGCCAGGGTGATGCCCTGCACGCCGAGGATGGGAGCAAAGCCCTTGAGCGGCCCGTCAATCTGGCTGTAGCCGAACCAGAGCCAGGGAAAGCCGGTCATCACCCAGCCGCGCAGCCAGTCGGCCATCAGCCAGAGCGCCGGGAAGGCGAGCAGCCAGCGACTCCAGTGGCGACCGCTGAAGAAGCGGGCGAAGGCCCAGCAGGCCAGGGTCGGGTAGAGCGCCAGATAGGCCGACAGCCCGGCCAGCAGCACGAAGGCCACCGGCAGTGGAATGCCGCCGAACATGGTCATGCTGACGTGGATCCACCACAGCCCCGGCAAAAACAGCCCCATGGCGTAGCCAAAGCCGCGCCAGGCCGCCTGCTTGGGGTTGGCCTTGTCCAGCAGGGCGTAGAGACCGAGCAGGGAGGGGATCACCAGCGGCCAGTAGTTGAAGGGCGAGAAGGCGAGCACGGCGATGGCGCCAGAGGCCATGGCAAACAGGCTGGTCAGGAGTTTTGATTTCACGGGCTGTAATTTCACGGGCGATAAGGCTCGGATTGAACTGCAATGGGTTGAGTGGCCGGTATCTTAACCCGTAAAGGCGGTCAACGGCGAGCCTCCCGGCCGACGGCCCGAAGCGAGGGGATAAAAGGGCGATGACGGGCCTTGTGACCGGGGAGAAGCAGAGGTGGTGTGTGCTCAAACGAACAGCGCCCCGACGGGCGGGGCGCTGTTGGCAAGGGTCAAGGCTTATTGGGCCTCGGACTGGGCCGCGACATGGTTGTCGGGGATCTTCACCTGCAGCTGCTGCAGGCGGCGCTTGTCGGCGTGCATCACCTTGAACAGGTAGCCTTCCAGCTCGATCTCCTCGCCCTTCTTGGGCAGATGGCTGAAGGCGTGCATCACCAGACCGCCCACCGTATCCACCTCTTCATCGCTGAACTGGGTGCCGAAGAAGTCGTTGAAATCTTCGATCTCGGTGAGGGCGCTGACGGCGAACACCCGCTTGCTGATACGGCGGATCTCGTCCGGCTCATCCTCGATGTCGTCGAATTCGTCGTCGATCTCGCCGACGATGAGCTCGAGGATGTCCTCGATGGTCACCAGACCTGAGACGCCGCCGAACTCGTCCACCACGATGGCCATGTGGTAGCGCTCTTCACGAAACTCTTTGAGCAGACGGTCGACCCGCTTGCTCTCGGGGACGATCACCGTGGGACGCAGGATCTTCTCCAGCTGCAGCGGTTCGCTGGCGTGGTGGCCGCCAAACCCGAACGGCAGCAGATCCTTGGCGAGCAAGATGCCCTCGACGTGATCCTTGTCTTCGTTGATCACCGGAAAGCGGGAGTGACCCGACTCGATGATCACCGGCAGGATCTCGTCCACTGGCTGGGATTTCTCGATGGTCACCATCTGGGAGCGGGGGATCATGATGTCGCGCACGCGCAGCTCGGCAATTTCGAGCACGCCCTCGATCATGTCCTTGGTGTCCTGATCGATGAGATCGCGCTCTTCGGCGTCGGCTATCACTTCCACCAAATCGTTGCGGTCTTTTGGCTCGCCCTGGAAGAGTTGGCTGAGTTTGTCGAGCCAGGTTTTCTTCGGCGAGCCGGTACTAGGGTGATCGTCGGTCATTTTCTCTCTTGGTTACTCGTATGAACATACTTGAAATCGTTGTGGCTATATGAGGATGGGCATCGGCTGTTTCAAGACGATGACCATCCGGTTCTTTACTCTTCGTCGTTCAGATAAGGATCGGCGAAACCGAGCTCCTGCATGATGTCGCGCTCGAGCGCTTCCATCTCTTCGGCCTCGTCATCCTCGATATGGTCATAACCTAGCAGATGCAGACTGCCGTGCACAACCATGTGGGCCCAGTGGGCCATCAGCGGCTTGCCCTGTTCGGTGGCTTCGCGCTCCACCACCTGGCGGCAGATCACCAGATCGCCGAGCAGCGGCAGCTCCAGGCCGGGCGGGGCCTCGAACGGGAAGGAGAGCACGTTGGTGGGCTTGTCCTTGCCGCGATAGGTGAGGTTGAGCTCGTTGCTCTCCGCCTCGTCGACGATGCGCACCGTCACTTCTGCCTCCTGCTGGAAGCCGAGAATGGTGCCGTCGAGCCAGCCCTGCAGCTGGGCCTCGCTCGGCAGGCCATCGGTGCTGGCACTGGCCAGTTGCAGATCCAGGGTCACGCTCATTGGGCACTCTCTTTGCTGGTGTGGGGAGCGGCTTTGTCGGCCGCCTGTTTGGCATCGAACGCCTCGTAGGCCTGCACGATACGGGCCACCACCGGGTGGCGCACCACGTCCTTGGATTCGAAGAAATTGAACGACAGGCCGTCGACATCCTGCAGCACTTCCAGCGCGTGGCGCAGGCCCGACTTCTGGTTGCGGGGCAGGTCTACCTGGGTGATGTCGCCGGTGACCACCGCCTTGGAGTTGAAGCCGATGCGGGTCAGGAACATCTTCATCTGCTCGGTGGTGGTGTTCTGGGCCTCGTCCAGGATGATAAAGGCGTCATTCAAGGTTCTGCCTCGCATATAGGCGAGCGGCGCCACCTCGATGATGTTGCGCTCCATCAGCTTCTCCACCCGCTCAAAGCCCAGCATCTCGAACAGGGCGTCGTAGAGCGGGCGCAGGTAGGGATCCACCTTCTGGGAGAGGTCGCCGGGCAGGAAGCCGAGCTTCTCGCCCGCTTCCACCGCCGGGCGGGTCAGCAGAATGCGGCGAATTTCCTGACGCTCCAGCGCATCCACCGCCGCCGCCACCGCCAGATAGGTCTTGCCGGTCCCGGCAGGGCCGATGCCAAAGCAGATGTCGTGGCGCACGATATTGGCGATGTACTGGGCCTGATTGGGGCTGCGCGGCTTGATGAGGCCACGCTTGGTCTTGACCGTCACCTCCTTGCCATAGGGGATGCTTGGCGCTGGCTCGTCATCCTGCTCCAGCACCCGCGACTCCAAAATGGCCAGATGGACCATGTCGGGGGTGATGTCGGTCACCTTGCCGCCCTTGAGGGGCTGGGTTTCCACATAGAGGTGCTTGATGATGACGGCAGCCGCCTCCACCTGAGCCTGTTTGCCCAGCAGCTGGAAGTGGTTGTCGCGGTAGCTGATCTCGACGCCGAGGCGGCGTTCCAGCTGTTTGACGTTGTCATCGAACGGACCGCACAGACTGGCGAGACGCTGGTTGTCGGCGGGTTCCAGATGCAGATTCAGGGTCGAGATGTGTCGGCTCAAAGTGTCCTCGTCTTGACGCGATCCCACCCGGCCGGGGCCGGATGGGGTGAACAGATTAGTGGGGAGTGAAGGCGGCCACGCCCAGCTGGTCCGGTACGTTGTCCGGGCGACGGGCGAGGATCTCGCTCGGGGCGGTGGCGATGCGCAGGTTCATCTCGTTCTCGCCGCGCAGGAATCTGCCGCGCAGGGAGTTGGGACGCACCTCGGTGATCTCCACGTCGGCAAAGCCGCCGATCAGGGTATGCGGGCCTTCGAAGTTGACCACCCGGTTGTTCTCGGTTCGGCCGCACAGCTGCATGGGGTCGAGCTTGGAGGGTCCTTCCACCAGGATGCGCTGGGTGGAGCCCAGCATGGCGCGGCCAATCTGCATCGACTGGTTGTTGATGACGTGCTGCAGGCGGGTCAGGCGGGCCTTTTTCACCTCCATGTCGACGTCATCGGGCAGATCGGCGGCCGGGGTACCGGGGCGCGGGCTGTAGATGAAGCTGAAGCTCATGTCGAAGTTGATCTCTTCGATGAGTTTCATGGTGGCCTCGAAATCCTCGTCCGTCTCGTTCGGGAAGCCGACGATGAAGTCGGAACTGATGGTGATGTCGGGACGGGCGGCGCGCAGGCGACGGATCTTGGACTTGTACTCCAGCACGGTGTGCGGGCGCTTCATCATGGTCAGGATGCGGTCGGAGCCGCTCTGCACCGGCAGGTGCAGGAAGCTGACCACTTCCGGGGTGTCCTTGTAGACCTCGATGATGTCGTCGGTGAACTCGATGGGGTGGCTGGTGGTATAGCGAATGCGATCGATGCCGTCGATGGCGGCCACCAGCCGCAGCAGCTCGGCGAAGGTGCAGATGCCGCCGTCGAAGGTCGGGCCCCGGTAGGCGTTGACGTTCTGGCCGAGCAGGTTCACTTCGCGCACGCCCTGCTGGGCGAGCTGGGCAATTTCATAGAGCACGTCGTCGAGCGGGCGGCTCACCTCCTCGCCGCGGGTGTAGGGCACCACGCAGAAGGAGCAGTATTTGGAACAGCCTTCCATGATGGACACGAAGGCGGTCGCTCCTTCGGCACGCGGCTCGGGCAGGCTGTCGAACTTCTCGATTTCCGGGAAGGCGACGTCCACCTGGGCACCGCGCCCTTCCTGCACCTGCTTGATCATGGTGGGCAGGCGATGCAGGGTCTGCGGGCCGAAGACGATGTCCACATAGGGGGCGCGAGTGCGGATGTTGTCCCCCTCCTGGGAGGCGACGCAGCCGCCCACGCCGATCACCAGACCGGGTTTGTTTGCCTTGAGCTTCTTCCAGCGTCCCAGCTGGTGAAACACCTTCTCCTGCGCTTTTTCGCGGATGGAGCAGGTGTTGAGCAGCAAAACGTCTGCCTCTTCGGGCTCTTCGGTAAGCGTGTAGCCATTGCTGGCATCCAACAGGTCGGCCATCTTGGACGAGTCGTACTCGTTCATCTGGCAACCCCAGGTTTTGATGTGAAGTTTTTTGCTCATTGCTTCTCTTGACTTGTTTTGAATGCGGCATGGTCAAAGGACCGGGCATTTTACTCCGCAATCCGGAGACTGCCTAGCGAATATCCAGCCGGCCACGGTCGGAGCGCCGCCGGCGGGCTTCCGGTCGACATCGGCTTTCTCCTTGATTTGGCGCACTAATTCTCCACACCCTTCACTGTTTCCCGGCGCCCCTTGCGGTATCATGTGATCATTCGGTCCGGCTGCGTTTTCCCCTTGCCCGGGCTCACCCCTTGCAGGAATCAAGTTATGGAACAGTGTGATATCGCCATCGTCGGGGCCGGCATGGTCGGCGCCGCCACCGCCTGTCTGCTGGCGGCGCAGGGTCTCTCGGTGCGGGTCATCGAGACCCGGCTGCCGGAGCAATACGCCCCCGAGCAGCCGCTGGATCTGCGGGTCTCCGCCATCAGTCAGGCTTCGGTGGCGCTGCTGGAGCAGGCAGGTGCCTGGCAGCACCTGCAACAGATGCGGCTGTGCCCCTATCGCCGGCTGGAGACCTGGGAGCTGGATGGCTTCGCCACCCGCTTCAACGCCGCCGACCTCGGCCTGCCGCAGCTCGGTTACATCATCGAGAACCGGCTGGTGCAGCTGGCGTTGCTCAGACGCATGGAAGATTTCCCCAACATCCAGACCCACACCCCGGCGGCGGTGACGAGCCTGCGCCAGAGTGCGGATGAAGCTGTGCTGACCCTGGATGATGGCAGCGAGCTGGCCGCCCGCTGGGTACTGGCGTGCGACGGCGCTGAATCCCACACCCGCAAGCTGGCCGGCATCGGGGTGTCGCGCTTTGAGTACCGCCAGCACTGCATGCTGATCAACATCGACACCGACTTCGAGCAGGAAGATATCACCTGGCAGCAGTTTACCCCGAGTGGCCCGCGCGCCTTCCTGCCGCTGCCGGGCCGACACGGCTCCCTGGTGTGGTATGACAGCCCGGCCCGCATCCGGGCGCTGGCTGCCATGAGCAACGAGGGGCTGGCCGCCGAGGTGCGCCGCCACTTCCCGAGCCGGCTTGGCGGGTTTGCCGTGACGGCCAAGGGGAGCTTCCCGCTGGTGCGCCGTCACGCCAACGACTACCACGCCGGCCGGGTGGTGCTGCTGGGCGATGCCGCCCACACCATCAACCCGCTGGCGGGGCAGGGGGTCAACCTCGGCTTCAAGGACGTGGCCTACTGGGTCGATCTGCTGCAGGGGGCTGGCGCCGACTGGCATCAGCTGGGGCTGGCCGGGCGCTACGAGCGGCGCCGCCGCCCCGACAACCTGCTGATGCAGTCGGGGATGGATCTCTTCTACGGGGTGTTCAGCAACGAGATAGGCCCACTCAAGCTGGCTCGCAACCTGGCCCTCAATCTGGCGGACAAGGCGGGCCCGCTCAAGGAGATGGCGCTACGCTATGCGCTGGGGCTGGTTTAAGGCGCGCGGCGCCATCATGAGGGAGCAGGCAGCATGAACAAGGCATTGCTGGTGATCGATTTCATCAACGACATCGCCCACCCGGACGGGCGCATCGCCGCCTCGGCGGCCCATGTGCTGGAACAGGACGCCATCGCGCACGCCAATCAGGCGCTGGCCCATGCCCGCGCCCACGGCTGGCTGGTGGTGCTGATCAAGGTGGGTTTTGACCCGCACTATCTGCTGCAACCCAAGGGCTCGCCCATGTTTGGCCGGGCTCACCAGTTCGGGGCGCTGTCGCTTGGTGACAGCGGCACCGACTTTCACGCCGACCTCGACGTGCAGCCAGGCGACTTGGTGCTGACCAAGCCCAGAGTCAGCCCCTTCTACGGCACCGCGCTGGAGCCGGCGCTGCGGGCCAACCACATCGACCACCTCTATCTGTGCGGGGTGAGTACCAGTTGGGCCATTCAGGCGGCGGCGCGAGAGGGCCATGATCGGGATTACGCCATCACCATTCTGGAGGATGCCTGCGCGGCGGCGGATGCCACTGAGCACCATGCCTCGCTGCGAATGCTCGGCCGCATCGCCGAGATCTGCAAGGTGGCCCAGCTGGCCTGATCCCGTCCGCAGGCGGAGCTTGCTCACTGTTTTGACATTTTGTCTGCGGCCCCCTGTCGGGCCGCAGCCATTTTGGGCAACATGAAGCGAGCATCGATGGCCACAAGGATGAGGGCATGCGTTATCAGGGACGGATCGTGCGCTGGAACGAGGCGCGCGGCTTTGGTTTTATCGCCCCCGAGCAGGGGGATGGCGAGCCAAAAGGAGCCGAGCTGTTCGTGCACATCTCGGCGCTGCAGTCAGATGGCTCGCTGCCCAAGATTGGCGAGCGGGTCTCCTATCAGCTTGGCAGCGGCCAGGATGGCAAACCCAGGGCCGAGCAGGTGTTCTTTCCGGATAGGCCGCTGTCACTGGCAGGCGCCCAACCCGCGCACTTTGTGGGCAGACAGGCTGTGACCGGGGAGCGGCCGACGCCAGACAGGGCACGCCCGCGCCCCGTCTATCGGCGCCGCAGCAACTGGCGCGGCAAGCTGATCCCGCTGCTGGTGCTGGCCGGGATCTTCTCCATTTACTCCCGCTTCTCGGCCGAGTCGGTCTCGCCTTCGCCAAGCTCTTCTTTCAGTCAGCAGGAAGCAGACAGCACAGACAGCCCGCAGGCGGCGCCCACCTTCGTCCGTCAGTGCGACGGTCGGCAGTACTGCTCCCAGATGACCTCCTGCGAGGAGGCGACCTGGTTTTTGCAAAACTGCCCCAATACCAAGATGGATGGCAGAGGAAGAGGGAACGGGATTCCTTGTGAAAGCCAGTGGTGTGGCCACTAACGAGGGATGGGGCCGGTGCAAGTGGTTGATCATCTATCTTTATCTTGCAGGCCGGGAGCGGACCATGGCCGCCGATGCCCCTTCGTCATGGACGGAACGCCGGCATTACGCTGGTGGTTGCGGCAGGTGCGGTGCGTCGTTGTTGGGTGAGGAGCAGGGTCATGGCGGACTATTTTCAGGGATCACTGTTTCACTTCTCCGATCGGGCGCAATACCTGTCTGCATTGCTCAATTCGCTGGAGGAGCAGATCTCGGTGATCGATCGGGATGGCGTCATCCACTACACCAACCTCGCCTGGAATAGTTTCGCCGAACAGAACGGCATGCCCGAGGGATACGACTGGCTGGGCGTCAACTATCTGAGGGTGTGCGACAACTCGGTAGAGCCGCTGGCCCAGATGGCGGCCGAGGGGATCCGGCGGGTACTGCGCCACGAACAGCAGCACTTTCATCTGGAGTACCCCTGTCACAGCCCGGATACCCAGCGCTGGTTCATGATGCGGGTCTCCGCCATCCCGGGTATCGAGGTGGAGTTCTACACCATCAGCCACATCAACGTCACCGAGCGCAAGCTGCAGGAGCTGGACATGGCCTACCTCTCCCTGCACGACCCGTTGACCGGGCTGGCAAACCGGCGGCTGTTCAACAGCTTTCTGCACAACGAGTGGCGGCGCAGCATGCGCGAACAGACCCCCATCTCCTTCATCATGCTGGATCTGGACAACTTCAAGCTGTGCAACGACCACTTCGGCCATCAGGTCGGGGACGGTTTCTTGCAGCAGGTGGGTCAGCTGCTGAGCACCTTCTGCCAGCGGGCCACCGATCTGCCGTGCCGCTTCGGCGGCGACGAATTTGCCCTGATCCTCGGCAACACTGGGGATGAGGCCGCCTCCCGCATGGGAGAGGCCATTCGCGTCGGCATCGGCGAGCTGCTGATCCCGGGGGCGGATGGACTTAGACTCAGCGCCAGTGTCGGCATCGCCACTCTGTTGCCGCAGCAGGCCCGCGTCTCGGAAGAGGAGCTGCTGACCGCCGCCGACATGGCGCTCTATCTGGCCAAGCAGGGGGGCAAGAATCGCTGCCACTGCGTCAGCTGCAGCGCGCTGCCGGCCGCCTGATACTCGATTGCCACACCCCCTGTGGCGATATCTCGCCTGCCCCCTGATATCGACTCCCAGAACCTATCGCATCAGCGATCCGGCAGGGCTGGCTGCGGCGCCGGGTGGGCATCGATGACCAGCTGCACGAAGCGATCGCGGATGGGATCGGCAAATTCCGGGTTCCACACCAGGCTTATCTCCCACTCGGAGCAGGGGCCGGACAAGGGGTAGAGGGTGACGTCCGGGCCGGCGATGAAGCTGACGCTGCGCGGCAGGATGGCGTTGCCGATGCCGGCAGCCACCAGTGCCACCAGGGTCTGGATATCCTCCGCCTCCTGGATCATGCCGGTCAGCCGGTTGGCGCCGAGGAAGCCAGCGATCTGCTGGCTGAGGCCGGGGCAGCGGTGGCCGACCATCTGCAGCAAGGGCTGGCTGGCCAGCGCCTGCTCCACATCGAAGGCGGCCGGGTCTGGCCGCGTCATCAGGGTCGGCACCGCCAGCACCAGCCGATCGGTCAGCAGTCTGTGCTCCTGTAACTGCGGCGCCTGGGGCCGGCGCATGAAGCCGAGCTGCAGCTGGCCCGACAGCAGCCGCTCCTGCTGGATGGCGGAGGTCATGTCCTGCAGATGCACCATCACCTCGGGCACCTGCTGCTTGAAGCTGGCCACCAGTGCCGGTGCCAGCGCGAAGCTCGACAGGCCGAAACCAATCTTGAGGCGCCCGGCGATGCCGCTGGCCAACGCCATGGCGTGGCGCTCGAAGCCCTTGCCGTGTTCGACCAGGGCGCTCGCCTGGGTGAGCAGCTGGGCGCCGATGGCGGTCAGCTCGGCGCCGTGGCGACCCCGGTTGAACAGGGTACTGCCGAGGGTCTGCTCCAGCCCCTGGATCTGCTTGGTGAGGGCCGGCTGGGTGATGAACAGCCGGTTGGCGGCCTCCCGGTAGTTGGCGGTGTCGGCCAGGGTGACGAATGCCTGCAGTTGCTTCAGATCGAATTTCATTCCATGTGGTTATCTAAAGTGGCCATTTTGTGATTATAAATTATCTAACCGCCTTGTTCTAATGGTCTGGTCACGGGCCCCATTGGCCCCATCCGATCCGTCACAAGGAGTCATCTCATGCCTGCCGAACGCTATCTGTTTTTGATCAAGGGAACCCTGGTGCTGGCCCAGCCGCTGGCTGCGCCGGAGACGGGAGAGCTGCTTACCAGTCTGCTGCAGCAGGGTTTTGCGGTCGGCCCCTTGCAAGTCTGGGCGAGCAATGCCGAACAGGCGCTGGCCTGCTATGAACAGGCGGCTCAGCGGCGGGCCTTCGGCGACATTCTGGCGGGGAGCGAACCCGGCCTGGCAGGGGTTGGTGCATGAGCCGGCTTGTGCTGCGGGCCAGCGCCCTGCTGCTGGACATGGATGGCACCCTGGTGCACTCCACCGGCGAAGTGGAGACGGTATGGCGGCTCTGGTGCCGCCGCCATCGGCTGGCGCCCGAGCCGGTGCTGGCCATGTGCCACGGGGTGCGCTCGCGAGAGGTGCTCAGTGCCCTGGCCCCGCAACTGGACATGGCGCAGGAGGTGGCCCTGCTCGACGAGCTGGAGATCAACCACACCGGCCAGGCGGAGGCCATCGCCGGGGCCCGGACTCTGCTGGCAAGTTTGCCGAGCGAGCGTTGGGCGCTGGTGACCTCCGCCAGTCAGCGGGTGGCCCGTCATCGATTGCGCAGTGCCGCTCTGCCGTTGCCGGCCCTGCTGGTGGGGGCCGAGGATGTGGTGCATGGCAAGCCGGATCCCGAGCCCTATCTGCTGGCGGCCGAGCGTCTGGGGCTGGCGGCGGCCGATTGCCTGGTGTTCGAGGATGCGCCAGCCGGCATCACCAGTGCGCTGCGGGCGGGTTGCCGCGTGGTACAGGTGGGGGGCAGGCAGCGGCTGGATCCGAACATCAGCGCCCTGATCCAGGACTGGCGCCAGGTGAGCGTGGAGGAGGAGGCGGCGGGTCTGCAGCTGACGCTGCTGGCCTGACAACAAAAAGCCCCCGTCGAGCGGGGGCTTGGGTGGTGGGCGACGCGCTTATTTGAACACGCGAAAACGCGCGGCGTCGTTCATGAAGGTCTTGTCACCGGCCGGTTGCTTGATGCTGCCAAAGGGCATCTGAGCGCGCAGCAGCCAGCTGGCGGGCAGGTTCCACTCCTTGTGTACCGCTTGGTCGATGAGCGGGTTGTAGTGCTGCAGGGATGCGCCGATCTTCTCCTGGGCCAGGCTGGTCCAGACCGCAAACTGGGCGATGCCGGTGCCGTGCTCGGACCAGATGGGGAAGTTGTCGGCGTAGAGGGCAAATTTTTGCTGAAGATCCTTGATGACGTCGGTGTCCTCAAAGAAGAGCACGGTGCCGAAACCTGCGCGGAAACTGCCGTCCACCTTGGCTTCACTCTGGGGATAGGCTTCCGGCGGCACTATCTTCTTCAGTTCCGCCTTGACGATGTCCCACAGCTTGTGGTGCTGGGCGCCAAACAGGATGACGGCGCGGGAGCTCTGGGAGTTGAACGAGGAGGGGCTGTGCTTGATGGCATCCTGGATGAGAGTGGTCAGCTGCTCCGGCGTATGGGAAACCTGGTCACCCAGGGCATAGATGGTACGACGTACTTTGATCTGTTCGATAAACGGACTGCTCATAACATCTCCTTTGTTTGACAGGGAATCGTCTTCGGTGGTCCTTGGCAAGGCCATCCGGCTCCGATTGTTCAAGCTATAGACTATAACACCCCCTTCCTGGTTAGCCGTCAACGCACAGTGGTCACTGTTTTTACTTTTTGTTGATATGCATATCCACGGCATGGATGAGCGGTATCACGTTTATATGTTTTTTATCAATTGTCCGGCGTGACGGCTGATTTTAATCAACGAATGATTCTGGCCGGCCACCGTAGAATCCCCGCATTCCAGTATTTCTTGCGGGGTGTTGATGATCCAATGGTTGATTAGTCGGCGTTACTACCTGTTGACCTCGTTGACCCTGCTGCTGGGCACCCTGGTGCTGGTGGTGACCCTGGCCCTGGCGACGGCCAGCTATCTGCGCAGCATCGACAAGACGGTGGCCGGCTACGGCCACATGCTCTCTTCCCTCGATGCGGCCCTGATCCACGAGCTGGTGCTGGCCAACCAGCGTCAGCTGGCGGTGCTGGAGGCGTCGCTGGACAAGGCCGCCATCGCCCGCGGCGAGCCGGCCGACAACCCGCTCTGGGCCATTGCCCACCAGATCAAGCGCGACAGCCACTACATCTACTTCTACCACCCGCAAACGGACCGCATCAGCAGCTACCCGGCCTGGCAGCAGCCTGCCGAGTATCGTGCCGCCAGCCGCCCCTGGTATCGGGCGCTGTCGATGCCGGGTGATGAGCTCATCTGGTTGGGCCCCTATCAGGAGTACGGCTCGGACAAGCAGATCCTGACTCTGATCAAGCGGGTAAAGGGGCTGGATGGTCAGCTGCTCGGCCTGCTGATGGTCGACATGTCGTTCAACGCCATCCAGCAGGCACTGCAACGGGCCATGGGTCGCAACCAGGCGGCCATCTACATCAGATCGCGAGGGGGAGAGCAGCTGGTGGTGGGCTGCAATATGGCGCTCTATCAGCCGCCGGCGACCATGACGGGCGTGGTGGGCCGCGGACTGGAGGTGATCTGGCATGGCCGCCATCTGCGCCGGGAGCTGGAGGGGATCGACTGGGATCTCAACATCTATCTGCCGCCCGAGCTGTTTCACGACGGCCTCGAGGAGGCCATGCAGATGGTGGTGCTGCCGCTGCTCTCGCTGTTTGCCATCTGGTTTTGCAGCATCAACTTTCTGGTGCGGGTGTTCAATCAGGAGCAGGCGCTGGTGGCTGGCTCGCTGACCGGCATAGTGCAGGATCCGACCCGGGCCAGCCCCTCTGGTCAGCTGAAGACCTGGTTCGTGCACAGCAGCCTGAGCGAGATAGACCAGGTGCGGGCCAGCTTTCTGCAGGGGCAGGACGCCCTGCTGCATGACCCCCTCACCGGCATCATGAACCGGCGGGCCTTCACCCAGCGCCGCTGCGAACTGGAGGAGAGCGCCACTCCCCACTGGCTGCTGCTGTTCGACGTCGACAACTTCAAGCGCATCAATGACAACTGGGGGCACACGGTGGGGGACGGCGTGCTCTGCCGGGTGGCCGAGCTGCTGGTGGCGGAGCTGGGCAGTGGCTGCGTCTACCGGATCGGGGGAGACGAGTTCGCCGCCCTGCTGCCCTGGCCGCGCAGCGAACTGGAGGCCGGGCTGACCCGGCTGCTGGCGCGGGTGCGCAATCAGCAGTGGCGCGAGTTTCGCGAGACGGTGACCCTGAGCGTGGGCGGTGCCCACAGCCCGGATGACGGTGTGCTGCTGTTCGAGCGGGCCGACGAGTGTCTCTATCGGAGCAAGCGGCTGGGGCGCGATGGCTGGTCTTTGACGGAGCGGACCCGGCAGGAGCAGGGTGCTGACAGATCCTGTCATATGGATAACGGCTAAGCGACCCCTGCCGCTCGGTGGGCCCCGGCACCGTTCGTTGCCCAATTTCCATGCGATGTCATTTACGTATTTAGATTCAATATGTTATGAGCTAATTGACCGATATCACAGGCGGTGCGGGAGGCGGTGTCGCTCTCCTGCGACAGTGGCGCCCTTTGGCGGGAATCGTATAGTTCGGGGAAATTAATCAGGTTTGACAGGAGTACCCCATGGAGATGAACAAGCGTGGCATGAGCGCCCTGGCCCTGCTGGGCTCACTGCTGCTGGTCAGCGGCGTAGCGCAGGCCTCGGAGACACTCAATACCATCCTCGGTGGCGGTGCAGGTGGCGTGGCCGGCACCATGATCGGCAAGGAGCTGGGCGGTGATACCGGTGCTCTGGTGGGGGCGGCGCTGGGCGGTGCGGCCGGTGGCGCCGCCACGGCCAACAAGGGCAACAAGAATGAAGCGGCCCTCGGTGGCGCCGTCGGGGCGCTCGGTGGCGCGGCCATCGGCAAGAGCGTGGGTGGCAGCACGGGTCAGCTGATCGGGGCCGGCGTCGGCGGGGCCAGCGGCTCCGCCATCGGTGCCAAGACTGGCGATGGCCACAAGAGCAACGATCGTTACTACGACGATGAGCACAGGCACCACAAGAAACACAAAAAGCACAAGAAACACAGATGGCACGACGATGATTGATCGCTGCCAGCAATGAGAGAGGGGCCGATGGGCCCCTCTCTTGTTTGGCTCGACCGCCGCTCACACCAGCCGGTGTTGGCGGCGCCCTTCGGCGAAGGCGTTGATGTTGTCGATCAGCTGATCGGCGAGGCGCTGCATCGACTCCTCGCTGGCCCAGGCCACGTGGGGGGTGAGGATGAAGTGGGGGTACTGCAGTGCCTGCATCAGCGGGTGGTCGGGGGGCGGCGGCTCGACGCTCGCCACGTCGAAACCGGCGCCGCCGAGGCGGCCGTTGGCCAGTGCCCGCAGCAGGGCCTCCTCGTCCACCAGACCGCCGCGGCCGACGTTGATCAGCAGGGCGCCCGGCTTCATCAGCTCGAGCTCCCGCTCGCCAATCAGGTTGCGGGTGTAGGGGGTGAGCGGGCAGTGCAGGCTGATGACGTCGGCGCTTTGCAGCAGTTCGTCCAGCGGCAACCGATCCTCGTCGTGGCTGGCGCCGACCTGGCTCTGGGCGTAGCGCACCTCCATGCCGATCCCCCTGGCCCGCTCGCCGAGGGCCTGACCGAGCGTCCCCTTGCCGATGATGCCGAGCCGCTTGCCGTGCAGATCCGTGATGTGGTGATCGAAGAAGCAGAACTGGCCGCTCTGCTGCCAGCGCCCCTCCAGCAGCGACTGGCGCCAGCAGAAGAGGTTGCGCGCCAGGGCCAGCATCAGCGCCATGGCGTGTTCCGGCACCGAGGGGCCCGAGTAGTTGCGGATGTTGCAGACACCGACGTTGGCGGCGCGGCACGCCTCCAGATCCACGTTGTCGCTGCCGGTGGCGGCCAGCGCGATGAGTTTCAGGTCCGGCAGCCGGGCCAGCTCGGCGGCGCCGATGCGCACCTTGTTGATGATGGCGATGCTGGCGTCTTTGAGCCGCTCCACCACCTGCTCGGGGGCCGTGCTCGGGTAGCTCTGCCAGTGATGGGGAAAGTCGGGGTGGCGCAGGGTGATGCCGGTATCCAGGGTATCGCTGTCGAGAAACACAATTTGCTGCATGGAGCCTCCTGCCGTTGAGGCGTTCATGATGCCAAACATCGGCGACCGAGAGCCAGTTTGCTGCGCCTCAATGGCTTGGCAATCGCGCCGGATGTGAGGCAGGCGGCATTTTTCGGGTCAGAGCCAGCCAAGGTGGGTGAGCCAGCCCTGGATCCGGGTCGGCGTTTCATCCAGCTCCAGCAGGGCGTAGGGGCGGTAGTTGAGCTTGTGGCTGCGGCGGCTTTCGCTTCTGCGCGCTTCGGCGGCCAGCAGCGGCCAGCGTCCGCCATCCTCCTGATAGAGGTCGAGGGTCGGCATGGTGGCCTGGGCGATCTCCTTGGCGAAGATCTGGTTGCTCTGCTGGTCGGGGAAGAAGCCGTCCAGCAGCACCAGCGCATCGGGGGCGGGCAGCTGTTCGCTGGCGATGAGGTTGGTGGCCCAGGCGGCGCCGGTGCCTTGCGCCAGTATCAGCTTGAAGCCCCCCTCCTGCAGCTTGGCATCCCCCAGCTTGCTGATACGGGTGGCGAACTGCTTGCGAAAGTCGTCGATGGCCTGCTGCTTTTTCTCGGCGGCGGGGTCCAGTTCGGTCTGCTGGGGCGAGGGGAGCAGCAGCAGGGTGTCGAAGCCGAGCCGACCGAGGGCACGGGTCAGCTGCCACAGCTGGCCGCTGCGCTGCCAGTCGGGCAAGAGGATGGCCAGCCCCACATAGCTGTCGCTATCGTGCTTGGCGAACAGCACTGTCTGCTTGTCGATCTGGGTGCTGTTGGGCAGCCCCTGCCAGTCGTTGTTCTGCCAGTAATCGAGCGGCGTCAGCGGTGTGCCCTCGCTGGCCTGCAAGGGGTTGCTTGCCAGCAGGGTCAGTAACAGCAGTGATAAGAACAATCTGGCCATAATGCGCTCCCCCGGTTATTCGGGTTAGCGGCACCAGGCCGGTTTTCTGAAGGGGGAAGTGGCAGCGCTAGGGTGACGGCCGCTCGGTGCTGGCGAGCCCGGCCAGCTGGCGGTCGTGCAGGGGCGAGAGCAGCAGCAGGGCAGTGACGGCGCCAATCAGGGCGAAGAACATGTCGGACTGGGTATCCCAGGGGTCGCCCTGGGTGCCGAGAAACTCATCCGCCCCCTGACCGAGCGCGAGGGCCGCCCCCCACTCGATGAACTCGTAGGTGGCGCTGATGGCGAGCACCACGCAGACCACCAGAAACGCCAGCATGCGCCGGCCCTGCACATAGCCACCGCGCAGCAGGATTTCCCGACACACTAGGGCGGGCACGAAGCCCTGAAAGAAGTGGCCAATCTTGTCATAGGGGTTGCGACTGAGCTCGAGCCACTGCTGCAGCTCGAATCCCAGCGGGACGCGGGCGTAGGTATAGGCGCCGCCCAGCATCAGCACCATGGCGTGCAGGGTGATGCACAGATAGAGCAGGCTGGTGAGCGGAAAATGGCGGTGCGTCAGGGCAAGCAGCGGCATGGCGATGAGCACCGGCGCGACCTCCATCAACCAGGTCGCCCTGTCATAGGGTTGCCAGCCGGAGAGGACCAGCAGTACCAGGGTCAACAGCAGCAACAGACCTTTATGCAGAGATGTCATGGGGCGCTCCGGAGGATGGCACAAACCAGCTTGCCCATTTAGCCATGTTTGCGCTTTGAATACAGCCGGGTGGCGTCGTGCACCCATAAAAAAAGCGAGCCAGAGGCTCGCTTTTTCACCATGGATTCAAGGGGTCAACTTAGTTGACGCGACGCTTGAACTCACCGGTGCGGGTATCGATTTCGATCTTGTCGCCGATCTCTACGAAGGCGGCAACGGCCAGCTCGTAGGTGGTGCCCTTCAGACGGGCCGGCTTGGTCACTTTACCGGAGGTGTCGCCACGGGCGGCCGGCTCGGTGTACTCGACTTCGCGAACGATGGTGGTCGGCAGTTCTACGGAGATGGCTTTCTCGTTGTAGAAAGTCACTTCGCAGATGTCTTCCATGCCGTCAACCATGTAGTTCAGGGCGTCACCCAGGTTGTCTTTCTCGACGTCGTACTGGTTGTACTCGGTGTCCATGAAGACATACAGGGGGTCGGAGAAGTAGGAGTAGGTGCACTCTTTACGTTCCAGCTGAACAACTTCCAGCTTGTCGTCGGCCTTGAATACGGTCTCGGTGGCGCTGCCGTTCAGCAGGCCTTTCAGCTTCATCTTGACCACGGCGGAGTTACGGCCGGATTTGTTGAATTCGGCTTTCTGGACCACCATCGGCTCGGTACCGATCATGACGACGTTACCAGCGCGGATTTCCTGTGCGGTTTTCATGTAAAAATTCCTGTTCGTATACGGGCAGATAAAAACTGCCAGATTATATACGGCTTTCTAAAAATTTCACCAGCCGAGTGACGAGATCCCCATCCCTGAGCTGCTTCTGTGACCAAGGTCGCCCATGTTGCCGCCATATCGCGGCGTGTTCCGGCCATTGCGCCCACCAATCGCGACAGTTTTCCCCCTGATTGAGGGCGTGGCTGAAACCGCGCAGCCATTGGGCGGTGGCGGTGGGCAGCTCCTCCAGATAGTGGTCGAGAAAGCCGTCCAGCTTGATCATGTGGGCCTGCTCTTCCTGTGGATAGATGTGCCACAGGAAGGGGCGAGCGGCCCACTGGGCCCGCACGAAGGAGTCTTCCCCGCGCACCAGATTGAGATCGCAGCTCCACAGCAGCCGATCGTAACCGGCCTGATCGGTCATCGGCAGCAGCTTGATGGTGAGGTTGCCCGCTTGCAGCAGCGCCCCTGCCTTGGCCGTCGGAATGGCCGTTGCCAGCCCGGCGCCGGTGAGCACGTCGTTGAGGGAACGTCCGAGCGGCAGCAGCAGGGTGACGGGCGTGGCGCTCTGGCACCAGCTTTCGACCAGGCTGGTCAGGGCGGGGCTCTCGTAGGTGAAGAGGCTGACCCGCAGCTCGTGTTCTTGCTTGGGCGGCAGGCCGAGGCTGGCCCAGTAGGCGGCAAGCCCGGCTTCATCCTGTTGCCAGCGCTCGCGCTCGACGATGAGGCCGCGCTCGCACAAGAGGCCGCCGGTTTTGGCCGTGAAGCCCGGGAAGAAGAAGTATTTGTTGAGGCTCTGGTTGCCGACCCGCTGGGGCGAGGCGAGGGCGTGGCAATCCTCGACCCAGCTCTCGGCCGAGAGGTATTCGAGGTTGATCCAGCAAGGGGGCCTGGGTTGGCTCGCTATCTGCTCGGCCATTCGTTCAATGAAGGGGGCGGGTAGCTGGCAGGCAAAGGCCTCGATCACCACTTTGGCCGGGAGGGTGTCGGCCGGCAGGGTATCGTGCCAGTGCTGGATATGGATGCCATCGACCCACTGGCTATCCTGCGCGGGGTCGAGCCCCGGACAGATGCGGGCAAAGCTGGCCAGATCGTCCACCCAGAGCCGCACCTGCACCTCATCGCCGTGGGTCGGGAGCGCGCCTTCCTGTTTGAGCTGGCGAGCCAGCCGCCAGGTGACGCCGATGTCGCCGAAGTTGTCCACTACGCAGCAGAAGATATCCCAGTCAAACGGGGGGAGGGGGCTGGTCATGTCAGGGCATCCAGATACAAAAAAACCGGTGCGCAGGGTAGCACACCGGTTGGCTGGCTTCTAACCGTCAGCGCGTGACGGTGGCTGCGGCAGGTTACTCCTTGCCGTAGACGTTGTTTTCTTGCTCACGTACCCGGATAAAGGTGGTGCGTTTGGTGAGTTCTTTCAGCTGGCTGGCACCCACATAAGTACAGGTGGAGCGCACCCCGCCCAGAATGTCGCGCACCGTGTTTTCGACCGGGCCGCGATAGGGCAGCAGCACGGTTTTGCCCTCGGAGGCGCGGTACTCGGCGACGCCGCCGGCGTGCTTGTCCATGGCGCTTGAGGAGCTCATGCCGTAGAACTTCATGAAGGGTTCGCCATCCACATCGACGATTTCGCCGCCACACTCCTCGTGGGCCGCCAGCATGCCGCCCAGCATCACGAAGTCGGCGCCGCCGCCAAACGCCTTGGCCACATCCCCCGGGCAGGTGCAGCCGCCGTCACCGACGATCTGGCCGCCCAGGCCGTGGGCCGCATCGGCACACTCGATGATAGCGGAGAGCTGCGGGTAGCCGACGCCGGTCTTGACCCGGGTGGTGCAGACCGAGCCCGGGCCTATGCCGACCTTGACGATGTCGGCGCCGGAGAGGATCAGCTCTTCCACCATCTCGCCGGTGACCACGTTGCCCGCCAGGATGACGTGGTTCGGGCAGGCTTCGCGGATCTTGCGCAGAAACTCGACGAAGTGCTGGGAGTAGCCGTTGGCCACGTCGACGCAGATGAAGCGCAGGGCGCTGGACATGGCCAGGATCTGGCGGGTCTTGGTGAAGTCATCCTCGGAGGTGCCGGTAGAGACCATCACATGACCCAGCAGCGCCGGGTCGGTCTCGTTGACGAAGGTTTGCCACTGCGCAAGGCTGTAGTGCTTGTGTACTGCAGTCATCATCTCGAAGCTGGCCAGGGTACGCGCCATGGCGAAGCTGCCGACGGTATCCATGTTGGCGGCGATGACGGGCACGCCCTGCCATTGGGTCTGGGTGTGCTTGAAGGTGAACTGACGGGTCAGGCTGACTTGGGAACGGCTCTTGAGAGTAGAGCGCTTGGGGCGGAACAGGACATCCTTGAAACCGAGCTTCAAGTCTTCTTCGATACGCATTACGAATTCCTTATTGAGCCTTGTTTGATAGGTCACTTTGCAGTGGCAACTTTTCGGCAGGCGCAAAAAAACCGGTGGTTTTCAGGCCCTCCGGTTTACAACAGTGTAGGCAAAAATCCCGTCGGAACAAGACTGATAATTCACGAAGCCTTGTGGTAGCCTTTGGCGTCACAACCTGAGCGCAGCCTTGGGTTTCATCCAAGCCCGCTCATGTCTCCCCGTTCGTTCACTTGAAAGATCCTGATTGAATCCTGTTTGGCATGTTGCTGCGTGATCCTGACGTTGCGCGCCATGGCCGCGCTGGTGGCGGCGAGGCGGCCACGTTCACCAGTTGACAGCTGCCTTTTCCATCCCCACTCTGGGCTGCTCGGGCCAGCGTCGGCCCTGCCCTGACAAGGAGTGAAGATGTTCGGATTGCGAATGATGCCGCTGCTGTTGCTGGTCGGTCTCGCCCTGCCGGGAGCGGCGCGGGCTGCCTCCGATCCTGCCGTCTATGGCTGGATTGAGAAGGGACTCATCATGCCGAGCGGGGTGGCGGTGAAGATGAAGCTGGATACCGGGGCGCTTACCTCCTCGCTCGATGCGCGGGATCTGCGCCATTTCAAGCGTGACGGCAAGTCCTGGGTGCGCTTTACCCTGCAGGTGACCGATGCCAACACCGACCGGCAGGTGAGCCAGACCCTGGAGCGACCGGTGGAGCACATGGTGACGGTGCGCGGTGCCGGCGGCATGGAGCAGCGCCCCACGGTCACCATGTCCATCTGCCTGGGTGACAAGGTGTATGAGGAGTGGTTCACCCTGCGCGATCGCAGCAAGATGATCTATCCGGTGTTGCTGGGGCGCCGCTTGCTGGCAGATCTGGGCGCAGTGGATTCGAGCCGTACCTTCACGGTGCAGCCGAGCTGTCGCTGAGGGAAGCGAACGACATAAAAAACGGGGGCCAGGCCCCCGTTTTTTATGGTGATGATCAGGCTGGGCGAGAGGGGGCGGGCAGCAGCACGCTCACCTCCAGCCCCCCTTCCGGCCGGTTGTGGATATCGAGATCGGCGCCGTGCAACTGGGCGATGCGCGAGACGATGGCCATGCCGAGGCCGACCCCGTCCCCCTGCTGGGGATTGACCCGAAAGAAGCGCTCGCACAGGCGTGACAGGGCGGCGGTGGGGATGCCGGGGCCGTTGTCGCGAATGTCGACCCTGACCCTGTGCCCCTCCTGGCGCGCCTCGACCGCGATCTCGCCCTGCGCCTGGGTGTAGCGCAGCGCGTTGTCGATGAGGTTGCTGAACATCAGCTCCAGCAGGGTGGCCTGCCCCATCACCGTCAGCTGCTCGGTGCCTTCCAGCGACAGCTGCTGATCCTTTTTCAGGGCGATGGGGGCCAGGGTGGCCAGGGTGCCCTGCAACAGCTGGTTCAGGTTGAGCTCGGTCAGCTCCAGCCCCTGCTGGTTGTCGATGCGGGCCTGGGTCAGCAGCTGGCGCAGCAGCCGATCGCTGCGATCGAGCGCCAGCAGCATCTTCTGCAGGGAGTGCTGACGGCTCTCTGCATCCTCGGCGGCCAGTGCGTTTTCGCTGTGGATGCGCAGCACCGCCAGCGGGGTGCGCAGCTCATGGGCCGCCTCGTTGGTGAACTGCTTCTCCCGCTCTATGGTGTCGGCCAGCGCGTGCATCAACCGGTTGATCTCGTTGGTGAGTGGGGTCAGCTCCTGGGCCCGGATCTTCAGGGTGAGCGGGCTCAGGTTGGCCGGGTGGCGCTCACCGATGGCCTGGGCCAGCTGCCGCAGCGGCGCCAGCCCGCGGGAGATGAGCCACCACAGCAGGCCGAGCAGGAAGGGCAGGGTGATGAGCAGCGGCAGCATGGCCAGGGTGGCCATCTTGCTGGCCAGCTCGCTGCGCTCGTCATCCCGCTCCGCCACGATGAGCCAGGTGTGCTCGTCCTGGTTGTAGAGGGTGAAGGTGCGCCACTCGTGGTTGTCCTTGGTGACGTTGTTGAAGCCGGGGGCCAGGGCGCCTAGGGGCTGGCTGGGGGCGCTGGGGGAGCGCAGCAGTATGTGGCCCTGCTCGCTCAGCAGCTGGAAGTAGAGGTTGCGCTCGAATTCGTGGCCGAAGGGGGTGAGCTCCCTGTCCTCTCCCCGCAGGTTGAAGCTGGTGTCCTTCTGCCACTGATCCGGGTTGTGCTGTTCCCAGTCCTGATAGACGGTGCCGTTGGCGGGCAGTTCGCCATTTTGCTCCAGATAACGGCTGAGCAGCTGGTTGGTGATGCGGGAGGACTGGGCGAGACGGGCATCGAACAGCTCCTCCATCTCGTGATTGGCCTCCAGATACCCGATGAGGGCGCTGATGGCCAGGCTGGCGCTGACCAGCGCCAGGATGCCGGAGAGCAGGAAGCGGCGGATGGAGCGGGGACGCGTCATGCCCGGTGGTCCCGGCGCTGGGCCTGTTCAAGCTGGGGGACTATGTAGCCGACCCCGCGGATATTGCGGATGAGGTCGCTGTAGAACTTCTTGCGCAGGTGGTGAATGTGCACCTCCACCGCGTTGCTCTCGGCCCCCTCGTCCCAGCCGTAGAGGCTCTGCTGCAGCTGATCCTTGCTCAGCACCCGGCCGCTCTGGGTGATGAGCTCCTGCAGCAGCTTGTATTCGTGGGGGGTGAGCTTGACCGGCTCGCCCCGATAGGTGACCTGCTGGGACTCGGGATAGAGCTGCAGCTCGCCGTATTCGAGCACCGCCTGGGCCTGCCCCTTGCTGCGCCGCACCAGGGCGCGCAGGCGGGCATTGAGCTCCTGCAGGGCGAACGGCTTGACCATGTAGTCGTCGGAGCCGGCATCCAGCCCCAGCACCCGGTCATCCAGGGCGTCGCGGGCGGTGAGGATCAGCACCGGCAGCGTCTGGCCTTCCCGGCGCAGTTTGCGCAGCAGGCTGATGCCGTCGATGTCCGGCAGGTTGAGATCCAGAATGAGCGCGGCAAATTCCTCGCTCTTGAGCACCGACAGGGCGGGCAGCCCCTGCTGCAGCCAGTCCACCGTGTAGCCGCTGCTGCGCAGGGCATCCACCATGCCGTCGCCCAGCATCACATCATCTTCCACCAACAGGATCCGCATTGTTATTCCCCTCAAAAGACGCTGCCCACCAGTATGCAAGCTGGTGGGCAGAGTTTAAATAGCGCTCTGAGCCGACTTGGGTTTACAGCTTGTCGAGGCGATCGCGGATCTCGATGCGTCGACCCTGATCCGCCAGCTCGCGACCCGGCCGGGGCGGGGCGCTCAGCGCCTTCTCCAGATAGCTCTTGGCTTCGGCCTTGCGACCCTGATCCAGCAGGAAGTCGCCGTAGAAGAAGTTGGGGTCGATGCCGGTCGGGTTGATGGCCAGCGCCTGTTTGAGCAGCTGCTCGGCCTTCTCGTCATCGCCAAAGCCCACCGGCCAGCCCGGTACCTGATAGTAGAGCGAGCCCAGGCTGGTATAGGCGGAGCCGTCCAGTGCCTTGGGATCCTGCTTGAGGGCGATCTCCAGCTTGGCCTTGGCCTCCTTGACCAGACCCAGCGCCCCCAGCCCGCCCTTGGCGCCGGCCCAGGTGCTCTTGACGATGGCCGACCAGATCAGCAGGTCGGTGCGAAAGGCCTCCTTGGCGCTGGCCTGATCGGCCTGGCTGCTCAGCTGTTCGAGGCAGCTCTCCTTGGCCTTGCCGGTCTGCTGATACTGACAGACGGCCCACTGCTGCTGGATGACGGGCAGGGCGTCGGCGGCCTGGGCCATCCCCGAGCCCAGCATGAGCAGCAGGAGGGCGCCGTGGGTGAAACGGGGGCGGAAAGTGGCGTGCTTCATCTTAACGTTCCTTCTCTGTCATGACGGAAGTGGTGTGTCCCGCATTGCCGGCAGCGGGCGCCGCGTGGCGGGCATAGCGCTCTATGATGGGTTTTTGCTTGGCCAGCGCCCGGTCGACCAGGCCGGGCAGCAGGCCGTTGAGCCGCACGAACAGCTTCTCCGGCCAGCCGAGCCAGCTGCGGCGGGTTTCGTTGCACAGGGCGATGACGGCCTCCTCGGCCACGTCCTGCGGGCTGTCGGTGTGGGTGCCGAGCTCGGCATTCATCTCGTAGGCCGCCTCCGAGTTGAGGCGGGTACGGGTGGCGCGGGGAGCAAAGTGCAGCACCTGGATGCCGGTACCCTCCAGCTCGCGGCCGAGCGCCTCGCTGAAGCCGCGCAGGGCGAACTTGCTGGCGCAGTAGACGCTGTAGCCGGCGTAGCCGATGGCGCCGAAGCTGGAGCCGACGTTCATGATCACCGCCGGTTTGCGCAGGCGGGGCAGCAGCATGCGGGTGAGCTGGATCGGCGCCTCGACGTTGAGCAGCAGCTGGCGCTCCACCTGCTCGCTGCTCTGATCCTCCAGCCAGGCAAACTGGTTGCAGCCGGCGTTGTTGATCAGCACGTCCAGCCCCTCGTCCAGCGCCGGGTGCTGCAACAGTTTGGCCCGCTCCTGGGGCGAGCCCAGATCGGCGATCACCGTCTGGTGGCGCTCCGGGTGCGGCAGCTCCTTGCACAGCCGCTCCAGCGCACTGGCCCTGCGTCCGTGCAGCAACAGGTGTGCCCCCTGGGCCGCCAGCTCCTGGGCCAGCGCTTCGCCGATCCCGCCGCTGGCGCCCGTGAGCAGCACGAGTTTTCCTTCAAGCTTCATGATGTCTGGTTTTCCGTCAGTTGATAGAGCATGTCGGCGTAGAGGCGGTAGACCACCTTGGCCGAGTGAATGATGGCTGCCTGATCGGCCGGGCTCTCCACCCGGTTCATCAGGGACTCGAAGAACTTGAGGTGCTCCTGATCCAGCGCGCCGTGGGAGCTCAGGTAGCTCATGGCCTGAGGGGGCAGGCCGAGACCCGCCTTGAGCTGATCGGCCACGGTCAGGGCGATGGCGACGCTGGTGCCTTCCAGCACCTGGACCATGCCGAAGAAGCCCATGGGGTTGCCGCGCTGTACCTGGTCATAGAGGAAGGCCACCATCAGCTCGATGGGCAGCTCGGGCTGGCCGTGACGCACCGCCTCGGCATCGCCGCCACAGGCGCGGATGTCGCTCAGGATCCACTCCTGATGGCCGTACTCCTCGTCGATGTACTCGGCGATGGCGCCGCGCACCCACTCATACTCCTGACCCAGCTTGCCGCCGGTGGCCATCAAGAGCGGCACCGTGTGGCGCACGTGATAGAAGGCCTGGGAGAGGAAGCGCAGGTAGATGTCGCGGGAGATCTCCCCCTTGCGGCACGCCTCTATGATGGGGGCGTTGAACAGATGCTCCCGGGCCGGGGCGGTGGCTTGTTGCAGCACTTGATAGAAGCTCATGAGGTCTCTCCTGTAAGGCATTGGCTGATCTGCCGGGAAAAGTGGTGATAAATCCGCTCGCGACGGGGGCGGCCGTTGGCGGTCAGCAGCTCCGGATGCTGATCCAGCGCCACCGGCAGCCAGTGATGGATGCGGGCATAGTCGGGCAGGCGGTGATTGAGCTGCTCGATCTGCTGGGCCAGCTGGGCGTCGGCGCCTGGCAGTGTCTGGATCAGGGCGACGTTGGCCGGCTGGCCGTCGCCGAAGATCACGATGCGGGCGATGGCCGGGCAGAGCTGGGCTTCCGCCTCGACCCACTCGGGGGAGAAGTTGCGGCCAAAGGCGGTGATCTGGACGTTCTTCTTGCGCCCGGTGATGTGCAGATAGCCCTCATCATCCAGGTGGCCCAGATCGCCGGTGGCGACCTGTGCTGGCGTCGGTTCGTCGCTGCCCAGATAGCCGAGCATGGCGGCCCCTTCCACCAGGATCTCGCCGTCGGCGGCGATCGATACCCGGCAGTGGGGCAGTGGCTGGCCGACGCTGCCCAGGCTGTGGCCGTCGGGACCGTTGAGCGCCACGACGGAGCCGCACTCCGACAGACCGTATCCCTCGTAGACCGGCAGCCCCAGCTTGCGGGCCCGGCTGATGAGCTCGGGCGAGACCTTGCCGCCGCCCACCGCGACGAAGCGCAGGCCGGCCAGCTGCTCGGCCAGCGCCGGGTTGGCGCTGCACAGGGCCAGCAGCAGGCGCAGCAGCTCGGGCACCAGCACCAGACTGTGGGTGGGCCAGCGCAGCAGGGCCTGGGCCAGGGTGGCCGGGTCCAGCTTGCTGGAGCCGGCAAAGCCGAGCTCCGCCAGTGAAGGGATGCGGCTGCAGGCGCCGGTGAGCAGCGGCACGTAGAGGCCGGTCAGGTTTTCCAGCAGGGTGGTGAGCGGCAGCAGGGTCAGGTGCTTCTCGACCTTGGCCGGGGCGACCCGCTCGGCCAGCGAGGCGCAGACCGCCATCATCTGGGTCAGCGACAGGCAGACGCCTTTGGGCTGACCCGTGGTGCCGGAGGTATAGGTGATCTTGGCGGTGCCGGCCGGCAGAGGCGGCAACCGGGCAGGGGTACGGCGCCACAGCGGCAGCTCGCCGACCGCCAGTTGCAGCGGATCGCTGGCCTGCCAACCGGGATGGTGGGGGCCGATCAGGGCGTCGGCGCCGCTGCTCTCTAGCAGCCACTCCTGCTGCTCCAGGCTGAAGAAGTGGGGGATCGGGATCACCACGATGCCGGCCATGGTGCAGGCGAGATCGATGAGCGCCCAGGGCAGGCCGTTGTCGAGCTGCAGCGCCAGCCGGCTGATCCCGGCCATCTGCAGGCGGTCGGCCAGCGGCGGCAACTGCTGCCACAGCGCCTCGTAACTGAGGCTGTGCTGGCTGCTGGCGAGGGCCGGGCTGTGGGGCGTCTGGCGGGCGAAGTAGGCGATTTGGTCAAACAGCATCATAAGGCGCTCCGGTGCGGGCAGTTGAACAGGGACGGCATGGGCGCCAGCAGCGAGAGCAGCAGGCTGCCCTGGGCCAGTGCCTGCCGTCCCTGGCCGAGATCGCCGACCATCACCTTGGGCTGGCAGTGGTAATAGGCGCCCCAGGCGCTGGCGTCGTCACCCACCTTGTCGGCCTGGGCGGGGGCCAGCTCGACCGGGGTGAGGTGGAGGCGGTGAAAGCTGTTGCGCAGTTTGGCGGTGCCGGTGAACACCACGTAGTCGAGGTCGTTGTCGCACAGCAGGCGGCAGAGCGCCGCAAACATCAGGCGGGCGTTGCCGGGCTCGCTGCAGGCGAGGTTGCCCACCTCGACGATGCGATCCCGCCGGGCGGGGGCGCCGAGCCGGGTTTCGATGGCGGCCTCGATGGGTTGCTCCAGATACTGCTCCAGATAGAGGCGCTCGCTGCTGGCCAGCTTGAGACCGCAGGCGCCGACCAGCAGGCCGTCGGCCCGGTAGAGGCCGAGCAGGCAGGGCAGAAAATGGGGAATGCGGGCGTTGAACTCCTGGCTGTAGGCGGCCTGGATGTAACCCTGCAGTGCCATGACCTGTTGCGGGGTATCGGCCAGCGTCAGCCGATAGGGGGCTTGAATTTCAGTGGTCATGGATGGCTCCTTCTTGTCGATTGTCATCAGACTAAAGGGGCAAACTTAAGAAACCCTTAAGAGGTAAAAAATCTGCTTAACACCGAAGCAACTGGTTGAAAAGAGAGGTAAAGCTGCGACCCGATCGTGGGGCAGCCGGACAAAATCCTTGTCAGCCGCCAGACGGGCAGGCAAGCTGCGGCCACTTTTGACCGCCCCGCTTTCGAGAGGAGATGCCATGACCCCCTTATCCTGCCCGCTCTGCTATGTCGCCGATGCCTATGAGCTGCCGGTGGCCGGCAAGCTGTACCATCGCTGCCGGGCCTGCGAGCTGGTCTGGCTGGATGCGGCCGAGCACCTGGATCCCGCGCGCGAGAAGGCGGTCTATGACGGCCACGACAACCAGGTGGATGATCCCCGCTATCGCCAGTTTCTGCAGCGGGCCTTCGGCGAGGTGCAGCGCCGCCTGCCTCCGCCGGCCAGCGGCCTCGATTTTGGCTGCGGCCCGGGCCCGGCGCTCATCGCCATGGGCCGCGAGGCGGGCTACCAGATGGCGGGTTACGACAAGTTCTATGCCGATGAGCCCGAGCTGCTGGCGCAGCAGTATGACTTCATCACCAGTACCGAGGTGATCGAGCACATCGCCACCCCGCGCGCCGTGCTGGAGAGGCTGTGGGGCTGCCTCAAGCCCGGCGGCCTGCTGGTGCTGCAGACTCAGCGGGTGCTGGGGGATGAGCGCTTTCGGCAGTGGCGCTATCGCCACGATCCGACCCACATCGTCTTCTTCGCCGAGGCCTCCTTTCGGGCCCTGGCAGCCTGCTGGCAGGCGCAGGTCGAGTTTCCCCACGTGGATGTGGCGGTCATCACCAAACCCTGAGAACCTGCTCATGTTCTTACTGTGAGGTCGTGATCAAGGCTCATGTGCTGCTCGGAATCCTCATGTATTTATATACACTCTGGTTCCTGCGCTGCTCTTTACCTTGCTGACGACCTCTCGTCACAGATCGTGAACAGGTTCTGAGCCGGGCATTTTCATTTGGCGGCGGCTTGGGCATGCTGATGGCCTGATTGGCGGGGTCCGCTTGCCTGTTTCCCTGCATTTAGCCCCTGGCGCCGCCAGCCGCCCGTCCCCCGATACCAAGGAGTGGTTCGTCATGTCGATTCCCCATCTTTCACTGCAGGATGCCCGCCATCTGCAACTGGCGGCCCAGGGCCTGCTGACGCCGCGCCGCGGCAAGGCGCGCGCGGTCGACCTGCTGGCTACCATCCGCCGCATGGCGCTGCTGCAGATAGACACCATCTCGGTGGTGGCCCGCAGCCCCTATCTGGTGCTGTTCAGCCGGCTGGGGCAGTACGATCCGCGCTGGCTGGAGCAGTTGCTGGCCGATGGCCAGATCTTCGAATACTGGGCGCACGAGGCCTGCTTCGTGCCGCGCGAGGATTACCGGCTGCTGCGCCATCGCATGCTGGATCCCGCTGCCATGGGCTGGAAATTTTCGGCCAACTGGCTCGCCACCCACCAACAGGATATTGGCGAGATCATCGAGCGCATTCGCCAGCACGGCCCGGTGCGAGCGGCGGATTTTGAACGCAAAGAGGGGAAGGGCAACGGCTGGTGGGACTGGAAGCCGGAGAAGCGCCACCTGGAGGTGCTGTTTACCGCAGGCCAGCTGATGGTGCGCGAGCGGCGCAACTTCCAGCGAGTTTACGATCTGGCCGAGCGGGTGATACCCGAGTGGCGCGACGAGCGGGATCTGCCGAGCCTGGAACAGGCACAAAGAGACATGGTGCGGGCCAGTTGCCGGGCGCTGGGGCTGGTCAAGACCGGCTGGGTGGCCGACTACTATCGGTTGCGGCGCGGCAAATACGACGCCCTGCTCCATCAGCTGGCGGACGAGGGAGAGCTGCTGCCGGTGCGGGTGGAGGGGTGGCAGCACGGCGCCTTCGTGCACGCCTCGCTGGCAGATGAGCTGGCCCAGGCCCAGTCCGGCACTCTCAAGGCCAGCCACACCACGGCGCTGTCGCCGTTTGATCCGCTGGTCTGGGATCGCAAACGGGCCAGCGAGCTGCTCCAGTTCGACTATCGCATCGAGTGCTACACCCCGGCGCCCAAGCGCCAGTACGGCTACTTCGTGCTGCCGCTGCTGCATCGCGGCAAGCTGGTGGGCAGGATGGACGCCAAGGCCCATCGCCAGCAGGGGATCTTCGAGGTAAAGAGCCTCTATCTGGAAGCGGGAGTCAGGGTGACCCGGACCCTGGCGCAGGATCTGGCCAAAGCGCTGCAGCGGCTGGCCGACTGGCACCAGACCCCGACCTTGCGCTACGGCGCCATCCCCGCGCCCCTGCTGGCCCTGTGGCAGGAGAAGGCACCCTGACGGGGAGCGTCACGCCCACCTGAACTAAGCTGCAAGGGAAGCGAAGGAGGGAGACGATGACGCGATCCATGTTGTTGCTGCTGGGATGGGGCTTGGCCGGGCTGGTGGAGGCGGCCCAGCCCGAGGTGCAGATCTGTCTGGGGGAGGGCAACGAGTGGGCCCCCTTCACCTACTGGGAGCGCAAGGATGGTGTGCCCGACACCCGCCGTCTCACCGGCTCCGCCACGACCCAGGTGCTCGAGGCCCTGAAAAAGCTCGGGTTGCCCTACAAGATCCGTTATCTGCCCTGGGCGCGAGTGCAGCAGGAGCTGGCCGATTATCGCCAGAACCGCTTGTGTGAGCTGACCTGGGATGCCAGCTACAAGCCGGAGCGGGCGGAGTATGCCTTCTACAGCGTGCCGCTCTACTACACCCACCTCGGATTTTTCTACCTCAAGCGGCGCTTCCCCGAGGCGCCCGATCTGCAGACGGTCAATCGTTCCCGGGTGTGCGGGGTGATCGGCTACAACTATGCCCCTTACGGACTGGCGCTGGAGCCGCGCCGGGTCAAGCAGCTGCAGCAGGCGCTGGACATGCTGGGGCGTGATCGCTGCGACTTCTTGCCCAGCGAAATTGAACCGCTGATGAGCGGCATCGGCCTTGGCATCTACCAGAGCGAGAGCGGCCTGCTCAACCTCGCCCTGCCCAGCCGCAAGGGCTTCTATCTGCTGGTGAGCAAGGGATCGCCACGAGCCTATGAGCTGGTGACCCGCCTCAATCAGGTGTTCATCGAGTTTCAGGACAGCGGTTACAGCGACGAGGTGATGCGCCGCTTTTTACCGCCGACAGAGTGAGCACCATCAACAACCGGGCCTGACGCCCGGTTTTTTATGGCGGTGATGGGGCCTGGCGGCTCTTCGCCAGGTTCTGCGTTCGGATGTCATCTCACCTGTTGCCCTGGCGCAGCCTCCTTGCCAAGGGGGCTTTACTCTCGCACCAGACCGGGCAGGACCAGGGCTACGGCGGCGGCGATACGCGTGCGGATGTCGCTGCCCGGTGCCAGCAAGCCGAGTGCCATCTGGCGCAGCGGCTCCGCCATGGTCATCGCCAGCAACAGATCGCTGGTTTGGGCGGTGTCCAGCTCGCGCAGCCAGCCCAGTTGTTGCTGGCGCTGCAACCACGCCGCCAGGGTCGCCCTGCCGCGCGCAATGCCGTTCTCCTGATAGGCCGCCAGCAGGGCATCGCGCCCCGCGAACTCATGCTGCAGCAGCCGGAACATGCCCACCGCCGGTGCACTCAACACCTGGCTGGCAATGGCCTGCAAGCCCTGCTCCAGCATCTCCCCCAGCGCCTCGGAATGGGTTGCATCCTGCTCGAAGGCCGGTTGAAAGGCATCGGTCCAGCTGCGCACCGCCTGCGCCACCAGATCGTCACGGTTGGCGGCAAAGCGGTAGAGGGTTTTCTTGGCAACCCCCGCCTGCTTGGCCACCGCATCCACGGTCGCGGCGCCGTAGCCCCCCTTGAGCAACAAGGTCAGCGTCGCCTCGGCCAGGGCGGCGCGCAGGTCGGCTTCCGGGGTAAGCGGGCGGCCTCGTGAGCGTGTTTCTTCATCGGTTTGCTGTGACATGATGGGCTCCTGGAAAGCATTGACAGACCAAGCATACAGGCATAGCCTAAATTAGGAAACGAAATTAGTTTCCTAATTTATCGGAGTCTCATCATGGATACTTCCCCGCTGTTTGCCCCCTGGGGCGTCAATGACATCAATGAGTTGCTCAGGCCGCAGCCGCTGCGCCTGGAAATGGGCCTGACCCGCAGCACCGATGGCCTGCTGACGGTCGCCATCCGCACCGATCTGCACGGCTGCAAGGGGCGCATGCTAGATTGGTGGTTCACCTTCTTCGAAACGACCCAGCACATCAGGTGGTGGCACCCGCACGACCACGTCGAGCACCGGGGCTGGGATCATCACTGGAAAAAAGGGGAGCGCTACGTGGGGGCCAGCATAGCGGCGGTGGAGTGGCTTGCCGAGCTGCCACCGGTGGCGGCCCGCCTCAAGTTTCATGGCGCCGAAGAGGTGTTCGCGTCGCAGGCGCTGCAGGAGGCGCGGGAGACGCAGGCTCTTTCTGCCGCCATCTGCGCCCGTATCGGCTTTGGCGACGAGGTGGCGCTGGATGAGCAGGGGGCGCCGCTGGATGGCGAGATGCTGCACCTGGCGCGCGATACTTCCTATGGCTGTGTGCTGCGCAGCCGCTTCCTGCTGGGCAAGGCCTGCGCCAATCCGTTTGACGAGGTGCCGGACGAGGTAGGCTTCAACCTGATGCGCCACTGCTACAGCGAGTTCAGCTATCTGGCGCAGTTTCTGCCGTCGCTCTACTACGCGGAAAACGGCCGTGAGCTGGCGCCGACGCTCTGGTGATGGAGCTGACAGTTGGCATTGAACGTTGCTGAGTGCCTTGGTACAGCCAGGGAGTATGCCCGCTATCGGGCTGCGGTCTGAGCCGCCGAGGGGCCATAAAAAAACCGGGCACTTGGCCCGGTTTGTCATTGCGTCAGGATGCGCTTACTGGAATACCAGTACCATCAGCAGACCCAGAGTGATGGCGGACACCAGGAAGGCGAAGCCATAGAACACATAGTGGTGCAGCTTGGTGGTGTGGATCCCCAGATCATGCAGGCCGTGGTAGATGCGGTGCATGCCGTGCCAGATGGGCAGGGCGATGATCACCAGCAGGATGCAGGCACCCCACCAGGAGCTGGCGAACTCGAGTGCGCGTTCGTAGCTCATGGTCTCCACGTCCATGATGCCCATGGGCACCAGCAGACCGGTGATGAGGACAATGACCGGCAGCAGCATGGCAACCACCATGCCACCGGCACCAAACAGTCCCCAGTATATAGGCTCGTCAGAACGTCTCATATTTTTTCCTCAAATCATGATTGAGAGATCGTGGCCAACGTTTCTGAGTGACAGCCCGGCACCAAACAGGCACCAATAACTGGGTTCGTCAGAACGTCTCATGGTTTTCTCCTCAGGCCACGATGATCAGGACAAGCAGGGATACCACCGCCAGCGCCACATACTGGGCGATGACGATCGGCTTCTCCGGCACCAGGTCTTCGCCACGGAAGATGCGCATGGCTTTCGGGGCCAGTGCGAACCAGGTCTTGGCGTGGAACAGGCAGGCTGCCAGGGCGATGACATGGAACAGGATGGCGATCGGGCTTTGCAGGGATTCCAGCCAGCCGTTGAACGCCTCCTGACCCTGTACCAGCCGCAACAGACCCCACATCAGCACGACGGCGTAGATGGAGACGAAGATGCTGGTGCCTTCGCGGATCATGTAACCGGTGTAGAAGGCATTCTTCAGCCACCAGTCTTTCTTCATTTCGCGGACGTAAGGCTTACGTTTGCTATTGGTGTTGTTCATGGTCTCATTCCTGATCTCAATCTGGCTTGAACATGGCGATCATGTAGTCCTTGGCGCTCTCGACCTTGCCAAGCTGGATGGCCGCCGCCGGATCCACGCCTTTCGGGCACACTTCGGAGCAGTAGCCCACGAAGGTACAACCCCAGACGCCCTCGTCCTGGCTGATGATCTTCATCCGCTCTCTGGACGCGCTGTCGCGGTTGTCGGCGTTGTAGCGATAGGCCAGCGCCAGTGCTGCCGGACCGGTGAACTTCTTGTTGATGCCATATTGCGGACAGGCCGCGTAGCACAGACCGCAGTTGATGCACATGGAGAACTGGTGATACTTCGCCATGTCAGCCGGCGTCTGGGTGTACTCGCCGTCGCACAGGCTGCGCGGCTCGGCCGGGATGATGTACGGCTTGATGCTCTCCAGCTTCTCGATGAAGTCGGACATGTCGACCACCAGATCGCGCTCGATCGGGAAGTTGTTGAGCGGCTCTATGGTCATCTTGCCCGGCAGGTAGTCGCGCAGGAAGGTCTTGCAACCCAGCTTGGGAATGCCGTTGACCATCATGCCGCAGGAGCCGCAGATCGCCATCCGGCAGGACCAGCGGAAGCTCAGGGTAGAGTCCAGATGATCCTTGATGTATTGCAGCGCATCCAGCAGGGACATCTCTTTGAGGTAGGGCACCTGGAAGGTCTGCATCCAGGGCTCATTATCCTGCTCGGGACGGTAGCGCAGGATTTCAATTTCGATCATCTCAGCCATTCTTCTTAGCCTCGTCTTGTTTCTCACCCTCGGAACCGTATACGCGTTTCGCCGGTTGGGATTTAGTGATCTTCACATCGGAGTAATCGATGGTCGGGGCCCCTTCACCGTTGTAGAAGGAGAGAGTGTGCTTGAGGAAGTTCACGTCATCACGCTCTTCGTAACCGTCCAGACGCTGGTGCGAACCGCGGGACTCTTTCCGGTTGAGGGCGGAGTGCGCCATGGCTTCGGCCACATCCAGCATGTAGCCCAGTTCGATGGCGTACAGCAGGTCGGTGTTGAAGACCGAGGACTTGTCGTTGATCTTGATCTTCTTGTAACGGGCTTTCAGCTCGTTGATCTTGTCGATGGTGCCCTGCATCAGCTCTTCGGTACGGTAGATACCGACCCCGGCTTCCATGGACATGCCCAACTCGTTGCGGATATCGGCCGGGTTTTCGGTGCCATCGATATCGAGCAGGGAGAGGTGCTGCTTGATCAGCGCCTCGGCCTTGGCGGCCAGCGCCTGGGTGTTGCCGTGTTGCTGGGTCTTGGCAAACTCACCGGCGTGCTCGCCAGCTACCTTGCCGAATACCACGATCTCGGACAGAGAGTTGGAACCCAGACGGTTGGCGCCGTGCAGACCGACCGAGGCACACTCGCCCAGGGCGTACAGACCCGGCATGCGGGTGGCGCACTGACCGTTGGTCTCGATGCCGCCCATGGTGTAGTGGGCAGTCGGACGGACCGGGATCGGCTCTTTCACCGGATCCACACCCACGTAGGCCTTGGCCAGTTCGCAGATGAAGGGCAGACGCTCTTTCAGGTACTTCTCGCCGAGGTGGCGCAGGTCGAGGTGAACCACATCGCCCATCGGGCCCTGGATCACGCGGCCTTTTTGCTGCTCCTGCCAGAAGGCCTGGGAGAGACGGTCGCGCGGGCCCAGCTCCATGTGCTTGTTCTTCGGCTGGCCGACCGGGGTTTCCGGGCCCAGACCGTAGTCTTGCAGGTAGCGGTAGCCATCCTTGTTGAGCAGGATGCCGCCTTCACCACGACAACCTTCGGTCATCAGGATGCCGGTGCCCGGCAGACCGGTCGGGTGGTACTGTACGAACTCCATGTCGCGCAGCGGCACGCCGTGGCGGTAGGCCAGCGCCATGCCGTCACCGGTGACGATGCCGCCGTTGGTGTTGTAGCGATAGACACGGCCGGCGCCACCGGTGGCCAGAATGACGGATTTGGCTTGGATGAAGCGGGTGATGCCGTTCTGGATGTCGAAGGTCAACACGCCCTGGACGCGACCATCTTCCACGATGAGATCCATGCAGAAGTGCTCGTCAAAGCGCTTGATGGTCGGGTACTTGATGGAGGTCTGGAACAGGGTGTGCAGAATGTGGAAACCGGATTTGTCTGCCGCGAACCAGGTGCGGGGGATCTTCATCCCGCCGAAACGACGCACGTTGGCCTTGCCGTCCGGCTTGCGGCTCCAGGGGCAACCCCAGTGCTCCAGCTGGATCATCTCGTTGGTGGCATTGTTGACGAAGTAGTCGACCACGTCCTGCTCACACAACCAGTCGCCACCGGATACGGTGTCGTTGAAGTGGTTTTCGAGGGAGTCATCATCACGGACGACACCGGCGGCACCGCCCTCTGCGGCCACGGTGTGGCTGCGCATCGGGTAGACCTTGGAGATCAGGGCGATCTCCAGCTCCGGGTGGGCTTCTGCTATGGCGATTGCGGCACGCAGGCCACCGCCACCAGCACCGATGATGGCGACATCGGTCTTGATAATATCCACATCTGCCTCCTTAGGGATAGATTTGCTGGGCACGATTTTGCTCTATGAAAAAAATTCAGGCTTGATGCAAGTCAAACTGGTTTGTTTTAGTGCTTGGCAATGGTGACTTTTATCAAAATCACCCCATTCCTTGGATGAAAACGCCGTAATTATCGCCATCCTTCAGTTATCGGTATCAGCCGCTGTCATTGCTATGGTTATTTTAAGCTCAGGATTATACGTAGTTTTCTTTCAAAAAAATGAGAAACACCTCTCTTTTTAGGTATTACCAATAAAGTTTTTAAGTTTTTTATCAAAAATATTTAATAAGAATTATTCACGGATAGAACAATACTGTGCTTGAGTTCAAAAAACTAATCCGAATGTCGGCCTTGATGCGTTGCTTTATGACGAGATACCGCTTCGTATGGGGATTTCCATCCCCATAGTCCCGATGGTTGATGTGGTAATAACTATTGAAACAAAAGCATTTTTTCATAAAAAAAGGGGCCTGTGTGGCCCCTTTGATTTCGGCAGATCAGATCCGGAACATGCCGACCTGATTGCTCAGTTCACCTGAAATATTTTTAAGTTGTTCAGACAGATGGCGCGAACTGTCGGCATCGACCGCCAGCTCGTCCGAGACATCCTTGACCGCCTGGATGTTGCGGCTGACCTCGTCGGTCACCGCCCGCTGCTCCTCGGCGGCGCTGGAGATCTGGGTGGCCATGTCGGAGATCTGGTTGATGGAGGCGGTGATCTGCTCCAGTGCCTGGGTGGCATCGTTGGCATCTTCCACGCTGTTCTGGGCCAGCAACTGACCCTCGTGCATGGTGCTGACGGCGCCCTGGGTGTTGCGCTGCAGGGTTTCGATCATGCTGCGGATCTCGACGGTGGAGCTGTGGGTACGCTGGGACAGCACCCGCACCTCGTCGGCCACCACCGCAAAGCCGCGACCCTGTTCACCGGCCCGGGCCGCTTCGATGGCGGCGTTCAGCGCCAGCAGGTTGGTCTGTTCGGCGATGCCCTGAATGGTGGAGAGGATGGTGTTGATCTCCTGGGCGTTCTTTTCCAGTTCCTGAATGATGCCGGAGGCCTGCTTGACCTGAGTCGCCAGATCCGTGATGGAGCGCTGGTTGCGGGCGATCACCTGCTTGCCGTGCTCGCAGCTGCTGGAAGAGCTGCGGGCCGCATCGGCGGTCTGCTCGGCGTTGCTGGCCACCTCCACTGCAGTGGCAGACATCTCGTGTACCGCGGTGGCGATCTGGGAGATCTCGTTTTGCTGGCGAGCCAGACCCTGGCTCGATTTTTCCGCCATGTTGTGGGACGACTTGGCTTGCTGATTCAGTTGGCCGGAGGAGTTGGAAATGTCCTGCACCATCACGTGGATCCGGTCGATGAAGGTGTTGACGTGCTTGGCGACGATACCCACTTCGTCTTCACGCTCGATCTTGACGCGGCGGGTCAGGTCGCCGTTGCCGCGGGAGAGATCGGCAATCGCTTCGCCCAGGGTTTTCAGCGGAGCCAGTGAACCGTTGATGGCGACATAGGAGAAGCCGGCGACGATGAGGATGGTGAGCAGGCCTTGCAGCAGGGCGGAAGTCACCATGCGGGAGACGGACTGATAGGCGACCGCTTCATCCACCACTATGCCGAAATACCAGTTGGTGTTGGGGATCTCGGTCAGGTCGAACACGCTGGGTTTGCCGCTGATATCCATCTCGGAGATGGTGTTGTCATGGGCCAGCTCGTTGACCTTGGCGGCGGTCAGCTCGGGGGAGATGGCGGTCGCCTGTTTGAGGGCCAGCTCCTTGTCCGGGTGGGCAATGATGGTGCCGTTGCTGTCCACCAGGATGGCGTAGGTCCCTTCCGAGTTGATGGCCAGTACGTCGCGTACCAGGGCGTCGATGGAGACGTCACCGGCGATGACCCCCTGGGTATTGCCCCGGGTGAAGGGCTCGGCGATGGTGATGATCAGCTGGCCGGTGGTGATGTCGGCGTAGGGGGCCGTGATGGCCAGCTTGCCGGCGGCCATGGCGTCCTTGTACCAGGGGCGCTGACGAGGGTCATAGCCGGCTGGCAGATTGGTCGGCTTGCTCTGGATCATCTTGCCATCCTTGGTGCCGACGTAGACCAGGTCAAAGTTGCCGGCATTCATGGATTGGGCCAGATGGCTGATGGGTTCGTCTTCCTTGGCGAAGGCCTCCTTGGTGGAGGTGACCATGCTGATGCGGGCGTCCAGCCAGCGGGAGATGCCTTTCACATTGGCAGCCGAGCTGTCGTCGATGAAGCTCCAGATCAGGCGCTGGGTTTCGCTTCTCAGTTGGGTGGTGTTGTACCAGACCTGCAGGCCGGTGATGACCAGGATAATGACCCCGATGGCGAGGACAAGCTTGTTCTTGATGGATAAGTTCATGTTTACATCCTTGTGAGCGTCAGTCTGCGATGTGTGGTTTTATTGTTATGGGCCAACACTGTATCGGCCAAAGTAGAACTTTTTGTATCCCGGTGCGCCTTTAAATTTATAGCTTAAATCAGCGGTTATCGATCTCCCCCTGGCACAATGAGTCCGTTTTTGGTCGGTGGCAGGAAGCGGTCCGGCCGGTTGGTAAAGATGCCATCGACGCCGATGGCGGCCAGCATCGCCTGATCGGCGGGTTCATCGACCGTATAGACCAGCACCTTGAGCCCGCGCTTGTGGGCATCCTGCACCAGAACCTGATCGACAAAATCCACATCGCAGTTGAGCGACCAGGCCCCCAGCTCGGCGGCAAACTTGGCCAGGGTGAGGGGAATGGTGGATGTCAGCGCCCCCAGCCGGATGTCGGGGCGCAGGGCGGCAAAGCGGGCGAGCTCCGGGTGGTGGAAGGAGGAGACGACCCACTGCGTGGGCGTGAAGCCAAGCTCGGCCTCGGCACGCCGGGTCAGTCGGGCCACCTCGTCGGCTGTTTGTGATCCTTTCAGCTCGATGTGCAGCTCGGCCTGGCCGGCAATCGCCTCCATCACCTGCCACAGGGTCGGGATCCCTTCTCCCTCACCGGCATCCAGGCTCGCCAGATAGGCGTGCGACTGGGCCGTCAACACGCCGCCGCCGTCGGTGCAGCGCTCCAGCCGCCGGTCGTGGAACACCCACAGCTCGCCGTCGGCCAGCTGCACGTCGATCTCGATGGCCCCGGCGCCCAGCGCCAGCGCCAGCCGGATGGCCTTGAGGGTGTTTTCCGGTGCCAGTCCGCTGGCGCCGCGATGGGCAATGATCTGCATGATGTACTCCTGTGGTGCCTGCTCAGGCCCGGCTCAGACGAATGTCGATCTGCTGGTGCGGCAGCCCCAGCCCCTGTTGCTGCAATTTCTCCAGCACCAGCGAGTGGACCTCGTGGGTGATGGGCATGCGGTGATCCATGCTGTTGACGTAGAGCCGGATCTCGTAGATCAGCGCCGAGTCGGTGAATTCGATCAGGAACACCTCGGGAGAGGGGGTCTCCAGCACCAGGGTGGAGGACCGGATCGACTCTTCCAGAATGGTCTGTATCTTTCTGGGCTCCTGGGTCAGGCCGATGCGGATGCGCAGCCGTACCCGGGTGATGGCGTCTGACAGCGACCAGTTGATGAACTGTTCGGTGATGAAGGCCTTGTTGGGAACGATGATCTCCTTCCTGTCCCAGTCCACTATGGTGGTGGCGCGGGTCTTGATCTTGGTGACGGTGCCGGTCAGCTCGCGAATGGTGACGGTGTCGCCGAGCCGGATCGGTTTCTCGAACAGGATGATGAGGCCCGACACGAAGTTGGCGAAGATCTCCTGCAGTCCGAAACCCAGGCCCAGGGAGAGGGCCGCCACCATCCACTGCGCCTTGGACCAGTCGATGCCGAGGATGGAGAAGCCGGTCAGCGCCCCCACCACCAGCACTATGTACTTGGTCACCGTGGTGATGGCAAAGCCGGTGCCGGGGGAGAGGCTCAGGTGCTGGAGCAGGGTCAGCTCCATCAGGCCCGGCAGGTTGCGGGCGGTGACCACGGTCAAGATGAAGGTGAACACCGTCAGCATCAGATCCTGCAAGGTGATGGCGGAGAGCTGTTCGATGCCGCCAATCTTGCTGCTCACCTGCCACACCTCGATGCTGCGCAGAAAGCTGAACGCCGAGTTGAGTTCGGACCACTGCACCACCACCAGCATGGTGAAGCCCAGCATCAGCAGGGTGCGCACCAGCCCGAGCGACTGGGCGCTGATGGTATCCAGATCCAGCTCGGTGTCTTCCACCACGTCCGGGATCTCGGAGCTGAGCTCGTCATGCCCCTCTTCCCGGCCGCGCTGGGCCAGGATCTCGGCCCGCTTGCTCTTGGCCCGCTCGAAGGCGAGGCGGCGGCGCTGGATCAGCATCCAGCGGTGCGCCAGATAGTAGACGAGCAGGCAGCCCAGCCCCATCAGCAGGCTCAGCTCCAGCTGGCGCAGCAGGATGCGGGAGGTGTAGAAGTAGCCGAGCAGGGAGCCAATCACCGCCAGCAACGGGGCCAGCATCAGGCTGTTCCAGATGAAGTGGTGCAGCAGGTGCGGCTTGGTCATGTCGGCCTGGCCCCAGGTGAGCGGCAGCCGCTCCCGGTTGAGGCGGGCGAAGAACAGCAGCAGCCAGAGGGCGCCGACGATGAAGGCCAGCCGGCCGAGGGAGTCGTAGAAGGCGTGCTCCTGATAGCTGTTGGCCATGCCCTGCACGAAGAAGCTCGGGATGATCACCAGCAAGAGGGTGCGAAACTGGCTCCACACCTTCTGCACCCGTTCCTTCTGCCAGCGGAAATGGAGGATCAGGATCCCCTTCTCCAGCGTCAGGTGACGGGCCATCAAGAGCGCCAGCAGCAGGAACCAGATCTCGCCAAGGCCGCGGGCCACCGCCACCGCAAACGGATATTGCCAGGCGCCGTCGAGCAGGCCGCGCACCATCAGCACCATGGCGGGCAGCGGCAGGGAGGCGAGCAGGGAGCGCATCAGCAGTCGGCTGGTGAGGCTGAACTTGTCCTGGGTCACCTTGCCGATGCGGGGCGCTATGTGCTGGCTGTAGTGGGTCAGGTGGCGAGCCAGTTTGAACCAGCACCAGGCCAGCACCAGGATGCCGATGCCGGCGAAGGTGAGGGTGATGGGGTTGTTCTCGGCGATGGCCTGGGGCAGTTGCAGCCAGTTGACCGGGTTGAGGGCGAGGCCGAGGGCCGCCGGCACCCCGAGCAGCACGGCCGGGGTGAGCGGGCGCACGTCCGGCATCCAGAACAGGTGGCTGGCGCTGAGCTCGCGGATCTCGTCGATCTTGCTGTTCTGGCGGCTGTAGAGCAGCTTGAGCCGGGTCTGCTCCTGAATGAGGCTGTCGGAGGCGTCGTTGAGCCGGGTCAACAGCTGGCGACGGGCCTTGAGCAGGTTGTCGAGCACCGCCTGCTGGGCACGATCGAGGGCCACTTCGTCGGTGGCCAGCAGCTGATCGCGCATCTGGCGCGGATCCTTGAGCGCGTCCTGCTCGGTCTCGTACTGGTACTTGGCCATGCGGGCGTTGACGATGGCCGACTCCAGCTTGTCGAGGGGGAAGTAGGCGGGTAGATCAGAGAGTTTGCTGCGCAGGTTCTCGCCGTAAGCGTTGCTGATCTGCAGCCACTCCAGTTGCTCGCGCACCGAGTTGACCAGGTCGTTCAGGCTCGACAGGTTCTTGTCGATCACCCGCTGCTCATCCTGCACCCGCTCTATCTGATCCTCCAGCGCGCCGAGCTGGATGGAGAGCGCCTGGTTCTGCTGTTGCTGCTCCAGCAGCAGCGGCATGTCGGAGGTGAGCTGCTTGCGCAGCCGCTCGCTCTCCGCCAGCGCCTGCTCGGTCTTGTCGCGGCGCAGCTGGTTCTGCTGGTTGAGCAGGCTGGCCTGCCACTCATCCTCGTCGGTGATGGCGAGGTTGAGCTCTTGCAGCCTGAGCTTGCCGAGATCGTTGCGCTGCTGGGCGGAGAGCTGCTCCAGCTCCAGCATCTGGATCCGGTCGGAGAGGCTCTGCTCCTTGAGGCGGGTGACCAGCTGCTGGGCATCCTGCAGGCGATCCGATTCACTGCTGAAGCTGAGCCGGTCGAGCAGGGCGCGGGTCTGCTGCAACTGCTTGCGCAGCTCGTCGACCCGCAGGTGATACTCCTGGCCGGTGCTCTCCAGCTGGTTGAGGCTGTCCATCACCCCCTGACGCTCCTTGCGCAGGTTGAGCTGGCGGTTGCTGCTCAGGCCGATGGCCTGGCGCAGGGCCTCCTCTTTCAGGGAGGAGAGGGCCGGGCGAGGCTGGGGCTGGTAGTTGTGCAGGCTCTCCTTGAGACGGGCCGACTCCTTGGGATAGTCGATGAGGATCTGCTGATAGGCCTTGCCCTGCTCGCGATAGCGCTGGGCCTCCCGGGCAAACTGCAGCGCCTGCTGGTAACTTTCCCGCAACTTCTGGTTTTCCGGGGTGTCGGTCTTGGGCACGCTCTGCAGCAGCTCTTCCACCTGGGTGATGGCGTCATCGGCCTGGGCAAGGGGAGTGAGGAGAGTAAGAGAGAGCAGCAGGCAGAGCAGGCGTTGCAACATGGCGCACGTTTCCGTTCAGGTGAGGTCGCCCTAGCCTAAAGCAGGGGCCGGGGCGGGTAAAGTTTTCCATATTAATGATTTGTAACATAAATAACGGGCGTTCCCGGCCCGCTTTGGCTATCATTCTGGCCGTTTTTCCCTCCGTTGAGCATTTTATGTCCGCAGTCGATCTGGGCACGGCCCCTCTTTCCCGCCTGTTCTGGCGCTACGTCACCCCGACCGTGGCCGCCATGCTGGTCACCGGCATCTATGTCACCATAGACGGCATCTTCGTCGGCCATATTCTGGGTCAGGACGGGCTGGCCGGCATGATGCTGGCGTACCCCATCTGCGCGGTGCTCTATGCGGTGGGGGCGCTGATCGGCATGGGCTCCTCGGCGCTCGCCTCGTTTTATCTGGGCAAGGGGGAGCAGGCGAGGGCCCGCCACATCGTCGGCAACGCACTGGTGATGGTGCTCATCGCCTCTGGGCTGCTCGCCTTCATCGGCATCCGTTACGGCGAGGCCATGCTGATCTGGATGGGGGCGGAGGGAGTCATCTTTGACGCCGGCTTCGCCTATCTGCAGTGGTATGCCTGGCTCGGGGTGTTTGCGGTGCTCTCCATGGCGTTTACCGCCCTGCTGCGCAACGACGGGCGACCCGGCCTCACCACCTGGATCCTGGTGGGAGGCGGCGTGCTCAACGTGCTGCTCGATTACCTGCTGATGGCGGTGATCCCCTGGGGACTGGCGGGGGCCGCCATTGCGACCATGCTCTCCCAGGCGGTGACCGGCGGCCTCTGCCTGTGGCACTTCTTCACCCCGCGCAGCCAGCTGCGCATTGGCTGGGACACCCTGCGACCCGACTGGCGGTTGATGGGTGAGACGCTGCGACTCGGGGTGTCGAGCTTTCTGATGTACCTCTACCTGTCGGTGGTGCTGGCGCTGCACAACAAGGCGCTGCTGGCGGTGGGCACCTCGCTGCACGTGGCGGCCTACGGCGTCATCAGTTACAGCGAGGCCTTCTTCTATCTCATCTTCGAGGGGATCGCCATGGGCATCCAGCCCATCGCCAGCTTCAACGCCGGGGCGGGCAACTGGGCACGGGTGCTGCGGGTGCGCAACCTAGCGCTGGGGGTGACCCTGCTGGTGGCCCTGTGCGGCATGCTGCCGCTCTATCTGTGGCCGGAGGGGGTGGTCTACCTGTTTGCCGGGGACAACGCAGCCCTCTTGCCGGTGGCCAGCCTCGGCATCTGGCTCTACTTCTGGGGCTTGCCGATGGAAGGCCTGCTGCTGGTGGGGGCCACCTACTTCCAGGCGATCAACCGGGCTCGTATCGCCTCCCTGCTCACCGGCGGCAAGCTGGTGCTGATCGGTGGTTTCCTGTGGGGCTTCTCCTCCCTGTGGGGGGTATCCGGTGTCTGGCTGGCATTGCCCACCTGCAGCACCCTGCTGGTACTGGTGATGTGGCGAGCTATGGGCAAGGAGGCGCGTCAGCACGCCGCCTGATATGTCGTCAGTCGGCCATCAAAAAGGCAGCCTAGGCTGCCTTTTTCGTTTTGAGCGCTCCTGACAGGTCACCGACCTCAGGGCTTGAAGGCGCCTATGAAGATGGCGGGGTCGACACGGGCGTCGTTGAGACTGACATTCCAGTGCATGTGGGGACCAGTGGCACGGCCGGTAGCGCCGACCCGGCCGACGATGCCGCCGCGGGGTAGGCTCTGGCCCAGCTTCACGTCGACCTTCGACATGTGGCAGAACATGCTGATGAGGCCCTGACCGTGATCGACGAACACCGTATTGCCGTTGAAGAAGTAGTTGCCGATCAGGATCACCTTGCCCGCCGCCGGCGACTTGATGGGGGTGCCGGCACCGACCGCGAAGTCGAGACCGGAGTGGGGGTTGCGCTCTTCGCCGTTGAAGAAGCGGCGCAGCCCGAACGGGCTGGAGAGCGGCCCGTCCACCGGTTTGTCGAACAGCAGGTTGCTCGGCTGGGTCGGGCTGAAGGTCTGGTAGGCGCGGGTCTGCTCCGCCAGTTCGCGGTTGATGCGGGTCATGTCTTCGGCCAGCGGGTTGACCTGACGGCTGTTCTTGAGCTTGATGTGCTGCTCCCGGTAGTGCTTGGTGCCGACCGTGAAGCCGAGGGTGCGGCCATCGCTCACCTGCAGCTGGTGGGGGCCGGGCTGGCTTTTGAGGGGGATGCCGACGATGGCAATCCAGCGTTTGCCCTCTTCACGTACTACCAGCACCGGCTTGCCCTGATAGCGGGCGGTCGGGGCCTGCGCCTCGCTGCCGAGCGCCACCACGGCGACGCCCCCCGGCACAGGGTGGTTGAGCAGGCGACTGATGAAGCCCTCGGCGAGGGCGGACTGGCTGGCCAGCAGCAACAATAGACAACAAACGACTCTCATGATGATTCCAGACTGGGTTGACTAAAACGAAACGGTAACGAAATCAGGACGCTGGCTGGAAGCGCTGGTAGATGGCCTCCATCTGGACCGACACCTCCTGGCGCACCAGGTCCAGCTCCAGCATGTCTTGTACCACCTTGAGCTGATCCGGATTGAGGAAGCTGCGGCTGCTCTCCAGTACCCGCTGGGTATAGGCGCGCTGGTTCTCCAGATAGGTGCCGGCATCACCGCTCTCCTGCTGGGCCAGCTGCTGGTTCGCCTCGCTCAGCAGACGCGTCAGGGATTGGCGCTGGGCCGGTGCCAGCAGCTCGCCGTGCTCGGCCAGGCGACCCTGGATCTCCAGCAGGCGGTTGGTATCGCCCGAGTAGATCTCCTGTTCGAGCCGGGTGCGGGTATCCTCCCCCAGCAGGTTGCCGAGGTTGCCCCAGATGCGCTGGCTCTCCTGCTCGTAGGCATCGGGATGGTCGAAGCCGAGGCGATAGAGCTCGCGCAGTTGCTCCTGAACCTGGCCGCGCACGTCTTCCACTATGTCGAGCCGGTCGAAGACGGTGGTGAGCTGGCTGCCCTGTTCGGCGTCATAGAGCCGCTCGATTAGCACGGATCCTTCGCTCGATTGGCTCCACTGGCTGATGGCGGCCTCCAGCTCGGGATTGGGAGGCAGCACCTCCTGGGCGGGGGCGGGCTCGCTCTGGCTGCCCTTGCCGGGCAGCTTGGCCAGCAGGCTCTGCCCGGTGCTCTGGCCGCTGTTCTGGCTGGTGGCCGAATCGCATTGCGACGGGCTGTTGGCGGGGCTGGCGGTGTCGGATCCCGACTGAGGTTTGACAGGGTCGGCCTGCCACTGCCAGAGGTTGAGCAACAGGGAGGCCAGCAGAATTGGCGCCAGGTGAGATGTACGCATCTTGGATTCTCTTGAATAAGTGAATGCCCCTTGCAAAGGGGTCTCTTATGATAACCGTAACGTCTGATACAAGCAGCCATGACGTGCAAAACCGGCCTCGGCGGTGACCCGCCATTGAGTCGGTCGGCCCATGGCTCTAGAATCGGCAACCAGCCGTTTTGAACCGAGGAAATGTTATGAATGGATTGTCCCCCCTGCGCGCAGAACCTGCTCGTCACCCCATCGGGCGTGGCTGGGTCTGGGTGCGATCCGGTTTCGATGTCTTCAACAAGGGGATGGGGGTCAGTGTTGCCATGGTCCTCATCTGGTTTGCGGTCGGTCTGCTGCTGGAGCGTCTGCCGGCGGGCAGCCTCATCTCCCAGCTGCTTTACATGGTCTGGGGGGCCGGCTGGGTGGCGGTGGCCCGTCACGGTTATGAAGGCAACCCGCTGCGCTTTGCCGATTTCTTCTCTGGTTTTCGCCACAAGCTGACCCCGCTGATGCTGGGGGGGCTGCTGGTGCTGGCCTTGTTCAGTCTGATCGGCCTCATCTGCCTGGGGCTGCTCTCCATGTGGGGGCTCACCTCCCTGCTGACCCAGGACCCCGAATCTCTGGTCGTGACGGCGGCCCAGGCCCAGGGGCTGCTACTCTGTCTGCTGCTGGGGCTGGCACTGCTGATCCCGGTGCTGATGGCCATCACCTTCGCCCCCGTCCTCATCTTTTTCCACGATGTAGGGATCCTGCAGGCGGCCAAACTGAGTTTCAAAGGCTGCCTGACCAACATGTGGCCCTTCCTCTGGTGGGGGTTGATCGCCGCCATCCTGATGCTGTTTGGCGCGGCGCTGATGCTGGTGGGTCTGCTGGTGGTGATCCCGGCGCTCAACTACTCCATCTATGTGGCCTATCGGGATATCTATCTGGACGTGACGCAGGAGACGCCTGCCGAAACCCCGCTGACCGGCTTCGAAGCCTGATGCCAACGGGCTGGTGTGACATATGCGCGAAAGGGGCCTGCCGGCCCCTTTCGCATTCTTGCATTGTCTCTTGTTCCCGCCACTACTCTCGCCACATGGGGTCGACGGCCATGCGTTCCACCAGAAAGTCGAGGAAGCTGCGCAACAGCGGTGACATCTGCTTGCGGGTGCCGTAGACGGCGTAGACGCCGAGTCGCTTGGGTTGCCACTGCTCCAGCAGCGGCACCAGGGTGCCGGTATCGAGATGGGGTTGGACCGAGTAGCGGGGCTGCAGGCTGATGCCGGCCCCCTCCAGCGTCGCCTCCAGCAGCAGGTTGGAGATGTTGGCGCTGAGGTTGCCGCTCACCGGTACCGATTCGGGCCCGTCCGGTCCCTGAAACTCCCACAGGCTCTTGCCGAAATAGGTGTAGGTGAGGCAGTTGTGCAGGGCGAGATCCTGCACCTTGTGCGGGGTCGGGTGCCTGGCCAGATAGGCCGGGCTGGCACAGACCACGGAGTGGCAGGTGCCGAGCCGGCGGGCCACCAGGTTGGGGTCGAGGTCATTGGTGATGCGCACGGCGAGATCGATCCGCTCCTCCACCAGATTGACGGTGCGGTCCAGCAGCAGGATATCGATGGCGGTGCCCGCATAGCGTGCCAGGTAGTCATTGGCGGCGCCCACCAGCAGGGCTTCCGAGAGTGAATAGCTGCTGGTGATGCGCAGTTGCCCCTTGGGGGCCTCGTCGCCGCGCACGGCGATCTGCTCCATCTCTTCCCCCAGCGCCAGCATGGCGCGGGCCCGGTTCAGCGCCTCTTCCCCAGGGCCGGTCAGACTGAGCCGGCGGGTGGTGCGGTGCAGCAGCCGTGCCCCCATCCACTGCTCCAGCTCCGCCAGGTAGCGCGTCACCATGGCGCGCGACATCTCCAGTTTCTCCCCGGCGCCGCTCAGGCTGCCCTGTTCGACTACGCTGACAAAGACCCGCAATGCGGTCAGTCGATCCATCTCAGGCTCTCTATATGCTCGATTAATGCAACAGTGATGCGCTTATTATGCTGTATTTGTACCGTAATTGATCCAATAAACTGTGTCCATCTGATGAACCCCTGATGACTTGATGAGGAATACCCGATGAACAATACCCTGATCCGCAACCTGACCCTGGCCACCACCCTGCTGAGCGGTGCCGCCATGGCCGCCCCGCTCACCGTGACCGTCTACAACCCGGGCGAGAAGGCAATCTTCCCGGTCTCCTCCTCCCTGGTGACCGGCGACAAAGAAGCGATCCTGATCGATGCCCAGTTCGACGTACAAAACGGCCAGGCGCTGGTCGACATGATCAAGAAGAGCGGCAAGAAGCTGACCACCGTCTATATCAGTGCCGGTGACCCCGACTTCTACTTCGGTCTGGAACCCATCAAGGCAGCCTTCCCGGACGTCAAGGTGCTGGCGGACCAGCATGTGGTCGACCATATCAACCAGACCAAGGACGCCAAGCTGAGCTACTGGAGCCCCATCCTCGGCAAGGGTGCACCGAAGAGCCTGACCGTGCCGCAAGTGATGACGGCCAGCCATCTGACCCTGGATGGCGAGAAGATCGAGATCAAAGAGATGAACACCCCGAATGCCTACCTGTGGGCATCGTCCATCAAGACGGCGTTTGGTGGCGTACCGGTCTACAGCGGCGTGCACGTGTGGATGGCTGACAGCCAGACCAAGGCTGCTCGCAGCAACTGGGTCAAGGCGCTGAACAATCTGCTGGCGCTGAAGCCCGAGCGCGTGGTGCCGGGTCACTTCCTGGGGACTGCTCCCAAGGGCAGCGCCGCCGTGACCTTCACCCGTGACTACGTAGAGCGCTTTGAGCAGGAGCTGGCCAAAGCCAAGAACTCCGGCCAGCTGATTGAAGCACTCAAGAAGGCTTACCCGTCCCTGCCGGTCGACGATGGTCTGGCCATCGGTGCCAAGGTCAACACCGGCGAGATGAAGTGGTAAACCCCTGACGCCTACTTCCCTGTGTTTTTTTACCGGGCCCAAGGGCCCGGTTTTTTTAGCCGAATGAACGAGTGAATCACATGAACGAAACGACTCTGCATTATGTATACGACCCCCTCTGCGGCTGGTGCTACGGCGCCGCCCCGCTGTTGAAGGCTGCGGCTGCCATTCCGGAGCTGCGCATCGAGCTGCACGCCGGTGGTCTATGGCTTGGCGGGCGCAGGCAGGCGATGGGCCAGGCCCTGCGCGACTACGTCCGTCCCCATGACGAGCGGATCCAGGCGCTGACCGGCCAGCCTTTCGGCGAGCGCTATTTCAACGAGTTGCTGCTGCGCGATGGTCTGCTGCTCGATTCGGAGCAGCCCATCCGTGCCATCCTGGCGGTGACGGCTCAGGGTGGCAACGGTCTGAGCCTGCTGCACCGCATCCAGCAATCCCACTATCGCGATGGCATCTGGACTGGTTCGCTCGAGCATCTGACCAGCCTGGCGGCGGAGCAGAACATTGGCGCGGATGATTTTGTGAAGGCCTACCAGCAGGCCGACCTGGCGAGTCATCTGGCCGACAGCCAGCGCTGGATGCGCCGTCTCGGTGGACAGGGCTACCCGACCCTGGGATTGGTACAGGGCGACAAAGTAACCCCCTTGTCCGCCTCCTCCTTCCTGGGTGAACCAGAGGTGTTTGCTCGCCAGATCCAGCTCATGATGAATCGTTGAGCGAACAGCAGGTCGTATCCGATGGCGGATGTGCAGCGTCCGAGGTGCTCGTCGCAGATTTTTCCTACCTGTCCGGCGCTCATGCTATCCCCAGGCGAGACGATATATTCAGTAGCGGACAGTTTGAAAATCATCCGCTTGCGATCATCGCGCTATGCTCTATGGGGATAGTCTGGGAGCTCGGCTCCGCAGGCTTGCGTCTAGCCGCCAAGGATACCAATCATGTTCAAAAATATGTCTATAGGTCAGAAGTTGAGCGCCGGTTTTGCCGTATTGGCCCTGCTAGTGGTGGGACTGGCGTGGTTCTCCATCACTCAGCTGTCCCGTCTCTACACGGATACCGCCACCATTTCGGGCAACCTGTTGCCATCGACCCGCTATGCCAGCCAGATGCACGTGGCCATTCTCGATGCCCGTCGCTCCGAACTGGCGCAGGTGATTGGCGGCCTCAACAAGGATGCCCAGGAGGTAAGCGAACGTACCGTCACCTTCAACAAGGCCAAGCAGGAGTTTGACGCGGCGGCGCAAAAGTACGGCTCGTTGCCCTTCAGCACCGATGAAGAGAAGCAAACTTATGAACAGCTGGTGGCTGCTGGCGCCAAGTACTTCTCGGTGCACGAGCAGCTGGTAGCCGCCTTTGCCAGCGGCGATCTGGAAAAAGTGAAGAGCCTGCGCAAGAACGAGACCCGGATTGCCCTGGAGGAAGTGGGTACCAAATCCTACCGCCTGCGTGAGATCAACAACGAGATTGCCGATGGCATGGTGAAGTCGGTGGCCGACCTTTACAGCAGCTCGCGCACCATGAGTATCGTGGTGAGCCTCATCACAGTGCTGTTCGTGGTGGTGGTGGCCTGGCTGCTGACCGGCCAGATCCGCAATCCGGTGATGGCGCTGCTGGAGCAGACCCGCAAGGTTTCTGCTGGCGATCTGGCGGCCCATCTTGACGCCAGCCAGTTCAACAACGACGAGCTGGGGCAGTTGGCCAAGGGCTTTGGCGAGATGCAGAAGAACCTGCGTACCCTGGTCAGTGAAGTCTCCGGCTCCGTGGTGCAACTGAGCTCGGCAGCCGAAGAGATCAGCGCGGTGGCGCGCCAGTCCGCCAACAACATGAACAGCCAGCAGCACGAGCTGAACCAGCTGGCCACCGCCATGAACGAGATGCAAGCCACGGTGCAGGAGGTGTCCCGCAACACCAGCGATGCCGCCAGCGCAGCCAGTGCCGCCAGCAGCACCGCCGAACTGGGGGCTCGCACCGTCAACGACTCCATCAAACGTATTGAACAGGTTGCCGGCGCCATCGAGAGCACCGCCGTGGTGATCCGTCAGCTTGGCGACGACAGCCGCAACATCGGCATGGTGCTGGAGGTGATCCGCGGGATCGCCGAGCAGACCAACCTGCTGGCGCTCAACGCCGCCATCGAGGCGGCCCGGGCCGGCGAGCAGGGGCGCGGCTTTGCGGTGGTGGCCGACGAGGTGCGCACCCTGGCGAAGCGGACTCAAGATTCCACCTCCCAGATCAACACCATCATCGCCGAACTGCAGCAGCGGGCCGAGCAGGCCGGCACCACCATGCAGCAGAGCCAGGACATGATGAACTCCACCGTGAGCACGGCGCGGGAGGCGGGGGCATCCATCTCCGAGATCAGCGGCTCGGTGGAGAGCATCTCCCACATGAATATCCAGATTGCGACCGCCACCGAAGAGCAGGGGGCTGTGAGTGAAGAGCTCAACCGCAACGTGGTCAATATCAGCCATGCCTCCGAGGAAGTGGCCGCTGGTGCAACCCAGATGGCACAGGCCTGTAACGACCTCAATCACCTGGCGACCCAGTTGCAGGAGATGGTACGCCGCTTCCGGGTGTAAAGACGGGTTGGATGCTCGCTGCTGCGAGCCCGGATCCTGGATCCGGGCCCGCCTTGTTTTATCGGCCTATCGACTCTCCCTCTTGCACCATCCCTTGTTCGTTCCGCCGTTCTTGGGCATGCTAATGACCCCATTGGTTGGCAGGATTCTGGATGTATGAACCTTCGCGATCTCGAGTATTTGGTGGCGCTGGAAGAGGAGAAGCACTTTCGCAAGGCGGCGGAGCGCTGCTTCGTCAGTCAGCCCACCCTGAGCGGCCAGCTGCGCAAGCTGGAGGATGAACTAGGGGTGATCCTGATCGAGCGTACCTCGCGCAAGGTGCTGTTTACCCCGGCTGGCGATGCAATGGCCCAGCAGGCTCGCAAGGTACTCAAAGAGGTACGTGAGCTCAAGAGCATCGGCCAGCACTTTGCCGAGCCCATGTCCGGCGAGATCCACATCGGCTTCATTCCTACCGTCGGGCCCTATCTGCTGCCTCACATCATTCAGGATCTGCGCGAGCATTTTCCCAAGCTGGAGTTCTACCTCTATGAAGAGCAGACCCAGGTGTTGCTCAAGCGGCTGGAAGAGGGGGAGCTGGATTGCCTGATCCTGGCCGAGCTGGAGGGCATGGACGGATTTGGTTCGATCCCGCTCTATCAGGAACCCATGTGGCTGGCGGTGCCCCAGCAGCATCCGGAGGCCAAGGCCAAGGCGGTGCCGCTCAGTAATCTCAAGGGCAAGAAGTTGCTGATGCTGGCCGATGGCCACTGCTTGCGGGATCAGGCGATGGGATTCTGTTTCGCCGCCGGTATCGGCGAGGATCAGCGCTTCAAGGGCACCAGCCTCGAAACACTGCGCAACATGGTGGCCGCCGGCAGCGGCATGACGCTGGTACCCAGGCTCGCCGTGCCCGCCAATGCCGAAGAGGGAGGCGTTAGCTATCGACCTGTGGTAGACCCCGTGCCTGGGCGCACCATAGCGCTGCTCTATCGCCACTACTCGGTGCGCCGTCCCTGCTTCAACGAGCTGGCCGCTCGTATCTCGCGCTTGATGCAGAGCCTGCTTGGCTGACTGCACATCGCTACTACAAGGCCACAAAAAAGAAAACCGGCGCATTGCGCCGGTTTTTTTATCTTCTGCGGTGGTTTAGAAGATATCGTCGGTGGAGACGGGACCATCGGTGGGCGAACCCTCACCGCCGTACACCTGATTGCCATCCGAGCTCTGTGTCGCGTAGCGGGTCGGCTCGGTGCCTTCCTTGAAGAACTCTTCCGTGCTGCTGCCGTCGGTTCGGTTGGTCAACAGGCCGGTCTCACGATCGATCCGCACCGTGATGATCCCTTCCGGTACCGGCATCTTGCGCTCAGGCACCTGCTTGAGCGCCGTCTTCATGAAGTCGATCCAGATGGGCTGTGCGGCACCGCCGCCAAATTCGGCCCGGCCCAGACCACGCTGGTGGTTGTCAAAACCGATCCAGGAGGTGGCGACCAGATTCGGGGTATAGCCGGAGAACCAGGCATCACGGGATTCGTTGGTGGTCCCGGTCTTGCCGGAGATATCGTGGCGCTTGAGGTCGCGCGCCGCCCGCCAGCCGGTACCGCGCCAGCCATTGCCACCCCAGATGGCGGTGGTCAGGGTGTCGGTCACCAAGAAGGTGCTCTGGGCACTGATGGTCTGCGGTGCCATGTTGCCGGGAACGACCGGATCGATGGGGCACTGGGCTTTCCAGTCCGGCGCCGTATTGGCATAGGCATCCGCACTGTCGAGACCGGCGGCGGCCAGCACACCACAGTCACGGCAGGCGGCTGCCGGGTTGGCCTGATAGAGAGGCGCGCCGAAGCTGTCGGTGACTTCGGTGATGAAATAGGGGGTGACCTGGAAGCCGCCGTTGGCCATGACCGAGTAGCCGCGCACCACTTCCAGCGGGGTGAACTCGGCAGCACCCAGGGCCAGCGATTCGTTGGGCGAGATGGTATCGCGCGCAAAGCCGAAGCGGGTCAGGCCGTCGATGTAGGTATCCAGCCCGATGGCGCGCATCAGGCGCACCGACATCACGTTCTTCGACTTGGCGAGGCCGAGGCGCAGGGAAGTGGGCCCCTCATAGATGGCCGGGGAGTTTTTGGGCTGCCACATGGGGCCCTTGGAGGGATCCCACTGGTTGATCGGCGCATCGTTGATGAGGGAGGCCAGGGTGTAGCCCTGTTCCAGCGCGGTGGCGTAGAGGAAGGGCTTGATGTTGGAGCCTATCTGGCGGCGTGCCTGATCGACCCGGTTGAACTTGGATAGCTCGAAGCTGAAGCCGCCTACCAGCGCCTCGATGGCACCATCCTGCGGGTTCATGGCCACCAGGGCGGCGTTGACCTCGGGGATCTGGGAGAGCAGCAGCTCTTCACCCTTTTCCCGTACCCAGATCTGGGCGCCCACTTTCAGCATGTCGCGGGCCGAGCGGGGAGCAAAGCCCTGACGATCGTCGGTGATGAAGGCGCGTGCCCACTTGATGCCGTTCCAGCCAAGCTCAGCCTGCTTGCCGTTCTTCAGCACTATGGTCGCACTCTTGTCAGCCAGCTTGGTGACGACGGCGGCCATCAGCGGCTCATAGGTGGGCTGCTTGGCCAGATGGGCCATGATCTTGTCATAATCCCAATCGGCTTCGCCCGCTTTCCACAGCTGGGCGGTCACGCCCTTGTAGCCATGGCGGATGTCATAGTCGAAAACGCCGTCGAGCAAGGCCTGACGGGCGGCGCGCTGGCGCTTGGCGGTGACTGTGGTATAGACGTGCAGACCCATGGTGTAGGCATCTTCACCGAACTGCTCCACCATCTTCTGGCGCACCATCTCCCCCAGATAAGGGGCATTCAAGGTGATCTCGGCACCGTGATAGCGGGCCTTGACCGGCATCTTGGATGCTTCGTCGAACTGGGCCTGGGTGATCTTGCCGGTTTCCAGCATGCGGCCAAGTACCACGTTGCGACGGGCAAAGGCACGCTCCGGTGAGCGGATCGGGTTCAGCATGGACGGCGCCTTGGGCAGACCGGCAATGATGGCGATCTCGTCCAGCGTCAGGTCCTTGACCTCCTTGCCAAAGTAAACCTGGGCGGCGGCACCGACCCCGAATGCCCGGTAGCCGAGCGGGATCTTGTTGAGATAGAGCTGCAGGATCTCGTCCTTGGAGAGATTCTGCTCGATGCGCCAGGCCAGGAAGACCTCTTTTATCTTGCGCACCAGCGTCTTTTCATTGCTCAGAAAGAAGTTGCGGGCAACCTGCTGGGTGATGGTGCTGGCGCCCTGGCGGGCCTGACCGGAGACGGCCCAGACGGTGGCTGCACGAATGATGCCGATGGGGTCGATCCCCGGGTGCTCATAGAAACGGGCATCTTCGGTCGCCAGTACCGCATCGATCATGGACTGGGGAATTTCATCCAGATGCAGCGGGATGCGACGAATTTCGCCAAATTGGGAGATCAATTCCCCATCCCGGCTGTACACCTTCATCGGGGTGGCCAGCTTGACGTCGCGCAGCGCGGTCACATCCGGCAACTGGGGCTTGATGTAGAAGTAGATACCGATGAGGCTGGCAACACCCAGCACAGCACCCAGCATCATGACAATAAACAGGCGTACGAGCCATTTCAGCATGGAAGAACTACCAATCGTCTTAAAATTAGCCAACGGGCGCAGAGTATAGCCCTTTTGCCTCCGGAAATTCGAGGTTTTCCTGACGGCTGCCCGGCTCCTCGAGAAGAGGCGGGAGGTTAGCATTCTGTGGCTCAATAACCAAGGGGAGGCGAGGGGCAGCCGGAAAGCGAGTTGTATCACTTTTCGGCATAAACTTTATGACATTGATAGATAGAGCATTTAGGATGAGTTAAGTCATCATCTTCTGATTAGCTGTCCTACAATCAATCCTAAAACCCAATAACGCATGGATGTGTATATGTTTGGGCTATTCAACAAAGGTTCTCTGCTTCCTCTGGCGGGTATTGATTTTGGCAGCCAGACCATCAAGGCCGTGACCATTACCGGTCGTCCCGGCAAACTGCATCTCGAATCGGTGGCCGAAGTTGCCACTCCCAAAGGCACTCTGGTCGATTATCAGCTGCAGGATATCGAACGGGTCAGCCAGTCTCTCAAGGCCCTCAAGCGCCTCATCTCCGGCAGCAGCCAGTATGTTGCGACTGCCGTCACCGGTTCCAACGTTATCACCAAAGTCATTCAGGTGGATGCCGCGCTGGGTGAGAACGAGCTGGAGAATCAGGTTCAGCTCGAGGCCGAACAACTCATCCCCTTTCCCCTAGATGAAGTGAGCCTGGATTTTGAAATTCTGGGCAAGGTCAACGATCAGGAGCGCCGCGAAGTGTTGTTGAGTGCGGCCCGCACCGAGAGCGTGAGCGGGCGGGTGACCGCGCTGGCGGAAGCCGACATGACCACCAAGGTGGTGGATGTGGGCGCCCACGCACTGGGCCGCGCCGTGCTTGCCTGCCTGCCGGAGCTGCAGGAGTGGGAGAAACCGGTCGGCGTTATTGATATCGGAGCGAGCGCCATGACCTTTGCTGCACTGGTAAAGGGAGAGGTTATCTACTCACGCCTGCAAAACTTCGGTGGCGATCAATATAGTCAGGCGCTGGCCTCTTTCTACAACCTGTCGCTGGATGATGCCGAGCAAGCCAAGTTGCAAGGCAAGCTGCCGGTTGATCACGAACTGGATGTGTTGCTGCCCCATATGAATGCCCTGCTGCAGCAAGTCAGGCGGAACGTGCAGCTGTTTTGCAGCTCTTCCGGACACAGGGAGCTTTCCAGACTGGTGCTCACCGGCGGTGGAAGCCTGCTACCCGGGCTGGTGGCCCAGGTCGGCAACGAGTTGAACTGTGAGGTATTGCATCCTGATCCCTTTGCCCTGTTCGGCAAGCCGAAAGGGGAGGGGGCGGTCCACGGTGCCAAGTTCATGACGGCGCTGGGTCTGGCATTGAGGAGCTTCACGCCATGTCAAATATAAACCTCCTGCCCTGGCGTGAGGCCAGGGCCCAGCGGCAGAAAAAGCAATTCGGGGTCATGCTGGGCATCTTCATGGCCATCACGGCTTCACTCGGCTTTGCCGCCGACTGGCTGGTAGAGCAGCAGATAGGCCATCAGCAGCAGCGCAACCAGCGTTTGCAGCAGGAGATGACCATCCTCGATGCCCAGCTTGGTGAGATCCGCCTGCTCAAGGAGCGACGTAAGGAGCTGATCGATCGCATGCAATTGATCGAACACCTGCAGATGCGTCGCAATCTGCCGGTTCGTCTGTTCAACCAGTTGCCTTCGCTGGTTCCCAACGGGGTTTACCTCAATACGCTTGCCTTGCAGAACAACCAAATAGATGTGAATGGCAAGACCGAGGCCTATGGCAGGGTAGCCAGCATGATGCGTCGTATCGATGGCTCCGGCTGGCTGGGGCAGTCGCAGATCAGCACGATTTTTGCGGCCGATGTGGCGCCCGTTTCGCTCAGCCAGTTCTCCATGATGTTCCAGGTCGCGGGTGCGGCAGGTGCCACGGTCGATGTGGCTAAGGAGCAGCAATGAATCTACAACAGCTCAACGAACTGGATCTCAACAACATTGCCAGCTGGCCCAAGCTGGCCAAGGGGATTTTCATCCTGTTCTTCTGTGCCTTGCTGGGGGGAGCCATCTATTACTACGTGATTGCCAACTCACTGACCCTGTTGACCCAGGAAACCAACGAGGAGGCCGAACTCAAGGCGCAGTTCGAGAGCAAGGCGATGCTGGCAGCCAACCTCGGTGCCTACAAGACGCAGATGGTGCAGCTCGAACAGTTGGTTGATACCCAGCTCAAGCAGTTGCCGAATACTCACGAAGTGGCCGGATTGCTGGATGACATCAGTTTCATTGCTACCGACAATGGGCTCAAATTGAATCGCATCAATTGGGAGCCCGAGATCAAACACGAGTTCTCCACCGAGCTGCCCATGCGAATCGAAGTAGTGGGCACTTATCATGAGATAGGCAAGTTCACGGCCGACATGGCGGCCTTGCCGCGTATCGTCATCCTGGAATCGTTCACGCTGGGACAGGGCAAGGAGCAGGGTGACATGATTGCCATGTCGATGCTGGCCAAAACTTACAAATACAATGGCAAAACCGTGGGGCAGACCAAATGAAGCTACTCTGCGTGCTGTTGCCTGCCCTGTTGTTGACCGCCTGCGGTGGGCAGGACGACATGGACAACTATGTGGCCGCAACCAAGGCCAGAAAACCAGTACCCATCGAGCCTCTTCCCGAAATCAAACCCTTTTCCCCCATGGCTTATCACCTCAGCGATCAGCGCAGCCCCTTCATCGCCCCCCAGCCTGAAACCAGCAGTGCCAAGGTGGATGCCAAGGTGAAGCCGGATTGCGCCCAGATAGTGGCCAACAGGGAGAAAGAAGTACTGGAGCGCTATTCACTGGCCAGCCTGAGCATGCAGGGCTCACTTGGCAAGCAGGGACAGTTGTGGGCCTTGATCAGGACTCCTGATGGTCAATCCATCCGGGTGGGTCTCAATCAACACATGGGACTGGATCAAGGACGGGTGATCAGGATCACTGACACCTACGTGGATTTGATTGAGACTATACCGGATGGCAAAGGATGCTGGGTGACTCGAGAAACTCAGCTGGGCATGGCCAATCTTGAAGCAAAACGATAATCAGGGATGATGCGATGAAAACAACAATAGGTATGGTAGCCCGAGTTACCCTGCTGTTTTGCGCCGGAGCATGGAGCCAGGCCTGGGCTGTGGCAACCCTGCAGGAGGTCAAGGTCAATCCGCTGATGGCCGATCAGCTGTTGCTGGAGTTGAGTTTCAGTGAACCGGTCAGCGGATTTACCGATCGTCTCTCCTATGAACCCAACCAACTGCTGCTGCATGTGCCGGGGGCAGTGGGAGCACTCAACGTGAACCCCTTGCCCATCAAGCAGCAAGGGGTGGACAACCTCAAGGTTGAGGGCAAGGGGGCAGGTCTCGATATCAAGATCGCCCTCGATCAACTGACCCCCTATCAGGTGCATCAGCAGGGCAACAAGTTGTTGGTGGCACTGGGAGAAAAAAACAGCCATGCCGCTGCCAGCCACCACAGCATCCTCTGGACTGGTGGCCCCCCAGCCGACCTCGTCTGCACTTATCAATACCCAGCCGGCAGCCTCGTCCGCACTGATCAACAGTCAGCAGCTTGCTCGCCAGAGCGTTCCAGTGGCAGCGCCCGTGGCCAGCAAGCCGGTCTTGCCATCACCACAGACGGCGGCCAGCGGTGCCTACTTCAATTCCGTGAAAGGGGTCGATTTCAGGCGTGGCAAGGACGGGCAGGGGGAATTTCTGGTGACGCTGGATAACAGCTCCGCCGCCGTTGACGTCAGCAGCCGTGGCCAGACGGTGCTTGCCAAGTTTCACGGCACCCGGGTACCGGACGATTTGCTTAATCTGATCAACGTGCAGGATTTTGCTACCCCTGTCTCTCAGGTTGAGGTGTTCCGCCAGGGTAACGACACCTTGTTTGAACTCTCGGTCAACGGCCAGTTTGATTACCGTTACGATCAGGCGGACAAGATGTTCATCGTCGAGGTGAAAAAGCGCAGCGCGGCGACTGCCGGCAAGCAGTATCAGGGCAAACCCATCTCTCTCAATTTCCAGGATATCCCGGTGAGAACCGTGCTGCAGCTCATCGCGGATTTCAACAACCTCAATCTGGTGACCACGGATTCGGTGTCGGGCAACATCACCCTGCGGCTGGACGGGGTGCCCTGGGAGCAGGCACTCGACATCATCTTGAAGGTGCGGGGGCTCGACAAGCGGTTGGACAACAACATCCTGCTGGTCGCGCCAGCCGAAGAGATTGCCGCTCGCGAGAAACAGCAGCTGGAGAGCCGCAACCAGGTCGCCGATCTGGCACCGCTTTATACCGAGTATCTGCAAATCAACTATGCCAAGGCATCCGAAGTAGCGGCGCTGCTCTCGTCCGAGAGCACCAAGCTGCTCTCTTCCAAGGGGGCGGTGAGTGTTGATGAGCGGACCAACGTGCTGGTGGTCAAGGACACTGCCGACGTCATCAGCAACATCAAGCGCATGCTGGATATCCTGGATATTCCGGTCAAGCAGGTGGTGATCGAGGCGCGGATGGTGACCATTGATGACGGCTTTGACGAGGCGCTCGGGGTGCGTTGGGGGGTAACCAAGAATGACGGTCACGGCAACAGTACCTCGGGCACCATCGAGGGCAATGACGGCTCCGGCAACAACAATGGCGGCTCGACCATCACCCGACCTGGGGTGGACGATCGGCTGAACGTCAATCTGCCGGTGACCAACGCCGCCGGCACCCTGGCCTTCCAGGTGGCGCGGCTGGCGGATGGTACCTTGCTGGATCTCGAGCTGTCGGCCCTTGAGAAAGAGAGCAAGGCCGAGATCATTGCCAGTCCCCGGGTCACCACGGCCAACCAGAAGCCGGCGCTGATCGAACAGGGTACCGAGATCCCCTATGTGGAGTCCTCTTCCAGCGGGGCAACTTCGGTCACCTTCAAGAAGGCGGTGCTGAGCCTCAAGGTGACGCCGCAGATCACCCCCGACAACAGGGTGATCCTGGATTTGACCGTGACCCAGGATACCAAGGGTGAAACCGTGCCGACCGGTACCGGTGATGCCGTCTCCATCAACGCCCAGTCCATCACCACCCAGGTGCTGGTCAACAATGGCGAGACGTTAGTGCTTGGTGGCATCTATCAACAGACCATCAAGAGCGACGTCACCAAGGTGCCCCTGCTGGGTGACATCCCGGGTCTGGGGGTGTTGTTTCGCAAGACAACCAGCGAGAACAAAAAGCGCGAGCTGCTGATTTTCGTGACGCCGAAGATAGTCACCGACGCCTTCTGAAGACTTTACATGTGAAGGTAAAACACATATAACCTTACGCCCCAATGAGGCTGGGGCGTAAGGGCTGCGGTTGCCAGTCCTGATTTCTATTGAGATAATCCCCCTCCTGATCCATCGCAAGATAAGGTTCATAGGTACCCCGATCGAGAGTTTGTCGGGGTCGTACAGTTTGTAATTACTAACGAAAAGACATGGCTGAGAAACGCAATATTTTCCTGATAGGTCCCATGGGTGCGGGCAAGAGCACCATAGGTAGACATCTGGCAGAACAACTGCATATGGAGTTTTTCGACTCAGATCATGAGATTGAGCGCCGCAGTGGTGCCGATATCGGCTGGGTGTTCGATGTTGAAGGCGAAGAGGGTTTCCGGATCCGCGAAGAGAAGGTCATCGGTGACCTTTCCGAACAGCAGGGTATCGTGCTGGCGACGGGTGGCGGTGCCATCAAGAGCCGTGAAACACGCAACAAGCTCTCTGCTCGCGGCATCGTGGTGTACCTCGAAACCACCATTGAGAAGCAACTGGCACGTACGCAAAGAGATAAGCGTCGCCCCTTGCTGCAAACCGAAGAGCCGCCGCGCGAAGTACTCGAGCGTCTGGCACAAGAACGCAACGCCCTGTATGAAGAAGTGGCTGACTTTGTCATCCAGACTGATGACCAGAGCGCTAAAGTTGTTGCCAATCAAATCGTTAAGTTGATCGGCATGTAATATAGAGGACGTCCATGGAAAGGTTGAAGGTCGAACTGGGTGAACGCAGCTATCCCATCGAGATAGCCGCAGGTCTGTTGCAGCACGCAGAGGTGCTGACGCAAACCATCAAGGGCAAGCGGGTCATGATTGTGACCAACACAGTGGTTGCGCCCTTGTATCTTGAGCGGATTGTCCAGTTGCTGTCGGGCTATCAGGTTGAACACCTGATCCTGCCGGATGGTGAGGCCTACAAGACCCTGGCTACCTTTGAGCGGATCATGTCCGCTCTGCTGGAAACCAACCATGGTCGTGATACCACTCTGATTGCCCTGGGTGGCGGTGTGATAGGGGACGTTGTCGGCTTCGCTGCTGCAAGCTATCAACGTGGCATTCCGTTCATTCAAGTGCCTACCACACTGCTCTCCCAGGTTGATTCCTCCGTTGGTGGCAAGACCGCCGTCAACCACCCCCTCGGCAAGAACATGATCGGGGCCTTCTATCAGCCCAGACACGTCGTGATCGATACCGAGTGTCTCCAGACCCTGCCTGCCCGCGAATTTGCCGCCGGCATGGCCGAGGTGATCAAATACGGCATCATCTGGGATGTCGAATTCTTCTGCTGGCTCGAAGCCAACATGTCCCGTCTGCAGGCGCAGGAGCCGGCTGCGCTGGCCTACGCCATCCGCCGCTGCTGCGAGATCAAGGCCGATGTGGTTGGCCAGGACGAGACCGAACACGGTGTGCGTGCCCTGCTTAACCTGGGCCACACTTTTGGGCATGCCATTGAAGCCGAGAAGGGCTATGGCAACTGGCTGCACGGCGAAGCCGTGGCGGCAGGCACCATGCTGGCCGCCAATACCGCCCTGGCCCGTGGGGACGTGACCGAGCAACAGGTAGACCGTATCCGGGCCTTGCTGCTGGCGGCCAATCTGCCGGTGCAGGCGCCGTCAGAGATGGATTTTGCGGCCTTCATTCGTCACATGCGCCGCGACAAGAAGGTGCTGGAAGGCAAACTGCGTCTGGTGCTGCCGGTCGGCATAGGTCATGCCCAGGTGGTGGCTGATGTCTCCGATGCTGAACTGCTGGCGGTGATCGAGTCTGGTCGTGACGAATAAACTGCTGAAATTTCCCTCCCAGCGGCAGCTGGTTGACCGGCTGCTGCATCTGATTGAATTCAATCACCCTTTTATCTTTCTCTCCGGCAAACCCGGCAGTGGCCGTGGCACTTTGTGCGAATCCCTGCTGGGAGCGTTGCCGGAAAAAGTGCGGGTGGTCAGCCTGATCGGCAGTCCCGCCATGAAGATGGTGGACGTGCGCCAGCTGTTGCTGCCCCAGGTGGTGGCCCGGCCGTTGTTCAACCCGCAGGATGCGCTGGCAGACAGCTTTTTCCGCATGCTGGAAGGCAAACCCGCCACCCTGCTGCTGCTCATTGAGCGGGCCGACGAGCTGCCTGCCGAGCTGGTCGGCGAGCTGTGGAGCCTGTGTCGTCACAACGATACCCTGAAGATCCCCCATCAGTTGGCCATCGTGCTCTCCGGCAGTGACGTCTGGTGTCGCAATCAGAAGGCGCAGCTGAAAGGGCGGGCCATGCCCGCGCTGGAGCTGGAAGTCGCGCCGCTTGGTGCGCCCGAACAACGCATCTTCTTGTATGAGAAGGCCAAAGAGCTCAAGATCCCGACAGCCCTCTTGCCCAAGCCGAAAGTGGAAGAGATCCTGAAAGTGGCAAATGGACATCCGTCCACCATCATGCAGTTACTGGAGGATATCATGACCGACAGAAGGCCCAAGAAACGTCAGGCCGAGTTGCCCGTCAAGAAGATTGCGACCCTGCTGGCCCTGTTGGCCGGCGGTCTGCTGGCGCTGAGTTATCTGCTGCCGGCCCTGTTTGGCGGCGACAGCAAGAGTTCTGCCCCCGAGCCCACCCAAACCACGGCGTTGCCCATCCCCGTCTCGGGTGGCGATCCGCTGACCATCGGTGGCAGCAACACCAGCCAGAACGGTAGCCAGAGTGCGGCCAGTGATGGCGCCGCCAGCAATCCCGGCGGCGTGGTACGCGACTGGCAGCCGGATGCCAAGGTATTGCCCAAGGCGGTGGAGAGCGACACCGTGACCACCGAATCGACCAACTACGAAGGACGCCGGGTGGTGATCTCCGACGAGGTGGTCGAGAAGCTGATGAAGCAGCCCAACGTCAGCGGCGCACTGCCCACAGCGGTGGTGGATGAGCTGACTGGCGCCGATTCGCAAGCGGTGGCCACTCAGGTTGCTCCTGCCGAGCAGGCTGTCACACCCAATGCCACCGCTCAGACTGCCCAGCCGGCAAACACCGCCAAGGCCCAACCCACGCCAGCGGCCAGCAAGCCGGTGGCCAAGCCAGTCGCGGTTGAACCGGTAGCGGTACCTGCTCCCAAGGTGGCGCTGACCCCCGCTGCCACTCTGAACAAGAAGCCCAGAAACCACTACAGCATCCAGCTGATGGGTGCGAGCAACACCAAGGCGGTCGACAAGTTCGTGGCCGAAAATGGCCTGGCCGGCAAGATCTGGGTCTATCAGACCAAGTTCCGCGGCAGCCCCTGGTACGTGGTGCTGCAGGGGGACTACGCCAGCAGCAACCAGGCCAAGGCCGCCATTCGCAAGCTGTCGCCCGCCTTGCTGAAGGGTCAACCCTGGCCCAAGTCGTTTGCGCAGGTACAAAAAGAGTTGAAGCAATAGCCATTTTGACCGGGAAGGGGGTAGAATCGTCCCCCTTTTTTGGTCGATGCCTTCTTAACACCGGATTTCCATGAAAAAAACACGCGCTTTTTTAAAATGGGCCGGGGGAAAATACTCCCTGGTTGAAGAGATTGCCGAGCGTTTGCCGGCCGGGCGTGTGTTGCTGGAGCCCTTCGTCGGGGCCGGGTCCGTGTTTCTCAACACCGACTACGACGCCTATGTGCTCAATGACATCAATCCGGATCTGATCGGTCTTTACAATCATCTCAAGTTGACGCCGGATCGGTTCATCGCTGAATCGCGCAAGCTGTTCGTGACCGAGCACAACCACAAGGCGGCTTATTACCGGCTGCGCACCCAGTTCAACCAGACCGACACCAGCTTCGAGCGCGCCCTGCTGTTCCTGTTTCTGAATCGACACGGTTTCAACGGCCTGTGCCGGTACAACAAGAAGGGGGGCTTCAACGTCCCGTTCGGTTCCTACAAGAAGCCCTATTTCCCGGAAAAAGAGCTGTGGGCCTTCGCCGAGAAGGCGCAGAAGGCGACCTTCATCTGTGAAAGCTATGCCGATGCCATCCAGCGCGCGGAAGAGGATTGGGTCATCTATTGCGATCCCCCCTATGCGCCGCTCTCCACTACGGCGAGCTTCACCACCTATTCGGCTGGTGGTTTCACCCTGGACGATCAGGCCGTGCTGGCCAGGCTGGCCCGCCACACCGCGGCGCGTAAAGGGGTGCCCGTGCTCATCAGCAACCATGACATCGAGCTGACCCGCGAGCTTTATCGCGGCGCCCGCCTCGACGAAATCCTGGTCAAGCGCACCATCAGCCGCAACGGCGGCACCCGCAACAAGGTGGCCGAGTTGCTGGCGCTCTATCCGCCCGGCATCGAGCCGGAGCAGGGCTACTACCCGAGCGACGCCGAACTGGCGCCACTCGGCTGACACAGACGGCGCCTCGGGGTGCCGTTTTTTATGTCTGCTGCGGCCAATGATGGCGTTCGCTTTTTCCGTACCGCGTGCGGGCCGTTTTCAGTGCCTGTTTGCGGTGATGATGGCGTTCGCTTTTTCCGTATCGTGTGCAGGCCGTTTTCAGCGTCCGTTTGCGGCGATGATGGCGTTCGCTTTTTCCGTACCCTGTGCGGGTCGTTTTCAGCGTCCGTTTGCGGTGATGATGGCGTTTGCTTTTTCCGTACCGTGTGCGGGTCGTTTTCAGCGTCCGTTTACGGTAAAATTGCGCCGCTTTTTCTGCCACGCTGCCAATGGATGACGCTGATGAAAGACTTTCTGATTGCCCCCTCGATCCTCTCCGCCGACTTTGCCCGTCTGGGGGACGATGTCGCCAAGGTGCTGGCCGCCGGTGCCGACGTGGTCCATTTCGACGTGATGGACAACCATTATGTGCCCAACCTGACCATAGGCCCCATGGTCTGCCAGGCCCTGCGTGACTACGGTATCGAAGCCCCCATCGACGTGCACCTGATGGTCAAGCCGGTGGATCGCATCATTCCCGACTTTGCCAAGGCAGGTGCTTCCCTCATCACCTTCCATCCGGAAGCGTCCGACCACGTCGACCGCTCCCTGGGCCTCATCAAGGAGCAGGGCTGCCAGGCAGGTCTGGTGCTGAACCCGGCCACGCCGCTCACCTGCCTGGAGTACGTGATGGACAAGCTGGACGTGATCCTGCTGATGTCGGTCAACCCGGGCTTTGGTGGCCAGAGCTTCATCCCCGGCACCCTCGACAAGCTGCGCCAGGTGCGTCGCCTCATCGACGAGAGCGGCCGCGACATTCGCCTCGAGATCGACGGCGGGGTCAAGGTCGACAACATTCGTGAAATTGCCCAGGCTGGCGCCGACATGTTCGTGGCCGGCTCGGCCATCTTCAGTCGTCCGGACTACAAGGCGGTGATCGACGAGATGCGGGCGGAGCTCTCTCATGTCAAACGCTGAACGTGATTTTGACCTGGTGCTGTTCGATCTGGACGGCACCCTGATCGACAGCGCCCCGCAACTGGCGCTGGCGGTCAATCGTACGCTGACCGAACTCGGGCTGGCCGAGGCCGACGAGGCCGTGGTGCGGACCTGGGTTGGCAACGGTGCCGACAAGCTGATCCAGCGTGCGCTGGACTATCGCGCGGCACCCGAGCTGTTTGCCAGCGCCCGTCCGCTGTTTGACCGTCACTATCAGGCCTGCCTGCTGGAAGGGCTGGCCATGTATGACGGGGTCGAACAGAGCCTGCGTCGCCTGCAGGCGCTGGGTTACCAGCAGGCGATCGTGACCAACAAGCCGAGTCACTTCGTGCAGCCGATCCTCGATGCCCTCGGCATCAGCGACTGTTTCGCACTCTGGCTGGGGGGCAACTGCGTGCCTGTCAAGAAACCAAGCCCGGAGCCGCTGCTGCTGGCCTGCCACGAGCTGGGCGTCAGCCCGTCGCGCACCCTGATGGTGGGCGACTCCGAAAATGACGTGCTGGCCGCTCAGGCTGCCGGCATGAAGGTGGTGGGACTGACCTATGGCTACAACTACGGCCGTCCCATTGCAGATTCCCGCCCGGACTGGGTATGTGAACAGTTTGCCCAGCTCGACGTGCTGCTGGCCGAATAAGCTGGCCAGGCAGGCCGAATAACAAGGATCAACACTCTGATGACTAAACCTATCGTATTGAGCGGGGCCCAACCGTCGGGCCAGCTGACCATCGGCAACTACATGGGGGCCCTGCGTCAGTGGGTCAACTTGCAGGATGACTTCGACTGCCTTTACTGCATCGTCGATCTGCACGCCATCACCACCCGCCAGGATCCGGCTGCCCTGCGCAAGGCCTGCCTGGATGCCGCCGCCCTCTATCTGGCGGTCGGCATCGATCCGGCCAAGAGCACCGTGTTCATCCAGTCCCACGTACCGCAGCACGCCGAGCTTGGCTGGATCCTGAACTGCTACACCCAGATGGGCGAGCTGTCGCGTATGACCCAGTTCAAGGACAAGTCCGCCCGTTTCGAGAACAACGTCAACGTCGGCCTGTTCGGTTATCCGGTGCTGATGGCGGCCGACATCCTGCTCTATCAGGCCAATCAGGTGCCGGTGGGCAACGATCAGAAGCAGCATCTGGAGCTGACCCGCGACATCTGCACCCGCTTCAACAACCTCTACGGCGAGGTGTTCACCCTGCCTGAGCCCTTTATTCCGACCGAAGGCGCCCGGGTGATGAGCCTGCAGGATCCGACCAAGAAGATGTCCAAGTCGGACGACAACGAGGCCAACTTCATCGGCCTGCTGGAAGATCCCAAGCAGATCGTCAAGAAGATCAAGCGCGCGGTGACCGACTCCGACGAGCCGGCGGTGGTGCGTTTCGATCCGGAAAACAAGCCGGGGGTCTCCAACCTGCTGACCCTGATGTCCGGGGTGACCGGCCGCTCCATCCCCGAACTGGAGCAGCATTTCGAAGGCAAGATGTACGGTCATCTCAAGACCGAGACCGCCGAGGCCGTGGTTGCCCTGCTGGAGCCGATTCAGGCCCGTTTCCACGAGCTGCGTCAGGATGAGGCTCATCTGCAGGCCATTTTGGCGGCCGGTGCACAAAAGGCGCGGGAAAGGGCTGAAAAAACCCTGGCCAGCGTATATGATGTAGTCGGCTTCGTTCCTCGAGCCTGACATACTGGGAAGGTGTAGTAGAAGAGAGCTGGGTATTTGCCTGGCTTTCTTTGTTTTACCCGACCTGCTATTCGTTATTTCATCTTCCAATTTCAAACGCGGGCGTCTGCCCCAAGAGTTAGCATGTCTGTCGAATCAAATACCACGATTGAAGAGTTGGGTGACAAGGGTCACTGGCTGCGCAAGTTTCGCAAGGCCAAAAACCTCAATACCCTGCAACTGATGGTCTCCAATGCCATCGACAAGCACCACAAAACCCCTGCCATCGCCGCCGCCATCTATCTGGCCGAGTGCCAGCGCGAGCGTGAAATGGAACAGGGTCGCTATCTGGATCGTTAATTCTCTGCTCTGGTTGACCCATGCTGTTGTTGATCGATAACTACGACTCCTTTACCTGGAATCTGGTGCAATATTTTGGCGCCTTGGGACAGGAGGTAGTGGTGAAGCGCAATGACGAGCTGACGCTGGACGCCATTGCCCGGCTCTCTCCCCGTTATCTGGTGATCTCTCCCGGTCCCTGCACCCCCAATGAGGCGGGTATTTCGCTGGCGGCCATCTCCCGTTTTGCCGGCCAGCTCCCCATTCTCGGCGTCTGCCTCGGCCACCAGTCGCTGGCGCAGGCCTTCGGTGCCAGGGTGGTGCGCGCCCGTCAGGTGATGCACGGCAAGACCTCGCTCATTCGCCATCGCGGCGAGGGGGTATTCAAGGGGCTCAACGACCCGCTGCGGGTCACTCGTTACCATTCGCTCATCGTGGAGCGCGATACCTTGCCCGATTGCCTCGAGATCACCGCCTGGAGCGAGCATGCCGATGGCAGCCCGGACGAGATCATGGGACTGCGCCATAAGCAGTTGAATATAGAGGGTGTTCAGTTCCATCCGGAGAGCATTCTGAGCGAGCAGGGTCATCAGTTGCTGGCCAATTTTTTGGCTAATCCTTGAATAGTTGTGATCGGCCTCCCAGAATTGAAAGGAGGCCAAAAATATTTTCCCTGACACTTTATTCACCTCCCTCCCTGTCCAAATTATCTCTTGCCAACACCCCCTGAGCCGTTATGCAATGCGGTTGCCTAAAATCTCACGGGCAGTCGAACATTGTTCCCTGTAACGCGCTTTGTTGCAGACTTTTAGCTTTTTTTCTGTGACAATGCCGGTGTGTTTACATGGATTTAACTTTTGGGCGGTGGATTATTCTGTCGCCAGATCGAAGGAGAGCAATATGTCAGAGTTGTTGGCAGTGACACGTGAAGTGTTTGATGAAGTGATGGTTCCCAACTATGCGCCCGCCAAGATCATCCCGGTGCGTGGTGAAGGGTCACGTGTCTGGGATCAGGAAGGCCGTGAGTATGTGGATTTCGCCGGCGGGATCGCCGTCAATGGCCTGGGCCATTGCCATCCCAAGCTGGTCGAGGCCCTGAAAACCCAGGGCGAGAAGCTGTGGCACCTCTCCAACGTGATGACCAACGAGCCGGCCCTGCGCCTGGCCAAGAAGCTGGTCGCCGCCACCTTCGCCGACAAGGTCTATTTCTGCAACTCCGGTGCCGAAGCCAACGAAGCCGCCCTCAAGCTGGCCCGTCGCTACGCCATCGAGAAGTTCGGTGCCCACAAGACCCAGATCATCGCCTTCCACCAGGGCTTCCACGGTCGTACCTTCTTTACCGTCAGCGTGGGCGGCCAGGCTGCCTACTCCGATGGTTTCGGTCCCAAGCCCGCAGACATCACCCACGTGGCCTACAACGATCTGGCGGAGCTGGCAGCCGTCATCTCCGACAATACCTGCGCCGTGGTGATGGAGCCGCTGCAGGGCGAGGGCGGCATCATTCGTCCCACCGACGAGTTTGCCAAAGGGGTGCGCGAGCTGTGTGACAAGCACAACGCCCTGCTGATCTATGACGAAGTGCAATCCGGCGTCGGTCGTACCGGCGATCTGTTTGCCTACATGGGTCTGGGCGTCACGCCGGACATCCTCACCAGCGCCAAGGCGCTGGGCGGCGGCTTCCCCATCGGTGCCATGCTGACCACCACCGAGATCGCCTCCCACCTGAAAGTGGGCACTCACGGCTCCACCTACGGCGGCAACCCGCTGGCCTGCGCGGTGGCCGAGGCAGTGATCGACGTGGTCAACACCCCGGAAGTGCTCAATGGCATCAAGCAGCGCGAACAGCTGTTCCGCGAAGGGATCGAGGCCATCAACGCCAAGTACCACTGCTTCAGCGAAGTGCGCGGCAAGGGTCTGCTGCTGGGCGCCGTGCTGAACGACGACTACAAGGGACGCTCGCGCGACTTCCTGCTGGCCTCCATCGACCAGGGTCTGATGGCGCTGGTCGCCGGCACCAACGTGGTGCGTTTTGCGCCGTCCCTGGTTATTCCGGAAGCGGACATCAAGGAAGGGCTGGTACGGTTCGAAAAAGCGGTTGCCCAGGTGGTTAACGCCTGATCCAAATTGAGGTGGGGAGCCCTCCCGGCAGGAGCCGGGACCCCACCTGTCGTCAATGAAAGGGAGTTGTCATTTATGTTGGTTATCCGTCCCATCGAGCAAAAAGATTTTGCCGGTCTCAAGACCTGTGCCATCGAATCCGGCACCGGCATGACCTCGTTGCCTGTCAACGATGAACTGCTGCAGCGCAAGATAGACGCTTCCACCCAGACCTTTTCGGACAAGCCTGCGGGCAAGGGGGACTGCCTCTATTTCTTCGTCGCCGAGGATCTGGAGACCGGCGAAATGGTCGGTACCTGCGCCATCGATGCGGCCGTGGGCCTGTCCCAGCCGTTCTACAATTATCACATCGGCAAGGTGGTGCATTCTTCCCCCAAGCTCGGCATCTACAACGTCGTGGAAACCCTCACCCTCTCCAACGACTACACCGGCAATTCCGAGCTCTGCACCCTGTTTTTGCGCGAATGCGCCCGCGAGGGGCTCAACGGCCGTCTGCTCTCCAAGCACCGCTTTCTGTTCATGGCCGAACACCCCGAGCTGTTTGACGAGACCGTCTTCGCCGAGATGCGTGGCGTCTCCGATGCCGATGGTCACAGCCCCTTCTACGAGTGGCTGCAAAAGCATTTCTTCTCGATGGATTTTCCCACCGTCGACTATCTCACCGGCATCGGCAAGAAGCGCTTCATCGCCGAGCTGATGCCCAAGTACCCCATCTACGTCAATCTGCTGAGCAACGAGGCGCGCGCCGTCATCGGTCAGACCCACGAGAAGACCCGCCCAGCCATCAAGATGCTGCAGGACGAAGGATTCGTGAATCGCGGCTATGTCGACATCTTCGATGCCGGCCCCACCGTCGAGTGCGACGTGAAGAACATTCGCAGCGTGCGCCGCAGCCAGAAGCTGCGGGTGCTGGTGGGGGAGCCCATCGGTGGCAAGACCCATCTGGTCTGCAATACCCGCTACGAGCACTACCGCGCCTGTTACGGCAACATCCGGGTCGATCTGGACAAGCACGAAGCCATCATCCCGCCCAAGATGGCGGCCGCACTCAAGGTGCAGGATGGCGACATGGTGCGCGCCGTCGATCTCGATTGAGCCATATCAGCAGTAAAACCGCATATGAAACAGGCAGCCAAGGCTGCCTGCGAACCACAGGGAGTGAAGGATGAGCCAGTTAGTTCAGTTTATTGATGGTCAGTGGCTGGCCGGTGCAGGCAAGCCGTTCGAGTCAAAGGACCCGGCCAAGAATCAGGTGATCTGGCAAGGGGAGGCCGCCAGCGCCGCCCAGGTGGAGGCCGCCGTCAAGGCCGCCCGCCATGCCTTCTATCATTGGTCCGATCTGGCCCTCGACGATCGTCTGGCCATCGTGCGCCGCTATGCCGACCTGCTCGGCGAGCACAAGGAGGCGCTGGCGCTGACCATCGCCCGTGAAACCGGCAAGCCGCTGTGGGAGACCCGCACCGAAGTGGCCGCCATGCAGGGCAAGATCGCCATCTCCATCCGCGCCCATGACGAGCGTACCGGTACGGTGGAGAACCCCATGCCGGGCGCCAAGGCGTTCGTGCGCCACAAGCCCCACGGCGTCGTGGCCGTGTTCGGCCCCTACAACTTCCCGGGCCACCTGCCCAACGGCCATATCGTACCGGCGCTGATCGCCGGCAATACTGTGGTGTTCAAGCCTTCCGAGCTGACCCCCATGGTGGCCGAGGCCATGTTGAAGATCTGGCAGGAGGCGGGGCTGCCCAAGGGCGTGCTCAACCTGGTGCAGGGCGAGGTCGACACCGGCAAGGCACTGGCCGGCAATCCGGACATCGACGGCCTCTTCTTCACCGGCTCCTCCCGTACCGGCCACTTCCTGCATCAGCAGTTTGCCGGTCAACCTGGCAAGATCCTGGCCCTGGAGATGGGTGGCAACAACCCGCTGCTCGTGAAAGACGTGAGCGACATCGACGGCGCCGTCCATGCCATCGTGCAGTCCGCCTTCATTACCTCGGGCCAGCGCTGCACCTGCTCGCGTCGCCTGTTTGTCGAGCGCGGCGAGCGGGGCGATACCCTGGTCAAGCGCCTGGTAGAGGTGGTCAGCCAGATCAAGGTCGGCCTCTATGACGCCGCCGAGCAGCCGTTCATGGGCGCCATGATAAGCGAGAAGGCAGCGCTCGGCATGGTCGAGGCGCAAGCCAACCTGCAGCGCCTCGGTGGCGAGAGTCTGCTCTCCCTCAAGCATCTGGAAGCAGGCACCGGTTTCGTCTCCCCGGGCATCATAGACGTGACCGCAGTCAGCGCGCTGCCGGACGAAGAGTACTTCGGCCCGCTGCTGCAGCTCATTCGCTACGACGACTTCGATGCCGCCATCGAGAAGGCGAATGCCACCAGCTTCGGCCTCTCGGCCGGCCTGCTCGGTGACAACGAGGCGGACTGGAACCACTTCTTCAAGCGCATTCGCGCCGGCATCGTCAACTGGAACAAGCCCATCACCGGTGCCTCCAGTGCCGCGCCGTTCGGTGGCATCGGTGCCTCCGGCAACCACAGGGCGAGCGCCTACTACGCCGCCGACTACTGTGCGTATCCGGTGGCTTCCGTCGAAGACAGCAAGGCCGCCATGCCGGATCAGCTGTCTCCCGGCCTGAGGTTCTAAGCAAGGCAAAGGTGGGCGCTTTCTGTGTTGGAGCCAGCGCCTGACCACGACAATAAAAGGGGCACTGAACAGGTGCCCTTGTCTGTACCCGCAATCAAAGGAAAGAGAGATGCAAAAGGATATCGACACCCTGTTCGGTCATTTGTGGGATAACTACATTCAAGTCACCCCGAGTGCCCACAAGGTTCATCAACTGCTGGGGGGCGGCGAGCCCATCGTCAACGACCACGTGGCGTTTCGCACCTACAACCTGCCCAAGCTGGGGCTGGAGAAACTGGCCGCCCACTTCCTGGCGCTCGGCTACGAGCAGAAGGGCGAGTACGTGTTCAAGGCCAAGAAGCTCTACGCCAAGCACTTCGAGCATAAAGATCCGGACGCGCCCAAGGTGTTCATCAGCGAGCTGAAGGTGGAAGAGCTCTCCGATGCGGCCCAGGCCATCATCCACAAGCTGGCGGCTCAGGTGCCCGATCATCTGACCGACACCCAGGCCTTCCTCTATGCCGGCGCACCCTGGCAGGTATCCTGGGCCGATTACCAGACCCTGCTGGCGGAGAGCGAGTATGCGGCCTGGATGGCGGCCTGGGGTTATCGTGCCAACCACTTCACCGTCAACATCAACCGCCTGAAGGACTTCGACACCATCCAACAGGTCAACGCCGCCCTCAAGGCCGCGGGCTTCGTGCTCAATGGCGTGGGTGGCGAGGTGAAAGGGGACCCGCAGGTGATGCTGGAGCAATCGTCCACCATGGCCGACAAGGCGGACGTGGCCTTCACCGACGGCGTGCGAACCATCCCGAGCTGCTTCTACGAATTCGCCCTGCGCTACCCGCAGGCCGACGGCGTGCTCTACCCGGGCTTCGTCGAAGCCTCGGCCGACAAGATCTTCGAATCCACCAACGCCATGTAAGGCGGGGCCGGGTTATCCCGGCACTGCTGCATGCAAAGCGCCTCCTTTGTGGAGGCGTTTTCATTGGTGGCAGGGGCATTGTGGCCTAGCGCTGGTAGAGCTCCCCCTCCAGTGCCAGCACCGTCTCCATCCCGGCGGCGCGGCCGGCCTGCAGGCCGATCTGGGTATCTTCGAACACCAGGCAGTTGGCGGGATTGGCGCCGAGCAACTCGGCCACTTTCAGGAAGGTGTCGGGGTGGGGCTTGTGGTTGTCGATGTCATCGGCACTGACCAGTACGGGAATATAGGCATCCAGACCGGTGTTTTTCAGGATGTGCAGGGCGTGCTCGCGCGATGAGCCCGTTCCTATGCCCATCGGAACCTTGCCGTGGCAGCGCTTGACCAGCTCCCACATGGCGGGAAACACGCTGACCTTGTCGATATGCTCAAGATAGAGCGCCACCTTGCGCCGGGTGAAGGCGTCCACATCGATATCCAGCCCATGCTGCTCGGCCAGGATGGCGACTATCTTGCGGGTGGGAATGCCGCCGAATTCATTGAGCTGGGCACGATCGAAGGGCAGGCCGAACTCGGCGCTGGTCTCCTCCCAGGCATCCAGATGCAGGGGCATGGAGTCGACCAGGGTGCCGTCCATATCGAAAATCAGGGCATCGTATTGCTCAAACCGGAACTGCTCGGACATGGGGCTGCTTCCTCTTGGGGGTGAACAGCCAGCCTACCAGAATGCAGGAGGCAATGCCGCGACCGGGGTCATGCTTGCCGCTCAGGGGCGGTTTTGGCCATCGGCTGATGATTTATGAGACAATAATAAGTTCTGCGTTGCAGATCCCGGCATTTTCAAATGAGCGAGCCCGTCATATGTCCCCAAAAACCATCTTCTCGAGCGTGGCCCTGGTGATCGCCCTGGGTTCACTGGAAAAGAGCATAGTCACCACCCCCTTGCCCATCATAGGGGCCGAGCTGAACGCCGGCGCCGCCCTCACCTGGGTGGTCACCGCCTACCTGCTGGCGGCCACCGCCGCCCTGCCCATCTACGGCAAGCTGAGCGACATGTTCGGCCGGGTGCGCATGCTCAACATCGGCATCGGCCTGTTTCTGGCCGGCTCCGTGGCCTGCGGCCTGGCCCAGGATCTGCCGACCCTACTGGCGGCCCGCGTGCTGCAAGGATTGGGGGGCGGCGGCCTGATCGCGCTCGCCTTCACCGTCATCGCCGACAGCATACCGCCGCGGGAGGTGGGCAAGTATCAGGGCTACATCTCGGCGGTCTATGCGGTCTCCAGCATCGCCGGGCCCCTGCTCGGCGGCTACTTCACCGAGCAGCTCAGCTGGCGCTGGATCTTCTGGATCAACCTGCCGCTCGGGGCGCTCGCGCTCTGGCTGGTGAACCGCAACCTGAGTCACCTCAATGTGCGTCGCCACAGTCGCTTCGACTGGAAGGGGGCGGCGCTGCTGATCACCGTCACCACCCTGAGCCTGCTGCTGCTCTCGCCGGAGACGGCCCTGCCCGCCATCTGGCTGGCGGCGGGACTGGCGCTGGCCCTGCTGCTGCTGATCCTGGTGGAGCGGCGGGCCCACGACCCCATACTGCCGGCCCATCTGGCCCGGCTGCCCGGTTATCTGGTCAGCGTGCTGCTGGCGCTGGCCTCGCAGTTGCTGATGTTCGCGGTGCTGGTCTATCTGCCGCTGCAAATGCAGTGGCAGAAGGGGATGGGGGCCAGCGAGAGCGGGCTCTACATGGTGATCTTCATGGTCTGCATCACGGCGGGGGCCTTCGTCGGCGGCAAGCTGATCGGCCGCACCGGTTACTACCGGCGCTTCGTGGTGGTGGGGTTCGCCCTGTCGGCGCTGGCGCTGTGGCAGATCCACTTCGACGTCTGGGCCAGACTGGGGCTGGGGTTTGCCGGATTGGGGCTGGGCCTGGTGCTGCCGGCGCTGTCGGTGGTGGTGCAAAACGCTCTGCCACGGGAAGATCGCGGCATCGGCATGTCGCTGTTCAACTTCGGTCGCGAGCTGGGGGGGGCGGTCGGGGTGGCCATCTGCTCCGTGCTGTTTCACTCCGCTCTGCCGGCGGGCAGCAGCCACAACCTGGCCAGCCTGAGCCCGGCCGAGCTGGCGCCCGGTTTCAGCGCCACCTATATCGGCATGGCGCTGATCGCCACCGCCGCGCTACTCATCACCCTGCTGGCGTTGAAACGTCACGAGCTGGCCAGCATCCACGCCTGATGGCGTCACCGCGACATAGCAACAGGGCTCCCCATGGGGAGCCCTGTTTGTTGGTGGGTCTGCGTTGCTACTCCTGGGCTGGCGCCTCCTTGCCGGCCAGCTGGCTCAGCCAGGCGAAGCGGCGGTTGGCGTCCAGCTCCGCTTCCCGGTAGAGCTGGCTGGCGATTTCCGGCAACTGGCGTTCCAGCCGCTTGAAGCGGGGCTCCTGCTGCAGGGTCTCGGCCAGCGATGCGCTGGGGGCCCGGGAGTCCAGTGCCAGCGGCGCCTTGCCCTCCTCGCTGCGGCGCGGGTCGTAGCGATAGAGCGGCCAGAAGCCGGTGGCGGTCAGCTGCTTCATCTGCTCGTGGCTCTGGGCCAGATCGTAGCCGTGCTCCTCGCAGGGGCTGTAGGCGATGATGAGCGACGGACCCGGGTAGGCTTCGGCCTCCTGAATGGCCTTCACCGTCTGGTTCATCTGGGCGCCGAGGGAGATCTGCGCCACGTAGACATGACCGTACATCATCACGTTGGCGCCAAGATCCTTGCGCCCCTTGCGCTTGCCCTGCTCGCCAAATTTGGTGATGGCGCCGAGCGGGGTGGCCTTGGACTGCTGGCCGCCGGTGTTGGAGTAGCACTGGGTATCGAGCACCAGCACGTTGATGTTCTCCCCCAGGCTCAGCACGTGATCCAGCCCGCCGTAGCCGATGTCGTAGGCCCAGCCGTCGCCGCCGATGAGCCAGACTGATTTCTCCACCAGGTAGTCCGCATCACGGGCCAGCTCCTGAGCCGCGGCGTCGGTGCGCCCCTGCAGCAGAGCGCGCAGCTGCTCGATATGGGCGCGCTGCTCGGAGACCGGCAGGCTGGTGTCTTGCAGCCCCTGTTGCAGCCCGGCCGGGACGGCGTCCCCCAGGCTCGCCAGCAGGCGGCGTACCCGCTCGCGATGCTGATCCATGGTGAGCCGAAAGCCCAAGCCAAACTCGGCGTTGTCCTCGAACAAGGAGTTGGCCCAGGCCGGCCCGCGCCCGTCCGCATTGGTGGTGTAGGGGGTGCTGGGCAGGTTGCCGCCATAGATGGAGGAGCAACCGGTGGCGTTGGCAATCAGCAGCCGGTCGCCGTAGAGCTGGGTCAGCAGCTTGATGTAGGGGGTCTCGCCGCAGCCGGAGCAGGCACCCGAGTATTCAAACAGCGGCGAGATGAGCTGGGAGGTGCGGATGTCGATGCGCTCCAGCTGCTCGGCGGTGCGCTCGGGCAAGTCCAGGAAGAAGTCGTAGTTGGCCTTCTGGGCCTCGAGGTGATCCAGCCTGGACTCCATGTTGATCGCCTTGCGGCTCGGCTCGGTGCGATCCTTGGCCGGGCATACCTCGACGCAGAGGTTGCAGCCGGTGCAATCCTCAGGTGCTACCTGCAGCACGTATTGCAGGCCGCGCATGTCGCGGGCCTTCACATCCAGTGCATCCAGGGTGGCGGGGGCACCGGCCAGCGACGCTTTGTCCACCACCTTGGCACGGATGGCGGAATGGGGGCAGGCCGCCACGCAGTAGTTGCACTGGGTGCAGAGGTCTGCCTGCCAGATGGGCACCTCCTTGGCGATGTTGCGCTTCTCCCAGCGGGTGGTGCCCACGGGCCAGGTGCCGTCCGGCGGGAAGGCGGAGACCGGCAGGCTGTCACCCAGCCCCGCCAGCATGGTGGCGGTGACGGTCTGCACGAAGTCCGGCGCCTTGGTCGATACCACGGGCGGGCGCTGGTGGCTGGCGGGGTCAAGCGCCTGCAGCGGCACCTGAGTCAACGCCTCACAGGTGGCGGCCAGGGCCTGCCAGTTGCGCTCCACCAGTGTCTGCCCCTTGCTGCCATAGCTCGATGCGATGGTCTGGCGCAGCAGCTCGGTCGCCTCTGCCGGCGGTATGATGGCGGTGAGCTGGAAGAAGGCCATCTGCATCACGGTATTGATGCGATTGCCGAGCTGGCACTCGCGGGCAATTTTGGCGGCGTTGATGGTATAGAGGCGCGCACGCTTCTGGAGCAGGGCCAGTTGCACCTCCTGGGGCAGTCGCTGCCAGATCTGATCGGCGTCGTAGGGACTGTTAAGCAGGAAGATGCCGTCGGGCCTCAGCCGCTCCGCCATCTGGTACATGTCGATGAACTGCCACTGGTGGCAGCCGATGAAGTCCGCCTCGTCCACCAGGTAGGCCGATTGCAGCGGCCGCTCGCCGACCCGCAGGTGGGAGACGGTGAGCCCACCCGCCTTCTTGGAGTCATAGACGAAGTAGCCCTGGGGGTAGAGGTCGGTGTGGTTGCCGAGGATCTTGATGCTGTTCTTGGCCGCCGACACGGTGCCGTCACTGCCAAGGCCGTAGAACAGTGCCTCCAGCTTGTGCTGGTTGCCAATGCCGGGATCCAACGTCGGCAGCGGCAGGGAGAGGCCGGTGACGTCGTCGAAGATGCCGACGGTGAAGCGCGGCCGTGGGTTATCCAGCGCCAGCTCATCGAAGATGGCCTGCACGCAGGCCGGGTTGAACTCCTTGGAGGAGAGGCCGTAGCGCCCGCCGATGACCCGCGGCAGGCTGGCACGATCCCCCCGGCTGACCGCCTCGGCCAGGGCGCTCATCACGTCCAGATAGAGCGGCTCGGCCAGGGCGCCCGGCTCCTTGGTGCGATCCAGCACCGCAATCTTGCGGGCGCTCTCGGGAATGACCGCCAGCAGGTGCGCGGCCGAGAAGGGGCGGTAGAGCCGTACCTTCACCAGCCCCACCTTCTCGCCCTGTTCAATCAGCCGCGCGATCACCTCCTCGCAGGTGCCGATGGCGGAACCCATCAGCACCAGCACCCGCTCGGCCTGTGGGTGACCCAGGTATTCGAACGGCCGGTAGTGGCGGCCGGTGCGCTCACCGAAGGCGTCCATCGCCTCGCTCACATGGCGATACCCATCGTCATACCAGGGGTTGGTGGCCTCCCGGCACTGGAAATAGGTGTCCGGGTTGGCGGCGGTGCCGCGAATGACCGGTTTGTCGGGGGTCAGCGCCCGCTCCCGATGGGCACGGATCGCCTCGGCGGGCAGCAGGGCGCGCAGGGTGTCGTCATCGAGCGGCACTATCTTGGTGATTTCGTGGGAGGTGCGAAAGCCGTCGAAGAAGTGGATGAAGGGCAGCCGGCTGTTGAGGCTGGCCACCTGGGCGATCAGGGCAAAGTCCTGGGCTTCTTGCACATTGCTGGCGCAGAGCAGGGCGCAACCGGTCTGGCGCACCGCCATCACGTCCGAGTGATCGCCGAAAATCGACAGGGCATGGGTCGCCACCGTGCGCGCCGCCACGTGCAGCACGAAGGGGATGAGCTGGCCCGCCAACTTGTAGAGGTTGGGGATCATCAGCAGCAGGCCCTGGGACGAGGTAAACGAGGTCGCCAGCGCGCCGGTCTGCAGGGCGCCGTGGACGGCGGCGATGGCGCCCCCTTCCGACTGCATCTCGACCACGCGTGGCACGTCGCCCCACAGGTTCAGGCCCCGCTCGCTCGACCAGGCCGACGCCTGCTCCGCCATGCTGGAGCTGGGGGTGATGGGATAGATGGCGATGACTTCGCTGGTGCGGTAGGCCACCGAGGCGACCGCGTTGTTTCCGTCTGTGGTGATCATGAATTGCCCACTTGCTATGCCAGTTTGAATGACGGCTGCGATCAGCCGGCCATGGATAGGTCGTCGTCATAGTAAGAGTGGAAATTAACGCGGAACAAACGGGATAAATAATCAGGCCGAAGGCAGCGGCGGCGCGGGATGGCGGACCACTGCCGGTGACGGTGACAAGCCGGCAGAGGGTCGGGCGGGATGGTTGTTGAGGGTAATTCGATTAACTGAATCAGGCGCAAAACGGGTCGATCCGGGCTCGTAAATAAATAATCAAGCGGCAAATTAATTTGCGCCGTCGGGCGATGCGAGAGTGTTTCATGGCCGGGATAACAGGGTCATGGTACGGGAGGGCCTTTCACATTAGCCATAAAAAGGGCTCCTTAAGGAGCCCTTCTGGATCATCTTGGCGGCTCTCTGCCACCACGATTTCCCTTGGATCTGGCCTCGGGGAATGGACCAGCCAGATGCATTGTCGGTCTGTGAGAGGGGGTAGCCCTACTCGTGGTGCAGGGTGATGCAATCCAGCCCGCCGCTGCCGCGCAGCAGTGCTTCCGCCTGGTTGAACTCCTCCCGATTGTTGCTGACAGCCTGACCCACGAAATAGGGGGTGAGCCCGGCCACCTCGCGTTGCAGCCAGGCGGCGAATGCCTGATTGAGGGGGGCGATGCTGGCGGCATTGGTGATGTAGAAGGGTTGCTGGCGGGTGCCCATGATGCCGTTCATCCAGTTTATCGGCCGCTTGCCCACGCTGAACACGCCCGGGGTGGCGATGGGGGTCAGGCCGGCATCGCTCAACTGCTGGCGGATGAGGGCGTGGATCCTGTGCCAGCGCTCGCTCTGCTGGTGCAGGTCGGTCACGCTCTGGCGAAGTTCCTGTCGCTCGTTCTCGCTCAGGCTGCCGGCCTCGGCCAGCACCTGTTCGACCAGCGCTGCGCTGGCCCCGTGATCGTTCAGCAAGATGCGGCCGTCGGCCAGCGGGCGCATGGCCATGTCGAGGTGAAAACCGGGCTGGGCCAGGATCACCAGATCCTGCTCGGCCACCTTGAGCTCCTGCGCCATCAGGCGCTGGCTGATGGCCATCATGGCGAGGAAGCGGCGGGTTTGGTGATCTTGCTCGGCGCCAGCCAGCCCTGTTCGCTGGTAGCCACCGGCCTGCAACATGTGACCCAGCCGGGCCAGGGTGGCGTTATCGGCCGCCAGCGTTGGCAGTGCCTGGGCTATCTGCTCATCATTGAACTCGGAGTGAAGCTCGGCGGTCACCACCAGGCTGGCATACTCCTGCTTGAGGCGGGTCAGCAGATCGAAGGAGGCCGGCAGCGGTTGGCCATGGATGGCGCGATAGCGCTCGGCAATCCGCTCCCCTTGCTGCGGGCTCAGAAACATCCGCTGCTCCGCCGCTTCCCGGGTTGACCCGTCCACTTCGTATTTGGCGAGCTCGGCCTTGGCGCGCGCGGTTTTGGCAAAGGCGTGGCGCTGCGGCTCATCCAGCCCTTGCGGCAACAGGTTGGCCGCCTCCAGCAGGATGAGGTCCACCTCGGTGTCATGACCCTTCTGGAAGGTATAGGGGCTGCCCAGCCACTCCTCTTCGTTCAGTTTCAGCCGAAACTCGCCGTCGCGCTCCATCTTCTCCTGCAAGGCGGCGATGCGCTCACTGTCCAGCCGGCTGTGGTGCAGGGTGGTCTGCAGCAGGGCGTCGCGGCCAATGAGGGCATAGGGCGTACCGTCGGCCCGCTGGCCGGTCAGCATGTTGCCACCATCGATGATGGAGAAGGTGGGGATGAGCTCGCGCCCCTGCGCCTCGGCGAAGGTGTTGGCCTGGGAGAGCATGCTCTCGTTGAGCCCCTGGGAGGCCTGGCTGCCGAGGCTGTGGTGGCCCTCCTGCTCGGCCTCCGGGCTCTGCTCGGTGAGGGCGGTGACGAAGGCGTGGTAGCTATCCTTGTCGGCCAGCGGCGCCCGGGGGCGGAAGATGAGGGCGCCATCGCGCGACAGCCACATGTTGTCCTCGGTCCAGGTGTACATGTCAGCGTGGGTGCTGACCGAGAACTCCTGCTCCCTGCCGATCTGCTCCAGCTCCGCCACCAGTTCCGGTTCGGTCTGGAGGGGCAGGTGGAGCTGGTGGATCCGGTTGCCCAGATCGTCCTGGGCCAGCTGGAAACTGCGATCGAGGGCGGGGGAGTGCTGGCCGTCGGTGAGGGTCGGATCGTCCGGGAAGAGTAGAGGGGCCGCCATGGCCGAGTGGAACCAGAAGAGGGTGGAGATGGCGAGTGCCACGCCGGTTTTGCGCATGATGATTTCCTGTTGTTATGGCGGGAGAGTGCCCGCGAGCCTGAACGTCGGCGTGCGGCGCCGTGCCGCACGCTTCGGATGGAAACCATAAGGAGCCGGCGAAGAACCACAAGGGCGCAAATCTGAATTGACTTTTAACCCTGACTAAACAGCGTTTAATATCGCCGTTTGATGATAAAAACGTCGTTTTTGATGGCGATTATTGCCAATAAAAACAGGGTGTTGAACTATTTCAATTGTCGATAGCGAGCCGTGACTGGCTATTGTCTGGCAAGGCGGTGCGGGCCTGAAAACGCAAAGTTTTTAAGTGAGTAAATCGCCGGGGCGTATCGACCGCCGAGGGGGAGGGAAATCATCAGGGGGCAAGGGCCACCCCCCGTGGCGGAGGATGGCGCGAGGGATAGCGCTGCCTGTTACTCCCTTGCTGGCAGCAGCCAGGCGGCCGCCTGATAGGGGGCAAAGGTGGCGGTGGGTTGCCCCGGGTAGTTGCTCATCAGCAGGGTGGCACCTGCCTCCACCTGATCAAGGTGCGGCATGACCAGGGGGCGCTCGGTGAGGTTGGCGAGCAGCAGCAGGGTGTGCCGCTCTGCGCTGGCCGGATCCTGCCAGCAGCGGCGATAGCTGATGCGATCGGGGTCGTCCCCATCCAGCAGTTCGAAATCGCCGTGGCGAATGACGGGATGGGCCTTGCGCAGGGCGATGAGCTGGCGATAGCAGTGAAACGGCGAGTCGGGGCGGGCCAGCTGCTCGGCGGCATTTATCTCGAGGTGATTGGCGTTTAGGGCAATCCAGGGGGGGGCCGTGCTGAACCCGGCGTGGGGGCCGGCGTCCCACTGCATCGGGGTGCGGGCGTTGTCGCGGCCGATGGCATCGAGCCGCCGACTCAGCTCGGCAGGCGCCAGTCCCGCCTGGCTGGCGCGGTAGTTGATCGCCTCCACGTCGCGCAGCTCGTCCGGCTGCCAGTGGCGGTTGGTCATGGCGAGCTCCTCCCCCTGATAGATGAAGGGAGTGCCTTGCATCAGGTGCAGCACCATGGCCCACAGCTTGGCGCTGGTTACACGCCACGTCGGGCTGTCATCGCCAAAGCGAGAGACGGCGCGGGGCAGGTCGTGGTTGCCGAGAAACAGGCTGTTCCAGCCCTGCCCGTGCAGCCCCTGCTGGTGGCGGGCCATGGCCCGTTTGAAGGCGAGGGGGTCGAAGCGGGAGGTCCACTTGTCACTGCCGAGCCCCAGATGCTCGAAGTTGAACACCATGCTGAACTCGCTGCCATCGGGGTTCGAATAGTTCTGCATATGGGCGAGATCCGCTGCCCAGGTCTCCCCCACCGTGATGATCCCCTGGCCGCCGAAGCTCGCAGCATTGAGCTCGCGGATATAGTCGTGCAGGCGCGGGCCGTTGCTCATGGCGAGGGGCGACCAGGTCTTGCTCACCATGTCGATCACATCGAAGCGAAATCCCTTGATTCCCTTGCCCAGCCAGAAGTTGATCACCGCCGCCATTTCGGCCCGCACCGCCGGGTTGTCCCAGTCCAGGTCGGCCTGGCTCGCATCGAAGTTGTGCAGGTAGTAGCGATCAAGCGCCGGCACATACTGCCAGCCGCTGCCGCCAAAAATCGAGGTGACCGGGTGGGCATCGACGAAGGCCTGATCGCGAAACACGTAATAGCCCTGATAGCGGGGATCGCCGGCCAGCGCCTGCACAAACCACTCATGCTCGGTGGAGGTGTGGTTGGCGACGATATCCATCATGATGCCGATGCCGTGAGCGGCCGCCTCGGCTACCAGCTGTTCCATCTCGGCCAGGGTGCCGAAGGCGGGGTCGATGGCGCGGTAGTCCGCCACGTCGTAACCGTTGTCCCGTTTGGGGGAGCGATAGAGGGGGGTGAGCCACAGCATATCGACCCCCAGGGTGGCCAGATAACCGAGGCGCTGACGAATGCCGTTGATGTCGCCCATGCCGTCGCCATCGCTGTCCTGAAAGCTCATGGGGTAGATCTGGTAGATAACGCAACTATCGAGGTCGGGTGTGTGGAGAGGTCGCGGGTTCATCAGCTGGGCCGGTTGGGGGAAGCGATGGTTTATCTTACGCAGATGCGCGGGCCCTCGACAGGGCGGGGGAAGGCTTGAAAAGGGTTCCATAGTTAGCTGATTGCCAAAAGTGAGGGGAGGGTCACAACTGGGCCATCCCGAGCCATGGTTGTGGTCGGGATGGCACGACACTCAGCGATGATGCTGTGCAAAGAAACGGGTTATTGAGCAGCCTTGGCCTGCTCGCTGCGCTGTTCCTGCTGGCGCTCTGCCTTGTCTTGCTGGCGTTCCGCTTGTGCTTCCAGCTCCTTGCCAAGGAAGTAGTTCAGGAAGGTGCGGATCACCGCGATGATGGCGAGGCGGATCAGCTCCTCCTTGCTCGGCGCCACCGTGGTGGCCAGGATGTCGGCGGCGAGCTGGAACTCCAGCGCCAGAATGAGCCAGCTGCCGAAACAGAGCCGGATATGGGGAAAGCCGGGCTCGTGATCCCGTACCCGCGCCGCCAGCCAGAGGGTCTTGCCCAGCCCTATCACCACACAGGCAATGGAGATGATCTCCAGCAGCAGCTGGAACAGCTCGACCCCGTGCATCATGCCCTCTCGCAGGCTCGCTATCTCAAACACTCGGGTCACCTCCTGATTCAAAAGAGGACACTATTAACACATCGCTCGGCAAAGACCAAATCCGGCTCAGGCAAGCAGTTTGAATTCAATGACATAGAGCGGCGGCAGCGCGGGGTAGATGTCGCGGATCACCTGTTTGAGCTCGGGGAGGGTCATGTTCTCCTGGCGGGCGTGCTCGTCATTGAGCTCATCGAAGGCGACCGCCTTGACCGAGAGCACCTCGATGGTGCCAAAGGGCTGGTGCTCCGGGTTGGTGAGCAGGGCCAGCCGCTGGCCGGGTTGCCAGTTGGCCTCGCTCTCGTCGCGGATGGTGATGGTCTTGCGGCCGGCCTGGATGTCGGCGACGAAGCGGCTGAAGAAGGTGAACTCGGGATAGGTAGACATGGCACTCTCCTGACAGGGTGAATCGAAATGGGATGAATGGAAATCAAAGGTCGAGATAGGCGCGCAGCCTGGCCAGATCGGCGATGACCGGGCCGTCGCTGCCGTCGGCGACGATGCCCTGTTCGATCAGCTCCTTGAGGGCGCGCCGATAGACCCGCTCGGTGGTACCGAAGCGCGCCGCCTCGTGGGCCCGCTTGCGCGAGCCGAGCATGGGGGTGCGCTGGCGCTCGCGCCACAGCTCGAAGGCGATGTTGTAGGCAATGGGGTGCAGCAACCGGCTGGTGGTGATGTCCAGGGTATCGAGATAGTCGCTGGCGAGCGCCGCGGCGAAGAAGAGGGTCAGCTCGGGCTCGGCCAGCAGCCGTTTGGCCAGCTTGTCGGCGCAGATGACGGCGGCGTCCAGCTCGGTCTCGGCCACCACGCTCCACTGCACCGGGGTGGCGCTGAAGAACTCCATCTCGCCGAAGATCTGGCTATGGCACTCGATTTCGCCGAGTTGAAACAGCCGCCCTGAGTGCACCGCGCTGTTGAGGGAAATCCGGCCCTGGGCCACCAGATAGAGCTGCTCGCACAACTCCCCTTGGCGCATGATGGGTTCACCGGGCAGGTAGCGGCGCGAAAACAGGGTGCAGTCTGCCAGCGCCGCGGCAAAGCGCGGTTCGAGTGCGGCAAGCTCGGCGTGAAAGCGACCGAGCGGATAGGGTTGTTGCTGCATGGTGAAGGCCCGGCTTGACGAGGGCCATGAGGCTAGCAAGAGCGCAGGCGGGATGCCAGCTTTGGCGCCTCTGAATGTGCCGGGCTTAACGTTTTGCCGGGGCCGCTGCGGCCCCGGCAGACCCGGTCTATTGCGTTAGGGCGTGGAGGGCGGCGGCGATGGCCAGCCGCTCGCCGGTCATCATGGCGGCTTCGCTGGCCGCGTAGTCGCTCACCCCCGCTTGCACGTCCTGCTCGAAGGCCACCACGTTGCAAAGCACGGCGGCCACCCGCACCTTGCGCAGGCGCCCCACGGCGAGCAGGGGCGCGGTCTCCATGTCTGCCCCAAGCACGCCGCGGGCGTGCCAGTAGCGACAGACTTCCTGCTCGTCATCCCGGTAGAAGCTGTCGTGGGAGCGCACCAGCCCGTGCCAGTGAGGCTGGCCGCTGGCGCCGAGATGGGCGAGCAGGGCGGCCTGCAGGCGAATGTCGGCGCAGGCGGGGTACTCGGGGGGCAGGTAGGCCAGCGAGGCGCCTTCGCTGCGCACCGCCCCCTCCACCACGATGAGATCCCCCAGCGCGACCTCATGCTGCAGGGCGCCGGCAGAGCCGACCCGGATGAGCGAGCGGGCACCCGCCTGCACCAGCTCCTCCAGCGCGATGACGGCGGAGGCGCCGCCGATGCCGGTGCTGCACACCGTGACGGGCAGCCCCCGGTAGCAGCCGTTGATCAGGCGAAACTCCCGGTGCTGGCCCAGCACGTCACACCCGTCGAGCTGGCCGGCGATGCGGTCGACCCGGGCCGGGTCGCCGCACAGCACCACCCGTTCGGCGATCTGGTCCGGGCGGCATTGCAGATGGGGCAGCAGGCTCATGCGATCGCTTCCTGTTGCGGGTGTTTGGCGCTGATCATCCACAGGCGCGTGCCGTTGGCGGCGATAAACAGCAGGATCAGGTACTCAAGGGACATGGCATAGACCCCCTGGGCAGCGTAGACGCCGATGCTGATGATGTTGATGACCACCCAGAGGATCCAGTTCTCCACGTACTTGCGGGTCATCAGGATCTGGGCCACCACGGAGAGCACCGTCATGCTGGCATCCCAGAAGGGGAAGGCATCGGGGGAGGGCTCTGGGGTAGCGAGATTGGCGCCAAACAGGTTGAGCAGGGCGACCGAGGTGCGGGCCAGGGCGGCGAATACCGGGTCGATGTAGAGGGTCAGCAGGGCGATGGCCAGCACGCTCACGGCGGCGGTGGCGATGAGCTTGGACTTGCTGAGCCAGCGGATCTGCAGGGTATCCCCCTGGGCGTTGGCCGGCCGTGTCCAGGCGTACCAGCCATAGAGGTTGGCGCAGAAGAAGAACAGCTGCAGCAGCAAAAGGCCGTAGAGCTGGATCTGGAAGAAGATGATGGCGAACAGGCTGACGTTGATGAGCCCGAACAGGTAGTTGATGGTCTTCTCCTGGCTGGCGCACCAGATGCAGGCCAGCCCGAACAGGGTGCCGACGGCTTCAATCCACGACATGGCGTAACCACCGCCCAGCGGTATGGTCACCAGGGTGTGATTGATGCTGAACCACTCGAATATGCTCATTTTCGTTTCCTTTGAAAATTGGGGGCGTGAACCGGGCCTATTCTAGGGGCGACGGGGGGAGGGGGGCAGGACTTTTGTCCGACCCGGGCCGAGCCACCTCAAAGAATGGACAAACAGCAGGGGCAACTTTAGGCCCCCGATGGCGCCCTGATATGCGATGATGCCCTGCCCCTTTATTGATATGTAACAAATCGGGGGGAAATGAGCTGTGGTCTGATGGAATCCGCTCCGGCCGGGGTGGAGCTGAACAAAAGGAGCAAGTGTGAATTCCGAGTTGGTCTGGGTCCTCTGCATGCTGGTGGGCGCCATTTATCTGTTTGTGAGCAACAAGGTCCGCATGGACGTGGTTGCCTTGCTGATCATCATATTGTTCGTGCTGAGCGGCACCCTGACCCTGCCGGAGGCGCTGGCGGGGTTCAGCGATCCCAACGTCATCCTGATTGCCGCCCTGTTCGTGGTGGGGGAGGGGTTGGTGCGCACCGGCATCGCCTATCAGGTTGGCGATGCGCTGGTGAAGGTGGCCGGCAGCAGCGAGACTCGCCTGCTGGTGCTGCTGATGGTGGCGGTCGCCCTGCTCGGGGCCGTGATGAGCAGCACCGGGGTGGTGGCCATCTTCATCCCTGTGGTGCTGAGCGTGGCGAACCGGATGGGGATCCCGGCCGGCCGGCTGATGATGCCGCTCGGCTTTGCCGGCCTCATCAGCGGCATGATGACGCTGGTAGCGACGCCGCCCAACATGGTGGTCAACAGCGAGCTGATGCGCCACAACATCCACGGCTTCGGCTTCTTCGGCTTCACCCCCATGGGGGTCATCATTCTGGGGATGGGGATCCTCTACATGCTGCTGATGCGCACCTCCCTGGTGCGTGACGGGGAGGAGGGCAAGAGCAAGCAGATCGGGCGCAGCACCATGCGCGATCTCATTCGCGACTACCGGCTGGCCGGCCGGGCGCGCCGGCTGGCGATCCGGCCCGATTCACCGCTGATCGGCCAGACTCTGGACGAGCTGCAACTGCGAGCCCGCTACGGGGCCAACGTCATCGGAGTGGAGCGCTGGCGCAAGTTTCGGCGGGTGATGGTCACCGTCTCCGGGGTGACCGAGTTCCAGGCCAAGGACGTGCTGCTCATCGACATGTCCGACCCCGAGGTGGACGTGCGCGAGTTCTGCAGCGAGGCGCGACTCGAGCCCATGATCCTGCGCGGCGAATATTTTTCTGATCAGGCGCGCGAGGTGGGCATGGCAGAGGTGTCGCTCATCCCGGAATCCCGTCTGCTCGGCAAGAGCATCCGCGAGGTGGCGTTTCGTTCCCACTACGGCCTCAACGTGGTGGGGATCCGCCGCGCCGGCGAGGCGCTTGGCGGCAAGCTGGTGGACGAGGCGCTGCAACTGGGGGACACCCTGCTGGTGGTGGGCAACTGGAGCCTGATCCGCCTGCTGCAGACTCACAGCCGCGACTTCCTGCTGCTGGGGCTGCCGGCCGAGGTGGACGAGATGGCGCCGGCCCGCAGTCAAGCCATTCACGCCCTCATCTGCCTCGGGGTGATGATCGCCCTGATGGTGACAGATCCGGTGCCCAACGTGATCGCGGCGCTGATCGCCTGCCTGCTGATGGGCAAATTCCGCTGCATCGACATGGAGAGCGCCTACAAGTCCATCCACTGGCCGACCCTGATCCTCATCGTCGGCATGCTGCCCTTTGCGCTGGCGCTGCAAAAGACCGGCGGGGTGGATCTCATCGTCGGCGCGCTGATCTCGGCGGTAGGGGAGATGGGGCCACGGGTGATGCTGGCCAGTCTGTTCGCCCTGTGCGCCATCATTGGGCTGTTCATCTCCAACACCGCGACGGCGGTACTGATGGCGCCGATTGCGCTGGGCACGGCGCAGCAGATGGGGATCTCCCCCTATCCGTTCGCCATGACCATCGCCATCGCCGCCTCGGCGGCCTTCATGACGCCGGTCTCCTCGCCGGTCAACACCCTGGTGCTGGGCCCCGGCAACTACCGGTTCGTGGATTTTGTGCGCATCGGCGTGCCCTTCACCTTGCTGGTGATGGTGGTGAGCGTCATCGCCATTCCCTGGTTCTTCCCGTTCTGACGACAGCAAACGACATGGCGGCCTGCGGGCCGCCTTTTTATTGCCCGCAATGCTCTGACATGAAAAGGGATGAATAAAGCGGGAACCGGGCATCAGCGCCGTCGTAGAGGGAGCACAGGGCGCAGCCGTTGATACATGGGCGGTATTGCAGACGTGCGATGGCATGGGGAGGGGAAGAAGAGTGGCAAACGCCGGATACAAAAAAACCAGCCTGAGCTGGTCTGTTTGGTACTGCTTTTGATGGTGCGGAAGGAGAGACTCGAACTCTCACGCCTAGGGCGCCAGAACCTAAATCTGGTGCGTCTACCAATTTCGCCACTTCCGCAGGAGTAATGGTGGCTATGACGGGATTCGAACCTGTGACCCCCGCATTATGAGTGCGATGCTCTAACCAACTGAGCTACATAGCCGTCTTGTGCACGACTTGCGTCGAATACAAGCAAAAATGGCTGGGGCACTAGGATTCGAACCTAGGTATGGCGAGATCAAAACCCGCTGCCTTACCGCTTGGCGATGCCCCAACAGTGTTCTTTGCAATCAGATGATTGAAGGAACGTTTTTAAAAATGGTGGCTATGACGGGATTCGAACCTGTGACCCCCGCATTATGAGTGCGATGCTCTAACCAACTGAGCTACATAGCCGTTTGTTGTCAACCACGGTGTGGAAGAGAACAGAATAATGGCTGGGGTACTAGGATTCGAACCTAGGGATGGCGAGATCAAAACCCGCTGCCTTACCGCTTGGCGATACCCCAACAGTGATGCCTGACAGAGACTATCAAACATCTTTTAAAAATGGCTGGGGCACTAGGATTCGAACCTAGGTATGGCGAGATCAAAACCCGCTGCCTTACCGCTTGGCGATGCCCCAACAGCGATGCCTGACAGATTCTATCAAACATCTTTTAACAGTGGCCGGGATACCAGGATTTGAACCTGGGCACATTGACGAGTTCAACACCCATCACTGCTTCCCTTGACCCGTCACCGACATCTGAATGCCGACAACTGAAATAATGGCTGGGGTACTAGGATTCGAACCTAGGGATGGCGAGATCAAAACCCGCTGCCTTACCGCTTGGCGATACCCCAACTAGAGATGGTGGCTATGACGGGATTCGAACCTGTGACCCCCGCATTATGAGTGCGATGCTCTAACCAACTGAGCTACATAGCCAACCTTGCTTCCAGTGCCTCGTTGCCTCGTCACTGTGCGGGCCGAATTATGCGTATCTGGCTCTGGGGCGTCAACCCTTTTTTTGTTTGAAAAACCGAATTTGGGTGCGTTTGGTGAGTTATTGGTCGCTGTCGTGCAAAAGCCCAACAATCTGGTTTTTTTTACGACATTTGCCAGCAGATACGAGCCTTGGCCAGTTAAAAAAGAGGCCAGCAAATGCTGGCCTCTCATGGGATTAGACGTTGAACAGGAAGTTCATGATATCGCCGTCTTTGACGATGTACTCTTTCCCTTCGGCGCGCATCTTGCCCGCTTCCTTGGCACCTTGTTCACCCTTGTAGGTGATAAAGTCTTCAAAGGCGATGGTTTGGGCACGAATAAAGCCTTTTTCGAAGTCGGTGTGGATCTTGCCGGCCGCCTGCGGAGCGGTGGCGCCGACCGGGATGGTCCAGGCACGCACCTCTTTCACACCGGCGGTGAAGTAGGTCTGCAGCTTGAGCAGCTCGTAACCGGAGCGGATCACCCGGTTCAGGCCCGGCTCTTCGATGCCAAGGTCAGCCATGAACTCGGCGCGGTCGGCATCGTCCAGCTCGGCGATGTCAGCCTCTATGGCGCAGCAGACGACCACCACAACCGCGTTCTCGGCGGCGGCGATTTCGCGCACCTTGTCGAGGTAGGGATTGTTCTCGAAGCCATCTTCCGCCACGTTGGCGATGTACATGGTGGGTTTCAGGGTCAGGAAGTTGAGGTGGCTGACGGCGGCCAGCTCATCCTTGTCCAGCTTCATGCCGCGGATCATCTGGCCGTTTTCCAGCGCCACCTTGATCTTCTCCAGCACTTCCACTTCCAGCTTGGCATCCTTGTCGCCGCCCTTGGCGCGCTTGGACTGGCGGTTGATGGCGCGCTCGCAGGCATCCAGGTCGGAGAGGGCCAGCTCGGTGTTGATCACCTCGATGTCGTCGGCCGGGGAGACCTTGCCGGCGACGTGGACGATGTTCTCGTCGTCAAAGCAGCGCACCACGTGACCGATGGCCTCGGTTTCACGGATGTTGGCCAGGAACTGGTTGCCCAGACCTTCACCCTTGGAGGCACCGGCCACCAGGCCGGCGATGTCCACGAATTCCATGGTGGTCGGCACAACGCGCTGCGGATTGATGATGGCCGCCAGCTGATCGAGGCGGGGATCCGGCATCGGTACCACGCCGGTGTTCGGCTCGATGGTGCAGAACGGGAAGTTGGCGGCTTCGATGCCGGCCTTGGTCAGCGCGTTGAACAGGGTGGATTTGCCTACATTGGGCAGGCCCACGATACCGCATTTAAAACCCATGGATTGTTACCTTACTTGATGGATGCTGTGTGAGGGCCGCAGAACCTGTCCATGCTCTTGCTGCGAGGCCGTGATCAAGGCTCATGTGCTGCTCGCTTATGTGAAACCAAGAGCGCTCACGTATGACTATACGCTCCGGTTCCTGCGCTGCGCTTTACCTTGCTGACAACCTCTCGTTACAGAGCATGAACAGGTTCTTGGGCGACCCCGTCATATTGTTCGACCCTGACGCGTGTCAGGCATCTGTATTCAGACTTTCTCGGCCTTGAAGCTGTGCAGCCGGTTCATGGCCTTGGTCATGTCCTGCTTGAACAGGATGTCGGTGGCGCGCAGGGACTCGTCCAGTGCGGCGTCGATCAGGCTCTGTTCGCTGCTGGGGGCCTTGGTCAGCACGAAACCGGCGACCAGCTCCTTGGCGCCCGGGTGACCTATCCCCAGTCGCAGCCGGAAGAAATTATTGTTGTTGCCCATCCTGGCAATGATGTCCTTGAGGCCGTTGTGGCCACCGTGGCCGCCGCCCTGCTTGAATTTGGCGATGCCGGGGGGCAGGTCCAGCTCATCGTGGGCCACCAGCATGGCTTCCGGCTCGATCTGGTAGAAGCGGGCCAGCGCGGCCACCGCCTTGCCGGAGAGGTTCATGTAGGTGTTCGGGATGAGCAGGCGCACATCCTGGCCATCCACCTGGATGCGGGCGGTGTGGCCGAAGAACTTGGGCTCTTCGCGCAGGCTGACGTTGTGCCAGCGTGCCAGTTGCTCCACATACCAGGCCCCGGCGTTGTGGCGGGTCTTGGCATATTCCGGGCCGGGATTGCCCAGACCCACGATCAGTTTGATTTGGCTTGTCACGCTTGATTTCTTCACTCGCTGCTTGCAATGGGCCGACTGCCCAGGGCAATGGGACGCAATATTCTAGCCGCCGACTGGCGATCACTCAACCAAAGCTCGGCCAGTGCCGGGGAAAAGCGGGAGAACCGGTGGCCAACGGCAGCAAAACGGGCCCCTGCGTGGGGCCCGTGGTGTGGCTTGCCGGTGGCAGAGTCGACTCATTGGGCGGCCCGCACCAGGGTGACGGTCTCTTCCGCCAGCGCCGTCAGGGTAGGGCGCTGTTCGCGCACATACTGCACGAAGGAGGCGGCGTCGGTGCCGCAATCCAGGCCGCTTGCCTTGCAGTCAAGCTGATGGCCGGCGGTGTAGCGGGCGCTCAGCTGATCGCCGCTCTGCTCCACCCGCTCGACCGGGAACGCCGTCAATTTGCCATCCTGCCAGGCGAGATCCTGGCGCTCGGCGTGCTGGGCCTGGGCGCGGGCCAGCGCCTGCCAGCCGTCGTTGCCGTTGGCGCTGTAGGCGTTCATCACCACCCGGTAGCGCGTCGCATCCACCAGATCCTGCCACTGGCCGTCAGCGTCCTGCCACTGCAGCTGGGTCAGCGTGCCGCGCTTGCCCGGTGTGGTCTCGGTGAAGGTGTAGCGCAGGTGACCACCGTAGGGGAACTTGCCGGCGTGGGCGCTGGCGGGCAGGGTGGCGGTGATGGTTTCGGTCAACAGGGCACGCACCTCGGCGCCGGTCAGGGTGAGCACCGAAAGCTGGTTCTTGAACGGCAGCAGGGTGAGCGCCGCATCCCCTTCGCGCAGCTCGCCGGCCGGCAGATCGGCGCGTACGCCGCCCACCGCCAGCAGGGCGAAGTGGACCGGGCCGCCGGTCAGCGCCTGCACCGCCGGGGTATTGGCCCAGTAGTACTGACCCTCGGCCACCAGCGGGGCGACGTCGGAGCCGTGGCTGTCGCTGCCGTTGTCGCCGGGGCGACGGGCATTTTGCAGGGCGGCCGGCAGGGTGGCGATGACGGGGCCGAAGGCCTGCTCGAGGGCGGGCTTGTAGTGGCTGTCGATGATGCCGCGCAGGCGGGGATCCTCATCCACGGTCACCAGATTGGGTTGGGCGTCGATGAACTTGGCTGCCTGCTTGCCGCGGGCCTCGTCCAGTGCCTGCTTGCGGGCGGGATCGGCGAAGAAGTCGCGGCTGGCCAGCAGCTGGTTCTGGCCCTTGCAGGCGATGACCCGGCCCTGGGCATCGAAGCTCACCTGAGCCAGTCCGATGGCCTGGGCATAGGAGCCGGCCTGCACCACGCAGGTCATGCCGACCCCGTCCGGGTTGGTGACAAGCGCCGCGTACTCGCCGGTGTTGCCCCAGCCGATGTTGCGAAAATCGCCGAGCAGGCTGTGGGAGTGGCCGCCGACGATGGCGTCGATGCCGTTCACCTTGGCCGCCAGCGCCAGATCCCGCTGGTTGCCGATGTGGGTGAGCGCCACGATCTGGTTGATGCCGTGCTGGCGCAGCAGGTCCACCGTCGCCTGGGCCGAGGTGATTTCGTTGCCAAAGCGCAGCTTGCCGACGTTGGGGGAGATGTTGGCCATGTCCTCCAGCACCAGCCCCATCACGGCGACCAGCTGTTTGCCCTGGGGCAGGTTGTTGAGATCGCTGACCGGGCTCTTCTGGTTGCCGTCGAAGGCGTAGATGACGAACGGCTTGAGATTGGCGGCGTGGCGCAGATCCGGATCGTCGCGGGTGTCCAGATTGGCGGCCAGCACCGGGAAGTTGACTCCCTGGATGAAGCGGGCGAGCTTCTGGTTGTCGAGATCGAACTCGTGGTTGCCAAGGGCCATGGCGTCGAGGCCGAACTGGCTCAGCAGCTCGGCGTTGGCCATCCCCTCGTTGAGCTTGAAGTAGCCGCTGCCCTGCCAGGCATCGCCGCCGTGCAGCAGCAGGATCGGCTGGTTCTTGGCCAGCGCATCGGCCTGGAAGGATTTCGCCATGGTGAGCAGGCGCGGATAGCCGCCGAAGCGGGTGTAGAGGGTGTCGGTCTCCCCCTGCTTGCCAAAGATGGGCCCCTTCAGCTCGGCGTTGACCGGGTCAAACTGGGAGTGAGTGTCGTTCATGTGAGCCAGGGTCAGCACGAAGGGCTGGCCTTCATTGCCGGGCTGACAGGCGAACAGGAAGCTGCAGAAGGCAAGGAGCAGCAGCGGGCGCAAGCGATTCATGGAACAATCCTTAACCTGCGACGGGGCAGGGCAGTACCGGGTGTAACTGGGACTAAAAAGACAAAAACCGCCAGCTGGCGGTTTTTGTCACAACCGGGTCTATCAATGCTCAAACATGGCAGAGATGGACTCTTCGTTGCTGATGCGGCGAATGGCTTCGGCCAGCACGGAAGAGAGCGTCAGCTGCTTGACCTTGTCGACCGCCTTCATCTCCGCGGTGAGCGGGATGGAGTCGGTGATGATCAGTTCGTCGATCACGGAGTTCTTGATGTTCTCCACGGCGGAACCGGAGAAGACCGGGTGAGTGGCGTAGGCGAATACACGCTTGGCGCCGCGCTCCTTGAGGGCTTCTGCGGCTTTGCACAGGGTGCCGCCGGTGTCGATCATGTCGTCGACGATGATGCAGTCGCGGCCGGCCACGTCACCGATCAGGTGCATGACCTGGGAGACGTTCGGGCGGGGACGACGCTTGTCGATGATGGCGATGTCGGTATCGTCCAGCAGCTTGGCGATGGCACGGGCACGTACCACGCCGCCGATGTCCGGCGACACGACCACGGGGGATTCGAGGTTCTTGGACTTCATGTCTTCCAGCAGCACCGGGCTGCCGAACACGTTGTCGACCGGGACGTCGAAGAAGCCCTGGATTTGTTCGGCATGCAGGTCAACGGTCAGCACGCGATCCACACCGACGCTGGAGAGGAAGTCGGCGACGACCTTGGCGGTGATGGGAACACGGGCGGAGCGGACGCGGCGGTCCTGACGGGCATAACCAAAGTAGGGGATAACGGCAGTAATACGGCCAGCTGAAGCACGACGCAGAGCATCCACCATCACGATCAATTCCATCAAATTGTCGTTGGTCGGGGCACAGGTGGATTGAATGATGAAGATATCGCCACCACGTACATTCTCGTTGATCTGTACGCTGATCTCGCCGTCGCTAAAGCGACCTACGGCAGCATTGCCGAGTTTGATAAACAGGCGATCTGCGATCTTCTGGGCTAGTTCCGGCGTTGCGTTACCAGCAAACAGCTTCATGTCAGGCACGGTTTGAAACCTCGGGGTTGCATCCAGTATGTGGGGAGTCTTATTCAGACCCTTATCGTTTTGGGGCAAACGATTTATCAAGTTGACGGGTCAGACCACTATAGGCTGCTTTCAGGCCAGGTGCCTACGTTGCATGCGGCAAGTCGGTTGAGCGTCGTGCTGGTCGACGCCCCGTCATCCATGATGACCAGTGACCTCCCGACAACGAGAGGGTAACGATGGGTGCTGCAACCGGCGAGGGGGAGTGTGCACTCCCGGCAAGACTGCTGCGGCAGGTGAATCGATATACCCTGTTCGATGTTCAGGAGATGGCTGGGGTACTAGGATTCGAACCTAGGAATGGCGAGATCAAAACCCGCTGCCTTACCGCTTGGCGATACCCCAATCACTGACTTGTTGCAATGCAGCGAAGAGTGGTGATATGTTCTCGCCCTTGGCGACAAACCCATCCCATCCTTTCGGCACTTTTGCCAACACTTCCCGAGCAGCCACTTCGTCTTCAAACTGAGCAAAGACGCAGGCTCCTGTGCCCGTCATTCTTGACGGCGCGTATTCTAGCAACCAGCCGAGCGCATTGGCAACCTCGGGGTGGCGCTTTTTCACCAGCAATTCGCAATCGTTTTTCCACTCCCCTTCCAGCAGATTGTGCAATGCCATTTTCGGGGTATCTCTGGGCAGGTCCGGATCCTGAAACACGGCGGCGGTCGCCACATGGCAATCGGGCTTGAGCACCAGATACCAGGCACTCGGCAGCTCGACCGGCTGCAACCGTTCACCGACCCCCTCGGCAAAGGCCGCCTTGCCGCGCACGAACACCGGCACGTCGGCGCCCAGCTGCACGCCGAGCTCGGCCAGCTCGTCTTCACTCAAGCCGGCCTGCCAGAGATGGTTGAGGGCGACCAGGGTAGTGGCCGCGTCCGATGAACCGCCGCCGATGCCGCCGCCCATGGGCAGCACCTTCTCCAGCCGGATATGGGCTCCCTGCGGGCTTGGCAGCCTGGCCTGCAACAGGCGGGCGGCGCGGATGATCAGGTTCTGCTCGTCGGGCACGCCGGGAATGGCCGGGCTCAGGGTGAGCAAGTCGGTATCGGTGAGCGGCTCGAACTCGAGCCAGTCGCCGTGGTTGAGGAAGATGAACAGGGTCTGCAGCTCGTGGTAGCCGTCCGGGCGACGGCCGTTGACGTGCAAAAAGAGATTCAGTTTGGCCGGAGCCGGCCAGCGCATGACGCTCATGGAGGAGTCCTTGTCGATGGCCGCCATCAGCGGGTTATGGTCCACTGGTTGATCTGCAGCTTGAGGCGACTGCCCTGGCCGGTCATGGTGAGCAGGTGCGGCAGGCGGTAACCGTCCTGATCCCGGTAGTCGCCATAGACGATCTGCCACTGACCGTCCCGCACGCTTGCCAGACTGCGGTCGGGGTTGAGCTCGAATTCGGCTTGGCCCGGCAGGCCCTTGATCCATTCCGGCAGCCCGGCCACCGGAATGTTCCAGCCGGTGAGCTGATAGATGAGCGCCTCGGCATCCTGGCTCTGGTGCGGGTTGCCCTCGTTGTCGATCAGGGTGATCTCGCCCTTGCTGCGGGAGAGCTCGAGGATGTGAGTGCCGATCAGGCTGGTGAGGTTGAGGCGATAGTCGTCGCCATCCTGCTGCCAGTTGACCCGGGCGCTGCCCTTCTGCTGGGCGGTGATGATGGCCATCTTGCCTGACAGCTGCCAGTGGCTGAGCTGCTCGAGACGGGTACGTTCCTGCTGCCAGTTGACCTGATCACGCTGGGGTTGGGTAGTGGCGCAACCGGCCAGCAACAGCAGGCAGCCAAGGGTGAAAAGACGCAACAACAAGGTCATGCTCCGGAAAAGGTGATTTGCCACAGTATACGGGGCGGCCGTATTGCTTTTAAAGACTTACCCTTTCTCGTACAATTGGCAGCCTTTACTCCCAGCGCACAGATACGATCCACGCCCACTCATGAGTTTGCTTGCCCTCGGAATCAACCACAACACCGCCAGTGTCGCCTTGCGGGAGCGGGTCGCCTTCGGCCCGGACTGCATCGATCGCGCCTTGCGTGAGCTGGTCGCCCAACCCGGTGTAAGCGAGGCGGTGATCGTCTCGACCTGCAATCGCACCGAGCTTTACTGCAGCCTGGCGCAGGGGCAGGGCGAGCAGGTGTTGCAGTGGCTGCAGCGTTTCCACGGTCTGGATGCGGCCGAGGTGGTCTCCGCCATCTACCAGCATCAGGACGAGGAGGCGGTCCGTCACCTGATGCGGGTGGCCTGCGGGCTCGACTCCCTGGTGCTGGGCGAGCCGCAGATCCTGGGGCAGATCAAGCAATCCTACGCCCATGCCCAGCAGTCCGAGGCGGTGAAGGGATCGCTGGAGCGGCTGTTCCAGAAATCCTTCTCGGTGGCCAAGCGGGTGCGTACCGATACCGAGATTGGCGCCAGCGCCGTGTCGGTGGCCTTTGCCGCGGTGAGCCTGGGGCGGCGGATCTTCTCCGATCTCTCCCAGACCAAGGTGCTGCTGGTCGGTGCCGGCGAGACCATCGAACTGGTGGCCCGCCACCTGCGCGAGCAGAACGTCACCCAGATGATGGTGGCCAACCGCACCCTGCAGCGGGCCCAGCTGCTGGCCGAGGAGTTCGGCGCCCAGGTGATGACGCTCGAAGAGATCCCGGACTACCTGCACGAGGCGGACATCGTCATCAGCTCCACCGCGAGTCCCCTGCCCATCATCGGCAAGGGCATGGTGGAGCGCGCGCTCAAGGCCCGCCGCTTCAAGCCCATGTTCCTGGTGGACATCGCCGTGCCCCGCGACATCGAGGCGGAGGTGGACGAGCTCTCGGACGCCTATCTCTACACGGTGGATGACCTGCAGGGCATCATCGAGCAGAATCTCGAGACCCGCAAACGGGCCGCCGCCGAGGCCGAGCTCATCGTGCAGGAAGAGCGCGACGACTTCATGGGCTGGTATCGCAGCCAGCACTCGGTGGATCTCATCCGCGATTACCGCCACCAGTCCCAACAGGTGGCCGACGAAGAGCTGCAGCGCGCCCTGCTGGCCCTGCAGCAGGGCGAGAATGCCGAGCAGGCGCTCAAGGCGCTGGCCCACCGCCTCACCAACAAGTTGATCCACGCACCGACCCAGGCTCTGCGCCATGCCGCGGCCCAGGGGGATCACCACCAGCTGGCCCAGTTGCGCCAAGTGCTGGGGTTGTCACAAGAGTCATAGTTTTGGGGCGACCAGCCGGTCGTCCCGTCCTCCATCGAGAACACAAGATTTATGAACCCGTCACTGATCAGAAAGCTGGAAGGCCTCATCGAGCGCCACGAAGAAGTACAGGCCATGCTCGGCGAGCCGGACGTGGCCGCGGATCAGGATCGCTACCGCGCCCTGACCCGGGAATATGCCCAGCTGGAAGATATCGTTCACGCTTTCCAGCAATTCCGCCAGGCCGAAGAGAACCTGGACGCCACCCGCCAGATGCTGGAAGAGGATGATGCCGACCTGCGCGAGATGGCGCAGGAGGAGCTGCCACTGGCCAAGGCGACCTTCGAGGAGCAGGAGCAGGCGCTGCAGGTGATGCTGCTGCCGCGCGACCCCAAGGATGACAACAACTGCTATCTGGAGATCCGCGCCGGTGCCGGTGGTGACGAGGCGGCGATCTTTGCGGGCGATCTGTTCCGCATGTATTCGCGCTACGCCGAGCGCCAGGGTTGGCGGGTTTCCATCGTCAGCTGCAACGACGGCGAGCATGGCGGCTACAAGGAGGTAATTGCCAAGGTAGAGGGCGAGCACGTCTACGGCCGCCTCAAATTTGAATCCGGTGGTCACCGGGTGCAGCGGGTGCCGGAAACCGAATCCCAGGGCCGGGTGCACACCTCCGCCTGCACCGTCGCCGTGCTGCCGGAAGTGCCGGAAGCCGAGCAGATCGAGATCAACCCCTCGGAGCTGAAGATCGACACCTTCCGCGCCTCCGGGGCCGGCGGTCAGCACGTCAACAAGACGGACTCCGCCATCCGCATCACCCACCTGCCCACCGGGCTGGTGGTGGAGTGCCAGGATGAGCGCTCCCAGCACAAGAACCGCGCCAAAGCGATGTCGGTGCTCTCCGCCCGCCTGCAGGCGGCCGAGGATGAGCGCCACCGCGCCGCCGAGCAGAGCACCCGCCGCAACCTGGTGGGGTCGGGAGATCGCTCCGAGCGTATCCGCACCTACAACTACCCGCAGGGGCGCCTCTCCGAGCACCGCATCAACCTCACCCTCTATCGCCTCGGCGAGATCATGGAAGGGGACCTGGACTGCGTCATCAGCCCGATGATCCAGGAGTACCAGGCCGATCAGCTCGCCTCCCTGGCCGAGAGCAACTGATGCAGATCCAGCAGGCTCGCGCCCACATCATGGCGACCCTGGCAGGGGGGGAATCCCCACGCGCCGATGCCGATGCGCTGCTCTGCCATCTGCTGGAGTGCCGGCGCAGCTACCTGATGACCTGGCCGGAGCGCGAGCTCGATGCAGCCCAGCAGGTGACCCTGCAGGGCTGGCTTGAACGCCGTCTTGAGGGGGAGCCCATCGCCCACCTGATCGGTGAGCGGGAGTTCTGGTCGCTGCCGCTCAAGGTGAGCCCGGCCACCCTGATCCCGCGCCCCGATACCGAGGTGCTGGTCGAACAGGCGCTGGCGCGGTTGCCAGCAGGCTCCTGCGTCGTGCTGGATCTGGGCACCGGCACCGGCGCCATTGCACTGGCGCTCAAGTCGGAACGACCCGATGCCGATGTATGGGCGGTGGACAGGATGCCGGCAGCGGCAGCCCTGGCCCGTGCCAACAGCGCCGCCCTTGGCCTTCCCATCGAGGTGCGCGACGGCAGCTGGTTTGAGCCGCTGGTCGCGCCCTCGTCAAGCAAGGCGCCGCGCTTTGCGATGATCGTCTCCAACCCGCCCTACATCGACGGGGCGGATCCGCACCTCGATGAGGGGGACGTGCGCTTCGAACCCCGCTCCGCCCTGGTGGCGGACGAGCAGGGACTGGCGGATATCCGGCTGATCGTGGCAGGCGCGCCGGCCCATCTGCTGCCGGGCGGCTGGCTGTTGCTGGAGCATGGCTGGCAGCAGGGGGAGGCGGTGCGTCAACTCCTGCTGCAACAGGGCTACCTTCAGGTGGAAACCGTGCGCGATTACGGCGATAACGAGCGGGTGACCCTGGGGCGGCTGGCTCAGTGATGATGACGGGCAGGCCGGGCCTGCCTTTGTTCAAGGACACGTTATGTATTTTGCTATCAAACATCTGCACTTGCTGCTGATAGGCTTGGCCGTGCTGATGTTCATGTTGCGCTTCTATTGGCTGCAGACCGGCTCGAGCCGCGCCGCCAGCGCCGGTACCCTCAGGTTGAGCGGCTGGCTCAACGGCCTGGTGGTGCTCTCCGGCGTGCTGCTGTGCATGGTGCTGGATCTCAACCCGCTCAACAACGCCACCCCCTGGCTCAGCGAAAAGCTGACCGCCATCCTGGTGGTGGCCTTTCTGGCCATGATGGCACTGCGCCTGGCCCGCAGTAACGGCATCCGCTGGTTTGCGTTTCTGGGAGCCCTCGGCTGGGTCTTCTTCATCGCCAAGCTGGCCGTCTACAAGCAGGCCAGCCTGTTCGGTTAAGGATGATGACGATGATACGCGTAGACGAATGGACCGATTTCGAAGCCCATGACATCGCCGAGCTGGCGCTGTCGGTGAGCGACGAGATCCATGGCATCAGCGGCCGCGGGACGGCGGAGCTGGCCCGGCTCGACGCCTGGTTGGACGAGGCCATCGAGGAAGGGGATTGCGACCAGGTGCGCCGCCAGCTGCTGCAGGGCTTCTATCAGACCTTAGGCTTTCACGGCGACTGGCAGGACTACTTCTCGGTGGCCAACTGCGATCTGGCCGAGGTTCTGGCCCGCAAGCAGGGCATTCCGGTCAGCCTTGGCATCCTCATCATTCAGCTGGGGCGCAAGCTCGGGCTGGATGTGGAGGGGATCTGCTTCCCCGGCCACTTCCTGGTGAGCTTTGCCGGCAGTGAGGGAGAGGTCTATGTCGACCCCTTTACCGGCGACGAGCTGAGCCTGCACCACATCGAGCTGTTGCTGCGCGGGGCCCTCGGCAATCTGGCCACCCTCAGCTCGGATCACCTGCAGCCTGCCGGTCAGTGGGAGATCATCGAGCGGCTGCTCAACGTCAGCAAGGGCGCTTTGCTGCGGGAAGACCGGATGACCGAGGCGCTGCGCTGCAGCGAACTGCTGCTGCGGATGAAGCCCGGCGACCCGCTGGAGACGCGGGATCGCGGCTTCATCTACGAGCAGCTCGACTGCCCGCGTTTTGCCGCCGACGATTTTGAATACTTTATTGAACAGTGCCCGGACGATCCGGTGGCGGACGTGCTCAAGGCCCAGCTGGCCGCGCTGGATCTGAGCCCCAAGCCCCTCCACTGAGGGGCGGGCAACGGCCCCGCTGCATGGCGAGGCCCTGGCCGAATGAAGAGTCCCATGCCGTTGCATGCAAGGCCTGGGAGATGCAACCGACGAGTATCGAGGCCGCGCTGCCCTGGGCAGCGCGGCCGGATGTGGATTCAAGCCCTGCAAGCCCTTTTACCTAAGGAAGCCTGAGATGGAACAGAAGAATATCAAGGTCAATGGCATCGATGTCGCCAACGACAAACCGTTCGTGTTGTTCGGTGGCATGAACGTGCTGGAATCGCGCGACATGGCGATGGCGGTGTGCGAGAAGTACGTGGAAGTGACCTCCAAGCTGGGTATCCCGTTCGTGTTCAAGGCGAGCTGGGACAAGGCCAACCGCTCCTCCATCCACTCCTACCGCGGTCCGGGTCTGGAAGAGGGGATGAAGATCTTCCAGGAGCTGAAAGCGACCTTCGGCATGCCGGTCATCTCCGATCTGCACGAGCCCCATCAGGCCAAGCCGGTGGCCGAGGTGGTCGACGTCATCCAGCTGCCCGCCTTCCTGGCGCGCCAGACCGATCTGGTGGAGGCCATGGCCCGCACCGGCAATGTCATCAACATCAAGAAGCCGCAGTTCCTGAGCCCAAGCCAGATGAAGAACATCACCGACAAGTTCGAGGAGTGCGGCAACGACCGTCTGATCCTGTGCGAGCGCGGTGCCAACTTCGGGTATGACAACCTGGTGGTGGACATGCTGGGGCTGGGCGTGATGAAGAAGAGCACCGGCGGTTACCCGGTCATCTTCGACGTGACCCACTCCCTGCAGTGCCGCGATCCCATGGGCGCTGCCTCCGGCGGTCGCCGCGAGCAGGTGACCGAGCTGGCCCGTGCCGGTATGGCGGTCGGTCTGGCCGGTCTGTTCATTGAATCCCACCCGGACCCCAAAATTGCCCGCTGCGACGGTCCGAGCGCGCTGCCGCTGGAGAAGCTGGAAGGCTTCCTCAAGCAGATGAAGGCCATCGACGATCTCATCAAGGGTTTCGAGCCGCTCGATACTTCCATCTAAGTCCGGCTTTGCTTGCCCAATAAAAATGCCCCGCACTGCGGGGCATTTTTGTTTGCGGCCTGTTTTTATTTCTTTGGGCAGCATAAATCAATCACGGAATAAATACAGCCAGGTTTCCGTGGTGTTAATGTTGTTAAATCCGTTGTGTGATTGATGTCTATTAATTGCTTTTTTTAACATGGGAAAGTAACTCCTGTTGTGATGAGGGAACGGCACGAACCGGGCGAGATAACACTATTTCGTCACGGATTGCTGCATGCGTATTTCTGCCATGACACATCTCATTAAATTGACAGGACGTTAAGAATGCAGAAAAGAATAGTCAGCAGCCTGTATTTTCAGGTGTTGTTAGCGATCACCCTCGGGGTCATTCTGGGACATGTATATCCCGACCTCGGCGCGGACATGAAACCGCTGGGGGATGGTTTTGTTAAATTAATCAAAATGATCATCGCCCCGGTTATATTCTGCACGGTGGTGACCGGTATTGCCGGCATGGAGAGCATGAAAGCGGTGGGTAAAACCGGCGCCATCGCGCTGCTCTATTTTGAAGTGGTCAGCACCATCGCCCTCATCATCGGGCTGTGCGTGGTCAACCTGCTGCAACCGGGGGCGGGCATGAACGTCGACCCCGCCACGCTGGACGCCAGCGCCATCTCCGCCTACGCCGAGCAGGCCAAGGCTCAAGGCATCATCCCCTTCCTACTGGACGTGATCCCGGGCAGCGTGATCGGCGCCTTCGCCAGCGGCAATATTCTGCAAGTGCTGTTATTTGCGGTGCTGTTCGGCTTCTCCCTGCACCATATCGGCGAGAAGGGCAAAGTGATATTCAATGTCATCGACAGCTTCTCCCAGGTTATTTTCGGGATCATCAACATGATCATGCGGCTGGCACCGGTTGGGGCATTTGGCGCGATGGCCTTTACCATCGGAAAATATGGTATCGGCTCGCTGGTTCAGCTCGGACAATTAATTGCCTGCTTCTACATGACCTGCCTGCTGTTTATTTTCCTGGTACTGGGAAGTATTGCCAGAGCGAATGGCTTCAGCATCCTGCGCTTTATTTCCTATATCCGGGAAGAGCTGCTGATCGTGCTGGGAACTTCCTCTTCTGAATCCGTATTGCCGCGCATGCTGGTGAAGATGGAGGCACTCGGCTGCAAGAAGTCGGTGGTGGGGCTGGTGATCCCGACCGGTTACTCCTTCAATCTGGACGGCACCTCCATCTATCTGACCATGGCGGCCATCTTCATCGCCCAGGCCACCAACACCCCGCTCGATCTGTTCCAGCAGATCACCTTGCTGGTGGTGCTGCTCATCTCCTCGAAAGGGGCCGCCGGGGTGACCGGCAGTGGCTTCATCGTGCTGGCGGCCACCATCTCGGCGGTGGGCCACCTGCCGCTGGCCGGGTTGGCGCTGATCCTCGGCATCGATCGCTTCATGTCGGAGGCCCGCGCCCTGACCAACCTCATCGGCAACGGGGTGGCCACCCTGGTGGTGGCCCGTTACTGCGATCAGCTCGATGAGCAGCAGATGCATGAGGCGCTGAGCAACCCACCACAAGCCGTCAAGCTGGATCAGCATTGAGCTGCCGATGTCTGCGCCGTGCGCTGACAGCCTGTCGAGCAAGGGCGGCGAGCACGGGTGGGTGAATTCAAGCCATAAAAAAACGGCCCGTTTGGGCCGTTTTTCATGATACCGGTTGCTGCAGAGCGACTTACAGGCTCTGGGTGAAGGTGCGGGTCACCACGTCACGCTGCTGTTCCGGGGTCAGTGCGTTGAAGCGCACGGCGTAGCCGGAGACACGGATGGTCAGCTGCGGGTACTTTTCCGGGTTGGCGATGGCGTCTTCCAGGGTCTCGCGACGCAGGACGTTGACGTTCAGGTGCTGGCCACCTTCGACAGCCGGCTCGGCTTGTACCGGCAGTTCACGGTATTCGAACTGGCCCAGGTCAGAGACGCTGACTTCCTGATCGGCGGCGAAGGTGTCGCCTTTGGCGCAGATGCAACGAGCCTGTTGCTTCTCTTCGTCCAGCAGCCAGAACGAGTTCAGCAGAGCGGCGTTGGCAGACTGGGTGATTTGGATGCCCTTGATCATGGTATGACTCCTCATAGGAAAGCGGATTCAACTGTAAGGAAATTACCCTGATGTATTTAAACCACCGGGATGATTTAAAGGGCCCTTGCCTTACACCTTTACTTTGTTGGGTCATATATACCACGATGGTAATATTACGAAAATTGATCTAAATCAAAAAATACGCGGTTTGCACGAGCGAGAAGGGATTAAATTATTGAGATTAATCAAAAAGAGGTCATTTTTCTGATTATGTAAGATATCTGAATTATGCATCTTCTGTTAATTAAATCTAGTAATTTAACTACATGTTTTAAAGTTTGCGTCATGCATGAGTCGACCCCATCTCCTCTGTGGGGGCATCGGGGCCAAGCCTGCGGTGAAGGTGGCGGGGCCAGGTTTGCCCTCTCTCTGCTGTTCACACAGCTATATAAGGTTGCCTTGGCATAAGGCTGCCTCAGCCGAGCCGCCGATTGTCACGGTCAACGTGACCCCGTTGCCCACAGTGGCCGGGAGAGCTGGGTGAGCGGGAGGTTGTCATACCGTTGCCATTCGGGGGCGAGGGGGCTCGGAAGAGGGTGCCAAGGTTGCGTCCCGGGGGCTGGCCCCCTATCCTGAGCCCCTTGCCGCATTAATGAGGGCATGGTGATGCCAGCACTGGCCCAGCACCATGTCCTGCCGCATTCAGCGAGGATGGCGGCGTGCTGGCTCGCATGGCCCGGCATGGGCCAAGCCGCATGCCGCAAAACCCGCCGTATTCATCGAGGATGGTGGCGCGCCGACCCGCATCAGACGGTGTGACCCTGCACGGGGTAACAGGGCGTCCATCCGGACAGATTCAATGAGGAGATTGGGGTGCAGACCTGGACTGATGTAATTGGCTCCGAGAAGGAGCAGGACTATTTCAAGGCGACCCTGGCGACCGTCAGGAGTGAGCGGGAGGCGGGCAAGGTGATCTATCCGCCGGCGACCGACGTGTTCAATGCCTTCAAGCTGACCGAGCTGGATCAGGTCAAGGTGGTGATCCTGGGTCAGGATCCCTATCACGGCCCCAATCAGGCACACGGCCTCTGCTTCTCGGTGTTGCCCGGGGTGCGCACGCCCCCCTCGCTGGTCAACATCTACAAGGAGATGCAGCGGGACCTGCCGGGTTTTGTCACACCCAGTCACGGCTTTCTGGAGTCCTGGGCCAGACAGGGGGTGCTGCTGCTCAATACCGTGCTGACGGTCCAGGCGGGCCAGGCCCACTCCCATGCCCATCTGGGCTGGGAGACCTTCACCGACCGGGTCATCGAGCAGATCAATGCCAGCTGTCAGGGGGTGGTCTTCCTGCTGTGGGGCGCCCATGCCCAGAAGAAGGGTCGCTTCATCGACAGGCAGCGGCATCATGTGCTGAGCGCGCCGCATCCCAGCCCGCTCTCTGCTCATCGCGGCTTCATCGGCTGCGGCCACTTCTCCGAAACCAACCGGTTGCTGAGCCAGCAGGGGATGAGCCCCATCAACTGGCACTCGGTCTGCGAGTAAGGGGCCCGACGGCTGACGAGCGGGGGCATGAACAGGGGGGCGGCATTGTGCGTTACCCGCTGTTTTGTCTGCAGATGACTTGATTGAGTGCAAAGTTGGCGCGATAAATGACCGTATACTCGAAACAGGATCGTCTCATTTCAGCGCAAGGAGTGCCCATGCTAGCCAGTCTGCACAAGGACCATCTCAACATCGCCAGGTTGCTGGATCTGCTCAAACACAAGCTCGCCGCCATTCGCGATGAACAGCGGGTCAGCTATTTCCTGATCCGCGATGTGGTGGATTACCTGAGGGAGGTGTCGGACAAGTATCACCATCCGAAGGAAGACATCATTTATGACTACTACCTCAAGTACCGGGTCGTGGAGGGGGACGTTGCCAACCGGCTTCAGGCCGAGCATGCCAAGTTGCTGGAGGCCGGCGCCGAACTCAAGGAGATGGTGGAGATGATCCTGATGGATGCGGTGATCCCGCTCGATCAGTTTACCGCCAAGCTGGAGCAGTTCGTGGCGCTGCAGGAGGCGCACATGAACTACGAGGAGGGGGTCATCTTCCCCCATCTGCGCGACTCGCTGACCGAGGATGACTGGCGTCACCTCGAACAGATCTGGCAGAACCGCGCCATCGGGGATCCGCTGTTCGGGCCCGAGATCAGCCAGCACTTTCAGGCACTGGCCAAGCGTCTATCGCTGCCGCTCTCTTCCTGAGGGGTGACACGCCCTTAAAAAACAAGGCCCCGGTTAACCGGGGCCTTGTTTTTACAGTTCGATCTCGTCTGAGAGACCTTCGTAGGCGATGTCGATGGATTGCAGCTCCTTCTGCAGGCGGTGTTTGTCTTTCAACGCCTCAATCTCACGCCATTTACGTTTCTTTCCCGTTGTCCCGCGGCTACGTGAACCGAGCTCAACTACATCGTCATATTCGAAGTTGAACATTTCCATGGCTCCCTCCTTGGTTATTCTCGTTTTCACCATCCGTATAACATAACGGCATTGAAAATAAAACGTTTTCGTGACGAACACATGACAAGGGTCCGACGCTCATAAAAAAACCGGGTTCCCTTGCGGGAACCCGGTTTTCATCGGCTCATGACGGCTCTCATCAGAGGCGGCTGGCCAGCATGGTTTCCAGCTTGCCCTGGTCGATGGCAAACATGCGGATGCCTTCGCCCAGCTTCTCGTGGGCCATGGCGTCCTGGTTCAGTTCCCAGCGGAATTCGGCTTCGGTCATCGGAGCCGGTTTGGCTTTGCGCTCGCCGGTGTAGTTCAGCTTGCGGACCACGGCGCCTTCGGTTTTGCTCAGCTCTTCCAGCAGGGCCGGGCCAATGGTCAGACGGTCGCAGCCGGCCAGTTCCAGGATCTCGCCGGTGTTGCGGAAGCTGGCGCCCATGACCACGGTCGGGTAGTCGTGCTGCTTGTAGTAGTCGTAGATGGAGGTGACGGAAACCACGCCCGGATCTTCGCTGGCGGTGTAGTCACGGTTGTGCTTGGCCTTGTACCAGTCGAGGATGCGACCGACGAACGGGGAGATCAGGAAGGCGCCGGCTTCGGCACAGGCACGGGCCTGGGCGAAGGAGAACAGCAGGGTCAGGTTGCACTGGATACCCTCTTTCTCCAGCACCTCGGCGGCACGGATGCCTTCCCAGGTGGAGGCCAGCTTGATCAGGATGCGATCGTTGCTGATACCGGCTTCGTTGTAGAGACGGATCAGTTTGCGGGCCTTGGCGATGCTGGCCTGGGTATCGAAGGAGAGACGGGCATCCACTTCGGTGGAGATGCGGCCCGGGACGATTTTCAGCACTTCCAGGCCGATGTTGACCGCCAGCTTGTCGCCCGCGTCGATGATTTGCTGTGCCTTGTCCTGGCTCTGGGCTTTGGCCCAGTTGATGGCGTCTTCGATCAGCGCCGCGTATTCGGGGATCTCGGATGCCTTCAACACCAGAGAGGGGTTGGTGGTGGCATCGATGGGCTGGTAGCGCTTGATGGCTTCGATATCACCGGTGTCGGCGACAACTGTGGTCAGGGCTTTCAGCTGGGTTAATTTATCGGCCATGGCAAATATCATCTCTTTATGAGGGCGCACTCTCTTGCAAAGGGTGCTGGCTCGGGGGTGGCGGGCGTGAGACGACAGTTCTGAAATAAAATTACAAAATCCCGGCGACTCAGGCTCAGAAAAGCGCGATGGGTGTGCCCCATCGTCATTGCCTGCCTAATTAATACGGATGTGGCTCATCCTGCAATAGGGGGGGCTGTATGCTTATCAGCCACTCCCTGGCCGCAGTGGGAAAGAGTGGCTAAAAGTATTTGATAAAAAACGACTTTTATCATTTTTGCCAGAGTGAATTTAGCGGCCGCCAAAAACAACTTTTTTGGTTGATTATCGGTTTTGTGGCATCGATCACACAAATTGTCAGATCAGCCTCTTGAAATTTTATTACGTGTAAAACGTTTGGCGAAACAAGGGGGTTTTGGCTACCCGGATGGATAAACGCTTGCGTAATGGTTTGCCCCCTTCTCTGCTTGCTCTACCTCTATGTAGATAATTGCCAAAAAGTGCTCTTTTGGGTCTAATTTGTCGGCTGATTGATTGGATTCTCAGTTTTGTTGAAATTTTGCGAGTTAAATGAAGCTTTAATGCACTGGATCGCTCGTTTTTTGTTTCCGCAGTGATCCCGATCACTATTCTGAACTCCCTCGCTATGCTAGATTCCGCCCCTTTAGTGAACCGCAAATTCAGAAACAGACAGCAAGGGGTCAGCGCAGACTGACCATGGATGTGATAACAACGAGAGAAATATGGACACCTTGATCGCAATGATTAACGACCTGATGTGGGGAGCCGTGCTCATCTACCTGCTCATCGGCGTCGGCATCTTCTTCACCTTCCGCCTGGGTTTTATCCAGATCCGCCACTTCGGCCACATGTTCTCCGTCTTGCGCAACAGCCGCAAATCAGACAACGCCGGCATCTCCTCTTTCCAGGCCCTCTGTACCAGCCTTGCCGCCCGCGTGGGTACCGGCAATCTGGCCGGGGTGGCGGTGGCCATCTATCTGGGTGGCCCGGGTGCCATCTTCTGGATGTGGCTGATCGCTTTCATCGGCATGGCGACCGCCTTCGTCGAGAGCACCCTGGCCCAGCTCTACAAGGTCAAGGATGAGGACGGCAACTACCGTGGCGGCCCCGCCTACTACATGGAGAAGGGGCTCGGCATGCGCTGGATGGGGGTGTTGTTCTCGCTCTGCCTGATCCTGGCGTTCGGTCTGGTGTTCAACGCGGTACAAGCCAACTCCATCAGCCTGGCGATGAACGTGGCCTTCGGCATCCCCGACTGGGTCAGCGGTCTGGCGCTGGTGGTGCTCTCCGGTCTCATCATCTTCGGCGGCATTCGCGGCATCGCCCGTTTCGCCGAGCTGGTCGTGCCCTTCATGGCGCTGGCCTACATCCTGATGGCGCTGTTCGTGGTGGCCATGAACATCAGCGAGCTGCCGGGGGTGTTCAGCCTGATCATCAAGTCTGCCTTCGGTCTTGAGCAGGCCGGCTCCGGTGCGCTGGGCTACGCCATCTCCCAGGCGATGATCAACGGCATCAAGCGCGGTCTCTTCTCCAACGAAGCCGGTATGGGCTCCGCTCCCAACGCCGCCGCAACCGCGACGCCCTATCCGCCGCACCCGGCCTCCCAGGGCTATGTGCAGATGCTGGGGGTGTTCCTCGATACCATCGTCATCTGTACCTGTACTGCCGCCATCATCCTGATGTCCGGCCAGTTTGAACCGGGCTCCGGCATCACCGGGGTGGAGCTGACCCAAAGGGCGCTCTCCTCCCAGATCGGTGGCGGTGGCAACATCTTCATCGCGGCGGCCATCTTCTTCTTCGCCTTCACCTCCATCGTGGCGAACTACTCCTACGCCGAGACCAACCTGGTGTTCCTCGAGCACAACCACAAGGGCGGCCTGATGCTGTTCCGGATGTTCGTGCTGGGCATGGTGATGTTCGGCTCGGTGGGCGAGCTGCCGACCGTGTGGGCCATGGCGGACGTCTCCATGGGGCTGATGGCCATCGTCAACCTGGTGGCGATTCTGCTGCTCTCCGGGGTGGCCATCAAGCTGGCGCGGGACTACAACGACCAGCTCAAGCTGGGCAAGGTGCCCACCTTCGACGCCAACAAGTACCCCGAGATCCGCAGCCAGCTGGAAGAGGGGATCTGGGACAATCCGGCGCAAAACAGCAAGCAGGCATAAGCCTCGCAGTCGCCGTTGTCTGACAACAAGGGGAGCCACTGGCTCCCCTTTCGTTTGGGCGTTGTTTTCATCGCCGTCAGCTGTGGGCATCCCAACGCCGGCAGGTCTGGCGCTGCCGTCGCCGCACCTTGTGCAAGGTGTGTTGATGCTGCACTGCCGTCAGTACCGGGCATCCCAGCGCTGGCAGATCTGGCGCAGCCGTGGCCGCAGCGTGTGCAAGGTGTGTTGACGTTGCACTGCCGTCAGTGGCGGGCATCCCAGCGCCGGCAGATCTGGCGTAACCGCCGCCGTAGCTGGCGCAAGGTGCGGTGGCGCTGTGCAGCCGACAAGGGGGCATAACGCCAGCGCCGGTAGAGCCAGGCGCCCTGTTGCAGTGGCCGCGCGAGAGAGGGTCTGAGGTCGGCGAGGCGCTCGCACCAGCTGGCCAGGCTCTCCCCCGCCAAGGGCTGCCAGCCATGGTGGGCGGCGCGCCGGCGCAGGGGCTGCCATAGCCGCAGGGGGAGCGGAGCGGGGCCGCGCCAGATCAGCAGGCCACCCACCAGGCTGGCCACCCCCAGCAGGGCGGCCAGGATCAGCCAGTGAGTATGGCCGGCCAGCACCGGCCAGCGTTGTCCCAGCTGCTGCCACAGGCTGGCGGCATCATAGTTGAGCACCCAGCGGGTCCATTGGTAGTCGAGATTGGCCCCCCACCAGCGCAACTGGTTGAGCAGGGCCCAGTTGCGATAGCGCTGCAAGGAGAGGGGGTCAGCGGCGGCGAACTCGCCGCCAAGGGCCGCCGGCATGCCCCCCTCGATGCGCTGGGGGGCCACTGCGGCGGTGGGATCGAGCCGCTGCCAGCGGTTCTGCTCATCCAGATACTCCACCCAGGCGTGGGCATCAAACTGATGCACCTCCAGGTAGTTGCCCCTCGGATTCCACTCGCCGCCGAGGTAGCCGGTCACCAGCCGGGCCGGGATGCCGGCCGCCCGCAGCACGAAGGCGGTGGCCGTGGCGTAGTGACCGCAAAAGCCGCGCCGGCTCTCGAACAGAAAGTCATCCACCCCGTCTTGTCCCAGCCGCGGCGGCTGCAGGGTGTAGTAGAAGTCGCCCTGGCGAAACTCGCCCAGCAGGGCGGCGGCCAGCGCCTCCGGCGTCGGATGGCGGGCCTTGAGCGCCAGGGCGTGGGCCCGGGCCTTGGGGTTGCCGCCGGCGGGCAACTGCAGGTTGAGGTGACGGGCAGCGTCATCGGCTGGTGGCGCCATGGCGGCCGTGCTGACCCGGTAACTGACGCGGCCATCCCCCCGATCCTGGCGATAGAGGGTGGCGAGGGGGCTCAAGATGACCGGGCCGCTCAACACCTCGGGGTTGGTCTGGGCCAGGGTCCAGCGCAGGCGCTGGGGCTCGGTGATCACCTGATAGCTGCCGGCCGGCAGCGGCGTCGCCGGGTTGGCCGCCGGCAGCATCTGCACGGATTGAGATTGTTGCCAGCGGCGCACCTGCTCGCTGAGCAACCAGCGCCGGCCATCGAACAGCTCCTGGCGCATCAGCGGGAAGTAGCGCTCCTTCGGCGGGGGCGGCGCGGCGGCGAAGGTGATGCGAAAGGCCAGCTCGGAGGAGTTGACCAGCTCGCTGATGTTACCGGGAGCCACCTCCTCCGAGAGGCCGGAGAGGGCCCGGCTGCTGCTCGGCATCTGCCACAGTGGCGCCAGCCTTGGCAGCAGCAGAAACAGGGTGAGCAGCAGGGGGATGGCCAGCAGCAGGATGAGCCCGGCACGGCGCCACAGCCGCTGGCCGAGGGGCTGCACCGCCGCCAGCAAGGTGGTGACCGCCAGCCAGAGTGCAGCCATCATCGCCAGGGCCCACCCCATGCTTTGCCGTTGCACCAGCGCCAGCGCGACGAGAAAGAAGGCGAGCAGCAGCACCTGCTCCACATCCCGCTCTCGCCGGACCTCGATGAGCTTGAGGCCGTAGCCGAGCCAGAGCAGGTTGATGAGGGCCGGCAGGGTGCCGAGCTGGCGCCACTGCCAGCCAAGCAGCGCCACGCCCAGCATGGCCAGCAGTGCCAGCGCGGCGGCGGGCGGCGGACGCCAGCCCCGCCACTGCATCATGGCCCGCACGCCCAGGGTGAGCAGTGAAACGGCCACCACCCAGAGTTGCAGCTGGGGCCAGAGAGCCGGGATCAGCAGCAGTTGCAGCAGGGCGAGCAGCGGCAGCAGACGCCGGTTATCGAGCAGCATCGAGGTCGGTCTCCTGCGCCGGCTCTATGGCATCGACGCGGGCCAGCGCCAGCCGGCAGCGCTGCAAAAAGGCGGCGCCGCTGTCCGGCCCGCGCGTCCGGCCCGCCAGCGTCAGGCTGAAGGGAATGCCCCGCTTGGCGTAGTCGTCACACCACCAGGTGAGCACCGCCAGCCGCTGCTCCAGATCCCGGCCGCCGACCCGCTGCAGGCTGAGGTGGGTATCATCCTGCCCCGGCTCGCAGAACTGCTTTACCAGCAGGCCATGTCCCTGGGCGAGCTGCTTCCAGGCGACCCGGCTCAGCGGCTCCCCGCTCTGGTGGGCCCGCAGCATGTCGAAATCCCCCATCGAGGCCGGGGTAGGCTGCCCCCGGTTGCCCGCCGCATCGGTCGCGGCCTCCCCGCGCAGGGGGCCATACTCGGGGGCCGGCGCGAGCCAGCCCTCCAGTTGCAGGTCCAGCAGCGTCCAGCAGCGAAACAGGCCGAGGGGGTAGCGGCTCTCCACCCGCAGCCTCTCCAGCGGCAGGCGTCCGCGCCGGGGGCCCTGCACCGGCAGGAGCAGGGGTTGCGGCACCGCATCCACCTGCGCCAGCCAGAGCCGCCCTTCATTGAGGGAGAATTGCAGTGCCTGCAGCAGCCGTTCGCTGCGCACCGCGATGGGGATGGGCAGGGGGCTGCCCGCCTCTCCCAGCACGGCGGGCCCCCCCAGCAGAGACAGCCCCAGCAGGTTGCGGTGGGTGAGCCACATGGTGACCATGAACAGGCTGCCGAGGCCGTAGGCCACCAGCAACACCAGGTTGTTCTGGTAGTTGGTGCCGAGCAGATAGATGGCCAGCATCACCAGCAGATACCAGAGGCCGAGCCGGGTGGGCAGGATGAACAGGCTGCGCCCCTGCAGGGTGATCTGGCGGGCTGGCGGGATGCGCCGGGCCAGCCAGCCTTGTTGCCACCTGGCCCTGCGCTGGCGCCAGTTCATCAGGGGCGATCCGGATCGACCCGGGCCAGCAGGCGCTGGCTCAGCGGGCAGGCTTCACCGCGCTGCACTCCGAAGCTGCCCCTGAGCCTGTGTTCGGCCACGTAGGGGAAAACCGCCTGCACATCCTCCACGCTGACGAAGCGGCGGCCTGCCACCAGCGCCCAGGCCCGGCTCACCGCCAGCAGGGTCTGGGCGGCGCGAGGCGAGAGTGGTTGCGGCAGGTCGGCGTCGAAGCGGCTTTGCTGCACCAGCGCCAGCAGGTAGTCGAGGCTGGCATCGGAGAGGTGGATCTGCGCCGCCTCGGCCTGCAGGGCGGCCAGCTCGGCGGCGCTCAGCTGCCGCTCGAGGGGCGCGCTCTGGCTGGCCCCGCGCAGCAGTCGGCGCTCCGCCTCCTGCGTGGGAAAACCGAGGGAGAGGCGCACCGCGAAGCGATCGAGTTGGGATTCCGGCAGGGGATAGGTGCCCGCCTGATCCGCCGGGTTCTGGGTAGCGATGACGAAGAAGGGGGAGGGCAGCGGGTGGCTCTCTCCCTCTATGCTCACCTTGCCCTCGGCCATGGCCTCCAGCAGGGCGCTCTGTACCTTGGGGCTGGCGCGGTTGATCTCGTCCGCCAGCAGCACCTGGGCAAAGACGGGGCCCGGGTGAAAGCGAAACTGCTGCTGGTGGGGATCAAAGATCTGCAGCCCCAGCAGGTCGGCCGGCAGCAGATCGGCGGTGAACTGCACCCGCCGGCAGTCGAGCCCCAGCACCTGCGCCAGGGCGTGAGCCAGGGTGGTCTTGCCCATGCCGGGCAGATCCTCGATCAGCAGGTGGCCGCGGGCCAGCAGGGTCACCAGCGCTATCTTGAGCTGCAACGGCTTGCCGAGGATCACCTGCTCCAGTGCCGTCAGCAGCCGGGTTATCTGTGGTTGTGTCTGCACGTGCGCCTCCCTGTGTGATGCTTCCCCTACAGCTTATACGCCAGCCGCATGGCAAGGAGGGCAAGTCATGGATAACTCATTGAATCTGGATGATTTGGCTGGCGACTTCACACAGACTTCACCCAGGCTCATGCTCGGCACACGCAGGCCGGTTAGGCTGACAGCTCCTGAACATACTGAGATTTTTGCCATGAAACAGACCAGATCCCTGCCACTGCTGGCCCTCGGCACCCTGCTGCTTGCCCCGCTCTCCCTGGCAGCCCCCGTCGATCCGCTGAACGCTGTGGTGGATGACGCCATCCGCCCCATGCTCAAGCAGCACAGGATCCCGGGCATGGCGGTCGCCGTGCTGAAGGGGGGACAGGCCCACTACTTCAACTACGGGCTGGCCGATATGGCGGCCGGGACCAAGGTCAGCGAGCAGACCCTGTTCGAGATTGGTTCGGTCAGCAAGACCTATACCGCCACCCTCGGCGCCTACGCCGTGGTCAAGGGGGGCATTGGGCTGGATGACAAGGTGAGCCGGCACGCGCCCTGGCTCAAGGGCTCCGCCTTTGATGGCGTCACCATGGCCGAGCTCGCCACCTACAGTGCCGGCGGGCTGCCGCTGCAATTCCCCGACGAGGTGGAATCGGTCGAGCAGATGCAGGCTTACTATCGCCAGTGGACGCCAGCCTATCAGCCGGGCAGCCATCGTCAGTACTCCAACCCCAGCATCGGCCTGTTCGGCTATCTGGCGGCGAGCAGCCTGCAGCAGCCATTTGCCCAGTTGATGGCGCAGACCCTGCTGCCCGGGCTCGGCTTGCATCACACCTATCTCGATGTGCCGAAGCAGGCCATGGCGAGTTATGCCTATGGCTATTCGAAAGAGGACAAGCCCATCAGGGTCAATCCCGGCATGCTGGCCGACGAGGCCTACGGCATCAAGACCAACTCGGCGGATCTGCTCGCCTTCGTGAAGGCCAATATCAGCGGGGTTGATGACAAGGCGTTGCAGCAGGCCATCTCCCTGACCCACCAAGGACGCTACTCGGTCGGCGAGATGACCCAGGGGCTGGGCTGGGAGAGTTACCCCTATCCCGTCAGCGAGCAGACGCTGCTGGCGGGCAACTCCTCGGCGGTGATTTACAATGCCAACCCGGTCAAACCTGTTGCCGCGTCCCAAGAGACGGGGGGGGCGCGACTCTACAACAAGACCGGCTCGACCAACGGCTTTGGTGCCTATGTGGCCTTCGTGCCCGCCAAAGGGATCGGTGTCGTCATGCTGGCCAACCGCAATTACCCCAACGAAGCCAGGATCAGCGCGGCCCATGCCATTTTGAGCCAGCTGGCCCCCTGATCCGCCACACTTGGCGGACGGCCCACGGGTCGCCAACACCATATTGAAAAACGCCGGCCAGTCCGGCGTTTTTTTATGCATAGAGGGTTGGCAGCGGGAAAAACAGATCCGTTTGCACCAATAAAACTAATGTGGTTTCATTAGAAAACTTCACCTATTGCAACAAGTGAAGTGTGATCGGCTATTGGTTTGCGTTAATAGTAGTGTCTTATCATGTAATCTGTCGGTTTTTCGGCTTTTACAATTGTCGCGAGAGTGTCCGGTGTACGATGACGGCTACAAGCGGCTGCCAGCCCGTTGCCAAACGCCTGCGGAATATTGTGCCGGGCATGAAGCCGCCCGATCCCCACCTTATCGTGTCAGGAGCCATCCGGCTTATTCCCAGCCCTGCCAGCTGACCATCCGCCGCTGCGAGCACAGTGGTGATCACCACAGACAGAGGTGCCCGCGCACACTTATCCGTGCGGCGGCCCCATATCACACCAATAAAAAACACCAAGACAGGTAGGTTAGCATGCGTCCATCGGCCCCGACCGGGTTGTTGCAACAGCCCAAACCCTTTTTCATGATCTTCTTCGTCGAACTCTGGGAGCGCTTCGGTTATTACGGCGTCCAGGGGATCCTGGCGGTGTTCTTCGTCCAGCAACTGGGATTTTCACAGGAGCAGTCGTTCATCACCTTCGGTGCCTTCTCGGCGCTGGTATATGGCCTCATCTCGGTGGGCGGCTATGTGGGTGACCATGTGCTGGGCACCAAGCGCACCATGGTGCTGGGGGCCATCGTGCTGGTCATCGGCTATTTCATGACCGGCATGTCCATCTACAATCCCGACCTCATCTTCTATGCACTGGGCACCATCGCGGTCGGCAACTGCCTGTTCAAGGCCAACCCTGCCAGTCTGCTCGCCAAGTGCTATGAGCGCGGCGATCCCCGACTGGATGGGGCCTTCACCCTGTTCTACATGTCGATCAACATCGGCTCGCTCATTTCGCTGTCGCTGGCGCCGGTCATCGCCGATCACTACGGCTATACGGTGACCTACAACCTGTGCGGGGTGGGTCTGGTCATCGCGCTGCTGACCTTCTTCGCCTGTCGCCACATGGTCAGGGACATCGGCTCCGAACCCGACCATCTGCCGCTCGATTACGGCAAGCTGCTGCTGGTCTTGCTGGGATCGGTGGCGCTGGTCTTCTTCTGCGCCTGGCTGATGCACCACGTGGTGATCGCCAACATGGTGCTGATGACGGTGACCCTGGCCGTGGTGATCTTCTTCTTTCGCGAGGCCTTCAAGCTCGATGCGGTGGCTCGCAACAAGATGTACGTGGCCTTCGTGCTGATGCTGGAAGCCGTGGTGTTCTACGTGCTCTACGCCCAGATGCCGACCTCGCTCAACTTCTTTGCCATCAACAACATGCATCACGAGATGCTGGGGATGAGCGTCAACCCCATCAGCTTCCAGGCGCTCAACCCCTTCTGGGTGGTGGTCGGCAGCCCGGTGCTGGCGATGATCTATACCCGGCTGGGCAGCAAGGGGCGGGATCTCACCATGCCGCTCAAGTTCACCCTGGGCATGCTGTTCTGCTCCCTCGGTTTTCTCACCGCGGCAGCCTCCGGCATCTGGTTTGCCGATGCACAGGGGCTCACCTCGCCCTGGTTCATGGTGCTCATTTATCTGTTCCAGAGTCTGGGAGAGCTGATGATCAGCGCCCTGGGGCTGGCGATGGTGGCGGCATTGGTGCCGCAGCGGCTGATGGGGTTCATCCTCGGGATGTGGTTCCTGACCCAGGCGATGGCCTCTTTGCTGGGGGGTTATGTGGCGACCTTTACCGCCGTGCCGCAAGGGGTGACCGATCCGCTGCAGACCCTGCCCATCTACACGGACGTGTTTGGCAAGATTGGGCTGGTGACGCTGCTGGTGGCGGTGGTGATGGCGCTGATGGTGCCCTGGCTCAACCGCATGATGCATGCCGGCCAGGGTGAAGAAGGGGAGAGTCTGCTCTCGCAACAGGCCAAGGCCTGATGCAGGCATGGGGAGGGGCAGGCTTGACCTGCCTCTCCCCCGTCTGTCAACCGTACTGCTCTTCCATCCAGGCTTCCAGAATGAGCTGGGCGGAGACCCCGTCCACGCTGCCTTTCTCCAGCGCCCGATAACCTCCCCGCTCGAACAGACGCGCCCGCGCATCCGTGGTGGTGAGCCGCTCGTCCTTGAACTCCACCTGCTTGCCGAAGCGGCCGTGCAGCCGGTTGCCGAACTTGCGGGCCCGCACCGTGATCTCCTGCTCGGTGCCGTCCATGTTGAGCGGCAGACCGACCACCAGCAGATCCGGTTGCCACTCCTTGAGCAGCTTGTCGATATCGTCCCAGTTGGGGATGCCGTCGTTGGCCTTGATGGCGCGCAGGGGCTGGGCCGTGCCGGTGAGCTCCTGACCGATGGCCACCCCTATGCTTTTGGTGCCGTAGTCAAAGCCCATGATACTGCGTGATGACATTGCATTGATTCCTCAAAATGCCTCGCAAAATGCGTGGCAAACGGCATCAGCTGTGGCCGATGTCGCTGGATAGATGGATGGGGTTGACCCCTATGCTGGCGGCGGCCTGCTGCCAGCGCTGATGGATCGGGGTCTTGAACACCAGATCCGGATTGGGCGGTATCACCAGCCAGGCACCGTCGACCAGCTCCTGCTCCAGCTGGCCGGCGCTCCAGCCGGCATATCCGAGCGCCACCAGCCAGTGGGCGGGGGCCTCCTCGGTGCCCAGGGTTTCCAATATATCCTTGGAAGTGGTGACCATGAGCTCATCCCCCACCTGCAGGGTGGAGTTGAAGCCGGGTCGGAAGCTGTGCAGCACGAAACCGCGGTCGGCGTGCACCGGCCCTCCCTGCAGCACCGGCTGCTTGAGCTCGGGGCTGGGGGGCGGCGCCAGTTTGAGCTGGGTCAGCATGGCATCCAGCGACATGTCCACCGGGATGTTGACCACCAGCCCCATGGCACCCTCTTCGCTGTGTTCGCACAGGTAGACCAGCGAACGCTCGAAATAGGGATCGGAGAGGCTCGGCATGGCGAGCAGGAAGTGATTTTGCAGTGTTTGCATATGGGCCAAATATTGCAAAGGTATTTGGGTCAATTATGGCAGTTCGCCGAGGCGGGCAAAACCGCTTTTTACCGCTTGCGGGCCGGTTCCCCGCCGCAGCCAGGATGGAGATAACACCATGGAAGGTATTTCGATCAGACAGAAGTTGATCCTGGGCTGTGTGGTACCCCTGCTGGCACTGGTGCTGCTGGTGATCGGGGCTGTCCAGGCGATGTCCCAGCTGATGGCTGGCATGAACAGCATGTATCAGGGGGAGGTGGTGCAGCTCAAGGAGCTCAAGCAGATCGCCGATCTCTACGCGGTCAAGGTGATCGATGCGGCCAACAAGGCCAATGTGGGGGGTTTTGACCCCGCCAGATCGCGCGCGGACATGAATGCCGCCCAGCAGGAGATCAAGCGCATCTGGCAGGGCTACCGCAGCCAGCCGATGAGCCATGCCGAGCAGCGGGAAGCCGACCAGATGCAGGGGCTGTTTGCGGCGGCAGACCAGGAGATTGAGGCGGTGATGCAGATCCTGGCCGACATGCAGGGGAGCAATCAGGGTCAGCTGGCCGCCCATATCATGCCGCTCTATCGGGTGATCGACCCGGTCAGCGACGGGATCAGCGCCCTGGTGGAGTATCAGCTGAAGGAAGCCGAGAAGAACATGACCGAGCTCAACGGGCTCAGGGTGCAGCTCAACCGGTTGTTTATCTTGCTGCTGGTGGTCGGCGGCGCCTGCATCCTGTTCTTCGGGGTGTGGGCCGGGCGCAGCGTCAGCCAGCCCCTGGCCGCCATGGGCGGGATCTTGCGCGGCATGCAGAGGGATCTCGATCTGAGCAAGCTGGCACCTGTGCTGCGCAAGGACGAGATGGGCGGACTGGCTCACTCCCTCAACGACGTGATCTGCCATTTTCGCGAACTCATCACCCAGATCAACGGCATGGCGGAGCAGCTCGCCAGGGAGTCGGCCCAGCTGGCCCATATCGGCGTCGAGAGCCGCCAGCGCTTCGCCCAGCAGCAGGCCGAGACCGATCAGACCGCGACGGCCATGAACCAGATGAGCGCGACCGTGGCGGAAGTGGCCAACAGCTCCAACAACGCTGCCGATGCGGCGCGCCATGCCGACGGGAGTGCTCGGCACGGTCACCAGATAGTGGCGGACGCCATCCAGTGCATGTCGGGGCTGTCGTCCCAGATCCAGAACACCGCCGCCATGATCACCCAGCTGGCCGATGACAGCCGCAATATCAGCAGCGTGATGGATGCCATTCGCGGCATCGCCGAGCAGACCAACCTGCTGGCGCTCAACGCCGCCATCGAGGCGGCGCGGGCCGGTGATCAGGGACGGGGTTTTGCGGTGGTGGCCGACGAGGTGCGCACCCTGGCCCAGCGAACCCAGCGCTCCACCGAGGAGATTGGCAAGACCATCGTCAAGTTACAGCAGGGGGCTACTCAGGCGGCTTCCAGCATGGAGCTGGGACTGGATCAGGTGGAGCAGTCCAACCGCACCGTGCTGGCCTGCGGTCAGGCGCTTGGCGAGATAGTCTGTTCGGTCAACGTGATCAACGAGATGAATACCCACATCGCCACGGCGGCGGAGGAGCAGAGCAAGGTGGCCGAGGATATCAGCCGCAATGTGGTCAATATCGCCCACATCGCCAGCGAGTCGACAGAGGCTGCATCCCAGTTGAACCAGAGCTGCCACGAGCTGGAACAGCTATCGAGCGAACTCAAGGCAAAGGTGGGGCAGTTCCGCTGCTGATGGGCAGAGGCAGGATGGAAAAAAACAGGATAGAAAAGAGGCGGCCCCGGGGCCGCCTCTGTTGTTTATCGCCTGTGGTCGTAGCTGGGTTGAGGCCGCTTAAGCCTTGGCCAGCCGACGCTCGATGGCATCCATCAGCATGCCGGTGATGTGCACATCGAAGGCTGCTTCAATCTCGCGGATGCAGGTCGGGCTGGTGACGTTAATCTCGGTCAGCCGATCGCCGATGATGTCGAGGCCGACGAAGATGAGTCCCTTCTCTTTCAGCGTCGGGCCCACCGCGCGGGCGATGGCCCAGTCCGCGTCGCTCAAGGGGCGCGTTTCGCCACGGCCACCGGCCGCCAAGTTGCCACGGGTCTCCCCTTGCGCCGGAATACGGGCCAGACAGTAGGGCACCGGCTCACCGTCCACCACCAGCACCCGCTTGTCGCCATCCTTGATGGCGGGCAGATAGGTCTGCGCCATGCAGTACTGGCTGCCGTGAGAGGTTAATGTCTCGATGATGACGCCGACGTTGGCGTCATCCTCCTTCATGCGGAAGATGGAGGCGCCGCCCATGCCATCCAGCGGCTTGAGGATGACATCCTTGTGCTTGGCGTGGAAGGCGCGCAGCTTGTCGGCTCTGCGAGTGACGAGCGTGGTCGGGGTGTGCTCGGCAAACCAGGCGGTGTAGAGCTTCTCGTTGGCGTCACGCAGGCTCTGCGGCTTGTTGACGATGAGGCAGCCTTCATCCTCGGCCCGCTCCAGCATGTAGGTGGCGTAGATGAACTCGGTGTCGAACGGCGGATCCTTGCGCATCAGGATCACGTCCAGGCTGGAGAGGGGCTGATCCACCACCTCGCCCAGCGTGTACCAGTCGGCATAGTCATATTTGACGGTGAGCGGGCGCATGGTGCCAAAGGCGCGGCCGGCCTCCATGTAGAGATCCTTCATCTCCAGATAGAACAGCTCGTAGCCGCGCTTTTGCGCCTCTTCGAGCATGGCGAAGCTGGAGTCCTTCTTGATGTTGATGGCCGAGATGGGGTCCATCACGATGCCGAGTTTAATGGTCATCCGCTGTTCCTTCTTAATGGCTCGAGGGGGTTGTAGGGTCGATTAGCGCAGCGTAATCGGCCGCTTGCGGCTGCATCGAGGTTGCCGTGCGGCTGCTCAATGCGGCCGATGGGATCAAGCGAGATCGCCGAATCGGCATTGCAGCGCAGTAATCGCCGTCAGGGCGGCGGTTTCGGTGCGCAGCACCCGCGGCCCCAGCAGCATCTCTTTGAAATCTTCCTGCACGGTACGGGCGATCTCGTCGCTCGACAAGCCCCCTTCCGGGCCGATCAGCAGGCGCACGCCGTGCTCAGGGATTGGCAGGGTGTTGATGCTGTAAGGGGCGCGCGGGTGCAGGTTGAGCTTGAGCTCCTGAGTCTCTTCCGCCAGCCAGGCGTCTAGTTCCATCGGCATGCGCACCTCGGGCACGGTATTGCGGCCGCACTGCTCGCAGGCGCTGATCACCACCTTCTGCCACTGCTCGCGTTTTTTCTCCAGTCGATCGGCCGGCAGCTTGACGCCGCAGCGCTCGGAGAAGAGCGGGGTGATGCAGGTGACGCCCAGCTCCACCGATTTCTGGATGGTGAAGTCCATCTTGTCGCCGCGGCTGATCACCTGACCGAGGTGGATGGCCAGCGGGGATTCCACCGAGCGGGTGTCGCAGCTATCGATGGTCACTTCCACCGACTTCTTGCCGACGTTGGCGATGGTGGCGGGGTACTGGTTGCCGTCGCCGTTGAACAGCTCGAGCTGCTGACCCGGCTGCATGCGCAGCACCCGGCCGATGTGGTTGGCACCGTCTTCCGACAGGGCGAGGGTCTGGCCCACCTGCAGGGCGGCCGGTTCATAGATACGTGGAATGCGCATGGCTCAGTGTCAGTCTCTGGTTCAAGAAGAGGGGGTTTAAATCCCTTGTGCCCATAGATGGGGTTATCGGCACTGCTTTTCAATAAAGGGGTTGGTATTGCCTTGCAGCTTGCCGATGCGGCGGTTGCGCTCGCACTCCCAGCCGTCGGCCGGGTACTGCCTGTCCCAGGCTTCGAACAGTTTACGCTGTTGCGCCGCCAGACGCAGCCCATACTGCTGGCTCATGTAGAGGTAGGCGCGGGCGATCTGGCCACGTACCGGCCCCTTGGGCGGCTGCACCTGGCGATTTTTGAAGTCCACCAGCATCCGGCACTGGCCGTACTGATCCGGGGTGCCATTCCAGTCGGAGAAGCGGAAGTTGGCCCGATCGCCGTTCACCTCGCCGATGGCGGGGAAGAGGTTGTGCATGTCCCCCTCCATCTGGTTGAACTCGTCGCTTTTGCCGCAATTCTTGCGACCGCCCTGCTGCCAGCACTGAAGCTGGTGGCCGAACTCCCAGGCCGGTACCACGTGCTCCCACTCGATGCGGGCGGCGCGCTTGGGCTGCTTGCGCGGCTCATAGCCGCAGCTGGCCAGATCCGGGCTCATTTTCTTGCCCTGATAGTCAATCTTGCAGCCGCAATAGAAGGTAACCGGGTGATCCTGATAGAGGCGGTTCAGATCCTGTTTGGCGGCGCGAAAGGTCTGGGCATGCAGGGGCAGACTGACCAGCAGGGTCAGGGCGAGAGAGAGCAGGGGACGAAACATGGTGATCCTTGGCAATGAGATGGTTGGCGGAAAAAGCAGAGAGGCACCCTAGCACAGGGACGCAACACCGGCTGGCTTACTGCGACGAGCCAGCCCGTTCCAGCGGCTGCTTGCAGCTGCGGCAGTGGTAGCGAGCCTCGCCGCGCACCACCTTGTTGTGGCGGCGCACCGACAGCTGATGCTGCTGGCAGAGGCAGCGATAGGGGATGGTCGGCTGCGCCAGGACCGCCAGATCGAAGCTATGGGTGGTTCTGGGCTCAAGGCCGAACACCTCCCGCATCACCGATTGCCACTGGCGGCCGTGAGGCAGCACCCGCGATCTGCCACGCCCTTCGCCGCTATGTTCACCCCAAAGGGCATAAACCAGCAGGTGGGCCACCTCGTGGGGCACCACCTCGGCCAGAAACGCCTGTTGGTTGGCCTGATAGAGGGCCGGGTTGAAGCGCAGCTCCCAGGTTTGCAGCCGCGCCGACCCTGCCGCCCGGCCACGCATGTTGCAATGGACTTGCGGGCGGGGAAAGGGGCGGCCAAGGCGCGCTTCGGCCTGCACAAAACAGGCATCGACACGGGCGAGCAACTGCTGGTGCAGGGCAGAGTCGAGGCGGGTAGCGGTGACGGACATCGGGTTCTCGGCAAATGGCGGACAAGCAAAAGGGGAGCCAGGCTCCCCTTTATACCACAAGCGTGACGCTTACAGACCGGCGGCGGAACGCAGCAGTTCGGCCTTGTCGGTCTGTTCCCACGGGAACTCGTTGCGACCGAAGTGACCGTAGGCGGCAGTGGCCTGGTAGATCGGGCGCTTCAGATCCAGCATCTGGATCAGGCCGTACGGGCGCAGTTCGAAGTGCTCGCGTACCAGCTTGACCAGCAGATCCTCGGCCACCTTGGCAGTGCCGAAGGTTTCGACACTGATGGAGGTCGGCTCGGCCACGCCGATGGCGTAGGAGATCTGGATTTCACAGCGATCGGCCAGACCGGCGGCGACGATGTTCTTGGCCACGTAGCGGGCGGCGTAGGCAGCGGAGCGGTCAACCTTGGACGGATCCTTGCCGGAGAAGGCGCCACCACCGTGACGGGCCATGCCGCCGTAGGTGTCGACGATGATCTTGCGACCGGTCAGACCGCAGTCACCCATCGGGCCGCCGATGACGAAACGGCCGGTCGGGTTGATGAAGTATTTGGTGTCCTTGTTGACCCACTCGGCCGGCAGTACCGGCTTGATGATCTCTTCGCGCACCGCTTCCACCAGATCCTTGTGGCTGATGGACTCGGCGTGCTGGGTAGACAGAACCACGGCATCCACACCGATGATCTTGCCTGAGTCGTCGTAGGCGAAGGTCAGCTGGCTCTTGGCATCCGGGCGCAGCCACGGCAGGGTGCCGTTCTTGCGCACTTCAGCCTGACGCTTCACCAGCAGGTGAGAGTAGGTGATGGGGGCCGGCATCAGCACGTCGGTTTCGTTGGTGGCGTAGCCGAACATCAGGCCCTGGTCGCCCGCGCCCTGCTCCAGCGGATCGCTGCGGTCAACGCCCTGGTTGATGTCCGGGGACTGCTTGCCGATGGCGTTCAGCACGGCGCAGGAGTCGGCGTCGAAGCCCATGTCGGAGTGGGTGTAGCCGATGTCGCGCACGGTGTCGCGCACGATCTGCTCGATGTCTACCCAGGCGGTGGTGGTTACTTCACCGGCCACCATGACCATGCCGGTCTTGACCAGGGTCTCGCAGGCGACACGGGCCTTGGTGTCTTGCTTGAGGATGGCGTCCAGGACCGCATCGGAGATCTGGTCCGCAATCTTGTCGGGATGGCCTTCGGAGACCGACTCGGAAGTAAACAGCTTTGCCATGATGGGATTCTCAGCTTGTCTGGGGTTATCGCCGCAGCAATAACCGGGTGATGATAGGATGATTGTAGAGGTATCTACATCTGGACGTCCATTTTAGTTAGCGCCCCCCTCGATTGCCAGCACTATTTTGGTTTTACCGCCCCCTGGCCGAACAAGATCCGCGCTTTACCCCATTTGGGGTGTAAAGCGGTTACGGCTCAATCGTTTGCCCTGTCAAGAAAAGCGATTGAGCTCCCAAAGCCACTTTATTCGCCCAGATAATATTTGCACGCCGCGCCCCCTGCTGGGACAATAACGCGCCTTAATCTTGGCCATCAAATGAAGCAATCGCAGGAGATACAGATGCCTTCTCGTAAAGAGCTTGCCAATGCCATTCGCGCATTGAGTATGGATGCCGTTCAAAAAGCCAACTCCGGTCACCCGGGCGCCCCCATGGGAATGGCGGATATCGCCGAAGTGTTGTGGCGCAGCCACCTCAAACATAACCCGAACAACCCCAAGTGGGCCGACCGCGACCGTTTCATTCTCTCCAACGGCCACGGCTCCATGCTGCTGTACTCCCTGCTGCACCTCTCCGGTTATGACCTCTCCATCGACGATCTGAAAAACTTCCGCCAGCTGCACTCTCGCACCCCGGGTCACCCGGAGTACGGTTACGCGCCGGGCGTTGAAACCACTACCGGTCCGCTGGGTCAGGGCATCACCAATGCCGTGGGCATGGCGATCGCCGAGAAGGCCATGGCCGAGCAGTTCAACCAGCCGGGTCACGACATCGTCGACCACTACACCTACGCCTTCATGGGCGACGGCTGCCTGATGGAAGGTATCTCCCACGAAGCCTGCTCCCTGGCCGGTACCCTGCAACTGGGCAAACTGATCGCGTTCTGGGATGACAACGGCATCTCCATCGACGGTCACGTGGAAGGCTGGTTCACCGACGACACCGTCAAGCGCTTCGAAGCTTACGGCTGGCACGTGATTGCCGCCGTTGACGGCCACAGCCCGGAAGCGATCAACGCTGCCATCGAAGCCGCCAAGGCCGAGACCGGCAAGCCGACCCTGATCTGCTGCCGCACCATCATCGGTTACGGTTCCCCGAACAAGTCCGGCTCCCACGACTGCCACGGTTCACCGCTGGGCAATGACGAGATCGCCGCCGCCCGTGCCTTCCTGAAGTGGGACCACGCGCCGTTCGTTATCCCGTCCGACATCGCTGCCGAGTGGAACGGTCAGGAGAAGGGCGCCAAACTGGAAGCCGACTGGGCTGCCAAGTTTGCCGCCTATGAAGCCGCTCACCCGACCCTGGCTGCCGAATTCAAGCGCCGTACCGCTGGCGAGCTGCCGGCCAACTGGGCCGCTGAATCCGCCAAGATCATCGAAACCCTGCAAGCCAACCCGGCCAAGATCGCGACCCGCAAAGCGTCCCAGAACTCGCTGGAAGCCTTCGGCAAGCTGCTGCCGGAGTTCATGGGTGGCTCTGCCGACCTGGCGCCGTCCAACCTGACCATGTGGTCCGGTTCCAAGTCCCTGACCAACGACGATGCCTCCGGCAACTACATCCACTACGGTGTACGCGAGTTCGGCATGTCCGCCATTATGAACGGTATCGCCCTGCACGGTGGTTTCATCCCCTACGGCGCCACCTTCCTGATGTTCATGGAATACGCCCGCAACGCCCTGCGCATGGCCGCCCTGATGAAGCAGCGCGCCATCTTCGTTTACACCCACGACTCCATCGGTCTGGGTGAAGATGGCCCGACTCACCAGCCGGTCGAGCAGATCGCTTCCCTGCGTCTGACCCCGAACATGAGCACCTGGCGCCCGTGTGACCAGGTTGAATCCGCCATCGCCTGGAAGCACGCCATCGAGCGTACCGACGGCCCGACTGCGCTGATCTTCTCTCGTCAGAACCTGGCCCAGATGGACCGCAGCGCCCAGCAACTGGCCGACACCGCCAAGGGTGGCTACGTGCTGAAGGATTGTGCTGGCAAGCCTGAGCTGATCCTGATCGCCACCGGTTCCGAAGTGGAACTGGCCGTTGCCGCCTATGAGCAGCTGACTGCCAAGGGCCGTGCCGTGCGCGTGGTCTCCATGCCGGCCACCGACGTGTTCGACGCCCAGTCTGCCGAGTACAAAGAGTCTGTCCTGCCGGCCTCCGTCACCAAGCGTGTGGCCATCGAAGCCGGTATCGCCGACTACTGGTACAAGTACGTGGGCTTTGGCGGCAAGATCATCGGCATGACCACCTTCGGTGAGTCTGCGCCGGCCGAGCTGCTGTTCAAGGAATTCGGCTTTACCGTGGAAAACGTGGTTGCGACTGCTGAATCCCTGTAATCGCTGAATATTGGGTCAAGCTGACTCAATAGCCGGAACGATAAAACGCCCTCCATCGCAAGATGGAGGGCGTTTTTTATGGCTGCTTGGGTATGACGAAATAGTGTGTGGGCCGATACGGGAGGTATTCAGATCGATTATTTGATCAATCTCCCTTTTTCTTTTGAATTTGCTTTCAAGTTTGGCGTCATACGATACCATGTTGGGCGGCTTACCCCCGTCATTACAAGGCATAAACCAATATTCGGTAGCGTCCATTGAACAAGCCTGGTTGGCAACGTTCGGGCTATTTGATGGTTGCTGGCTGCTTGGTGTCATGCAGCAGGGTTGTCGGGATGGCGGTCAGTTTTTCATGAAGAGTTCTTGATTATAAAAATGTCATGTGACGTATATCTGAAATGGAGTTTCCCATGTCTTGTTCCATTGTCATCAATCAGTCAGCACAGAAACTACAAGTAAATAAGGACAGCTACGATCTAGGAAGAATATCGAATGTACAGGTTCGGGTCCTTTCCTGGAGAGACAAAATACTCAATATGATTATGTTGGGGGCCATTGCTTCCAGTTTACTTTTCATATTTGTGCCAACGGATGCACAAGGTCAGGTTATTACATGGATTCTTCCTGCTATTGCATTTTTGATTGGTGCATGTCTGGCACTGGTGATAAGTACCAAGTATGAGTTTCGGTTGGAGTTCAGGCATTCTGATGAGGTAGGGGTGCAATGGTTCACGGCAGCCAAGAGTCGAGCCGAGAGTGACTTTACATTGTTCAAACAGTGGGAAGCTGAACTAAAGCACCATATTCGATAGCGTGTTATTGGCCCGCAGGTTCGATTGGCGAAGCGTCATCGAACGTTCGCATATCTGCGTCGATGCCATAATATCCCTTCCTGTTACCAAACAAGAGACCGGCATTCAGCCGGTCTCTTTTTATTATTCAGGGCATGTCTTATGCCTGCGGCGGGGTACTTTCCGCGTTGGACATCACCGCATCAATCTGCACCAGGGCGCCGGCGGGCAGCTCGCTCACACCAATCACGGTGCGGGCGGGCAGATAGGCCGGGAAGTATTTGGTGTAGATGGCATCCACGTCCGCCAGATCCGCGATGTTCTTCACCTGGATATTGACCTTGACGATATCGTCCATCACGTGGCCGATGCTCTCGACGATGGTCTTGATATGGCCGAGGCACTGGGCGGTCTGCTCCTTGACACAACCGGTCAGGATCTTGCCGGTGGCCAGATCAACCGGCAGCTGGCCGGCGATGTGGTTGTAGTGGGAGAAGGCGACAGTCTGGGTGTGCAGCGGGCTGCGCGGTGCCTTGTCGGTATTGCGGGCGCTGATCACCAGATTGTGTCTGTCTTCCACCAGCTGCGGCGGGGTGCCGTCACCGTGGGAGATGACCGCATCCATCTGCACCCGGGCGCCCAGCGGCAGGGCGGAGGCCACGATCACGCTGCGCGCCGGCAGGTAGGCGACGGCACGGGCAATGGCGGAGTCCGGGAAGAAGGTGGTGTAGACCTCGTTGACGGCGTCCAGATCGGCCAGATCAGTCAGATAGACGGTGACCTTGACGATATCGTCAAACGGCACATCGATGCTCTCCAGCACGTGCTTGATATTGCGCAGGCACTGGCCAGCCTGCTGCTGGATGCCACCGGCGACCAGCTGGCCCGACGCGGCATCGACCGGCAGCTGGGCACCGATATTGTTGTAGTGGGAGAAGGCGACGGTATGGGTCGAGAGCGGATCCTGCGGCGCCTTGTCGCTGTTGCGGGAGAGCTTCAGCAGCGGGCAGGGGGCTTGCGGGAAGGTGCCTTCACCGTTGGAGATGAGCGCGTCCATCTGCACGGCGGCGCCGAGCGGCAGACCGGCCACCGCCAGCACGGTGCGAGTCGGCAGCAAGCGCGGGAAGAACTCGCCATAGACGGCGTTGACCGCGTCGAGATCGGCAATCTCTTTGAGAAACACCGTGATTTTGACCACGTCATCCATCACATGATCGATGCTCTCGACGATGGCCTTGATATTGGTGAGGCACTGTCTGGCCTGCGCCTTGATATCCCCTGCGACCAGCGCGCCCGTTTTCGGGTCGACCGGCAGTTGGGCGGAGATATTGTTGTAGTGGGAGAACGCCACGCTCTGGGTGCTGGGGCTCAGATCCTGCGGTGCACTGGCGGTATTTCTGGCTGACTTGATGATGGTACCACTCATGGCGATACTCCTTTTTCGTTTTTGATGTAGGGTCAGGCCGCGTTGTTCTTCCCTGGCCGAATGCGTCACGCAGGGCGATACCCATGATGGCGGCAACAGTTGCCCATTCCCGCCGCAGGGCGACGAGGGCAGGGGACCATGGTCATCACTGTGTAAAGCCTTGTGCCGGTGCCGCCGGCGCGTGCAAACGGATAAGGGAGAAATAAATCGGCTTGATGATTCAGACGGGAGGATTCTAGGGGGCGTTCGCCAGCGGATGCAAACCGGGATCCGGTTTCTATGAGGTGGCTCAACAGAGTGAAATATATTCACTTTGCTATTCAATGCATGACCAGAAAGAGCAATAAAGGTGATGGGGCTCCCACTTTTTGCCATGCAGGCGGCTGATGGTGCCTTTATTTGCGTCGATTCAAGTTACCAGCTGTAAATCCCAGGTTAATAAATCTGACCAACTTGCAGGATATTATCCCGGTTTTGCATAGCTATTTATTTTTCGGCTTGGGGAAGGGCTTTTCATAAGACCAAAAATATGCCTGAAGTGAGCCACAAGCGAGCCATTGAAATAACATTCAGCCCATCTGCATGGCAATAAGCTGAGGCGGCAAGAGCGGATGGAAATGAGGGGCGCCGTTCACTGCCGGATGCGGCAACCAGGCGGGCAGGATGGAAGCCTGCATATGCCATATATTTTCAGCGGTGCGAACATGACCTGGCTGCGCGGGCGCCGTACGTCAGCAACCTGTCAGAGGGAAGGGCACGGCGCATTTACCCAGCCCCTGGCAGCCAATACTGTGAGAGCGAGTCAACCCATGATGGAGAGCGTCCCATGACCGAGAAGCTGATTGACGACAAGCAACCGACCCCGGATCCGGCGGAGCAGAATGCCTTTTTCCCTTCCCCCTATTCATTGAGCCAGTTCACTTCGCGCAAGTCGGATCTGGCGGGGGCCGATTATCCCGCCCCCTATCGCGGCGGCCGCTGGAAGATCCTGCTGATCGGGGCCGATGAGCGCTATCTGCCCACCGACAACGGCACCCTGTTCTCTACCGGCAACCACCCGGTGGAAACCCTGTTGCCCATGTATCACCTCGACAAGGCGGGCTTTGCCTTTGAGGTGGCCACCCTGTCGGGCAATCCGGTCAAGTTCGAGTGGTGGGCCATGCCGACGGAGGATGAGGCGGTGGTGGGGCTCTATGGCAAATACCAGGGGCAGTTCCGCCAGCCCGCCAAACTGGCGGAGCTGCTGGCCCAGGTGCAGGCCCCCGATTCGGACTACCTCGGCGTGTTCATTCCCGGCGGGCACGGCGCCCTGATGGGGCTGCCCGAGAGCGCCGAGGTCAAGGCGCTGCTGGAGTGGGCGATGGCCCACGAGCGTTTCATCATCACCCTCTGCCACGGGCCGGCGGCCTTGCTGGCGGTAGCCAATCCGCACACCTTCGCCGGCTACCGGATCTGCGCCTTCCCCGATGCGCTGGATGAGCAGACGCCGGCGATCGGCTACATGCCGGGTCGGCTCACCTGGAAGTTTGGCGAGCGGCTCAAGGGGATGGGGTTTGAGATCGTCAACAGCGGCATCTCGGGGGAGGTGTGCCGGGATCGCCATCTGCTGACCGGTGACAGCCCGCTGGCCGGCAATCCGCTCGGCAAGCTGGCCGCCACTACCCTGCTGGAGGCGGTGAGCCGCCAATAGCGTCACGCCCCTTGCAAGAGGAACTGGCAGAGCAGGCAGGAAATAAAGCAGGGCCGTCGAGTGACGGCCCTGCTTTATTGGGTCTGGACCAGGCCTGGCTCAGGCGTGATAGAGGGCACCCAGCACGGCTGGGCGGCTGGCACCGGTGACTGCGGGCAGGTTGCCGGGTTGGCGGTGGATAAAGCGCTGCGCCAGCCAGGCAAACGCCGCGCCTTCCATCCAGTCGGGGGCGATCCCCAGCTCGGCCGTGTTGGCGATGCGCCAGCCGGGCAGCAGGCTGGCCAGCTCCACCAGCAGCGGAGCGTTATGGGCGCCGCCGCCGCAGACATACAGCTCGGGCCGGCTCTGCGCATCCGTCAGTGCGGGCAGCTGGCGGGCGATGCTGTGGCAGGTGAGCGCCTGTAGGGTACGTTGCACATCCGCCGGGGCATGGGAGTGGCCGGCCAGCTCGCCATCGAGCCAGTCGAGGGTGAACATCTCCCGCCCGGTGCTCTTGGGGTGGGGGGCGGTAAAGTAGGGGTGAGCCAGCAACTGCTCCAGCAGTGCAGGGATAAGCTGGCCGCTGGCCGCCCACTGGCCGCCGGCATCGTAGCTGGCTCCCTTGGGGTGATGGCGGCGATACCAGCCGTCGAGCAGGGTGTTGGCCGGGCCGGTATCAAAGCCATAGACGCCGTCCGCCTGGCCCGGCAGCACCGAAATATTGGCGATGCCACCGAGGTTCAGCACCACCCGCAGGGCGCCGGGGTGGGCAAAGAAGGCCTGATGGAAGGCGGGCACCAGCGGCGCCCCCTGACCGCCGAGGGCCATGTCCATGGTGCGAAAGTCGGCCACCACATCGATGCCGGTCAGCGCCGCCAGCAGGGCCGCGTTGCCGATCTGCAGGGTAAAGCCGAGCTGGGGGCGGTGGCGGATGGTCTGGCCGTGGCTGCCGAGGGCGCGAATATCCCTGGGAGTCAGCCCCGCCTTGGCCAGCAGGGCGTGGGTGGCGGCGGCAAACTCGCGGGCGACCAGGTTGTCGGCCACCCCCATGCGGTCGATCTCGTTGTCGCCCGGGGTGCAGAGGGCGTGCAGCTCGTGCGCAGTGGGCCAGGGGTGGCTGAGGGCCGCCTCGACCCGCAGTTCATCCCCCTCGATCAGCACCAGCACGGCATCGATACCATCCATGCTGGTACCAGACATCAAGCCTATATAGCGTTCAGTCATGGGGCTTCCTTACTTGCAGGTCGGGAAAAAGCACGTGAGAGAGGGAGCTGCCTCGATTCCATACCGTATTCTGGTACCCGGCATCAAGCCGATATAACGCTCGCTCATGACTGCTCCTTGTGGGTCAATTGCCGCCGTTGGCCCGCTTGTTCTGGGCCAGCTGCAGCTCCGGGCTGTCCAGCTTGGCCAGCTGGGGCATGGCCTGGGCCTTGAAGTTGGCCAGTGCCCGTCCGCTCAGCGTCTCCGCCTGCGGCAGGTTGAGGGTGCGCGGGTTCTTGTGCACGCCGCCCACCACGAATTCATAGTGCAGGTGCGGCCCGGTGACCCGTCCGGTCCCCCCCAGATTGCCGATGGTCTGCCCCTGCTTGACACGCTGCCCCTTGTTGACGGTGCGCTTGGAGAGGTGCAGGTACTTGGTCACGTAGTTGCCGGCGTGCTTGATGAAGACGTAGTTGCCGTTGAACTGGTTGTAGCCAGCGGCCACCACGCTGCCGGAGCCCGCCGCCATGATGGGGGTGCCCACCGGCGCCACGTAGTCGATGCCGTTGTGGGGGCGTACCTTGCCGGTGACCGGGTGCAGCCGGCGCGGATTGAAGTTGGAGCTGATGTATTTGAAGTTGACCGGTGCGCGCAGGAAGCTCTTGCGCATCGCCTTGCCATCCGGGGTGTAGTAGTTGCCGTCCTCGTTCAGCACGGCGCGATAGGTGGCACCCTGGTTGACGAACTCGGCGGCCAGGATGTCGCCGGAGGCAACCCGCTCGTCATCCTGATACTTCTCTTCGTAGACCACCCGGAAACTGTCGCCCGGCTGCAGGTCCTGGGCGAAGTCGATGTCCCAGCCGAAGATGGCGGCCAAGTCCATGATCTGATCCTCGGTCATGCCGGCGTCGACGGCGGCGCCCCAGAAGCTGGAACGGATCTCGCCCTTGGCCACCTGTTCGCGGGTGTCGAGTTCGAGCTTGACCGGTCTGGCCACGAAGCTGTCGGCCTTGCGGCTCACTTTCAGCGCCTGCTCCAGGCTGTGGGGGTAGTAGAGGCTGTGCAGCTCGCCGCCCTTGGTGAGCTTGAAGGTGAGCTCCTGACCGGGTTTGAGCAGGCGCAGGGTATCCGTGCCCTCGAGCTGGTCGATGAGGTGCAGATCCGTGGTGCTGAGGCCGAGGCGCTGGAAGATGACCCCCATGTTGTCGCCGCTGCGTACCTTCACCTGTTTGGTGATGTAGCTCGGCTTGGGCGGGGCGACGGGCTTGGCTTCGGCCAGCAGCGCCTCCTCGTCGACCTGCTGCTCCATGGCCAGCTTGTTGCCGTTGTCATCGACCCGGGTAGCGACCGCCTGTTCGCTGGGCCAGGCCGCCAGCATCATCACCATGATGCTCAGGATCAGCACCATTTTTCGGTGCCAGTGAGGGAGAGAGTTGAAGGCGTGCCAAATGACCATGAGAAGCAGACGAAGTTGAGCCGGGAAGAATGTCGGAGTTTACCGCCTTTCCAATTGGCCCGCCATTCCAGTAATATGTCTGGCCCTGTGGAATCGTGATTGGAGAGTCAAAAAATGTCCCAGCTCGAGGTGGCGCTAGCCGAGATCAAGCGCGGAGCGGAAGAAATTCTGGTGGAAGAAGAACTGGTCGCCAAGTTGAAGGAAGGGCGCCCGCTGCGCATCAAGTTGGGGATGGACCCGACGGCTCCCGACATTCATCTGGGTCATACCGTGATCCTCAACAAGCTGAAGACCTTCCAGGATCTGGGCCATGAAGTGATCCTGCTGATCGGTGACTTCACCGCCATGGTGGGTGACCCCTCCGGCAAGAACGCCACCCGTCCGCCGCTCTCCGAAGAGGCCATCAAGCACAACGCCCTCACCTATGCCGAGCAGGCGTTCAAGATCCTCGATCCCGCCAAGACCCGCATCGAGTACAACTCGACCTGGCTGAGCGAGCTGGGCGCGACCGGCATGATCAAGCTGGCGGCCAAGCAGACTGTGGCCCGCATGATGGAGCGCGATGACTTCAAGAAGCGCTACAGCAACGGCCAGTCCATCGCCATTCACGAATTCCTCTATCCGCTGCTGCAAGGCTATGACTCGGTCGCGCTGAAGGCGGACGTCGAGCTCGGCGGTACCGATCAGAAGTTCAACCTGCTGATGGGCCGCGAGCTGCAAAAAGATGCCGGCATGGCGACCCAGTGCGTGCTGATGATGCCGCTCTTGGTGGGCCTGGACGGCGTCAAGAAGATGTCCAAGTCCGCTGCCAACTACATCGGCGTACACGACGCCCCGGGCGAGATGTTCGGCAAGATCATGTCCATCACCGACGATCTGATGTGGAACTACTACGAGCTGCTTTCCTTCCGTCCGCTGGCTGAAATCGAAGAGTTCAAGGCGGGCATTGCCGCCGGCACTCTCAACCCGCGCGACGTGAAGATCTGGCTGGCCAAGGAGATCATCGCCCGTTATCACGACGAGGCGGCGGCCGAAGCAGCCCACGAAGACTTCACCCAGCGCTTCTCCAAGAACGCCATTCCGGACGAAATGCCGGAAGTCGAGCTGGCACTGGAAGGCGAAGGGCTGGCCATCGCCAACCTGCTCAAAGACGCCGATCTGGTGGCCACCACCTCCGAAGCGCTGCGGATGATCAAGCAGGGCGCGGTCAAGGTTGACGGCGAGAAGCTGGACGATGGCAAGGCACTCATCGGTGCCGGTACCGCCGTCTACCAGGTCGGCAAGCGCAAGTTTGCTCGGGTGACCGTCAAGTAAGTCGCCACCACCGGCGCCGCCATAAGAAAGGCCTCCCTTGCGGAGGCCTTTTTGTTTGCTCATTTCTGCTGATAGGGATCAGCCCTCGGTTTTCAGGAAGTTGCGATAGAGCATGTAGAGGTGGGCCGAGCTCCAGCTGAAGTTGCTGGCCCCCTGCATGGCGCCGCTCTCCGGGTTGTAGTTCTCGCGGATGGGGCCGCTGCCCGCCAGCCCCTCGGCGTTGGCAAACAGCTTGTTGACGAGCTGTTGGGCATCGCTGCGATAGCCGTAGTTCTCCAGCCCCTTCACCCCGAAGTAGAACTGATCCAGCCAGACCCGGCCGCGCCAGTAGATGTCGGGGTCGTAGGCCGGGTTGGTCAGCGCCGCCGTGCCGAGCGGCACCCTGGTGTTGAACTCCTGGGCATTGAGCATCACCTCGCGTACCCGCGCCGCCTTCTCCTTGTCCGCCACCTCGGCCCAGAGCGGGCTCCACCCTTCCGGGCCACGGCCGCGGGCGGTCAACAGCTTGCCGACGCAGCCGTTGGCGTCCGGCAGATCCCCCTGGGCTATCTGGCGGTCGTAATAGAAGCCGGAGGCCTCATCGAACAGGCAGCTGTTGATGTAACCAGCCAGCTGGGTCGCCCCTTCGCGATAGCGGATCGCCTCGTCCGGCTTGCCGAGCAGCTCGGCCATGTCGGCCAGGATACGCTTCTCCTTGGCGAGGAAGGCGTTGAGCTCCACCGACTCCTGATCGATGGAGAAGCCGATGAGGCTGCCGTCGTCCTGATGGTTTTCGAAGAAGAAGACGTTCCAGTCCTGGCGCGCCTTGGCCATGTCGCCGCCATAGGTCTTGTCGGCATAGCGCTTGAGCTGATCCGGCTCGATAAAGCCGAAGCGGGCGGCGTTGTCCATGCCGGACTCCCAGCCGGCGCCGTGCTGGGCGCCGATATCCATGTCGGCGTAGCCGCCAACGCTCAATACCTGCTGATAGAGCGCCATGCCGGCGCAGCCATACCAGCCATCTCCCTCATCGGTACAGCTCGACAGATCCAGCCCGACCGGTGCCCCCGTCGGGTACTGCACCTTGAAGGTGATGTTGCCGAACTCGTCGTTGTGCTCGACGTGGCGGGTGGCGCCATATTCGATGATGCCGTTGCGGTTGTTGTCCCGCGCTCGGTACCACCAGTCGTGATAGGCCTGGATCTTCGGATACATCTCGGCGATGAAGGCCTTGTCCTGGGTGGCGCTGTAGATCTCCCAGATGGCCCAGGCGGAGAGGGGCGGCTTGGTGTCGCGCTCGTTCCAGTTGCCGCCGTCGCCACCGCGATCGGCGAGCTTGTTGTAGAAGACGGCGTCGATCACCATGCCGGCATCCTGCGGCCGAACCGGGTCATCGGCCTGGATCTGGTAGTCATACATGGCGCGCACGTTGTTCTTGGCTACCTCGGGGTTGAAGTGGGCCATGGCGTAGGCGTGCTTCCAGCTGTCCCAGGCCCAGACCCCGTCGAACCAGCGGGCGGTGTTGGAGGGGGTCACCCCGTCGTGCAGGATGGCACCGGCCGGCGAGCGCCAGTTGCCGTTGAGGGTCTCCATCGCCTTGACCGCGATACGCCGCTCCGATTCCGGGATCCCCTGATTGGAGAGGCCGCGCGCCAGGTAATCCTCCCAGCGGCGGATGGAGTCGTCGAAATGGCTGGCGGGGTCGGCCAGCAGCGCCTGGCGGCTCTGCTCGAAACGACTCGCTTCAGCACTGCTGTGGACATAGCTCTGCAGGGTGTAGATATCCTGCTGGCCCTTGGCGGCCAGGGTGAGGCTGGCCTCGCTCACGTAGCCGAGCCCCTGCTCGTCGAGGGTGGTACGGCTAGGCAGGGTGCGATCGATGCGGTAGCTGGCGCTGCCGCTTTGCATGATGTTCCAGGTGCTGCGCAGTTTGCCGAACTGGAATGCCACGCCGCGCTCGGTCTGGCTGATGCTGCGGGTCCAGGTGGGGTACTGCTCGGCGACCGTCTTGTTGGCATCCCACTGGTTGAGCAGCTCCCCCTGCCAGTTGAGCTTGAGGGTGAGCGGTGCGTCAGTGTGGTTGATGAGACGGGTGCGAACCAGCGCAGTGCGGGCATCGCCGTAGCGCAGCTCCAGTTCCAGGGTGAAGGGGTCGAATTCGAAGCGCTGCACCAGCGCCCCCGGGATGGCGTACAGCGCCTGCTTGCTGGCGCTGGTGAGCGGGAAGGCGCGGCCGCTCTCGTCGCTCAGGGTCAGCTTGTCCAATTCGCTGGCGAAGAACAGGCTGTACTCCTCGGCGATGACCATGGGTCCGGTAAAGCCGCCCCACTCGCTGTCGCTGGAGGGCAGCAGGAAGCCGTGCCAGGCACCGAGATCGAGCAGCGGGTTGTATTTGAGGTTGGAGTAGCTGTCAAAGTCACGGAACTGGAGCGGGGTGCCGCTGCGGTCGATCACGTTCTGATACTGGTTCGCCAGGGTGGCGCTGGGGGCGGCCGGGCTGCTGGAGTCATTGCCGTTGCAGGCAGTGAGGCCGAACAGGGCGACGCTCAGGGTGACGGACAGTAAACTTTTACGAAACATCTCTCGCTCCAATGACAGTTTTTGTAGGTTAAGGAAGGTGTTTTTTAGTACTTGTTTTAGTGAAAGCGTTTGCGAGAGCCATTATAGGGCGATGTTGAGGGGAATATTGGCGCTGCGTCACAGTGCAGGAGGGGGAGGTGTGAGCCGGATCACCCGGTTACACGAGGTTACATAGTTTGGTGTTTTAGTAACTATTTACTTGTCTGGCGGCAGCCAGCGAGAGGGAGGAGGGGCAGGTACGCAGGTATTGATAGGGGGTCAGGCCGAACTCCTGCTTGAAGCGGGCGGCAAAGCGGCTGGGGGAGTCGTAGCCACAGGCGAGGGCCGTCTCCAGCGGCGCCAGCCCCTGCTGTAGCAGGGTGAGGGCGTGGCTCATACGCACCTGGGCCAGTAGCTGGCGAAAGCTGCGCCCCTCGGCGGCCAGCTTGCGCGCCATGGAGGCGCGGCTCATGGCGAAGTGCGGTGCGACCCCCTCCAGGGTGTGATCGGCGCCCGGCTCCACCCCTAGGTAGCGGGCCAGCCGCTCGCCGAGGGTCATGGCATGGGCGGGAAACAGCAGGTCGAGCCCGCCGGCGGCCTGCAGCTCGGCATAGAAGCCCTGCAGCAGCTGGACCTGGGTGGCCTCATGGAGCCGCCGATCCGCCATGGAGCAGACCAGCTCGAAACAGAAGGCCAGCGCCGGACTGACCGCCAGGCGCGGCTCCCTGAGCGGGCCGGCCTGGGCGGCGCTGAGCCATTCGACGGGGGGCGGGGTCAGCAGGGTCAGCGCGCGGGAGCGAAACTTGCCCTGCTCCGGCTGGTTGACGAAGGTGAGCTGGTGACCGGCCGGGATCAGCAGCCAGCTCGCCTGATCGAACGCCAGGCGCTTCTCCTGCCACCACAACTGCTTGTGACCCTGCTCCACCCAGATGATGGTGGGGGCGTAGATGAGCACCCGGTGCAGCGGCTGCTGGCGGATCCCGAGATAGTGGTGCAGTTGCAGCAGCGGCGTGCTCATCCGGCTGGCTCCTAGGGGGTGACGAAGGTGGCGGTCAGGGTGGCCTTGCCAAGGGCCATGCTGTTGAGCATGTAGCCTACCATGGCGGGCGGGGTGTCTGTCTTCACCTCCAGGGCCTGGGGCAGGGCCCAGGCGGTAAACTGGTAGCGGTGCATGCCGTGGCCGGCGGGCGGGCAGGGGCCGCCGTAACCCTGGCTGCCGAAGTCGGTCTTAAGCTCCAGCCCTTGCTTGAGCTTGCCGGAGGTGTTGCTCGGCAGCTCGCTCTGACTGGCCGGCAGGTTCACTACCAGCCAGTGCCACCAGCCGCTGCCGGTGGGCGCGTCGGGGTCATAGGCGGTGATGGCGACGCTCTTGGTGCCGGCCGGCAGGTCCTGCCAGCTCAGCTGGGGCGAGCGGTTGTCACCGCTGCAGCCAAAGCCGTTGAAGCTGAAGGCCTTGTCCATCAGCTGGCCTTCGTGGATGTCGCTGCTCTTTAGGGTCATGGCACTGGCGGGCAGGGTCGCCACGCACAGCAGGGAGAGCAGGGTGGTTCGCTTGGCAATCTTCATGGTGAGGCTCCTCGGTGGATGATGGGATCAGTCTAGCGAAGAGGGGGAGAAGGTGAGTGACTCAACCGCTCAAAGTGGCCGTTTTACTGCCATGATATGAGTCGTTATGTTGATTGCTGGTGAGCGCTGCGAAAGAGGGTGGCACGCCGGGCATAAAAAAACCGGCATCCAGGATGCCGGTTTTTTACTGTGCTGACAGCTGATCGCGCAACTTAGCGCAGGATCATCTCGTCACGGCCCGGGCCGACGGAGACCATCGGCACCGGTACGCCCAGCAGCTCTTCGATGCGCAGTACGTACTGCTGAGCCGCTTTGGGCAACTCGGCGAAGGTACGGCAGCCGGTGATGTCTTCGCTCCAGCTTTCCATCACTTCGTAAACCGGCTTCAGACCGGCAGTTTGCGGCCAGATCGGGTTCTCGGTGTGGGCACCTTCGTAGGCGACGCAGATCTTCAGATCCGGCAGACCGGTCAGGCAGTCCAGCTTGGTCAGTGCCACTTCATTGGCAGCCTGCAGCTCGACACCGTTCTTGGTGGCAACGGCATCGAAGTAGCCGACGTCGCGGGGACGACCGGTGGTGGCGCCAAACTCGTTGGCGATCTTGCGGAACTCGTCCTGGTTCTCCATGGCGGTCAGCAGGGTGCCGGTACCGACGGAGGTGCTGAACGCCTTGGCGACGGCGATGACGCGCTCGGGACGCAGACCCGGCAGGCCGCCACCGATGCCGGCATAGGCGCCGGAGACGTGGGAGGAGGTCACCCAGGGGTATTCGCCGTAGATCAGGTCACGGCCGGCGCCCAGCTGGGCTTCGAACAGCAGGGTCTTGCCTTCGGCCTGCAGCGCTTTGAGCGGCATGCTGACGTTGCAGACGGAGTCGATCCAGGGGGCGGACACTTCCAGCAGCCAGTCGGCCATCTCCTGGGCGGTCTGGTTGAATTCGAAGGTCGGGTAGAGTGCCTTGAGCTGCGGCAGTTTCCAGTCGAGGAAGAATTGAATACGCTCGACCAGCACTTCCGGCTGCTTCAGCCAGCCCACCAGGATCGCTTTCTTCATGACGCGATCACCATAGGCGGGAGCGATGCCCTGACGGGTGGAACCGTAGGCGCCGTCGCCCAGGCGCTGCTCTTCCAGGGTATCTTCCATGGCGTGCAGCGGCAGGCAGAGGGTGGCGCGATCAGAGATGGCCAGCTTGGGAGTGACGCCGGAGGCTTTCACTTCGTCCAGCTCGACGGTCAGTTTCTCGGGGCTGATCACCATGCCAGGGCCGAGCACGACCAGGCAATCCGGGTTGAACACACCGCTCGGAACCTGGTGCAGCTTGAAGGTGCCAAGGTCGTTGACGACGGTATGGCCGGCGTTGTTGCCGCCCTGGAAGCGAATGCTGGCGCCTGCTTGGCCTGCCAGATAATCCACGATGCGGCCTTTGCCTTCATCACCCCAGTTGGCACCTACGACTACGATAGACGACATGACTCTTTCTCCTAAGACGTTAGGCGATCATCCTAGGAGGCTCAGGAGGATTAGAAAAATTAATTATCTTTATAATTCCGATAAGAGAGTCATATAATTGCGGTGAATTTATCGGCAAACCGCCCCGCTGCCGTGCCGGCATCCCCGTCAGGGGCCCGTGCGGCCGTGGCGGCACAAGAGGATCCCCATGCTGGATATTCACTGGCTGCACACCTTCGTCACCCTGGCCCGGCTGCAGCACTTCGGCCAGACCGCCACCGAACTGCACATGACCCAGCCCAATGTGAGCCTGCACCTCAAGAATCTGGAGCAGGCCACCCGGGTCAAACTCATCGAGCGCAGCCCGTTTCGGCTGACCCAGGCCGGCGAGCGGCTGCTGCAAAGCGCCGAGCGCGCCATCGCCGAGCTGCAGCTCTGCCAGTCCGATCTCAACGCCCTCAACCAGCTGAGTCAGGGGACGCTGGCCATCGCCGCCAGCGACATCATCTCGCGCCTGCTGCTCATTCAACCCTTTCAGCGCTTCAAGCAGGAGTTCCCCGGCATCGACCTCACCCTGTTCAACACCACTTCGGATCAGGCAGCTGAGCTGGTCAAGGCGGGCAAGGCGGATCTGGGCTTCGTGATGGCGCAAAAGCGCAGCGAGCCGCTGTTCTACACCGAGTTGCAGCAGGTGACCTGGTGCGCGCTGGGCCACGGTCTCGCCCGCTGGCAGGCGCGGGCAAAGGCGGGGGAGAGCGATCCCCTCGACGAGCCGACCCTGATCCTGCTGGGCCACGACACCCGTACCCGGGCGCTTATCGACCCCTCTTTGCCGCTGCTCGGTCTGCCCAGCTGCCGCATCATGGAGGTGGGCAGCGTGGACGCCCAGCTCGACTGGGCCGAAGCGGGCTTCGGAGTGGCCATAGTGCCGGACTTTTCCATTCACCCGCGGCTCAAGCTGACCGCCCCGGTGACCCGGCTCACCGACTTTCCCGGCACCAGCTTAGGGTACGTAGTGCGCCAGAACCAGGTGCTGTCGCGCGCCATCAAGCAACTGCTGCACTGGGTGGAGCAGGAGATCCAGCGCCCGCAGCCGTTGCCGGACGCCAGGGCGTGAGTCCACCCAATATCGAAACAAAAAGAGGCCACCCTTGGGTGGCCTCTGTCGTTGTGGCTGTTTGGCGACCTTACTGGGCAGGTGCGCCGTCCCCGGTCGGTGAGGCGGCGCTCGGTGCGGGCGGTGTTATCGGTACCTGTGCTGTCGATGCCGGTTCGGCGGGGGCAGGCGAGGCGGGTTGTTCCCCGCTCATCACGGCAGAGGGGCTTGGCGCGGCCGTGCCCGTCAGCTTGCCGCCCTGCTCCACGGCGGCCCCTTCGAGCACGGTACTAGCGTCCGGCTCAGTGGCGACGGCTGCCGAGGGGGTCGGCAGCAGGGCGCCAGGGGTCTGCCCGGACGAGGTGGCGGGCGTACCTTCCGGGGAGGGGGCTCCCGTTTCGCCGGCAGGTTGTTTCGCGTCCTCACCGGCGGGGTGTTCCACTTCGGTGGGCTGCGCCGCTGAGGTTGCCAGAGCTTCCGAGGTGGCCGGAGCCGGGCTCAGGGCTTCGGGCAGCAGGGCGGGAGCGGCATCCGCCATGCCGGCGTGGCGCGGTACTTCCGCCTCGCCCTGCATCCCCTCCAGGGTGAGGGCGGTGAGGGCCGGATGGAGGCGGGTGAACTGCTTGAGTCGCCCGCTCAGCACGTCGCGCACGGTGCGCACCTCGCCCTCTGGCAGGCTGGCCAGCGCCACCAGCTCGGCGGTGACGGCGAAGGTGTTGACGCCGCTGGGCTGGCCCGGGTAGAGGTTGGCGCCGATGCGGCTGCGCTGATAGTAGGGATGCTGTTTTAGCAGCGCGTCGACCTGCTCCCCTTCGATGGGGATGAGGCGCGCCTTGCAGCGGCCGGTGAGATCGCCGATGGCCTGGTTGGGGTGGCCCGCCACCACGAAGGCGGCGTCCAGGGTGCCGTCACAGAGTCCCTCCAACCGGTTGTTGGCCGCGGCGGGGATGACGGGAGAAAAGCTCTTGGCCTGCCAGCCCATGGCGTCGAGCAGGGTCTGGCTGGTGATGTGCTCGCCGGAGCCCGGGTTGCCCAAATCGACCCGCTTGCCCTCGATGTCGGCCAGGGTGTTGATGTTGCTGTTGGCGCTGGCGAGCAGGGTCAGCGACTCCTGATGAAGCCGGTAGAGGCTGCGCAGCTGCTCGTCGGGCGCCTGACCCATGAAGGGGCCGGTGCTGTGGGCGGCATGGTGCACCACATCGGACTGCACCAGCGCCAGCTGCACTTTCCCTTGATGCAGCGCCTTCAGGTTGGCAAGGGAGCCGGAGGTGCTCTGCACCGAGCAGTGCAGACCATGGCTGGCCGTCTCTTCATTGAGCAGCCGGCAAATGGCGCCACCGGTCGGGTAGTAGACGCCGTTGAGCGGCCCAGTACCGATGGTGAGATAGGCAGGCGTGGCTGCCTGCAGGGGCAGCGCCAGGGCCGCTGCCAGCCAGGGCAGGGTGCGGCGAAGCAGAGTCGGCAGAGGGTGCAAGGCTGGTTGGGGCATAGTGAACCGGATCAATGGCTGATAAAAGGGATGGGCTGGCCCATCCCGGTTGGCATTCGGCCGCGCCAGCTGCTGGCGGCGGTACTGTGCCGTATTCGGCGCCATCGACATCCCGGGTTGCGGGGCCGTGGCGGCATGTTGCGAAAATATACCCTATTGCGATCGGATACGGATCTGGCTGACTTCAATATATTGCGGGGCCGGCTGCTGCCGGCCCCGCCACTACCCATATGGTGAGGCCATGGGTGAGAACGCGCGTGATCAGCGCGCCAGAATGGCCTTCTCCATGCGGGCCAGCGCCTCGACGAGGCGGGCCCGGGTGCAGCCGAAGTTGAGCCGCACGAACTGGCCGTCACCAAACTGGGCACCGGGAGAGAGCCCCACCCCGGCCTGCTCGAAGAAGGCGATGGGGTCGTCCAGCCCGAGCGCGCTCATGTCGATCCAGGCGAGGTAGGTGGCCTGGTGGCGCGCCAGCTTGATGCCGGGCCAGCGGGCGACCGCCTGCTCGATCAGGGCCAGGTTGGCGGCCAGGTAGTCGAGCTGTTCGCTGAGCCACTGTTCGCCCCCTTCATAGGCCGCCTCTGCCGCCACGAAGCCCAGCAGATTGACGTCGGCGCTGATGCCGCGCATCGCCTGCTGCAGCTTGAGGCGCAGACGGGCATTGGGCACCACCGCGAAGGAGCAGCAGAGCCCGGCGATGTTGAAGGTCTTGCTCGGGGCCATCATCACCGCCGAGCGCTCGGCCGCCGCCGGGCTGATGGCGCCGTAGGGGATGTGGCGGGCGTCCTTGTCCAGCAGCAGGTCGCAGTGAATTTCATCGGAGCAGATCACCAGGTTGTGGCGCTCGGCGATGGCGTCGATGGCCAGCAGCTCCTCGCGGGTGAACACGGTGCCGCCCGGGTTGTGCGGGTTGCACAGCAGCAGCAGATCCGCCGCTGGCGCCTGGCGTTCCAGCTCCTCGATATCCAGCACCCAGCGACCGGCCTCTTCCACCATGGGCACGGTGAGCAGCGGCCGATCGTTGAAGCCCGGCGCCTGCAGGAAGGGGTAGTAGACCGGTTTGGGGGTGATGATGCCACGGCCGTGCTGGCTCCAGGCCTTGCAGGCGAGGTTGAGACCCGGCACCACCCCGGGCAGGAAGACGATCCACTCGGGCTGGATGGTCCAGCCATAGCGGCTGGCCAGCCGCGCGATGATGAGTTCGATCAGCCGGGGAGAGGGGCGCGAGTAGCCGAAGATGCCGTGGGCGACTCGCGCCGTGAGGGCCTCGATGACGGCAGGGGGGGAGACGAAGTCGGTGTCGGCAACCCACATGGGCAGCACGTCCTGTCCCTTGTACTTGTCCCATTTCAGGCTCATGGTGCCGCTGCGATCTATTTCCCGGTCAAAATCAAACATGTGAAATCCTTATGCTGGCCAGTGGGCTTTCACTGTACGGGGTCGGGGACGGGGTCGCAAGCCTTGAGGTGGCTCTTGATAATGACATAAAATAAGCGGCGCCATTTCATGCACTTGCCGAATTTTGGCCAGTTTTCTTCCCTCCAATCAGTGGTAATTCTATGCGCTTGCTGACCGCCGCTCGCAACAGGACGGATCCCGTCTCCCTCTCTTTTCTGGCCGTGACCTTTATGACCGGGGTGGCGGTGGCACTGCAGGTGCCCACCTTGAGCCTGTTCCTGGCCGAGGAGGTGCAGGTGCGCCCCTTCCTGGTGGGGCTCTTCTATACCGTCAACGCGGTGATCGGCATCCTCATCAGCCAGTGGCTCGGCCATCGTTCCGACAACAAGGGGGATCGCAAGCGGCTGATCCTGCGCTGCTGCTTCGCCGGCGTGGTGCTCTCCCTGCTGTTCGCCTGGAACCGGCAGTACTGGTTGCTGGTGAGCCTGGGGGTGCTGCTGGCGAGCCTGGCCGCCACCGCCAGTCCCCAGCTGTTCGCGCTGGCGCGTGAATACGCCGACAGCCGCAACAAGCGGGCCGACATGTTCAGCTCGGTGCTGCGGGCCCAGTTCTCGCTGGCCTGGGTGATAGGGCCGCCCATCGCCTTCGCGCTGGCCATCGGCTACGGCTTTGAGGTGATGTACCTCGCCTCCGCAGTGGCCTATCTGCTCTGCGCCTTCGTGGTGTGGCGCTGGCTGCCCTCGTTGCCGCTGCCGGTGATGGACAGCGAGGTGGAGCGGGTCAGCAGCTGGCGGGATCCGTCGGTGCGGGCGCTCTTCATCGCCTCCACCCTGATGTGGACCTGCAACAGCATGTACCTCATCAACATGCCGCTCTACATCACCCGCGAGCTTGGGCTGGAGGAGAAGCTGGCCGGGGTGCTGATGGGCACGGCGGCGGCCCTCGAGATCCCCTTCATGCTGCTGGCGGGCCATTACACCCAGCGTTTTGGCAAGCGCCCCATGATGCTGCTGGCGGTGCTGGCCGGGGTCGGCTTCTACGTGGGGCTGGTGACCCTGTCGAGCCAGCATGCCCTCATTGCGCTGCAACTGCTCAACGCCATCTTCATCGGCATCGTCGCCGGCATCGGCATGTCCTACTTCCAGGATCTGATGCCGGGTCGCGCCGGGGTGGCGACCACCCTGTTCGCCAACAGCATCCGTACCGGCTCTATCATGGCGGGTGCTATTGCCGGGACTGTGGCGGAGATCTGGAGCTTCCACGGGGTCTTCATGGTGGCCATGGGCCTGGCGCTGCTGGCGCTGGCCGCCTGCTGGCGAGTGCCGAACGTCTGAAGCGGAAAGGGTGAGGGGGCGAGCGGGTCGGCCCGCCTCAATGTCTGATGGCGGCGGGGAGGTGCTCTAGCGGTCGTTGTCGTTCTGGTATTCGTTGCGCAGGCAGCGCAGCAGCAGCTCGGTGGCCGGGCCCAGCGCGTCGGCCGACGGAGTCAGCAGATAGGTATAGAGGTGGCGCTCGTTGCCGCTCGCCAGATCCAGCGGTACCAGGGCGCCGCTTGTCAGCTCTTCCTGCACCAGGTGGCGCGGCAGCCAGGCGTAGCCGAGGCCGAGCTTGAGCATGGCGATCACCTCGTGGTAGTGGGTCGCCTTCCAGCCGGTGTCGTCCGCATCGTTCCAGTCCACCGAGCGGTGAATGGGGGGATGCAGGCTGATCTGGTTGTGGCTGGCCAGCTCCTCGGCGGCGATGGCGCCACCCTGGGTGGCGAGCGGGTGCTCGGCCGAGCAGAGCGGCAGCAGGCACACCTCGTCCAGCGGCAGGCCGGTGCGATCGTGGGGCAGGTGCTCGGAGAGCATCAGATCCCCTACCTGCAGGGCGTTGAAGTGGCAGTGAATGCGCTCGTGCAGATTGACCCGGCAGCCCCGGCTGCGGGGATAGAAGTTGGCCAGTGCCCGATAGAGTCGCTCGCGCGGCTGCAGCACCGACACATAGAGGTTGATCTGCGGCTCCCACTGCCGCTCCAGGTTGTTGGCCAGGTTCTCCAACTCTTCCACCTGCTGGCTGAGCTGACGGGCCCGCTTGAGGAAGATCTCCCCCGCCGGCGTCAATACCGCCTTGCGCCCTCTCACCTCCAGCAGAGCCACACCCAGACTCTGCTGCAGCTTGGCTACCGCATGATTGAGAGAGGATTGGCTCTTGTTCAGCGCCTCGGCGGCCTGGGCGTAGCCGCCACAGTCAACCACGGCCTGAAAGATCCGCCATTGCTCAAACGTGCTCTTGGGACGAAACATATCTCAACCTGATAAGGGAGCGGATGTTGAAACAGGGTGCCGACGGCACCCTATTGAATGTAACCCCATGCGGCGCAGGGTTGCGGTTATTTTGTTGATTTATTTGGGCTGGGCCACAAAGGTCTGGCCGGTTTTGCCCCGGCTGTCCGCGCCCATCAGATAGAGATAGAGCGGCATCAGGTCGGCGGGGGTCTTGAGGTTCATCGGATCTTCGGCCGGGAAGGCGCTGGCCCGCATCTTGGTGCGGGTGCCGCCCGGGTTGAGGGTGTTGACCCGCACACCGGTATTTTCCAGCTCGTCCGCCAGCACTTCCATCATGCCTTCGATGGCGAACTTGGAGATGGCATAGGTGCCCCAGTAGGCGCGGCCCTTGCGGCCCACACTGGAGGAGGTGTAGACGATGGAGGCATCGCCCTGCTCCTTGGCGGTCTGGCGGATGAGCGGCAGCAGCGCCTGGGTCAGCAGGAATTCGGATTTGACGTTGACCTGCATCACCTCGTCCCACTCCTGCTCCTGGATGTGTTCGAACGGTGACAGGGTGCCGAGCAGGCCGGCGTTGAACAGCACGCCGTCGAGACGGCCGAACTGCTGGGCGAAGGTCTCGGCCATGCCAAGGTAGTGGCTCTTGGTCGCCCCTTTCAGATCCACCGGCACGATGGCGGGCAGCGGATGGCCGGCCGCCTCAATCTGGTCGTAGACAGCCTCCAGCTTGGCGCTGGTGCGGCCGAGCAGGATCACGGTGGCGCCGTGGGCCGCATAGGTGAGCGCCGCTTCGCGGCCGATGCCGTCACCGGCACCCGTGACCAGAATGACCTTGTCCTTGAGCAGATCCCGGGGGGCCTGATAGTTGAACATGACAACTCCTGTTAACAATTCGTGGCAGATGCGCGCGGCAAATAGAGGGGCAAGTGTACTGATCCCGCACGGCGTTTGACCAGTATGAGATGGCAAAAATGTGAATAAATCAGAGGGGTTGTGATTGTCGATTGGCATTTTTGACGGGTTGACGCAGAGTTTTTGCGCACACCGGGCAAACTCCCTAGAATGTGAAAAAATCGTCCCCCCGGGGCACACCAGTGGAGCATCAAGTGGCATTTTTGACCGAATACGGCCTGTTCCTGGCCAAGACCCTCACCCTACTGCTCGCCATCGGCGCCGTCATCCTGATGGTGGTGAGCAGCCGTCAGCCCAAATCCCGCAAGGGGGAACTGGTGGTGACCGATCTCTCCAGCGAGCTGGAGCAGGGACGTCACCAGTTGCAGGCTGCGCTGGCCGGCAAGGCGGAGCGCAAGCAGCTGGAGAAGGCGCGCAAGGCCGAGCACAAGGCCCGGGCCAAGAGCGAAGATGCCCGCAGCCGGCTGTTCGTCATCGATTTTCACGGCAGCATGGATGCCAAGGAGGTGGCCTCCCTGCGTGAAGAAGTGAGCGCCGTGATAGGGGTGGCCCAGCCGGGCGACGAGGTGCTGCTGCGGCTCGAATCCGGCGGCGGCGTGGTGCACGGCTACGGCCTGGCTGCCTCCCAGCTGCAGCGGCTGCGGGATCGTGACATCAAGCTGACCGTGGCCATCGACAAGGTGGCGGCGAGCGGCGGCTACATGATGGCCTGCGTGGCGGATCAGATCCTGGCGGCGCCGTTCGCCATCGTCGGCTCCATCGGGGTGATCGCCCAGCTGCCGAACTTCAACAAGCTGCTCAAAAAGCACGACATCGAGTTCGAGATGCACACCGCTGGTCAGTACAAGCGCACCATCACCATGTTTGGCGAGAACGACGAGCAGGGGCGCGAGAAGTTTCGCGAGGAGCTGGGGGCCATCCACGAGCGCTTCAAGGCATTCGTGGCCGAGCACAGACCCAACCTCGACATCGACAGCGTCACCACCGGCGAGCACTGGCTGGCGAGCCAGGCCAAGCAGCTCGGGCTGGTGGACAGCCTCTGCACCAGCGATGACTATCTGCTGGCTCAGGCCAGCCAGCACAAGGTGGTCGGCATTCGCTACAGCAAGCCAAAAAGCCTGACCCAGAAGCTCGGTCAGCAGGCCGCCGTGGCGCTGGAGTCCGGTCTTGGTCGGCTGTGGCAGCAGGGCCCCTGGCGCTGAGCCAGGGCAACGTAAAACCCAATAAAAAAAGCCGGGCACTTGCCCGGCTTTTTCATTGCATCGGCGCTGCAGGCCAATGGCGCGTCTCAGCGCTGGAACGGGTAGACGGAGCCGAGTTTGAGGATCTGGGTCAGCTCATCCAGCGCGGTGCGGGACTCCATGACCAGCGCCGGATCCCGCAGGTCGTCCAGTGCCAGGCTGTCGCGGTAGTGGCGATCGACCCAACCATCGAGGCGGGCAAACTGGCTGTCGGTGATGAGGCAGGCAGGGTTGACCGCGGCCAGTTCGGTGTCGTTCATGGCCACTCGCAGCCGCAGGCAGGCGGGGCCGCCGCCGTTGCGCATGCTCTGCTTCACGTCCATGTAGTGCACCCCCTTGATCGGGGTCCCCAGGGTCACCAGCTTGGCCAGATAGGCCGATACCGCCGGGTTGTCGCGACATTCGGTGGGGGCAATGATCGCCATCTCGCCGGAAGGCAGGGTGAGGATCTGGGTGTTGAACAGATAGGACTTCACCGCATCCTGCACCGACACCTCGGCAGTCGGCACCTCGATAAAGTGCAGCTCGCCGTCGCCGAACTTGGTGCGCACCTCGGCCAGCGCCGAGGCGGTGTTGAGGAACGCCTGCTGGTGGAAGAACAGCACGTTCTGGTTGCCCACCGCGATCACGTCGTTGTGGAACACCCCCTGATCGATGACGTCCGGGTTCTGCTGGATGAAGACCGCGCTCTCGTCCCCCAGGCCGTGCAGGCGGGCGATGGCCTGGCTCGCTTCCAGGGTCTGGCGGGCCGGGTAGCGTTTGGGGGCGGGTTGGGAGACATCGAAGGCGCTGCGGCCATAGACGAACAGCTCGACCCCGGATTCGCCATAGGCGCGGCACAGCCGGGTGTGGTTGGCGGCCCCCTCGTCACCGAAGTGGTCGTTCTCCGGCAGGTGCTGATGGTGATAGAAGTGGCGGTCGTTGTTGAACACGGCGCGCAGGATGCGGCCGGTTACCTCGGGTTCGAGGGAGCGGTGAAACTTGTTGGTCAGGTTGGCGGGGGTGAAGTGGATGCGGCCATCCTGGGTATCGGCACTCGGGGAGACGGTGGCGGCGTTGGCGGTCCACATGCTGGAGGCCGAATAGCAGGCGGCCAGCACGGCAGGGGCCTGTTTGGCGGCCTGGGCCAGCACGCTGGCATCGTTACCGGTGAAGCCAAGGCGGCGCAGGGTGGCGAGATCCGGTCGCTCCTGCGGGGCCAGCACTCCCTGGGTCATGCCGAGCTCGGTCAGTGCCTTCATCTTGCGCAGACCCTGCTTGGCCGCCTCCTTCGGATTGGACGCCTCCTTGGCATTGTTCTGGGAGGCGACGTTGCCATAGGACAAGCCGGCATAGTTGTGAGTCGGGCCGACCAGGCCGTCGAAGTTGACCTCGAAGTGCTTCATTGAGTACATCCTTTCGATTTTTATATGGGTAGCGGTTCCTTCCGCGCACAATGCTGCGGGATGCAGCCATTATAAGGAGATTTTGTCTTTTGTAACAAGCTGATAACGAAGCTGGTTTGTTATGTTACAAGAGCGGTTGGTTATGTCGTTTCAAATATAAAAAGAGGGTGGATATAGCATAAAAATAAAAAAGCGGTTGCTTCCCGCGGCTCGGCTTCGCATTAATAAATAAAGAAACAAAGTGGTTCGGGCTGCCGGGCAAATTTGCTCACAAGATTGCTTTTTCCCGTCAAATCTCTTATACAGCCCCACAAAACCGCACACCAACCCCGTCGGGTGCAATGAGGATAATAGTTACAGCATGGGCAAATCACTGGTCATAGTGGAGTCTCCGGCCAAGGCCAAGACCATCAACAAATATTTGGGCAAGGACTACGTGGTGAAATCCAGCGTCGGTCACGTGCGCGATCTGCCCACCAGCGGCAGCGCCAGCAACGAGCCCAAAAAACCTGTCATTCGCGGCATCAAGCTGAGCGAAGCAGAGAAGGCTGCCAAGGATCGCAATGCCCTGTTCTCACGGATGGGGATCAATCCGACCGCAGGCTGGCAGGCCAACTACCAGATTTTGCCCGGCAAGGAAAAAGTGGTCAGCGAGTTGCAGAGTCTGGCCGAGAAGGCCGACACCATCTATCTCGCAACCGACTTGGATAGAGAGGGAGAAGCGATCGCCTGGCACCTGCGCGAGATCATCGGCGGCGACGACAGCCGCTACAAGCGCGTGGTGTTCAACGAGATCACCAAGACCGCCATCCAGGAGGCGTTTGCCCAGCCATCCGAGCTGAACATTCACCGCGTCAACGCCCAGCAGGCCCGTCGTTTCCTCGACCGGGTGGTGGGTTACATGGTCTCCCCGCTGCTCTGGAAGAAGCTGGCCCGCGGCCTCTCCGCCGGTCGGGTACAGTCCGTCGCAGTGCGCCTCATCGTCGATAAAGAGCGTGAGATCAAGGCGTTCGTACCGGTCGAGTTCTGGGATCTCAACGCCGATCTGCTGACCGCCGACAAGAGCGATCTGCGGATGGAAGTGGTCAGCCGCAACGGCGCCGACTTCAAGCCGGTGACCCAGGCCGAGACCTTCGCCGCCGTGGCCGCCCTGGAAGGGGTCGACTACAAGGTAGTGAACCGGGAAGACAAGCCGACCGGCTCCAAGCCGTCCGCCCCTTTCATCACTTCTACCCTGCAGCAGGCGGCCTCTACCCGGCTGAGCTTCGGGGTCAAGAAGACCATGATGATGGCCCAGCGTCTCTATGAAGCGGGTTACATCACCTACATGCGTACCGACTCCACCAACCTCAGCAAAGAGGCGGTCGAGGCGGTGCGGGAATACATCGGCGAGCAGTATGGCGCCGCCTACCTGCCGAGCGATCCAAACCTGTATGGCGCCAAGGCCAATGCCCAGGAGGCCCACGAGGCGATCCGCCCCTCCAGCGTGCTGGTGACTGCCGAGATGCTGGAAGGGATGGAGCCCGACGCCATGCGGCTCTATGACCTCATCTGGCGTCAGTTTGTCGCCTGTCAGATGACGCCGGCCCAGTACGACTCCTCCACCCTGACCGTCAAGGCGGGTGAGTTCGAGCTCAAGGCGCGCGGCCGTACCCTGCGCTTCGCCGGTTGGACCAAGGCGCTGCCGCCGATGGGCCGCAAGGGCGAAGACAGCCAGCTGCCGGCGGTGACCGTCGGCGAGATCCTCAAACTCGTCAAGCTGGATCCGCGCCAGCACTTCACCAAGCCGCCCGCCCGCTTCACCGAAGCGGCGCTGGTACGCGAGCTGGAGAAGCGCGGCATCGGCCGTCCGTCTACCTACGCCTCCATCATCTCCACCATCGTCGATCGTGGCTATGTGCGGGTCGAGAGCCGCCGTTTCTTCGCCGAGAAGATGGGTGAGATTGTCACCGACCGGCTGGTGGAGAACTTCGTCGAACTGATGAACTACGAGTTCACCGCCAAGATGGAAGACAAGCTCGATGGCATCGCCGAAGGGAGCCTGGAGTGGAAGAAGGTGCTGGACGCCTTCTACGCCGAGTTCACCCAGGAGCTGGAAAAAGCGGACAAGGCGCCGGAAGAGGGGGGCATGCGTGCCAACCAGATGGTGCTGACCGACATCGACTGCCCGGATTGCGGCCGCAAGATGGGTATCCGTACCGCCACCACCGGGGTGTTCCTCGGCTGTTCCGGCTACGCCTTGCCGCCCAAAGAGCGTTGCAAGAAGACCATCAACCTGGTTTCCGCCGACGAGTTCGTCTCCGCCACCGACGGTGAAGAGGCAGAAACCGAGGCGCTGCGTGCCAAGCATCGCTGTGGTGTGTGTGGCACAGCCATGGATGCCTACATCATCGACGACAGCCGCAAGCTGCACGTCTGTGGTCGCAACCCGGATTGCGATGGCTACGAAATCGAAAAAGGCCAGTTCAAGCTCAAGGGTTACGAAGGGCCGAGCATCGAGTGCGACCGCTGCGGCTCCGAGATGCAGCTCAAGAACGGCCGCTTCGGCAAGTACATGGGTTGCACCAACGACACTTGCAAGAACACCCGCAAGATCCTGAAAAACGGTGATATCGCGCCGCCGAAGGAAGACCCGGTCCCGCTGCCGGAGCTCAAGTGCACCCAGTCCGACGCCCACTTCGTGCTGCGTGACGGGGCGGCCGGTCTGTTCCTTGCCGCCAGCAACTTCCCGAAATCCCGCGAGACCCGTGCGCCGCTGGTGGAAGAGCTCAAGCGCTTCAAGGAGCGTCTGTCGCCCAAGCACCAGTATCTGGCCGATGCCCCGGCGTCAGATCCTGACGGTAACGCCGCCATCGTGCGCTTCAGTCGCAAGACCAAGGAGCAGTACGTGATGACCGAGGTCAACGGCAAGGCGACCGGCTGGACGGCGCACTACGACAACGGCAAGTGGCAGGAGAGCCTGGCCAAGTCGAAGAAGGCGTGATTGCGCGCAGTTCACACTCTGATGAAAGAGGCCCCTCGCAGGGGCCTTTTTGTTTTCGGATGGCGGTATACTGAAACCGCTGCAAGGATGGCAGCGCTGGACACGGAGGTTGTGATGGAGATTAACGAGATCCGGCCGGGAATGACCTGTCTGACCCGGGAAGGAACCGCCTATGTGCTGGAAGTAGACAAGCAGAGTCTGCTGGTGCTGCTGCAGCGGGAGTACGAAACCATCCCGGTGCAGGTGCGCAGCGACGAGATCCTGGCCCCCATCACCCGGTGAGGCGGGCCGCCATCGTCAAAAGGGCAGGAGAAACAGCAGCTCGGCGAGGTCGGGCTGCCACTGCCACTCCCGCATCCTGACCCGCCCGCCAATCACGGGCACCCCCTCTTCCTGCAGCAATCCCGCCTGTTTATCGAAGCCTGTCGACCCCTTGGGCAGTGAAATGGTGCCCGCCGCGCCCAGTACCCGATGCCAGGGCAGCACCTTGTCGGTCTCCCGCAGCACCTTGCCCACCAGCCTGGCCCGACCGGGCAGCCCCGCCAGATCCGCCACCTGGCCGTAACTCACCACGCGACCGGCCGGGATCAGGGCGAGGATCGCCTCGATGCGGGCAACCTTGTTCAGCGGGGCAGGGGTCGATTCCATTCTCATCCGGATCACTCGTCAATAACGACAGAAGCGCCATTGTGGCGCTTCTGTCGGGTGGCTGGCAAATGGGTCAGCCGAAGGTCTGGCTGAGCCCCTTGAGCTGCTTGGCCCGCTCCAGCAGCTCCTGACTGGAGTCGTCGACCTCCTGCATCTTCTGGCTGTTGGCGTGGGAGTACTCGGAGATCTGGTTGATGCTGCGGCTGATGTCCTCCACCACCGTCTGCTGCTGCTCGGCGGCGGCGGCGATCTGGGTGGAGAACTCGGTGACCAGCTCGATCTCCTGCAGCACGGTATGCAGGCTGCTGGAGCCCTGGCGGGTCATCTCGGCGCATTCGCGGGTCTGCTGCAGGTTCTCCTGCATCATCCCCTTCCAGCGGCCCAGGGTGTGCTGGATCTGCTGGATGCTGCCCTGGATCTGCTCGGTCGCCTTGTGGGTGCGGGTCGACAGGGTACGCACCTCGTCTGCCACCACCGCAAAGCCGCGCCCCTGCTCGCCGGCCCGGGCCGCCTCGATGGCGGCGTTGAGCGCCAGCAGGTTGGTCTGGTCGGCGATGCCCTGGATCTCCCCCATCACGCTGCCGATCCGCTCCGACTCGCTGGCCAGCTCCACCGCCGAGTTGAAGGCCTGCTCCGCCTGTCTGGCGAGCTGTTCGATGCGCTGCTCGGTCTGGGCCAGCTGCTTGTCCGTGTGCTGGCAGCGGCTGCGGGCCTCGTTGACCTGACCGTTGGAGTCCTGGATGTTGCGGGCGATCTCGTGGGCCGTGCTGGCCATCTGGGTCATGGCGGCGGCCATCTGCTGGGTCTGGGCATCCTGCTCGTTGATGTCGAGGCAGGCCTGATGGGAGGCCTGTTTCAGGTTGGTGGCCAGGGTCTGCAGCGGATTGGTCGCATCGTTGACCCGGCCCAGTACGGTGCGGATGCGGGCCTGCAGCATCTTGATATGAAAGTCGGCGATGGCGCCGGGGCCGTCCCCTGAGTAGACCAGCCGGGTCAGGCTGTCGTATTCGCGACCGAGCTGCTGCAGATAGAGCGGCAGGGCGAAGAGCTCGCGCCAGTAGGCGCCGCCGATGAGCAGCAGGGGCAGCAGCATCAGCAGGGCGATCATCGGGCCCTGACTGCTGGCGGCCCAGCCCAGCAGGCCGAGCAGCAACAGCGCGAGCAGCGGCAGGCGGGCACGGGCGAGGGAGGGGAGGCGGCTGCTGGTACCGCGCTCCGCCTTGAGCAAGGCCTGGTAGGTCTGGCTGGCGATGCGCTTGAGCTGGGGATCCGGCTTGCAGCGCACCGACTGGTAGCCGCTGATCCGGTTGCCCTCGTAGATGGGGGTCACATAGGCATCGACCCAGTAGTAGCGGCCATCTTTGCAGCGGTTCTTCACCATGCCACGCCAGGGTTTGCCCTCCTTGAGGCGGGCCCAGAGATCGGCGAAGGCGGCCTTGGGCATGTCGGGGTGGCGTACCAGGTTGTGATTGTGGCCGACCAGCTCCTCGACGGGGTAGCCGGCGATGCGGCAGAAGGCGGGGTTGGCGTAGGTGATCACCCCGCGCAGATCCGTGGTGGAAACGAGTTGTTCGTCGGCAGGAAACTCCACTTCGCTGTCCAGGGTATGGACGTCTCTGCGGGCCATAGGAATACGCTCCGATGTTCTTGTTGATAACTTTGTCGTTGTTATTGTGGCAGATCTGGAGGTGGCTGCAGGCTCGCGCCAGCAGGCGGCAGACCGGCTTCATAGGGGGCTGAATTTTGCCAACAATGGCGGATGAATGGTAGGGGCAAGTTGATGTTTTGTTGGCGAATCGTAAAAAAAAGGCGGCCATAGGGCCGCCAAGGAAAAAAAGATAACACTACCTCTGTGGTACCCGGTAACGCACCTGAAGCTGGTCGAGGATCTGCAGCTGGCCCGGCAGACGGGCGGCGAAGTGCTCCCACGCCTTGCGGGCGGGGTCGCTCCAGGCCACCTCGGCGGTCGCCAGCATGCGCGGGAACAACATATAGTCGAGGCGATCGCGAGAGGTGATCAGCTCCGACCATAAGGGGCTCAGCACCCCCAGGATGTTATCGTTGGCATGGAAATCGGCTGGGGCCGGGTCACATGCGTAGACCTGCGCCAGATTGAGGGTGCCCGCCCAGTAGAGACCGGGTTCATGGATGTCCTGGCTCCAGGCGAGATCCAGATAGAGGTGCTGGGCCGGTGCCATCACCACCGGATAGCCCGCCGTCGCCGCGTCGAGCCCGGCCTGGAAGCTGGTCCAGGCGAAGATGGTGGCGTCCCGGCTCACCTTGTCGCCGTGCAAAATTTCCTCCCAACCCAGCATCCGTTTGCCCTTGCCGGCCAGGTACTGCTGGCAGTGACGCAGCAGGTGGCCCTGCAGCTCGCGGCAATCCTGATATCCCTGCTGCTTCATCAGCTGCTGGCAGGCGGGGCTGTCGGTCCAGACCCCGGCGGGCACCTCGTCCCCCCCCATGTGCACCAGCGGCCCCGGAAACAGTTTGCACACCTCGTCCATCACGGCTTCCAGGAAGCGGTAGGTGCCGGGCAGCGCCGGGTTGAGCACGTTGTCGTCAAAATATTGCACCGACAGGTAGCGGGAGCGGTCGGCCTCCTCCACCAGCAGTTCGGGCAGCGCCTTGATGGCGGCGTGGCAGTGACCCGGGATGTCAATTTCCGGAATGATGGTGATGCCGAGCCCGGCACCGTAGGCCACCAGCTCGCGCACCTCGCTCTGGGTGTAGTAGCCGCCGTAGGGTTCCGGGCCGCCGCTCAGCTGGGGCCCCACCGGCAGGGCGTGACCGCGCCAGGCAGCCAGCTCGGTCAGCTGGGGGAAGGCCTTGATCTCGAGTCGCCACCCCTCGTCATCGGTCAGGTGCCAGTGGAAGCGGTTGAACTTGTAGAGGCTCATCAGCTTGAGCAGGCGCTTGAGGGTGGCGAGGGAGTGAAAGTGGCGGGCACAGTCGAGAAAGATGCCGCGAAAACCGAAGCGCGGTGCATCGCTGAGCTCGATGCAGGGCAGGCTCTCGCCGTGCTGCAGATACCACTGGGCCAGGCTGACGAGGCCGTGGCGCCAGCCCGCCTCGCCGCTGGCGGCAATCACTATCTCCTCCGGGGTGATGGTCAGCCGGTAGGCCTCCGGACCCAGACCGCTTTCAACCAGCCGGATCTCGGCGTCGTGATCCTGCGCCAGCGCGAGCCCGGTCAGTTCGTTGAAGTGGGCCAGCAGTGGGCCGAGCAGGGGGCTCGGGCCGCTGACGTGGGCGCGCTCCGCCAGCCGGAAGTTGCCCTCCAGCAGCAACAGCCGATCCGGCTGGGGCACGATGCCGGCGAGGGGCTCCACCTCGGGCAGATCCGGCGCCGCAGTGGCGGATTGTGGCAGGCCCAGCTCCTCGCCGGTCAGTTCCACCGGCATCAGCTGGGGGCCGCCGCTGGCCTGGGGCAGGCTCAGGAAGAAGCCGCGCGGCATGTCGGAGAGGCGCTTGATGGGGGTGTTGCGACAGCAGAAGCACAGCTCGCTGGCCCCCGTTTGCGGGATCAAGACCTTGTAGCTGCCGCTCTGGCGCTCCAGCTCCCCCCCCTCTACCGAGCCGGGGTCGATGTGGCGGGCCAGGCAGAAGTGGAGTTTCCAGGGGGCATCCGGCAGCTGGCTCAGGCTGAAACGAAACCAGACGTCGTCGCCGTCGCGTCGGTCGACCTGGGTGTGGATCAGGGGTGCAGACATGAAAATTCCTCTGATGGAGTGAAGGGGACGAACAGCCAGACAGCGTCCTTGTGGTATTGGTCAACCCCGGCCGGGAGCCGAAGGGCTGACATGGGCATCCCCCGCAGCGGGCAGACCGGGGTCAGGCCCGCACTTTGAGGTGGGGTGAATGGGGGCAGGTTCAGGGATGCAGACATGGGTAGGCCTCCGATCTGGCAAACAGGATGGCCCCCTCCAGCGCATCGGCAGCGGGGCTGACCAGCGGCAGGTGTGCCAGACGGGGGGCGAGGCGCATGCCGATGCCGCCGAGCAGGGCTATCCGGTCGGCACCCAGCTGGCGCATCCCCTCCAGCAGGGTAGCCAGCTGCTGGCAGGTCTCATCCAGCAGCTGGCAGGCAAGCTCGTCGCCGTCGCTGGCGGCATCGAACACCCAGGGGGCGAAGCGGCCGTAGTCGGCCGGAATGGCGCGGGCGGCCCAGCGCACCACCTCGGCCTGATCCCGCTTGAAGTGATCGAGCAAGCGGATGGCCAGCGTGCTGGGGGGCAGGATGCCGTCGTGGCAGAGCAGGGATTGCTGGATGGCGCGCAGCCCCAGCCAGGCGCCGCTGCCCAGATCCGAGATGGGAAAACCGCGACCGGAGCAGGTGTGCAGCTGGCCGTGGCGATAGATGAGCCCGGCCGAGCCGGTGCCGGCGATGAGGATGGCCCCCTCTTCGCCGCCAAAGGCGCCCAGGCAGGCACCGAAGGCGTCGGAGGTGAGTCGCACGCTCGCAAAGGGGAAGGGCATGGTCAGTATGGCGTGATAGCAGTCGGCCAGCTCGGCGGAGGCGAGCGCCAGCCCGACCCCCATCTGTTGCTGGGCATCCTCCGCCAGGCCGGCCTCAATACGGGCCTGTTCGATGGCAGCCAGCACGTTGCCGTGGGCGAGCGCGATGCCGAGCTCCAGATTGGAGCCGGCGGCGCGCCCCTCGCCGAGCAGCTTGCCGGCCCGATCCCGAATGCGGGCGCGGGTGTGAGTACCGCCGCCATCGACCCCGACCCAGTACTCAATCATGGGAACCTCCGAGGGCGCTCTGCCAGCTGATGGCCAGGGCGAACCAGGCGGCGTGGGGGATCCACTGCTCGCCCCAGCGCCAGTTCTGATCCAGCCGATCCTTGTACGCCTCTGGAATGAATGCGATCTCCGCCTCGTCATCGAAGCCGGCGGTGATGCCGTTGCAGATCCCCCCCGGCGCATTGGGATAACCGGCGGTGTAGGCGGGGTTGTTGCTGCCATGGCCTGCCAGCATGCAGGCGTTGAAGGGATTCTGCCCCAGGATCCAGTCGAGCTGGTGCTGGCCGAAGGTGAGCAGCGGCTTGCGCTGGCGCGGCAGCTGGGCAGCGGCGGCAAATGCCATGGCGGCCAGCGATGCCAGCCGAGCGTTCTCCCCCTGCCACCAGTAACCCGACTCATTGTGATGGGGCATGAAAAAGCTCACCCGGGGCGTCTCATCGACTCCCTTCACATACTGGCGGGCGAGGGCGAACGGGTTGCCGGGGCGGGCGCACAGCGCCAGCTCGGCGGCCAGCGCCTGTTCGATGACGCGCTGGGCCGTCCCCTGGCGCACCGGATCCGGCTCGATGGCGAGATACTCCAGCAGCGCCAGCACCGGCAGGCCCGCCTCGGCGGCGTGGTAGTAGGGGCGCGAGCCATCCTCGTTGGCCGACCAGTAGTGGCCGAGATCCGGGTGAGGGCGCTGGCGGGCACACAGCCTGTTGGCCCGCACTCTGGCCTCTGCCAGCCACTCGGGGCCCAAGGTGCGGGTCAGTTCGATGGCGGCCAGCAGGGCGCAGTAGTGGTCGATGATGTTCTCGACCCCGTCGTCCAGATAGGCGAGGTTGTGTTCACGCAGGTGCAGGTAGCCGCGACGGGCCGCCTCGGCGTAACGGCTGGCATCAAAGTCGCCGCTGACGCTCTCGCGGGCGGCGCGGGCGAGCGCCGCGATGGCCATGCCGCCCCCTTGTCGAAAACCTGCCTGCCAGCTGGTGGACTTGAGCCCCTGCTGGGTGGCGTAGGCGCACAGCTCGCGCTGGGTGGGATCCTTGCTCCATCTGTCGAACAGGGTCATGTAGAAGAAGCCCGACTCATCCTGCATCCGGCAGAGAAAATCCGCGCCGTGCAGCGCCTCGTCGTTGAGCCGCTTGCAGAGGTTGACCCCGTCGATGTCCTGGCGCGGGGCCAAGAGCTCCCGGCACTTGAGCAGGGACCAGACCACCATGGGGGTCTGCTGGGGGTTGAGGTAGTTGGCGTAGGAGAGGTGGCTCAGGTACTTGCTCACATCCCCGCTGGCGTCATACCAGCCGCCGTGCACGTCTTTGCGCTGATCGCTGCCAAACAGGCGGGCGCTGCGGTCGGTCCGATCGAAGGCGCCGCTGGCGCGCTGTCCCTTGAAGTAGTGAATGACGTCGGAGAGGCAGCGGTTGGCCAGCAGATCCTGGCCGATGGCAAAGGGGGCGGTGCGCACGATGCGCTCCTTGGCACCCGTCTGGATGAGGGCCTCCAGCCGGTAGTGGCCGGGCTCTTTGCAGGGGGAGAAGTCGGCGCGCCAGTAGTGGCGCCCCTGCCAGCCCTCGACCTGGCCGGCCGGCTGCAGTGGGATTTCCAGCAGGATGCGTTCGTCATCCTGGCGCAGCAGCCTGAGGTGGCCGCGGATATCGAGGTCGGTGTCGCTCTGCAACAGGGCGATCTTCTCCCCGTCGCACTGGTAACCCACCTGATTGATCAAGAGTTCCATCAACGTCTTACTCCTGTGGCTCGCCTGGCGTGGCGAGGCACATTGCGGGGCCCTGACGACCCCGTGGCGAGGCGTGGCCGGACGCCATGTCCGGCCGGTCTGTCATTGGTAGAGGTAGCAGCGCACGAAGTGGTTGTCGGCGAGCTTGCTGACGGGGGGCAGGGTCTCCTTGCAGCGGGGCATCGCCTGATTGCAGCGCCCGGCAAACGGGCAACCGCAGGACTCCGGCGTCCAGAGCGGGATCTCCCCCTTGCGGCCCCCCTCCAGCTCGGCGTGGATGCTCTTCTCGGGGTCGGGCACCGCCGAGATGAGCAGCTGGGTGTAGGGGTGCTGGGGGTGGTGCAGGATCTCGTCCACCTCGCCCCACTCCACCATGTGGCCCACGTACATCACCGCCAGATCTTCGGCTACGTAGCGGGCGGTGGCGATGTCGTGGGTGATGTAGAGCATGGAGACCCCGAGCTCATCCTTCATCTGCTCCATCAGGTTGAGGATACCGATGCGAATGGAGACGTCGAGCATGGAGGTGGGCTCGTCCGCCAGCACCACTTCGGCTTCCACCGCCAGGTTGCGGGCGATGTTGACCCGCTGGCGCTGGCCGCCGGAGAGCTGGTGCGGGTACTTGGCCGCGGTGGCCTTGGCGGGGGTGAGCCCTACCTTCTCCAGCAGGCCGTAGACCATGTCGGGCAGATCTTTCTTGTCGATCACCTTGCTGTGCAGCAGCAGGGGGCGGGCGATGTGGTGGTAGATGGTGTGGGTCGGGTTCAGTGAACCGAACGGATCTTGCCACACCATCTGCACGCTCTGGCGGTAGTCGAGCAGGGCAGTGCCCTTGTTGAACTCCTCGAGGTCGCGGCCGCGATAGAGGATGCGGCCGCCGGAGAGCTTGTACATCTTGGCGATGATCTTGGCGATGGTGCTCTTGCCGGAGCCTGATTCCCCCACCACCGCCAGGGCGCGGCCCCGGTGCAGGTTGAAGGTGATGTCCGAGAGGGCCCGCATCTTGCCGCTCTTGATGGCGTTGGAGTTGACGGGGAAGTCCTTGTAGAGGTGCTGGACTTCGATGATGGGGGCGTCGGTTTGGGCGATTTGCATGACAGACATCCTTAACAGCCAGCGGCCTTGTCCAGATAGATCAGGGGATCTTGTTGCTCATCCTGCGCCTCATAGAGGTGGCAGGCGGTTTGTTGGCCGGGGCGGATCTCGGCCAGTTTGGTGTACTGCTGGCGGCAGCGCTCGTGCACCCTGGCGCAGCGGGCCTGAAAGCGGCAGCCCACCGGCACCTCCAGCAGGTTGAGCGGGGTGCCCGGGATCCCTTCCAGCACCGTCTTGGGCCCATGCAGGGGCGGGAAGGAGTTGCCAAGCCCCTTGGTATAGGGGTGCAGCGGCGCGGTCAGGATCGCCTTGGCCGGCGCCACCTCCACCAGTTCACCGGCATACATGATGCCGATGCGATCGCAGAACTCGACCATCAAGGAGAGGTCGTGGGTGATGAACAGGATGGAGAAGTTGAACTTCTCTTTCAGTGCATAGACCTTCTGCAGGATCTCCCGCTGCACCACCACATCGAGCGCCGTGGTCGGCTCGTCCATGATGAGCAGCTCGGGGTTGAGCGCCATGGCGATGGCGATCACCAGCCGCTGGCGCATGCCGCCGGAGAACTGGTGCGGGTAGTCCTTGAGCCGGCTCGGGTGGATGTCGACGATGGCGAGCAGCTCCTGGGCGCGCTTGATCGCCTCATAGCGGGTCAGCCCCGGGTTGTGGGCCAGCAGCACGTCGCAGAACTGCTCCTCCATGCGCAGCACCGGGTTTAGCGCATTCATAGCGGACTGGAACACCACCGACACCTGCTGCCAGCGGTAGGCGCGCAGCCGCTCGTCGCTGTAGTGGAGGATGTTCTCCCCTTTGAACAGGATCTCGCCGCCGCTGATGTAGGCGGGCGGCTTGTGCAGCCGCGCCACCGAGAAGGCGACGGTGGACTTGCCGCAGCCCGACTCGCCGGCCAGGCCGAACACTTCACCGGGGGCGATGTCGAAGCTGACCGAGTTGACGGCGCGCACGTCGCCGTTCTCGGTGATGTAGTCGACGCAGAGGTTGCGTACCGACAGCAGGGGTTGTTGCGATCTCATGCTGTCTTCTCCTGTACGGCCGGCACCGGCGTGGTGACGGGGGCGGCGAGTTTCTTCCAGCGATTGAGCCCCTTGTGGGAGCGCAGCTGCGGGTTGGCGATTTCATCGATGGCGAAGTTGAGCAGGGCCAGGCCGGCACCGAGCGTTGCGATGGCGAAGCAGGGGGCCAGGATCTCCCACCAGGCGCCGACCAGGATGGCGCTGGAGGTCTGGGCGTTGTAGAGCATGATGCCCCAGCTCACCACGGTGGGGTCGCCCAGGCCGAGGAACTCCAGGGTCGCTTCGGTGACGATGGCGTAGATGATGGAGCCGATGAAGCTCACTCCGATGATGGAGATGAGGTTGGGCAATATCTCCACCAAGATGATGCGCCAGGCCGGCTCGCCAAGCACTTCGGCGGCGATGACGAACTCTTTTTCGCGCAGCGCCAGGGTCTGGGCCCGGATGACGCGCGCGCCATAGGCCCAGGAGGTAAAGCCTATGATGAGCGCGATCACCGTCGGTGACGCCTCCCCGATAAAGCTTGCCAGCACCAGCAGCAAGGGGAGGTTGGGGATCACCAGCACCACGTTCATCAGGAAGGTGAGGCACTCGTCTATGACGCCGCCGAAGTAGCCGGCGGTGATGCCGACCGTGATGGCGAGGGCGCACACCAGAATGCCGGCCCCGAACCCCACCATCAGGGAGATGCGGGCGCCGTTGGTGAACTGGGCCCAGATGTCGTGACCCATGCGGGTGGTGCCCATCACGTACTCGGCACTGGGTGGCTGGTGCGGGCGGGAGACCCGCTTGGTCGGCTCGTAGCTGGCCAGCAGCGGGGCGAACAGCGCCATCAGCACGAAGCTGACCACGATGAAGAGGCCGCAGGCGGCCTTCTTGTTGCCCAGCAGGATTTTCAGAATAGTCGGCATGCGCATCTTATTTGCCTCCGGTACGCAGACGGGGATCCAGGAAGACGTAGAGCACGTCGGCCAGGAAGTTGAAGCTGAGCATGGTGATGGTCATGATGAGCAGCTGCCCCTGAATGAGCGGGTAGTCGCGGGCCAGAATGCCCTGATAGAGGGTCAGACCCAGTCCCGGGTAGTTGAAGATCACCTCGGTGATGAGAGATCCGCCGATGACGAAGCCCAGCGCCATGGAGAGGGCGGTGACGCTCGGCAAGATGGCGTTGCGGGCGCCGTAGTTGAAGATCACCCGGTTGCTGGAGAGCCCCTTGGCCTTGGCCATGGTGATGTAGTCTTCGCCCAGCAGGTTGATCATGTTGTTGCGCATGGTGATGAGAAAGCCCCCCACCTGCACCATGGCCAGGGTGCCCACCGGCATGATGGCGTGGGTCAGGATGCTCTTGATGTGCTCCCAGCCCCAGTCAGGCTTGATCTCCGGGCTGTAGGCGTAGCCAATCGGCAGCCACTCCAGGCTCACCCCGAACAGGAAGAGCGCCAGCAGCGAGATGACCACCGGCGGAATGGCCTGCATCACCAGGGTGAGCGGGGAGAGGAAGCTGTCCATGCGTCCGCCCCGGTGCCAGGCGGCGAAGATGCCGACGATGGAACCGATGGAGAAGCTCAGAATGGTGGAGGTGCCCACCAGGAACAGGGTCCAGCCGATGGCGCGGCCGAGCACGTCGGCGACCGGTTGGGGGTAGTAGCGCACCGAGGTGCCGAGATCCCAGGTGAAGACACTCTTCACATAGGTGAGAAATTGGGTGCCGATGGGACCGTCCACGAACCCGAAGGTGGCCTTGAGGGCTTCCAGGGCGGCGGGTTCCATCATGGCGCCAGCCCGGGCGAACATGACGGAGACGGGATCCCCCGGCATGGCTCTGGGTAGCAGGAAGTTGATGGTGGCGGCCACCAGAAAGGCGACCAGATAGAAGGAAAAGCGTCTCAGTATGAATCCCATGATGATACCTTTTACTGCTGGTCCGCCCCGCGCCGGGCATAGTTACCCCAACCCCGGCAGAGCCGGGAAAAAAGGGGGATGGGCGGGGAAGAGGGCCCCCCGCAGGGGGCCGGGATTGATTAGCTGTTCGGCTTGAGTGACAACACGTGCAGCAGACGCTCCGGGGTGTCCGGGTGAACCTGCGGCTTGGCGACCGGGTTGTCGGCACTGAACCAGCCGTGGAAACGCTTGGTGCTGTATTCGTACCAGGTCGGGTTGTTGAATACCGGGATGATGGTCTGGTTGGCACCGACCCTGTCCTGGATCTCGAACATGATCTCCTTCTGCTTGGCGGCATCGGCGGTCTGGGTAAAGTCGTCGATCAGCTTGTCCAGCGCCGGATCCTTGTAGCGGGGCGCCGCAAAGCGGTTGCCGCGCTCACCCATGTTGCGGGAGTGGAAGGCCGTCTCGAAGTACTTGTGCGGGTTGGCACCGGCAAAGTAACCCTGCAGGGCGACGTCGAAGTCACCGGTGATGAGGTTTTCAGTCCAGACGGTGGCTTCCGGGGTGGCGGTCTTGGCGTTCAGGCCCAGTGCCTGCAGCCCTTCCACGCCGATCTGGGCGGTGTTGACCCAGTCGGTCCAGCCGTTCGGTACCAGCACCTTGAACTCGATCTTCTGACAGGTGGGGGTGTCGAGGAACTTGTCGCCGTCACAATCCTTGTAGCCGGCCTGCTTCAGCAGGGCCTTGGCGCCTTCCAGATCGAACTTGTTGTACTTGCCGTACTTCTTGTCCACTTCCGGGTTGTTCCAGGAGTCAAAGGCTTTGCCGAGCCCTGACGGGTACTCGTTGACGGTGGGGTAGCCGTAGCCCGCGATATCCACCATGGACTGGCGATCCATCGCCATGGAGAAGGCGCGACGGAAGTTGATGTCGTTGAAGGCTTCGTGGTTGCCCGGTTTCTTGGCCTGGAAGTTGACGTTGAACGCCACCGTGCCGGAGGCCGGGAACCAGTACTTGTTGTTCTTCGGATCGTTGCCGACGTAGAGGCGCTCGATGTCCGGCACGAAGGAACCGAACCAGTCCACGTCACCCTTCATCACAGCTGCCAGTACCTGGTCGTTGGTGGCCATCTGCGGCATGCGCAGGCAGTCGATGGAGAGGTTGGCGTTGTCCCAGTAGTGCGGGTTGCGGCACTGGGTGTAGAGCTGGGCGGAGAAGTTGTCCACTTCGGTGAAGGGACCAGTGCCGACCGGCTTGTCGTTGGTGAAGGCGACCGGGTCTTTCACCGACTTCCACTGGTGCTCGGGCACGATGGGGACCAGTACCAGATCGTTCACCACGTTGGTGTTGACGTCGGTCAGCTCGAACTTGACCTTGTTGGGGGCCAGCTTCTCGACGCTCTTGATCTGGGTCCAGATTGAGCGCTCGTCCAGCGCCTTGTTGGCCTTGACCAGATTGAAGGAGAACAGGATGTCATCGGCGGTAAAGGGCTGACCGTCCGACCACTTCACGCCGTCACGCAGATCGAAGGTGACGGACTTGAGGTCCTTGCTGAACTCGTAGTGGGTGGCCAGACGATAGACGGGTTTGCCACCCTGCATATCGTTGAAGATCACCAGCGGTTCATAGATGAAGTGACGGGTGGTGTGCAACAGACCCGCTTGCAGGAAGGGGTTGAAGTTCTTGACCCACGCGGTCTCCTGTTGTGCGACCAGGGTCAGCACCGTCTTGTTGTCGGCCGCCATGGCGTTGCCGGCAGCGCCGGCAAGCATCATGGTGCCCAGCATTACAGCAGTAGAGATTTTGGATACTTTGGCAAGCATATTATTTCCTTTCTTATTTATATTCCTTGTTTGGATTTGAGCACCGACTTCGCATGCTGGGGAGGTCGGCCCTCAATGTTGGCCAGGTTTTGCACCCTTGTAGTTGTGTCATCCAACGTCCCTAGCAAAGCAGAGTTAACAGGAAAACAACAACTGTTCAGATCGTCGATATCGTAAAAATCGACGCCCTCACGTCAATTTCGTCAAAATCGCTTTTAACTCGATTTAAATCATCAGGTTATGTTAATTGCTTTGGCGTAATAAGTCCCTGTCAATCGACCTTTCATGACAATTGTGTGAATTGGATCGGCTCTCGTTTTGACGTATGGCGAAGGCTTAATTCTGCACAAAAAAAAACCGTCCCGGCAAGTGTGAGCCAGGGCGCAGATTGGGCGGTGGATATCAGGGTTTGCGGTTGGCGAGCTGACGCAGGGTCTGGGCGCTGTGATGCAGCTGCTGGCGCTGGGCCTCGCTGAGCGGGCCGTGGCCCAGCACATACTCGGCGGTGGCGACCACCGTCTTCCAGCGCGGCGCCTTGGGCAGGGTATCCAGGCTCAGGTACTTGTCGAGGGTGCGGGTCTGCGGGCTGGAGCGGTCCATATAGACCCGCCACAGCTTGCTCTTCTCCGCCAGCACAATCTTGCCCTTGCCGGTGCTCTGCTGCCAGGCATCCAGGGTGAGCCGCATGGTGTCCACCAAGGCGCGGCGCAGGGGCTCGTCATCCTGCTGGCGGATGAGGTCGTCGGCGAGCGAGCGGAACTCCCCGCCCAGCCGGCTCAGCTCGCCCAGTAGCTGGCCATCCTCGATGATGGCCTGGCGTGACAGGCTCTTGAGGGCGTTCTCCAGCGCCATCACCCGGTTCTCGTCCTGCCGCAGTTCGGTGCTGAGGGTGAGAGCGAAGGCGGCCTGACCCCCCAGGCTGATGGGCAGGGCGCGGGCATTGAGTTCGTCTTTCTGGCCGGCCACCAGAAACGCCAGCTGCTGCTCTCCCCGATCGTGCAGATCGGGCCACTGGCTGGTGAGCGGGCTGGCCAGCCAGTCGTCCAGCGGTTGCCCCTCCATGGCTTCCGGCTCCTGGCCCAGCAGGCGGGCCAGCGCCCGCGAGGCGAACAGCACTGTGCCCTGGCCATCGATGAACACCATGGGGTCGGCCCCTTCGCCGAGCAGGGCCAGCAGCCGCTCCTGATCCTGATGCAGCTGCTCCTGCAGCAGCAGACGGTGCTCTATCTCCTGCTTGAGCAAGCGGTTCTCCACCAGAGAGGCCCGCCCGGCGCTCGCTTCCAGCAGGGCCCTGACCCGGGCGAACAGCTCCTCCTTGCAGAAGGGTTTGACCAGATAGTCGTTGGCGCCGGCGTTGAAGCCCTCCTCGATGTCCTTGGGCTGGTTGAGGGCGGTGAGCAGCAGTACCGGCAGCTTCTCCTTGGGGTGTTGCTGGCGCAGCCGGCGGCAGACGTCGAAACCGGAGAGGGTGGGCATCATCACGTCCAGCAGGATGAGGTCGACCGGCTCCTGAGCCAGCTTGGCCAGCGCATCGTGGCCGTCGCTGCTGGGCAGGATGCGATAACCACAGGGCTGCAGCAGGTGGCGCAGTATGTGCAAATTGATGGGCTCGTCGTCCACCACCAGGATGAGGGGCGCATCCTCGGGGGGAGGGGGGAGGTCATCGCTCTCCCAGTCCGGCAGGATCAGCGGTTGCTGGCGCACCAGCTGGTGCTCTATCTGGCGGCTGTCGAGGGTCAGGCTGCCCGCCTTGCCGCTGGCGAGCGGCAGGGTGAAGGCGAAGGTGGAGCCGACACTCGGCTCGCTCTCCACGAACAGCTCGCCCCCCATCAGGTGCACCAGCTGGCGGGTGATGGAGAGGCCGAGGCCGGCCCCCTGCTTGCTGACCTCCGGGCTCATCTGCACCAGCGGCTCGAAGATGTGCTCCAAGTGGTCCTTGGCGATGCCGATGCCGGTGTCGGTCACCTTGATACGCAGGAAGTTGCCTTCCACCAGGGCGCTCAGCACCACCTTGCCTTGCGGCGTGTATTTGATGGCGTTGCCCACCAGGTTGTAGAGCACCTGCTCGAGCCGCTGCTCGTCGGCCAGCACCGGCGGCAGCTCCACCGGGCTGATGTCCACCAGGGTGAGCGGCTTGGCCTGTACCAGGTGCTGGCAGAGATCCAGCACCAGCCGGATGACCCCCTTGGAGGAGACCGGCTGGGGGTGGATCTCCAGCTGGCCGTAGCGCATCTGGTGGTAGTCGAGCAGATCGTCCACCAGTCGGGCCAGGCCGTCGGCGCTCTTGATGATGAGCCCTAATTGTTTTTGCTGCCCTTCGGTCAAGTCCTGCTGGCTGGCGAGCATGGACTCGGCCATCCCCTTGATGCCGTGAATGGGGGTGCGCAGCTCGTGGGAGGTGTTGGCCAGCAGTTCATCCTTGAGCTTGTCCGCCTGTTGCAGACTGAGGTTCTGCTTGTGGGTCAGCTTGACCTGCTGCTGCAGCTCCTGGGTCTGGCGCTCGATGAGTTCGAGCTTGTCCTTCACCGAGCGCTGCATGTGGCGAAACGCCTGGGCGAGCCGGTCGATGTCATCGTCGGTACGTTCGATGGCGATGGGGTGATCCAGCGCACCGTCGGCCACCTGCTCGGCGGCGGCGGTGAGGGAGCGCAGCGGCGCAGTGATGGAGTGGGAGAGCCAGCGGGAGAAGAGGATCAGCAGCAGCAATGAGCCGGCCCCCAGCAGGATCACCAGGGTCTCCAGCTGGCGGATGGGGCGATAGGCCTCGCTGGTGGAGATCTCGGCGATGAAGGCCCACTCGGTGTCGAATACCTTCACCTGGGTGTAGGCGGCCAGCACCTCGTCATCGTGGTAGGAGCGAAACAGGCCGACCCCCTGCTCGCCGGAGAGTGCCTTGACCACCAGCGGGGTCTGCAGCGGCCGGAAGTTGGGGCTGAAGCTATTCTCCACGCTGAATTCAGGCGCCAGCCAAGCGTTGGCCCGCATCCGCTTGTCCGGGCCGATGAGGATGGTCTCGCCGGTCTCGCCGAGCCCTTCCCGCTCCGCCATGATCTGGTTGAGCTTGTCAGGCAGCAGCTCGAAGATCACCACGCCGCGCACATAGTCGTACTGCATCACGGGGGCCGCCATGTAGGCGACCACCTGGCCGGTCAGCTCGTTGCGGCCAAAATCGGTGAACTCGAAGATCTGCTGTGGCTTCTGGCCGCCGTCGAGGCGCCGCTTGATCTTGGCGAAGGTGCTGCCAAGACCGCTCGACTGGTAGGGGCCGGAGAGCAGGTTGGTGGCGAAATTGGCGTGCTTGGTGACCGAATAGACCACGTCGCCGTTGAGATCGATGAGAAAGATGTCGCTGTAGTTGGACTTGCGCACCATGTCGGCGTAGCCGCGGTGAAAGCGCTGGTGCACCCGGCCGTACATCTCGTCCGCCAGGATCAGGGCGCTGATGGAGGGTTCGATGTCGCTGGTGCTGTCGGGTTTTTGCAGCTGATCCCAGGAGCCCGGCACATAGCGGGCCTGGGCACGGGCACGGGCCTCCTGCGGTGTGGTGCCGAGTTTCTCGAAGGCACCGGTGAAGCCATAGAAGCGACCGATACTGTTGCCGGCAAAATCCTGCTGGGAGAAGTTGATGATCTGCTCTTTGAGGTTGCCGAAATAGTCTTCCAGCTGGTTCTTCTTGATGTTGCGAACGGAAACCAGATGGTTGGAAGTCTGGGTAGTGAGATCCTTGCCGTGGCTATAGAGGAAAAACAGGGTGACGACCAGGAAGGGCACCATGGCTAGCATGAAAAATGCCAGCATCAGCTGCGGCCTGAGCCCACGGGGCTTGAAGATCCATTTCATCGGGTGATTTTCAATTGAGAATCCGGTTACTAACCGCAGCAAGTCTCTGACTAAAGGCTAATCATTTCAATGACTTTATCTCAAATTCGCCTGTGGGGTCACAGCCTGGTGCGGATTTTTTGGGCAAGCCGTCTAAACCCTGAGCAAACAGCACGGGAAAGGGGCCAAAGTGCGAAAAAAGGGTTGTGCCCGCGCTCGGGGTACGTATAATGCGCCTCGTTGTCAGGCAACTGGCAGCAAGCAGTACAGGCGGGAATAGCTCAGTTGGTAGAGCACGACCTTGCCAAGGTCGGGGTCGCGAGTTCGAGTCTCGTTTCCCGCTCCAA
>NZ_JAPCJG010000004.1:0-457879 GCF_027707985.1 Aeromonas sp. QDB03 | reverse complement strand
GCATGGCGCGTTAGCAAAGCGGTTATGCAGCGGATTGCAAATCCGTTTAGTCCGGTTCGACTCCGGAACGTGCCTCCATCTTCTCCTAGTCTCATCCCATAAAGTATTTTCATCACACCAGCCCGGTGTGGATCACTCTGCTCAATATCCTTGCTGCAACAACAGCTGCTCACAGCCCTGTTGCTGCCACTCCCGTTCCAGATAGCGGTTGACCTGCGTCAGGTCCTGTCCCCGGTATTGAAACTGCACTTCGGCTGAGTGTTCGGTCACATCCATCATCTTCTGTTTCAACTGGCCGCATTGCCACATGCTGACGGTCGGCGCTCCCTTGTAGGCCAGCGTGATGCTGTCGGCCTGGTTGAGCTGCCAATCCTGCCATTCCGACCAGAGCAGCAGGCCCAGTATCCCTATGATCGCCATTTCTGCGGGTTTCATCGCACCGACTCCATCTTGAGTGCCAACTCATTAAATCTGGTCGACGGGAGCTGCTTTGCCAGCTTTTGTTACTTGTAAGTTAATCGATGTAACCCAATTTCACTTTAAGGCTTTTAAGGGATCTTTTTGCAAAAAAATGGGAATCTTGGTGTAGTAATCCTACAAATTGTGGAGTAATCTTTGCTCAGTGGTCTTACCAGTAAGGAGTTCTATCATGTTTCATCCCTATTCCCTGACTCAGATAATTCTTCGTCGCATCTATGTGCTGCTGGTGGGTATGCTGGCCTTCCCCGTGATGCTGTTTCGCAGCGATCGGGCCCGTTTCTACAGCTATCTGCACCGGATCTGGAACAAGACCAGCACCAAGCCGGTATGGCTCAAGATGAGCGAGCGTGGCGAGCGGATCTTCTACTAAGTCAGGTTTCAATTGAAAAAGACAGCTGCGGCTGTCTTTTTTGTCATTAAGTATCGGCCGCCGATGCCCGCACGGTGGTATCGTGCCAATCAAACCCCGCCCTCTGGCGGGGTTTTTTATTGCCTGCATCCTGGGTATTGGCGGCGGCAGGGTGGCGCAGTGCACATTTTCATGGCGAAAGAACATTTGAAAGGGGAATGAAATAACCCTTTAAAAACAGTCTGTTGCCAATTGTGTTTTTTATAGATGTGCCGATTTTGCATTTTTTTTGAAATCAATTCGCCGGCGCTCCGGTTCTATGGAGGGCATCCGGTCGTGACCGATCGGGCACACCACACACAATCAGAAGGAACAGAACATGAACGTTAAAAAGAGCACTGCCATCGCTTCCGCCATGACCGGTCTGCTGGCCCTCGGCGCCCAGTTTGTTGCCGCCCCTGCCATGGCGGCCGATGAAAAGGAGAAGTGCTACGGGGTGGTGAAGGCGAGCAAGAACGACTGTGCGACCAAGACCAGCTCCTGCGCCGGTACCGCCAAAATGGATGCTCAGGGTGACGCCTTCGTGGTGGTGCCAAAGGGGCTGTGCGAGAAGCTGGCAGGCGGCTCGCTGCAACCCAAGTAAGGCTGGGTGCCACGGTGTTGCCTCAGGGGCACCGTGGCCTTCTTTTGGCTGGTTTGCAGCGAGGCTTTGCGATGAACCCCTTGATTGGTATTGGATTGCGCACGCCCCATTACGACGAGATATTGCGCACCCTGCCGGCGGTTGGCTGGCTGGAGGTGCACAGCGAAAATTACTTTGAACGCCACAGCCGGGGTTTTCAGGTGCTGAGCGAGCTGGCCAGGCACTATCCCGTCAGCCTGCACGGCGTCGGTATGTCCTTGGGCTCGGCCGATGCACTCGACCTTGAACATCTGGCCAGCCTCTCGGCGCTGGCCCGCGCCATCAAACCGGTGCGCATCTCGGAGCACCTCAGCTGGGGCAGCATTGGGGGGCGCCACTTCAACGATCTGCTGCCGGTCCCCTATACCCAGGAGAGCCTGCTCAACATGAGCGACAAGATCATGCAGGTGCAGGAGGCGCTCGGCTGCCGGCTGCTGATCGAGAACCCCTCTTCATACCTGCAACTGGCGGGGGAGATGCCGGAGTGGGAGTTTCTGGCGGAGCTGCAGCGGCGCAGCGACTGCGCCATCCTGCTCGATCTCAACAACCTCTACGTCAGTGCCTTCAACCATGGCTTTGCATGCCGCGACTATCTGGCCGCCATCGACATCGCTACGGTGGGCGAAATTCACCTGGCCGGTTTTACCGATCAGTCCCTGCCGCAGGGGCACCTCTATATCGATACCCACAGCGCGCCGGTGAGCGAACCGGTCTGGGCCCTCTATGAGGAGATCTGCCGTCAGCGCGCCATTCCCACCCTGATCGAGTGGGACCTCGAGATACCGCCGCTTCCCGTGCTGTTGGCAGAGGCCGAGCGCGCGAGCGCCATGCTGGATGCCGCCATGGCCACCCATCTTGTGTCGGAGGCCGCCCATGTCTGAGCTGGCTCGCCGGCAGCAGCAGTTTGCCGAGGGGCTGCTTGGCCAGAGCGAGGCCATCCTGCCCCACATCCACTCCCGTCTCTTTACGGCGGATGCCGTACTGCAGGTTTATCGCAACCACTTCATCCTGAGCCTTGGCGAGGTGCTGGCGGGCAGCTACCCGGCCGTCAAAGCCATGGTGGGGGAGGCGTTTTTCGACGCTGCGGCGCGCGGCTTCGTGCTGGCAGAGCCGCTCTGCGAAGGGAGCGTGATGCATTACGGCGCCGGCTTTGGCGAGTGGCTTGCCCGGCTGCCGACCACCGCAAATCTGCCCTGGCTGGGGGAGCTGGCCCGCTTCGAGTGGGCACTGGAGCGCACCAGTTTGCTGGCTGCCGAGGGGCGCCACTGGCCGGCCGAGCGGGTAGCCGCCCTGTCGCCAGCAGCCTGGCAGACGCTGGTGCTGATCCCGGCCTGCGATCTGTCTCTGTTTGACAGCCCGCGCCCGGTTGATGCCCTCTGGCAGATGGCTCTGCACGAAGGCGAGACAGTGCAGGATCTGGCGGCTCCCGCCTGGCTAGCCCTCAAGAAACAGCCCGATTGCCGGGTGTTGCCGCTGAGCCTGAACGAAGGAGAGTGGCGCCTGCTGGATGGCTGTCGCCAGGGCATAGCCCTGTCGGCTCTGCTGGCGCGAGACTCGCAGGCTGCAGAGTCTCTGACTCGTCTCGTCACCCTGGGCCTGCTGGTCGATGTGACCTCAACGCTGGAGTAAATTCGATGACAAATCACAAGTGGACACTGATGCAACCGGTGGGCCCCGCCGTTCCCTGGTGGCTGAGCGGCGCCCTGTTGCTGCTGGCCAGGTGTTGGGTGGCGGTGGCCTTCTTTCGTTCCGGCTGGCTCAAGCTGAGCGCCTGGGACAGCACCCTCTATCTGTTCGAATTCGAGTATCAGGTGCCCCTGCTGCCCTGGCAGTGGGCGGCCTGGCTTGGCACGGCCACCGAGCTGCTGCTGCCGGTGCTGCTGCTGGTCGGGCTCTTTACCCGGCCGGTCGCCGCTCTGTTGTTTGCCTTCAACATGGTGGCGGTGATCTCCTATCCCACCCTCTGGGCCGGCGGTTTTTACGATCACCAGCTGTGGGGCTGGATGCTGCTGACCCTGGTTGTCTGGGGCTCGGGGCCACTGGCCTGGGACCAGTGGCGCCTTGCCAGGGGGGCGTGAAGTCTCCACACTGGCGCTTTGTTCAGGCGCCCGCGGGGTGCCTGTTCACCTCAACGAGCGTCACAAGGAGAAGCGCTTATGATCATCCGTCAGGCAACGCAGGCAGACATTCCCGCGCTGGTGACCCTGCGCATGGCACTGTTTTGCGAGGTGGGGGAGCTGAGCGAACCGCTGGCCGACCTCGATCTCTGGCAGGCGACCAGCCGCTACTTCAGCACGGCGCAGGCCGAGGATAGCGCCCGCTCCTGGGTGGCGGAAGTGGATGGCGAGGTGGTGGCGAGTGCGACCCTGGCCCTCTTCGTGCGCCCGCCCTATCCCGGCAACCTGGCGGGAAGGGAGGGCTATCTGCTCAACATGTATACTCTGCCGGCCCACCGCCGGCAGGGGTTGGCCGGCGCCCTGCTGGATCAGATGGCGGACTATGCCAGGGCGCAGCAGCTGGGCCGGGTCTGGCTGCACGCCAGCGACGAGGGGCGCCCGCTCTATGAGCGGATCGGTTTTGTGGCCAATCCCGCTTATCTGGAGTGGCAGCCCGGGTGATCCCTCGCCGGGCCTTGCACGTATCAGGCGCAGGCTGCACTGCGAGCCCCTCGTCGGCTGTGGCAAAATGTCGGCCGAATTCTGATCGCACCACTGTGCTCTACTAAGATCAGCCTCAACAGGCTTGTGCCGGTTCACCCTAGCGCCGAGTCTTGTGCCCGTATCCACCTTGTCAGTACAGAGGTATGACATCCATGTTCAACAACAAGCTGAAGGCGCAGTTGCAGGCCTGCCAGGCACAGCTGGCCGAATCCCAGGGCTTCGTGGAAGCGGTCAAGGAAGGGATCGCGACCATCATGTTCACTCCGGATGGCGAGATCCTGGAGGCCAACCAGCCATTCTTGAACCTGATGGGTTACAGCGCGATGGAGTTGCAGGGGCAGCACCACCGGATGTTTTGCAGCCCGGAGTTGGCTCGCTCTGCCGATTACCAGCAGTTCTGGGCCCAGCTCAAGCAGGGCCGGGTCAAGTCCGGCATCTTCTCGCGCCTCAACAAGCGGGGCGAGGTGGTCTGGCTGGAGGCGAGCTACTTCCCGGTCAAGTCGCAGGGGCGGGTGACTCAGGTGATCAAGATCGCCAGCGACGTCACCGCCAAGCATCAGCAATTGCTGCGTCAGGAAGCGGTCACCAAGGCGCTGGAACGTTCGCTGGCGATGATCGAGTTCACCCCCAATGGCGACATCATCTCGGCCAACGCCAACTTCCTGAGCTGTGTCGGATATACCTTGAGCGATCTCAAGGGACGCAATCACCGCATGTTCTGCGATGACGCCTTCTATGAAGAGCACCCCCGCTTCTGGGAGGAGCTGGCACAGGGCCAGTTCAAGTCCGGGCTCTTCTTGCGGCGCAACAGCCACGGCGAGGTGATCTGGCTGGAGGCCACCTACAACCCGATCCGCGACGAGAGCGGCAAGGTGAGCCGGGTCATCAAGTTTGCCAGCGACATCACCGAGCGGGTCACCAAGAGCCATGCGGTGCGCGATGCAGCCCAAGTGGCTCATGCCACGGCGCAGGAGACCCTGCGCAGTGCCGAGCAGGGGGCGGATCTGCTGCGCTCTGTGGTGGACACCTCGTCGCTCATTAGCGAGCAGGTGGACAAGACGATACTGCTCATCAACCAGCTCAACGAGCAGTCCAAAAGCATCGAGGCCATTGTCTCCACCATCAGCAGCATCGCCGATCAGACCAATCTGCTGGCCCTCAATGCGGCCATCGAGGCGGCCCGGGCCGGGGATCAGGGGCGCGGTTTCGCAGTGGTAGCCGATGAGGTGCGCCAGCTGGCGGCACGCACGTCCCTCTCCACCGACGAGATTGCCAAGGTGGTGCAGAAGAACCGCGAGCTGACCGCCAAAGTGACCGACGACATGGCCAGGGTGGCCGGCAGCGCCGAGCTCGGCAAGCAGCAGATCGACAAGGTCAACGAGGTGATGGCGGAGATCCGGCAGGAGGCCAACAACGTCTCGGCGACCGTTTCCAGCCTCTCCATCTGATGCCGTTCAGGGGGCCTGCCTCGTGAGAGGCAGGCTGTCATCCTGGCCGTTATTTCGACAGGCTGTATGAATGGTGAGCAGTCGATATCCCAGTCTGAACCCCCGCTGTATCGCGCCCTGCTTGTGAATTGCCCGCCGGTGGCGGCCTGTTTAGGCTTGCCGCCTCATTATTTCTGGAGCAAGCGAAGACGATGGCAACGAGAAGACATGGCAGGGCACTGGCGCTGCTGGCGGGCATGGTGGCAAGCGTGGGGTTGAGCGGCTGCATGGGGCAGATGGGGCTCTCCTCCATGGTGACCAAGGGCAACCTCAGCGTGGTGGACAACCGTTACGGTCGGGCCGGGGTCTTCGTCCTGCTCTCGCCGGTGTACGGCCTGGCGGCCACCGCCGATCTGTTCGTGTTCAATACCATCGAATTCTGGTCTGGCAAGAACCCCATCACCGGCAAGTCGCCGGCGCTGGTGGATCAGAAGCTGGATGCCCTGATCAAGGTCAATCAGCACCTGGATCCGTCCCTCAACAAGGTGCCGCTGGCCATGCTGCCGCAAGGGGTGCGCGAGGTGGAGGTGAGCTACCCGGACGAGCGCACCGCCCAGATGGAGGTGCACTACCTGGACGGGCGCAGCAGCCTGATGCGTGGCGAAAAGCGCGGCGAGCTGCTGGACATCTACTTCGACGGCCGGCTGGTGTCGACCCTGACCCCGGCCCAGCTGGAGGAAAAAGCCCGGACTGGCAGCGCCGAGGCGTAAATTCATCTGAATCCAGATCTATTCCTCTCGGGATAAGGTATACCTAGTCAGCAGGCAAGATCGCCATGATGTCCAAGGGAGCAGGCTATGACGGTGAATGGATTGCGGTTGGCAGAGTTGATTGGTTCCCTCAGTCATGCACTCGACATGACCGAGGGACAACCAAGAGGGCACTGCATTCGCTGTTGCTGGATAGGTTCCCGGCTGGCCGAGCGGCTGGCGCTGGATGCCCGGCAGCGCCATGATCTCTATTACATGCTGCTGCTCAAGGATCTGGGGTGCAGCAGCAATGCGGCCCGTATCTGCGAGCTCTATCTCACCGACGATCTTCACTTCAAACGCGACTTCAAGCTGGTGGATGGCTCCCTCTCCGAGGTGGTCAACTTCGTGCTGGGCCACACCGGCCTGCAGGCGGATCTGCTGGGGCGTTTTCGCAGCCTGTTCCACATCTTTCGCAATGGCGATCAGATAGCCAACGAACTGATCCAGACCCGTTGCCACCGGGGGGCGGACATCGCTCGCCAGTTGCGGTTCAGTGAAGAGGTTGCCGCCGGCATCCTCTCTTTGGATGAGCACTGGAACGGCAAAGGTCGGCCGTTGCAACTGGCCGGTGACGCGATTCCGCTCTTCTCTCGCATAGCGCTGCTCTGCCAGGTGGTGGATGTGTTTCACGCTACTGCTGGCCCGGATGCCGCCCTCAAAGAGCTGCGCGAGCGCAGCGGCAGCTGGTTTGATCCTCAATTGGTTAGCGAGTTTGAGGCGTTGGCGGATGACGACTTTTGGCAAGGACTGGCGGATCCCAGGTTGGCTGAGTGGGTGTTCGTTCACCCGGCCGGGCAGGGGGAAGTCGCTCTGGATGAAGATTATCTGGACGAGATCGCGGCGGCGTTTGGCCAGGTGGTGGACTCCAAAAGTCCCTACACCGCTGGTCATAGTGGCCGGGTGGCGCTCTATACCGACATCCTCGCCACCCAGATGGGCTTGTCCGAACAGCGACGACGCTGGCTCAAGCGTGGCGCTCTGCTCCACGACGTGGGCAAGCTGGGGGTGAGCAACGCCATTCTCGACAAGCCGGGCAAGCTGGATGCGCAGGAGTGGGCCGCCGTGCAGATGCATGCCGCCTATACCGAGGAGATCCTGAGTCGCATAGGGGCGTTCGAGGAGCTGGCGCAAGTGGCGGGGGCCCACCATGAGCGCCTCGATGGCAAGGGTTACCCCAAAGGATTGAAAGGGGACGAGATAGCCTTGGAGACCCGCATCATCACCACGGCCGACATTTTTGATGCCATCACGGCCAAACGCCCCTATCGCGGTGCCATCCCGGTGCCCCAGGCGCTGGAGATGATGGCCGAGACACTGGGGTCGGCCATTGATCCAGACTGCTTTGCTGCCCTGCAGGCGGGGATCCAGGATTTTTCCCTCTACCTCCCGTTCGAGCAGCCGCTGGCAAACGCCAGTTAATGTTGGTGCCATATCGGGCCTCAAGTTATTGGCCTTTTAACGACAACGCCCCGCTTTGCGGGGCGTTTTGCTATGGGTGGTTCTGGCTGCGGGGAGGGTGCATCACCAGGCCCAGCAGCCGGCGCAGGTGGGTGAGCTGTTCGGTGAGTTGCAGGTTGAGCCACAGATAGCCGCTGATGGCGGCCTCGCCGCCGGCGTCGATCCGCACCCGGCCGGCCGCCTCCTGCAGACGGCTGATGGCCAGCTCCGAGCCCTGCAGCTCGCCGCTCTTGAGCATCAGCGCCAGCTCGCTCATCAGCGCCTCGGTTGCCTGCTGGCAGGCGCGCAGCTCCGGGGTGCTCTGCATCAGAAAGTGGCTCTGGCGATCGCGCCAGTAGGTATTGGCCAGCATCTCCAGGGTGCAGAGGGTGTTGCGCATGGTGGTCTGGATCGCTTCGAACAGGGCGCTGCCAAGGCGGGTCTCCTTGACCGCCGGGGTCAGCAGCGGGCGCAGACTCACCATCTTGGAGAGCAATCTGGCGTGGCTGTGGGCGAGGCGTGGCCGCTCCAGCACGTTGGGGGATAGGTGGGTATGATAGAGCCGCTGGGCCTGCTGCAGGGTGTCGTGCATCTGTAGTCGCCAGTGGCTGTAGGCGCGCTGGGGATAGATGCTGCAAAACAGCAGCGCCAGCAATGAGCCCAGGATCACGTCGGCACTGCGCCACAGGGCGGTTTCGATGTCGCCGGGCATGGCCCCCATGGTGACGCCGAGGGTGATGCCGATGAGCAGCCCCACGTAGGGGCGCTTGCCAAGCGCCAGATAGCCGCACAGAAACATGATGCAGCCGCACCACAGCAGCATCAGCGGCAGGGAGTAGAGCTCGAGATAGAGCGCCACCACCCCGCAGCTGGCGCCGAAGATGGTGCCGACCACCCGCTGCAGCGCGCGCGACAGCACATTGCCCCAGAACGAGATGGGGCCCATCACCACCACCAGGGTGATGAGGGGCCAGGTGCTTTCCGGCAGCTTGAGCTCGCGGGTCAGCAGAAAGGTGAGCATGAAGGCGAGCGCGATGCGCAGGCCGTGGACGATGCGGTAGTGACCGTAGATCAGCAGATCGAGTCGGGAGAGGGGGGCATTCAGGCGCAAGGGACAAGCCTCGGATTCATGGGGGCAACCACCCCGCCACGCCCGGCGGGGTGGACACCGGTATCAGGCCACTCGTCCCTGGAGTGGGTGGATCCAGACCCGCTCGCCGACCGCGATGGCGGGCTGGGCGGGGACGATTTCAATCAGGCAGTTGGCATCGCTCATGGAGCTGAGAATGCCGGAGCCCTGCGGCCCTGTAGTGCGCACCCGCAGCACGCCGCTGGCATCCTGATGGAAGACGCCGCGCAGAAACTCGGTGCGGCCAGGGCGGCTCTGCATCTGCTGCTCGGCCAGCGCCGACAGGCGCAGCGGCTGCCAGACCCGGCCCTGCAGGCGGGCGATGGCGGGCTCGACGAATTGCAGGAAGCAGACCATGGCGGCCACCGGATTGCCGGGCAGGCCGAAGAAGGGGGTCGTCCCCAGCTTGCCAAACGCCAGCGGTCGGCCCGGCCGCATCTGGATGCGCCAGAAGGCGATCTGGCCAAGCTCGGCCAGCACCTGCTTGATGAAGTCGGCATTGCCCACCGACACCCCGCCCGAGCTCAGCACCAGGTCGGCATCGGCCGCGGCCTGTGCCAGCTGTTGGCGCAGGATGGCGGGATCATCGGGGATGATGCCAAGGTCCATCACCTCGCAGCCAGCCCCGGCGATGAGCGCCATCAGGGTGAAGCGGTTGCTGTCGAAGATGTGGCCGGGGGCGAGCGTCTCGCCCGGTGCCTGCACCTCGTCGCCGGTACTGAACAGCGCCACCTTGAGCGGCGCGCGTACCGTCAGCGTTGCCTGCCCCAGAGAAGCCGCCAGCCCGAGCTGAGGGGCGCCGAGGCGGGTACTGGCCGCGATGGCGACCGCCCCCAGCGCCAGATCTTCCCCAGCCTGGCGCACGTTCTGCCCCGCCTTGACGGGGGCGTTGACGCTGACCCACTCACCCTCAATGTGAGTCTCTTCGCGCATCACCACGGTGTCGACGCCGGGGGGGAGCGGGGCGCCGGTCATGATCTGCACCGCCTGTCCCGCCAGTACCGGCGCGCTGCGCGGCTGACCCGCCAGCACTTCTCCCACCAGCTGCCAGTGGCCGGCGGCGAGATCGTCGCTGCGCAGGCCAATGCCGTCCATCGCCGAGTTGGCGTGGGGCGGCACATTGATGGGGCTGACGAGATCCCCCGCCAGCACGGCGCCGTGGCAGCGGGCGAGTGGCAGGTCGATGCTGCGGGTAGAGGGGGCGAGTGCATCAAGAATGGCCTGACGCGCCCCCTCGACCGACAGAAAGCCGTTGCCAGCCTCCTGCTCCCGCGTCTGACTCTCTTTGAGCCAGTGGCAGACGAAGTCGGCGATGGCGTCCAGATCATTGATGTCGAGCCGGGGCAGGGCGGTCTCTGTGGGCTGATCGCTGGCCACGGCAATGATGTCGCGATCAAGCGGGAACAGCAGCGGCTTGCCGATGGCGGCGCGGTGCAACTCGATTTTCGGGAAGTGCTCGTGCTTGAACCCTTCCACCAGCAGCAGGTCGAGGCTGCGCTGATCGAAGCTGGCCAGCAGCTCGCGAAAATCAGCCTCACCCAGATCGGTCTCGATGATGCGGGCGTGACGGCGGCGGGAGGCCACCATCATCTGGCTGGCACCGGCCTGGCGCAGGCGGTGGCTGTCTTTGCCCGGCTGGTCGATGTCAAAGTCGTGGTGGGCGTGCTTGAGCACCCCGAGGCGCAGGCCGCGGCTCACCAGCAGGGGGATGAGCTGCTCGAGCAGGGTGGTCTTGCCGGTGCCGCTCCAGGCGGCAAAGCCGAGCAGAGGCAGGGTGGGGGCCGGGGTCATGAGGTGGCTCCTTGTCCGGTAGTGGCGTCTGGCAGGCGCGCCTCGTAGGCGGCCAGCTCGTCCGGGCTGTTGAGATTGATGAAGGCATCCGGCTGGTCGGCAAAGCTCACCACCGCCATCTGGTGGCGGGCAAACCAGATATCGATTTTGCGCTCTCCCTCGGCCAGCGCGGCGGACAGGGAGGGGAGCAGGGACTTGTGCAGCAGGGCCACCACGGGTTGCAGCCAGTCGCCGTCATGGGCCACCACCAGCTCGGTCGCCGGGGTCAGGGCGGCGCGAAAGCGCGCCATCAGATCGCGGGGCAGGGCAGGGCCGTCGCAGGGCACGAACAGCACCCAGTCGTGGCGGGCGGCGGCAAGGCCGGCCTGCATGCCCGCTAGCGGGCCGAGATAGTCGGGGTTGTCGTCGCCGATGACCGGGGCCAGCGCCTGGTAGCGGGCCTGGCTGCGGTTGGCGTTGATCAGGATCTCGTCAACCTGGGGCCTCAGTCGGTCAAGCACGTGGTCGATGAGCGGGCGGCCCGCCAACTCGACCCAGCCCTTGTCGGCGCCCCCCATGCGGGTGGCACGGCCGCCGGCCAGCACCACGGCGGAGACGGGAAAGCGGTCAGTACGAGGTTCGCTGTTTGAGGTCATGTCGCTCGATGATTTTCAAAGGAGTGGGTTCGTGCAGCCGGCCCCGGGCGAGGGTCCATTGCCGCTCGCACAGGTCTGTCAGATCGTTGCTCTGGTGGCTGATGATGACCAGGCCGCTGCCCTGTTCCCGCAGATCTTGCGCCATGGCGGCCATCAGGGCAACCGAATGTGCATCCAGATTGGCGGTGGGCTCGTCCATCAGCAAAAAGGCGGGCTGCAGCGCCCAGGCGCGGGCCATGGCCAGCCGTTGGCGCTCGCCGCCAGACAAAATGCTGATGTGCTCCCGTGCCAGCCCCTCCAGCTCGACCCGGCGCAGCGCCTCGAACACCCGTACCTCGTCGGCGGCGCGATGGCCGAGGGCCCAGGCCACGTTGTCGTGCACGCTGCGATCAAACAGGTAGGGGGTCTGGTGCAGGTAGGTGACCCGGCCCGGCCCCGGATCGCGCTTGAGCCACTGACCGAGCTTGCCGCGCCAGCCAGAGGGGAGGTTGGTGTGGCCCCGGGTCGGGGTGAGCAGGCCGGCCAGGATCTTGAGCAATGTGGTCTTGCCCACCCCGTTCGCGCCGCGCAGCCAGATGGCGTCGCCGGCCGCGATGGAGAGCTGCTCAATCTGGAACAGGTCGCGCTCGCCAAAGCGCATCATCAGCTGGTGGGCGGTCAGGGCCATGGCGTACTCCGGTGGATGGACGGTGGGGGCATGGTCGGTTCTTCACATAACCGTGACCGCGACAGCGGTGGGGTCAGCAGCATTTGGTTATGGATAATAGTGCGCTGCGCCATGGTCAGTTCTTCAGATAGCTGTGACCACGGCATGCGGTCAGCAACAGGTTGAGCAGCAGGGCCAGGGCCAGCAGCACGATGCCGAGTGCCACCCCCTGGGTGAAGGCCCCTTTCTGGGTCTCCAGCGCGATGGCGGTGGGGATGTTGCGGGTGAAGTGCAAAATGTTGCCCCCCACCATCATGGAGCAGCCCACCTCGGTGACGATGCGGCTGAAGGCGCCGATCACCGCCGCCAGCAGGCCGAAGCGGCACTCGCGCATCAGCCCGAGCAGCGCCTTGGGCCAGGAGAGCCCCAGGGTGCGGGCGGTCTCCCAGGCGCGCCTATCGCTTTGCACGAACGCGGCGTGGGCCATGGTGGCGATCACCGGAAAGGCGATCAGCATCTGCCCCACCACCATGGCCTGCTGGGTGAACAGCATCTTCCAGTCGCCGAAGGGGCCGGCCCGCGACAGCAGCATGTAGAGCAAGAGGCCAATCACCACGGTCGGTACCGACTGCAGGGTATTGATGCAGGAGAGCCAGAGCCAGCGCGCCGGGATCGGCAGATAGGCCAGCGCGAAGCCGAGCAGCAGGGCCGGCAGCAGCACCAGCCCGAGCGCGAGGCCCGACACCGAGAAGGAGACCCCCACCACCTGCCACAGCTCGGCGTCGCCGCTGAACAGCAGCGCCAGGGCGGCCAGTGTGGTTTCGATCAGGGTCGGCACCGGGCGCCTCCGTCATTCAAGGTGGCGAGGGGCGCCAGGGGCTGGTCGAGCAGGGGCGGCCGTGGCATCACTGCGGCTTGGCGTCGGCCACGAACAGCGGCTGGCCGGCCACCTTGAAGTCACCGATAAGCTGCTGACCATGCTGGGAGACCAGCCAGTTCTTCAGGGTGCGGGCCCCTTCGGTGTTGAGATCCGGGTAACGCTTGGGGTTGACCAGGATCACTTGGTAGGGGTTGAACAACCGCTTGTCCCCCTCCAGCAGCACGGCGAGATCCAGCTTGCTCTGGTAGGCGAGCCAGGTGCCGCGGTCGGTCAGGGTGTAGGCACCCAGCTCCGAAGCCATGGTCAGGGTCGGCCCCATGCCCTGGCCGATGGACTTGTAGCCGGCGAACTCAGGCTTGACGTCGGCCGCCTGCCACAGGGTCTTCTCCTTGATGTGGGTGCCGGACTCGTCCCCGCGGGAGATAAAGGTCTGCCCCTTCTCCTTGATGGCCTGCAGCGCCTTGGCGGCGTCGTGCAGCTTGCCAAGACCGGCCGGATCTTTCGTCGGGCCGACGATGACGAAGTCGTTGTACATCAGGTGCTCAGGCTCGATGCCAAAGCCCGCCTCGACGAAGGCCTTCTCGGCAGAGGGAGCGTGGGTCATCACCAGATCCGCGTCGCCGTTCTCGCCCATCTTCAGGCTCTGGCCGGTACCGGCCGCCATCACCTGCACCGGGTAGCCGGTCTCCTTGGTGAATTGGGGCAGCAGCCAGCCCAGCAGGCCGGACTGTTCGGTGCTGGTGGTGGTGGCGAGGCGGATGGGTGCCTTGGTCTCGGCATGGCTGGCAGCGCTCCAGAGCGGCAGGCTGAGCAGCAGGGCGGAGGAGAGGGCAAGGGCGAGGCGTTTGCGCACTGTGGCTGTGATCATGATGTCAGGGTACCCGGTGATGGAGAGAGGGCAGGACTAAGCAAGCAGGGTGCCAAGCTGACCGCGAGCCTTGTTCGGCCCGGTTTTTAATGTGAAAACAGTCGGTTAAGCGCACTAATTGCGTGATGGCACCGTCGCTTTTAATAAACGGAGTTGGCACTTGGGGCCGGTTAGCGACAAAATGTCCCACAGTTTATAAGGTCGGTGGGACAATCCCGGAACCTTGTTGAATCTGAGGTACTTTTTTCATGACTGCACCCGCCAGCCGCTGGTCCGCCCTCTCCTTGCTCATCGTCGACGACGAACCAGGCATGCGCAGCTTCCTCGCCAAGGCGCTGGCCCGCCGCTTCGCCCAGATAGAGACGGCCGCCAGCGTGGAGGAGGCCGAAGCCCTGCGTTGCCGCCTGCATTTCGATCTCATCATCGCCGACATCCGCCTGCCGGGGCGCTCCGGCATCGAGTGGCACGAGGCCATCGATCCCGCCACCCGGCGCAGCGACATCATCTTCATGACCGGCTTTGGCGACATGGAGACGGCCCTCAAGGCGTTGCGGCTCGGCGCCAGCGACTTCATTCTCAAACCCTTCAACCTGGATCAGATGGTGCAGGCGGTGGACCGGGTCATCGAGCGCCGCCAGATGGAGCGGGAGAACCTGCTGCTGCGCCGGGAGGTGAGCAAGCTGTTCCCGCCCACCCTGATCGGCGACAGCGCCAAGACCCGCGAGCTCAAGACGCTGATCGCCCGGGTCGCCCCCTCCAACGCCGCCGTGCTGGTGGAGGGGGAGTCCGGCACCGGCAAGGAGCTGGTGGCCCGCGCCCTGCACCAGCTCTCTGGCCGGGTGGGGGCCTTCGTGCCGCTCAACTGCGCCTCCATCGCCCCCGAGCTGCTGGAAAGCGAGCTGTTCGGCCACGTGCAGGGGGCCTTTACCGGCGCCCGCAAGGGGCGCGACGGCCTGTTCCGGGTCGCCCACCAGGGCACGCTGTTTCTGGACGAGATCGGCGAGATGCCGCTCGCCATGCAGGCCTCCCTGCTGCGGGCGCTGGAGCAGAAAGCCATCCGCCCGGTGGGGGCCGAGCGGGAACTTTCGGTGGACGTGCGTATCGTCGCCGCCACCAACCGCAACCTGAAGGCGGAGGTGGAGGCGGGCCGTTTTCGTGAAGACCTCTTCTATCGCCTCAACGTGGTGGCGCTGCCGGTGGCCCCCCTGCGCGAGCGGATCGATGACATCCCCGCCCTGGTGCACCACTTCACCCGCCAACTCACTGCCGAGATGGGCATGGGCGCCCTGCACTGGACCCACGAGGACGTAGTAGCCATGCAGGCCTACCCCTGGCCCGGCAACGTGCGCGAGCTGCGCAACCTCATCGAGCGCTGCCTGCTGCTGGGCAAGCCGCCTGCCGAATACTGGCAGAGCGCCAAGCCGGCCGAGTCGGCGCGGGGCGAGGAGGGCTATCCGTTGGAGTGGGCGCTGGCCGAGGTGGAGAAGGCTCACATCCTGCAGGTGGTGGCGAGCCATGATGGCAACAAGTCGGCCGCCTCCCGGGTGCTCGGGGTGGCGCGCAAGACCCTGGAGCGCAAGTTCAAGGAGTGGGCCATCGAATGAGCCGGCTCGCCCCTTGCCGCCGGAGTGAGTCATGAGGCTGGCGCAGATCCCGTGGTTGCTCAGAACCAAGGTGCGCTGGCGTCTGCTGCTGCTCACCTCGGTGCCCATCATGCTGACTTTGGCCGGCATGATAGGACTGACCCTCTACTGGACCCTCACCTACAGCTGGCAGAATCTGCTCACCACGGTGCGCAGCGACCTTGGCGTGGCACACCACGCGGTGAGCGTGCAGCAGCAGCGCCAGGCCGAGCACCTCGAGCACCTGCGCGATGCCTGGGCCTTCCAGCTGCAGCTGCGCGAATCTCCCGCCCGCTTGCGCCAATGGGTGATGCCGCTCGCCGCCAACTACGGCCTCGATTTTTTGCGCCTGCGCAGCGGCAGCGAGCTGGATCTGCTGCCAGCGCAGGATCGCGCGGCCCTCGCCGCCGGGCGCAGCGTCAGCCACTTCGTGGTCTGGTCGCGGGAGCAACTGCTGGCGCTCTCGCCGGCGCTGGCCAGCCGTGCCGTGCTGGAGCGGGAATATGATCCGGTGGCGGGGCAGGAGACCCGCGGCCTGGTCAGCCTCTCGCTGACCCCGGTGATGGGGCGGGACGGCAGCCTCTGGGGCGTGCTGGAGGGAGGCGAGCTCATCAACGGCAGCACCCGGCTGGTGGACGAGCTCAAGGGCCAGGTGTTCGCCAAGAACACCCTGCCGGCCGGCAGCATCGGCACCGTCACCCTGTTTCTCGGCGATCTGCGAGTGAGCACCAACGTGCCCGCCAGCAGTAGTCGCCAGCTGGGGCGGGCGGTGGGCACCCGGGTGTCGGCGCCGGTGCGCGAGCAGGTGCTGGGCCGCGGTGAGCCCTGGATTGATCGCGCCTTCGTCCACGACGCCTGGTATGTGTCGGGCTACGAGCCGCTCTTGGGCGCCAATGGTGAGCGCATCGGCATGCTCTACGTCGGTTTTCTCGAGTGGCCCATCATCCGCACCTACCTCACCAACCTGCTGGAGCTGGGCTCCGGCGTGGTGGTGTTGCTGCTGCTCTCCGGCCTGCTGGTCTATCGCGGCGCGCGGGACTTGTTCACCCCCATCGAGCGGATGCACAAGGTGGTGCGTCAGGTGCAGGCGGGTCAGCCGGCCCGCATCGGCGTGCTGGCTCTCGACCCCGATCACGAGCTGGCCCAGCTTGGTCGCCAGTTCGACGCCATGCTGGATCAGCAGGCGGCGCACCAGCAGCAGCTGGCCCGCAGCGCCGATGAGCTGGAGCAGAAGGTGGCCGAGCGTACCCAGAGCCTTGAGCAGAAGACCGCCGAGCTCGAGCACCACATCCACATGCTGACCCAGGCCCGCCAGCAGTTGCTCATCAGCGAGAAGCTGGCGGCCCTCGGCGAGCTCTGTGCCGGGGTGGCCCACGAGATCAACAACCCGCTGGCGGTGATCCTCGGCAATGTGGAGCTGATGAAACTGGAGCTGGGGGAGGCGGCCGCGCCGGTGAGCGAGGAGCTGGCGCTGGTGCTGGCCCAGATCGAGCGCATTCGCGCCATCACCCGCAGCCTGCTGCAATATTCCCGCCCCGGCGATTACGAGACGGCGCCGGTGTGGCAGCATCTCACCCCCATCATCGAGGAGAGCCTGACCCTGGTGCGCTCCGCCCTGCGCCAGCAGCAGGTGAACCTGGTGGCCGATCTCAGGGCCCAGCAGCCCATCGAGGCGGATCGCCAGCAGCTGCTGCAGGTGCTGATCAACCTCTTGGTCAACGCCAGCCATGCGCTGGGGGAGCAGGGGGAGATCCGGGTCGAGAGCCGCGACTGGCTGGATGACGCCGGCCAGTTGCAAGGGGCCGAGGTGCGGGTCATCGACAACGGCAGCGGCATCGAGGCAGCCATCATCGACAAGATCTTCGACCCCTTCTTCACCACCCGCGCCACCGGCACCGGGCTGGGGTTGGCCCTGAGCCACCGCATCATCAGCCGCTGGGGCGGGGAGCTGTTGGTAGACTCCACCCCGGGGCAGGGCAGCTGTTTTACCATCCGCCTGCGCAGCCACGCCCGGCTGGCCAGCGGCGGCGAGCGCGACCGGCTGGAGGGGTGGCGCATCGCCCTCAACGCCGAGGGGCGTGAGGCAAGCGTCGAGCCCCAGTCATGACGACATCATAAAAAGCCCGCCGAACTTGAAGGGCACGTATTGCCCTCAACGGGGAGGGGGGTGGCTGTCGAGCTTCAGAGTGAGGCACAAAAAAGCCCGTCAATATTGGTCTTGGCGGGCTTTTTTACGGGCGAGTGAGGGGATACTTACTGCGGGCTCCACACCAGCTTGCCGCTCTGGGTCAGGTCATAGCCGCCAAGGCGGGCCGCCAGCTCGCGCCCCTCGGGGGATTGCAGCCAGCCGATCAGCTGCTGCAGCAGGGTGCGAAAGAAGACCCCCTGCGGCATCACCAGATCGAAGCACTCCTGGGAGAGCGGCATGAAATCGAGGCCGAACTCGGTGGCGGTGCTCTGGGCGCCGGGCCCGACATCGGCATCGCCGCGGCTGATGGCGGCGGCCAGCTCCCGCTCGCTGTTGACCTCGATAGTGCGCTCGAGCCGGGTCAGCGACTCCCCCTGGGTTTGCAGCCACTCCTGCAGGGCGCGCTGGCTGCCGGCCCCCTCCTGGCGCATGGCCCAGCGCCAGTCGAGCGCCTGTCTCGCCTCTTTCGGTTGCAAGCCCCGGCGCAGCACCAGCCCCTGCACCCGCCGAAATCCATGAACGATCACCCATTGCCGGTGGCCCTGATACTGCTGTACCAGCGCCGGGTGGCGCAGGTGGGCCTCCTCGGCCTGCCCCCAATGGATGGCGCACAAGTCCACATGGCCGCGCGCCAGCATCGCCAGTCCCTGCCGGGTGCCGCACGGGGTGTAGCCCACCAGAGCCTGGGTGCCGAGCTGCTGGGCTAGCCGGCTGCTGGCGTAGTGCAGCAGCACGTCGTCTGAGCCCGCCAGCAGCAGGCGGTCGTTCATCACCCCCTCGTGGCAGCTGCCGAGCAGCCAGCGATCGAGCAGGGAGCGGGGAAACAGCCACTTGCCGGTCGCCTTGGTGGCGGGGATGCGCGCCTCGTTGGCGAGCTGGTAGACCTTCTTCTCGTTGAGATCGAGGTATTCCGCCACCTGCTTCACGTTCATAAACTCGTTCATGGCTTGTTCCTGACCCCTGTGGTGGCCTGTGTGGTGGCGTGATCGAGATACAGCGCGATCTGCTTGGCACTCATCAACTCGTTCATTACCTAGTCCCGCATCCCGCGACCGGCCGAACCGGGCGCCAGCACCGGCGGTTTCTCGTCCAGCACCATATGGTCGTGGCCGCTGAATACCTCGAAGTGGCGCCCCTTGGCGCGGGCAATCATGGTGATGCCGAGCTGGCGGGCCAGATCCAGCCCCATCTGGGTGACGCCGGAGCGCGACAGCAGCACTGGAATGCCCATCTGCGCCACCTTGATCACCATCTCCGAGGTGAGCCGCCCGGTGGTGTAGAAGATCTTGTCGTGGCCAGCCTCGCCGCGCATCCAGAGCTCGCCCGCCAGAGTATCCACCGCATTGTGGCGCCCCACGTCCTCGACAAAGGAGAGGATTTCGCTGCCTCGACAGATGGCGCAACCATGGACGGCACCGGCCATCTTGTAGGTTTCGTTATGGGCCGACAGCGCCTTGAGCAGGGCGTAGAGGGTGCTCTGCTTAAGCTCAGGCGCGGCCAAGACCACCCCTTCGAGCTTTTTCATCACGCTGCCATACATGGTGCCCTGACCGCAGCCGGAGGTGACCGTCTTCTTCTCCAGTGATTTGTCGAGATCGGCGGCCTGCTGGCTGCTCACCACGGCGGCGGCCTCGCTCTCCCAGTCGACGATCACCGACTCGATGGCCGAAATATCCTCGATAAAGCCCTGATTTTTGAGATAACCCAGCACCAGCGCCTCGGGGCGGGCCCCCAGCGTCATCAGGGTTACGATCTCCTTCCAGTTGAGGTAGACCGTCAGTGGCCGCTCACAGGCGATTTGGCGGGTTTGCAGCGTGCCCTGTTCATCCATCACCTCGACGGCCATGGTGAGCTGGGCGGCAGCATTGCTTTTGATAAAGGTCGGTGTCATGGGCCCCTCGCGACCGGTTGCCGGGATCTAAGGGGAGGGATACAGCAAGTTTTGTTCCAATATTTTTATTAAGTTTTTTTGGGGGGGGGGTGAGGTATTTGCTTTGAAAAGAAAATGTATATTTTGACGAGTTTTTTATCATTTATTCTCATCTAAAATAAATCAAATATTGTATTTATTTTATTTTTGAGATTACTGTTTTTGTTGATGTCAAAATGAAGTCTATATGAATGAGAAACTAAACCTTTAGGTGCCATTGTATCACGTAGCCAAAAATAGATATCTTTAGAACGTTTTACTCTAGAGTAATCGTCATCAGGAAAGTTAAACAATCCCTTTAGCGATTTATTTTTGGAAATATAGTCACAATTGATTCGTTCATATCTGCAAATATGATGTATGTAAATCATCATTTTCCATACATAGTCACTGACATTCCAATAGGGCTTTATATGTGTTGATTTAGCACTCAAGTCTGGAGGTGATATGTTTAGCTTGGAACACAAATACAATATTTTTTCTACATCTGTTCTATTGGAAAATGATTGTTTGTATTCATTCATTGAATTGATTTTGTTGGCTAGCTCCATCTGTGTTCTAAGTTTTAATTTATTTTTCCATTTTTCCATTTTTCCATTTTTCCATTTTTCAATATTTATCATTTTGCATATTGAGGAATAGTTATTGTTGTCATCAATTTCAACAATTGCAATGATATGTGGTTTTGGCGTGTTATATGAAAAGTCCGTTTCATACCCTAAAACATAAAAAATATCATACCAAGCTTTATGATTTATTTCTGCCATGGCATGAGCAACTCTTTTTTCCGAATAAAAATCTAATGGTGTAGTTAAGTTGGTGATCTTTAGAGGCTCAGAACATTTGTGCTCTATTACGTTCCCGACGTAATCACTAGATTTTTCATCATGCTTCAAATCAGGTATTTGAATACGTTTTGCCCAATGACATGTGTCGATTGATTTGGAGTGATTTAAAAAATTGTTATAGTTTTTAGCATTGATAGAGTTAATTTCTTTTTTTAGCTTCTCTATGGCTTTAGTTTTTAATTGAGCATGTTCGGTATTGAAAATCCACTTTCTGGGGGCTCTTTTTAATACGTGTTCTTCTAACTGATGCCTTGATATATCTAAGCTTACCTCACTAAGATCTATTTCAATGGACATCAGTTTATTTTGTTCGAATTTGGATACGGCGGCATCATCCTTTTTGTTTGTTCGATATATTTCAATGGCAAAGGCTTGCCCTGTAATATTGTCTGTGCATAAAACATCCACTATCAGATTGTCAATTTTAACTTCTAGTTTTGCTGTGTAGTTAGATAAAAACAAGTTTTTATATTGCCAGTGTTCCACATGCCATTCTTCTAGATCGCAATATGAACCTTCTTCTCCCTTCGAAGAAGGAAAATGGATTCTTTCAGATTTTTTTGACGCATTCTCTATAATTTTCTTTGCTAAGAAATGAATAATGCTTTCACCGGTACAATTAGTCTCTGTTTGATGTGAGAAATGCCAAGTTTTAATTTCTCCTTGATTAGCACATAGTGCACCACCACATTCAATACACACGCATTGACATTTATTTCCATTAGGCACCTCATAAATATGCTTTATATCGCCATTAAGATTAATCCCCCATGCTAATTTTACACTATGAATCATTCTATACCTCGAATAGTCATCCGAAACAAAAGTGATTTTTTATAAAAAGATGAAGATTATCAATAGTTCTTCTTTAAAATTTCGATATCTGTGATTTGAAACTAACCTTGCATGTTGGGCTTCGCTGCGCTCTGCACCAGCCTACGCCCGCGTCTACCCATATCCCGCACGACGCCCCAACTAGCATTAAAGCCCCAAGTGGCCACCAGACCGGCCTTGGCCCCACTCTTGCTAAGTCTTATCCCATTAATGGCTGTGGCCGCCCTGAATGTCCTGCTCTGATCCGTCCCGAACGGGGTGGATCACGGGGGAGGGCGGCCTGGCAGAGACCTTCTGATGGGAGCCGTGACAGTGCAAGAGACAACCAAACCCCTCTCCCCGCAGCGCTGGCTGCAACTGGAGTTAAAGGCCATCGACAGCCAGGTTGGCCGCTGGCAGAGCCGCCGTTTCGAGATTGCGGCACTCCACCCCGCGCAGCCCAAGGCTGCCGGTGCCTTGCCCCTAACCCTGTTTCGCGATGAGCGGGGGGATTATCGCTTCAATTTGAGCTCCGGCTCGCCCCGCCTCTTTGTCACCGGAAGCCGCGTGGACAATGGCTTTGTGGCCGATGGCCTGACCCTGAGCCAGACCGTGGCCGCCGCCTATATGGATGGCGAGCGGCAGGTGCTCTCCTGCCCGCTGCCCGAAGCGCTGCAAGCCTGGGTGGAGGCCTTTATCGGCCGCCACGGCGAGCTGCTGGAGGCCCGTCGCAAGGGCAAGAAGGGCAAGGGGCGGGCGCAGGATCAGCTCGGTGTCGATAGCCAGGATCAAGCCAGCTGTGGCGCCGTCAAGGCCACCGGCCCCGATGGCCGCGAGCGTGGCAGCGACGCCGGAACCTGTGCCGTAAACAGCGCCCATGAGTGAGTTTCTCAAGCGCTGGTCGTCTCGCAAGAGTGAGGCGCGCAAGCATCAGGCATTGCAGCCGAGGGAAGAAGCCATCCCCGAGACTGTTGTCGCCCCCATCGAAAGCAGTGACGAAGGTGAAATCCCTGATAATGCGCTGGATAGCCCCGTAGTCAGTACTGACAAGGGGAGCAGTGAACCCCTTGCCGTTGAGGGGGCCGAGAGTGGCGAACCGCAGCTAACAACAGCCCAGCCGGGCAAGGCCAAACTCCCCGACAGGGAGGCGCTGCGGGCCATGTTTCGCAGCCATAAGCCGGATGGGCTCGACGACTACACCCAGGATTTCAGCCAGCCCGAATTGCTGCCCGCGGCCCTGACCGCCGGCCTGCGCAACTGGCTGGTGGAGCAGGCGACGGCGCCGGATGACGAAGCGCCTCACTCAACCGCTGCCGCACCCGAACCGGCGACAGTGGCCGCCACGGCCATAACCAGCGAACCGCAAGGTTTGGCTGATAACCATTCTCAAACCCACACCGACGATCGGGACATTTTGGTTGACTATGATGGACAAAATGTCCCAACCAAGGGTGGGGAAATAGAGCATTTGGGATCCTGACTCCCTGCCAGTCACTTTTTTCCTGGGGGAGTTGGCTCGGCTCTTGCTCTCCCAGCTGACCAACAAGCACGCCGTCCCACGAGGTGGCGCGCACAGGAGTGCATGTGAGCATCGAACAACCCATAACAACATCCGTCGCAACTCTGACCGCCGATGGCGTGGCCGCGCGCAACAAACGTGCCCGCGCCCATGCCCTGCAGCATACGGTCAAGACCAACAACCTGATCCCGGCCACCGTCTCTTACCAGAGTCAGGGGCGCTTGCTGCTGGTCGGCCCGGAAGACCGCATTCGCCGCGCCGCCAGCCTGCTGCCCCAAGGCGTGATGCCGACCCTGCTGGTGACCGAGTCGGTGCATGACGCCGAGGCAGCGGATCTCGAGGCCATCTTCGAGGCTACCGCCACCCTGGATGCTCTGACCCTGCGCGAACCGAGCCTGACCGGGTATCTCGGTCAGTTTCAGCTCACCGGCCTCAATGGGCAGGGTGAGAGGTTTGATCTGGCTGCGCTCTGTTTTCCACAACAAGCGGCTGCTGCTAGTGAACAGCTACGCGAACCACGCTTCGATCTGGTGGCCGATCTGGGCCGCGTCCCGCTGTTTGCGCTGGAACGCCCGCCGGTGGGCTATCTGCATCTCTTTGATGACGCTGACCTGGCCGAGCGGCTTGCCGAGCTCTGTGCGCTGACCGGTATCTTCGACAAGCCGCGCTATTTTCGCCTCGACCCCGAGGCGTGCGCCTTTACCGCCCGCGGCGTGCCCGGTTGCAGCCGCTGTCTCGATGTCTGCCCGACCGATGCGCTCAAGCCTATCAATGGTCGCATCCAGATCGATCCCCATCTCTGTCAGGGCTTTGGTAGCTGCGCCTCAGCCTGTCCGACCGGGGCGATTGGCTATCACCAACCCGACGCCAATACCAGCGGCGACTATCTGCTGCGTCTGCTCAAGCACTACCGGGAGGCGGGAGGCGACGCACCTCGGCTGTTGATTGCCGGTGAAAGCGAGCGCGAATGGGTGGAAGCCGAGCTCACCCACCTATCTGCCAACTGGCTGCCGGTCTGGGTGGAGGAGAGCGCGAGTTTAGGCATCGAGAGCTGGCTCGCGGCACTCGCCTACGGTGCCAGCGCAGTGCGCATTGCGCTGGGTGACGATGCCCCCGCAAGCGTCCGTGCGCTGGTTGAGCGGGAACTGGCCAGCGCCGCCGTGCTGTTGGCGGGCGCTGGGCTTGCTGCCGATCGCATCGCCCTGTTTAACCCGGATGCCGAACAAGATAAGCCGATCTCCGGTGAACCAGCCATTGCCCTGCTGGACAAGCCGCTGAAAGGAGACAAACGGGAGAACCTGTTTGCCGCCTTCGATGCCCTCTGGCAGGCCAATGAGGGGCGCCGTGAGCCGCTGGCAGTGCCCCACGGCGCCCCTTACGGCAGCGTGGAGCTGAAAGACGCAGACTGCACCCTCTGCATGGGCTGCGTGGCGGTCTGTCCGAGCCGCGCCCTGCATGCGGTGGGTCATGCGCCCGGCCTCAACTTTATCGAGCAGGATTGCATCCAGTGCGGCATGTGCGAAAAGGCGTGCCCCGAGCAGGCCATCGTGCTGATGCCCCGCTTGCAGCCTGTGCCCGAGGCGCGCCGCGCCGTGCAGAGCCTTAAAGCCGAAGAGGCGGCCTGCTGCATTCGCTGCGGAAAGCCGTTCGCGCCGGCCTCCCTTATCCGCCGCATCCAGCAAAAACTGGCCGGTCACTCCCACTTTCAGAACGAGGCCGCCCAGCGGCTGCTGATGTGCGAGGACTGCCGGGTCAAGGATGTGTTTGCGGCGCTGGCGGCGGATCCCGTCTCCCAGCTCAAGGTGTGAGGGGGCTCTGATGACTGAACAACGCAATGACTACCCGGAGGCGCCGGCAATGACCGACCTGGATCGCAATAGCGCCGACATGTACGCCCTGCTGGCGAGCCTCTGGCGCGCCGCCCCCCGTGGCGAACAGCTCGCCTGGCTGCAAGGCCTGCAGGCCATGCCCGGCCCCTTTGCCAGAGGGCTGGGGCTGGTGCAGCTGGCGGCCAGCAGCCACCACGAGCATGAGCTTGCCGAGGAGTATCAGGATCTCTTTATCGGGCTGGGGCGCGGGGAGATCGTGCCGTTTGCCTCCTGGTATCTCACCGGCTCTTTGATGGAGCTGCCGCTGGCGGTGCTGCGCGCCGACCTCCAGTCGCTCGGCTTCGAGCGCCGGAGCGGGGTGTGCGAGCCGGAAGATCACCTGGCCGCCCTCTGCGAGGTGATGGCGGTGTTGATTGCCGAGCAGCACCCGGATCGCAACCGCTTCTATGAACGCCACCTTGCCCCCTGGGTACTCGCCTGCTGCCGCGATCAGCAACAGGCGAAAGGGGGCAGCTTCTATCGGGCGGTCGGTGCTCTTGCCGAAGACTTTTTCAAACTGGAACAGGAACTGCGCCTGCCCTTTGGCAGCCCGGTGGTGACGCAGCCATGACGCTGCGTCACCCACTCATAGCAAAACCGGCTCACCGCAGCCGACCATAACAACAGAGGTCACAGAAAGATGAGCGATGAACAGCTGAAAGACCCGTCCCGCCGCAATCTGATCAAGGGGGTGGGGGTGGTTGCCACCATCGGCGTGCTGGCCGGTGCCACTGGCCGGGTGGTGGGCAAGGAGGTGCTGACCCACGACACCGAGCCGGATAAGGGCTATCGGGAGACCCCCCATGTTCACGACTTTTATCGCACCCTGCGCGGCACCGACTGAGCCGGCTCAGTGAAGGAGAACTCATGAAACTGACGAAACGTGCCGAGCAGCCCCAGGCGGGCGAGCAGGGCAGCTTGCAAAGCAATGGGGCCGCTCGCGGTCAGGGGCTGACCCGTCGTGCCTTTATGGTCAACTCAAGTCTGGTGGCCGGCGGCGCCGTGGCCGCCGGTTGGCTGGCCCCTGCCATGATGCAGCGGGCCGAGGCCAAGAGCGTGGCGGCCGACGTGCCGGTCGAAGTGAAGCGCACCATCTGTTCCCACTGCTCGGTGGGCTGCGGCGTCTATGCCGAGGTGCAAAACGGCGTCTGGACCGGCCAGGAGCCGGCCTTCGATCACCCCTTCAACTTGGGCGGTCACTGCGCCAAGGGGGCGGCCCTGCGCGAGCACGGCCACGGCGAGCGTCGCCTCAAGTACCCGATGAAGCTGGTGGGCGGCAAGTGGCAGCGCCTGAGCTGGGAGCAGGCCATCGAAGAGGTGGGCAATGAAGTGCTGCGCCTTCGCAAGGAGTCCGGCCCCGACAGCGTCTACTGGCTCGGCTCCGCCAAGCACTCCAACGAGCAGGCCTACCTGTTTCGCAAGATGGCGTCCCTGTGGGGCACCAACAACGTGGATCACCAGGCGCGCATCTGCCACTCCACCACGGTCGCCGGGGTCGCCAACACCTGGGGCTACGGCGCCATGACCAACAGCCTGAACGACATGCACAACAGCAAGTCGATCATGTTCATCGGCTCCAACCCGGCGGAGGCCCATCCGGTCGCCATGCAGCACATCCTGCTGGCCAAAGAGCGCAACGGCTGCAAGATCCTGGTGGTCGACCCGCGCCGTACCCGCACCGCTGCCAAGGCGGACATGTACCTCTCCCTGCGTCCGGGCACCGACGTCGCCTTTATCTGGGGCATGCTCTGGCACATCTTCAAGAACGGCTGGGAAGACAAGGAGTTCATCCGCACCCGCGTCTACGGCATGGACGAGGTGCAAAAAGAGGTGGCGCGCTGGACCCCGGCCGAAGTGGAGCGGGTGACCGGCCTCAACGAACAGCAGGTTCATGGCGCCGCCAAACTGCTGGCCGACAACCGCCCCGGCTGCGTGGTCTGGTGCATGGGCGGCACCCAGCACACCACCGGCAACAACAACACCCGCGCTTACTGCATCCTCGAACTGGCCCTCGGCAACGTGGGCAAGAGCGGGGCGGGCACCAACATCTTCCGTGGTCACGACAACGTGCAGGGCGCCACCGACTTTGGTGTCACCTCCGACTCCCTGCCCGGTTACTACGGGCTGGAAGAGGGCTCCTGGAAGCACTGGGCCCGGGTGTGGGACGTCGATTACGAGTGGATCAAGGCCCGTTTTGACAACAAGGCCTACAACGGCAAGCTGCCGATGAACAACAACGGCATTCCGGTCTCCCGCTGGGTTGATGGTGTGCTGGAGAACGCCGATCTCATCGAGCAGGGTTCCAACATCCGCGCCATGTTCTACTGGGGTCATGCTGTCAACTCCCAGACCCGCGGCCCCGAGATGAAGAAGGCGATGCAAAAGCTCGACATGATGGTGATTGTCGACCCGTACCCCACGGTCGCCGCCGTCATGAACGATCGCACCGACGGCGTCTACCTGCTGCCGGCCACCACCCAGTTCGAGACCTATGGTTCCGTCACCGCCACCAACCGCTCCATGCAGTGGCGCGACAAGGTGGTCGAGCCGCTGTTCGAATCCAAGGTCGACCACGAGATCATGTATCTCTTGAGCAAGAAGCTCGGTTTTGCCGATGAGCTGTTCAAGCACATCAAGGTGGAGAACAACGAGCCGCTCTTGGAAGACATCACCCGCGAATACAACCGCGGCATGTGGAGCGTGGGCTACACCGGCCAGAGCCCGGAGCGGCTCAAGGCGCACCAGCAGAACTGGCACACCTTCCACAAGACCAACCTCAAGGCCGAAGGGGGCCCGGTCAGCGGCGAAGTGTACGGTCTGCCCTGGCCCTGCTGGGGTACCCCGGAGATGAAACACCCAGGCAGCCACATCCTCTACGACACCAGCATTCCGGTGTCGGAAGGGGGCGGCGGTTTCCGTGCCCGTTTCGGCATCGAGTATCAGGGCGTCTCGCTGCTGGCCGAAGACTCCTGGCCGAAGGGGAGCGAGGTGGAAGACGGTTATCCCGAGATCACCGCCGATCTGATGAAGCAGCTTGGCTGGTGGGATGAGCTGACCGAGGCCGAGAAGAAAGAGGCCGAGGGCAAAAACTGGAAGACCGATCTCTCCGGCGGTATCCAGCGGGTGGCCATCAAGCACGGCTTCGTCCCCTACGGCAACGCCAAGGCGCGCTGCGTGGTGTGGACCTTCCCGGATCAGGTGCCCAAGCACCGCGAGCCGCTCTACACCCCGCGCCGGGATCTGCTGGCCGACTACGCCACCTGGCCCGATGCCAAGAGCCTGTGGCGCCTGCCGACCCAGTACGCCTCGGTGCAGGAGAAGGACGTCAGCAAGGAGTTCCCGATCATCCTCACCTCCGGCCGTCTGGTGGAGTACGAGGGGGGCGGTGACGAGACCCGCTCCAACCCCTGGCTGGCCGAGTTGCAGCAGGAGATGTTCGTCGAGATGAACCCGGCGGATGCCAACGACGTCGGCGTGCGCGACGGTCAGGACGTGTGGGTCGAGGGGCCGGAAGGAGGCCGGGTCAAGGTGAAGGCGCTGGTGACCCCGCGGGTCAAGCCGGGGCTCGCCTTTATGCCGTTCCACTTCGGCGGCCACTTCGAGGGCAAGGATCTGCGATCCAAATATCCGGAAGGGTCTGACCCCTATGTGCTGGGGGAGTCGGTCAACATAGTCACTACCTATGGTTATGACCCGGTCACCCAGATGCAGGAGACCAAGGTCACCCTGTGCCGTTTTCGCAAAGTAGGAGCCTGATCCCATGGCCAGAATGAAATTCATGTGTGACACCAAGCGCTGCATCGAGTGCAACGGCTGTGTGACGGCGTGCAAGAACGAGAACGACGATGCCCTGGAGTGGGGCATCCAGCGCCGCCGGGTGGTAACCCTCAACGACGGCCTGCCGGGTGAGACCTCCATTTCGGTCGCCTGCATGCATTGCACCGACGCCCCCTGCATGGCGGTCTGCCCGGCCGACTGCTTCTATCACACTGACGACGGCATCGTGCTGCACAACAAGGATCTCTGCATCGGTTGTGGCTACTGCCTGTTCGCCTGCCCGTTCGGGGCGCCCCAGTTCCCGAAGACCGCCGCCTTCGGCGATCGGGGCAAGATGGACAAGTGCACCTTCTGTGCCGGCGGCCCGGAGGAGGATCACAGCGAGGCGGAGCGCCAGAAGTACGGAGCCAACCGCATCGCCGAGGGCAAGCTGCCCATGTGTGCCGAGCTCTGCTCCACCAAGGCGCTGCTGGCGGGGGATGCGCAGGTCATCTCCGACATCTTCCGCGAGCGGGTCGCCTATCGCGGCGCCAAAGAAGCGGGCTGGGGCAGCGGTGAAGAGCTGTTCCATGACGCCAGCAAGGCGGGCAAGGGAGGGGCGGCATGAAAACCTGGCTAATGGCCCTGTTTGCCGCCCTGCTGCTGGTGAGTACCGCCAGCTTCGCCGACGCCGAGAAAGAGGCGGTCGGTTTTGCCGGCGCCGACTACTGGCGGGCGGTGAAGGACGGGCAGGAGGGGGTGACCACCTCCCGCTCGCCGGAGCACGGGGTGCTCATCTCGGTGCCGGGCCAGCTCTGGTTCGAGGTGAAGACCAAGTGGGTGTCGCCGCTCGGTGCCATCGCCATTTTCGGGTCGCTCGCCATGTGCGGCCTGATGTACTGGGCGGTGGGGTCGACCAAGCTCTCCAAGCCGCGCACCGGGCGCAAGCTCAAGCGCTGGAGCCGGCTCGATCGGGCGCTGCACTGGACCACGGCGGGCATGTTCCTGACCCTCTCCGGGTCCGGGCTGGCCATCATCTACGGCAAGCACTTCATCAAGCCGGTGGTGAGCATCGGGGTGTGGGAGAACTGGATCTGGTTCGCCAAGGTGTTCCACAACTACGTGGGGCCGCTCTTCTTCCTCTGCCTGATGGGAGTGCTCATCAAGTGGTTTCGCCACAACATCGTCAACATGGTGGACGTGCGCTGGTTCATGAAGGCGGGCGGCATGCTGGGGCCCCACAAGGGGAGTCACCCCTCGGCGGGCTTCTCCAACGGCGGCGAGAAGGCGATCTTCTGGCTGCTGATCTGGTTTGGCGGCATCGTCGTGGCGACCGGGCTGTTTCTGGACTTCCCCATCTTCGGCCAGCTGCGCCGCCAGATGGAGTGGGCCAGCTTCATCCATATCGTCGGCGCCTTGATCCTCATCTGCGGCTTCATCTTCCACATCTACATGGGCCTGTTCCAGCTGGAAGGGGCGCTGGAGGGGATGATCAGCGGCGAGGTGGACGAGACCTGGGCCAAGGAGCACCACGATCTCTGGTATGAAGAGGTGAAGCACCAGCTCGACGAGCCCAAGGTAGGCAAGTCAGGCTGAGGCTGGCCGCGACATCAGAATGAAAGAAAAGGGGCGCTGCGGCGCCCCTTTGTTGTGTCTGCCGCTCAGAGCGGCGGCTGCAGCGGCAGCCGGATGCAGTAGCAGAGCCCCTCGCCGGGCGGGCTGGTGACGGCAAGCTGGCCGTGCAGGTTGTTCTCCACCAGATTGTGGATGCGACAGGCGCTCAGCCCGCAGTGGCGGGCGTCACCGCGCAGGGTGGTGAAGAAGGGCTCGAACAGGTGGGCGAGCTGCTCGGCCGCCATGCCGGGGCCGTTGTCCCGGTAGATCAGCAGTAGCTCGCTGCCGGCCCGCTCCACCTGCAGGGAGAGGCGGTGTTCCCCCGGCCCCTTGAAGGCGTGCTCCATGCTGTTCTTGATGAGCTCCTGCACCAGGTCGAGAAACAGCGACTCGGGGGCGGTCAGGGTGACCTCCTCGCCGCCCAGCTCGGCGTTGACTCGGGCGATGAGAAACTCGGGGGTGAAGGCCTGCAGCAGCTTGCGCAGGCTCTTCTGTACGGCAAAGGGGGTGGCGGGCAGTTCGGTCTGATCCCGGGTCAGCTCCTTGAAGCGGGTCACCAGCAGGGCGACCCGGCGCAGGCTGGATTCCACCAGCTCGGTGCCCTCCTTGATGTCGGTGAGCTGCTGCTGGAGCAGGCGCTGCCCCAGCATGCCGTTTTGCACCGCGCTGGCCAGCAGATCGCCGGCGCCGTGAATGAGGCTGGAGGCGGTGATGCCGATGCCGATCGGGGTGTTGATCTCGTGGGCGATGCTGGCGGTGAGCTGAAACAGGCTCTGGTAGAGCTGCACCTTGGCTTGCTGGCGCCCCAGCTCCTTGAGACGCAGCTGGTTTTGCACCCGGGCCAGCACCTCGAGCTGGTGGAAAGGCTTGGAGACATAGTCGCAGCCGCCGGCCTGAAAGGCCTGCTCGAGCGCCCCGATCCCGCTGTTGGTGCTGATGAAGAGCACCGGCAGGCACCACTGGCCCGGCAGCTGCTTGATGCGGCGGCACGCCTCGTAACCGTCCATCACCGGCATGTTGATGTCCATCAGCACCAGATCGGGGGGGAACTCGGTGGCGGCATCCACCGCCTGCAGGCCGTCGGTGGCCTCCCGCACCCGGTAACCCGCCTCTTCCAGCAGACTGCGCAAGATGTAGCGGTTGGATGCCATGTCATCGACGATCAGGATTTCACTCATCTGTGTGTTCTCTCCTGCCCCCGGGAACCTCTCCCTGCCGGTGGCCTGCTGTTGAGCATAGTTGGCCGCTCTCTGTGGCGCGTGGCCGGTATGAGACCATCATCCACCTCGGCGCGGATTTTGGCCGCAGGGTATGCCCAAGCTCACAAAACTAAACAGGCAAACGTCATATGATTGATTTCATTATGAGTCTTGCTCTCCTGCCGAACGGCAATTTCACGTAAATCAAAGAGAATGACTATGGCTACCGGACAATATCTGCTGTGGAAAGATGCACAGGGACAAGATTTTCGCCCCGTCGCACTGACTGGCACCGATCTGCTCAACGATCGCAATCTCAACAAGGGCACCGCCTTTACCGAACAGGAGCGCGCCGACTTCGAGCTCGACGGCCTGTTGCCTCCCCAGGTGCAAACCTTCGAAGCCCAGCTGGATCGGGTCTATCAGGGCTTTTTGAGCGCCTGCAGCGACATCGAGAAGTATCAGAACCTGCGGGCATTGCAGGATCGCAACGAGACCCTGTTCTACGCCCTGCTGGCGCGCCACGTGGAGGAGATGACCCCCATCATCTACACCCCGACCGTGGGCAAGGCGTGTCAGGAGTTCAGCCACCGCTACCAGAAGGCGCGCGGCCTCTACATCACCCCGAAGAACGTCGATGACATGGGCTCCCTGGCCCGTCAGCTGGATGCCAAATCGGTGCGCATCATCGTCGTGACCGACAGCCAGGGGATCCTGGGGATCGGTGACCAGGGAGTGGGCGGCATGGGCATTCCCATCGGCAAGCTCTCCCTCTATACCCTGGCCGCCGGTATTCACCCCGCCTGCTGCCTGCCCATTGCGCTCGACGTGGGCACCGACAATCAGGCGCTGCTGGATGATCCCATGTACCTGGGTCAGCCCCACAAGCGCATCCGTGGCAAGGAGTACGACGACTTCATCGACAAGTTCGTGGCCGGGGTCAAGCGCCACTTCCCTAACGCCGTGCTGCAGTGGGAGGATTTCAGCAAGTCCAACGCCTTCAACAATCTCTCCCGCTATCAGCAGTCGCTGCCGTCGTTCAACGACGACATCCAGGGTACCGGGGCCGTGGTGCTGGCGGGCATCATAGGGGCGGTCAAGGTCAAGGGCGAGACCCTGGGCCAGCAGAACTACCTGGTCTATGGCGCCGGTGCTGGCGGGGTCGGGGTGGCGGATCAGATCTGCGCGGGCATGATCCGCGAAGGGTTGGATCCGCAGGCGGCCCGCGATCGCATCTATATCCTGGATACCCAGGGGCTGGTGTGTGACAACCGCGAGGGGCTCGACGAGTACAAGCGCCGCTACGCCAAGCCGGGTCTGCTGCTGGCTGGCTGGGACACCGAGGTGCCCGGCAAGGCCAACCTGACCGATGTGCTGCGCCATGTGCCGATCACCGTGCTGCTGGGCACCAGCGGCTCGGGCGGCGCCTTCAAGGAGGAGCACGTGCAGCTGATGCAAAAACACTGCGCGCGCCCCATGGTATTCCCGCTCTCCAACCCGACCGCCAACTGCGAGGCGCTGCCGGACGACATCTATCGCTGGAGCCAGGGCAAGGCCATCGTCGCCACCGGCAGCCCGTTCAAGGATGTGCACTACGAAGGGCAGGAGTTCCGGGTCGGCCAGGGCAACAACGTCTTCATCTTCCCGGGGGTGGGCCTGGCGGCCATCGTCAGCCAGATCCGCGAGATCACGCCGGACATCTTCACCACCGCCGCCTTTGCGCTGGCAGAGTGCGTGAGCGAGGTGGACCTGGCCAAGGGGGCCGTCTATCCGCGCATTCGCGAGCTGCGCAACATCTCGGTGCACGTGGCGACGGCGGTGCTCAAGGACATAGTGCGGCGGGATCCTTCCCATCCGCTCATCGGTCAGGATCTGCAGCAGCACATCCTCAACCACATGTGGGAGCCGGTCTACCTGCCCTATCGCCGGGTATGATGGCTGCAAGCTTGCACTGGCAATAGCAGAGGGGTGGCCACGGCCACCCCTTTTTTGTTACCTGAGCTGTCAGCTGCGCAGCGGCAGCCAGTGCCCCACCTTGCTGCGGCAGGCGGTGTCCTGCCACTGCTGACTGGCTTGGCCTATGTAGAGCTGCTCGCGGTAGTCGCGACACCAGAGGCCGTTGGGGTGGCGGAAGGTGCGCAGTGGCGTGACGCTGCCTGAGTGGCGGTTGGCGGAGTTGAACCAGGTGAGGCTCTGGCCCTTGGGGCGGGTTTGCAGCGCCTCGGCCAGCGCCTGATTGGCCAGCGCCACATCCTGCTTGTCCATCTGGTGATAGAGCGGGGTGGCTGGCTGGGTGGCACAGGCGGACAACCACAGCGCCAGGCAGATCAGCAGATAACGGCTCATGGTTGCACCTTGCTGTTGAACCCTTGCTGGATCAGCGCTTGCTCCTGCGCATCGGTCAGGGTCTGGTCGCGATCGTCTATCGTGCCGTCGCCCCGGATCTCGTTGCCATTGGCGTCGACGGCATCTACCCCGTTGTCGTCGACCGTGCCGTCACCCCGGATCTCGTTGCCATTGGCGTCGACGGTATCGACCCCGTTGTCATCGAGGCCATTGCCGAGGCCACGCCCGCCACCGTGACGATCTCCGCCGGCGTGGCTGTCCCCTCCGCCATGCTGCTCACCACCGGCATGCCGATCACCTCCTGCATGCTGTTCGCCGCCGGCATGTTCCCCACCGCCGTTGTCGTCACCGCCATGGCTGCTGTCGCTGCCGCCATCGTGACTGCTTCCACCGCTGCTGCCACCGCCGTCGCTGTCATTGCCTCCACTACTGCTACCGCTACCGCCTCCGCCGCTGCTTCCTCCTCCACCGTTTCCACTGCCGCCGCCACTGCCATCGCCATCCTTGTTGTGAACGATCAGCCCATTGGCGACATAGCTGTGGCTGCCATCCAGGATCAGGTTGAACAGTGCCGTGGTGGGCGGGGCGTCCAGCCAGCAGAGGGACTCCACCAGTAGCGGGGTGGGTTGGGGGGCCAGCGCCAGGTTGCCTGCACTGCTGTGTTCCGACCAACCCAGCAGATGCATGCCGGTAAAGAGCGGCAGCACGGCGAGGGTCGGGTTCTCGGTGCGGGTCATGGCCGGGGCGATGGCCGCCCAACCGCGGGTGGTCAGCAAGGGGTGTTCGGCGGTGAAGAAGGGGGCCAGCCGGTTGAGCCCGTATAGTCTGCGCTCTCCCAGCGGTACCCGCTCGATCGCCAGGATCCGGTTGCTGTGGCCATATTGATCCCGCACCCGCTCACCGACCTGCAGGGTCTCGATGGGACTCTCCTCCCCATCGGCCATCAGGATGCGGGTGCCGGCCACGAAACAGGACTTGGCATAGGCCTGATTTAGCTGCCATTGATGGTGGCTGAAGTCATAGCTCAGCGGGGTAGCAAACAGGGCCAGGGCGATGGCCGAGCCCACCAGCAGTCGGCGCTGGCTGGGCTTGAAAGCGGGCAGTGACATGGGGGACTCCTTGTCCGGCTGGGTTCACGTCATCAAGTATAGAGGGGGCCGGTGGCGGGGCAGGGGCAACACCTGACAACAAAACAGCATGGAAAAACGATTGGCGCCGGCCATAAAAGTGCGTAAAATCGCTTCCTCGATGCTTGTAGCAACGAATCCCGCCTAAAAAGCCAGTTTCATGCCATCCCCAAGCAGTAAGAGGCAACAAATGACGCCGAATGGCTCATTCAGTGCCTTGAAAAAGTCTTGTGATAACTGAAAAGTGTCAAATATCCCTGTCAGTTATCAAAAAATTAAGGACATCCATGTTTTCCTTAGTCAAGCAAAGTGTCGCCGGGCTGCAAATCCTGTTTGTCGCCTTCGGTGCCATGGTTCTGGTGCCCCTGCTCACCGGACTGAACCCCTCCATGGCCCTGCTTGGCGCCGGTGTGGGCACCCTGCTGTTCCAGCTCTGCACCCGCCGCCAGGTCCCGATTTTCCTCGGTTCCAGCTTTGCCTTCATCGCCCCCATCATTTACGCCACCCAGACCTGGGGCCTGCCCTCCACCATGTTCGGCCTGTTTGCCGCCGGTTTCATGTACTTCATCCTGGCCGCGCTCATTCGCGTGCGTGGGATGGGCTTCGTACACAAGCTGCTGCCACCGGTGGTGATTGGTCCGGTGATCATGGTGATCGGTCTGTCGGTCGCCCAGGTGGCCTGCAACATGGCGATGGGCCGCGCCGGCGGTGAGCAGGTCGTGCCAGCCTCGGTTGCGCTGACCCTGGCCGGCATCTCGCTGGCGGTTACCCTGATTGCGGCGGTGTTCTGCAAGGGCTGGATCAAGCTCATCCCCATCCTCTCCGGCGTCATCGCCGGTTACGTGGCCGCCGTGCTGATGGGTCAGGTGAGCTTCGATGGCATGGTGAACGCCCCCTGGTTGGCGCTGCCCCACTTCGTGACCCCCGAGATCAACTGGGCCGCGGCGCTGTTCATGCTGCCGGTGGCCATCGCCCCCTGTATCGAACACATCGGCGGCGTGCTGGCCATCGGTGGCGTGACGGGCAAGGATTACACCAAGAACCCGGGCCTGCACCGTACCCTGGCCGGTGACGGCATCGGCGTCTGCTTCGCCGGCTTCATTGGTGGCCCCCCCGTCACCACCTATGCCGAAGTGACCGGCGCCGTGATGATCACTCGCAACTTCAACCCGGTCACCATGACCTGGGCCGCGGTGTTCGCCATCATTCTGGCCTTCTTCGGCAAGTTCAACGCCCTGCTCACCTCCATCCCGATGCCGGTGATGGGCGGCATCATGCTGCTGCTGTTCGGATCCATCGCCGCCATCGGTCTCAAGACCCTGGTGGAGTCCAAGGTGGATCTGGGGCTGTCGCGCAACATCGCCATCGTGGCCGTGACCCTGACCGTGGGTGTCGGTGCGCTGGAGATGAAGATCGGTGACTTCGCCCTGGCGGGTGTGGGTCTGGCCTCGGTGGCCGCCATCCTGCTCAACCTCATCCTGCCCCAGCACTCCGAAGAGGGTGCCATGGAGAGCGCCAAGGATTAAATGCCTGGCTTGCTGTGCGTTGAGATGATGAAAGAGAGGCCACCCCAGGGTGGCCTCTCTGTTTTGTCGGTGCGCCGGGCTTGGGCTAAGTACTGAGATCTCAGGGTGCCAGCGTCAATACCCGCACCCACATGGCCCCTTCGCCCACTGGCTGGCGTGCCTGCAGGGTGAGGGCGCCGCTGGCCGGATCGATGCGGTGCAGCGCCAGCTGGTGGGAGGCTTGCCCTGCCGCCAGCAGCCAGCAGCCCTGCCCGTCGATGGCAAAGCCGCGCGGCATGGTTTCGGTGGGGAAGTGGCCGACCACCCCGAGCTCGCCATCCGGCGCAATGGCGAACTGGGTCAGCAGGCTGCTGGCCCGCTCGCTGCTGTAGAGAAAGAGCCCATCCGGTGTCACGTGCAGATCAGCTCCCCAGTACTCCCCCTGATAACCGGCAGGCAGCATCTCCAGGCTCTGGCACAGTGTGATGTCGCCATCGGCGCTGCGCCGATAGCGGTTGATGGTGCAGTCGAGCTCGTTCAGGCAATAGAGGTCGCCATTGATTGGGTGGAGCGCCAGATGGCGCGGGCCGGCGCCGCTGGCGGTCTGCAGATCCCCCAGCGGATGGGGGCGCAGCCGGCCCTCCCGGCAGAGCACAAAGCGGCGGATACGATCCTCCTTGAGGCAGGCGACCAGTACCTCCTGCTCGCCCTGGCCATCGGTGGCCAGCAGGGTGACCGAGTGGGCGGCCTGCAAGCCGTCGAGCTGCTGGTGGGGCGGCGCAGCCCGACCGGTGCTGCCGATGGCGGAGACGGTGACATGATTGAAGGCATAGGAGGCCGCCAGCAGGAAGCGGCCGTCGGCCGAGATGGCAGTGTGGGAGGCGCTGCCCGCCAGCGGCGCCGAGCCCGGCTCGCTGAGCCGGCCATCCACGCCAATCCAGTAGCTGATGAGCGCAAAATCGGGCCGTACGGCGGCATGGAGCCAGTGCCCGTCCGGGCTGATCACCAGCGGCTGGACCTGGCCCGGGGTGTCGACCACCTGCAATAACGCGAGCTCCCCGCTCCCGGTCAGGGCGAACACGTGGATCTGCTGGCTGGCGGGGCTCGCCACATAAACGACCTGCTGCATCTGTTCTCTACTCCTTGTCATGGGCAACGGCGGTCATCTTATCCTCTTTCGGGCCCGCTCTGGGCTACTCTTTTGCCCGCCCCGGGCAGACCACCTGACGGGCCTTGAGGTGATAGAGCTCCACCTGCGGGTGGCTGAAGAAGCCCACTTCCCACGGATTCTTCTGCACGAAAGCGGCGCGGATGGGCTCGAACAGCGGGTGATCCTGCGGGATCTGGTAGGCGTCGGCGGCGATGATGGTGTAGTTCCACTCGATGGCGCGGGTGTAGGTGAACACCGCCCGCGAGTCGATGGCGAAGTGGCAGCGACCGTCGCGTTTGAGCAACTGCGACTTGAAGGTCTCGGGGAAGGTGATGAAGAAGATATCGTCCTCATCGGAGGAGAGAAATGCCAGCACTGTGGTGTGCGGCTGGGACTGGGCCCGGGTCACCAGCACCCCGATCTTGTTCTCCACTTCGCGCAGGTCAGGCACCGGCAGGCCGGTGAGCGGGGTGACCGGCAGCCCGCGGGCGGGGCGTTCATCGGCCGGATGCTGATAGTCCGGCCGGGCGAAGCCATAGACTACCCGGTTGCCGTACCAGAGCTCGAACTGCAGCGGGGTGACCTGTACCTTGTCCGGGGCGGTTTTTGTTATCACCCCCTTGTAGGAGACGCGGTAGACGCTCAAGGAGGCATCGTACTCGTCGACCCCGGTGCGGTTGTCCAGATGCAGGGTGACCTTCTCCCCCATCGCCAGCTGGTGCCCCTTGGGAAAGCTCAGCAACAGTTCGTCGCCGGCCTGGATCTCGACCCCGCAGATGTAGACGCCGGTCTCCTTGCTGGCGGGGTCGACATAGGTGGCGGCCACCCCGAGCAGGGGAGAGCCGAGAAAAGAGAGCAGAGTGGGTTGGGAACTCATTGGCGCACCTTGGCAAATGTGGGGGTTGGCCCCTCAGTGTATCGCGACCGGCCTCGATTGGCAGGTCGGCGAGCAGGGGATAAGCGTTTCAGGCTAGCGGCAAACGGTGTCCCATTCTGGCCGGCGTGTCACAAAACCAGCGCAGATGGCTGGCCGCCGACCATAAAAAAGGCCCCTTGCGGGGCCTTCGAGTGGTATGGCGTGCTGCCTTAGACAGGCTGGGCACCCGGCAGGGCGGGAGGCTGGGCGGAGTCGGACTCCACCTTCTGCTCTTCGCCCTTCATATTCTTGATGTAGACATCCATCTGGTTGAAGGCGATCTCGATGCCGTTGGCCTTGAACAGGGCATCGATCTTGCGGTTCAGCTCGTCCACCGCCGGGTTGCGATCGCCGAGTTCGCTCACGAAGAAGCGCAGTTCGTGATCCAGGGTGCTGGGGCCGAAGGTGAGGAAGTAGACGATGGGGGCCGGGTCTTTCAAGACGCGGCTGTTGTCGTCCGCCGCCTGTTTCAGCAGGGTACGGGTCAGCTCCAGATCCGAGCCGTAGGCCACCCCCACCCGCACGATGACGCGGGTGACGGTGTCGCTTAGCGACCAGTTGATCAGCCGCTCGGTCATCAGCACCTTGTTGGGGATGATCACCTCCTTGCGGTCGAAGTCGGTGATGGTGGTGGCGCGGATGCGGATCTTGGAGACGGTGCCGGAGAAGGTGCCGATGGTGACGGTGTCACCGATCCGCACCGGACGCTCGAACAGGATGATGATGCCGGAGACGAAGTTGCCGACCACCTCCTGCAGACCGAAACCGATACCGACCGTCAGACCGGCGGCGAGCCACTGCAGCTTGTCCCACTGCATGCCCATCAGGGAGAGGGCGGTGAGGGTACCGACCCCGATCAGCACATAGTTGAGCATGGTGGTGATGGCGTAGGCCGTGCCCTGGGCCAGACGCAGCTTGGAGAGCACCAGCACCTCCAGCAGACCCGGCAGGTTGCGGGCCAGCGACCAGGCCGCCCCCAGCATGAAGATGGCGGTCAGTACATCGCTCAGGCTGACGGGGTAGAGCACCGCATTGGCGCCGGAGCCCACGCTCTTGTGCCACAGCACCATGCTGTCGAGGTAGGAGAAGACCGCCACCAGATCGGACCAGAGCCAGTAGAAGGCGACGCCAAACACCAGCAGCAGCACGGTGCGGGTCAGACGCAGGGACTGCTGGCTGACATCCTCCAGATCCATGGGCTGCTCTTCGATGGACTCACCCCCTTCCGCATCTTCCGAAGACTTGTGCTCGCGCTTGGCTACCGCACGGCGATAGGCCAGACGGCGGGCCGCCAGCTCCAGCCCGCGCAGGGCGGTGCGGTAGACCAGGCTCCAGATGATGATGAGGTAGAAGGATTCGATCAGCCGGCCGGTCAGCTTGAGGGCGGTGTAGTAGTAGCCCAGTCCCACCAGCACCATCAGCGCCACCGGTGCCAGCGCCAGGGCGATGGCGGTGATCGACTGCTGCATGCTCGCCTCGCCCTTGATGCGGGCGCGGGAGATGGGGAACACCAGATAGGCGGCCAGCCCCAGCAGGGCCAGGGTCAGCGCCTGACCCACCACGTCATTGCCCAGCGACGAGGGCTCTACTACAGCCTTGGTCGACAGCATGATGAGCGGCAGCAAGGGCACCCACAGGTAGCGCATGCTGGTGCGCTTGGCCTGCAGTTCGGCTCTGGCAATGCGGAAATGGGTCTCGGCAATGCCGCCCGGCCGCATCACCGCCAGATAGACGCTGAACACCAGGTAACCGAGCGCCAGATTGAGGGTGATCTGGAAAATGAGCCTGGAGCTGAGCAGACCGCAGTCAGTCAGCAGCAGGCCGGCAGCCAGGATGAACAGGCTGCCCGGCAGGCGCTGCAGCACGGTAAACAGCAGGGCGCGCGGGGTGTGCCACTGGCTGTCCTGGCGAAAACGCCCCAGATCCTTGGTGATCTTCTTCTGCCGCTCCACCAGCGCCGGGCGCTTCCAGATCAGCAGACCGCCCACCAGCAGCAGCGGGAAGGCGAGCAGGGTGATGGGCAGCAAGGTTTCACCCCAGCCGCTCCAATCCGGTTTCAGCACCCAGTCGGAGGCCTGCTTGTAGGCCTGGGCCGGCCAGCTGATGAACCACTTGCCGTCGATGGGTTTGTTGCTGCTCACCCAGAAGATGTGCTGCTGCAGGGTAAATTCGATGGAGGAGTAGATCCGCGCCAGCTGCTGCTGGGTCAGCTGCAGGCTGATGGCGTTGGTCAGCTGGGCATCCAGCTGGCGGTTGAGCTGGTCGAGCAGGCTGATGCGGGTGTCGAGCAGCTTGGAGAGGCTGGTTCTGTCCTCCTCGCTCACCGGCTCGCTGCTGTTGGCGATCAGGTTGTCCAGATACTGGGTCTTCTGAAACAGCTGGTCGCGCTGCTGGCTCAGCTCGAACTGGGCCAGGTGCAGGTCGGCGATCTGCTCTTCCAGGTTCTTCACCAGCGTGGAAGGCGACGACTCCAGCTGTTGATAGAGCTGGTAGAGAATACGTGACAGCAGCAGGTTGCCTTTGAGCATCTGCACCTGTTCGTTGAGGTTGCGCTCGGTCTGGGTGCCGCGCTCCAGCCAGCTCTTGGCCTGCAGGTTCTTCTGCACCAGCGAGTTGAGGTTGGTGGTGGCGCTGACCAGCTGCTGGCTGAGCTGATGGTTGAGCTCCTGCTCTTTTTGTACCAGCGGGTTGTCATCCGCGGCGACCAGCTCGCCGGTCTGCTCGGCGGTCTTTTCGGTGTCACCGAGGCGCTTGGCACTGCTCTGCTCTTGCAGCAGTTGCAGCTTTTGCTCTTCGCTCGCGAGGCGGGCGCTCTGGTAGTCGCGCTGCTTGACCGCCAGATCCTGCATGCTGGTGCGGTTGTCCAACTGCTGTTGCAGGTTGGCCAGTTGCAGCTCCTGCAAGGCCAGCTCGGCGCCCAGCTTCATCTTCTCGGCACCGCTCACCCCGTCACCGGCATTGAGGCGGGTACGGATCTCCTGGCTGCGCTGATAGGCGCGGCTCATCAGGGCCTGGGCCCGCTCCGGCAAGGTTTGCAGGCTGGTGATCTGGCTGCCGATGGTGCCGAGGGCTTCCTGGGCATCCTGCATGTTGGCCATGACGTCGGGCTGGCGACTCTCCAGCTCGCTCAGGCTCATGCTGGCGTATTCACTCTTGATCTGCTCGGCACTCTTGTTCTGGGTCAGGGCATCGAGCTTGGCGCTGATGTCCCTGAGCTCGGCCGGCAGGGAGCGGATGCGCTCGCTCTGGCTCTTGGCCTTGCTCTTCTCCTTCTCGATGCTGTCGAGCAGGGTGAGGGTGTCGGTCAGGAATTTCTGGTCGGCCTGCTGGCTGACGGTGAGGGTATCAGACTTGCCAAGGGCATCGAGCGCCCGCTGCACACTGGCACGTGAGGGCACATCCTGCGCCATGGCCTGCGGGGCGCAGAGGCTGACGAGTAAGCAGAGCAGCGGCAACAGGGTGGCCGAGGCTCTTTTGAAGCGTGTTGAGAGCATAAAACTTCCGGGTTATTACGCGATATTTGGGAGATTTCCCACTTGGATTAAATCCGCGTGGATTCTAACACCGGGCAGGAATGGGCAGCAGGGGGGCAGATAAAAAAAACGGCGCCCGCAGGCGCCGTTTTCAGATTGTTCAGTTCCGATTAAAGAACGTGAACAGAAGCGGTGTTGGTGGTGCCGCTCGGTACCAGGGCACCGGAGACCATGACAACCACGTCACCCTTCAGACCCATGCCGCTGGCCAGCGCCGCTTCTTTACCGATGCGATAGAAATCGTCGGTGGAGGCGATGCTGTCAACCACGTGAGCAACCACACCCTTGGTCAGTACCAGCTGGGCAGCGGTCTTCTTGTTGGTGGTGATGGCCAGGATCCAGGCTTTCGGGAAGTACTTGCGGATGGCCTTGGCAGACTTGCCGCCTTCGGTGGCAACCACGATCAGCGGAGCGTCCAGCTTCTCGGAAGTCTCTACCGCGCCTTTGCAGACCGCCTCGGTGATGCGCAGCTTGTTGCTGTCGTTGGCAGCAGACAGGTTGGACGGCATCACTGCATCGGTACGCTCGCAGATGGTGGCCATGATGGTCACGGCTTCCAGCGGGTATTTGCCCTTGGCGGACTCACCGGACAGCATGACTGCGTCGGTACCGTCCAGGATGGCGTTGGCCACGTCGCCGGCTTCGGCGCGGGTCGGACGCGGGTTCTTGATCATGGAGTCCAGCATCTGGGTGGCGGTGATGACCACTTTACGGGCTTTGTTGCACTTCTCGATGATCATTTTCTGGGCGAAGATAACTTCTTCAACCGGGATTTCGACACCCATGTCGCCACGAGCAACCATGATGCCGTCGGAAACAGCCAGGATCTCGTCGAAGTTGTCCAGGCCTTCCTGGTTTTCGATCTTGGAGATGATCTGGATGTTCTCGCCACCGTGGGCTTTCAGGTGCTCACGGATTTCCAGCACGTCTTCTTTCTTGCGAATGAAGGAGGCGGCAACGAAATCAACGCCTTGCTCGCAACCGAAGATCAGGTCGCGCTTGTCTTTCTCGGCTAGGGCCGGCAGCTTGATGGAGACGCCCGGCAGGTTGATGCCCTTGTTCTCGCCCAGATCGCCGTTGTTCAGTACTTTACAGATGACTTCGCGCTCGGTGATCTCGATGACGTCCAGACCGATCAGGCCATCGTCAACCAGGATGCGGTTGCCGACGCGCAGGTCGTTGGCGAAACCGGCATAGGTCACGGCTACTTTGTCTTTGTTGCCAACCACGGTCTGGTCGGTGGTGAAGGTGAAGGTCTGGCCAGCGACCAGGGCAACGTCGTTGCCGCCTTCCAGCTTGATGGTACGGATTTCCGGACCCTTGGTGTCCAGCAGAATGGCTGCGTGCTTGCCGGTTTCGGCCATGACAGCGCGCAGGTTGCTGATGCGACCACCGTGCTCGGCGTAGTCGCCGTGGGAGAAGTTCAGGCGCATGACGTTCATGCCGGCGTCCAGCATCTTGGCCAGCATTTCTTTGGATTCGGTCTTGGGACCGATGGTGCAGACGATTTTGGTCTTTTTCATGTCAGTCTTCATGGTTAAGGAGTTTCCGCCGTGCAATATACACCAGTTTTTGGATACTTTTTATGATCCAGAAACAACGTTTTGACCAGATAACGTTTTCTTTTCAGGGATAACGTTTTCCTCTTGGCTACTTTTTAGGGCATAAATTAACTGGTCCGCGCAGATTTGGCATAAATGTCGCCATATGTATCTCGGCGCCGGCCCGCCTCGTCAGATGTTGTAAAATGACGATCCCGTCCCGTCATCAAGCCGTCATCGGTCCTCGACAAGAATAGACACTCTGCTGCCACCGGAGTGCTGCAAGATGGCCCCTTATCTGTTGCTGTTGTCCGTTGCCCTGCTGGGGGTGCAGGCGCTGCCCGCCAGCTGCTGGCCAGCGGATCCCGCTCCCCGCGATGGCGCTCTGCGCGCGTTCGAGCGCCTTGAAATGCACCAGACCCAGGCCGCCACAGCCCGCGCGCAGCAGGGCTGGCCGCCCCCCAATACCCCGCTTGACGGGGCGCATCGACAGCCCTGAGTGGCAGACGCTGAGACGAAAGAGGGAGGCCTGGCCTCCCTCTTGTTTTGGATGCGTCACCTCGCCTCGGCGGCTCAGTTTATCTTGCCCATCTCGATGGCAAAGCTGGTGGCCAGCTGGGCGAACTTGAGGGCGTGGGCAGCCGAGGGATCCGAGTTCTGCAAGGTGTCCTGGGCGGTGTGGATGTCGGGGTTGTAGTCGTTGAAGCGCGACTCGAACGGCATGGCGGCCGGGTAGCCCTGATTATGCCAGGAGGCGTGATCCGAGCAGCCGTAACCGCAGCTGTCATAGCCGTAGCGGATCTGGGGCAGATAGGCGTCGAGCAGCTGGGCCAGATAGCCGGTCAGCCCCTTGTCGGTGTAGTCGGTCATGAAGACGATATCTTCCGCCGAGCCCTGGTAGTTGGTCATGTCCAGCTGCAGCGCCGCCAGCACCTTGGTATTGGCCGCCTTGTAGCGGGTGGCGATGTCCTTGGAGCCGCGCAGCCCCACCTCTTCCGCCGCATAGCCGATGAACTGCAGGGTGCGCTCCGGCTGGCGGCCCTGCTCGGCGATGACCCGCAGCACCTCGGTCAGGGTGGCGATGCCGGAGGCATCGTCATCGGCGCCGGGGGCCAGGGTGCGGCTGTTGGGGGCCGAGCCCGCGGTGGAGTCGAGGTGGCCGCCGAGTACCACCACTTCGTCCGGGTAGCGGCTGCCCTTGAGGGTCAGCACCACGGATTGTTGCGGATAGCCGCTGTGCTTGACCCGGCTGACGCTGGCCCAGGGCAGGGTCGCGCTCAGGGCCTGCCACTGGCCGGCCACCCAGTCCGCCGACTGCACCCCTGTGGTGGTGGTGTAGTAGCGGTTGCGCCAGCTGGCGAGCTGGCTGATGGTGCCGACTATGTTGCCCTGATCCAGATAGGGCAGCAGCCGGTTGACGCTGGCCCCCTGGGTCAGCGGCGGGGCGCTGAACAGGTTCTGGCTGATGGGTTGGGCCATGCTCTGCAAGGCGTCGGCCAGGGTGCTGTGCACCACGTAGCCGCCGCAGCGCTGATGCCCTTCGTGCATCAGGTGGGAGAGGGTGCCAAGCTCGCTCGCCTCGACCTGGGCCAGCTGGACCGGGGCGCCGCTGGCGCTGAACAGGGGGGCCAGTTTGGCCTTGACCTGCTTGAGTTCGACGCCGCTGTCGGCACCGACCGTGATCCAGACGGGCTCGGCGGCCTGTACGGCGAGGGGTAGCAGGGGGAGCAAGAGGGCGGTCAACAAGGGTTTCATAGCGGATCCTTCCAGAATGAGTTGCAGGCATGTGTGCCAAGTGGGTGTCATAAGACGACTGGCCCAGTCTAGCCAAAGGGAGAAAACGGCGAATTTGCCCATCTGGCGCGACCCTACCCCCGTCCGGTGGGGGCCGCTGCAGGATCTGCTGTCTACTGCGCCCCGCTGGGGGTAACCGCTGGAGCTTTGTGCTGGCGAGGGGAAGCTGCGCAGTGTGCCCGCCGCAGAGGCGGCGTACGGCCCTGACCTGGGGGGCTGACAAAGGGAGCCAAACTGTGCCATATCGGCGTGAGACGCCGGCGGGAATGGGTGGGAAAGGGGGCGGCACCCAAAAGTGCGGGTGGACAAAGAGGCATAAAAAAAGAGGGGCCAAGGCCCCTCTGGTTCACTGGATAGCGGTTTATGCGGTGGCCTGGGCCAGCATGCCGAGGGCTATCTCCCGCTCGCCCATGATCACCTTGTCCGCCCCCTGCTTGGTGAGGAAGCTCACCTCGTCGTCGCTGTGGGCGCGGGCGATCACCCGGATCGCCGGGTTGATGAGCTTGGCCTGGGCGATGGCCTCGCCGGCCTCGAAGCTGTTGGGAATGGCTACCAGCAGCCAGCTGGCGTCGGTGATGGCGGCGCGGCACAGCACGTCGTCATCGGCCACGTTGCCGTTGACGTGGGGAATGTCGGCCTGGCGCAGGCTCTCCAGCCGGTGCGGATCCTGCTCGATCACCACCAGCTCGCGGCCGGCCTGCTGCAGGCCGTTCACCAGCAGGCGGCCGACCCGGCCATAGCCCACCAGTATGGTGTGGGCCTTCATCTCCACCGCCGGGCATTTGCACTCTGCCAGCACCTTGGCGTTGTCGGCGTCCGGGTGTTTCTCCAGGTAGCGCTCGACGGCGTTGAACACCAGCGGGTTGAGCATGATGGAGAGGCTGGCACCCACCAGGATCAGGTCACGGGCCCCTTCCGGCACCAGCTTGAGCACGATGGCCAGCCCGATGAGGATGAAGGAGAACTCGCCGATCTGGGCCAGGCTGGCGGAGATGGTGAGGGCGGTGCGCCGGCTGTAGCGGAACAGTCGCACAATGGCGTAGGCCGCCGCCGACTTGCCGAACATGATGATGAACAGGGTGGCCAGCACCGCCAGCGGCTCGGTCAGCAGCACCGCCGGGTTGAACAGCATGCCCACCGAGACGAAGAACAGCACGGCGAAGGCGTCCTGCAGCGGCAGGGTGTTGTTGGCGGCGCGGTGGCTCAGCTCGGAGCGGTTCATGACGATGCCGGTGAAGAAGGCGCCGAGGGCGAAGGAGACGCCAAACAGCTTGACCGCGCCGAAGGCGATGCCGAGCGAGCAGGTCAGCACCGCCAGGGTGAACAGCTCGCGCGAGCCGGTGCTGGCGGTGTGGGCCAGCAGCCAGGGGATGAAGCGGCTGCCCACCACCATCATCAGCGCCACGAACAGGCTCACCTTGCCGAGGGTCCAGCCCAGATCCAGCGCAATGCTCTGCCAGCTCAGGGTCTGCTCGCCGAACTGGATGTCGGCGATGATCGGCAGCATCACCAGCGCCAGCACCATCACCAGATCCTCGACGATGAGCCAGCCGATGGCGATGCGCCCCTGCAGGGTTTCCAGATTCTGACGGCTCTCCAGCGCCCGCAGCAGCACCACGGTACTGGCGGTGGAGAGGGCGAGGCCGAACATCAGGCCGGCGACCGGATCCCAGCCCAGCAGGGAGGAGAGCCCCATGCCGAGCAGGGTAGCGACCGCGATCTGGGCGATGGCACCGGGGATGGCGATCCGCTTCACCGACATCAGATCGCGGAAGGAGAAGTGCAGCCCCACCCCGAACATCAGCAGGATCACCCCCAGCTCCGCCAGCTCGGGCACCAGCTTCATGTCGGCCACATAACCCGGGGTGAAGGGACCCGAGATCACCCCGGCCGCCAGATAACCCACCATGGGGGAGATCTTGAGGCGCTGGGCAAACATGCCGAGGATGTAGGCCAGCACGAAGCCGCCGACCAGAGTGGTAATCAGGGGAAGGGAGTGGTCCATGTCGTCACCTCGCTAATGGCAGTCAGGGGGCTACCAGATCACCGCACGGGCGAAGAGGGCAGCTGTCAATGAGCAGGGGGCGAAAGAGACAGATGCTGGCCGCATGCACAGAGGGTGTGTCTGGGGGACAACAGTTGCCGTTTCTGTTGAAAAATAATACGTTTTTGGTAGAAAAACAATATTTATCCACATTTAAGACTTAATTTGCGATTAAAACTGTATAAGTGGCTGTTTTGAGGCGAAAGCGCGCTTCTCTGGCGGTCAGGCTGGCAACAGTAATCAATCGGTGATGGTTTTTCTGGTCACCGCTGGAGGAGGGGAGATAGCAAAAAAGCGGCCAACTGGCCGCTTCGCTGCGTGGGGGGCTGAGTGCAGATTCAGCCGCGCTCACTGGCCCTTGGCGATCCCCTCCCGGCGCGGATCGGCGGCGCCCAGCCAGCCGCTTGCGTTGCGCTGCACGCCCTGTAGGCCCGAAGTCTGCTCGCTCAGTAACACCTCGTGCCCCTTCGCCTTGAGCGCCTCGACCACGGCGGCCGGGGTGCGGCCCGCCTCCAGCTCGGTGGGGCCGTTGCGACTGCCGAAGTTGGGCAGATTGATCGCCTGCTGCAGGTTGAGCCCCCAATCCTGGGTGCCCAGCAACGTCTTGCCCACGTAGTTGATGATGGCGGAACCCCCCGGCGAGCCCAGGCTCATCTCCAGCTCGCCGCTGTCCTTGTCAAACACCAGCAGGGGGGACATGGAGGAGCGTGGCCGCTTGCCCGGCTCCACCCGGTTGGCCACCGGCAGTCCGGCGGCGTCCAGCGAGGTGAAGGAGAAGTCGGTGAGCTGGTTGTTGAGGAGGTAGCCGTTGACCATTAGCCGCGAGCCGAAGCCGTCTTCGATGGAGCTGGTCATGGAGACCGCCATCCCCGCCTTGTCGACGATGGAGACGTGGCTGGTGGAGGGGAGCTCCGGGGTGGCATCCTGGCCGCGAGCCGGCGCCAGCGGCGGGGTGCCCGCTTTGGCCAGGCCCATGGAGCGCTCGCCGATGAGGGCACCGCGGCGGGCCAGATAGTGCTTGTCGAGCAGGCCGCTGACGGGGACCGCCACATAGTCGCTGTCCGCCACGTACTGGTTGCGATCGGCAAAGGCGAGCCGCGCCGCCTCGCTGTAGAGGTGGATCGCCTCGGCGGAGGCGGCCGGCTGGCCCTGCTCCCCTTGCACCGGCTTGAGGGCCGCCATGTCGCGGCTCTCCAGCATGCCGAAGATCTGGCCGAGGGCGAGGGTGCCGGACGAGGGGGCCGGGAAGCCACACACCCGGCTCTGGCGATAGTCAAAGCAGAGGCCGTCGCGCAGCTTGGCGCGGTAGCTGGCGAGATCGACCGCGCTCAGCACCCCGGGGTTGGTCGGGTGGGCGTGCACCTTGGCCACCATGGCCTCGGCCAGCGGGCCGCGATAGAAGGCGTCCGGCCCCTGGCTTGCCAGGGTTCGCAGCACCTTGGCCAGGGCCGGGTTGGTCAGTCGGGTTCCCGCCGCTTTGGGGCTGCCGTCGGCCTGATAGAAGTAGGCCCGCGCGTCCGGGTCCTTGGCAAGATAAGGGTCCTTGGCCAGCAACGCGGCCAGCCGAGGGCTTATCACGAATCCCTGCTCCGCGAGGGTGATGGCGGGCTCGAACAGCGCAGCCCAGGGCAGCTTGCCGTAACGCTGGTGGGCCAGCGCCAGCGCCCGCACCGTGCCGGGGGCGCCCACCGAGCGCCCGCCCACCACGCCGTCGTAGAAGGCCATCGGCTTGCCATCTTTCATGAACAGCTGATCGGTAGCGGCGGCGGGGGCTGTCTCGCGGCCATCCACCGCCGCGACTTTTTTACCATCCCACACCAGCAGCAGGGAGCCGCCGCCGATGCCGGAGGATTGTGGCTCCACCAGGGTCAACACCAGCTGCACCGCGATGGCGGCGTCCACCGCGCTGCCACCGGCCTGGATCATCTGGTAGCCTGCCTCCACCGCCAGCGGGTTGGCGGCGGCCACCATGAAGTCGCGGCCTTGCCAGCCTTGTTTGTCCTGCCAGCCGCTGGCGGCCTCAGGCGCGATCAGGGTGTGGGCGGGGGGCGCTTGCAGGCTCTGCTGAGTGGCGCAGCCGGCCAGCAGTGCGAGGGCGATGGCCAGCCCCAGTGGTTTGCGCAACATGACACTCCCCTTGTCTGTTTTATGAGCATGAAGAGCGACTATGTCACGATTGGCGCTAATGGCTCAAGTTGTTGAATCAGATCAACAAGTTACTCATCTATCAACAAGTCGCCCCGAGCGAGCGCCCATAAAAAAACCGCCCGGAGGCGGTTTTTTGCAATCAGGCTGAGCCAGTTCACTTAGATGGACTGCTCTTCACCGCCCAGGGCGGCAAACAGGGCCGGGATGAACTGGGCCAGCTCGGCGGTGACCAGGGCGAAGTCGGCATCCAGACGGGCGGCCGGATCTTCGCTGGTGACGTCATCGTTCTGCTCGCGCAGCTCTTCGCTGAATTTCAGGCGCTTGATGGAGAGATCGTCCCCCAGCACGAAGCTCAGGGTTTCGCCCCAGTTGAGGGCCAGCTTGGTGACCAGCTTGTCGTTGGCCAGGTGGTTCTTGATCTCGTCCGTCATCAGATCCTGCTGCTTGCAGCGGATGATGCCGCCGTGCTCCATGGCGCTGCGCAGCTCGGCCTCGTCCTCCAGGGTGAAGGAGGCGGGCAGGTTGCCCTCGTTCAGCCACTCGGTCATGGTGATCTCGGGCGGGTTCTTGAGGGCCACCGGCACCACCGGCAGGGTGCCGATGGATTTGCGCAGCAGGGCCAGCAGGTCGTCCGCCTTCTTGGCGGAGCCCGCGTCCACCACCATCAGGTTGTCGGCCGGATTGATCCAGGCGAAGGTCTGGCTGGTGCGGCTGAAGGCGCGCGGCAGCAAGGTGTGGAGGATCTCCTCTTTCAGCGCTTCCTTCTCTTTCTTCTTGAGAGCGCGGCCCTGCTCGAACTCGATCGCTTCTACCTTCTCCGCCAGCATCTCCTTGACCACGGTGCCGGGCAGCATCTTCTCTTCCTTGCGGGCACAGATGAGGATGTGGCCGGCGGCGGAGTGGGTCAGGGTGGAGCCGAATTTGCCAAGGGGCTTGACCCACCCGAACCGGGAGATGTCCTGGCTGCCGCACGGGGTGAAGGCACAGGCTTCCAGCTGGGTTTCCAGCTGCTCGACGGTCAGCTCGAAGGGGCGGGTAAAGCGATAAATCTGCAGGTTTTTAAACCACATGGCGTCCTCGGTCTCATAGATTGTCCGGCGGGCATTGTACTAGAGAGGCGCTTTGTGATCAGCCAATCATTCTTGTTAAATAAAGGGCGATCGACTTCACAGGGAGTCATATTCGTCCCCAAAGCCGTCATCAAACTCCCCTAGACTGCGGATGTTCAGGTTGTTAACAAGGATACCAATATGCTGAGGGCGAGTCGGTCCGACGACATGGACGAGATCGTCGAAATCTGGTTGCTGGCCTCCCTGCAGGCCCACGACTTTGTTGATGCCTCCTGCTGGTGGCAGGCCCAGGAAGATCTACGCACCCGCTATCTCGATCACGCCCGCATCTGGGTGTTCGAGGAGCGCGGCGAGCTGCTCGGTTTCATGGCGCTGGTGGATGACTACCTGGCGGCCCTGTTCGTGCGCCCCGACCGCCAGGGGCGGGGGGTGGGCCATGCCCTGCTGCAGGAGGCCAAATCCAAGGGGGCCCGGCTGCATGCGCGGGTGTTCGTGGAAAACGATCTGGCGGTGCGCTTTTATCGTCGCCACGGTTTCGTGATCGAGGGGGAGGTGGCCGATCCCCTCACCGGTCATCCCCAGTACCAGATGTGCTGCGAGCCCGCCTGAATCTGCCGGCCGCGCCGGGTATGGCTTGAAAAAGGGGAGGCATATCCTCATCTTGTCTGCATCGGGTGCCGCTGACACCTCCTCCATACGAGCCGTTTTTCATGAAGATCCTGCATACCGCCGACTGGCATCTTGGCCATCAACTCCATGGCCACGATCGCCGTTTTGAACACGATGCCTTTCTCGACTGGCTGGCTGACACCATCAAGCGTCGCGACATCGACGCCCTGCTGGTGGCGGGCGACCTGTTCGATACCGCCAACCCCCCCGCCAGCGCCTGGCAGCAGCTCTACCGCTTTCTGGCGCGGCTGCGCGCCGAGCACCCGGCACTGGAGATGGTGCTGATCGGCGGCAACCATGACTCTCCCTCCAAGCTGGATGCCCCCCACGAGCTGCTGCGCGCCTTCGACCTGCATCTGGTGGGCAGCATCAGCCGGGACGACGAGGGGCGCCTCGAGACCGAGCGTCTGCTGGTGCCGCTGCGAGGCAAGGGTGGTGAGGTGGCCGCCTGGTGCGCCGCCGTGCCGTTTCTGCGCAGCAGCGATCTGCGCCCCGACGGGCTCAGCGAGGGGCAGGACAGACTGATCGAAGGGGTACGCCAGGTCTATGAGGCGGTGCTGAGCGAGGGGCGTGCGCGCTGCAATCCGGATCAGGCCCTCATCGCCATGGGCCACGCCTATCTGGCGGCGGGCCAGCTTTCCGAGCTCTCCGAGCGGCGGGTGCTCGGCGGCAACCAGCATGCCCTGCCTGCCGAGCTGTTTGCCGCCGCCGACTACACGGCGCTGGGTCACCTGCATCTGGCCCAGAGCCCGGCCGAGGGGGTGCACTACAGCGGCTCGCCGCTGCCGCTCTCGCTGGCCGAGGCGAACTACAACCATCAGGTGCTGGAGGTGACGTTTGAGGGGGGCAAGCTGGCCCGGCTTGAGCGGATCCCGGTGCCCCGCGCGGTGGAGATGATCCGGCTGCCCCAGAGCGGTCTCGACGAGGCGCTACAGGCCATCGAGGCGCTGGACCTGCCCGCTTGCCCGCAGCTGGCGCAGCCCTTCCTCGAGGTGCGGCTGCTGTTGCCCAAACCCGAGGCCCGCATCCGCGAGCGCGTGCTGGCCGCCATCGGCGACAAGCCGGTGCGCCTTGCCCGCATCACGACCAGTTATCAGGGCTCGGGCCAGGGGCTGGCGGATGGAGCCGGCCAGCGCCGGCTGGATGAGCTCTCCCCCACCGAGGTGTTTCGCCTCTGTTATCAGCGTCAGTTCGACGGGGAGCCGGAGGCCGAGCTGGTGGCGTCGTTTGAAGAGATCCTGGAGCAGGTGAAGGAGTCTAGCCAATGAAAATCTTGTCGCTGTCAGGGGAGAATCTGGCCAGCCTGACCGGCCCCTTTACCATCGATTTTGCCGGTGGCGCCCTGGGGGCCGCCGGCCTGTTTGCCATCACCGGCAATACCCGGGCTGATGGGGGCAAGAGCACGCGCGATATCGGGTCGGTATGGATGGAGGCGTGTGGCGTATGAAGATCCTCTCTTTGAGTGGTGAGAACCTCGCCAGCCTGACCGGTCAATTCACCATCGATTTTGCTGGTGGTGCCCTGGGGGCCGCCGGCCTGTTTGCCATCACCGGCAATACCGGCGCCGGCAAGAGCACCCTGCTCGATGCCATCTGCCTGGCGCTCTACGACGAGATGCCGCGCTTTATCGCCAATCGCAAGAACGTGGCCGAAGTGGGCCGCATGGATGACGAGGAGAAGCTCAAGGCCAACGACGTGCGCGGTATCCTCAGCCGCGGCCACGCCAGCGGTTTTGCCGAGGTGCAGTTTCGCGGCTGTGACGGCCGCATCTGGCTGGCCCGCTGGGCGGTACGCCGGGCCCGCAACCGCGCCGAGGGGCGCTTTCAGGCCCAGGAGCGCAGCCTGACCGACGTGGCGTCTGGCCAGGTGTTCAGTGGCAACAAGCGGGAGCTGCAGGATCGCATCGACGAGCTGGTGGGGCTCTCCTGGGAGCAGTTTCGCCGCGCCGTCATCCTGCCGCAGGGGGAGTTTGCCGCCTTCCTCAAATCGAGCGCCGACGAGCGTTCTGCCCTACTCGAACGGATGACCGGCACCGAGCTTTACTCCGCCATCTCGATTCAGACTCATGAACGGGCGCGGGAGGAGCAGCAGAAACTGGCCGCCATCAGCCAGCGGCTCGGCGACGTGGCACTGATGGACGAGGCGACCCGCGAGCAGTGGGTGAGCCAACAGGTCAGCCTCGCCACCAGCCTCAAGCACGAGCAGCAGCAACAGCAGCTGATGCAGGATTTGCGCGATCTCAACGGCCGCATCGCCGCCCAGTTGCAGGCCTGTCAGGAGGGGGAGGCGGCCCTTGCCGCGGCCGAGGCGGCCCATGGTGCGGCCGCCCCGGAGCGCGAGGAGTTCGCCCGCGCCGAGCAGGCCCAGGTGGCCCGCGCCGATCACGACGAGTTGGCTCGCCTCACCCTGGAGGTGCAGCAGCAGGAGAAGGCGCTGGCCGAGCTTGGTCCCGAACTTGGCAAGCTGGAGGAGCAGACCCAGCAGAGCGCCCTCACCGAACAGCAGCTACTGGCGGAGAAGATCGCCGCCGAGCGCGAGTGGGGCGCCCTGCAGCCCGAGCTCAAACGGGCGCAGGAACTCGACACCCGCATTCGGGAAAAGCAGCAGCAACTGCAGAAGATCCAGCAGGAGGGGGCGCAGGAGCGGGAGGTGCAGCTCACTCTGGAGCAGGGCTGGCGCCAGCAGCGCCAGCAGGTGGAGCAGCTCCAGGCCCAGCACCTGCAGTGGGGCGCCTGGCTTGAGGAGCACAAGGAGCTGGCGCCGGTGGCCCGCCAGTGGCAGTCCCTGCTCACCGCCATGCAGGATTGGGCCGAGGATGCCGATAGGCTGCAGCAACTGCTCACCCTGCGCGAACACAAGCTGCGCGCCCTCAGGCAGTTGCAGCACCAGCTGGAGCAGGGGCAGCAGGAGCGCGACTACTGGCAGCGCGAGCAGGCGCGGCTGCAGCAACAGCAGCATGAGCTGCAGGAACAGCAGTGGGAGGGGCGTCTGGCCAAGGCGCAGGAGCAGTGGCAAGGGCAGACCGAGCAGCTGGGCCAGTTGCGCCAGCTGCTGGAGCTGGCGGACTATGGCCGCAATCACGGCGAGCAGCATGGTCGCCTGCAGCAGGAGGTCGCCCAGCTGGAGCAGGCGCTTGGCAAGCTGGCCATCCTCGGCGACGAGCTGACGCCGGCCCGCGAGCGGCTCGCCCTGCAACGGGACGAGGCACGCCATGCGTTGGAGCAGTCCCGCGCCATCGCCAGTTTCGAGCAGCATCGCCACATCCTGCGCGACGGTGAACCTTGCCCGCTCTGCGGCGCCGAGGAGCATCCCTATCACCAGAGCCAGCCACAGGTGGCGGGTATTCTCGGCCAGCTGGCGGAGCGCGTCCGCAGCCTGGAGCTCGAGTGGGAGCGGCTCAATCACCAATACATTCAGTGCGAGAGCGAGCACCAGGAGCTGGCCCGTCAGCTGGCGGTGCGCCAACAGCATCTGCCTGAGCTGGAGACGCGCGCCGAGCAGCTGACCCAGCGCTGGCAACAGCTGGGCGGTGCCGAGCTGCTGGGCCATCCGTTGCCGCTGCGTCAGAGCCCAATCGAGTGGAACGAGTTGATGAGTACCCTGCTCGGTCGCGGCCAGAGTCTGGAGCAGGGGCTGGCCCGCAGCCAGCAGCAGCTGCGCGAGGCCCAGCTCGGCCAGCAGCAGTTGCAGGCCGTGCGTCAGCAGCTGAGCCAGCTGGCCAGCCAGCACCAGCAGTTCGAGCAGCAGTGGCAGGAGGCCGACCGCCAGCGCATCGCCCTGGAAGGGGAGGTGAAGGCGATGGGCGAGCAGGAAACGACCCTGCGCCAGCGCCTTGAGCAGGGGGGCAGCCGGCTCGACGAGCAGATGGGAGGTCAGCCCTGGCGTCAGTGGCTGGGCAGCCAGCAGTGGCGCGAGTGGCAGCGGGCCTGCGAGGCCTGGCTGCATGGCCAGAGCGAGTGGGAGCGGCTGACCGGCGAGATTGCCAGCCTCACCCCGGCCCTGAGCGCCCAGGAGGCGCGTCTGCAGACCCAGCGCGAGCTGCTGCACAAGCTCGAGCGCGACTACAAGGAGCATGAACAGCAACGACAGGGGCTGGTTACCAGCCGTGCCACCTGTCTGGGGGGGGAGGAGATTGCCCTGGTCGAGAGCCGCTGGCAGCAGCGGCTGCAGCAGCTGGCCAGCGAGCTGGAGACGATGCAGGGGGCGGCCCGCGCCCTGCGCGAGCGCCAGACCGAGCTCAAGACCCGTCTCAGCCATCTTGAACAGGAGAAGCAGGTGAGCAGCCGGCGGCGACGGGAGGTGCTGGGGCGCTGGGCTGCCCACGCCAGCAGCCTCGGCATCGCCGAATATGACCTGCGCCGCCTGCTGGCCATGAGCCCGGATGAGCTCAAGGCGCGCCGCGCCGCCTTGCAGGCGCTGGAGGATGCCCGCGCCGAGGCGCGTACCCGTTTGACCGAGCGGCAGCGGACGCTGGCACTGGAGGAGAGCAAGCGGGATCGTTACCGCGAGCATCACCCCGAGCTGGCCGCGTTGGCGCTACAGGAGCTCGACAGCCGGCTGACGGCGCTGGAAGCGCACTGCCGCGCCCTTGACGAGCAGTTGTTCCAGTGCAAGAGCACGCTGGCCCAGGCTGAGGCGGCGGCTCTCAAGGCGGGTTCTTTACAGGAGAAACTGGCCGCCCAGCAGGCGGTGGCGGATCACTGGCAGCGACTCTGTGATCTCATCGGCTCGGCCAGCGGCGCCAAGCTGCGTACCTTCGCCCAGAGCCTCACGCTGGAGCGGCTGCTGCTGGAGGCCAACGCCCAGCTCGCCGAGCTTTCCCCCCGCTATCGACTGGAGCGGGTGCCCGGCACCGATCTGGCGCTGCAGGTGGTGGATCTCGACATGGGGGACGAGGTGCGCTCGGTGGACTCCCTCTCCGGCGGTGAGAGCTTCCTGGTGTCGCTGGCGCTGGCGCTGGCCCTCTCCAGCCTGTCGTCGCGCCAGACCCAGGTCGAATCGCTGTTTATCGACGAGGGCTTCGGCACGCTCGATCCCGACAGCCTGGATCTGGCGCTCTCAAGCCTTGATTCCCTGCAGGCGGCCGGCCGCCAGATCGGGGTCATCTCCCACGTGCAGACCCTGGTGGAGCGGATCGGCGTGCAGGTGCGGGTGGAGGCCCTCGGCGGCGGCGAAAGCCGGGTGGTGTTGCCCTGAATCCTGCTTAGGTTTGCTGATTAATCGCGGCCCCGCCTTCTGGCGGGGCTTTTTTGTTTCAGTGTTTCGGCAATCTGGTCGCTTGAGCTAGGTCCATGCCCGCGTATCGCGGGAAACGAGAGTGAGGGGTTGACCCCGGTCTTGCATCCATCTGCCCGCAAGAGGGAATGGTCAATGACATTGATGCCTGAAAGGATCCTGGCTCGCATCGCGATGCGGCCACGCAGTGACGCGCTGTATCTCATCTGGTTCTGCTGGGGCCTGGCGTTGCTGCTTTATGTGGCGGGATCTGCATATTACAAATTACCCATAGTGCCGTTGCTACTGATGGTGCTGCTGTTGATGGTGGAGAAAACCAAGATGTTTGGACGAAAGCGCAATGAGTCTGAGGTGGTCGGGGCGGGGAGCACGACCACGGTGATCGCCAAGGGGGCACGTTTCAAGGGTGAGTTGCAGGTGGAGGGCAATCTGGATGTGTATGGCCAGTTCGTCGGGACGCTGCAGCTGAACGGCGGGACGGTTCGCATCATGGAAGGCGGCCGGATTGAAGGGGATGTCAGCGCCGCCCACGTGATCATCAATGGCACTCTGGATGGCACTTGTGCCTCGAGCGAGGTGGAGATCCTCGAAAACGGCAAGATGAAGGGGTTGTTCAAGGGCGGGAGCCTCTCCATCCGCAAAGGAGGCCAGTTTGTCGGCCAGTCCCAATCTCAGGAGGAGCAGAAGGGCGAGAGCAAGGGCAACGTCAAGCAACTGCAGCCTGAAGGTAAAAACAAGGCTGTCGATGCTGCCGAGGTTGTGGCCAAACAGGCCTGATCAAAAGAGGGGCGAGTACGCCCCTCTTTGCTGGCAAGGGATCAACTGCGCCGTTCGGGCAGCATATTGGTCAGGGTGTTGTCCTTGAGCACATGGTGGTGGTAGATGGCTGCCGCCGCGTGCAGGGCAATCAGCGCATAGCCAATGTTGGCCAGCGTCTCGTGCAGCTCCTTGATGGTGCCCTTCAGGCCGTCATCGGGGGCGATGAGGGCAGGGAGCTCCAGGCCGAAGAAGGGGATGGGCTTGCCGCCTGCGCTCAGCAGCAGCCAGCCCAGCAGCGGGGTGAGGATCAGGAAGCCATAGAGCGCCAGGTGGGCGAGCTTGGCCAGCGTGAGCATCAGGGGGGAGAGCTCGGGCACGATACGCGGTGAGGGGCTACCCGCGCGCACCAGCAGGCGCACGACCACCAGTGCCAGGATCAGCAGACCCACCATGAAGTGAAACTCTTTCATCAGGTCGCGGCCGGCCGACCCTTTGGGGAAGATGTCCCTGAACTCCATCAGCGCATAGACGGCGATCATCAGCAGCAGAGTCAACCAGTGCAGCCCTATGCTCAGGCTGCCATAACGTTGTTCGGTATTTTTCAACATGCTCATATCCTTCTCGGGGCTCGCATTGCATCAAGGGTGGTCGCAGCGGGCATCCTGCCCCCGCACCATTCCTTTTCATGTTACCGCGCAGATGTGTCAAAACCTTGATCTCGGTGTGTTTTTTAACATCTTATTTGCAACTCGCCCGACACGCTCTGTGCCGAGTCTATGCTTCTGATCAACAGGGCCATGCCGGCCAGGGTGGTGAGAGGTTGCATCATGAAGCATCTGAGAGTGGGCGTGCTGGCAGGCTTGATGCTGCTCGCCATGCTGCTGGGGATAGCGGGGGTCGACGAGGAGCGGCTGGCTGCGGCAGAACCTGGCCGACCGACCCATTTTTCAGCCTATCTTGGTTTGTTGCCGGGGCTCATCGATTCCAACGGCACCGGTCCCTTCGTCGACCTGGTCAAGGCCATCGCCGGGCTGGATGACGGGGTGGAGCTGAGCGTGATGGTCTACCCCATGTCCCGTGCCACCCGCAGCGTGGTGGTGGGGGAGGCGGACTTCAACCTGCCGGCGCTGCGCAATCCCTACATCGACGAGTCCATGCTGCCCTATCGCTTCAGCTCGGCGACCTTTGGCAAGGTGACCCACGTGCTCTACAGCAACAGTGCGGCGCCCATTACTCCCGCCATGGTGCTGGGCTACGAGTACACCAAGCGGGATCTGCTCATCGAGGGGGTGACCGACTTCTGGCCCTTCTCGGTCAAGCGCTCTCTCTCGCTCGAGCAATCCCTCGGCAAGCTGAGCCGGGGCCGCATCGATGCCTTGCTGTGGGCGCAGGAGGAGGCGGATTTCACCCTGCGCAAGATGGGGCTGACCAATATCCACCGGGTCTATTTCGGCGAGTTTGACGATGTGTTCATCATCCCCAAAGGGCCGAAAGGGGATGCGGTCGACCGCTTCCTGACCCAGTCCATCGAGCGGCTCAGGGCCTCCGGTCAGCTCGACAAGATCTACTCCGCCATTCACGGCCCCTATCAGGAGTGGCAACCGGGAGAAAATGCTGCGACCAAGGCGGTCAGAGCCGCGCAATGAGCGCTTTACCCGCGATCAGCGCTCACTTACCTTTGAACGATACCTTGGTAAAGGAGTTACCTTGAACATCACCGATCCTGTGATCCTGACCGAGCTGCAGCAGATCCTGTTTCGCTCCTTCGACGTGATCCCGTTTCCGATCCTGATATCTGAGTCCGCCTGCAGCGAGACGCTGGGCAGCATACCTACTCGACTGTCGGAGATCCCGGCCCGCCATCACAGGTTCGTGAACCGGGCCTTCGTGACTCAGCTGGGCTACGACCTGACGGATCTGCCCGACATGGCCAGCTGGTTTGCCACCGTCTATCGCGATGAAGAGAGCAGGGCCCAGGCGATTGAGCGCTGGAACCAGGCGGTGATGACCAGCCTGGCCAACGGCGCGGCGGTGGCCGAGATGAACGCCTGTCTCTACTGCAAGAGCGGCCAGCAGCGCTGGTTTACCATCACGGCCCAGCTGACGGCGGATGCCATGCCGGGTTGGCACATAGTGACGCTGCGCGACATCCACGACCTGCACTGCATGATAGAGGAGGTGAGCCGGCTCTCCTGCACCGATCCGCTGACCGAGCTCGGCAACCGGCGTGCCGCCGGGCAGCAGTTGCAGGCGCTCTGGCTGCAGGGGGAGCCCTTCTCGGTGATCCTGTGCGATATCGACCACTTCAAGCAGATCAATGACCGCTACGGTCATCCCGCCGGGGATGCGGCGTTGTGCGAGGTGGCCCGCATCATGGCGCAGCAGCTGCAGCCCGCAGAGCATCTGGCCCGCTGGGGCGGGGAGGAGTTTCTGTTGATCCTGCCTGGGGTGGATGCTGAACAGGTGGTCGAGCGAGCCGAGCAGTTGCGCCGGCAGTTTGTCGACCATGTGGTGGCGTGGGAGGGGCAGAGTTTTTCCCTGACGATGAGTCTGGGCTGTGCCACCCGAGGCGAGTGCAAGAGCTGCGACAGCCTGCTGCAGGTGGCGGACAAGGCGCTCTACCAGGCCAAGAGCAACGGCCGCAACCGGGTGGTATTTGGCAGGGCCTAGCCGGAAAACGCCCATAAAAAAACCGAAGCCAGGGCTTCGGTTTTTTGTTGCGGCGACGGGCGCTCGGCCCATGCGGCCTTATTTCTTGATGCGGATCACCGGGGTCTCGCCCACGGTCACGGCACCCGTCATCTTCACCAGCTCTTTGATCTCGTCCATGTTGGAGATGACCACCGGAGTCAGGGTAGATTTGGCTTTGGCTTCCAGAACGGCCAGATCGAACTCGATGATGGTGTCACCGCGCTTGACCTGTTGACCTTCCTGGGCGATGCGCTTGAAGCCTTCGCCTTTCAGTTCAACGGTGTCGATACCGAAGTGAACGAACAGCTCGATACCAGAGTCAGATTCCAGCGAGAACGCGTGGTTGGTCTCGAAGATCTTGCCGATGGTGCCGTCGCACGGCGCAACCATCTTGTTGCCAGCCGGCTTGATGGCGATGCCGTCGCCGACGATCTTCTCGGCGAAGACTACGTCGGGCACATCTTCGATCGGTACGATTTCGCCTGACAGCGGGGCAAAGATTTCGATGCCGCCGGTATCAGAACTGTCATCGGAAACCAGTTTCTTCAGTTTATCAAACAGACCCATAGTAAAAGCTCCTAGAGATGATTGTCGCTGTTTGCAGCCGATCTTAGCAGACTGCCTTCTGCTTAATAAAGTTATCTACACAGGCTTCGATTTCGGCGGCGGTGGCAAAGCTCAGCGCTTGATCAGCCATGGCCTTCACATCTTCGAAGTTGGTGTTGCGGATAAGCTTCTTGATACGCGGTACAGAGATGGCGCTCATGGAGAACTCATCCAGACCCATACCCAGCAGCAGCAGGGTGGCACGCTCGTCACCAGCCAGTTCACCACACATACCGGTCCACTTGCCTTCGGCGTGGGATGCATCGATAACCATCTTGATCAGCGTCAAGACGGAGGGTGACAGCGGGTTGTACATGGCGGAAATCATCTCGTTACCACGGTCGACAGCCAGGGTGTACTGGGTCAGGTCGTTGGTACCGATACTGAAGAAATCCACTTCCTTGGCCAGATGATGAGCCATCACGGCAGCAGCCGGGGTCTCGATCATGATACCCACTTCGATGGATTCATCAAAGGCTTTGCCTTCGGCACGCAGTTCGGCTTTCAGCGTCTCTACTGTAGCCTTCAGGCTGCGGAACTCTTCGACAGAGATGATCATCGGGAACATGATGCGCAGTTTGCCAAAGGCAGACGCACGCAGGATGGCTCGCAGCTGGGCATGCATGATGTCGGCGCGATCGAAGAAGATCCGCACGGCACGCCAGCCCAGGAAAGGGTTCATCTCTTTCGGGAAATTCATGTAGGGCAGTTCTTTGTCGCCGCCGATGTCCATGGTGCGCACGATGATCGGCTGATCCGGCATCGCTTCGGCCACTTCTTTGTAGGCTTTGAACTGCTCGTCTTCGGTCGGCAGCGCGTCACGGTCCATGAACAGGAACTCGGTACGGTACAGACCCACGCCCTCGGCGCCGTTGCGGATGGCACCTTCGGTATCCTTGACGGTACCTATGTTGGCGCACACTTCGACCTGATGGCCATCGAGGGTGATGGCAGGCAGATCTTTGAGCTTGGCCAGTTCATCTTTCTCGGCCTGGAACTGGGCCTGGAATTGCTTGGCTTCGTTCAGCTGTTCGGCAGTCGGATTGATGATGATCTGGTTGTTGATCGCGTCCAGCACCAGCACGTCACCATTCTTGACGCGCTCGGTGATGTCGTTGGTACCCACGATGGCCGGCAGCTCCAGAGAGCGGGCCATGATGGAGGTGTGGGAAGTACGGCCACCGATGTCGGTGACGAAACCCAGCACGTATTTCAGGTTGATCTGAGCGGTTTCGGACGGGGTCAGGTCTTTGGCGACCAGGATCACCTCTTCGTCGATGGTGCTCAGGTTGACAACGGCGATGCCCAGTACGTTCTTGACCAGACGGGTACCGATGTCACGGAAGTCGGTGGCGCGCTCGCGCAGATAGGGGTCATCCAGCTCGGCCATCATCTTCGCGTACTGCTCGATGACCTCGTAGATGGCCTTGTCAGCGGTGGCCTTGTTGTCTTTGATGAAGGATCTGATATCCCCTTCCAGCTCTTCATCTTCGAGCAGCATGATGTGGCCTTCGAAGATGGCCTCTTTTTCTTCACCGAAGGTGCGACCGGCCATCTCTTTGATGGCTTCCAGCTGTGCGGCTGACTTGGTGCGGGCTTCGAGGAAGCGGTTGATTTCGGCATCAATCTGTTCGGCAGCGATTTTGCCCTGATTGATAACGATTTCATCTTCTTTCAGAAGAAGCGCCTTGCCGAATGCGATACCGGGGGACGCAAGAATGCCAGATATCATAATCCTTCCTATTAAAACGACTGTGGGGGAGGAATAAAGCTGGATTACTCCAGCTCGTCCATCAGGGCAACCAGCTTCTCAACGGCTTTCTGAGCGTCCGGGCCGTCGGCCTGGATGGTCACGTTGGTGCCTTTGGTCAGGCCCAGGGTCTGCAGCTTGAACAGGCTCTTGGCGCTGGCGGATTTGCCACCGGAGACCACAGTGATCTCGCTTTGGAATTCTTTGGCTTCTTTCACGAACTGAGCTGCCGGACGGGTGTGCAGGCCGTTTTCAGCAGTAATAACAACAGACTTCTCGTACATGGTTTCACCCCATATTATTGATATTTTTTGGTGTGAGGGATGCTTTTGACGCATCCTTCTCGCACCGTGTCAGTATGGATATGTTGTAAAGTAACGAAATCAGACCTGCAATGGTTTAATCCAGGTCAATTTTCTGTGCAGTATTCGGTGTCTGCCTCAACTCTTTTCCGTTATCACTCTACAAGCCGCGTCAATGCTGGCTTGAAATTATTTTATAACGAAAAATAACACTTTGTTACTTTGTGATACCTAGTCGGCAAACACCTCGTGACGCGGCACAGGATATGAGATTTATCACAGAATGTCTGCTTTTTTTGTCGCTGGGTTGCTTGTTATTTTACCCCGAAAAATAAGGGGTCGACTGGCGCTGCCAAGTGCTCAGTCTAGCTCATAAAGAAACGGCGCTCCTGAGAGCGCCGTTGTTTTGAAATAATCCGATCACTTATTGCTGCAGTTCCTGCTCGCTGAACACCCCGGCAAACAGGGCGCTGGAGAGGTAACGCTCGGCGGCGCTCGGCAGAATGACAACGATAGTCTTGTCAGCAAACTCCGGCAGTTCAGCGAGGCGAGCTGCGGCCACTACGGCGGCGCCTGAGCTGATCCCGGCCAGGATCCCTTCCTCTTCCATCAGGCGGCGAGCCATCTCGATGGCGTCATCGCTGTTCACCTGCTCGACGCGGTCCAGCAGGGTCAGGTCCAGGTTGCCCGGGATGAAGCCGGCACCGATCCCCTGGATCTTGTGGGGACCCGGTTTGATTTCAAGGCCGGCCAGACGCTGGCTGATCACCGGCGATTCGCTCGGCTCGACGGCGACGGAGACCACCGCCTTGCCCTTGGTCTGTTTCAGGTAACGGGAGACACCCGTGATGGTGCCGCCGGTGCCGACGCCGGCCACGAACACATCCACCTGACCGTCGGTGGCGTCCCAGATCTCGGGGCCTGTGGTCTTCTCGTGGATTTCCGGGTTGGCGGGGTTTTCAAACTGTTGCAGCAGCACGTATTTGCCCGGCTCAGACTCGAGGATCTCGTTGGCCTTGGCAATGGCGCCCTTCATGCCGAGCGGCCCTTCTGTCAGCACCAGGTTGGCGCCGAGTGCCTTGAGCAGCTTGCGGCGCTCCAGGCTCATGGTGGCCGGCATGGTCAATGTGATGGGATAGCCACGGGCGGCGGCCACGAAGGCCAGAGCAATACCCGTGTTACCGCTGGTGGGTTCGATGATCTCCTTGCCCTTGGTCAGGACGCCGCGTTTCTCGGCATCCCAGATCAGGTTGGCGCCGATACGGCACTTGACGCTGAAGCTCGGGTTACGGCTCTCAATCTTGGCCAGCACGCGGCCCTTGGTAACACGGTTGAGACGAACCAGCGGGGTGTGACCTATGGTCTGGCTGTTGTCCTCAAAAATTTTGCTCATGGTGCTATCCCTGTTTGTTACGGCGATGAAACAAGATTACCCTGTGGTTTCTGAATGAGAAGTGACGATTTGTTATAACAATATGTTATTACAAGATATAGAGCTTATTCTTTCTTATTGAGGCCTCGATCTCAAAAAGGTCTCTCATCGTCAAAGGAATGGACGTTATGGGATTTGCAGGAAGCGATCGCTATCTCGCCTCTGAATCGCTCAAGATGGCGGTCAATGCCGCCATCGTGCTGGAAAAACCCTTGCTTATCAAAGGGGAACCCGGCACAGGCAAGACCGAGCTGGCCGAAGCTGTGGCCCGCCATCTGGGTACCGAGCTGATTGCCTGGCACATCAAATCCACTACCAAGGCCCAGCAGGGGCTCTATGAGTACGATGCGGTGGCCAGGCTGCGCGACTCCCAGCTCGGCGACCCCAGGGTAGGGGAGATCAGCCACTACATCCGCCGGGGCAAGCTTTGGCAGGCGTTCACCGCCGACCAGCGCCCGGTGCTGCTCATCGATGAAATCGACAAGGCGGACATCGAGTTCCCCAACGATCTGCTGCAGGAGCTCGATCGGATGGAGTTCGATGTCTACGAGACCGGCGAGCGGGTCAAGGCGCGCCAGCGGCCGGTGGTCATCATCACCTCCAACAACGAGAAGGAGCTGCCGGACGCCTTCCTGCGCCGCTGCTTCTTCCACTACATCCGCTTCCCCGACAAGGCCGAGATGCAGGCCATCGTCAAGCTCCACTACCCCGACCTCAAGGAGAGTCTGCTTGGCGAGGCGATGGATCTCTTCTTCGAGTTGCGCGAGGTAGAGGGGCTGCGCAAGAAGCCGTCCACTTCTGAGCTGCTGGACTGGATCCGGCTGCTGTTGGCCGACGATATCGCCCCCGAGGTGATGCGTGCCCGTGAGCCCGGCAAGCTGGTGCCCGCCCTCTACGGCGCCCTGCTCAAGACCGAGCAGGACCTGCATCTCTTTGAGAAGCTTGCCTTTCTGGCCAGACGCGGCAGCTGACTCATGCTGATCGACTTTTTTACCCACCTGCGCCGCCACAAGCTCCCCTGCAGTCTGCGTGAACTGCTGGACTTGCACGCGGCGCTGGCAGCCCGGCTGGCCAGCCTCGACATGGACGAGTTCTACCAGCTCTCCCGCTGCCTGCTGGTGAAAGACGAGGCCCACTATGATCGCTTCGATCGCGCCTTCGCCGAGTATTACGAAGGGCTGGCCGCCATCCCCCTGTTGCCGGAGAGTCTGCCCGATGAGTGGTTGCGCCAGGAGTTCGAGCGGCTATTGAGCGCCGAGGAGAAGGCGTTGCTCACATCCCTCGGCGGGCTCGACCAGCTGCTGGCGACCCTCAACCAGCGGTTAAGCGAGCAGAAGGAGCGTCACGCCGGCGGCAACAAGTGGGTGGGGACCGGTGGCAGCAGCCCGTTTGGTCACGGCGGTTTTCACCCGGAAGGAGTGCGCATGGGGGGAGAGGGCCAGCATGGCAAGGCGGTCAAGGTGTGGGAGGCAAGGCATTACCGCAACTTCAGCGACGACTCGCCGCTCGGCCAGCGGGCCATCCAGCTGGCGCTGCGCAAGCTCAGACGCTGGGTGCGCAAGGGCAACCCCGACGAGCTGGATCTCGACGACACCATCCAGAGCACGGCCAGACAGGGCTGGCTCGATGTGAAGCTCAGACCCGAGCGCCACAACGGGGTCAAGTTGCTGGTCTTCTTCGACGTGGGGGGATCCATGGATGCCCACGTGGCCGAGGTGCAGCGCCTCTTCTCGGCCCTGCGCCACGAGTTCAAGCATCTGGAGTACTTCTATTTTCACAACTGTCTCTACGACTTCGTCTGGCAGGACAACGCCCGCCGGCACGAGGCGCGCTTCGATACCCTGCGCCTGCTGCGCACCTACGGCAGCGACTACAAGGTGATCCTGGTGGGGGATGCCACCATGGGCCCCTATGAGATCACCTGGCCCGGCGGCAGCGTCGAATACTGGAACGAGGAGGCGGGCCAGGTGTGGCTGGCCCGCCTGCAGCAGCACTTTCCCAAGCTGGTGTGGATCAACCCCACCCCGCGCCGGGAGTGGCTCTGGCACCCCTCCATCAAGCTGATGAATGAATTGATCGGCGGGCGCATGCACCCGTTGACCCTGGCGGGTCTGGCTGCGGCCATCGACCAGCTGTGACCCTCTCTACCCGAACAAACCAACAAGCCGGGAGTGAACCCGGCGAGGAGCAAAGATGACCTCTATCGTGATCAGTGGCTCAGGCCTCTATACCCCTCCCTTTGCCGTCAGCAATGAAGCGCTGGTGGCCGCCTTCAACCAGTACGTGGATCTCTACAACGAGGAGAACGCCTCCGCCATCGACGCCGGCCAGCTGCCCGCCAAGCAGCATTCGAGCAGCGACTTCATCGAGAAGGCCTCCGGCATCAAGAGCCGCTATCTGGTGAGCAAGGAGGGGGTGCTGGATCCCGACATCATGCAGCCGCTGCTGCCCGAGCGGCCCGATGACAAGCCCTCCATCATGGTGGAGATGGCGGTGGCCGCCGCCGAGCAGGCGCTGATCGCCGCCGGTCGCGAGCCCGGCGAGATCGATCTGGTCATCGTCGCCGCCTCCAACATGCCGCGCCCCTACCCGGCCCTCTCCATCGAGCTGCAGCACTATCTGGGGGCGAGCGGCATGGCATTTGACATGAACGTGGCCTGCTCCTCCGCCACCTTCGGCATCAAGACGGCGGCAGACATGCTGGCGGCTGGCAGCGCCAAACTGGCGCTGGTGGTCAATCCGGAGATCTGCTCTGGGCACCTCAACTTCCGCGATCGGGACAGCCACTTCATCTTCGGCGACGCCTGTACCGCCGTGCTGCTGGAGCGGGAAGCCGATTGCAAGGTGGCCAACCCCTGGCAACTGGTGGCCAGCAAGCTGGTGACCCAGTACTCCAACAACATCCGCAACAACTTCGGCTTCCTGAACCGACTCAGCCCACGTACCCGCTACGGCGATGACAAGCTGTTTCGCCAGCAGGGGCGCAAGGTGTTCAAGGAGGTGCTGCCGCTGGTGTGTGACCAGATTGCCGGCCAGCTCGACGAGCAGGGCTGGGCAGCAGACTCCCTGAGCCGGCTCTGGCTCCATCAGGCCAACCTCACCATGAACCAGTTCATTGCCCGCAAGCTGCTGGGCCACGATGCCAGCCAGCAGGAGGCGCCGGTCATTCTCGACAGCTATGGCAACACCAGCTCTGCGGGCTCCATCATTGCGTTCCACCTTCACAACGGCGACCTTCCCGCCGGGGCGCGCGGCGTACTCTGCTCGTTCGGCGCCGGTTACTCCATCGGCAGCCTGCTGCTCACCCGTTTGTAAGGGGGCCGAGCAGCGGCAAGCAACAAAAAACCACCCGAACGGGTGGTTTTTTTATGGCTGGCTCACAGGGCCGGCTCGATGGCGAGCACCAGACAACTGGGCTCGCTGATGCGAAAGCGCACGTTGCAGTCAAACAGCCTGACGCCGTACTCCTTGTCATCCGGCTTGCCCTTCTTGTAGGCGGGGCGCGGATCCTGGGCCAGCACTTCGCTCACCAGCAGGCGCAGCTCGGGGTGGGTCTTGAGCCAGGGTTGCAGCTGTTGCTCCGCCTCGGGGCTGAAACTCACCGCCAGCGGCGGGGTGGGGGCATCGGGGGCGAAACCGCCGCGGGCATCCGGCAGGCTGTCGGCATAGGGGATATAGGGCTTGATGTCGACGATGGGGGTGCCATCGAGCAGGTCCACCGCCCCCAGTTCGAGCCAGAGTTTGCCGCGCTCACGGCCGACCCCGTGCAGCTCGACCACCGAGAGGCCGAGCGGGTTGGGACGAAAGGTAGATCGGGTGGCAAATACCCCGACCCGCTCGTTGCCGCCCAGGCGCGGCGGGCGCACCGTCGGGTGCCAGCCCTGCGCCATGGTCTGGTGAAATACGAAGCTGAGCCAGAGGTGGGAGAACTGCTCGATGCCGCGCAGCACGTCCGGCTGATCGTAGGGGGGCTGCAGCTCGAGGCGGGCGCGGGCCGATTTGACCAGACCGGGCTGGCGGGGGATGGCGAACTTCTCCTTGTAGGGAGAGCGGATGATACCCAGGGTGTCGATTTCGAACTTCATGGCGGATCCTGACTGAAAACCCCGGCAATGTAGCACAGCGGCCCTCAAAACGCAGGCTTGCCCGCCGGCCGGTGGCTGCCTGCTTGCCGTGATCCCGCTCCCATCCCGGCCGCTTCGGGGCTGTATCGCGCCGCCAAGTTGCGTAGGGTGGGTGCAGGATGAGTGAACGGCGCGTCCGCCAGCAGGGCGGCTCGCTACAACCGGCGTGACCGCAGGAGAGGGGCCGCGCCGCACAGGAGAGACAGGGATGAAACTGCTGATCATCGGCGGCACCGGATTTCTGGGGCGCCATCTCACTGCGCTGGCGCTGGACTGGGGCCACGAGGTGACCTTGTTCAATCGCGGCCGTCGCCAGCACCCGGACTGGCGCGAGCTCACCCAGCTGCAGGGGGACCGGGATCAGGACCTGACCCCGCTGCATCGCTACCAGGGAAGCTGGGATCTGGCCATCGACACCTGCTGCTATCGCCCCGAACAGGCGGCGAGCCTCTCGGCCGCCCTGCTCGGGCGCTGTGAGCGGTTGATCTTCATCTCCACCATCAGCGTCTATCGCGACTTCGCCCAGCCCGGGCAGGACGAGTCGGCGCCGCTGCACGAGATTGCCGAGGGGGAGATGCCGGAAGAATACGGCCCCCTCAAGGTGCTGTGCGAGGCCACGTATCGGGCCCGTTGGGGCGAGCGACTCTGCGTTTTGCGCCCAGGTGTCTTGTGCGGCCCCCATGATCCCACCGGTCGGCTGGCCTGGTGGGTGAAGCGGGTGCAACAGGGCGGCCCCTGGCTGCTGCCGGGGCAGGGGGAAGACCGGCTGCAATATCTGGACGTGCGCGACTGCGCCGAGTTTGTGCTGCGGGCCGCCGAGCAGCAATTGAGCGGCATCTTCAATCTGCTCAAGCCCGGTATCGCACTGAACGACTGGGTTGATCGCCTGGCCGCCAGGCTGGCACCTGCGACCCCTATCGTGCCGGAGTGGGCGCCCTGGCCCGCGCTGCTGGCCGCCGGGGTGGAGCCCTGGCAGAGCTATCCGACCCTGCTGCCCAATGAGCAGCCCGAGTATGCCGGTTATGGCCGCATCAGCGCCGAGGCGGCCATCGTGCAGGGCCTCAACTTTCGGCCGCTGGAGGAGACGGTGGCGGATGTGGCTGAGTGGCTGGCCGGCGCGCCGGACGCCGCGGTGGCCGCCGGCATCAAGGCCGAGCAGGAGGCGCGGCTGCGTCAGCTTGTCCGCTAGAGGCCGGCAAGTGCCGCAGCAAAGCAAAAGGGCATCGAGAGATGCCCTTTTCTTTTTGGCGTGAGCGCAGTTACTCGGTGCGCATGGCGGCGCCGGCGGCGGTCAGCAGCTCGCGCAAGATGGCGCGATGACAGCGGGACTCCTGCTCGCAGTAGCAGCCCACCGACAGGTTGGTGGTGTGGGAGAGGGCGGCCAGCAGTGCCAGATCGTGCCTGGCGGCCGGAGTGGTCAGCTCGGCCTTGTACTGTTTGCAGAAGGCGCTCCACTGGGCTGGCGTCTCGGCAGCCTGGCCCAGCTTCATGGTGTCGTTGCTGGGGGCGAGATTGGGAAACCAGACGTCGTACCAATCCTGGCTGGCAAACTCGGTTTTGGGCACGCCGCGGGGTGGGCGGCGCACGGTGCCGATCCGCAGCCCCTCGTCGGGCAGGCGGGGCGTGCCGAGGCGAACGATGGCCAGTGCCATGCAGGCTCCTTGCAGTTGACGCTTATTTCTCGGTGGCGACTTTCAGCGCCTGGCCGTAGCAGATCACCTGCTTCAGGCAGCCCGGGGTGTCGCTGAATTCGGCACACTTGTCGAAGGTGACGCCGTTGCCGCCCATGTCGGCCACGCGGCGGCGGGCCAGAGTACGGGCCTCGCCAGCGTTGGGGATCGGCTGCTTGGCATCGCTCTGGCAGGACTCCCCTTCGACGGTGCCGAGGTAGAGGTAGTTGAGATCGGCCAGCTGGCCCTGTTCATAGATCTGAACGCTGCCCGGCTTGAAGTACTCGTCGAAGTTCTCTTTGTCCAGATTGCTGTTGAAGGCAAAGTCGGCGCAGCCGGAGGCAATCAGGGGCATCATCAGGATCAGGCGTTTCATCGTCTCGTATCTTGTGTCGGTGATGAGGACAGTAGCAAGGCGCAGGCGCTCCATGTCGGCATCTTGTGGAATAACGAAGGGGCCATTATAGGGGCCAGTCGACGGTGTCGACCAGCCCCATTTTTAGCCGTATGGACGGGGTGTGACCAGGATCCGGCGGTGTGTTGCCTGTGCAGCTTCACGCTGCCGGCAAAGATGACTGGCCTGGTGTCATGAGAGAGGGGGGCACCGGGCACCCCTCTCTCGTTGCTCATCAGACCGGCGCCAGCCGCTGATGCAGGCTGCGGTAGTAGTCATCCGCCAGCAGCGTCTGATGGGGGGCGCAGAGGCGGATCTGCCCCTCTTCCATCAGGGCGATCCGGTCCATCTGCTCCAGTCCCAGTAAACGGTGGGAGATGAGCAGCAGGGTGCGATCCGACCCCAGCTTGAACAACAGATCCATGATCTCCCGCTCGGTCTGGCTGTCGAGCCCCTCGGTCGGCTCATCCAGCAGCCAGAGCGGCGCGTCGTGCAGCAGGGCGCGGGCGATGCCGATGCGGCGGCGCTCGCCACCGGAGAGCGGCCGGCCGCCATCCCCCAGCCAGGCATCGAGCCCGCTGTCGCTGTGGCCGTTGTCATCTTCCAGCAGGTTGGCGAGGCCAACCTGGGTCAGCACCTGCACCAGCTGCTCGTCACTGGCATGGGGGGCGGCCAGCTTGAGGTTGCCGCGCAGGGTATCAGCAAACAGGTGCACCCGCTGGCTCACCACCGAGAGGGAGGCGCGCAGCGCCCCTTCGCTGTAGTCGGTGAGCGGCTTGCCATCGAGCAGGATCTTGCCGGCCTGCGGGTTCCATTCGCGGGTCAGCAGTCCCATCAGGGTCGATTTGCCGCAGCCGGTCTGGCCCAGCAGCGCCAGTTTTTCACCGGCCTGCAACTGCAGGGTGCAACCGCGCAGCACCGGCTGCGGGTTGCCTGGGTAGCTGAAGTAGAGGTCGCTTATCTGCAACGCCCCCTGTGGCGCGTGGCGCTGTTCGTGGCCCCACTCGGGGGCCTTGGCCTCCTGCAGGATCTCGTTGAGGCGGCGGGCCGAGGTGAGGCTGGTGGAGAGGTGCTGGAAGGCACCGGCCAGCGGCATCAGCGCCTCGAAGCTGGCCAGGGTGGCGAACACCATCAGCGCCGTGATGGGATCCGGCGCGGCGCCTGCTACCCCGTGACCGGCCAGCCACAGCATCAGGGTGAGGGTCCAGCCGCTCAGCAGTTGCACCGAGCAGTTGGCCAGCCCGCTCACCCGGGCCATGCGGGCCTGGGCCTGGATCAGCGCCTGTTCGGCCTGCTGCAGCTCCTCGCGCGCCCGGGGGGCGGCGGCAAACATCTGCAGCTCGGCCTGACCGTCCAGATAGTCCACCAGACGGGTACGCAGGTTGGATTTCTCGGCGATCAGCTGGCGGCCAGGCTGGCGGCCGAGGAAGTAGAACACCAGCGGCAGGGCCAGCATGCCGAACAGCAGGATGGCGCCCAGAATCAGTGCCAGGTCGGCATCGAACAGCGAGAGGAAGAACACCAGGCCGGCGCTGCTGAGCAGGGCCGCACCGATGGGGGTGACCAGTCGCAGGTAGACGTGGTCCATGGCGTCGATGTCGGCCACCAGCCGGTTGAGCAGGTCCGCTTGGCGAAAGCCCGCCAGGGTGCCGGTGGAGAGCGGCGAGAGCTTTTGCCAGAACCAGACCCGCAGCCGGGTCAGCACCCGGAAGGTGGCGTCGTGGCTCACCACCCGCTCACCCCAGCGGCCGGCGGTGCGGATGATGGAGAAGAAGCGTACCCCGCCAGCCGGCGTCATGTAGTTGAAGGTGTCGCGACTGGCGACCGCCATCCCCGCCACGGCGGCGGCGGAGAGGAACCAGCCGGAGAGCGACAGCAGTCCCATCCCGGCCACCAGGGTCACCAGGGCCAGCAGCAGGCCGAGGGAGAGGCTCAGCCAGTGCTGGCGATAGAGGCGCAGAAACGGCAAGAGATCAGTCATCGAGAGAACCCTCGTTACGTTGGGAGAGCAGGCGGGCGAACGGCCCCTGCGCGCTACTCAGTTGCTGGAAGCTGCCTTGCTCCACCAGCTTGCCACGCTCTAGTACCAGGATCTGGTCCATCTTGGTGAGCTGGTCGATGCGGTGGGTGATCATCAGCAGGGTCTGGCCCGCGGCGGCCTGTTCGAGCGTGGTCATGATGGCCCGCTCGGAGTGGCGATCCAGGCTGGCGGTCGGCTCATCCAGCACCATCAACTGGGTGGACTTGAGCAGGGTTCGGGCCAGGGCGAGGCGCTGGGCCTGGCCGACCGAGAGACCGCCGGCCTGATCCCCCACCGCATAGTCGAGCCCTTTCTCCATGGCAAACTCCCACGCCTGAGCTCGTTTCAGGGCCTCCTCCAGTTCGTTGTCACTGGCGGAGGGGTTGGCCAGCAACAGGTTGTCGCGCAGCGAGGCATGGAACAGCTGCGGGTTCTGAGAGAGCCAGCCCAGCTGCAGCCGCCACTGGCTCATGTCGAGGCTGGCCAGCTCCTGGCCGTTGACCTTGAGCTCGCCGCGATAGGGGGCAAAGCCGAGCAGGGCGTTGACAAGCGAGCTCTTGCCGGCGCCGCTGACACCGATGAGCGCCGTGCGTGAACCCGCCTCCAGGGTGAAGTCGATGGGGCCGACCAGCACCTTGCCTTCGGCACTCAGCACTTCAAGGTCTTTGGCTTCGGCCTTGATGGGGGTGTCGGCATGGAAAGGGGCGTTGCCAGAGGCGGGCTCGCTCACGTCGGCCTCGAGAAATTCCAGCAACTGCTCGGCCGCGCCTATGGCCTGCGCCTTGGCGTGGTAATGGGCACCCAGTTCCCGCAGCGGGGCATAGAACTCGGGGGCCAGAAACAGCACGAACAGGCCGGTAAAGAGGGTAACTTTGCTGCCATAGTGGCCGAAGTTCAGGTGATCGATATAGGAGAAGCCGAAGTAGACGGCCACCAGCGCCACCGAGAGGGCGGCGAAGAACTCCAGCACGGCGGTGCTGAGGAAGGCAAGGCGCAGCACCTCCATGGTGCGTTCGCGAAAATCTTCCGACGCATCGCGAATGGCATCCCCTTCCGCCTGGGTGCGCATGAACAGCTGCAAAGTGCGCAGCCCCTTCAGGCGATCGAGGAAGTGGCCGGAGAGACGGGCCAGCGCCTGGAAGTTGCGGCGGTTGGCATCGGCGGCACCGACCCCCACCAGGATCATGAAGAGGGGAATGAGGGGCGCCGTGCCCAGCAGGATCAGGCCTGCGGCCCAGTTGACCGGGAACACGGCCACCAGGATCACCACCGGAATGAACACGGCAATCGCCATCTGCGGCAGATAGCGGGAGAAGAAATCCTGCATGTTTTCAATCTGCTCCAGCAGCAGGCTGGCCCAGCTGCCGGCCGGTCGACGCTGGATGTAGGCTGGCCCCAGCCGGCCGAGGCGGGTGAGCACCAGCTCGCGGATGGTCTGGCGCACCGCGCTGCCGGCCTTGAAGCTGGCGACTTCACGGCCATAGGCCAGCACCGCCTTGCCGAGGGTGACCAGCAGCAGGGCGATGAAGAGGGGAATGGATTGCGCCGGCGTGGTGCCTTCGATGATGAAACCGTGCAGCAGGGTGGCCAGCAGCCAGGCCTGCGCCACCATCAGGATGCCCTGACCCAGGCCAAAGCCGATGGAGAGGCCGATCCAGCGCCGGCCGTGGCTCGATTGATTGCGCAACCAGCCATAGAGTCGTTTTTGCGTTTTTTTATCCATTACCACCATCCTCGCGTCGAGTGGCGCAAGACTATCCTCGCCCCCCAGGCTTGGCAACCTTGTAAATTCCGGCTTGTGAAAACGGTTGATTGAAAAAGCGGCGCGCTGCTCATTAGTTGGTCGAACAGATTGATTTACGGTAAAAAACCGTATCGAGGTGATTGCGCTCGGCGGCAAAATGCATATAGTAGAGGCCCTGACGCGGGTGTAGTTCAATGGTAGAACGGTAGCTTCCCAAGCTGCATACGTGGGTTCGATTCCCATCACCCGCTCCAAATTCCAGATAACGGTCAAGGCCGTTGTCACCTCAGCCGAAACGGCTGTCTGTCGTGGGGTTTCCCCATCACACCAAGCAAGTTTTGATGCCAGGCGGGCATTGTATAATGGCTATTACCTCAGCCTTCCAAGCTGATGATGCGGGTTCGATTCCCGCTGCCCGCTCCAGCCTTCATGCAAAAAGCCCACTCCTGCGAGTGGGCTTTTTGTTGTCTGTTTTTTGATGCCGGCGATAGTGCCAGATCTGCCACCCTGAAAGGCGCAGAAATGGAAAAGGCGCCATCGGCGCCTTTTCAACTCGAGAGGAGGGAGGATTACTCCTGCTCCAGCTCACCGCAGAAGCGATAGCCTTCGCCGTGGATGGTGGCGATGATCTCGGGGGTGTCGTTGACGCTCTCGAAGTGCTTGCGGATGCGGCGGATGGTGACATCCACGGTACGGTCGTGGGGCTTGAGCTCACGGCCGGTCATCTTCTTGAGCAGCTCAGCGCGGGTCTGGATCTGGCCCGGGTTTTCGCAGAAGTGCAGCATGGCGCGGAACTCGGAGCGCGGCAGCTTGAACATGTCGCCAGCCGGGCTGACCAGGGCGCGGCTGTTGATGTCCAATGCCCAGCCGTTGAACAGGTAACGCTCCACCAGCTTCTTCTCTTCGCCACCGGCGGCCACGTTCATGGTGCGGCTCAGCAGGTTGCGGGCACGGATGGTCAGCTCACGGGGGTTGAACGGCTTGGTGATGTAATCGTCGGCACCGATCTCCAGACCCAGGATCTTGTCCACTTCGTTGTCGCGACCGGTCAGGAACATCAGGGCGATGTTGTCGTCCTCACGCAGCTCGCGTGCCAGCAGCAGGCCATTCTTGCCCGGCAGGTTGATGTCCATGATCACCAGATTGATGGTGTGGGAAGTCAGAGCCTGATGCATCTCGTCGCCATTGTTGGCTTCGAGCACGATATAGCCCTCTGCCTCGAAGATGCTTTTCAGAGTATTGCGAGTGACCAGTTCGTCTTCGACGATCAGAATGTGTGGTGTTTGCATGAGTATTCCCAGATTCTTATCAGTTAGTTATCTAAATTTTAACACTCTTTGGCGTTACCCGACCGGTCCTGAAAATTTATTACGTCATCCTGGGTATGAATGTCAGGTCGGATTATCGCGAATTTGGCATCAGCGTTGGCAAACATCCCTGTGCCACACATAGGCTCTCAATAAGTCTGATCGAGAGAAGCCTGGAAAGGTAGTCCATTACAAAAGTGGCTGCATTTTATCAGTTAACAGGCGCATAACAACACTCTTTGCCGTCAGATAGCAACTTTTTAACTCTGGTTTGATATAGGTCAAACCCTGAGTTCACAGCATGATACTTGGGGTTGCCCCCATTTTCGCCCCTATAAAATGTAATGGAATGTAACATGTGGTTGACATGAATTTGTGGGAAAACTACAGAAAAATCTGCTTTATTGCACCCTTTTCGGCGCCGAAATGGCCTGCCTACGCCATTGTGACGGCCTGGAATCCTGCCAGTCGCCAGCTGGGAATGCGTCGCAATACCCGCCATCAGCGGGCCCTGTGGCGGGCCATTGCGGCGGTTCCTCGCTGGCAGGTGATGGGGTCTTGTCGGGGCAGTTCGCTGGATGAAAGCTGGCAGGAGTCGTCGCTGCTGCTGGCCTCCACGCGCAGCGAGGCTATCCGGCTGGCGGCCCGCTTTGGCCAGAATGCCATCTACTGGGTGGAACAGGGGGAACTGTGGCTGCTGCCGGTGTTGCTGGCGGGAGAGCCACACCATCTGGGCAAAATTGAATCCCACTGGATTGTCAGGGGCTCTGCTTGATGAAAGAATGAGCGAATTCATGTCCATGGAAGGAGACTTATGATGCTGGATCTACTGCCCGATCTCTGTGACGAGTACGGCGATGCCCTGCAGGTGGCGGAGCCGCTGTTTCAAGATTTTGGTGGCAAGGCGCTGTTTCACGGCCAGGCAGTCACCCTTTCTTGTTACGAGGACAACAGCCTGGTGCGGGAGCTGGTCAACCGGCCCGGGCAGGGGCGGGTGATGGTGATCGATGGCGGTGGCTCCCTGCGCCGCGCCCTGCTCGGCGATCAACTGGCGATCAAGGCGGCGGAGCAGGGTTGGGAAGGCATCGTGATCTACGGCGCAGTGCGCGACGTGGGCACGCTGGCGACACTGGCGCTGGGGGTCAAGGCATTGGCGCCCTGTCCGGTCAAAACCGAGAAGCGGGGACAAGGGGAACTGGATGCCGTGGTGTCGTTTGCCGGGGTGACCATACATCCGGGTGACTACGTTTACGCCGATCTCAACGGCGTGCTGGTGAGTGCCACCCGGCTGATCTGATCCCGCTAGAAGTTGAAGCCGATCCCGACGCTGAGGGATTGTTCGGTGCTAAAGGCGCTGACACCGTAGTTGGCAGTGATGGCCAGTTGCGGGGTCAACAGCAGGCTGGTGTTGAGCTCCAGCAGGGTGCTGGGCTTGTTCACTTCCAGCTGTTTGAGCTGGCTGCCGATGTTGAGCATGGGGGAGAGCTGATAGCGCACCCCCGAGCTCAGGTTGTAGCCGGATTGCTCGCTGCTGGGGCCGACGGCCGGGCCTGCTTCCATGTAGAGGCTGACGCCATCGTGCAGCGGATACTGATAGCCGGTATTGATGAGCCAGAGATCGAAACTGTCGTTGTGATGAGCCTGATTGTCGAGCAGCACGCCGGAGTAACTCTTGACGTAGAGCTGGCTGTTGGCGTCGTTCTTGAGGAAATCCCAGTCGGCGGCCTGGGTGGTAAGGCTGAGGCATGAGACGAGTGCGATGACGGATGATTTGACCATTCTTTTCCCCTCCCTGGGTCCGGAACAGGAATACAAGCATGGCACATGCCAGCTGGTAGTAAAGGGAACCTCGATCACAATAAAACAGTTTTGATTTGCTCCGCTCTCATGATACACAGGCCCCCATCACCATGTTTCTTCCCCTATTTTGCTGATATCAAGAGGTGAACCCATGAACAAAAAACTGACTCTGCTGGCCGTACTGGCCCTGGGAGGCTGCGCCATGGCAACTGGTTCCAAGCTGACGCAACTGCAAGCTTCCACCTGGCAACTGCAAGGGGCGAGCGGCGACACCTTTACCCTGCAAGTTGCCGGTGACAAGGTGGCGGGCAAGGGCGGCTGCAACCGCTATTTCGGCGCCATCACCCAGCAGGGTGACGGTGTGCTGGCGCTGGGCCCCATGGGTTCGACCCGCATGATGTGCATGGGCGATCTGGCCGGCAAGGAGATGCTCTATCTGCAGAAGCTGGAGAAAGTGGCGAGCTTCCAGATCAGCGGTCAGCAGCTGGTATTGAGCGACGCCAACAAGGCGGCGCTGCTTACCTTCGACGCCATGCCTGCCGCCAAGTAACTGACGGTTTTGTCAGGGACTGTCGTAGCGCGAGCTGACAGCTCAACGCAAAAGGGACGCCTCGGCGTCCCTTTTGCTATTTGCACTCCCTTTTGCAACTGGGCTCCCGGATAGGCTAGCCCCCCCGCTGAAACTTGAAGCGCTTCTTGCGCCGGTAGGGATAGACATCCTCGAATACCCCCTCCTTGATGTTGCTCTGCAGCATCTTCCAGTAGTTGGCATCGAACAGCTCCTTGTGCAGCTGCATCATGATGTCGCGCACCTGGGGTTTTTGCAGCAAAAAGGTGGCGAACTCCTCGGGGAAGATGTCGTTGGGGGCGACTGAATACCAGGGTTCTGCGCTCCATTCGTCCTCGGGGTAACGGGGCGGCGGGATCTGGCGGAAGTTGCACTCCGTCATGTAGCAGATCTCGTCGTAGTCGTAGAACACCACCCGTCCGTGGCGGGTGACGCCGAAGTTCTTGAACAGCATATCGCCCGGGAAGATGTTGGCCGCCGCCAGCTGCTTGATGGCGTTGCCATACTCCTCCAGCGCGAGCCGGGTCTGCTGCTCGTCCGCCTTGTCCAGATAGAGGTTGAGCGGGATCATCTTGCGCTCGGTGTAGAGGTGCTTGATCACCAGCTTGTCGTCGGTGAGGGTCAACGCAGACGGGGCCACCGTCTTGAGCTCGGCCAACAGCTCCGGCGAGATGCGATCGAGGGGAAACTCGAAGTTGGTGAACTCCTGGGTATCGGCCATGCGGCCAACCCGGTCGTGCTGTTTTACCAGCCGGTATTTCGCCTTCACCTGCTCGTGGCTCACATCCTTGGGCGGCGTGAACTCGTCTTTGATCACCTTGAACACCACGTCATAGGAGGGGAGGGTAAACACGCTCATCACCATCCCCTTGATGCCGGGGGCGATGACGAACTGCTCCCGGCTCTGGGCCAGGTGCTGCTGATAGTGGCGATAGAGCTCGGTCTTGCCGTGCTTCTGGCAACCGATGGCGTTGTAGATCTCGTAGTCCGGCTTGTGGGGCATGATCTGGCGCAGGAACAGCACGAACAGCGCCGGCACGGGGGCATAGACCATGAAGTAGGCGCGGGCGAAGCCGAACACGATGGAGGCCAGCTCAGGCTCGAAGATGACGGTGTCCACATAGATGCTCTGACCGGTGCTGAGCAGCGGCAGGATGAAGGGGAAGACCTGCCCCTTGACCCGGATCAGCCCCACCAGATAGGCCCCCTTGTTGCGGTAGAACACCTCCTTGAGGAGCTCGATGGCGAACGGCTCATCGTGCAGGATGGCCGGCCCGTTCTCGGCAAGATGGCGCTGGATGTCGACAATATCCCGCTGTTTGTCCTCATAGGGCAGGGTAAAGCTGTAATCCCCCAGCAGCTGGCTCAGGGTCTGCGGCAGGTGGGCGAGGTCGGTGCGATAGATGCGCAGCAGGGCGCTCAGGTCGGGGTGTTCTCCCCGGCTGCGAAATGGATGGATGTAGAGGTTCTCGTCGCGAATGTTGCGATGGCGGAAGATGCGGCGATAGACGGAGTTGAAGAAGGACTCCGCCACCTCGAAGTTCTCGCACTTGGGCAGCAGATCGCTGAACGCCCCCTTCACCTGCTTGAGCAGGGCCTGGCTTGGCAGGGTTGCCCCCATCATCTGCTTGATCAGCGCCGTGGTGGCGCCGACGTGATGATCATAAAGGCGAATGCGCTCGCGCCCGGCGAGCTGCACCCCCAGCCAGTCGCTGTTCTCGAAGCGACTCTTGCTGCCCTGGGTGATTTCGAGAAACCGGCTGTAAAACGACTCGAAGCGTTGCAGAATCGTCTCGGCGACGGCCTGTTCCAATGGCTGCTGCATCTCTCTCTTCCTTGTGATCTGTCGGGCCGATGGCGCCTGGGATTGGCTGCAATTTGTTCACATTCCCGGCCACTATGGCAACATTCAAACGTCTGTTCAAGTGGCAATTTCCGGGTGAAAACGGTAGATTGCGCCCCTGTTTTGCCGATATTCCGCTGTTGTTTGCGCGTTCGGCCCTGCCCAGGAGAAAACCCGATGAAACTCTATTTTGTGCTGGTGGCCCCCGCCCGCCCGGCCAACGTGGGCGCTGCCGCCCGCGCCATGAAAACCATGGGCTTTGATGCCATGCGACTGGTGGCAAGCCGGGTGCACGAAGAGGAGGAGGCGAGCTGGGTGGCCCATGGTGCGCAGGAGGTCCTGACCCAGGCCGAGGCGTTCGACACCCTGGAAGAGGCGCTGGCCGACATGGAGCTGGTGGTGGCTACCACTGCCCGCCAGCGCGGCCGTTATCAGCACTACCTCACTCCGGCCGAGATCCGCGACCAGATCAAGGCCAAGCCATCGCTGGACAAGGTCGCCATCGTGTTTGGCTGCGAGGAGTCGGGGCTCTCCAACGAGCAGCTGGCCCAGGTCGACCTCATCAGCTATCTGCCGCTCAAGGTGAGCTACCCGTCCCTGAACTTGGGACAGGCGATCATGCTGTACGCCTACGAGTTGAGCCAGTTGCTCGATGAGCCCGAGGTGCTAGCAGAAAATGTTGATAACGCCGGACAGGTTCGGGTGCTGAAAAGCAAAACAGCAGAAATTCTCGGTGAACTCGGAGTTTCGCAGGATGAAAAACTGCATCAATGGGTGATGGACCGAGTGCCCATGCTGCCGCAGCGGGATTTGAATATGCTCCACCTGCTCTGCAAAGACCTTGCCCGCAAACTTGGCAAAGAGGTTTAGGTTGACAGCCCTGCGCCCGGCGCGGTATTGCTAAAAGCCAGCTTCGTTCAAGAGTGTTCGTCATGCAGTTATTCACCAACGTCATCACCACCACCATTATTACCGGTACCACCACAGGTGGCACTGGGGCCGGTTGATGCGCTGACGAACAAGCACAGAAATCAGAAAAGGCCCGTACCCACCCAGTACGGGCCTTTTTGTTGGATGATTTTCAGAACCATTTTCGGGCAAATTTGCAAGGATCACAGGGAGAGAAAGCGATGAGAGTGTTGAAGTTTGGCGGGTCGTCACTGGCCGATGCAGAGCGTTTTTTACGGGTCGCCGATATCGCGGTGAATACCCACGGCCAATCCCAGGTTGCCCTGGTGCTGTCGGCACCGGCCAAGGTGACCAACCACCTGGTGGCTCTGGTGGAGCAGACCAGCCGCGGCATGGATGCCAGCAGCACATTGTTCGAGATCAACGGTATCTTCTCCCGCCTGCTGGCTGGCTTGAAGGCAGCCTATCCGGCGCTGGATGACAAGGCGCTGCAGTCTCGTCTCACCAGCGAACTGGATCAGGTGGAGCGGCTGATGCAGGGCATCCGTCTACTGGGGCTCTGCCCGGACAACGTGCAGGCCCGCATCCTGAGCCGGGGCGAGAATCTCTCCATCGCCTTCATGCTCGAGCTGCTGCGGGTGCGTGGCCTCGAGCTGGACATCATAGTGCCGGAGCAGCTGCTGGTGACCGACGGCGGTTATCTGGAGGCTCACGTCGACATCGAAGCCTCCCGCCTGCGCTTCGCCGCCAAGGGCCTGCGCTCCGATTGCCTCTACCTGATGCCGGGCTTCACCGGTGGCAGCGACAAGGGGGAAACCGTGCTGCTGGGTCGTAACGGGTCGGATTACTCCGCCGCCGTGCTGGCCGCCTGCGTCGATGCCGAGTGCTGCGAGATCTGGACCGATGTCGAGGGCTGCTACAACTGCGACCCGCGCCTGGTGCCGGACGCCTATCTGCTGAAAACCCTCTCCTACAAGGAGGCGATGGAGCTCTCCTACTTCGGTGCCAAGGTACTGCACCCGAAAACCATCGCGCCGGTGGCCCAGTTCCACATCCCCTGCCTCATCAAGAACAGCTTCAACCCGCAGGGGCCGGGCACCTTGATTGGTGTCGAGCAGGGGGATGACGACCTGAAGGTGAAGGCCATTTCAGATCTCTCCGGCATGTGCATGTTCAACGTCTCCGGCCCTGGCATGAAGGGCATGGTGGGCATGGCCGGCCGCATCTTCTCCGCCGTCTCCCGCGCCGGGGTCAGCATCGTCCTCATCACCCAGTCATCCTCCGAGTACAGCGTCAGCTTCTGTATCCACAGCTATGACTGCGACAAGACCCGCAAGGTGCTGGAGCGCGAGTTCGAGCTCGAATTCAAGAACCAGCTGCTGGATCCGCTCGAGATCATGCAGGATCTGGCGATCATCTCCCTCATCGGTGACGGCATGCGTACCAGCAAGGGGATGGCGGCCCGCTTCTTCACCTCGCTGGCACAAGCCTCCATCAACATAGTCGCCATCGCCCAGGGCTCGAGCGAGCGCTCCATCTCTGCGGTGGTGCGGGATCGCAAGGTGGCCGAAGCCATCAAGGCCTGCCACCAGAACTTCTTCGGCAGCCAGCAGTTCATCGACTTGTTCGTGGTCGGCGTTGGCGGTGTCGGCGCGGCCCTGGTGGATCAGATTGCTCGCCAACAGCCGGTATTGGCCGAGCAGGGCACCGGCCTGCGGGTAGTGGGCATTGCCAACAGCCGTCAGATGGCGGTCAACAAGGATGGGCTGAACCTCGCCAACTGGCGTGAACAGCTGGTGGAGGCCCGTGACAGCTTCAGCCTGGAAGCGGTGCAAAAGCTGGTGGAAGAGAGTCACCTCATCAACCCGGTGATCGTCGATTGCACCTCCAGCGAGGCCATCGCCGTGCAGTATGCCGACTTCCTCGCCGCCGGTTTCCACGTGGTCACCCCGAACAAGAAAGCCAACACCGGGTCGCTGGATTACTACAAGGCGCTGCGCCGCACCGCCCGCCAGACTCGCCGCAAGTTCTTGTATGAAACCAACGTGGGCGCCGGCCTGCCGGTCATCGAGAACCTGCAGAACCTCATCAAGGCCGGCGACAAGCTGCGCGCCTTCGACGGCGTGCTGTCCGGTTCGCTCTCCTTTATCTTTGGCAAGCTGGACGAAGGGATGGCCTTCTCCGATGCCACCAAGATTGCCCGCAGCAACGGCTTTACCGAGCCGGATCCGCGCGACGATCTCAACGGCATGGATGTGGCCCGCAAGCTGCTGATCCTGGCCCGCGAGGCCGGCATGGCGCTGGAGCTCTCCGATGTGGAAGTGGAGCAGGCGCTGCCGCCGGGCTTTGATGTGAGCGGCGACGTGGAAGCCTTTATGGCCCGCCTGCCGGAGGCTGACGGCTGGTTCCGCGACCAGTTCGCGGCGGCCCAGCGTGACGGCAAGGTGCTGCGCTACGTGGGTTCCATCGAGGGGGGCAAGTGCAAGGTCGCCATCAAGGCGGTCGGCGCCGACGAGCCGCTGTTCAAGGTCAAAGACGGGGAAAACGCGCTCGCCTTCTTCTCTACCTACTACCAGCCGATCCCGCTGGTGCTGCGCGGCTATGGCGCCGGTACCGAAGTGACCGCCGCGGGCGTCTTTGCCGACGTGCTGCGCACCCAGAACTGGAAGCAGGAGTTGTAAGCATGAGTTCAGACATGTACCAGAGCGGCAGCGTGGTCGCCTATGCCCCCGCCTCCAGCGCCAACCTGAGCGTGGGATTCGATGTACTGGGGGCAGCGCTCGCCCCCGTGGATGGCTCTCTGCTCGGGGATCGGGTCCAGGTCAAGGCAGCCGATGTACCGTTTGCCCTCTCTTCCGTGGGCCGATACGCCCACAAGTTGCCGGCTGACCCGAAAAAGAACATCCTCCATGACTGCTGGCTCGCTTATGGCGAGGCGCTGGAGAAGCGGGGCCTTGGGCTCAAGCCGCTCGAAATGGTGCTGGAGAAGAACCTGCCGGTGGGCTCGGGTCTGGGTTCCAGCGCCTGCAGCGTGGTGGCGGCACTGGAAGGCCTTAACGCCTTTCACGGCGCCCCCCTCAATGAACACGACCTGCTGCTGCTGATGGGGGAGATGGAAGGCAAGATCTCCGGCTCCGTCCACTACGACAACGTCGCCCCCTGCTATCTGGGCGGCATGCAGCTGGTGCTGGAAGAGCACGGCGTCATCAGCCAGGGCATTCCGGTGTTTGAGCAGTGGTACTGGGTGGTCTGCTATCCGGGCACAGTGGTCTCCACCGCCGCTGCCCGCGCCATTTTGCCGGCCCAGTATCGCCGGCAGGATTGCCTCACCTATGGCCGCCGGCTGGCCGCCTTCGTGCACGCCAGCTACACCGGGCAGGAGGGGCTGGCGGCGAGCGTATTGAAAGACGTGATTGCCGAGCCCTACCGCGCGGCGCTGATTGAAGGCTTTGCCGAAGTGCGTGCCCAGGCCGCCCAGAACGGGGCGCTGGCCACCGGTATCTCGGGCTCCGGTCCCAGCGTGTTCGTGGTGATGAAGGATCTGGCCCAGGCCGAGCGGATGAAAGATTGGATGGACGCACATTTCGTGCAGAACGAAGATGGATTTGCCCGGGTTTGCAAACTCGACATGGCCGGGGCACGGGTAACAGGAAGCGAGCTATGAATCTTTACAATATCAAGGACAAGAGTGAACAGGTGAGCTTCGCCCAGGCGGTGCGTCAGGGTCTGGGCCGCGAACAGGGTCTGTTCTTCCCCGAACAGCTCGAGCCGCTGGCCGATGTGGATGCCCTGCTGGAGCTGCCGCTGGTGGAGCGTTCCGCCCGCATCCTCAGCCACCTGCTGGGGGACGAAGTGCCCGCGCCTCAGGTACATGAACTGGTCAAGGCCGCCTTCACCTTCCCTGCGCCGCTGGTGAAACTCAAAGATGGTACCTATGCCCTCGAACTGTTCCACGGCCCGACCCTGGCGTTCAAGGACTTTGGTGGCCGCTTTATGGCCCAGTGCCTGGCGGCGTTCCGTACCAACGACAAGATCACCATCCTCACCGCCACCTCGGGCGACACCGGCGCCGCCGTAGCCCACGCCTTCTACGGGCTGGAGGGGATCGAGGTGGTGATCCTCTATCCGAAGGGCAAGATAAGCCCGCTGCAGGAGGCGCTGTTCTGCACCTTAGGGGGCAACATCCGCACCATCGCCATCGACGGCGACTTCGATGCCTGCCAGGCGCTGGTGAAGCAGTCCTTCGACGATGAGGAGCTGAAAAAGGCCATTGGCCTGAACTCCGCCAACTCCATCAACATCAGCCGCTTGCTGGCCCAGGTTTGCTACTACTTCGAGGCGCTGGCCCAGTTGCCGAAAGCCGATCGCGCCAAGGCGGTCATCAGCGTGCCGTCCGGCAACTTTGGCAACCTCACCGCGGGTCTTATCGCTAAGGCGCTGGGGCTGCCGGTGAAGCGCTTTATCGCCGCCACCAATGCCAACGATACCGTGCCGCGCTACCTGAAAACCGGTCAGTGGGATCCGCACCAGACGGTGGCAACCTTGTCGAATGCCATGGATGTGAGCCGCCCCAACAACTGGCCTAGGGTAGAGGAGCTGTGCCGTCGCAACGGCTGGGCGCTGGAGACCTTGGGCTCTGGCATGCGCAGTGATGCCGAAACCCGCGCAGCCCTCAAACGCCTGCATGAGCTGGATTACCTGTGCGAACCCCACGGCGCCATTGCCTGGGATCTGCTGGGCGAACAGCTGGCCGAGGACGAAGTGGGGGTGTTCCTCTGCACCGCTCATCCGGCCAAGTTCAAGGAGTCGGTGGACGAGATCCTGGGGCTGGACGTGCCGCTGCCAGGTCCGCTCGCCAAGCACGCCGTGCTGCCGCTCTTGTCCCACAACCTGCCGGCGGAGTTTGCCCCGCTAAGAGCCTTCCTGCTCGGTTAAGTTGAAAGCTAATCCCCCGAGCTCGGGGGATTTTTCTATCCGTTGTTTTCTATCCATGACAGGGCGGGCAGGCCGCCCCCTATAAGGAGTGAAGATGAATCAGCATCCCCTTCGAACTCTCATCGAGACCTGCGATGCCGCCATCTCCCGGCGCGATTTCGACGCCCTGATGGCCTTCTATGCCGAGGACGCTGCCCTAGTGGTCAAGCCCGGCATGGTGGTGCGCGGCATTCCCGCCATCCGCCGCGCCTTCACTGCCATCTCGGATTACTTTCAGGGGCAGCTCAAGGTGGAACAGGGCGCCATGGAGGTGATCGAGGGGGCCGACAATGCGCTGGTGATCATGGAGACCCGGCTCAATTACCCGGATGGCCAGGGGGGCCTGACTGATGAAACCCGCCGCGCCACCTATGTGTTTCGCAAAGAAGCCGATGGGCAGTGGCGCTGCACCATAGACAACTCCTATGGCACTGCGTTGCTGGCAGCGGTGGGCCCCGCGCCTTCTGCCTGAACGCTCCTTGGGGCTATCCCAGAGTGGGGGCTACTACAAGCCCCCGAATGGCAGGCAATCAATAAACTGCTGATATAGAAACACTTATTAGACATTGCTGTGGTGCGGCACCGATTTGATGCAGGTTTTCCCCGCCATCATTGCGGCGCGCAGAAGAATAAAAAACATGGGAAAAAGCCGGTAATGGAGAGTCCCTTGACCAGCCGGTCGGTGGCTGTTAATCAGGGTGCTGCATGAAGCCATCATGGACGAACAAGGCCGAAACTCCTTTCCGGGGGCGCGGCCGATGGCTGGATAATAACGAATCAGGGAGCAAACCATCATGTGGCCGTATCGAAAAATAGTGACTCAGTCCCTCACCACCCCTCTGGTGATCGCCAGGATCATTTTCTACTTCGCCTTGCTCATGCTGCTGCCGCTGCCTTTCATGGTGACGTCAGACTCTTTTTGGGTGGTAAGTGGACGTGTTTATTACCTCATGTTCTCGCTGCCCATTGCCATGGTGCTAATGCTCGTCTCTAGCCTGATAGCCATCATGATCGCGAAAGTGGAAGCGCTGAATAACCGCTGATGGTGAGAAGCCCGTCCTTGCGCCGCTGGCGCAGACAGTGACTCACCAAACAGAAAACAAAAATCCCCCGAGCGCGGGGGATTTTTATTGCTTCGATAACGGGCTGCTTAATTGGCTTTGCCAATCACCTGAGGGCTCGCTTCGCAGAAGTCGTAACCGTCGCAGTACTGCACCTGATAGACATATTCCTTGCTGGGGATCAGAGGATTCTGGTCGCCATTGATGTCGATATAGCGGTCGTCGTTGATGCCGAGTTTGGCCAGTTCGACAAATTTCTGATCTTGCGGCTTGTCGAGTTTCTCGGCACGGGAGATGCGGGTGTATTTATGCTGACGGGTCGTGATGGCGCTGTTGTCGGCATTGCTCCAGGCGAGCTGGACTTCGCTGACCAGATCATTGCTGGCCTTGATCCCGGCAGGCTGGTTGAATCTTGGGTACTGCACCTTGATGGTGGAGCTGGTGATGCGCAGTCTCAGGCTGGTCAATGGCTCGAAGGAAGCAATATTGCTGCCGCACAGCGAGAGATATTTCGGCATCGCCTTGTCATATTTCGGCTGATCCTGTCCGTCGTAGAAATGCATCGAGAGCTGGGTATCGCCACTGGAGTAAGAGGTCGCCCGTTCGATATTCTTGCGCTGGGACAACATGAAGTTGTCGGGTGATCTACCGGCCCCGACGGAGAGGGTCATAAAGGTATAAGAGTCGCTGGTGGAGGGCCGATAGAGATTATTGGTGCCCCGCAGGAAGTAGCTGCGATATTTCGGGTCGGAATACATGTAAGAGTAGAGATCCATGGTACCGGCAGAGGCACCTCCCTCCGCATTGACGCCAGTGTCATTGAAGTTGTGTCCGAACAGCAGGGTCGCGCCTTGCGGGGTATTGAGGCGATACATCTGGCAGCCATCGATGATCCGCTGGTACTCCAGTGTGGCGAAGTGGTGGGCAATGGTCTGTTCGGCCATGGCAGGTGCGGCCAGCATGGTGAGAGCGGCGAAGAAAGCGCGTTTCATATAATCGAATCCCGAATAAAAAAAGAGTGCACATTCTAGATCATGTCATCCGTTAGTTGTGCTTCATATGGGTATTGAACTATCTCCCTTGAGGTGGTTTTCGTACGAGCCTTTATGGCAGCCGGGATTGGCCGACAACAGGATCTGATCCAGATGATGTGTGTTGACCTGCCCGCATACGTCGGGTTAGCCTTTTGGCTCCTTTGACATATGAGTACTTCCTCCGATGCGCATTTAACCTGTCGGCACCCCGCTTTTGATTCCTCTCCCGCCAGGGAGATCTGGTGCGTCTTACCGTGACAGGTTGATGCTGATTCCTCTGCTGTTTTCCCATTTGTGGACACGTGTCCCTGTCATTTGGCTTGGCTCTTGGCCTGCGGCTCACGCATTGGCCCACAGGAGTTCAGATGACCCATATCGCGTGTCATATCAATGCCTTGCAGCTGCCCTTCGGCGCCTGCTCTGTGCCCCTTACCTTCACTTTGCCCGCTGCGGGCTGCACCCTGATCGGCCGCAACGGCATCGGCAAGAGCCTGCTGCTCGAACTGCTGGCGGGCCAGCGCCGCGCGGCTTCTGGCAAGATCGAGTGGTTGACCCCCATCAGCTGGTTGTCCCAGTTTGCGCCCGCTCAAATTCATGACGACGGAGCCAGCGTGTCCGACCTTATCGGCTGGGGCGAGCCACTGCGGGCCCTTGAGCGCATCGAACAGGGGAGCTGCGCCCTGGACGATTTCGAGCGGCTGGCTGATCGCTGGAACCTGCGCAGCGATCTTGCCGACCTGCTGGTAGAGGCGGGACTCAGACTCGATGCCCATACCCCGGTCAGCACCCTGAGCGGTGGCCAGCTCACCCGTTTGCGCCTGCTGGCGCTGTTTGCGAGATCTGCTCACTTTCTGCTGCTCGATGAACCTGACAACCATCTGGATGCCAGCGGCATCGAGTGGCTGAGCCAGCGATTGGCCAGCCACAGTGGTGGCTATCTGCTGGTAAGTCACGACCGGCGCCTGCTCAATCAGGCCAGCCAGATTCTGGAGCTGGGGGAGCAGGGGCTGCAGAGTGCCAGCCTCTCGTTTGAGGCATTTCTGGCGCAGCAGGCCGAGCTGCAGGCTGCCCGCAGCGCCCGGCTTGCGCAGGCGGAGCGCCGTGAAAAGGCGGCGGCGCGCAGCATGCAAAAGGTGCGCGAACAGGCGGCCAGACGGGCCAGCCAGGGGCGGCGTGAGCGCGGATCCCAGGCCAGGATCCTGCTCGATTTCAAAGCGGAACAGGCGGGCAAATCCCTTGGCAAGGTGCTGGATCGCCACGAGCGGGGCCACAGTGTCCAGGTGGAGGCGCGTGCCGAGGCGGCAGCCGCACTGGCGGCGGTGCAGCCGCTTGTCATGCAGTGGCCGGCAGAGAGCGATCGCAAGGGGGCGGCCCAGCCGCTGGTGATCACGGCAGCGCGCCACAGGCGCTGGCATGGTCAGCAGGTAGATCTGGTGCTTCAACGGGGCGAGCGCTGTCTCTTGGCCGGTTGCAACGGCAGCGGCAAGTCGAGCCTGCTGCAGATGCTGCGCGGTGAGCTGGCACCTGATGCGGGCAGCTTTCGCATCAATGGCCGGATGGCGTGTCTCGATCAGGGGCTCAGCCTGATTGCGCGAGACCTCAGCCCGCTGGCCAACCTGCTGGCAGCAGCACCGACGCTTTCCGAGAGCGACGCAAGAACCCGGCTGGCGGGCATCGCACTGCGCGGCGATCGTGCCCTGATGCCCTGCCATGGTCTGAGCGGTGGCGAGCGGCTAAAGCTGGGTCTCTTGATGGTGTTGGCGCAACAGCCCTACCTATTGCTGCTGGACGAGCCGGACAACCATCTGGATCACCCCTCGCGCCAGCTGCTTATTCAGGTGCTGGCCGACTATCCGGGCACCCTGCTGCTGGTCTCCCACGATCCCGAGTTTGTGGCTGGGGTAGGGGTTGAAAGGGAGTATTGGTTAGAGAAATAGGGGGTTAAATCGTGAGCCAGCCAAGGAATGGTTGGCTCAGAAAGGTGGGTATCCCTAGTTTTCCTGTTTGTGATGGTTAAGTGATATTATTAATTCAAATAATTAGTAGTGTTTTAGGGAGATGACAGCCTTAGTGTTATACATCTTTACATACCTTCCCATGCATCTACTAATTCACCTTCTGAGCCTATATGTATTGGGGTGAAAATAGCAAACAAAAATGAGTTTGGATTTGTATTTATTATTTCAACTCCTGCATTAAACATTGATTCGTCAAAGTCACCATTTGTCAGTAATATCCATTCATGATTTATGCTTCTGGCATTAATATTACTACCAATTGAATATTTCTCAGAGCTTCCTGATGGCTTATGATATTTATGAAGATCGAATTTTTTTATGAAAATTAAGGTGTTGGATTTTATGTCAATGTCTTTGATATAGGAGTAATCTCTCCAATTTACTACACTATGACCATATGATGAGTTTTGTTCGCTAGATTTCATGGAGAGTAAATTGTTAATTGCCATGGTGACAGTATCAGCATCTTTTATACACTCTAAATATACCATATATGACAGGTTATATTTTGATAGTATTTTAAACGATGTAGGATTAAATAATATACCTCTCTCTTGACTTGTTAGTGTAAAATCAACAAAGATGTTCGTTCCCTCAACTTTTTTGCTTATTACTGGATGTGGCATGTCCTTTGAAAATATGACTGGGTATAATTGTGAGTATCCGACATTTAAATTATTATCTAGACTTGATTTAATAAAGGTTGGATTAAATTTATAATTCAACAATGTTTTCTTTACTTCGAGAGAATATGAATGTATTACAGCAGTTCTTAGTTTGTTGTCTTCATAAAAACCATCATCAACAAGATCCTTCCTTGTCAAACCGAGCGGAACTAGACCATCATTATCTAATAGCATTATCTCAATTTTTGGAAGTCTTACTTGGTATATTTCAGTATTAATGAAGTAGCTTGGGGTTTTAGCTTTATGAACATATATACCATTGCAGTAAATGGCAGGTTTTGTGGGTTTAAATCGCCAGTAGAATCCCTCCAGTATAGAGTCCTCGATTGAGTTTCACTCGTCTAAGATTATTTTTTTGAGTATGGCTTATGATTTTCTATAGAGCTACGTTCTCCATCTACAATACACTCTATATTTATTTTTGGTGTGTCTAAAAAGAACCAGTTAGAACTAAGAGTGCTTATACTTTCATTAACAACTCCGCCATCTCCATAATATGATATATTAAAATCTAAATTGAATGATTTTGCTATGCACTCAAGCCTCTCACGATCTGATTTTATCTCGACACTCGTACCAATTGATGTCTTTGTTGTGAACAATAACTCTATATCAGTAGAGTCTAGTTTATATTTAAAATCAATGGCCCTTGAGTCTTCAGCAACATGTCTTGTTATTACTCTTATTTCATCTCCTACAAGGAACCCAGCAAGCATGCCAATACCGAATTTACCAGTCCTTGGTATAAATGAATGATCACCTTGTAAAAAGTGTGCCTTCCAGGCTTCAGATGTTCTATAGGATGCCCCGATCTTTAAAAAATAATCTTTTATAATTTTTACGTTCATGCCAATACCTTGATCACTTATAGTAAGAGTCAAAGTATCCAAGTTAATAGTTATGGATATTGAATATGGGATTTCTAATTTGCTTACATTACTTCCCATTTCAATGCTATATCTTTCATGGCATGCGTCAATGGCATTTTGAAGCAACTCTCTGATGCCTATTTGAGGTAGGTCACCATAAAGAGGTTTTATTAGGAGAGGGAATAGCTTTTGATTTTCAGATATTATTTTTAGTGTGTCGTGATGATATTTCTTATAATTATGTCTAACATATTCATCAGCGTTGTCGATATTTGATCTTATTCTTCTATAAATTATACCTAATCTTTTTAATGATGGGTAGCGGCTATAAACCTCTCCAGACACTGACCAAAAATCATCAATTTCTCTTTGTAATCCTAGTAAAAGATATTTGATGGAGTTTAACGTAATGGCATCTTCTGGAAATGCTTCAACAAATAGTAGTTCATCATCTGGATGAGAGTTGTTTGTTGATATTATAGCAAGGTGTTTTTTCCATTCTTTGATCGATATTGGACTACAAAAATTTTTTGTTTTAAATAAAATCTTCGGTGTTCTGTTTGCTTTGAATTGTATATAGTCAGCAATTCTTAAAACCCCCATTAAATATGTTGGGTGTGTATCTCTGTGTTCTCTTTTTTTACTATCGCCTAAGAGATCTGTAGCATGCCGAAGGCTATAGTTATGACTTCTTGCAATAAATCCAGAAAGCTGGTTTAGGTATGAAAATTCTTTAGAAAGTATATCTAAAGGTCCATCTTGAGTTGGAATACCTGAATTTGCGATCAACTGTGCTATTGTTGCATGATGAGTTCTGACGAAATCACCAATTAGTATTTTCTGATTGTCATTTAGTGATTTTTCATGTAGCTCAGGGAGCTTTACATGTCTAAATTCACCAAATAAACCATCCCAATCTGAATCAGTGAATCTTTTAACTTTTTGTTTGAATTCATCCCATTTAGTGTGCCATTCAACATCATCATCAAATCCCCACATGATTTTATTATATGTTTCATCGGTCAGAAGTGACCATAGCCCATCACGGTTAATGTGCATTGCACAATCATGAAGGAGGATTGATGTAGATAAAACATATATATCACTTGGTGTTAGTATTTCGTAGGATGCTGGTGATATTATTTCTGCAGCTGTTGTTAAAACGCAATTGACATGCGCTATACCATGGTCGGTATATTCAGGGAAGAAATCTAGACTGTTGTTACTCAACCAATCTGAAAAGTTACTATTATTGATGAGTAATGCACCCATTAACTTGTCATCTTTATCCATGATGGATTTAAATTTTTCCGGTATGATTATTTTCATCAAAAACCTTTTATTGTCTTACCTATTGGGTATAGAAAAAGTAGATGCAGCCTGCAAAATGTGGCATCGCTACACTTAGACACTGCCAAAAAACCACGCTACCGCCCCTGGATTACAGCTTCCAATGTGCTCGATTGACCAACGGGCGGGGCCCGGATGGTACTGTAGGCGCTGAATGACCAGCATATGCTCAAGCTTCATACGCAAACCAGTCAAAAAATGACGTAACTATCAGGAATATCTGCGTTTTATGCGCTGGCTCAAGAAATTGCTGTAGCGGGGGCCGGATTCCCATGGTCCTTGATTTTATTGGCTTGGAGAGCGTGGCGGGGAAGAAAGGAGCAAGCTGACTGTTGAGGAAGGGCTGGCCGGGGAGAGTCCCGCTTAGCCAATCAGCGCTATAGTGCGGCTATGGTGCCCTGTGCTCCGTGGCCCTGGCTGGCGAGGCGAGGGATCTGCGGCAACAATCAGCTGTTGTCATAACAGTTACTTGCAATCAGATCACCATGCAAAGAGGTCACCATGCCAACACATCACAATAAGGAACGTCATATGAAGCGTATTGCCATCCTGTTCGGCCTGCTCTGCGGCAGCGTGCTGCTGGCCAATCCGGTCTTTGCCAACGACGCTGCCCAGTTGCAGTGCGAGGCGCAGGCTGCGGCCAAAAAACTGGCGGGCGCCGCCAAGACCAGCTTTGTCGGCAAGTGCGTGAAAGATGCCGCCGGCGCCAAGGCGGGCGAATGCGAGAAGGCGGCGGTCGACAAGAAGCTGGCCGGCGCGGCCAAGAACAGCTTTATCCAGAAGTGCGTGAAGACGGGCGCGGCAGTGGATCCGGCGGTCAAATGCGAGAAGGCGGCGGCCGACAAGAAGCTGGCTGGCGCGGCCAAGAACAGCTTTGTCCAGAAGTGCGTGAAGGATAGCGCCGCCAAGTAAGGGGTTTTCTTGTCGGGTGTGTTTGCGGGGGGGCCTGATGGCCCCCCCGCGCTATTTTGGGGCGCAGGGGTTATCGCTGAACGGGTGACGCAAGGACAGGGTAGGGCTGGGTTGGGTTGTGCGAAGGCAGATTAGCGGCGGCGAAGGGGGGCAAGTGGGGGCGGCCTTGGAGAAGTTGCCGGAACTGGGATCTCGATCGGGGCAACAGGACTTTTGTCCTGCAAGGGGCGAGGGGGCGGGGGCTAGGATGCGCTCATCCACACGAGTCAAACTGGAGCACAACAACAATGACCGCTCATATCAATGCTAACCCGGGCGATTTCGCCGAGACCGTCATCATGCCGGGGGATCCGCTGCGGGCCCGCTATATCGCCGAGACCTTTCTGACCGATGCGCGCGAGGTGACCAATGTGCGCAACATGCTGGGCTACACCGGCTACTACAACGGCCAGCGCATCTCGGTGATGGGCCACGGCATGGGGATCCCCTCCATGGTGCTCTACGCCCACGAGCTGGTGAACGACTTCGGGGTCAAGCGGATCATCCGCATCGGCAGTCTGGGGGCGACCCAGCGCCACGTGCAGATGCGTGACGTCATTCTGGCGCAGGCGGCGGGCACCGACTCCCCGACCAACGCCAAGCGCAGCGCCGGTTACCAGATGGCCACTTCGGCCGACTTCGCCCTGCTGCACAAGGCCTTTACCAAGGCGCAGGAGAAGGCCATTCCGGTCAAGGTGGGCAATATCTTCACCGGCGACCTCTATTACGATCCGGACGAAAACCTGATTCCGGCGCTGGAGAAGTTCGGCGTGCTCGGCATCGACATGGAGGTGGCCGGTCTCTACGGGCTGGCCCATCAGCAGGGGATCGAGGCGCTCGCCATCCTGACGGTCTCCGACCACTGCCTGACCGGTGAAGAGACCACGGCCGAGGAGCGGCAACTCTCCTTCAACCAGATGATCGAGCTGGCGCTGCACACCGCGCTGTAAGCGCCGCGGCCCGCCCAACCCTGCACGCACCCTGACCCCAAGAGAGATCCAACATGAACAATAAGCTCTCCCTCACTGCCATCAGCTTCCTGGCCAACTTCGTGATGGCCGGTTTTGCGACCCAGTTCGGCATGCTGATCGACCCCATCGCCGCCAAGTTCGGCGCCGACGTCAATCAGGTGGCCTCCATCTTCTCCCTGCTCAACGGCGGGGCGCTGGCGGGCACCATTGCCGCCTTCTTCCTCATCGAGAAGGTGGGCCTCAAGCGGATGACGCTGCTCTGCTACGGCCTGATCGCGCTGGCGGCGGCCGCGCTCCATCTGACCGGCTCGCTCTATGTGGTGATGGTGGCCATGACGGTGATCGGCCTGTGCGGCGGGGTGGGGCTCTGCATTGCGGGGACCCTGGTGGTGAGCGTCTGGCAGGCGCGGATGCAGAGCACCATGCTGGTGGTGCAGGATGCCACCTTCAACGTGGCCGGGGTGGTCTTCCCGCTTATCACTACCTACACCCTGGCTCACGCCATGGCGTGGAGCTGGAGCTATCTGGCGGTGGGCGTGGTGGCGCTGGCAACCATGCTGGTGGCGGTGCTGACCAATTTCCGCAGTTGCGAGGCGGGCGGTGAGAGCGCCGGCAACGAGCACTCGGAGTGGAACCTCGGCATCATCAGCGGCGGGTTGGGGCTTTTTCTGGGCATGCTGGCGCTCTACACCTTCCTCACCTGGGCGCCCATGTTCGTGAAGAACAAGTTCGGCATCCCCTTCGAGGAGGCGGGCAACATCATTACCCAGTACTGGACGGCGGCCCTGCTCGGCGCGCTGGTCTCGACCGCCATCGTGACCCGCATTGCGATCCGCACCTTCCTGCTGGTGATCATCACCCTGGCGATGGGGATGACGGCGCTCATCGTCACTACCGACAACCTGAGCCAGCTGCCATACCTCACCTATGGTTACGGCTTTGTCTGCGCCGCGCTCTACAACGCCTTTATCGCCTACGGGGTGTCGTTTGTGCGCCAGGCATCGAGCAAGAACGTCTCCTACATCCTCATCAGCGGCAGCGCCGGGGCCATGTTCAGCCCGGCCATCAGCGCCCTGTTCGAGCAGGTGATCGGTCTGCAGGCGGTGATGTACGCCATCCCTGTCATCTATGGCGTGATCCTCGCCATGCTGGTGGCCTCGCTGAAAATGGCCCGGCCCCAGCCTTGTCTGGCCTGAGCGGGGGAGCAAACAGCAAGAGGGGCGGTATAAACCGCCCCTCTTTTTTGTCTTTAACCGGCAACTGATGCCCGCGAGTTATGGCTGCTCCAGAAAGGCCTTGAGCCCCGCCAGATCGCGGATCTGCAACCCCTCCTCACCGCGCTCCACCAATCCCTTCTCCATCAGCTCTTTCACCGCCCGCCGGTAGACCCTGTCCGTAGTGCCGAAGCGTTCCGCCTCCTGATACCCCTTGCGAAAGCCGCTCACTGGGTTGTGGTGGCAGTGGCTGTGATAGAGGTCGAGGGCGATGTTGTAGCTGATGGGGTAGAGCATGCGGCAGGTGAAGATGTCCACCGTGTCCTGATAGTCGATGGCAATGGCGGTGGCAAAGAAGAGCGCCACCTTGGGGTGGGCGACCAGCGCCTGCTCCAGCTGCTCGCCATCGATGCGGGCCACTGCCAGCGGCTCCTCGGCGATGATGTCGAGCTGGCAGCGGTAGCCGGTGAAGAACTCCATCTCGCCAAACAGCTGGTGGTCGCACTCCAGGGTGCCGAGCTGAAAGCGGCGGCCATTCATGGCGGTGTGGCCCATGGCGATGCGGCCGCTCTTGACCAGCACCAGATCCCGCAGCGGCTCGCCTTGGCGCATCAGGGGCTCTCCTTCGGGGATGAGACGCCGCTCCGTGATGCAGGAGCTGACCACCTGTTCGATGAGATCGTGGCCAGCTTGCCAGTGGGGCTGAAAGCGCCCCTTGAGAAGGGGTTTGAGTTGCATGGGGTTCCGGGTAGTCGCCAAACACAAACGGCTATTACACACCCTGCCGCAGGCTAACTCCAGCCCGAAGGCGCTGAGGGCTGGCGTGAGCATGCGAGGGTGTGACAGAGATCGGGCTGGCGGGACTGGGGCGGGCACGGCTGGCGCAGATAGGGCGGGAGCACAGCCCGCGCCATCCGGCTCAGATTATCAGACCGGACCCAGGGCGCTGGCGCCGCTCTGCTCGAGGCTGGCCAGGGCCGTGCGCAGCCGGGCCAGGCCGATGGGCTTGTAGAGGCACTCGTCCATGCCGGCGGCCAGGCAGCGCTCCCGCTCGCGCGCTGTGGCGTGGGCGGTAAAGCCCCAGATGGGCAGGGTGTGGCCGCGGGCGCGCAGGCGGCGGGTCAGCTCGAAGCCATCCATCAGCGGCATCTGGCAGTCGGTGATGATGAGGTCGAAGTCCTGATTCTGGATGGCCCGCAGCGCCTCGGCGCCGTTGCCGCGCACGCTCACCTCGTGGCCCAGGTGCTTGAGCTGCTGTCGCAGCAGCACCTGGTTGGCGTGGTTGTCGTCCACCACCAGCACCCGCAGCCGGCCGGTGGCGGCAGGGGGGGAGGGCCGCTTGGGGGAGGGCACCATGGCCGATGTGGCATCGAGCGGCACAGGCAAGGGTTCGCACTCTGATTCTGGCGCTGGCGCCAGCGGGGTGAGCGGCAGCCGGATCCTGAGCTCGGTGCCGCTGCCAAGCTCGCTGCTGACCGCTATCTTGCCCCCCATTAGCTGGCACAGCATGCGGGCGATGTTGAGCCCAAGACCCGTGCCAGCGAACTGGTAGGGGTCGTGGGCGCGGTAGAAGGGGTTGAACAGCCCGGGCAGCTTGTCGGGGGCGATGCCCACCCCGCTGTCGCGGATAAGCAGGTGCAGTTGGGGTTGCTCCGCGCTTCCCACTAGGCTGGCCTGCAGGCTCACTTCCCCTCGCTCGGTGAACTTGATGGCGTTGCCGAGCAGGTTGAAGACGATCTGACGCAGGCGCGGCCCGTCGATCAGCACCCGCGGCAGGGGATCCAGCTCGACCCGGTAGTTGAGCCCCTTCTGCTCGGCCATGCCCGCAAAGGCACGGGCCACCGATTGCAGCAGCGGCGCCAGCTCGCACGGCTCGGGGGCCAGGGTCAGCTGGCCCGACTCGATGCTGGAGATGTCCAGCACGTCGCCGATGAGATCCAGCAGACCGTTGGCGGATTCGGAGGCGATGCGCAGCTGCTCGCCGGTGTAGGGGGCCAGAGCGGGATCCTGGCTCGCCAGCTCCAGCATGCCGAGGATGGCGTTCATGGGGGTGCGGATCTCGTGGCTCATGGTGGCCAGAAAGTCGCTCTTGGCGCGGCTGGCGCGGTCGGCCTGCTCCTTGGCGCGGCGCAGCGCCTCCTCCATGGTCTTGCGCTCGGTGATGTCGATCCAGCCGTTGATCACCCCGCTGATGGCGCCGCGGTAGTCAAAGTAGGGCACCATCCAGTGGTAGACGAACTGGCGCGGGCCGCGCTGGCTGAAGATGCGATCCGACAAGATGGGGCTGCCGCTTTGCAGCACCTGCTGAAAATCCTGCTCCAGGGTAGTGATGGCGTCGGCGCCAAGCAGCCCCTTGAGCCCTTCTGCAAACGAGGTGCCGAGCACCCGCTCGATAGGGGCGTTGAGGATGGCCAGGTACTTGCTGTTGCAGAGGATCACCTTGCCGCCCTTGTCACGCACCACGATGGGGTGGGGCAGGCTCTCGCCGAGCGCCTCGATGAAGCGCACGTGCTCCTCCAGCTGGCGGCGGGAGGCCTGCTCCGAGCGGGCCAGCCGGTTGAGCATGCGGTTGCGATAAAGCAGCAGCAGGGCGATGGCGAACAGGCCGGCCAGCAGCAGGTAGAAGTAGGGGGCGTTGCGCTCCATGAAAGTGGGGGCCGGCAGTTTGCGGTTGCGCCACTGGTAGCTCATGGTGGCCAGCTCGTTGGGGGCGATGGAGAGGATGGTCTTGTCGATGACATCCATCAGCATCCGGTTGCCCGGCAGGCTGGCAAAGCCCATCCGGATGGGCTGGTTGTCGGCGGGGCCGGCGATGCGGATCTGGCTGAGCCGGCCGCACTCCACCGCATGCTGGGCAAAATAGAGCGGCACGATGGCGGCGTCGAGCCTGCCGTCGTCGACGGCCGCCATCGCCTCGTCGGCGCTCTCCAGATAGCTCACCCGGCTGTTGTCGAGCCGCCGGGCAATGGGGTTGTAGTGGGTGCTGCCCACCCGCTTGCCGGCGAGTTGTGCCAGATCGCCGCTCAAGGCATCCCCCTTGCGGGCCACCAGCACATAGATGTCGTCGGTGGCATAGGGCAGGGAGGGGCGCAGCCGGTAGCTCTCGGCCACCGGGCGGGAGATGGCGCCGATGAGATCCAGCTCGCCCCTGAGCAGGGCCTCGTTGCGCGCCAGCTCCGAGCCATAACTGACGAACTCGAAGCGCAGGCCGGAGCGCCGGCTGATCTTCTCCAGCATCTCCACCGACATGCCGGTGAGCTGGTTGTCGTAGTCGCGCACCCCGTAGGGGTAGAGATCGTCCATCAGCCACACCCTGACTGGGCCTGCCGTCGCCAGCCAGGTGCGCTCCTCTGCGCTGTAGAGCTTGCTGGGGCGCTCGACGATGTCGCGGATGGGGCCGTTCCACTGGCTGAAGATGAGGCTGTGGGTGATGTCGCTCACCCCCGCCAGGGCGTGATTGAGCAGCGCCAGCAGCCGGGGGCTGTCGGCCGAGACCGCAAAGCGAAAGCCGTCCGCCGCGATGGCGGGCTGCGCCTGGCTGCGCTGCCGGATCTTGTCGAAGCGCTCGCTGTTGAGGTAGTGCAGGGAGTGGGGATCGCTTAGCAGCAGCGGCTCGCGGCCGAAGAAGACCGCATCGAAGGCCGCCACGTTGGAGGGGTAGTTGACCAGCACCAGATCCGGGTAGTAGCGCTTGAAGGCGGCCTCGTCCACATAACCCTGCACGGTGGCGACCCGCTGGCCCGGCAGCAGCAGCGGGCCCTGTTCGGCGGCGAGCGCCGAGAAGACGGGGGCACTGCTGAAATAGCGCTGGCTGAGGGCGATGCCCGCCTGGTCGGGGCCGCTCAGGCTGAGGTTGCCGAGATTGACAAGGTCAAGCTCCCCCGCCCGCAGCGCCGCCAGTGCGCTGCGCTTGTCGTCGAACACCCGCAGCTCGACCGGCTTTTGCAGGGTCTTGGCGACGATGTCGAGATAGTCGGCGGAGATCCCCTCGAAGTGCTCGTCCGGCCCGGTCATGGCGAACGGGCGGTAGTCGTGGCGCAGCACACCGACGCGCAGCAGCTGGTGTTGGGCCAGCCACTGCTGTTCGGCCGCCTGCGTGGGGGCCGGGCTGCTCTGCAGATAGTGACGGCTGTGCAGGGTGAGCGCCTGGGCGCAGAGGGGAAACAGCAGGCAGAGCAGCAGCAGGGGTCGAATAAGGTTCATTGCCGGCTTGTGCCCCTCCCGCTGGTCAGATGGTGATCGAAAGCGGCGATTCTACCGAAGAGCGGCGGACAATGAACCTTTAATCAGCAGTTTGTCAGTGTGGGCGCCATAAAAAATGGCGGGAAGCGACCCGCCATCTTGCGCTGTCTGGCGCTGCCAGGGTTCAACCGAAGCGGTAGGAGCCCATGTAGAGGCTGCCGCCATCCCAGCTGTCGTGCAGCTTGACCGGCTTGTCCTGGCCAGCGGCGCCGAGCGCCACGAACAGCGGTCGCAGGTGATCGTCGTGGGGGTGGGATTCCACCGCCCCCGGCGCGCGCGCCCGGTAATCTTCCAGCGCGGTCCGATCGCCCTCGCTCATGGTCAGCTCCAGCCAGTTGACGAAGCTGCGGGCCCAGCCCGGCACTGGCGAGTTTTCCGGCCCCAGTGCCCGCAGATTGTGGGTGATGGCGCCGGAGGCCAGGATGCCGATCCCCTGGGTGCGCAGCTGCTGCAGCGCTTCCCCCAGTTGCCACAGCTGGCGCGGGGTGAAGCTGGCCGGGATGGAGAGCTGCACCAGCGGGACGCTGCTGGCGGGATCCATCAGCGAGAGCGGCGACCAGACCCCGTGATCCAGCTCGCGGCGCACCGGCTCGGCGGGCAGGCCCGCCAGCAGCAGCTGATCGCTCACCGCCTCCTGCAGCCAGAGCGGGCTGCTGGCCGGCCAGCGGATGTGGTAGAGCGGCTCGGGGAAGCCGTAGAAGTCGTACATCAAGGCCGGATTGGGCTCGACGTTGATCTGCAGTTCGCTGCGGGTAAACCAGTGGGCCGAGATGACCACCAGCCCCTTGAGATCGCCAAGGCGCAGATTTTTGAGGAAATGGGTCGCCGGCTGGTCGCGCAGAACCAGATCCGGGGCGCCATGGGAGATGAACCAGACGGGGGCGATAGACATGACAGACTCCATATGCGTTGTATTGGTGCGCGGCGCACCAGAAAACTCTGGGCCAGGGCGACATGCCACTGACGATATGGTCATTATCTGCCCCGACAATGAAGTTAACAATCCAGCTTTATGAATAAGTACTGTTCACTGTTGGTTGATAGTGATGGGGGGGAGGGCGGGCGGTTTTACTCATGACAAGGCCGGCGCAGTGGCCGGCCCTGGGAAAGGCTGAGAGCGTCTTGCCCCACAGCCATCAGTTCATCTTGATGCGGATTTTATCCCTAACAGCGCCACCTCGCAGGTCAGCACGGGCGCTGGGTGGGATCTGGCCGGTTTATTGAATACCCAGCAGTTCCACGTCGAAGATCAGCACAGATCCCGGCGGGATTTTGCCGGCGGCGCGATCGCCATAGGCCAGGTTGGCGGGGATGTAGAAGCGGGTCTTCTCCCCTTCCACCATCAGTTGCACCCCTTCGGTCCAGCCGGCGATCACCTGGTTGAGGCCAAACTCGATGGGCTCGCCGCGGGCGACCGAGCTGTCGAAGACGGTGCCATCCAGCAGCTTGCCCTCGTAGTGCACCTTCACCTTGCTGGTGGCGGTGGGGTGAACGGTGCCGCTGCCCGGGGTCAGCACTTCATACTGCAGGCCGGAGGCGGTGGTGGTCACCAGGGGTTTTTCCTTGTTGGCGGCGAGGAACTCGGCGCCCTTGCGCACGTTTTCCACGGCCTGCTTCTTGTTGTTGCTGCTCGAGTAGAAGTAGTAGGCGACGCCGGCAACCAGCAGCGCGATCAAAACGAATTTCATCGGGTATCCCTATGTCGTGAAATGCCGAGAGGGCAGTGGGAGCGGCATCTTATCCCAGCCGGGAGGCGAGGGCGAGCCGGCGGGCGGCAAGATGTGACTGGGCGGGCAAAGCCAGAGCCAGAGCCGGGGGACGCAGCGCACCCCCCGGCCCCTGTCGTTACTTGGCGGCCACCATCATCAGAGCGGGCAGGGCGAAGAAGAGGCCCGCCACGTAACCGAGCGCCAGCAGCTTGTTCTCGCTGCCGACCCGGGCCAGCCCCTCGGCCGCCTTGACCGGCAGCTCACGCAGGAAGGGCACTCCGTAGATGAGCACCACGGCGAACAGGTTGAACAGCACGTGCACCAGGGCGATGGTCAGCGCCAGCTTGGCACCGGCGCCGCTGATGGCGGTGGCGGCCAGTAGGGCGGTGATGGTGGTGCCGATGTTGGCGCCCAGGGTGAAGGGGTAGAGCTGACGGGTGCTGAACACGCCGCCGCCGGCCAGCGGGATCATCAGGCTGGTGGTGGTGGAAGAGGACTGCACCATCACGGTGACCAGGGTGCCGGAGGCGATGCCGGTCAGCGGGCCGCGGCCCAGCGCCCGGTGCAGCAGATCCCTGGCACGGCCCACCAGCACCCGCTGCAGCACCTTGCCGAGCCAGGTGACGCAGCCGAGGATCAGCAGGATGCCGATGCAGATGGTGGCGATGGCGGGCCCTTTGCCCGGCAGGAAGGCCACCAGACCGTCGATGAAGGTGAGTGCTGGGGAGAGCAGCGGCTTCATGAAATCCATCCCCTGCATCGACATGTCGGCGGAGCCCGCCAGCAGGTCGGCCAGCGCCTCGGCGCTCTTTTGCAGCAGGCCGAACATCAGTTCCAGCGGCAGGAAGATGAACACCGCCAGCAGGTTGAAGAAGTCGTGCACGGTGGCGGCGGCAAAGGCGCGGCGAAACTCGCCCCGATCCCGGATATGGCCGAGGGAGACGATGGTGTTGGTGATGGTGGTGCCGAGGTTGGCGCCCATCACCATGGGGATGGCCATGCCGATGGGCAGGCCGCCGGCCACCAGGCCGACGATGACCGAGGTCACCGTGCTGGAAGATTGCACCAGGGCGGTGGCCAGGATGCCGAGCAGCAGGGCGACGAAGGGGTTGCTGGCGAAGGCGAAGATCTGGGCCGCGCCCTCGGCGCCGCCGGAGAAGCCCTTGAAGCCGTGGGAGACGGCGCCGACGGCAACCAGGATCAGGTAGATCAGAGTGATGACAGCGAGCCAGTTGAACAGTGGGCCGGTACGACGGGTCTGCTGTTGTGCGAAAGATGGGGTGCTGTGCATGAAGCCTCTTGGGACAGTCTGCGTGAAAATGGACGGGCGCATTAGACCAAGGCTCCATGACAGAAATATGACAAAGTGACACTTTTGTGATGATTTGATGACATGGACGGCGGGGCTCATTGGACAGGAGGTGTCGGATCAGGCCGGGATCCCGGCCGGTTTGGCCGCAGATCCCCCGCGCGGCTTGCAGCCGGGAGTCAGGGCGCTATGCTGCCCCCTTTCCTTCCCTCAACGAGAGTGATGTTGTTATGCGTGCATGGGTGCTGTGTCTGTCCCTGGGTCTGCTGTCTGCCGGTGCGCAGGCGAGCGTGTTCAAATCCGAGTGCAACCTCGACAAGGCGGTGAAGAACGAGGCGCTCAATGCGACCCTGGGGGTCAAGGGCAACTGCGATACCGACAAGCTGGTACGCCAGCAGAAAGAGAAGGCCAAGGCCGAGGTGAAGAAGCACACCACGGACGTGCTGGACCAGAAAACTGCCGGCCTCAAAGAGGGCAAGAGCCAGCTGCAGGGGACTCAGCAGAAGGTCAATCAGGCCGGTCAGCAGCTCAAGCAGACCCAGCAGGATGTGAAGGCGGTGGCCAAGGATCCGCTCAAGGCGGCTGCCACTGCGGTGATCAATCAGGGCTGATCTGCCTGACTGTCGTGGGTGGGGCCGCGAGCGCGGCGTGCACAGCAAGAAGGGGAGCCATGGCTCCCCTTCTGCATTTGTGCGTCTGCTCGTCGCCCTTACTGGGTGTCGGCCGCCTCTTCGTACTGACGGAAGGGGATGCGGAACACCGCGAGGCGCAGGAACAGGTAGGTGACGCCAAGGCCAGCCCAGATCAGGCCCAGCTCCAGCGAGCTCTGCTCCAGGTTGATCCAGAGTGCGCCTATGGTGGCGGCGCCCAGCAGCGGCAGCACCAGGAACAGCAGGTGCTCCTTGAGGCTCTTGTTACGCTTCTCGCGCACCCAGAACTGGCCGATGACCGACAGGTTGACGAAGGTGAAGGCCACCAGGGCACCGAAGTTCACCAGCGCCAGCGCCATGTCCAGATCGAACGACACCGCGGAGAGCGCCAGGGCGCCCACCATCAGCACGTTGATGGCCGGGGTGCGGAATTTCGGGTGGATGTAGCCGAACACCCGCTCCGGGATCATCCGGTCACGCCCCATCACGTAGAGGATGCGCGACACGCCGGCGTGGGCGGCCATGCCGGAGGCCAGCACGGCGACCGTGGTGCACACCAGTACCACGCTCTGGAACAGGGTGCCGCCGACGTAGAGGGCGATCTCCGGCAGCACGGCGTCCGGCTCCTTGAAGCGGGCTAGATCCGGGAAGTAGAGCTGCAGGAAGTAGGAGACGGCCACGAAGATGATGCCGCCGATCAGCGCGGTCAGCACGATGGCGCGCGGGATCACCTTGCCGGCGTTGGGGGTCTCTTCGGAGAGCGAGCTCAAGCCGTCGAAGCCCAGGAACGAGAAGCAGAGGATGGTGGCGCCGGTAAACAGCGGCACCATGCCGGCTGACTCGAAGTGGAACGGCCGGCTGCTCAGCAGGGTCGCCGCCCCTTCACCGTGATAGATGCCCCAGCCCATCAGGCCGAGGAAGACGGTGATGATGGCGAGCTGGATGAAGACGATGACGCCGTTGAAGTTGGCCACCAGGTTGATGCCGCGCAGGTTGAGGAAGGTCATCACGGTCACCAGACCGAAGATGAAGATCCAGGGCTCGACGCCGGGGAACATGGCGGTCAGGTAGATCTTGGCCAGCAGGATGTTGATCATCGGCATGAACATGTAGTCGAGCAGGGAGGACCAGCCGACCATGAAACCGATGTAGGGGTTGAACACCTTCTGGGCATAGGTATAAGCCGAGCCCGCGGAGGGGAAGCGGCGCACCAGATGGCCGTAGCTGAAGGCGGTCAGCAGAATGCCGCCGAGCGCCAGCAGATAGGCGGTGGCGACGCGGCCTTCGGTAATGTCACCGACGATGGCAAAGGTATCGAATACCGCCATGGGTGTGAGGTAAGCCAGACCCATCACCACTACCTGGAAGAGGGTGAGCGTCTTGAGCAGCTTGGCACCGGCCATCACGCTTTCTCCTCTGCGATCGCCAGGTCGGCGAAGGGGGACGGGATCAGGGACGCAGCGCGTCGCTGGACACAGGGGACGCCGGTCTGCGGCACAGACGGGTGGCGTACGCCGGCGGGCACCGGCAGGAAAGCAGTGAAATGCCCCATGTTTTTCCTCACAACGTCGGGAGATTGCCTGGCAATCTCGATATCAATTCCGGTACAAAGTCCGGCCTCTTGGTGAATGTGGTTTTCCCCTAAAAAACGAAGAACCGATGCTGCAAAAAACATCGGCTCTCAGGGGCGGCGTATTGTGCCCTCAGGGGGGGTAGGAAACAAGCAAAAAAGCCCCGGTCGGGGGATTTTGTTGACCTGGGTCAGGTCGGGCTGCGCCACCGGGCTGGCAGCCAGTGTTGACGGGGGCTGCAGCGACGCAGGTCACGCGCGAACATGGCTGTTGCGCAGGGCTGACAGGGGTAAAAAAAAGCGCCCGCAGAGGGCGGGCGCGGTGAACGCAAAGAAGGCTCAGGAAGCGTCGGTTTCAGGACGGCGCAGCTGGACCCGGAACACGGTGAGGCGCAGCAGCAGATAGAGAGCGCCGAGAGCGGCCCAAATCAGCCCCAGCTCGAAGGAGGCTGGCTCCAGGTTGAGCCAGAGCACGCCGATGCAGGCGGCCCCGCACAGGGGCAGCAGCAGGAACACCAGATGGTCCCGCAGCGTCTTGTTGTGACCGAGCTTGACGTAGAAGTGGGCGATCACCGCCAGGTTGACGAAGGTGAAGGCCACCAGAGCGCCGAAGTTGATCAGCGCCAGCGCCATCTCCAGGTCGAACGACACCGCCGAGAGGGCCAGCACCCCCACCAGCAGCACGTTCAGGGCCGGGGTCTGCCAGGTCGGGTGCACGTAGGCGAAGAAGCGGCTCGGCAGGGCGCGATCCCGCCCCATCACGTAGAGCAGGCGTGACACGCCGGCGTGGGAGGCGAGCCCGGAGGCCAGCACCGCCACCGTGGTGCAGACTAGCACCACCGCCTGGAACAGCTTGCCGCCCACATAGAGGGCGATCTCCGGCAGCACCGCATCCGGCTGCTGGAAGCGGGAGATGTCCGGGAAGAACAGCTGCAGGAAGTAGGAGACGGAGATGAACAGCACGCCGCCGATCAGCGCCGTCAGCACGATGGCGCGGGGGATCACCCGGGAGGCGTCCGGGGTCTCTTCGCTCAATGTGGTGATGGCGTCAAAACCGAGGAACGACAGGCAGAGAATGGAGGCACCGGTCAGCAGAGGGGCCACATTCATGTGCTCGGAGAAGAAGGGACGGCTGCTCGCCACCGTGCCGAGCCCCTCGCCATGGTAGACATCCCAGGCGATGAGGCCGATGAAGACGGCGATGATGCTGAACTGCATGATGACGATCAGGCTGTTGAAGTTGGCCACCAGCTTGATGCCGCGCAGGTTGAGCAGGGTCATGACGGTGGCCAGACCGAGAATGTAGGTCCAGGGTTCCACGCTCGGGAACAGGGCCTCCATGTAGATCTTGGCCAGCAGCATGTTGATCATCGGCATAAACATGTAGTCGAGCAGGGAGACCCAGCCCACCATGAAACCCACGTAAGGGTGAAACACCTTCTGGGCATAGGTATAGGCGGAGCCTGCCGAGGGAAACTTGCGAACCAGGTGGCCGTAGCTCATGGCGGTGAACAGCATGCCGATGAGGGCGAACAGGTAGGCGGTGGGCACATGGCCTTCGGTGATCTCGGTGACGATGCCGAAGGTGTCGAACACGGCCATGGGGGTCAGGTAAGCCAGCCCCATGATGACCACGTGCCACAGTTTGAGGCTTTTTTTCAGGCCGACGGGTTGGGCATTCATTGTGCTTTCCCCTCAATCCGGGCCGAAGGGATCAGGCTGACGATATCAACCTGGGCATAGGGGGCGCCAGAGACGCGGCGCAGACCGGCGTGGGCCGGCAGGAAAGCAGTGAAATACCCCATGGTGTTCCTCACTAGAGAAGCGGGTGTCGTGAGATGGCAACCCATCTCGCTATCATTTCCGGTCGGTTCCGGCCTCGTTGTGGATTTGTTTGCCGCAAAAAAAGAACCTGACTCAGCAAGTGGTCGGTCCTTTGTTGCGGCGGCGCATTGTGCATTCGTGTTGCCCCCTTGACAAGCATATCAAGGGGGCAAAAACGCATTTTTTTGCACTGATGAGCGGATGTTGCGGTTCTGATCAGCCCTGGGCTGCCAGCAGGGCCTGCTCGAGCAGATCCAGCCCCTCGTCGACGAGGGCTGGCGAGGCCGTCAGCGGCGCCAGGAAGCGGATGACGTTGGCGCGCACACCGCAGGCCAGCAGCACCAGTCCACGATTGCCCGCCTCGGCCACCAGCCGCTTGGTGAGGTCGGCATCCGGTCTGGCCGCATCGCGCTGTTTGACAAGCTCCATGGCCACCATGGCGCCGGGGCCGCGGATGTCGCCGATGCAGTCAAAACGCTCCGCCAGCCGCTGCAGGCGCGCCTTGATCTGCTCGCCCTGAGCCTGGGCCCGTTGGTTGAGCTGCTCCTCTTCGATCACCTCCAGCACCGCCAGGGCGGCGGCGCAGGCGATGGGGGAGCCGGCATAGGTGCCGCCCAGACCACCCGGTTTGGCGGCGTTCATCACCTCCGCCTTGCCCACCACGGCGGAGAGCGGGAAGCCGCCAGCCAGGCTCTTGGCCAGGGTCATGATGTCCGGCTCGATGCCGGCATATTCGGTGGCGAAGGTCTTGCCGGTGCGACAGAAACCGCTCTGGATCTCGTCGCAGATGAGCAGGATGCCGTGCTGATCGCACAGCTGGCGCAGGCGCTGCATGAAGCTGGCGGAGGCGGGGTAGAAGCCCCCTTCACCCTGCACCGGCTCGATGATGATGGCGGCCACCCGGGTCGGCTCGATATCCGAGCTGAAGCAGAGATCCAGCGCGGCCAGCGCATCGGCCTCGCTCACCCCCAGGTAGTCGCTCGGGAAGGGCAGGTGATAGACCTCTCCCGGGAAGGGGCCGAAGCCGGTCTTGTAGGGCACCACCTTGCCGGTGAGCGCCATCCCCATCATGGTGCGGCCGTGAAAGCCCCCCTTGAAGGCGATGGTGCCGCTGCGGCCGGTGTGGGCACGGGCGATCTTGATGGCGTTCTCCACCGCCTCGGCGCCGGTGGAGAGAAACAGGGTGCGTTTCGGGGTGGGGCCGGGCACCAGGGCATTCAACTTTTCCGCCAGCTCGATATAGCCGGGGTAGGGGGTGACCTGGAAACAGGTGTGGCTGAATTTTTCCAGCTGCGCGCGCACCGCCGCCACCACTTTCGGGTGGTTGTGGCCAGTGTTGAGCACGGCGATGCCGGAAGCAAAATCGATGTAGCGGTTGCCCTCCACATCCCACAGCTCGGCGTTTTGCGCCCGCTCGATAAACACCGGCAGCAGGGTGCCGACGCCGTTGACCACGGCCGCTTCACGGCGCGCTTGCCACGCCTTGTTTGATACTGACTGACTCATCTTTCCTCCCTGAGGGGCCGGGGGCCCCTGTCTCAATGTGGCGAGGCCCCTTGGGAGCACTCACTTCGTCCTTGTGAACTGATATGGCTGCGCCGATGAGGGACGGGCCCCTGTTGCAGGCCCGGCTGCCGGCGCAAGATGTGACTGCCTATCGGATGCCGCCAAAGCAGAGGTATTTGGTCTCGAGGTACTCCTCCAGCCCCTCGGCTGCCCCTTCACGACCCAGGCCCGACTCCTTGATGCCGCCAAAGGGGGCCAATTCGGTCGAGATGATCCCCTCGTTGATGCCGACCATGCCGTATTCGAGCTGCTCGGCCACCCGCCAGACGCGGGCGATGTCGCGGCCATAGAAGTAGGCGGCCAGACCATAAGGGGTGTCGTTGGCCAGGGCGATGGCCTCGGCCTCGGTGTCAAAGCGCACCAAGGGCGCCACCGGGCCGAAGATCTCCTCCTGCAGGATGGGGTTGGCTTTATCCACCTTGCCCAGAATGGTGGGCTGGTAGAAGAGCGGGCCGGCGGGGTGGGCTTCGCCCCCCAGCAGCAGCTCAGCGCCGGCGGCGGTAGCCTGTTTGACCAGCTGGGCCACCTTGCTGGCGGCGGCCGGGTTGATGAGCGGGCCTATCTGGGTGCCCTCGCTCATGCCGTCGCCCACCTTGAAGGCCTTGACTGCGGCGGTGAGCTTCTCGGCGAAGGCGTCGTAGATGCCGGCCTGCACCAGGATGCGGTTGGCGCAGACGCAGGTCTGGCCGGCGTTGCGGTATTTGGAGGCGAGTGCGCCGGCGATGGCGGCGTCGAGATCGGCGTCGTCAAACACGATGAAGGGGGCGTTGCCGCCGAGCTCCAGCGACAGCTTCTTCATGGTGTCGGCGCACTGACGCATCAACAGCTTGCCGATGCGGGTGGAGCCGGTGAAGGAGAGCTTGCGCACCGTCTTGTTGTTGCACAGCTCGTTGCCCACCGCCGCGGCCTGATGGCTGGTGACGATGTTGATGACCCCGGCCGGGATGCCTGCCTGCTCCGCCAGTGCCGCCAGCGCCAGCGCGCAGAGCGGGGTCTCGGCAGCCGGCTTGATGACGATGGTGCAACCGGCGGCCAGCGCCGGACCCGCCTTGCGGGTGATCATGGCGATGGGGAAGTTCCAGGGGGTGATGGCGGCGACCACCCCGACCGGCTGCTTGATGGTGGCCAGCCGGCGGTCGCTGGAGAAGCCCGGAATGGTGCGGCCGTAGGCGCGTTTGCCCTCTTCCGCGAACCACTGGATGAAGCTGGCGCCATAGGCCACTTCCCCCTTGGCCTCGGCCAGCGGCTTGCCCTGCTCGCAGGTCATGATGCGGGCAAGCTCCTCCTGGTTGGCCATGATGAGCTCGAACCAGGCGTAGAGCCGGTTGCTGCGCTCCTTGGCGGTGAGTGCCGCCCAGCCGGGCTGGGCCGCGTGGGCGGCGGCGATGGCGCGGCGGGTATCGCCCTCGTCCATGTCGGGCACCTGGGTAATGACCTGACCGGTGGCCGGGTTGTGCACCTCGAACCGGCGTCCGCCGCCGGCTTCACACCAGCGGCCATCTATATAGGCAAGGGATTTGATCAGGGAGAGTGCAGGTTGTGATGCTGACATAGATAGCAAGCCTCGATTGTGGGTCAGGGGGCCGGCTCATCCTGTGCCGCCACCGTATAGAATAATAAGCACAGGAAGACCATAAATTGAGCTGAAATGTTTTTCAAGTGTTAAATATATTTGAGTAAACTGTGTCTCGCGTGCTAGAAATGGAGCTGTTGGGGCGATTTTACCGGTTTTTGCGGTGCAGGGTGTGCAAAATAATGAACGGCATGCACTGTGCAGGATAACAAACAGGTCGGTGGGATTGACTCGCTATTTTAACCGGGTGCCCAGCTGGCACCTGACAGGCACACAGGGAGGTGGCCGAATGCAGCAACCACAGGGCGAGACGCGCTGGCAGTCCATGACCGACAACCCCATGACGGACAAGGGGGGGGCGCAGAGCATGGGCGAGCGTCTGGCGGCGACCCGCCGGCGGCTCGGGCTCTCCCAGCGGCGGGTCGCCGAGCTGAGCGGACTGACCCATGGCGCCATCTGCATGATAGAGCAGGACAAGGTGAGCCCGTCGGTGGCCTCTTTGCAAAAACTGCTCAGCGTCTATGAACTGCCGCTGTCGCGCTTCTTCGCGGAAGAGGAGGGCGGTACGCCGAGCGTGGTGATCAAGGCCGAGCAGCTGATCGAGCTGGGCAGCCAGGGGGTCTCCATGAAGCTGGTGCACAACGGCAACAACCGCCGCCAGCTCGGCTTCATGCTGGAGACTTACGCCCCCGGTACCGACACCGGCGGCCAGGTCACGCATCTGGGGGAGGAGGTGGGCACCGTGCTGGAGGGATCTGTGATTCTGACGGTGGCGGGCCAGGCCTATCCGCTCAGCGCCGGGGACAGCTATGTGATCGACACGGGCGAGCCCCACAGTTTCAGCAATCCGTCGGGGCAGGTGTGCCGCATCGTCAGCGCCCACACCCCGGCCAACTTCTAGTGCCGAGACATCGTCTCGTTTGGGAAAAGAACCGGTAAGGAAACAGGGATCATGACCGAACATGTAAACAGTTACTACGCAGCCAGTGCAAACAAACACGCGCCCTATCCGACGCTGACCGAACAGCTGGAGTGCGATGTCTGCGTCATCGGGGCGGGTTATACCGGCCTCTCCAGCGCGCTGCACCTGGTGGAAAAGGGCTATTCGGTGGTGGTGCTGGAGGCGGCCCGGGTGGGCTTTGGCGCCAGCGGTCGCAACGGCGGCCAGATCGTCAACTCATACAGCCGTGACATCGACACCATAGAAGCGAACTGCCCGCCGGATCAGGCCAGGCTGCTCGGTTCCATGCTGTTTGAGGGGGGCCAGATCATCCGCGAGCGGATCAAGCGCTACAACATCCAGTGTGATCTGCAGGAGGGCGGTGTCTTTGCCGCCGAGACCGAGAAGCAGCTGCACGAGCTCAAGGCGCAGCAGGCGCGCTGGGAGAAGTGGGGCAACGACAAGCTGGAGCTGCTCGATGCCGACGGCGTGCGCGAGGTGGTGGCGAGCGATCGCTACGTCGGTGCCCTGCTCGACAAGAGCGGCGGCCACATCCACCCTCTCAACCTGGCGCTGGGGGAGGCGGAGGCCATCCGCTTGCAGGGGGGCAAGATCTTCGAGCAGTCCGCCGTCACCAGCATCACCCCGGGCACGCCTGCGCTGGTCAAGACCGCCAAGGGGGCGGTGAAGGCGCGCTTCGTGGTGGTGGCCGGCAACGCCTATCTCGGCAATCTGGTGCCTGAGCTTGCCGGCAAGAGCATGCCCTGCGGCACCCAGGTGATCGCCACCGAGGTGCTGGGGGAGGAGCGGGCCCGCTCGCTGCTGCCGCAAAACTACTGCCTGGAAGATTGCAACTACCTGCTCGACTACTACCGTACCTCCGGTGATCACCGGCTGATCTATGGCGGTGGCGTGGTCTATGGGGCGCGGGATCCGGCGGATATCGAGCGGCTGATCATCCCCAAGATGCTGAAAACCTTCCCCCAGCTGGCGGATGTCAAGGTGGAGTACACCTGGACCGGCAACTTCCTGCTCACCCTGTCGCGCCTGCCGCAGTTTGGCCGTATCGGCTCCAACATCTACTACATGCAGGGCTACAGCGGCCATGGCGTCACCTGTACCCATCTGGCGGGCAAGCTGCTCTCCGAGGTGTTGAGCGGTCAGGCTGAGCGCTTCGATGCGTTTGCCAAACTGCCGCACTACCCCTTCCCGGGTGGCCGCCTGTTCCGGATCCCCTTCACCGCCGCCGGCGCCGCCTGGTACACCCTGCGCGACCGGCTGGGGGTGTGAGTCAGGGTGTGCCGAGTCTGATCTCCATGAAAAAAGAAACACCGCCAGCTGGCGGTGTTCTTCTTTATATGGGCTCTTATTGAGCCAGGGACTTCAGTTGCTGCTTGTCCGGCGGGTTGTTCCAGTCGATGGGGCCGTGGGTGAAGCGGTATTGCAGGCGGGGCAGGCTGGTTTCCAGCCACTCTTCGCGAAAATAGGCGTAGCCCTGATCCCAGTCCGGGTCGTTGGCCCAGCCGGTTTGCAGGAAGTAGAGCCGGGTGCCCTGGCCTTCCGGCACGAACCGCAGGCTGACCTGGGTCTTCTGCAGGCGGATGTGGGGCAGGGAGGGCGGGAAATTCCAGCTGAAGCTGAGCAGGTCGTGGGGCATGACGGCCATCACCCGGCAACCTTCGCTGCCACGTTCACCCAGCGGGGCATCGGGTCTGAAATAGATTTCGAAGGGACCATTTGGTTCGGGCACCATCAGGCACTCCGGCGCCAGAAAACTGCGCAGGCCACTCTCGGTTGTCCAGGCGCGCCAGACATCGTCGATATGGGCCGGAACAAAGATGTTGCCTTCTATCTGCTTGTTATCCATAAATCAGCGAGCCTCAAACCATCCATACATGGGACTCAGGCAGTATAGTCCCATGGCTCATGAAATGGACAGAGGTGTGTCACACCCCTGCCATCGCCGAGAGACTATTATGCCCGTGCGATTTGACATGGTGCCTGTGTTCCATTGAGAGTGAGATCAGGCAGTCACAATGACAAGGACGCTTTGATGATCAGAGTCATGCAAGAGACGGATATTCCCCAGCTGGCGCAGCTGTTTCTCAAAGGGCGGCGGCAGACGTTTCACTGGGTCGATCCCGCTCATTTTCGGCTGGAAGATTTTGACGAGCAGACCCGGGGCGAGCAGATCTGGGTAGCCGAGCAGGGGGGAGCGCCTTGCGGGTTTGTCTCCATCTGGGGAGATGAAAGCTTCGTTCACCACCTGTATGTCTCGGCCGACTGGCATGGGCAGGGGGTGGGGCGGGCCCTGCTGAGTCACGGGTTGGCCTCTTTTCAAAAGCCCGCCTCGCTCAAGGTGGCGACCCACAACACGGCGGCGCTGGCCTTTTATCATCGATTGGGATGGCAGAATACGGCAGAAACAGGCCACTGCGAGATCACCGGCCCCTGGCGGCGGTTGATCCTGGAATAGGGCGCCAGCGCCCTGCGACTTCTCAGATCATGGTTGTAGAGCTGCATTGCCGGCAGTAACGAGCGGATGCTGCCGGTAATATATAGTGTCAATCGTCTACCTTGAGTCTCATGTGGGTGAGTCAGGTTTTAACAACCGTGGCCAATTGTAAAAATAGCGGTCGCAACTGTGATGGAAAATATAACGGGGCACATCTGCGCTATTTGCCATACCCGGTATGGGGAATTGCATGGCAAAAGATGAGCTGGTGTGACGTAATGGGGAATGGCTGAATAAAGTCAGCGGTATATTCAGCCGCTCTTTTTTGTTAAGAAAGTGACAGCGGCTATAAAATCATTATGTTGTCATCAAACAGCCGTGCTATTCTCAAGCTGTGTTATCCCTGTGACAAACAAAAATAATTCTGTGAGGAAGTAATGAACGAGTTTCTGAAAGTTCTGCTGAACATTCGCAGCCTGCGCGCTGCCATCCGTGAATTGCCGTTTGAACAGCTGCAAGAAGCAAAAGAAAAGTTCGAGCTGGTATATAACGAGCGTGCCGAGTCTGTTGAACAAGAGCGTGCCGAACAGGAAGAGCGTCAGCGCAAGCTGAGCGAGTTCACTGAAATGCTGCAGCAGGCCGGTATCGACCCCCGTGAGCTGCTGAACAGCGCCGCCGCCCCGGCTGCCGCTGCTGGTGCGACCAAGAGCAAGCGCGCCCCGCGTCCTGCCAAGTACAAGTACCAGGAAGATGGCCAGGAGAAAACCTGGACCGGTCAGGGCCGCATGCCGAAAGCCATTGCCGAACAAGTGGCACTGGGCAAGGATCTGAATGATTTCCTGATCTGATCCACGGGATCAGTCATGAATGATGCCGCCCATGAGGCGGCATTATTATTTGTGCTCACCAAAAATATCTTCTGTCAATTCCCCAACTCCCCTGATACGACCTTGTTGTGTCGCATTCAGACCGGCACTCTGCACGTCAATTGGTCGCCCCATGATGGAATGATTAATTGGATATGGTCGTACCGATGGCTTCCTGTGCACGCTTTTGTTGTCATCGTGATCATCGGAATGTCAGCCATATCTGGACTCATATAGCCCGTCAGGTATTAGCTGGCTGACGATGTGGCAATGGGAAACGCATTAAGCCAGTCGCAAGGCGTGTCTCTTTTTTGCTCCATAACCCGCCGGATTTTACCGCGTGGTTATCCGCCCTGACCGGGGGAGACTGCTGGTTTGCGGCCTGCAGTGGGTAATACCTGAGCCAACTTATTATTAATTCCAGCCGGATCCGAATGTCAGCGTACTTTGCATGGAAAAAGAGTGAGCTGGTCATTTAATCGGTAGACCCGAGCAATCGACAGGGTGGGAATATCGGCAAAATAATAAGGCTCCCGTTGCGGAAGCCTTATTGCTGATGGTAGCTCAACTGGCCAGCTGGGCATGCCAGCGGGCGATGTCCGGTTGTGCCCGACCAGGGTGCTGGCGCCGTGTCTCGACGGCCTCTGCCAGCATGGCGAGCAGGGCCTGGGTATCGTCCCAGCACAGGCAAGCATCGGTGACCGACTGGCCATACACCAGCTCGGCCAGCGGCGCCGGTTTCTGGCTGCCTCCCTGCAGGAAGCTCTCGACCATGACGGCGGCGATGGCGTCGCTGCCTTCCCCCAGCTGGCGGCAGAGCTCTCCTGCCACCCGGATCTGGTTCTTGTGCAACTTCTGGCTGTTGCCGTGGCTGCAATCCACCATCAACCGGGGCGTGAGCCCCTGCCGTGCCAGTCGCTCGGCCGCCTCTTCCACGTCGCTCTGGTGATAATTGGGGCGGGTGCCGCCGCGCAAGATGATGTGGCCGGCCGGGTTGCCCTCACTCTTGATCACCACCATGCCGCCCTGGCTGCCGGGAGCGGTAAACAGGTGGGAGGCTTCACTGGCTTGAATGGCATCGATGGCCACCCGGATGTTGCCATCGGTACCGTTCTTGAAACCGATGGGGCAGGGCAAGGCCGAGGCCAGCTGCCGGTGCACCTGTGACTCCGTGGTCCGGGCACCGATCGCCCCCCAGCTGATGAGATCGGCCAGGTAGAGGAAGCTGGTGGTATCGAGAAACTCGGTGGCGGTGGCCAGCCCCAGCTGGTTGATGTCGAGCAGCAGCTGTCGTGCCAGCAGCAGGCCATGGCCTATGTCGTTGCTGCCATCCAGATGGGGATCGAACACCAACCCCTTCCAGCCCACCGTGGTGCGGGGCTTCTCGAAATAGGTGCGCATCACTATCTGCAGCCGATCCCGATAGTCGTGGGCCAGCACTGCCAGCCGCCGGGCGTAATCGAGGGCGGCGAGGGGATCGTGAATGGAGCAGGGACCGATGACCACCAGCAGGCGATCGTCTTCCCCGCTCAGGATCTGGCGAACCTGCTGACGGTGCTGATCGATCCCGGTTGCCAGATCGGCGGGACAGGGGTGAAGTGCCAACAGGTCGGCAGGAGTGGGGAGAGCCTCCACCGCGAAGGCGCGCATTACCGAGTTCAAGACTGCCATCTGGATTACCTTGCTGTGCAAATGGAGTGAATGACGTGCACTCCACACCGGGACCCGGACGAGGGAGCTGCAATGGGGCGTCATCACCTGTTATTGTTGAGAGTGATTATCATTATCTTGTTGTCGGCCACAAATGCAAGCACAACCGAGTGGCATACCAGAATGGGGGGGGGGAGAACAGGCGGGTGGCATTGCACCAATGGCAATCAAGCCCATGGCCGGTAGACCATGAGCTTGATATTTCAGGACAAAATCAGCTGATTCAGCTGTCCATCACGTCGTGACGCGCATGGTGATAGGCCTCTTCATCCTTGCCGTGGCGCCAGTAGGGCACGGCGTAGACCCGGGTGCGATCCACCTCGAGTGTGCGCCGTACGTGGCGGCGCATGGGGACCACCAATCCCTCTTCCCCGCCGAACCAGAAGTAGCTCTGTTGCTCCTCCAGCGGCAGGGCGGTGAAGTACTCCACCAGCGGCGCCGTCTCTTCGGGGGAACCGACAAACCAGCGCAGGGTTACCCCGGCGGGCAGCGACAGATCCTGCACATCTTCCTGATAGGGCACCAGCAGGGCGATGTGGCCGCGGGCATCGGCGGGCATCACCTCGGCCATGGCGCTGATGGCAGGCAGTGCGGTGAGATCCCCCACCATGTAGTAGTGGCTGGCAGGCTGCAGCATGGGGTCCGGACCACCGGGGCCCGAGATGGCCAGCAGGTCGCCTGGCTTGACCTCGTTGGCAAAGCGGCTGGCGGGGCCGCCATCGCCGTGCAGGGCGAAGTCGATATCCAGCTCCAGCGCCTCGCGGCGAAATGCGCGAATGGTGAAGGTGCGCATGATGGGGCGCTGGCTCGGATCTTCCCAGCGCGGCCCCTGCGGGGTGGGGGTGGGCAGTACGGCATGGGCCTGGCCCGGCTGGGGCAGCATGATCTTGATATGGGCGCCGCCACAGGTGAAGGGGTAGTCAGCGAGCTCCGGGCTGGTCAGGCAGATCCGGCGCAGGTGCGGGCTCACATCCTGAATGTGCTTGACCGTGAGCAGACGGGGACGATTGACCGGGACGGACTGGGACATGGGCATACTCCTGACTGATAATGGCGCCCATTTTTCATTAAATGAAAATTATTATCAATTGGTTTGTGTGCCAGCAGTCAGACCCTGGCCGAGGGGACAAGGCACATAACGGGAGAAATAAGGGAGATGCCTCATGCCCTCGCGTGGTGCGAGGGCATGAGGCAAGGCTGGTCAGCTGCGATCGCTCCCCCCCAGTGCCTTGTAGATCCTGGCCATGGTGTTGAGCTGCTCCTTCTGCTGGCCGAGCAGGGCGAGCTCGGCATCCCACAACCGGTTCTGCTCATCCAGCCAGGGTTGTACCCCGGTGGCGCCAGCCTGGTAGCGGGCTCTGGCCAGCCGCTCCGCCTCCTTGGCAAACGCCAGCTGCTCGGCCAGGTAGTTCAGGCGCTGCTCGCCGTGGTGGCGGGCGGCCAGACCATCTTCCACCTCCACCAGCGCGCTGTAGAGCTGCTTGCGAAACTCCGCTTCGGCTATCTGGTAATCGAGCTGGGAGCCCGCGATGGCGAGCCGGGTCTTGTTGTATTCGAGGAAGGGCAGCGCCAGCGTGGCACCCAGGGTACCCACCGGGTTTTGCAGCACCTGGGTCAGGGTGTCCGAGCTGCTGCTGGCCCCACCGGTCAGGCTCAGGGTGGGGTAGAAACCGGTGCGGATCTCGTCCCCCTTCGCCAGGGTCTTGCGCAGGCGCAGCTCGGCGGCGCGCACGTCGGGGCGCCGCGCCAGCACATCGGCCGGAATGCCGACTGCCAGCGTGGGGATGGGGGCCGTCGGCAGCGCCTTGGGTTCGAACGCCAGCGAGCCGCTGCTGCGACCGAGCAACAGCCGCAGGGCATTGCGGGCCTGCTCCTGCTGCATCAGGAGCGAGCTGAGCTCCGCCTGCTTGCCGGCTTTCTGCTGGCTGGCCTGCACTAGGTCGAGCCGGGTCACGGCGCCGGCCCGGTACTTGGCCTGGGTCAGCTGCTCGGCGCGCTCATAGTTGGCGAGCTGCTGCTGGCCGAGGGTGATGGCCGAGCCGAGATAGGCCAGCTGCCAGTACTGCTCCAGCGCCTTGCCGATCAGCATCAGGCGGGTGGCCGCCAGATCCTGGGCGGAGGCCTCGGCTTCCCAGCTCGCCTGATCCCGCACCGAGGCGAGCCGGCCCCACAGATCCACCTCGTAGTCGAGGGTCAGGGAGGGGCCCATGCTGCCGCTGGCCTTGCCGCTCTTCAGATCCTTGGTGCCATTGCCGCTGATGCCGGCATTGACCGAGGGGGTCAGGTTGGTGTCGGCCAGATCGGCGCCGAGCAGGGCACTGCGCAGGCGCAGGCCGGCTACCTGCATGTCCGGGTTGGCGGCCAGCACGGCCTCGATCAGCCGATCCAGCTCGGGGTCGTGGAAGCCTTGCCACCAGAGGCCGGCCTGCTGCCGGGTGAGGCCGTCGTCCGGCTGTTGCCAGTGATCGGCCAGCGCCAGCTCTTGCCGCTGATAGCTGCTCTGCTGGCTGCAGGCACTGAGACCGAGCGCCAGGGTGAGGCAGAGCCCCAGTTTGGATAAGTGGTACATCGTCATTCCCTCGCCAGCGCCTCGACCGGATCGAGCCGGGCGGCATTGCGGGCGGGCAGATAGCCAAACAGGATCCCGATGAGCGAGGAACAGCCAAACGCCATCAGGATGGAAAAGAGCGAAAAATGCATCTGGATGCTCTCCACGAACAGGGAGAAGAGCAGGCCGATGAAGAGGGAGACGCCGACACCGAGCATGCCGCCCAGCAGGCTCACCATCACCGCCTCGATCAGAAACTGCTGCAGTATGTCCGACTGGCGGGCGCCGACCGCGATGCGAATGCCAATCTCGCGGGTACGCTCCACCACCGACACCAGCATGATGTTCATCACCCCGACGCCGCCGACGATGAGGGAGATCACCGCGATGGCGGAGACCAGCAGCGTCATGGTGGCGGTGGTCTTCTCCACCGACTTGATGATGCTGTCGCTGCTGAAGGTGAAGAAGTCCTTCACCCCATGGCGCTGGGTCAGCAGCTCGATGGCGGCCTGTTCGGCCAGCGCCGGTTGCACCCCGTCCTTGACCCGGATGGTGAGCTGGCTGAAGTGGTTCTGGGAGATGAGACGGCTCATCACGGCGCTGTAGGGCAGCCAGACGTTCACCGACTGGCTGCTGCGGCCAAATCCGGTCTCCTCTTCCACCACGCCGATGATGCGCACCGGCAGGGTGCCGACCAGCACCACCTGACCGACGGGATCCTGCTTGCCGAGCAGGCTCTCGATGGTCTTGCCGTCCACCACCGCCACCGCCGCCCGGTTCTGGATGTCACGCTCGTCGAACAACCGGCCGTTGGTGAGCTTCATCCCCTTGACCCGGAAGAAGTCGTTGCCGACCCCCACTATGCTGCCGCTGCTGGTCTTGTTGCGATAACGCAGCTGGCCGGGGGCGGCTATCTGGGGACTGGCCCCTTCCAGATAGGGCTGACCGAGCAGGGCATCGAGATCCCGCTTGTTGAGGGTCTGGATGCTGGCCGCCTTCTCGTCTCCCCAATCCTTGCCGGGGAAGATGTCGATGGTGTTGGTGCCCATGGCGTTGATCTGATCGATCACCTTGGCGCGCGCCCCCTGACCGAGCGCTACCACGCTCACCACGGCGGCGATGCCGATGATGATGCCAAGCATGGTGAGGAAGGTGCGCATGCGGTGGGCCAGCATGGCGTGCAGCGCCATGCGCGCCGCTTCCCGGTAGCGATCCCAGTCGTGGCCAGCTCCTTCCTTGCCGGCAGGGGCGGCGGTCGGGGTCACGGGGACGGCCGCCGGCTTGCGACCGTTGTCCTCCTGCACCCGGCCATCTTTCAGGGTGATGATCCGGTCGGCGTGGCTGGCCACCTCCATGTCGTGGGTCACCAGAATGATGGTGTGGCCCTGGGCGTGGAGCTCCTTGAGAATGGCCATCACCTCCTTGCCGCTCTGGCTGTCGAGGGCCCCGGTCGGTTCGTCCGCCAGGATCACCTCGCCGCCATTGGCCAGCGCCCGGGCGATACTGACCCGCTGCTGCTGGCCGCCGGAGAGCTGGCTCGGGGTATGATGGCTGCGCTCGCTGAGCCCCAGCCGGGTGAGCAGCGCCTGTGAGCGGGCCTGGCGCTCGGCCCGTGGCGTACCGGCGTAGACGGCCGGGATCTCCACGTTGGCGGCGGCATTGAGGTGCGGCAGCAGGTGGTAGCGCTGAAAGATGAAGCCGAAGTGGTGGCAGCGCAGCCGGGCGAGGGAGAGGGCATCCAGGGTCGCGGTATCCTGGCCACGGAACAGGTACTGGCCACTGCTCGGCCGATCGAGGCAGCCCAGCAGGTTCATCAGGGTCGACTTGCCGGAGCCGGAGGCACCGACGATGGCGATCATTTCCCCCGCCTCGATGGTGAGGTCGAGCGGATGGAGCACGGTCACTTCCTGCTCCCCGCTCTGGTAGCGGCGCTCGATCCCCTTGAGCTGGATCAGCGGCTCGCTCACAGCATGATCTCCACGTCATTGTTGCTGGCTGGCTTGCCCTGGCCCAGGGTGACCTTCTCCTGTTCGCTCAGGCCGCTAACCACTTCGATCTTGATGTCGTCCTTCATGCCGGTCTTGATGCGGCGGGTCTCCTTCTGATCGTCCTCCTTGAGCAGGGTGACCTCGTACTCGTTTTCCCCGAGCTTCTTGCCAAGGGCGGTCTGCGGAATCGTCAGCACCTGCTTGCGCTCGCCGAGCACTATGGTGACCTGGGTGGTCATGGCGACCCGCAGGGTGTGATCCGGGTTTGGCACGTCGAACAGGGCGTAGTAGTAGACGGCGGCGTTGCTGGTGGCCGTGGTGCTGGTGGCCTGTTCGTTGATGTTGGTGGGGGCCAGCTCGACGGTGCGCAGGGTGCCGTGGTAGCGGGTATCCGGGTCTCCCATCAGGGTGAAGTAGACCGGCATGCCGGCCTTGACCCGGGTGACGTCCGCTTCCGAGATCTGCGCCTTGACCGTCATGGTCTCCAGATTGGCGAGCTTGAGCAGGGTCGGCACCGTCTGGCTGGCGGCCAGAGTCTGGCCCTGACGGGTCACAATGCTGACGACGGTGCCATCCATGGGGGCCTGAATGCGGTTGTAGCCGAGCTCGGTCTTGGTTCTCTCCACCTTGATCTGGGCATTCTCGACCTCGGCCTGGGCGCTTTGCAGCTCGGCCCTGGTCACGGCCAGGAGGGCTTCGGCGCTCTCCAGATCGGCGCGCGAGCTTGCCTCCTGCCTGAACATCTGCTGCTGACGGCGCCAGCTCAGCTCGTTCTGCTTGAGCTGGGCCTGCTTGATCTTGAGCTGGGCGCGGCGGCTGGCGAGATCCGCCTCGGCGGTCTTGAGGTTGTTCTGGGCGATCAGCGGGTCGATCTCGGCCAGCAAATCCCCCTGCTTGACCTTCTGGCCCGCTTCCACCGCGAGATAGGTGACCTGGCCGGAGACCTGGGCACCGACGTCCACCTGCTCGATGGCCTGCAGTACCCCGCTGGCCAGCACGGTCTGCTCCACATCCTGACGGGTCACCTGGGCGGTCAGCACCGGCTCGGGCGTCTTGCTCGGCCAGATCAGCCAGCCGATGGCGAGCAAGAGGACGAGGGTGAGCAGGGCAATTTTTCTCTGCTGGGGAGTTATGTTCATGTTTCACCTGAAAGAAGCGAACGAAGGCGTGCAAGGGCAATATCCTGCAGCAAACGAGGCTTAAAAAACAGCGATGAATATGTAAGGAAACATGTAGATAGCCTTGTCATTAGGCCGGGGCTATGAGGAGGACAAGCAGGGGATGGCGGGGTAAAAAGGACCCCGAAAGGGAGCTGGCAACAGGGTGCCCACCTCACGGGTGGGCACCCCGGTCATCAACCGACGGCTTTGAGCTGCTCGCTGTAGGGCTCGTGGCAGATCTGGATGTCGATCGGCAGCTTGTAGATGAGCAGGCGGGCCAGGGAGCCTTCCATCCAGTGGTGGCGGCTGCCGACCAGCAGCAGATCGGTCGGGTTGGCGGCCAGCCAGCGTTTCAGGTCGGGCACCACGTCATCGACCACCAGACACTGATAATCCACCGGGTGCTGCAGGGTGGTGATGAGTTCGCTGATGATGGCCTTGGCATCCAGCGTGCCTTGGGCGCTGCGCTCCTCTTCCGACAGCGACAGGCTCTTGCGGCGCATCTTGCTGCTGTGGGTCAGGTGCAACAGGGTCAGCTCGCCCCCCATGGCTTGTGCCAATTGACTCGCTTTGGCCAGCGTCTCCTGCTCGTAATCCTTGCCTTCCAGCAACAGCACAATATTGGTTGAGGTCATAAGCAGTTCTCCCTTGGCATGGCGCGGGTCACCCGGGACAAACGGCCTGTCCCATACCACTGTGTGCCCGCTATGTGTCGCATAGCACGAACCTGGCTCTCTGTGCGGCAGGCGTCACCTCGTGTCGGTGATGCATCGCCAGGCCATGTTCGTTTACATCATCATAACAGACTGAGTTGAATGGAAAATGAAGGAAAACCGGGTTTTGGCGGGAAAATGGGATACGAGGCGGTAAAAGTGTGAGCAAAGCATGAGTCGTCTGGCCGGGAAGCGCCGTGAATGGGCCGGTGAGGCAGATATTGAGGGGGCTGAAAAGAGGAGTGGGCGGCGAGCCGGCAGAGGCCGGCCCGCCGCCTGGGGTCAGACCTGCTCGTCGGAGAGATAGCGGGTCAGCCAGGGCAGCCCCTCCTTCTTGCGGCTGACGGCACCAACCAGATGCGTTGGCTGCTCGGGCAGAATGCCGTTGCTGGCGAAGTAGAGCTGGCTGCCCCCCTTGGCCAGGTCGGTCAGCATCAACACATAGGCATCCAGCTCGTCCTGCATCAGCCGCGCTTGCATGGCTTGTTCCAGCTCGGCCTGGCGGCTGTGCAGCTGGGCGGGATCCATCACGCAGATCTGGCTGACATAGAGCTGGTAGCCGGCGATCTGGTAGGCCTTCTCATCGGCGGCAAGCAGCTCGGTCATGGGGGCGTCACCGAGCTGGGTGCGCCGTTCCAGCAGGGTCTGGGCAAAAGGCTCCAGCGCCAGATCGGCCAGCGGCAGCAGGGCATGGACGGCGGCGCGGTCGCGGGCCGTGGTGGTGGGTGAGGTGAGGCTGAAGGTATCGCTGATGATGGCCCCCAGCAGCAGGCGAGCCTGGGCGCGGGAGAGGGTGTCATAGCCCATCAGCTCCAGCAGCACGGTGGCGCTGCACCCGACGGCCCGGATCCAGGCATCGAGCGGGCCCCGGGTGATGAGGGTACCGATGCGATGGTGATCGATGAGGCCCTGCACGTCCGCCTCGGCCAGCCCTTCTGGGCCCTGCTCCAGCTCGCTGAAATCCACCAGGAACACCTCCTTGTTGGCCACGCTGCCCTGCAGCAGAGGCGGGGCAGCAACGCCGGCGGTTTCCAGAATGAATCGGGTTTCCGCAATGGGCTCACCGAGGGCGTAGGCCTGAGCCGGCCGACCCTGACGATTGAGCCAGTCGGCGGCAACCAGAGCGGTACAGATACTGTCGCTGTCGGGATTCTTGTGACCAAACACGTGGAGCATGGTGCCATTCCTGCGGTTGATGACGTACCTGAGGCAAGATCAGGTATGCGGGGCAAATGGGAAAACAGGGGCTGACCCCCGCTCTGGTTTCACTCTATGCGCCGTCCCTGCTGATGGCAACCGGCGCAGGCCGCCCTACGGCGGGCGAAACCCTGTGGTCAAAGGGGCGCACACTTCTGCTGCTGAATCGTCTTGGGGCAGGGCAGGGAGGCAAGCCCGGACAGGGAGACAAGCGGGAGGAGATGGCTGTGTGGCAAGCGCTGGCGGGCTCGCCCATGGCCGCAAGGTTCACGTTGCAAGAGGTGGATAGAGGGATGGGCAAGCAAAGAGATGAGACTGTGGCTCGGGTTGGTTAGCGACAAGGATGCTCCAACCCGGTCAGGCAGCCGTGACCATGCAAAGCGCCAGGGAGTGCTCTCTCCAGGATGCGGCAACGGCGGCATGGTGATGATGCACCAGTTGCTAAGCCACAAACCGCTGTCACCAGCTGGCGGGGTGACGCGGGGTCCCTGTTCCTCACCGTGGGCCCCGCGTGCAGATGGCTGACCTGTATCTCAGCAGGCCAGCAATTCGCGGGCGTTGGCCAGGGTATTGTCGGTGATCTGGTCTCCCCCCAGCAGGCGGGCCAGCTCGTTGAGACGGGCCCCTTGATCCAGCGCCTGCATCTGGGTTTCCGTGGTCTTGCCGTCGGTGTGCTTGCTGACCACCATGTGCTGATGGCCCTTACCCGCCACCTGTGGCAGGTGGGTGACCACCATCACCTGGGTGGATTCACCCAGCTGGCGCAAGAGGCGCCCCACCACGGCGGCAGTCGGGCCGCTGATCCCCACATCCACCTCGTCGAAAATCAGGGTCGGGGTCGAGACCTTGCGGGCGCTGATGACCACGATGGCCAGGCTGATGCGCGACAATTCACCGCCGGAGGCCACCTTGCCGAGCGGCTGGATGGGCTGGCCCGGGTTGGTGGTGACCATGAACTCCACCCGATCGATGCCAAGGGGCGAGAGGCTGCTCTGGGCATCGGGGCGTACCTCGATGGCGAAGCGGCCATCCGGCATCGCCAGCTCGTGCATGCTGGCACTCACCTTGGCGCCGAGCTCCTCGGCGTAGCGCTGGCGACTCTGGCTCAGGGCCTCGGCGGCTTGTACGAAGGCCAGGCGGGCCTCGGCCAGCTCGTCTTCCATCCCCTCCAGGCGCTCCTCGTCGGAGTTGAGGCGCGCCAGATCGGCGGCCAGCTCCTGGTGGTGCAGGGCCAGCTCGGCCGGTTTGACGTGGTGCTTGCGGGCGAGATTGATGGCCTTGGAGAGGCGGGCTTCCAGCTCGTTGAAACGCTCGGGGTCCAGCTCCAGCCGGTCCAGATAATTGCGCAGCTCGCTGTGGCTCTCCTGCACACCGATCAGCGCTTCGTTGAGCATGCCGAGCACGTCGCCAAGCCGGCTATCCATGGCGACCAGGCTCTCGGCCCGATCGACAACGGTCTGCAGCAGGCCGGCGATGGTGGTCTCCTCGTTGTCATAGAGCAGGTCGAGACAGGCGCCGCACTCCTGCATCAGCTCGGTGCCGTTGGCCAGGCGCTGGTGCTCCTCTTCGATCTCTTCAAACTCCCCCGGCTGCAGGGCGAATTCGTCCAGCTCCTGCACCTGATATTCGATGAGCTGACGACGGGCCTCCCGCTGCTGCTGCTCGGCCTTGAGTCGGTTGAGTTCGTTCTGCAACTGGCGCCACTGCTGGTAGTGGCGACGCACCTCATCGAGCAGCAGATGGTGGCCGGCGTAGCCATCGAGCAGGGCGAGCTGGTAGTCGGGTTTGAGCAACATCTGGTGGGCATGCTGGCCATGGACGTTGACCAGCAGCTGGCCCAGGTTCTTGAGCTGGGTGAGGGGGACGGGCACGCCGTTGATGTAGCTGCGCGAGCGTCCCTCGGCGGAGATGACCCGCCGCACGATACACTCCCCTTCGTTTTCCAGCTCGTTGGTGGCTAGCCAGGCGCGGGCGGCCGGGTTGCCGTCCAGCAGGAAGCGGGCGCTGACCTCGCTCTTGTCGCTGTCCGGTCGTACCATGCCGGCCTCGGCCCGTTCCCCCAGGCACAGGCCCAGGGCGTCGATGGCGATGGATTTACCGGCCCCGGTCTCACCCGTGATGCAGGTCATGCCCGGTTGCAGATCGAGTTCGAGAAACTTGACGATGGCGAAGTTGTTGACGGTCAGCTGGGTCAGCATGGTCTCATCCTGTATGGGCCAACATTACTGTGTATGCATCCAGTATATACTGGTTTTCCATACAGTAAAGAGTCGACCCGCAACAGGATGCGCAGGAACGTCAAGCGCGCGTCAGAACAGCTTGCTGCCCCAGCCGAGCTTGTTGCGCAGCACGTGGAAGTAGCTGTAGTCGAGCGGATGCACCAGATGCAGCTTGTGGCTGCTCTTCTTGATGAGGATCTCGTCCCCCGGGTGGACTGCCAGGGTCACCTGACCGTCGCAGCTCACCTGCATGGCGTCATCCTGATTGTCCGGTGAGACCAGCAGCCGCACTTCGCTGTCGGCGTCCAGCACGATGGGACGGCTGCTCAGGGTGTGCGGGAACATGGGCACCAGCGTGATGGCATTGAGCTTGGGGGTGAGGATGGCGCCGCCCGCCGACAGGGAGTAGGCGGTGGAGCCGGTGGGGGTGGCCACTATGATGCCGTCCGAGCGCTGGCTGTACATGAAGCTGCCGTCGATGTAGACCTCGAACTCGATCATGTGGGCAATCTTGCCCGGGTGCAGCACCGCCTCGTTGACCGCCAGATTGTTGGACTTGCGCTCGCCGTGGCGATAGACCGCCGCCTCCAGCAGGAAGCGGTGCTCGCTCTTGTAGTGGCCGCACAGCACCTGCTCCAGCGGCAGCAGGTAATCCTGCGGCGAGAGATCGGTGAGAAAACCGAGGTTGCCCCGGTTCACCCCGATCACCGCCACGTCGAAGCGCGACAGCACCCGCGCGGCCCCCAGCATGTTGCCGTCACCGCCGACCACGATGGCGAGATCCGCCTGCTGGCCCAGCTGCACCAGATCCATCACGTTCTCGTCCATGATGCCGAGGGCATGGGCCACCCGGCTCTCCACCAGTACCCGAAAACCGCGGGTGGTCAGGTATTGATGCAGGCCGGTCAGGGTCTGGTTGGCCCCTTCGTGGTGGGGTTTGCCAATCAGGGCGATGGTTTTGAACGGAGAATCCATAGTCTGTCGGGTCTGGGATGAGTATTGGGGGGAGTATACCGCGCTTTGGGGGGGATTTGTCTGCCACCGGCTGGTCCGGCCGCAGCGGATGCCGGGAAAAAGCCCCAAATTGCCCGCCGCTGCACGCTCTTGGCGATAATGGCGCCCTTTTCCCCTTGAAAGCCGGGGATCCATCCCCATAATAGCGCCAACATAGTCGGCCCATTGCCGTCCGGTCGCTCAACCGGGTGGTCGGGCCCTCAATAAGTAACCCCGGAATTGGAGATGTCATGAACCACGAAGAACAAAAGGTTGAAGCGATGGAGCAAGTGGAAGCCCAGCCAGTCGAGCCGACCGATGTAGACAGTGAAGTGACAGCCGAGCAGGCCCGCATTGCCGAGCTTGAGGCACAACTGGATGCCGCCCAGCAAGCCTCCCTCGAGGAGCGCGAGCGTGCCATTCGTGCCGTCGCCGAGATGGAAAACCTGCGTCGCCGTGCGGCCCAGGACGTGGAGAAGGCCCACAAGTTCGCGCTGGAGAAGTTCGCTGCCGAGCTGCTGCCGGTACTGGACAACCTGGAGCGTGCCATCGAGCTGGCCGACAAGGAAAACGAGGCGCTCAAGCCGATGATCGAAGGGGTCGAGCTGACCCTGAAATCCATGCAGAGCTCGGTCGGCAAGTTCGGCCTCAATCCGCTGGATCCGCTCAATCAGCCGTTCGACCCCAATGCCCATCAGGCGATGAGCATGATCGAAAACGCCGAGCTTGCCCCCAACACCGTCATTGCGGTGATGCAGAAGGGTTACGAGCTCAACGGCCGCGTCATTCGTCCGGCCATGGTGATGGTTTCCAAGGCCCCGGCCTGAGCCCCATCGCTGTGCTGAGCCCGCCGCTCGGCGGGCTTTTTATTGGCAAGTGCCCCGGCCGCGTGGTCGCCGGGGGCACAGATAGCCGGTCTTCATCCTGCCAATGGCAATGAATGAAGGCAGGTTTTTTCAGGGCAGGGCTTGAAGCGGCGGCTTGCGACCCCATATAGGATGCAAGGCCACGGCGGCACAAAAAATTTGATGCCGGGAGCTTGAAAGCCAGATTGGCAGCCCCCACCTAGCCGTTAACGCATTAAGGCGAGCCCCTCGCCAGTTTATTCAAAGTATTTGGAGATTCGTCAAATGGGTAAAATCATCGGTATTGACCTGGGTACTACCAACTCCTGCGTCGCTATTCTGGATGGCGACCATGCTCGCGTGATCGAGAACGCGGAAGGCGACCGTACTACTCCGTCCATCATTGCCTATGCCGATGACGGCGAAATCCTGGTTGGTCAGCCGGCCAAGCGCCAAGCCATCACCAACCCGAAGAACACGCTGTTCGCTATCAAGCGTCTGATCGGCCGTCGTTTCGAAGATGACGAAGTACAGCGCGATCTGGAGATCATGCCGTACGCCATCGCCAAGGCTGACAACGGTGACGCCTGGGTAGAAGTCAAAGGCAAGAAAATGGCACCGCCGCAGATCTCTGCCGAAGTGCTCAAAAAAATGAAGAAGACCGCCGAAGATTATCTGGGCGAGCCGGTGACCGAAGCGGTCATCACAGTGCCGGCCTACTTCAACGATGCCCAGCGTCAGGCTACCAAGGATGCCGGTCGCATCGCCGGTCTGGATGTAAAACGCATCATCAACGAACCGACTGCTGCGGCTTTCGCCTACGGCGTGAACAAGGTCAAGGGCGAGCGCAAGGTTGCCGTGTATGACCTGGGTGGCGGTACTTTCGACATCTCCATCATCGAGATCGACGAAGTGGAAGGCGAGACCACCTTCGAAGTACTGGCGACCAACGGTAACACCCACCTGGGTGGTGAAGACTTCGACAACCGCGTCATCAACTACCTGGTTGAAGAGTTCAAGCGCGAGCAGGGCATCGACCTGCGCAAGGATCAACTGGCCCTGCAACGTCTGAAAGACGCAGCCGAGAAAGCCAAGATCGAGCTCTCTTCCGCCCAGCAGACCGACGTGAACCTGCCGTACATTACTGCAGATGCCACCGGTCCGAAGCACATGAACATCAAGGTGACCCGCGCCAAGCTGGAATCCCTGGTGGAAGACATGGTGAAAGACTCCCTGGAGCCGGTCCGTGTCGCTCTGAAAGACTCCGGTCTGGCCGTTGGCGAGATCGACGACGTCATCCTGGTAGGCGGTCAGACCCGCATGCCGATGGTGCAGAAGGCTGTTGCCGACTTCTTCGGCAAAGAGCCGCGCAAAGACGTCAACCCGGACGAAGCCGTGGCCATGGGTGCTGCCATCCAGGGTGCCGTACTGTCCGGTGACAAGACCGACGTACTGCTGCTGGACGTGACCCCGCTCTCCCTGGGTATCGAGACCATGGGTAGCGTGATGACTGCGTTGATCGAGAAGAACACCACCATTCCGACCAAGAAGTCCCAGGTGTTCTCCACTGCCGAAGACAACCAGTCTGCCGTGACCATTCACGTGCTGCAGGGTGAGCGCAAGCGCGCCAGCGACAACAAGTCTCTGGGCCAGTTCAACCTGGAAGGCATCCGTCCGGCACCGCGTGGTCTGCCGCAGATTGAAGTGACCTTCGACATCGACGCCAACGGCATCCTGCACGTCTCCGCCAAAGACAAGGAGACCAACAAGGAGCAGAAGATCACCATCCAGGCCTCCTCTGGTCTGTCTGATGACGAGATCGAACGCATGGTACGCGAAGCCGAAGCCAACGCGGCCGAGGACAAGAAGTTCGAAGAGCTGGTGCAGACCCGCAACCAGGCTGATGGTCTGGTCCACTCCGTCCGCAAGCAGATCACCGAAGCCGGTGAAGCCCTGCCTGCCGACGACAAGACCAAGATCGAAGCCGCACTGAGCGAGCTGGAAAGCGCCATCAAGGGTGACGACAAGGCTGCCATCGAAGCCAAACAGCAGGCACTGCTGGAAGCGTCCCAGAAGCTGATGGAAATTGCCCAGCAGCAGGCTCAGGCGCAAGGTGCCGCCGGTGCTGATGCCGGTCAGTCCTCTTCTTCCGCCAAGGCTGACGACGACGTGGTCGACGCCGAGTTCGAAGAAGTGAAAGACGACAAGAAGTAAGCCCGACCCAGATGGGCGAAGCAGGCTTCGCCCATCGGCTTAGTCAATGAATTTACGGGCGTTGGGTGACCAACGCCCGTCTGCGTAACTGCTGATATAGCAACAGGATAAGTATGTCGAAGCGCGATTTCTACGAAGTGCTCGGGGTATCCAAGGATGCCGACGAACGCGAGATCAAGAAGGCGTACAAGCGTCTGGCCATGAAGTATCACCCTGACCGCAACCAGGGCGATGCCGGGGCCGAAGAGAAGTTCAAAGAGGTCAAGGAAGCCTACGAGATCCTGACCGATGCCAATCTGCGTGCCCGCTATGACCAGTACGGCCATGCCGGCGTGGATCAGAGCCAGGGTGGCGGTGGCCACGGCGGCTTTGGCGGCGGTGCCGATTTCGGCGACATCTTCGGCGACGTGTTTGGCGATATTTTTGGTGGCAGCCGTGGCGGTGGCCGTCGTGGCCCGGCCCGTGGCTCCGATCTGCGCTACACCATGGAGCTGACGCTGGAAGAGGCGGTACGCGGGGTCTCCAAGGAGATCAAGGTGCCGACCCTGGTCCACTGTGAAGTCTGTAACGGCTCCGGTGCCCATACCGGCAGCTCGGCCCAGACCTGCCCGACCTGCCACGGCTCCGGCCAGGTGCAGATGCGTCAGGGCTTCTTCGCGGTGCAGCAGGCGTGCCCGCACTGCCATGGTCGCGGCAAGATCATCAAGGATCCGTGCCGCAAGTGCCATGGCGAGGGTCGCTACCAGAAGACCAAGACCCTGTCGGTCAAGATCCCGGCTGGCGTCGACACCGGCGATCGCATCCGTCTCTCCGGCGAAGGGGAAGCGGGGGAAGCCGGTGCACCGGCGGGCGATCTGTACGTACAGGTACACGTCAAGGAGCACGAAATCTTCGTGCGTGACGGCAACAACCTCTACTGCGAAGTGCCCATCAGCTTTACCGCGGCAGCCCTGGGTGGCGAGATCGAAGTGCCGACCCTGGATGGCCGGGTCAAGCTCAAGGTCACCCCGGAGACCCAGACCGGCAAGATGTTCCGCATGCGGGGCAAGGGCGTGAAGTCCGTGCGCTCCGGCCAGGTGGGGGATCTGATGTGCAAGGTGGTGGTGGAGACCCCGGTCAAGTTGACCGAGTCCCAGAAAGAGCTGCTGCGCCAGCTGGACGAGTCCTTCAGCGGCGCCGCCGCCAAGACCCACAAGCCGAAATCGGAAGGCTTCTTCGAAGGGGTGAAACGCTTCTTCGACGATCTGACCAGCTGATTTTCGCGACCCAGAGATAAAGAGCCGGCCTTGTGCCGGCTCTTTTTTTGTCCCTGTTTTAGCAAGATCCCCGCTTGTTGAGTGGATCCCGATGAGGGATCTTCCTCACAACTTCCGCCAATTCCTGCTGTACGAATGTTATCCCGCTCACACTGTGGCTGAAACGGTTTAGCTGGCATATTGAGTTAGCTAAATTGGTTTAGCTATGCTCTCGTCGTCGATAACAACAGGCCCGACCGGGCAACAGATGACAGGTGAGGACGATGACGATGTGCAAGAACAAGTTGGCGCTGGCGGTAGCGCTGGGATTGGGGATGAGCAGCCCGCTGTGGGCGGCGGATGGCGGTATCGAGGCCCGTCTGGCGGCGCTGGAGGCGCGGGTGCAGGCAGCCGAGGCGCGAGCCACCGCCGCGGAAGCGCGGGCCGATGAGGCCCAGAGCGAGAAGGTGGACAAGCAGACCGCCGGGGCCCAGGGCTTCGAGTTCCACGGTTATGCCCGCTCGGGCCTCTTGGTCAACGGCAATGGCAACGGGGGCCGCGGCGGCCCCTACGTCACCCCGGCCGGCTCGGTAGGCGGCGCCGTGGGTCGCCTTGGCAACGAGGATGACACCTACATGGAGGCCAACCTGCTGAAGACCCAGACCTTCGCCGATGGCAGCTGGGCCCGCTACAAGCTGATGCTGGCGGACGGGGTGGAGACCAGCAACGACTGGACCGCCAGCGATTCGAGCCTCAACACCCGTCAGGTCTTTGCCGAGATCGGCAATTTGGCGAGCTTCGACGGCCCCTTCAAGAATGCGGTGCTGTGGGCGGGCAAGCGCTTTGACCGGGACAACTTCGACATCCACTGGCTCGACTCGGACGTGGTGTTCCTGGCCGGCACCGGCGGCGGCGTCTACGACGTGCAGCTGGCCGACAGCTGGAAGGCCAACTTCTCTCTCTACGGGCGTGACTACGGCGACATCAGCGCCAGCGGCCTCTCCGACATCGAGAGCTACATCCTCACCATGAACAACCGCGTTGGCAACTGGCAGTGGATGGTGAACGGCCTCTCCGCCAAGGACAACGAGGCACGCACCAACGATGGCGGCGCGGGCCGCGAAGCGGCGAACAAGGGGGCGCACACTCTGCTGGCCTACCACGCCGACAGCTTCTTTGGCATCAACCCCGGCTTCTCCAAGGCGGCCGTGCTGTATGGCCATGGCCTGGGTGCCGAGCTCAAGGGGCTGGGCTCCGACAGCGAGCTGCTGCCGGACGCCGATGCGGTGCGGGTCGCCGTGTTTGGTGCCACCGACCTTGCCCCGCGCTGGCGTATCGCCCCGGCCCTGCTGGCCGAGCAGAGCAAGGATCGTTACGTGAAGGGGGACGAATACCGCTGGGTGACCCTCAATGGCCGGCTGGCCCAGGTGCTGAGCCAGAACGTCGAGCTGGTCTACGAGGCTACCTGGCAGTACATGGACCTGGATCCCAAGGGCTACAAGGGTCGCCAGGCGGTGAGCGGCGACTTCACCAAGCTCACTTTCGCCCCCACCTTCAAGGCGCAGACCGCCGGTTTCTTCGAGCGGCCCGAGTTGCGGGTGTTCGTCACCTGGATGGACTGGTCTTCCGAGCTCGACCACTACGCCAGCAACGATGCCATGGGCCAGAGCAACTTCACCGCCGGCGGTGAATGGAACTTTGGCGTGCAGATGGAAACCTGGTTCTAGTTCGTTATCCCGATCACAAAAATGGCAGCTGGTGCCGGGATCTATTGGTTGGCTAAAACGGTTTAGCTGATAATGCCAGCCAACAGAACAGAATCCGGGTTTGGCAGTCGATCCGATGCAGCAGTGGAGTAGCAAGGTGACGAATCGTGTGTGGGTAATGGGGGATGCGGTGGTGGACTTGATCCCGGAAGGGGAGCGGCACTACCTCCAGTGTCCGGGTGGCGCGCCGGCCAATGTGGCGGTTGGTGTGGCTCGGCTTGGCGGTGAGGCGGCCTTTATCGGCCGGGTCGGTGCCGATCCGTTCGGCCGCTTTATGGCCGACTCCCTGAGCGGGGAGGGGGTGGATATCGCTGCGCTGCGGCTCGATCCTGACCATCGCACCTCTACCGTGCTGGTGGCACTGGATGACGAGGGAGAGCGCAGCTTTACCTTCATGGTGCGTCCCAGCGCCGACCAGTACCTCACTCCGAATGAGTTGCCCCGCTTCGACGCCGGTCAGTGGCTGCTCACCTGCTCCATTGCGCTCGCCAACGAACCGGTGCGCACCAGCTGCCTGCAGGCCATGGCAGCCATCAAGGCGGCAGGCGGGCGGGTCTGCTTCGACCCTAACCTGAGGCCCGAGGTGTGGGGCAACCCGGCCGAGATGCTGCCGCTGGTGCGCGAGGCCATTGCCTTGGCGGATGTGGTCAAGCTGTCGGTGGAGGAGCTGCAACTGCTGAGCGGTCTGGATGATCTGGCGGCGGGGCTCGCCACCATGGCGGGGCCGGCGCTGGTGCTGGTCACCCGTGGGGCGGCCGGTGTGGTGGCCCGTCTGGGTGGCGAGCAGTTGGAGTGGGTAGGGCCCAAGGTGACCCCGCTAGACACCACTGGGGCGGGGGACGCCTTCGTCGCCGGTCTGCTGGCGGCCCTGTCCGGGCGTTCATCGCTGCCGACGCTGGCCGAGCTGCCCGCCATCCTGGCCCAGGCCCACGGCTGCGGGGCGCTTGCCACCACCGCCAAGGGAGCGATGACGGCGCTGCCGACCCGCTCTGAACTGGATAAATTTTTGCGATCAGGCGCAAGCGGCTGTTGAGCTGCGGCTAGAAGCCCGGCTCGACAGCCCCTACTCTCATGTGACTAGGGCCCGCCAGCGTGGCGGGCCATAAGAGGAAGAATATGAATATCAGTGCGATAGCCAAGGATCTGGTGCCCCTGCTCGGGGGCAGGGAGAACATCGTCAGCGCCGCCCACTGCGCCACCCGGCTGCGGCTGGTGCTGGCGGACGACAGCAAGGTGAACAAGGCCGCCATCGACAAGCTGGAGGGGGTCAAGGGGTGCTTCAGCAACGCGGGCCAGATCCAGGTGATCTTCGGCACCGGTCTGGTCAACAAGGTCTATGCGGAGTTCGTGGCGCTGACCGGGACCGGCACCGCCAGCAAGGCGGAGCTGACCGATCTGGCGACGGCCAAGCTCAACGTGGCCCAGCGGCTGGCGCGGACCCTCTCCAACATCTTTGTGCCGATCATTCCGGCCATCGTCGCCTCGGGTCTGCTGATGGGGCTGCTCGGCATGGTGCGCACCTACGGCTGGGTCAACGCCGACAGCGCCCTGTTTGTGATGCTCGACATGTTCAGTTCGGCGGCCTTCATCATTTTGCCGATCCTGATCGGCTTTACGGCGGCGCGGGAGTTTGGCGGCAATCCCTATCTGGGTGCGACCCTCGGCGGCATTCTCACCCACCCGGCGCTGACCAACGCCTGGGGGGTGGCCGGGGGCTTCAAGACCATGGACTTCTTCGGGCTGGACGTGGCCATGATCGGCTACCAGGGCACCGTCTTCCCGGTGCTGCTGGCGGTCTGGTTCATGTCCCACCTGGAGAAACAGCTGCGCAAGCGCATTCCGGACGCGCTGGATCTGATCCTCACCCCGTTTTTGACCGTCATCATCACCGGCTTCGTGGCGCTGCTCTTCATCGGCCCCGCCGGGCGGGTGCTGGGGGATGGCATCTCGTTCGGCCTGAGCGCCCTCTATGAGCAGGCCGGCTGGCTGGCGGGGCTGGTGTTCGGCGGCACCTATTCGCTGATCGTCATCACCGGCATCCACCACAGCTTCCACGCCATCGAGGCGGGGCTGCTGGCCAATCCGCAGATCGGCGTCAACTTCCTGCTGCCCATCTGGGCCATGGCCAACGTGGCCCAGGGCGGCGCTTGTCTCGCGGTCTACTTCAAGACCCGTGACGTCAAGATCAAGGCCATCACGGTGCCGGCGGCCATGTCCTGCCTGCTCGGCATCACCGAGGCTGCCATCTTTGGTGTCAACCTGCGCTACATCAAGCCCTTCCTGGCCGGCTTGTTTGGCGGGGCCTGCGGCGGCGCCTACGTGGTGGCGGCCAAGGTCGGCATGACGGCGGTGGGGCTGACCGGTATTCCCGGCATGGCCATCGTCCAGCCCATGAGCCTCATCCACTACATTGTCGGGCTGGTGATCGCCTTTGGCGCCGCCTTCGTCGCCTCTTACCTGCTCAAGTACAAGGTGGAGTGATGAAGGACGTTGCATTGCTCAACCAGATTGTCCGGTCGCTGCTGGCCGGACAGCTCAAGGCGGCGGCCGATCCCCATCGGCCGCGCTGGCACCTGGCGGCCCCGGTGGGGCTGCTCAACGACCCCAACGGCTTTATCGAGCACGGTGGGCGCTACCACCTCTTCTACCAGTGGAATCCGCTCGGCTGCGAGCATCGCAACAAAAGCTGGGGGCATGTCAGCTCCACCGATCTGTTGCACTGGCAGCACGAGCCAGTGGCGCTGCTGCCCACCGAGGAGTATGAGAGCCACGGCTGCTATTCGGGCTCGGCGGTGAGCGACGAGCAGGGGCGCCTGACCCTCATCTATACCGGCAACGTCAAATACCCGGACGGCAGCCGCACCGCCTATCAGTGTCTGGCCCGCGCCGACGATGAGGGGGGCTTTGCCAAGCTGGGCCCCGTGCTGGAATTGCCTGAAGGCTACAGCGGCCATGTGCGCGACCCCAAGGTGTGGCACGACGGCCGGCAGTGGCTGATGGTGCTGGGGGCCCGCACCCTGGATGACAAGGGCGAAGTGCTGCTCTATCGCGGCGACGCGCTGGATGCCTGGACGCTGGTGGGCCCCATCGCCGGCAGCGGGCGCGGAGGGCTCGGTGAGTTTGGCTATATGTGGGAGTGCCCGGATCTCTTTGCGTTTGGTGAGCGCCATGTGATGATCAGCTGCCCGCAGGGGATTGCCCCCCGGGGAGAGGATTATCGCAACCTCTACCAGTGCGGCTGGCTGGCGGGCGACTTCGACGGCGAGCACTTCGCGCACGGGGATTTCCACGAGCTGGACCGGGGCTTCGAGTTCTATGCCCCCCAGACCACCCAGGATAGCCAGGGGCGGCGCCTCCTGTTCGGCTGGCTGGGATTGCCGGAGGAGAACGAGATGAGCCAACCGACTGTCGCTCACGGCTGGATCCACCAGATGAGCTGCCCGCGGGAGCTGTTCTGGCAAGGCGACTGGCTCTGCCAGCGGCCGGTGGCGGAGCTGGCGGCACTGAAGGGAGAACAGACCCGCTTCGAGGGGGCGCTCGGCGAATTTCCGGGGCTGGCCATCGATTCGGCCTGGCTCGATCTGAGTCTGTGCGGCGAGGGGAGCCTCTGGTTTGGCGCCGTGGCCGAGCTCGTCTGGCAGCCGGGGCGCCTGGTGCTGCGCCGCCTGAACTGGCAGAGCGGGGAGTGGGAGGAGCGATGCTGCTCCTGGCTGGGCGGCGGCATCACCGTCTTGTGCGATCGCTCCAGCCTCGAGTGTTTCGTCGATGGCGGCCGCCATACCCTGTCGGCGCGCTACTTCCCGGGACCGGGGCCGCAGCTTGCGCCGGGTAAACCGGTCGCGGGCGGCAAAATTTGCCTCGATCACTGGCCGCTGGCGGCCTGCCTAGTACAATAGCCCGGTGTCAGTTTGCCGGGAGGCCAGGTGGAGAAGAAGAAACGGATCACGATTGCCCAGATAGCCGAGTTGGCGGGGGTGTCCAAGGCGACCGCCAGTCTGGTGCTCAACGGCAAGAGTGCGGAGTACCGCATCGCCGATGACACCCGCAAGCGGATCCAGGCGGTGGCGGACGAGTGCCACTACCAGCCGAGCTTTCATGCCCGCGCCCTGCGCGAGACCCGCAGTTACACCTGGGGGCTGGTGATCCCCGACCTCACCAACTTCGGCTTTGCCAGCATCGCCCGCGCCCTCGAGGCGCACTGCCGGGAGGCGGGGATCCAGCTGCTTATCGCCTGCTCCGAGGATGACCCTACCCTGGAGCAGCGGGTGGTGGACAATCTCATCAGCCGCCAGGTGGACGGTCTCATCGTCGCCTCCAGCGGCCACAGCGACGATATCTATGCCCGCATTCACGACCGCCTGCCGGTGGTGCAGCTCGACCGCCACATCGGCGAGTCGCGCCTGCCCATGGTGATCTCCGATGCTTGCAAGGCCACCGCCGAGCTGGTGCAGGAGATGGCCGGCCAGTGCGGCGAGGAGATTTACTACTTCGGCGGCCTGCTGGACCTCTCCCCCAGCCGTCACCGGCTGGCAGGCTATGAGCTGGGGCTGCACCGCGCCGGGCTGGAGGCGGACCCTACCCGGGTGCGCCACCGCGACTACCAGCCAAGCTCGGGCTATCAGTTGATGGCCGAGCTGGTGGCCGAGCTCGGCGCGCCCCCCAAGGGGCTCTTCACTGCCTCCTTCACCCTGCTGGAGGGGGTGCTGCGCTACCTCAACGAGGCGGGGCTGATGGAGACGGGTATGCGGCTGTGCACCTTCGACGATCATGACCTGCTCGACTGCATCCCCATGCGCATCGACTCGGTGGCCCAGGATTGTCCGGCCCTGGCCCGGGCGACCTTCGAGCTGATGCAAAAGCTTATTGCGGGCAACCCGCCGCCCCAGACCGCCCAGGTGATCAATCCGCGCATTCGCTGGCGCAGTCAGCGGGCTGCCCGGGTCGCCTGAGCTCCCCGCATCCTGAAGTGCAAAAGCCCCGCCGGCAGTGGCGGGGCTTTTGCATTTTCAATGGCGGAGTCTGGTGTCAGTCGGTGGTACTGGCGCGCCAGAATACCTGCTTGATGTGGGGGTGGATGCCGAGCTTCACCATCAGAGCGTCGAGCTCGTCGCCATCGATGGAGGTGGCCAGCAGCACCGCGGATATTTCCAGATCCCGCTCGCCGAAGGGCTCGATGTCGAGCTCGCTCAACGGGTAGTTGGCCTGCTCCAGCATCTCTTCCAGCCAGTGCAGCACCTCCTTCTGGTACTCGCGCTGGGTGAGGGCGGTCACCCGGTAGGTCACCTCGGTGTCGGTGTTGTCCACCGGACGGCGGTTGATCTGGTTGACCAGCGGGCGCAGCAGGGTGTTGGCGGCCAGCACAAACAAGGCGCCGAGGATCGCCTCCATGGCCAGCCCGGCCCCGCTGGCGGCACCGACCGCCGCCACGCCCCACAGGGTGGCCGCGGTGTTGATGCCGCGGATGTTGCCGGACTCGCGCATGATGACGCCGGCGCCGAGAAAGCCGATACCGGAGACGATGTAGGCCACCACGTGTACCACCCCATAGGTGCCGCCGTGCAGGTCATAGATGCGCTGGGCCAGGTTGACGAACAGGGCCGCGCCCACCGCTACCAGCACGTTGGTGCGCAGGCCCGCGGTGCGCTGGCGATACTGGCGCTCCAGTCCCACCAGGCTGCCCAGCACGAAGGCCAGCAGCAGGCTGGCCAGGGTGTCGAGCAGAGAGATCATGTCGAATTGCTGCCACATTCTCATGGCGTACTCCTTCTGTTGCAGATGGCCTTTCTGAAGGCGGGCGAGGGGACGGTACCCCCGCCAACGGCCCCGTGCGTGCAGGCCATGAGTTGACGAGAAACACGCACGAGGCGCCCGGCCCGTCCATCCAGGATGGCGGGCAGGGCGGTGAAACGGATTGAAAGGGGCCAGCATGGCTGGCCCCGGATATCAGTCGTGCACGATCAATTGAGCACGAGTTCGGGGTCGCGGCGGGGATGCAGCTCCCAGCGAACCGGGTGATGTACTCCCACCTGATGCACGAACTGCACCAGATAGCGACGCTGGGGCGGGGTGCAGTGCAGGTTGAGCACCAGCTCCCGCCCGCCGCTGCGACCGGGTCGCAGGGACTGCAGGGGTTGCAGGCCCGCCGGTTGCAGGGTGTGGTTCACCAGATCCAGCACCTGCTCCATGTCGGCCCGATCCTCGCAACGGATCTGCAGCCGGTAGTGGTGCTGGCGCGGTTTACCACGCAGCCAGAGCGGCAGCAAGCCGCGGCCCAGTCTGCTCAGCAGGGGGTGAGTCCGGTTGGATACGGACAGAGTTGAAATAAAACGCATAGCAGCCTCCTTGTGGGAAGCAGAAACTATGCAGGCAAGGTGTCATGGCAAAGCCAGGTCACCTGACGTCAAGTGTAAAAAAGAGAAGAGGGGAGTGGATTTCCGCTTCTCGCAGGGCTGCGAGCATGCGGCAGAGGAAGACCTGCGGCTAGCTCGCGACCCGGGTACCGACGACGAGGGTCGGTCTACAACTGTCACTTGATGAGTTGCCCACTGATGGTCTCCGCTGTTGATTGACGGCCTGATGGTACTCATCCAGAGCGGTGAGGTAAAGCCTCATCACCCTTTCAGCAACATTTAGATACAAGTTTGTCAATAATCGGGGCCGGCTGGCTACCGCCAGGACGATGAAAGGGCGGTGAGCACCCTCACCGCCCTCGTTCCACCTCCTGCTCTCCCCCTCGTTACCCGTCACGCTATTTCAGCCCCAGCCGCTTGAGAAGCATCGCGGCCGGACAGAAACCGGTGAAGGCGCTCTGGATCAGATTGACCCCGACAAAGACGCTCAGCCAGACAAACCCCGGGTGCACCCAGGCGGTGAGCAGCAGCGAGAGCAGCAACATGCAGCCCGCGACGACACTGACTCCGTTATCTACCGTCATGACCTTCTCCTTAGTTAATTTAGGCATTGCTAATTTAGTGTCGCTTTATACAATAGAACCAAATATCAGCAATTGCTAATTTACTCCCATGAGCCAATTCGACGAGATGAACAGACACGCGACAGCCGCCGCCTCCCTGCTCAAGGCGCTGGCTCATCCCGAGCGGTTGCTGGTGCTCTGCCAGCTGGTGGAGGGGGAGAAGGGGGTCGGGGAGTTGCTGGCCCACAGCCAGCTCGGCCAGTCGGCCTTCTCCCAGCAACTGTCGGTATTGAAGCGCCAGGGCCTTATCCGCTCGCGCAAGGTCTCCCAGCAGATCTACTACTCGCTGGTGAGCGAGGCCGCCATCGATGTGCTGGCGGCGCTGCAAACCCATTTTTGTCACTCAGAAAATAAGGAATCTCGATGATGGAAAGCCAATGGCTGCTCTCTCTGGGCGGCGGCATGCTGGTGGGGTTCGCGGGCCTGATCCTGATGCTGTTCAACGGCCGGGTGGCCGGGATCAGCGGCATTCTGGCCGGTGCGCTGCAACACAGGGCGCCGTGGCGGGTGCTGTTTCTGCTGGGACTGGGGGCGGGGGCCTGGCTGGCACTGAGCCTGGGCTGGGCCAGCATGCCCGCATTCAGCACCCTGCCCGGTTGGCCGCTGGTGCTGCTGGCCGGGCTGCTGGTCGGGGTTGGCACCCGCCTTGGCAATGGCTGCACCAGTGGCCACGGCATCTGCGGCATGGGGCGGCTTTCAGTGCGCTCCATCGTCGCCACCCTCACCTTTATGGCGGCCGGCTTTATCACCGTCTTTCTCACCCACCACGTTTTATAACAGGTTGATCATCATGGCATTGTTGACAAGTTTGCTCGCGGGTCTGCTGTTTGGTCTGGGTCTTGCCATCTCCGGCATGATAGATCCGGCCCGGGTCATCGGGTTTCTCGACCTGGCGGGTCACTGGGATCCCAGTCTGGCGTTCGTGATGGGCGGGGCACTGCTGGCGTTCATGCCGGGTTACTTCCTGCTGGTCAAACCGCTCAAGCGCAGTTTGCTGGGGGAACCCATGGCCAGCGTGCCGGCCCCCAAACTGGATCGCCGCCTCATCGGGGGTTCTGCCTTGTTCGGTATTGGCTGGGGGCTGGCAGGGATCTGCCCGGGGCCAGGCTTGAGTCTCATTTCCAGCGGCCAGCCCATGGTACTGTTGTTTGTCGCCGCCATGGTGGCCGGGATTTTGCTTGTTGATCGGGTTTGGGTGAAGGTGCGGGAGAAGCGCGGTCACCCCCGCTCGGCCTGAATGGATTGCCCCTAGTGTCGGGGAAGGAGGAATATCATGGAACAGATCCGCGTGCTGGGGGCCACCATGCTGGCCGTGGTCTCCGCTCTTGTCTCTCCGATAACATGGTCTGCCGAGGTGAATGGTGATGCAACCCTGACCCTTGCCCCTCGTCAGGTGACCGACTGGCTCACCCTGGATGGCACCGTCAGTGCCATCCATCAGGGGACGGTAGCGGCCCAGACCAGCGGCCGGGTCTCTCGCATGCTGGTGGATGTGAACGATGAGGTCGTCGCCGGGCAACCCCTGCTGGAGATCAGCGGCAAGGAGCAGTTTGCCGCCGTCACGGGTGCCCAGGCGCGGCTGGCCCGGGCGCAGGCCCAGCAGGTGGAGGCAGAGCGCCAGCTTGCCCGTTTTCAGGCGCTGATCGCCAAAGGGGTGATCACCCGCGCCCAGCTCGACAGTGCCCAGGCGACGGATCGCGCCGCTCGCGCAGAGGTAAACGCTGCCGATGCCGCCCTCACTCAGGCCCGCGAGGCTTACGGCTATACCCGCATTCTGGCCCCTTACGCCGGGGTGGTGACCAAGCGGCTGGTGGAGCTGGGGGAGACGGTGGCCCCCGGTACCCCGCTGCTCTCCGGCTTCTCCCTAGACACACTGCGGGTGGAGGTGGAGTTGCCCCAATCCGCCCTGACGCTTGCTCGTGAGCCTGCGGATGTGCAGGTGCTGCTGCCCGATGGCAAGTCTGTTACCCCGATCAAATTAATCCGCTTCAACTATGCCGACAGCCAGAGCCACGCCTTCAGGCTGCGCCTCGACTTGCCGCCGCAAACCGCGGGGGGGCTGCCCGGCATGTGGCTCAAGGTGCAGCTCAAGCAGGGCGAGCGTCAGGTGTTGCAAGTGCCGGAGCAGGCCCTGCTCAGACAGGGTGAGTTCAGCGGTCTCTACCTCAAACAGGGGGATGGCTGGGCGCTGACGCCGGTGCGGGTGGGTCACTGTCAGGGGGCGCAGTGCGACATTCTGGCGGGCGTCCAGAGTGGCGATCAGGTCGCGGCGGATGGCTGGGCTCGCCAGCAGGCGGTGGCCCATGAGTAGCGAGCTGAACGGCAACAAGGAGAGGCTGGGACTTGCCGGTCGGCTGGCGGCGCTGTTTCAGGGCTCGGCCATCACCCCGCTGCTGGCGCTGGTGGGGCTCTTGCTCGGTCTGTTTGCGGTGCTGGTGACCCCCAAGGAGGAGGAGCCGCAGATCGATGTCACCTTCGCCGATGTCTATATCCCTTTCCCGGGAGCCACTCCGGCAGAGGTGGAATCCCTCGTTACTACCCCTGCCGAGCAGGTGGTCTCCCAGATAAAGGGAATTGATACCCTCTACTCTTTTTCCCAACCCGATGGCGCCCTGCTGGTGGTGGTGTTCAAGGTAGGGGTAAGCCGCGAGCAGGCCATCGTCGATCTCAACAACCAGCTCGACTCCCACCGTGACTGGTTGCCACAGGGGATCGGGGTCGGGCAACCACTGGTAAAACCCCGGGGGATCGATGATGTCCCCATCGTCAGTCTGACCTTATGGAGCAAAGAGTGGAGCAAAGAGGGGGGCAAGCAACTGGGCGCCCCCGAGCTGACCCGGGTTGCCCATGAGCTGGAGACCGAACTCAAGCGCATTCCCGGTACCCGCGATATCTACAGTCTGGGGGGCCAGCGTGCCGTGCTGCGGGTGATGCCGGATCCGGCGGCCCTCAGTGCCCACGGCATCGGCTGGAGCGAGCTGAACCAGCGGCTTGCCGCCGCCAATCAGGTGGGCAGCGAGCAGGCCGTGGTGCAGGACAACCGGGAGATCAAGGTGCAGGTGGGACAGTTCCTGCAAAGCGAGCAGGAGGCCCGCGAATTGGTGGTGGGGCTGCAGGGCGACAAGCCGGTCTATCTCGGTGATGTGGCTAGCGTGTCGCTCGGGGAGGAGACCCCGGTGCAGCGCAGCTGGATGGGGCAGGGGGATCGCAGTTATCCGGCGGTGACCCTGGCCATCGGCAAGCAGCCGGGCCAGAACGCGGTCGAGGTGGCCAAGCGGGTGGAAGCGCGGGTCGAGAGCCTCAAGAATCGACTCATTCCAGCCGGCGTCGAGGTGACGGTGACCCGGGACTACGGCGTCACCGCCGAGACCAAATCCAACACCCTGATCGGCAAGCTGATTTTTGCCACCACGGCGGTGGTATTGCTGGTGCTGGTGAGCATGGGGTGGCGCGAGGCGCTGGTGGTGGGCGTTGCCATCGTCATCACCCTGGCGCTGACCCTGTTTGCCAGCTGGACGTGGGGCTTTACCCTCAACCGGGTGTCGCTGTTTGCGCTGATCTTCTCCATCGGCATTCTGGTGGATGATGCCATCGTGGTGGTGGAGAACATCCACCGCCATCGTGGCCTGGGCAAGGGGGCGCTCAAGGATCTTATTCCGGGGGCGGTGGACGAGGTGGGGGGGCCGACCATACTGGCGACCCTGACCGTGATCGCGGCCCTGCTGCCGATGGCCTTTGTCAGCGGGCTGATGGGCCCCTACATGAGCCCCATCCCCATCAATGCCAGCATGGGGATGCTCATCTCCCTGCTGGTGGCCTTTATCTTCTCCCCCTGGCTGGCGAGCCATTTGCTCAAGGGGGAGGCGCACGGTGCCCACGGCGAGGCCAAGGCTGGTCTCTTTCACCGGCTGATGACCCCTTTCCTGATGGGCGCAGGCGCCAGGAGGGCCAGGCGCAAACTCTGGCTGGCCATCCTGCTGCTGGTCGCGGGCGCCGCCGCCATGCCCATGGTGCAGTGGGTGGTGCTCAAGATGCTCCCCTTTGACAACAAGTCGGAGTTTCAGCTGATACTCGACATGCCGGAGGGGGCGACCCTGGAGCAGACCGAACGCACCCTGCTGGCGGTCGGGCGGGAGCTCGCCAAGGTGCCCGAGGTGAAGGATTACCAGATCTACGCCGGCAGCGCGGCCCCCATCAACTTCAACGGGCTGGTGCGCCACTACTTCATTCGCAGCGGCGCCAACGTGGGGGATATTCAGGTCAATCTGGTGGACAAGCATGAGCGCCATCGCAGCAGCCACCAGATTGCCCAGTCGGTGCGGGCACCGTTGCAGGCCATCGCCAGCGCGGCGGGGGGCAATCTCAAGGTGGTGGAGGTGCCCCCGGGACCGCCGGTCTGGTCCCCCATAGTCGCGGAAGTGTATGGCCCGACTCAGGCCGCCCGCGAAGTGGCCGCTCGCGCCGTACAGGCCCGTTTTGTGGCGACGCCGGATCTGGTGGACGTGGACATCTATCTGACCGACCCGCAGCCCAAGTGGCGGCTGGTGGTGGATCGCAGCAAGGCGGCCCGCTTCGGGGTCGATCTCGGTGAGCTGGTGGCGACCCTCAACGGGGGCGTGGGCTATCAGGATGCCAGCTGGCTGCAGGGGCGTGGCGCCAAGTATCCGGTACCGATCCGCATCGAACTCGCTCCCGGTGACAAACGGGATCTGGCGGGCGTACTGGCCCTCAAGGTGCGCAGCCAGAGCGGCCAGCTGGTGCGGATCTCCGAGCTGGTGAGCCGCCGCGATGAGGTGGCTCCCGGCTACATCATGCACAAGAACATGCGCCCCATGGTGATGGTGGTGGCCGACATGGGCGGCCATACCGACAGCCCGCTCTACGGCATGTTTAGCGCTGGCGCCGATATCGATCTGCCCCAGTATTACGTGCAGCAGCCCGACAAGCTGGGAGAGGTAGCACTGTTGTGGGACGGGGAGTGGAAGATCACCTACGAGACCTTCCGCGACATGGGGCTAGCCTACGGGGTGGGGATGATCCTTATCTACCTGCTGGTGGTGGCCCAGTTCCGCTCCTATCTGGTGCCGCTTATCATCATGGCCCCCATTCCGCTCACCCTTATCGGGGTGATGCCGGGCCACGCCCTGCTGGGGGCCCAGTTTACCGCCACCTCGATGATCGGGATGATCGCGCTCGCCGGGATCATAGTGCGCAACAGCATCCTGCTGGTGGACTTCATCGAGCAGCAGCGGGCGAGTGGCGTGGTGTTCGAGCAGGCGGTGATCGAAGCGGCGCAGGTGCGGGCCAAACCCATCATGCTGACCGCGCTGGCGGCCATGATCGGGGCCCTGTTCATCCTCGATGATCCCATCTTCAACGGGCTGGCCATCAGCCTGATTTTCGGGATCCTGGTCTCCACCTTGCTCACCCTGGTGGTGATCCCGCTGCTCTACTACAGCCTGATGTCGCGCCCTGGGGTCGCGATCGCGGCAGACGAGCCGGGCGCACAATGACAGAAGGGCCACCTCGGTGGCCCTTCTCGTTTCACACGTTCAGGTGGCTGGGGCGCTGGGTCAGCGTCCTTTCATCAGCGGGAAGTAGCGCCGATCGGCCTGGCTCATGTGGCCGACGACCAGCTCCTGAATGATGAAGTTGTGCCCGCCCTGGCGGCGGTCATCAGCTGGCTGGCTTTTTGCAGCAGCAGCTGGTGGTCTTGCTGGTGGCTGGCCAGCTCCGGATAGCCGAGTTCGGCCAGCATCTGCTCTTCAAAGGCGAAGTGGTGGCGGGCCACGTCGAACAGGCTCTCCATGCATTCCAGGAACAGGGCCGGGTGTTCCTGGTGATCCTTCATGTGTTCCAGCAGCCGGTTGGTCAGCACGAACAGCTGACGATGCTCGGCATCGATGCGGGGATGGCCGCATTCGTGACTGCTCTGCCACACCAGCGAGCCCTGCTCCGGATCCAGCCCGGCGGTGAACAGACAGACCCGGCCCCGCCCTCTGCCCTTGGCCTGGTACATGGCCTGATCGGCGTGGTGCATCAGGGTCTTGGGGTCGGTGCCGTGCTCCGGATAGAGCGCCACCCCTATGCTGCTGGAGATGCGCAGCTCCTGCTCCTCGTCGATGCGAAACGGATGGCGCAGGCTCTGGTGCAGATGGTCGGCCACCGCCAGCGCCTCGTCCCCGGTGTCGGGCAGCAGGATCACGAATTCGTCCCCTCCCAGCCGTGCCACCAGATCCCGCTCCCGCACGCAGTGGCGCATCCGCTCGGCCACCATGTTGAGCAGCACGTCGCCGGTCTCGTGGCCGAAGGTGTCGTTGATCGGCTTGAAGTGGTCGAGGTCGATGAACAGCAGGGCCAGCTGCGCTTCGCCCTCCATGGCCTCCTTCAACCGCTGCTGCAGCAGTCGGCGGTTGGGCAGGTTGGTGAGGGGATCGTAGAAGGCGAGCCGGCGCATCATCTCCTCGCGGGCGGCCCGCTCGGTGATGTCACGGGTCACCCCCAGAATCGCCTCCGGCTCCCCCTGCTCGTTGCCATGCAGGGTGGTGACCGTTTCGGTGGCCACCAGATGTCCCTCTTTGTGACGCAGCTGGGTACGAATGACACAGCGGGTCTGCTCGTGGTCGCCGCGTTGCCAGGCGGCGAGGGAACCGCTCAGCTCGGCGCGCAGCTGCTTTCTGGATGTCTCCGGAATAAGCTGCCTGATGGGGAGGGTCAGCACGTCGATCGCTTCGTAACCGCTGAGCGGCAAGATGGCCGGACTGACGTAGCGAAAGCGCAGGGTGGCGGTGTCCATGGTCCAGATGACGTCAGCGCTGTTCTCCGCCACGAAGCGGTAGTGCTGCTCGCTCTGGGCCAGCTCGCGGGTGAGCCGCTGGCGGTCGCGCGCCTCCTGGCGCAGGCGCAGGTAGAGGTAGCAGAAGATGCCGAGCAGGGTCAGCAGGGAGAAGGTCACCAGCATGGCCACCGCCACGCTCTTGTCGAGCAGCTGGCGCTGCTGGCGGATCCGCTCCCGATCCGGGTTGTAGAGGAAGTGCTCGAGGTCTGGCAGGGCCGAGAGCAGGCCGGCCTCGAGGTAGCTTCTGGCGATCTGCTGCCAGCGCTCCGGCTGCATGTAGCCGGGCTCGACCAGATCTGGCTGCATCAGCTCCCGGGTGGCGCTGGCTTCGAACTCCAGCTGCTCGCGGCCATAACCGCTCGGGTACTGCTCCATGATCCAGTTGATCATCTCGGCCGGATTTTCCATGGCATAGCGCCACCCCTTGAGGCTCGCCTGCTGAAAGGCATAGACCCGCTCCGGCCGGTTGTTCAGCTCGCGCTCCGAGGTGAACAGGTTGTCACCGTAGAAATCGAAGTCGATGCTGCGGGGGGAGAACACCCGGTAGGGGATCCCCATCCGGGCCAGATAAAAGGGCTCGGTGGTGCTGTAGGCACTGATGGCGTCCACCTGGCCGGCGAGCAGCGCCTTCAGCCCCTGTTCATAGGGCAGCGTGCTCCAGCTGCCCGGCGGGGCATGGCGATTGAGGTAGATCTGCAGCTCCTGGGAGCCGGGCTCCAGCATCAGCCGTTTGCCCGCCAGATCCGCCGGTTGGCGAATGTCGGGCCGCTCCAGGGTGAGCAGCACCAGCGGGGAATGCTGCAGCATGGAGGCCAGCACCACGATTTGCTGGCCACTGGCGCGTGCCAGCAGCAGATCGCTGCCGCTGACCCCGTACTGGGCATTGCCCGACATCACCTCGTTGACCACATTGGTGCCGGTGACGGCGGGTCGCAAGGTGACATCCAGCCCGGCATCTCGGTAGAAGCCTCTGGCCTGGGCCGCGTAATAACCGGCAAACTGGAACTGATGTTGCCAGGGCAGTTGCACCACTATCTTGTCCACCGCCTTGGATGGCAGGGAGAAAAGGGTACAAAACATCGCTGAACCAAGCATGGGCAGATACCGGAGCAGGCGATGAAGGGAGGAATTTACGACACTCATACTCATTCCTCTCGGGAGACGGGGGTCAGTCCTAGAGTCAAACAATTCCTTGTTGCCCGCAAGGGGGCGAAAGGGCGCTGGAATGGGGGATGCGCAACAGAAAAAAAGATTTCTGTGTCACTCATCACATTTGGCTTTCCTGCTCGGTATTTTTGGCAATTATGCGAATAATTACGGAGCCATATGACCAATAAAAACGGTCGCATTTTAATCGTATTTGCCAGCCGTTTACCTCAATATCAGTGAGTGATTACTTAATTTTCAGCGCAATGCGTCAGCCTGTGTCGCCGTATCAACGGATACATTCATGTTGCTGTCAGATTGTGTCGATCTTTCATTTGTTGCGTTATCAGTCAGTAGCGAGCCAAAACAGGCAGAAGGGGGCCTGATTCTGTCGACCCCGGTGTTATGATAGCGACTCTTCCATCCCGATGAGGCCTTCCCATGTCCCGATTGCGTCTGTTGCTGTCCGACTCTCACGACCCCCTGTTCAACCTGGCGGTGGAGGAGTGCATCTTTCGTCAGATGGATCCGAACCAGCGGGTGCTGTTCCTGTGGCGCAACGCCAATACCGTGGTGATCGGCCGGGCCCAGAATCCCTGGAAGGAGTGCAACACCCGCCGCATGGAGGAGGACGGGGTGACCCTGGCCAGGCGCAGCAGCGGCGGCGGCGCCGTGTTTCACGACCTTGGCAACAGCTGCTTCACCTTCATGGCGGGCAAGCCGGAGTACGACAAGAGCATCTCCACCGCCATCGTGCTGGACGCGCTCACGCGGCTCGGGGTCGAGGCTTTCGCCTCCGGGCGCAACGATCTGCTGGTGGCGACCCCGGACGGTGAGCGCAAGGTGTCGGGCTCGGCCTATCGGGAGACCCATGATCGCGGCTTTCACCACGGCACCCTGCTGCTGGACGCCGACCTCGGCCGGCTCGCCAACTACCTCAATCCCGACCCCAAGAAGCTGGCGGCCAAGGGCATCAGCTCGGTACGCAGCCGGGTGGCCAACCTCTGCGAGCTGCTGCCGGGCATCGATCACCAACAGGTGAGCGAGGCGCTGCAGGAGGCCTTCTTCAGCCACTACGGCGAGCGGGTGCAGCCCGAGCATATCTCCCCTGAGCAGATGCCCGATCTGCCCGGCTTTGCCGACACCTTCGCCCGCCAGCGCAGTTGGGAGTGGAACTTCGGCCATGCCCCCGCCTTCAGCCATCAGCTGGACGAGCGCTTCGGCTGGGGTGGGGTGGAGCTGCATTTTGACGTGGAGAAGGGGGTGATAGGGCGGGCGCAGATCTTCAGCGACAGCCTGGATCCGGCGCCGCTCGATGCGCTGGCCGCGCGGCTGCCCGGCACAGCCTACCGCGCCGATGCCCTCGACGACCTGCTGAGCCAGTGGCGCAGCGAGTTTGCGGCCCGCCAGACCGAGCTGGAGGAGCTCTCTCGCTGGTTGCTGGTGGCGCTGCGCTGACGTTTTTCTCGCCGATGGGGCGGGTGGATCACAAAATCAAAAGAGGCGCCCGAAAGGCGCCTTTTTGCCAGCCGCCGTCCGCCCTCATGCATGACAAAAAGTAGGGGAGGCCATTAGATATTGTCGCTGTTTCAAACGGCGACCCGGGGGTATAAGGACTGCACATTTGCTGTACTAATGGTATAAAAATGAGTGACTTGGTTTATTTGAAAGATGAAGGCGTCAACGCCATCCACCCCGAATTCGAACGTCGTTTTGCCACAGTCAAAGCCAACTTCTTCTCGCGCAACCCCGATCTCTGGCCGGTCTTTCGTGAACCCGGTTTTGCCACCCTCAACGAGTTTCGCGCCCGCGGCCTGGCCCCGGACGCGCGGCTCAATGCCTGGCCCGATGGCCGTGCCCGCCTCGCCGACTTGTGCGAGACCATGCCGGTGCCGGCCACCATGCGCACCCCGGGCGAGCCCATGGCCGAGCTGCTGTTTGCCGGCGCCTTGTCCAAAGACTGGGAGAACCCCTCCAGCGTCGAGAACGTCATCACCATGTCGGCGGATCCCGCCATCTACGGCGCCCAGATGGGGATCCTCGCCAACCCCAACCTGGTCTACTCCGAATATGCCGGAGTGGCCGAGGAGCTGGAGAAGAAGGTGGTGCGCCAGATAGCGCTGCTGGCGGGTTACGACCCGGCCCGCGCCACTGGCATCTTCACCCAGGGGGGGACCTTCTGTAACCTCTACGGCTACCTGCTCGGCATCCGCAAGAGCCTGCCGGAGGCCAAGCACAAGGGGCTCGGCCACTATCAGGATTACCGCATCATCAACTCCCAGGGCGGCCACTACTCCAACATCACCAACCTCTCCCTGCTCGGGGTCGACATCGAGAACAAGACCATCCGCATCCAGGTCGGCGAGAACAACGACATCGATCTCGACCACCTCGAACGCACCCTGACCGCCTGCTTCGCTCTCAAGCACGTGGTGCCTACCATCATGCTCACCATGGGCACCACCGATACCTTCGGGGTGGACCGGGTGAAACCCGTGGTCGAGCTGCGGGATCGCCTCTGCGAGCGGTTCGAGGTGGCGGTCAAGCCGCACATCCACGTCGACGCCGCCATCGGCTGGTCGATGATCTTCTTCCTGGACTACGACTTTGCCGCCAACCCGCTGGCCATCAACAGCGCCACCCTGGCGGGGATCGAGCGCAACGTGAGCCGCTTTGCCGAGCTCAGATACGCCGACTCCTTCACCGTCGACTTCCAGAAGTGGGGCTATGTGCCCTACACCTCCAGCCTGGTGATGATCAAGGAGCAGGACGACCTCAAGGCGATGGAGAACGACCCGGAGAACTTCTCCTATTTTGAGCGGGACATTCAGGGCCAGACCCACCTGCAGTCCACCATCGAGTGCTCCCGCGGGGCGAGCGGCCTGTTCGGTGCCTATGCGGCGCTCAACTACCTGGGGGTGGAGGGGTATCGCACCGTGCTGGCCCACTGCCTGCAAAACGCCAACTACTTCCGCTTCCGGTTAAGCCAGCTCGGCAACGTCAAGCTGGTGGCGCAGGAGAACCAGGGGCCGAGCGTGGGCTTCAAGATCTACAACCCCGAGTGGGTGCAGGACCCCGACGCCGAGTTCGCCTTCGAGCTGGCGCGCAGCCCGGATGCGGCCTACAAGGCGCGCTTGCAGCGCAACACCGACTACCACCGCAGCCTGTTTACCGGGCGCGGCAAGGTGGGGCTCTACACCAACTGGGTGGAGGCCATCGCTCACTCCGACTATGACGCCCGTGGCAAGTACTCCTACATTGCCGGGGAGAAGGCGGTCTTCATGAACCCGGCCTGCGGCCGCGAACAGATCGACGCCTTTATCGACCATATCCGCGGCTGATGGTGCAGCAGTGACGGGGCGCAGGCGGGTTTCCCCCTGCGCCCTGCTTTTTTATACACCAAGCAATTGAATCAAAAGGGCTTGCTTGCGAATGGCCCGGGAAGTGTGAGGCGCTGCACGTTCCTCCCCTCTGCCTCCCTTTCTGACTTTTATCCCCCTGTTTTTTCCGTACGGTATGGACTCCAACGGGTTGATTTTCAGCCGTGGACATCAACAAAGGAGTCGTTATGGACAAGCACAGACGCAGAGTCACCCTGGGGCTGTTGAGTACCCCCCTGATCGCTACCCTGGCCGGCTGCAACAGCAGCAATGACAGCCAGGGGAGTGCGGCGGATTTTCGCACTACCCTGACCGATAGGCTGAGCGCCGAGCTGCACGACGAGCAGACGGCCAGCCAGCTGGCCCCCTTCATCGAGGAGGCCTGCTTCAACATAACCCCGTCCCGGGTCGCCATCGACCAGGCCCATTGCGTCATCGCCTTTGCCTTCGGCAACCGCCCCAACGCCTCGGGCAACCCGGATGAACTGGCCGAGCCCGGCCCCATGAACGAGGCGCTGGCCGCCTGCTGCGCGGCCCTCTATCGGCAAAAGCCGGTGCCCATGTACGTGCAGTGGGAGATCGCCCGCTTCCTCGACTCGGCTCGCTATCCCGATATCCCGGCCCGGGATGTCATCTCCATCGAGCCTTACTGGGATAATGAAGGCAAGCTGGTCTACCTCAGCACGGACGGGGTGGTGGAGGCCATCGTCAGGGATTATGCCGGTGGAGAGGCCGCCGCCCTCGGCACGGCGGCCGTCATCGGTCACCGCGACCACGTCAAACGCTGCATCATCACCTGTCGCGCCCGCAAGGTGGCGAGCCATGCCCCGGAGGGGATCGAACTGCCCGTCTGGTATGACGAGCAATCCGATCAACCCTGGACCCGTCGCCGCGACCTCTATGTATTGCAGGACATGTCTGTTCAGTTGCTCGGGATAGCTCAGGCGAATATCGCTCAGGCTTATCCGAACGGCTGAGGACGCCGCTCGGCGGATGGTGCCGTAGCGGATGGTGCGGTAGATAGCGCAGTAAAAGAAAACGGCGGGATGATCCCGCCGTCTTTTATTGAAATGACTCTGCTTACTGTTTCTGGATGGCGGTCACGGTGAGCTTGCCGGCCGGGCTCTCGGCGTGAAAGCGCACCGCATCCCCCACCTTCAGATCCTGGAGCAGGGCCGGATCGGCCACCCGAAAGACCATGGTCATCGCCGGCATCTTGAGGTTGTCGATCGCCTCGTGCTTGATGCCGACCTTGCCGTTGGCCGCGTCGATGCGGCTGATGACCCCCTGGGTCATCGCCATCTCGCCCATCTCGTTCATGCCTTCCATCTGGCTCATCTGGCCCATGTCGTGGCCGGCATGGTTCATCATCTCCTCGGCCTGCAGGCCGGTGTGGGTGGCAAGGCCAAACAGCAGGGTCAGGGTCAGCGTCTTGTAGTTCATGGTGTTTCCTCGTCGTTGATTCAAATTCTTGGTTGTCAAAAAGGGCGCTGCCACCGGGTTAGCCGGCGGGTTGGTGCTCGGTCGTGCCCAGGTGCCGGCTGCGCCACAGGTAGTAGGCGGCGGGCAGCACCAAGAGAGTCAGCACCAGCGCGCTCACCATGCCGCCGATCATGGGGGCGGCGATGCGCTGCATCACCTCGGAGCCGGTGCCGTGGCTCCACATGATGGGCAAGAGACCCGCGATGATGGTCACCACCGTCATCATCTTGGGGCGCAGGCGCAGGGCGGCGCCGTGGATCACCGCCCGGTGCAGGCCCGCCTGGTCCGGTTTGCCGCTGGCAATGAGGTCATCCCAGGCGTGGTTGAGGTAGACCAGCATCAGCACCCCGGTCTCCACCGCCACCCCGGCCAGGGCGATAAAGCCCACCCCGACCGCCACCGAGAGGTTGAAGTCGAGCAGCCAGAGGGTCCAGATCCCGCCCACCACCGCCAGCGGCAAGGTGGTGAGAATGAGCAGCACCTCCTGGAAGCGGCGAAACGCCAGATAGAGCAGCAGCACGATAATGGCGACCGTCAGCGGCACCACGTAGGCGAGGCGCGCCTTGGCCCGCTCCATGTATTCGAACTGACCGGACCAGGTGAGGGCGTAGCCCGCCGGCAGCACCAGCTGCTTGTCCACCTCGGCCTTGGCCTCTGCCACGAAAGAGCCGATGTCACGGCCACGAATGTCGACGTAGACCCAGCCGTTGAGGCGCGCGTTTTCACTGCGCAGCATGGGGGCCTCGTCGCTGATGTAGACCCGGGCCACGTCCGCCAGTGCGATGCGCGCACCGCTCGGGGTCACCAGCGGCAGCAGCTCCAGGCTCGCCACCGAATCGCGATAGCTCTGGGGGTAGCGCAGGTTGATGGGGTAGCGCTCGCGCCCCTCGATGGTCTGGCCCACCTCCATGCCGCCCACCGCGGTGGCGAGCACCGCCTGCACGTCGGCGATGTTGAGGCCGTAGCGGGCCGCCTTGAGTCGGTCGATGTCCACCTTCACATAGCGGCCACCGGCCACCCGCTCGGCGTAGACCGATGAGGCGCCCTCCACCTTGCCGACGATCTGTTCCAGCTGCTGGCCGAGCTGCTGGATCACCTTGAGGTCGGGCCCCGCTATCTTGATGCCGACCGGGGTCTTGATGCCGGTGGCCAGCATGTCGATGCGGGTCTTGATGGGGGGCACCCAGGCGTTGGTGAGGCCGGGGAAGCGGATGAGGGAGTCGAGCTCTTCTTTCAGCTTCTCCGGGGTCATGCCGGGGCGCCACTGGTCGCGTGGTTTGAGCTGGATGCTGGTCTCCATCATCACCAGATCGGCGGGGTCGGTGGCCGATTCGGCGCGCCCCGCCTTGCCGAACACGTTCTGCACCTCGGGCACGGTACGGATCAGCTTGTCGGTCTGCTGCAAAATCTCCCGCGCCTTGCCCACCGAGATATTGGCCGCGGTGGTGGGCATATACATGATGTCCCCCTCGTCCAGCGGCGGTATGAACTCGGAGCCCAGGTACTTGAGCGGCCAGAAGCCCGCCACCGTCACCACGGCGGCGATGGCCAGGGTGGTTTTCGGACGGGCCAGCACGGTTTTCAGCAGTGGCACATAGCCCTGGCTCAACCAGCGGTTGAGCGGGTTGGCCTGCTCCGCCAGCACCTTGCCACGGATGAAGTAACCCATGATCACCGGCACCAGCGTGATGGCGAGCCCGGCCGCCGCCGCCATGGCGTAGGTCTTGGTGTAGGCGAGGGGGTGGAACATCCGCCCCTCCTGTGCCTCCAGCGCGAACACCGGCAGGAAGCTGATGGTGATGATCAGCAGGGAGAAGAAGATGGCGGGCCCCACTTCTATGCTCGCCTCGGTGATGATGCGCCAGCGGTTCTTGTCGGTGAGCGCCTCCCGCTCCATGTGCTTGTGGACGTTCTCGATCATCACGATGGCGCCATCCACCATGGCGCCGATGGCGATGGCGATGCCGCCGAGCGACATGATGTTGGCGTTGATCCCCTGCAGGTGCATCACGATAAAGGCGGTCAAAATCGCAATAGGGAGGGAGATGACCACCACCAGGGATGAGCGCAGGTGGAACAGGAAGGCGAGGCAGACCAGCACCACCACCGCGAACTCCTCCACCAGCTTGCCGGAGAGGTTGTCGATGGCGCGCTGGATAAGGTCGGAGCGATCGTAGACGGTGACCACCTCCACCCCCTCTGGCAGGCTGCTCTTCAGCTGGGCGAGCCGCGCCTTGACCCCGTCTATGGTGTGCTGGGCATTCTCGCCGTAACGCATGACGATGATGCCGCCCACCACTTCCCCTTCGCCGTTGAGCTCGGCCAGACCGCGCCGGCTCTGGGGCCCGGTGACCACATCCGCCACGTCGCCCAGCAGCAGCGGGGCGCCGCGCACAGTGGTACCGAGCGGGATCTGCTTCAGATCCTCGACGCTTTTGAGGTAGCCGTTGGAGCGCACCATGTACTCCGCTTCCGCCATCTCGATGACGGAGGCGCCGGTCTCCTGATTGCCCTGCTTGATGGCGGTTTCGATAAGAGAGAGCGGGATGCCGTAGGCGCGCAGCTTGTCCGGGTCGACCCGCACCTGATACTGACGCACCATGCCGCCCACGGTGGCGACCTCGGAGACCCCATCTACCGTCTGCAACTCGTACTTAAGGAACCAGTTTTGCAGGGAGGTGAGCTGGCTGAGGTCGTGCTTGCCGGTTCTGTCTACCAGCGCGTACTGATAGACCCAGCCCACCCCGGTGGCATCGGGGCCGAGCTGGGGACGGGCGGAGGCGGGCAGGTTGGGTGCGACCTGGCTCAAATACTCCAGCACCCGGGCTCGGGCCCAGTAGAGGTCGGTGTTGTCGTCAAACAGCACATAGACGAAGGAGTCACCGAAGAAGGAGTAGCCGCGCACCGTGGTCGCGCCCGGCACCGCCAGCATGGCGGTGGTGAGCGGGTAGGTGACCTGATCCTCCACCACCTGGGGCACCTGGCCCGGATAGGCCGTCTTGATGATCACCTGGACGTCGGAGAGATCCGGCAGGGCGTCCACCGGGGTCTGCTTGACCGACCAGAGCCCCCAGGCGGTGAGCATGACAGTGAGCAGCAGCACCAGAAAGCGGTTGCCGACGGACCAGCGAATGATGGAAGGGATCATGATTTGGCTCCTTGCTCATGTTGTGCAGAGAGCGGAGCTTGGTTGTCAGCAACGCAACAAATGATGGAAGGGATCATTGCTTGGCTCCCATATCGTGCTGGCTATGGTCCATGCCTTCCATCTTGCCCATTTCATCCGACGCAGGGTTGGCGTCGCCGTCAGTAGCGGGTGCTTGCTCCTGATGGATGGTGGTGATGCGGTACTCATCCCCCTCCTGCATCACCTGCAGATGGAGGGTCTGCCCCTCGGCCAGCTTGCTGATGTCGACTCCGTCCGCCACGGTGAACTCCATCTCCATGGCGGGCCACTGCCACTCGGGGATGGGCTGGTGGGAGACCATCAGGGTGCGGTTGGCCAGATCGACGCTTTCAACCTCGCCCTGGGTCCATACCTGGGCGGGACGCACCGCCGTCATGCGCTGGAAGTCCGAATCGATGGCCGATTCGGAGTCGAGCAGGAACTGGGCCGAGCTGACGATGCTGTCCCCCGCTTCAACACCCTCCTTGATGGCGACCTTGTCGCCAAACTGGGGGCCCAGGGTGACGGCCACCGACTTGAAGCTGCCATCCCCCAGCGCCAGCACCAGCCGATCCTGGCTGCCGGTGCGGATCACCGCTTCGCTCGGCACCAGGGTCTGCGGCTCGCCGCCGCCACTCTGGATCCTCACCTTGGCAAACATGTTGGGCTTGAGGAACTCGTCCGGGTTGGCGAAGCGCAGCCTCACCTTGAGGGTGCGGGTGGCGGCATCCAGAGTCGGGTAGAGGTAATCGACCCGGCCCTGCCAGCTGCGGCCGGGGGCGTAATCCAGGGTCATGGTGACCGGATCGCCCACCTTCAGCTGGGCTGCCTGGCGCTCGAACACCTCGGCGCTCACCCACACCTGCTTGAGGGGACTGATGTTGAAGAGCGCCGCGGCGGGCTCCACATACTGGCCCTCGCGCACCTTCAGCTCGGAGACATAGCCGCTGCTGGGGGCATAGATGCGCACCGTCTCCTGCACCTGACGGGTGCGCTTGAGGGCCGCAATCTGATCTGCCGGCACCTGCAGGGACTTGAGCTTGCCCTCGGCGGCGCGCAGCAGCAGCGGGTTGGCGGTGTTGAGGGCGAGCAGGTACTCGTGCTGGGCGTTGACCAGATCCGGGGCGTAGAGCTCGTAGATCAGGCTCCCCTTGCTTACCTGCTGCCCCTCGCTCTTGATGGCGAGGGTGCGGATCCAACCTGCCATGCGGGCGTTGACCGCCTCCAGCCTGTCCTCGTCATAGCCGACGTATCCCACTGTCTCGATCTGCTGGTGGATGGGCAGCTTCTCCACCTTGGCGAGCCGCACCCCCAGGTTCTGCTGGATCTCGGGGCTGATGGTGACAGTGCCCGGCGAGCCGCCCTGTTTTTCCTCATAGACGGGGATGAAGTCCATCCCCATGTTGTCCTTGGCGGGGGCATCGCGCTTGTCGCGCGGATCCATGGGGTTGACCCAGTAGAGCGGCGTCTTCTCCTTGGCTGCAGTGCCAGTTGTGGTCTGTTTGGCGGCCCAGTAGCCGCCACCGGCGCCGAGGGTGAGCAGCAGGGCGGACATCAACAGTGTCTTGTTCATGACAAGCCTCCGGCGCGCGGGAGGCGAAGGGGCGGCTGGCACGGCCGCGTGCAGGCAGACCGGGTAACGGGGGTGGATGACATGGTATCTCTTCTCTTCTGTCAGGCCGCCGGTGTGGTGGTGTGCGCGGGCTGGGCATCACCACGAGGCGGCAAACGGGGCGCAGCTGTGTCAGCGCGCACGGCTCCCTGCGAGCGGGCCGGTTTGGCCAGGGCGCAGGGTCAGGCAAGGCGGCAGAAAACGGGCAAGCCGAGGCTTGCTGTTGCCGCGAGAGAAGATCTTTCTAGTGGCGCAGCACCGACAACATCAGGTGTCGGCGCGGCCAGGAGGGAGGGTGGGTACCGCGGGATCGCAGGAAGGGATCCCGCAACCAGTTGTCCAGCACGCTGCTCGCCGTCCCGAGGGACAGCAGCAACAGCGGCAGAGCGAGCAGGGTCAGCAGGGCGGCCAGCAGCGGCAGGCCGGGAGTGCCGGTCGAGGTGAGCCCGCCGTGCATCTGGCACTCCTGGCTGGCGGCATCTTGGGCTCCCGCATCCGGGCTAGCCCCGTGGCAGGAGAGCCCCTGCATGGCGCTGTCGCTCATGGCCTGATTGCCGTGAGTCATGGCGGCGTTGAGGGCATCCACCCCGTGCCAGCCGATGCAGAGGGTGAGATTGCAGACGAGCATCAGCCCCAGCAACAGCCGGGCAATGCGTTCGATGGGCAATCTCGCTACGAGCATGGGGAAAATCCTGACAATGACTGGGGGCACTGTAAACCTTACCTTGAGAGCAAGGTCAAGGTATGTGGGAAACGGGATGGCGGCTGCGTGATCCCGCTCGCGGCTCGGGCCCGGATGCTGGGTGTTGGCCCGCCTGGCGGATAAAAAAAAGCCCCCGTATGGCGGGGGCTGTGACACACGACTTACGACTTGGGTTGCGCCGTCTTGCCGCCGGCGCGCTCCGAGCGCCGCATGATGAGGCGGAAGAACAGCGGGATGAAGAAGATGGCGATGAAGGTCGCCGCCAGCATGCCGCCGATGACCGGCCAGCCGAGGGCATGACGGCTCGCCGCCCCGGCCCCGCTGGAGGTGACCAGCGGCACACAGCCGAGGATGAAGGCGAGCGAGGTCATCACTATGGGGCGAAAACGCAGCCGCGCCGCCTCCAGTGCCGACTCGATGAGGCTCATTCCCTCTTCGTGCTTCATCACCGCGAACTCCACGATCAGGATGGCGTTCTTGGCCGCCAGGCCCACCAGGGTCACCAACCCTATCTGGAAGTAGACGTTGTTGGTCAGACCCACCAGCCAGGTGGCCAGCAGGGCGCCGAACAGGGCGAACGGGACGGCGGTGATCACCGCAAACGGCAGGCTCCAGCGTTCATACTGGGCCGCCAGGATGAGGAAGATCATCACGATGCCGAAGCCGAACGCGGTGCCCGCACTGCCGGCGGCCGCCTTCTCCTGATAGGCGGAGCCGGTCCACTCCAGCTTGGCGTCGTTGCCGAGGGACTCGTCGGCCACGGCTTCCAGCGCGGCGATGGCCTGGCCGGAGCTGTAGCCCGGCGCCGGCTGCGCCATGATCTTGGCCGCCTGGAAGATGTTGAAGCGCTCCACCAGTTCGGGGCCGGTGGCATCACGCACCGTCACCAGGCTGCTGAGCGGGATCATCTCCCCCTTGTCGGAGCGCACATAGACGTTGCGGATGTCGCTCTTCTTGGCGCGGTAGTCCGCCTCGGACTGCAACTGCACCCGATAGGTTCGGCCGAACTGGTTGAAGTCGTTGACATAGACCTGGCCGAAGGTGGCCTGCATGGTGTCGAACACGGCGTTGATGGGCAGCCCCAGCGCCTTGGCTTTCTCGCGATCCAGATCGAGATAGACCTGGGGCACGTTGGCGCGGTAGGTGCTGGTCACGCTGGCGAACTCGGGACGCTGCTTGGCCGCCTCGAGGAAGCGCTGCACCTCGGCCGAGAAGGACTGGGCATTGCCGGTGCTGCGGTTTTGCAGGTAGGCCTCCAGCCCGCCGGTGGTGGACATGCCGGTGATGGGGGGTGGGTTGAAGGAGGCGACGAAGCCGTCCGCCAGCCCCATCAGGCTCATGCCCTGGAAGGTCTTGGCCAGGGAGAAGGAGTCCTGTCCGGCACCTTGCCGCTCGCTCCAGTCCTTGAGGGTGATGAAGCTGATGCCGCTGTTGCTGATGATGGCGTTGGAGAGGATGTCAAAGCCCGAGAAGGTGATGACGTCCTTCACGTTGGGGTTGGCCATCGCCATCTGGTCGAAGTCGTTCGCCACCGCCTGGGTGCGGGTGAGGGAGGCCGCATCCGGCAGCATGACGGCGGAGAGCAGGTAGCCCTGGTCTTCGTTCGGCACCAGCTCGCCCGGTACCTTCATCAGCAGGCCGTAGATGGAGACCAGGATGAAGGCGATGATGGTGAACGCCACCCCGACCCGGCGGTTGAGGAAGGCGACCCCGCGCACGTAACGGCGGGTGAGGCCGTCGAAGGCGTTGTTGAACCAGACGAAGAAGCGGGCCGGCTTGTGGTGGCCCTCTTTGAGCAACACGGCGCAGAGGGCCGGCGACAGGGTCAGCGCCACCAGACCGGAGATGGCCACCGACACCGCCACCGTGATAGCGAACTGCTTGTACATCACCCCGGTCATGCCGCCCATGAAGGCGACCGGCAGGAACACGGCGCACAGCACCAGCACGATGGCGACCACCGGGCCGGAGACTTCCTGCATGGCGAGGATGGCCGCCTCTTTGGGCGAGCACTTCTTCTCCTGCATGATCCGCTCGACGTTCTCCAGCACCACGATGGCGTCATCCACCACGATACCGATGGCGAGCACCATGCCGAACAGGGTCAGCAGGTTGATGGAGAAGCCCAGCACCAGCATGCCGGCGAAGGTCCCGATCAGCGACACCGGCACCGCGATACAGGGGATCAGGGTGGCGCGGAAATTCTGCAGGAACAGATAGACCACCACGAACACCAGCACGATCGCCTCGAACAGGGTGTGTACCACCTCCTCGATGGAGATCTTCACGAACTCGGTGGTGTCGTAGGGGATCTGGTATTCGATGTCCTGCGGGAAGCGCTCCTTGAGGCGCAGCATGGTGGCATGCACCTGATCGGCCACCGCCACGGCGTTGGCGCCCGGCTGCAGATAGGTGGCGATACCGATGGCCGGCTTGCCGTTGGCCTTGGCCAGCAGGTCGTAGTCCTTGCCGCCGAGCTCGACCCTGGCCACGTCCTTGACCCGGATCTTCGAGCCATCCGGCATGGAGCGGATGATGATGTTCTGGAACTCGCGCACATCCTCCAGCCGTCCCTTGGTCTGCACCGTATAGGTGAAGTCGATGGGAGCCGTGGTAGGCTGGGCGCCGATCTTGCCGGCCGCAAACTGGGTGTTCTGCTCGCGGATGGCACCGATCACGTCGCTCGGGGTGAGCTCGAGCTGGGCCAGTCGATCCGGCCTGAGCCAGATGCGCATGGCGTAGTCGGTGCCGCCGAACAGGGTAGTGTCACCAACCCCGGGAATCCGCTTGAGCTCGTCGATGATGTTGAGCAGGGCGTAGTTCGACAGGTAGGTGGTGTCGAAGGTGCCGTCAGGCGATTGCAGGGTAACCACCTGCAGGATCGAGGTCGATTTCTTCTTGACCGTCACCCCTTGCTTCTTCACCTCTTCCGGCAGCTGGGCCATGGCGGCCGAGACCCGGTTGTTGACGTTGATGGTGGCCTGATCCGGATCGGTGCCGATCTCGAAGTAGACGTTGAGGTTCATCTGGCCGTTGGAGGCCGAACCCGACTGCATGTAGAGCATCCGCTCCACGCCGTTGATCTGCTGCTCGAGTGGTGCTGCCACCGTCTGGGAGATCACCTCGGGGGTGGCGCCCGGATAGAAGGCGGTGACCGACACCACCGGCGGGGTGATCTGCGGGTACTGCTCGATGGGCAGCGATCGCATCGCCGCCAACCCGCCCAGCACTATGATGATCGAAATCACGCTGGCGAAGATGGGGCGTTCGATGAAGAACTTGGAAAACATACGAACTCCTTACTTGGCCGCGGCCTGGCCGACCATCTTGGTGGTGATCGCCTTCATCTCGGAGGCCGTGACGGGCTTGACCACGGCGCCGGGACGGGCCTTCATCAGCCCCTCGACGATGTAGCGCTCACCGGGCTCGAGGCCGCTGTCGATCAGCACGCCGCTGTCGACCACGGAACCCAGCTTGACTGGGCGGGGCACCACCTTGTTCTCTTTGTCCACCACCATCACCATGCGGTCGGCCTGGGACTGGACGATGGCGCGCGGCGGCACCAGGATGGCATTTTTGCGGGTACCCAGATCGATGGTCATGCGCACGAACTGGCCCGGCAACAGCACGCCGTCCTTGTTGTCGAAGATGGCGCGGGCCCGGATGGTGCCGGTTTGTGGGTCGACCCGGCTGTCGGAGAAGTTGAGCTTGCCCGCCTCGGGATAGACGGAGCCGTCCGCCAGCCGGATGTGGGTGCGCCAGTTGGTGGCATCCTTGGCCTCAATCAATCCCTTTTTCACCGAGTTCTCGAAGTTGAGGCGATCCTGCTCCGAGTAGGAGAAGTTGACGTAGAGGGGATCGAACTGGGTGATGGTGGTGAGCAGGCCGTTTTCGCCGCTGGTGGAGATGAGGCTGCCCTCGGACTGGGAGCTCTTGCTCGCCATGCCGTTGATGGGGGCGGTGACCTGGGTGTAGCTGAGGTTGAGTTCGGCCTCTTTCACCTTGGCCTGGGCGGCCTGATGGCTGGCGATGGCCGCCTCGTAGTTGGCGATGGTGTCGTCATAGTCCTTGCGGCTCACCACCTGGCGCTTGAACAGCGGGATGATGCGATCCCGGTCGGCGCGGGCCTTGTTGAGGCGGGCCTGCTCCTGGGCCAGGGTGCCCTTGGCCTGCTCCAGCGCCACCTTGTAGGGCTCGGGGTCGATCAGGAACAGCGCCTGACCGGCGGTGACCGGCTGCCCCTCGATGTAGGTGCGCTTGAGCAGGATGCCGCTCACCCGGGAACGCACGTCAATTTCGCGAAAACCGGCGGTCTCGCCCACCATCTCGGTGGTCATCGGCACGTCGGTCAGCTTGACCTCGGCCACCACCACGGGCACCGGCGGCAGTGCCTGGGTTCCGGCGGCCGGTTCATCGCCACAGGCGGTCAGTGCGCTGGCCAGTGCCAGGGCGATACAGCCGCGCTTGAACATCTCTTCCCTGACGTATTGCACCTTCATCATCACACTCCTGTGGGATGGTGCGCGATTGCCGCGCCCAGCCTTTTTCTTCATGAACATGGTTAACTGCATGGTTACAAATTTAACTCATTGGATTACTGACAGTTTTCTAATGATAGAGCACGAATATTGAACCCAGGCTGCTCGACACTGAAAGTTGTCGGTGTCGATCGCGCAGTGGCGGAGGGGGCCGCGACAATTTGTGTCAGTCTGGCAGACCCTGCATTGTGACCTTGCTGGGGAGCAGGGGACCCGGAGGGAATTATAAGAAGGAAAAAGCGGGGGAAGTGGGGGCTTGGTCACAGAGGGGGCTTCAAATGCCCCCTCTTTTGTCGTTATCAGGCGAAGCTGGCCCAGATGGGGGCGTGATCCGAAGGCTTGTCGATGCCGCGCAGCTCGTAGTCGATGCCGGTCTCGGTCACGGTGTCCTTGAGGGCGTCGGAGGCCATGATGAGGTCGATGCGCAGGCCCCGGTTCTCGTCAAAGCCCCTGGAGCGGTAGTCAAACCAGGAGAAACGCTCGCACTCGGTAGGGTTGGCAGCGCGGAAGGTGTCGGTCAGGCCGAACCCTTTCAGGCGCTCCATCCATTCGCGCTCGATGGGCAGGAAGGAGCACTTGCCATCCCGCAGCCAGCGCTTGCGGTTGGCCTCGCCGATGCCGATGTCGAGATCGGTGGGAGAGATATTCATATCCCCGATCAGCACCAGCTGGTCATTCGGCGTGTGGTGGGTCTCCAGATAGTGCTGCAGATCCTCGTAGAACTTCTGCTTGGCCGGGAACTTGGTCTCGTGATCCTGGCTTTCACCCTGCGGGAAGTAGCCGTTCATCACCTTGATGAGGGAGCCGTCTTCGCGCTCGAAGGTGGCCATGATCATCCGGCGCTGGGCCTCTTCATCGTCAGTGGGGAAGCCTTTCTCCACCTTGACCGGCTTCTGCTTGCTCATGATGGCCACCCCGTAGTGGGCCTTCTGGCCGTGAAACTCTACGTGATAGCCCATGGCCTCCACGTCGGCCAGCGGGAAGGCCTCGTCGTGTACCTTGATCTCCTGCAGGCCGATCACATCCGGCTGATGCTTGTCGATGATGGCTTGCAGCTGGTGCAGGCGGGCGCGCAGGCCATTGATATTGAAAGAGATGATCTTCATGTCCGGGATGCTCATGTCATTTTTATAAGTGGCTATTGGACTAGGAATCCGCCGTGGATGCAAGTTCGAGGGCTGTGACTGGCGCAGCTGCTCGGTAACCTGTTCACGAGCTGTCGCGAGAGTCTGTCAGCAAGGTGAAGCGCAGGAGCCGGAGCGTATAGATATACGTGAGAGCTCTTGGTTACAAATAAGCGAGCAGCACATTAGCCTTGATCACGGCCTCGCAGCAAGATCGTGGGCAGGTTGTCAGCGGGTCATCTTCTTGACAAACACCACCACAAACAGCGCCAGCGTGAAGCTGCCGGTGAAGGCCTCGAAGGCGGCGAAGAGCCGTGACAGGCCGATGGGGGTGAAGTCGCCATAACCCAGGGTGGTGAAGGTCACCACGCTGTAGTAGAGGCACTCCAGCAGGAAGATGGCGTTCTGCTCAAAAGGGGCGCCGGGCCGGTAGATGAGGTGGTTGCCGTTGAAGCTCAGGCCAAAGAAGAAGTAGAAGATGCTGCAGATGAAGATGAGCAGCAGGGAGAAGAGCACCACCCGCATGGGGGCCTCGCCGTAGCCGCAGAACAGATCGACGATCCAGGAGGTGAAGCGCTGGGTCGACCAGAACGGCAGTTGCAGCCGGCGCATGGTGAGCTCCTGCTGGATGTAGCGGCCGGACATGGTGAAGATGCCCTGCGCCTCCGAGGCCTTGCGCAGATCCCGGTAGGTCTCTTCGGCCTCCTTCAGCCAGATGCGGGCCTGCACCGGGTCGCGCTCCTTGCGGCCGCGTCGCTCCTGCATCAGCCGTTTGCCGGTATCCAGGTTGTCGAGACGAGTGTTGTGCCAGCGAATGCCGAGCAGGTTGACGTCGTCGAGGGTGGCGCAGTGCAGGTTGGCTTCGCTGAGATCCGCCTTCATCAGGCTGCCGCCCTTGATGCGAATGCCGTAGAGATGGGCCCCCTGCAGGTTGGCGCGGTAGAGGTTGCACTGCTCCAGCAGGAACCCCTGCGGGGCCCCTTTTTTCACCAGGTTGAGGCCCGCCAGATTGGCGCGGGCCAGTTGCAGGCCGTGGCACAGCCCGCCCTGCTGGATGTAGTGCTCCAGCGCGCGGGCGGTGTGGGGATCCTGATGATTGGCGTGGGGATCGTGCCAGCGGCACAGATCATGGTCTCCCGCCTCTTCGCTGCAGTGGCGGCCGTCCGCCACCAGATATCGACACATGGCCATCGCCACTCTCCTCCCTTTGCCGAGTCAGTATCAGCATAGGCGAGCGGGCCCTGGTCAGCTGAGCTGGGTAAACTCCTGACGCAGCTTGCGAAAACGATCCTGCTGGGCCGGATTGAGGGGGATGCCGTCCAGCACCTCCAGGGTCTCCTTGCACTCGGCGCCAAACTCCGGGCTCTTGCGGTTTTTCTGCATCAGCTGCAGCAGCACCTGGATCTTGTTGAGGGCGGCGCCGGTATTGGCCGGGGCACGGCGCAGCGCTTCGCGAAAGTGGCCGAGCGCCTGCTCCAGCTCGCCGCTCTGATAGGCCTTGATGCCCAGCTCGTTGAGCTGCTGGTAGCGTTGGCGACGCTCGAGCACCGTCTTGTCGTCGCGGGTGGCCTGGATGCAGGTGGTGAGCAGCCGATCCTCGTCTTCGGCCAGCAGCGCCTGCAGGCTCTCGGCATATTCGAACTCGCCGAGCTGATAGAGGGCGAGGATGGTCTCGCCCAGCAGGCTGGGGGGCATGGTGGCCGGCTGATCGAGCCAGTTCTGGTTGGCGCGGTAGAGCATCTTCTTGCCCTTGAGCAGCTCGCCGAGGGCGATCTGCACCCGGGCCTGGCAGATCTGCTCGAACACCGGGTAGTTGAACTCCGACATCATCAGCGAATCGCGGATGCGCGACAGGGCCGAGTTGACCTGCTTTTGCAGGTTGGCGATGTGGTAGATGTCGTTGCTGTTGAGGGCGTAGAGGGTCAGCGACTGGATATAGGCCCCCAGGTAGTGGGGGGTGCGATGGATGGAGTTGCGCGACAGGTCGATGAGGGAGAGCAGCACGTCCTTGGCCTGGGCGTAGTCATGGCGCAGCAGGCACACCTCCGCCAGCCGGCGGGAGAGCTGCACCGACTGGGGCGAGATGTCGACCGCCCGCTTGAGCTCCTGCTGGGCCTGCTCGTCGTTGCCGAGCGCGAGCTGGGACTCTGCCAGCCAGAGGTGGGCCTCCACCATCAGCGGGGTGTTCTTGAGGGTGGCCTGCAGGTGGCTCACCGCCTCTTCGTTCAGCCCCAGGGTGTGGCACGCCTTGCCCAGCGTCAGGCGGGCCCAGCTGTTCTCCTGGCCGGCCAGCAGCTGGCGCATCAGGCTGCGGGCCTCCTTGGCCTGGCCCAGCTTGAGCTGGGTGTCGGCCTGCAGACAGCGGCAGAAGTTGGCAAAGCGCGGCACCGCGTCGGCCCGCTCGGCGCAGGCGGCGAGCAGGGTGGGCAGATCCTCTTTGGCAAGGGCGCTGAACACGCTCTCCAGCGCCTGACGACGGGCGAGGGCGCGTTTGAGACGAAACGAAAACTGCTCCTGGGAGAAGGGCTTCATCAGGTATTCGTCGGGCTCGGCCTCCAGCGCGCTCAGCACCATGGCGCGGGAGCTGTCACCGCTCACCATGATCACCACGCTCTGGGGCGGAATGAGCTTCTGATCCCGCAGGCTCTCCAGCAGTTGGCGGCCGTTCTCGCCGACCCCCAGCTCGTAATCGAGCAGGTAGATGTCAAAGGTCTCTTTCTGGCAGCGCCGTCTCGCCTCTTCGGCCGAGTTGACATAGGTGATGCGACTGATGCCGATGTTGATCAGCATCGCCTTCATCATCACCTGAAAGGAGCGCTGTTCGTTGACCAGCAGGATGCGCTTCGGTTTGGGTGGGGCTTTTTTCTCTGGCTCGGATTCCGGTGTCTGCATCTGTCTGGTCAGGGCGCTACGGGCGGATAACAGAAGTGTGCCACCAAAGCGCGCAGACAGGCAATTGAACATGGGGCGCAGCCGAGGTTTTTCCGCCAAGCCCCGTCATTCATGGCTTCTGCCGGACCAAATAGGGGGTGAACTGGGAGAGGAAAGACGGTGAACGCCTGCCTGGCCTGGACGGCGCCGCCATCCACAAACCTGCGCCGAGCTCGCCCCCTCGGGCGGTTTTTTTCCGGGTGGGGATTGTGCGCTCAGGTGTCTTTTGATACCACTGAATGCTTTCCCCTGCGGATCAGCTGCCATTGCGCGACAAGGAGTTCCCATGCGCCTGCCCCCCTTTCCTCCGCTGGTCTGGATCGTGATCCTGGGCACCTTCATGGTGCGCACCAGTTTCTTCATGGTCTGGCCCTTTCTCTCCATCCTGCTCTACCGGGAGTATGATCTCTCGGCGTCCGGCATCGGGATGCTGCTGGGCGGCGCGGCCGTGCTCTCCTGCCTCATCGGCTTCTACGTCGGCTGGCTCTCCGACCGGCTCGGCCGGCGCACCATACTGCTGCTCGGCTGCGTTCTGTCGTGCGGCGCCTACCTGCTGCTCGGGTTTGGCCACTCCCTCTGGCTCATCGCCCTCGGGGTGTTTGGCTCGGGTCTCTCCTACGCCTTCATCGACACGCCGGGCAAGGCGCTGATGGGGGATCTGCTGCCCGAGAAGGCGCAGCGGGAGCTGGCTCAGCACCTGCGCTACTTCCTGCTCAACGTGGGGGCGGGGGTGGGGCCCCTCATCGGCGTCATGGTGGGGCTGGGTGCGCGCCAGGAGACCTTCGTGGTGACGGCCGCCAGCTATGGCCTGCTCGGCCTTGCCTTCCTGCTCGGTTTTCGCCGCGAGTGCGCTGGCCGGCCGGATGCGGGTCTCACCCTGGGGGCCATGCTGAGGGTGGTGGGGCGGGATCGGGCCTTCATGCTGTTCATCCTCGCCAACCTGCTGATGATGCTGGTCTACGCCCAGGTGGAGTCGCCGCTGATCCAGTATCTGACCCGCGCCGGCGCCCCCGAGGTGGAGACCCTGGTGGCCCTGCTGGTGGCCACCAATGCGCTGACCATCATCACCCTGCAGTTTCCGCTGCTGCACCTGACCCGGCGCTGGCGGGTGAGCCTGCGGCTGCAGTTCTCCATCCTGCTGATGGCGTCCGCCCAGGTGCTGTTCGCCCTGTCGAGTCCGGCCCTGCTGTGGCCCTGGCTGGTGGCGGTGTTCTTGCTGAGCGTGGGGGAAGCGGTGCTGTTCCCGCTCTTCAATGTGCTGATCGACGAGATGGCGCCGGCCCACCTCAAGGGGAGCTACTTCGGGGCCAGCGCCCTGGCCGGGCTTGGCTGGGCGCTCTCGCCCCTGGTGGGGGGCTGGCTGTTGCAGGTGTGGGGCGGCCCGGCCCTGTTCGCCGTGATGACCGCGATTTGCGTGCTGGTGTTTCTTCTCTACGGGGCGGGCAACCGGGTGGCGCGCCCGTCCGCCGACTCGGCCGGCTGCGGGGAGTAGCATGCAAGCATCCGGTCGGTGGTCACTGGCCTGATGCCTGGGAGGGCGCACCTGCGCCGGGCCGAATGACCCAAGCAGCCGGTGGCTCCGGCACCTCGGCGCATTCCCATCGACTAGCGCCGACATGAAGACAAGGAGGCCCCGCAGTGCGGGGCCTCTTTTTATGGCGGCTGATTTATGGCTGTTTGGCCGCCAGATAGGGGGCGAACTGGGGGGTATGGCTGGCGGCGAAGCCCTGCTCGGTCTTGACGATGAGATAGACCGCAAGACCGTGCGCCTTGGCAAAGGCCATCGCCTGCTCCGGCCCCATCACCATGAGGGCGGTGTCGAGGGCGTCGGCCTCAAGCGCGGTCGGGGTGATGACGCTGGCGGAGACCAGCTTGTGGGTGATGGGCTGGCCGGTGGCGGGGTCGATGATGTGGGAGTAGCGCTTGCCATCGAGCTCATAGTAGTTGCGATAGCTGCCGGCGGTGCTGAGGGCCATGCCGTTGGGGATCACCACGTCCGAGAAGGCGCCGGGCTGGTCGGACGGCTCGACGATGGCCACTCGCCAGGGCTTGCCCTTGGCGTTGTTGCCCTTGCTGCGCACGGCGCCGGCCACCTCGATGAGGTAGTTGTGCACCCCTTTTTGCTCCAGCAGGCCGGCAATCTCGTCAGAGGCCGCTCCTTCGCCCAGGGTGGAGAGATCGAGGTAGAGGTCAGGGATGCGCTTGCCGAGCAGGAAGTGATCCCCCTCGGGTGCCAATGTCAGCCGGTCGATGCCCACCTTGTGGCGGGCGCTGGCAATTTGCTCGGCGCTGGGCCGTTTGACGGGCCGCTTGTCCGGCCCGAATCCCCACAGGTTGACCAGCGGGCCCACGGTGACGTCGAGCTTGCCTGCGGTGAGATGGCCGGCGTCGATTCCCTGCTGCACAATGTTGGCCATGGTGGCGGGAATGGCCATGGGGGGCTGGCCGCTGCCCTGATTGAAGCGGGAGATGAGGGAGTTCGGGTCGTAGGTGGAGATCTCGTGATTCATGCGCACCAGCAGGGCATCGACCTCTTGCTGCAGCGCCGGCTCGCCGCCCGGGAAGGGGTCGCTCAGGGTCACCGCGTAAAAGGTACCCATGGTCTTGCCCTGAATGCGGGTCTGGGTCGGGGCCGGCTGACAGGCGGTCAGCATCAGCAGCAGGGTCAACAACAGGCCACGGTGGGCCGGGTGAGCAAGAAGCGACATGCGGGATCTCTTTGGCTGAAACGGATGGCACGGAAGACAAGCGTGCCGGGGTCGCCAGCTTAGCCAAGGGGGCGGCGGCGGGCGAGTCGCGGCTGGACAAAAGTGCGGGGGATAATTAAACAAAGAGTGGTTAGTGGGTGGCGTGGCCGGTTCGTCCAGACAAAAAAATGGGGGCAATCTGGTGACCTGACCCGCAGCTTTGCGCTAAAGACATAGCCGAATGACGACAGTTGAGTAGAATAAGGTCGATTTTGACAGCATGTTTGCCAGCCATGGTGCGAGCCCGCAGGCAATTGTGTTGCCATCTATTGCCAGTCAAAGGAGAGGATGATGAAAAAGGCGATTACCCTGCTGTTTCTGAGCACCCTGGCGGCCCCGGCTCTGGCCGATGAGTGCGCGTTGGTCATCGAAGGCAATGATGCCATGCAGTACAACCTCAAGGAGATGAGCGTCCCGGCCACCTGCAAAGAGGTCACCGTGACCCTGAACCATACCGGCAAGATGCCGGTGACCGCCATGGGCCACAACTGGGCGCTGGCCAACACCGCCGACTATCAGGCCGTGGCCACTGCGGGCATGAGCGCCGGTGCCGACAACAACTACCTGCCCAAGGATGACCCGCGCGTACTGGCCCACACCAAACTGGTGGGCGGCGGCGAGAGCACCAGCGTCACCTTCAAGACCGACGGCCTGGCTGGCAAAGATCTCACCTTCTTCTGCTCCTTCCCCGGCCACTTCGCGATGATGAAGGGCACCTTCAAGGTCGGCTAAACACAGCTTGTCGACCCAGAAGCCGGGCACTGCCCGGCTTTTTTGTGGCCGCTTGCGGCGTCAGTTGGATGCCAGTGCGGGCGCTATGACGCGCCGTTCTATGATCCGGCGCCAAGTGAGCGGGGGAGTGAGAGGGTAAAATAGGCGCCTTTCGGGCCTGCTGGGCCCGCTCGAAAGGAACCAAGGTCGTCATGAAAGCCATGAAATGGATGATCAGCGGTTGCCTGCTGCTGGTATGCGCCATCGCGCTGGCAGCGGAGCCGCCGGTCAAGAAGAGCAGAAACGGCATCTGCCATCCCCAGGGCGGCACCTATTACAGCCGCACCAAGCACTACACCCCCTACGACTCCATGCAGGCCTGCCTCGACAGCGGCGGACGGGCACCCAAACGCTGACCGGTGTCAGGCCTGCTCCTGCCGCCTATTTGGGCTGCAGGGTAAAGAAGGCGATGGCGCTCTTCTTCTGGCAGTCGAAGTGGATGCTCTGCTCGCCGTTGATCAGCAGGGTCTCGTTGACCGCCATGGGGTGGCCCGCCGCCGTGAGCTGGCCGCTCAACAGATAACAGAGATAGGTCTTGTCCGCTTCCAGGGTGAGGGTGAGCGGGAAGGGCAGGTTGAGCACCCGCACGTTGGCGCTGAGGCGGGCCGGATCATAGATGAGCCCCAGATCCGTTACCTCTTTTTTCAGCAGTTCGCAGTGGGTGTCGTCATCCCCGCTGAAGTGGGCCGCCTCGAAGGTGGCGTAGGGGTGGCCGTTGAGCACGAAGCCGGCCCCGCTGATGGGCAGCAGGATGCGCTGATAGCCGGGAAATTTCGAGAAGGGGCCGGCCCCCTTGATGGGCGCCGAGCTCAGCCGGTAGGCAAAATCGAGCTTGTCGAGGCTGGCGCCGGCAGGGGAGATGAGGATCTGGGCTGTGGTGCCCTGCTTGTTCTTCCAGGGCATCTTCAGCTGGTCGGACTCTTTTATCAGGGTGATCAATGGCGCCTCGGCAGGTGGTGAGCGGGGTGAATCGTGTGGCCAGTGATACCACCCCGCCCGCCGCTCCACAAGGCTGCGGCACTCACCGGCCATCCACTTGCCCACTATTTCGCCGGCACCACCCGCTTCGCCCCTCTTTGCCTCCTGCCGCGTCGTCATCCCTGTATGAAATGCCGCCACTTGGGCAAGGCGGACAAGGGCAAAGCCTCAGGCTGTGATCCCGGCGCTGTTAAAGCGGCGGCGGCTCGCTACACTGGCTGCTCTGTTGCCCAAGGAGGCCCCATGACTCACAAGATCATTCTGGATACCGATCCCGGTATCGATGACGCCATGGCAATTCTGTTTGCCGAAGCCCACCCCGCCATCGAGCTGCTCGCCATCACCACCGTATTTGGCAATGCCACCATCGAGAACGGTACCCACAACGCCCTCTGGCTCAAGCAGCAATACGGCATGAAGGCGGACGTGGCACAGGGGGCGGCCGCCCCGCTGCGGCGTGAGCCGGTGGGCCCGACCACCGTGGTGCACGGGCCGAGCGGATTTGGTGACGTGACGGCGGGGGAGGTGACCCTGGCGCCGGATCCACGGCCGGCTTGGCAGTATATCGTCGAGGCGGTGAAGGCCGCCCCCGGCGAGATCACCCTGGTCACCATAGGTCCGCTCACCAACCTGGCGCTGGCGCTGCAAGAGGCCCCTGAGATCACCGGCCTGGTGAAGCAGGTGGTGGTGATGGGGGGCGCCTTTGGCGTCAACGGCCATCGCGGCAACGTGACTCCCTATGCCGAGGCCAACATCCACGACGATCCGGATGCTGCCGATCGGGTATTCACCGCCGACTGGCCGGTGGTGATCATCGGGCTGGACGTGACCCAGCAGAGCTTCTTCAGCAGTGCCTATCTGGATGCGCTGCGCGACGACGCGGGTGAGCCGGGGCGTTTCTTGTGGGATGTCAGCCGCTTCTATCTGCGTTTCTACTCGGAGCGGATCGGGCTCGACGGCTGCCACGTGCACGACCCGTCTGCCATCGCCTACGTGATCGATCCGACCCTGTTTACTCTGCGCGAGGGGCCGGTGCGGGTCATCAACGAGGGGCCCGCCATCGGTCACACCCTGCAGAAATTTGACGGCAAGTCCCACCCCCACGACGGCTGGGCCGATTATCGTGCCCAGCAGGTCGGGGTGGCGGTGCGGGATCAGGCGCTGCTGGCGCTCTATCGGGAGACGCTGGTGGCCTGGGGCCGCAGCCGCTAGGGGCGCTTGGCGAGCAGGGTGGCCTGCGGCCGGGATTGAGGCGCGGCTGTGATCCGCGCCAAACAATCGGGGGTCAGTTGCGGCTTACACTGTCCGCAACCGTGTGAAGAAGGAGAAACAGGATGGCCTGGTTGTCGTTGCTGGTGGCGATCGCCCTCATCTGGTGGTTGATGAAGCTGGGGCGTGGCGCCCTGTTCGAGATCCGGCTTGCGCCCGGCAAGGTGCAGGTCAAGCGGGGCAAGGTGTCGCCGGCGTTCATCGAGCAGGCCAGGCAGATCCTGCGCCACGAGACGGTGCGTGGGCGCATCCTGGGTCAGCGCGATGGTGATGGGGTCAAGCTGGTCTTCTCCCGCTCCATCCCCGAGCCGGTGGCTCAGCGCTTTCGCAATATCTTCCCCTATGGCGATTATCGGTTGGGGGCGGTGCCGCTCTCCGGCTCCAAACCGCGCAAGGGGTGAGTCGTCACTCACATAGCAAACGGGCCTCCACTGGAGGCCCGTTTCGTTATGGTCGGCGCGAGTTATTGGTGCAGGGCGCGCTGGGCCTTGACCGTCTCCGGCTTGATGGCCACCCCTTCATTGCCCCAGGAGGCGCGCAAGGTGTTGACCAGCTCGGCGATCTGCTGATCGTTGAGGGTCCAGCCATAGCCCGGCATGTGGTAGCCGATGTTGCCCTGGGTGACCGGGGTCTCGGCGCCGTGCAGCAGCACGTTGAGCAGGCTGCTCGGGTCCTCGGCCAGCACGGTCTGGTTGCCCACCAGCGAGGGGATGACGTGGTCATTGCCCTGACCGTTGACCCCGTGGCAGGTGGAACAGTACATGGCGTAGTCCGCCTTGCCGCCGGCGCTGGCGTAGGCCCGGTTGCCCTTGCTGGCCGCCGCGTCGCCGCCGAGTTCGGTCAGGTAGGTGGCGATGCTGGCCAGATCCGCGTCGCTGAAGTACTGGCTGCTGTGCGTGATCACTTCCGCCATGGGGCCGCTGACGGCCTGATGCTGGCTGCGGCCGGTTTTCAGCAGGTCGATCAGCGCCTGCTTGTCGTAGCGGGTGCCGCGAATGTTGGGGGCATACCAGCCATCCAGGGTGGCGCCGCTCAGATAGAGGGGATCCGCCTCGGTCAGGGCTTTTTCCTGCATGCCGAGCCCGCGCGGGGTGTGGCAGCTGCCGCAGTGGCCCGCCCCCTGCACCAGATAGGCGCCGCGATTCCACTCCTCGCTCTTGCCGGCCACCGGGGTAAAGCGACTGTCATCGTGATAGACCCAGTTCCAGCCGTTGAGCGGCCAGCGCATGTTGAGCGGCCAGGGGATGTCGCTCTCCTTGTTGGCAACAGCCTGCGGCTGCACATCCTGCATCAGGTAGTGGTAGAGGGCGGTGAGATCCTCATCGCTCATCTTGGCGTAGGCGGTGTAGGGCATGGCCGGGTAGAGGGGATCGCCGCTGCGGGTGATCCCTTCGCGCATCACCTTGATGAACTCGGGCAGGCTGTAGTTGCCGATGCCGTGAGTCTTGTCGGGGGTGATGTTGGTGGCGTAGACGGTGCCGATGGGGGTGGGGAAGCCCTTGCCGCCCGCCAGCGGCTTGCTCGCCTCGCTGGTGTGGCAGGCGGCGCAGTCCCCCAGCTTGGCCACGTATTCGCCGGCCGACATGGCAGGCGCGGCCTGCAGGGTGAAGGCGGGCAGGGCCAGCAGCACGGCGCTGGCTGTCAGGGTCAGGGAACGGATCATTTGGCACCTCCCTTGTGCATGGCAACCAGCTCGTTGACGGCGCGCCAGGCCTGATCGATGGCGGAGTGGGCGTAGGGGCTCCAGTCAGAGTCGGAGTTGGCGATGGTGATGTTGCCGACCGGCTGGCGGCCCAGCTCGATCCACTTGTCGCACTGCTCCTCGTCATCGAACAGGGTGTTGGTGATGTAGGAGTAGCCGTGGGACCAGCGGTTGACCGTGATGGCGAGGATATCCTGCTCATGGTTGAAACCGGCGCCGCCCAGCATCCCCTGCAACTGTTCGCGGATCATCTGCTCGTGCTGCTCGAACGGCATGCCGAGGATCATGGCGCGCCCCTTGCGGGACTGTTCGCGGGCCGAGAGGCCGCTGCCAGGCAAGGTCGGCACGTAGACCATGTGCAGGCACATGGGCTGCTCCGGGTTCTTGGGATGCTCGTAGCCGCCGAGGTTGACCGGGTAGTCGAGCTTGACCCGGCTGTAGGGGGCGGCCGGGGAGTAGACTTCGTGCACCCCCAGCTTGACGAAGGACTGCCAGTTCTTGATCACCACCTTGGTGTAGACCAGCGGCGCCTTGACGTTCTGGCGCAGCGCCTCCTTCTGGGGCTCAGCCATCTCGGGCACCATGTAGGGGATCATCATGTTGTAGCCGGCCATGATGGACTGCCTGGCCCGCACCCGGTGCAGTTTCCCCTCCTTGATGTAAGTGACGTCCACTCCCTGTTTGCCATCTTTGAGCGGCACGTTTTTGGCCTGCAGCGCCGTGCTGCCAAGGCGCAGCTGCACCTTGTGCTCGGGCAGGTCGAGCTTGCTGTAGTCAAACTTGGCCAGCACCACGTCCTGCATGGTGTGGCCGGGGGCCACCTGCGGGATCAGCTTGCGCACCATCAAGCGGGTCAGGCCGGCGTTGCCGTCCGGGAAGTGGAAGATGTAGGGATCGTCCAGCTCCGCCTGCTCCTCTGCATCGAGCGGGGTCAGGTTCATGCCACCGAAACCGGGCAGGGCGCACAGGCGTGCATCGGCGCAGGCGGTGGCGTCGATGCCGACCGCCTGGAAATCGTTGGTGCGTTGCTGGAAGTAGGTGATGGCCCGCTCGCTCAGGCCCACCTTGTCGCGCAGGAAGGTGGTGTAGCTGTTGCGGGTCATCCAGAGGTCTTTTTCCGCCTGGGTCATGCCGCTCAGGTAGTCGGTCTTCTCCTCGTGCAGCGCCAGCAGGGCTGCCTTGTCGCTCTCATCAAGCGGGAAGTCACCGATAAACTCTGCCAGCGGCCGGCCGTTCAGGCGATCGCGCGGGATGTCGTCGGCCACGTTGTGGCCCGGGTCGCCGCTCACCACCTTGTTGACGCCAAAGTGCTTCTCGTCGAAGTAGACGCCGCGGCTCAGGCCCAGATCCGGGTAGAAGGTCTGCTGGAAGCCTTTGGCCAGCTCGTCGATGTTGACTTCGAGCGCCTTGAGCAGCCCCAGCGCCACCGGGCTGTAGACAGAGCGCGGTGATTGCAGGGATTCGCTGCCGCCGTAACCCAGCCGCAGGCCGTCGGGGGTGGTGAACTCGTTGCGCTTGGCGTGGCCGCCGAAGTCGTCGTGGTTGTCGAGCAGCAGGATCTTTTTGTCCGCGCCAAGCAGTTGCTGATAGAAGCAGGCGGCCGCCAGGCCGCTGATGCCGGCGCCGACGATCACCAGATCGTATTCGCCCTCGAGGGGAATGTTGGCAAAGTCATACTGTTTGCCGTCGCGGGCGATGCTGTGGGCCGGTTCGAAGGAGCCCGGGTGGTTGCCGCGCAGCCCGGTGAGGGCGGGCGGGTAGACCAGCGTTTTTTCAGCCAGTGCCGTGCCGCCTTCGGCCGCTTGCAGCAGCTTGATGGGGGCAACCCCGGCCGCAATGGTGATGGCGACGCCGTTGAGAAAGTCTCTGCGTGTGATGCTCATGGCAATCCCTGTGTATGAAGAGTCGAGTGAGAAATGGGATAAGGTTGAATTCGTGACTGGCGAGTAACGAAGGGGCGCAACCTACCGCCATATCCGGATGGAGTCCATGGGTTTGATAATAACTTATTAAACAAAATGATGGACCCTGTGATCGGCCAGGTCGCATGAGACGTATGTGGTGTGCATGTTTGCGGGTAAAGCCGCACCAACCTCATGGAATTAATTGAAATTTAATTTGATTAATTATGGTTAATTTCGAGTCCCATAATTGTTCTGCCCTGAGGGACCAAATGCGCACGGATTTCAGCCCGGGATTTGGCCGGCTAGCCACAAAGGGGTGTCATTTGTCCTTGTTAAGTAAAGGGTTAAATCACTGGGTGTCTGTTTAATAAACAGATACAGGGTGAAATGGCACCAGCTGGCGATGAAAGGGGGTCGAGGTGGTTTTGATAATTTTCATGACGTCAAGGCATTAACATGCAACACACAGAAATCGCAATCCACACACAAGTGAAAGATTAATTTTTCATGTTGTTCACATCCCCCCCGGGTGAAATAGAATGCTGCGTTTTTCTTACAACTTTAGCCCTGCGAAGATGAGGACATTGCATGAGACCTTTTGATGTAAAGAGGGGCTTGGGCGCTTTGCTGTTGCTCGCGACTGCCGGCTTGCTGAGCGGCTGCGACATGGCTCTGATGAGCCCCAAGGGACAAGTTGGTCTGGAGCAGAAGTCACTGATACTGACCGCACTCGGCTTGATGCTGATTGTGGTGGTGCCGGTGATTGTGATGGCGGTGGCGTTCGCTTACAAATACCGAGCGTCCAACACCAAGGCCACCTATGCACCGGACTGGGCCCACTCCAACAAGATTGAAGCGGTCGTCTGGACCGTACCCGTCATCATTATCGCCATCCTGGCGGTGATCACCTGGAAAACCTCCCATTCTCTGGATCCCTACAAACCGTTGGAATCCGAGGTGAAACCGATCCAGGTCGATGTCATCTCCCTTGACTGGAAATGGTTGTTTGTCTATCCGGAACTGGGCATCGCCTCGGTCAACGAGCTGGCATTCCCGGTCAACACCCCGGTCAATTTCCGGGTGACGTCTGACACCGTGATGAACTCCTTCTTCATTCCCCAGCTGGGTGGCCAGATCTACGCCATGGCGGGCATGCAGACCAAACTGCACCTGATCGCCAACGAGGCAGGCCAGTACAAGGGCATCTCGGGTGGCTACAGCGGCGCCGGTTTCTCAGGCATGAAGTTCAACGCCATCGCGACGCAGGATCAAGCCGGTTTCGACGCCTGGGTTGCCAAGGTGAAGGCCTCCTCCAAGGCGCTCAACACCATGGATGAGTTCAATGCCTTGGCCAAGAAGAGCGAAAACCACCCGGTGGAGTATTTCGCCAGCGCCGATCCCAAGCTGTTCGTCAACATCATCAACAAGTTCATGGGCGACATGAAGCACGGCGAGCACGCCGCCATGCAACACGGCGAAAAGCAGGCCGCGATGTCCCATGACGAGTCCATGAGCCACGAGGGGATGGAGCATGATGCCTCCATGAACCACGCAGGCATGGAGCACGGCGACGCCATGCACCATGAGGCCCAGGGCGAGCAGATGGACCACGCCGGCCACATGCCGGCCGACAAGACTGTGAAAGCGGGTACTAACTGATGTTTGGAAAATTAACACTCGACGCTATTCCGTACCATGAACCCATCATCATGGTCACGATAGCCGGTATCATTCTGGGGGGCCTGGCCGTCGCCGGGCTCATCACCTATTTCGGCAAGTGGCAATATCTGTGGAAAGAGTGGCTCACCTCGGTGGACCACAAACGCCTCGGTATCATGTATCTCATCCTCGGCATGGTCATGCTGCTGCGCGGCTTTGCCGATGCGGTGATGATGCGTACCCAGCAGGTCATGGCCTCGGCCGGTGGCGAGGGCATACTGCCACCGCACCACTACGACCAGATCTTCACCGCCCACGGCGTCATCATGATCTTCTTCGTGGCCATGCCGCTGGTGATCGGTCTGATGAACATCGTGGTGCCGCTGCAGATCGGTGCCCGTGACGTCGCCTTCCCCTTCCTGAACAACCTGAGCTTCTGGTTCACCGCCGCGGCCGTGGTGCTGATCAACGTCTCCCTCGGGGTCGGTGAATTCGCCCAGACCGGCTGGCTGGCCTATCCGCCCTTGTCGGGGCTGGAGTTCAGTCCGGGAGTCGGGGTCGATTACTGGATCTGGAGTCTGCAGATCTCGGGTCTGGGGACCCTGCTGACCGGCGTGAACTTCTTCGCCACCATCATCAAGATGCGCGCCCCTGGCATGACCATGATGCGCCTGCCGGTGTTCACCTGGACCGCCCTGTGCGCCAACGTGCTGATCATCGCCTCCTTCCCGATCCTGACCGTCACCATCGCCCTGCTCACCGCAGACCGCTACCTGGGTACCCATTTCTTTACCAATGACATGGGTGGCAACATGATGATGTACATCAACCTGATCTGGGCCTGGGGTCACCCCGAGGTGTACATCCTGGTACTGCCGGTGTTCGGGATCTTCTCCGAAGTGGTGGCCACCTTCTGTAAGAAGAAGCTGTTCGGTTACACCTCGCTGGTGTGGGCGACCATCGCCATTACCGTGCTCTCCTTCATCGTCTGGCTGCACCACTTCTTTACCATGGGGTCGGGCGCCAACGTGAATGCCTTCTTTGGCATCACCACCATGATCATCTCCATCCCGACCGGGGTGAAGATCTTCAACTGGCTGTTCACCATGTACCGCGGTCGCATCGAGTTCACCTCGCCCATGCTGTGGACCGTCGGTTTCATCATCACCTTCACCGTGGGTGGCATGACCGGGGTACTGCTCTCCGTGCCGGCCGCCAACTTCGTGCTGCACAACAGCCTGTTCCTGATCGCCCACTTCCACAACGTCATCATTGGCGGCGTGGTGTTCGGCTGCTTCGCCGGTATCACCTACTGGTTCCCGAAAGCGTTCGGCTTCAAGCTGGATGACGTCTGGGGCAAGCGTGCCTTCTGGTGCTGGATCACCGGCTTCTTCGTCGCCTTCATGCCGCTCTACGTACTGGGCTTCATGGGCATGACCCGTCGCGTCAGCCAGAACATCGATCCCGAGTTCCACGGCTGGCTGGTGGTGGCTGCCTGCGGCGCCGGCCTTATCGCGCTGGGCGTACTATGCCAGGTGATCCAGATCGTGGTCAGCATCCGCGACCGCGAGAAGAACCGCGACCTGACCGGCGATCCCTGGGGCGGTCGTACCCTGGAGTGGTCCACTTCCTCGCCACCCCCCTTCTACAACTTCGCCATTGAGCCGAAGATCAAGGGGCTGGATGCGTTCTGGGAAGCCAAGCAGGACGGTTCCGCTTATCAGCAGCCCAAGCACTATGACCCGATCCACATGCCGAAAAACTCCGGTGCCGGCGTCATCATCGCCGCCTTCAGCGTGGTGTTCGGCTTTGCCATGATCTGGCACATCTGGTGGATGGCCATCGCCGGCTTCGTCGGCATGATCGCCACCTGGATCATCCACAGCTTCAACGACGACGTGGATTACTACGTGCAGGTTGACGAGATCGAGCGGATCGAGCGTCAGCATTTTGAAAATATCAACAAGGTGGCTTAATTCCATGGCGACTGACGTTCTACATCACACCCAGGGTGCCCATGAGGATGGGCACCACGATGCCGGTGCCAACAAGGTATTCGGCTTCTGGATCTACCTGATGAGTGACTGCATCCTGTTCGCGACCCTGTTCGCGACCTATGCGGTCCTGGTCAACGGCACTGCCGGCGGCCCGAGCGGCAAGGACATCTTCGAACTGCCGTTCGTGTTTGCCGAAACCATGCTGCTGCTGCTGAGCTCCATCACCTTCGGCTTCGGCATGCTGGCCATGAACAAGAACAAGGTCGCGGCGGTCAACACCTGGCTGTTCATCACCTTCCTGTTCGGCGCCGGCTTCATCGCGATGGAGATCTATGAATTCCATCACCTGATTGCCGAGGGCTACGGTCCGGATCGCAGTGGCTTCCTCTCCGCCTTCTTCACCCTGGTGGGCACCCACGGTATCCACGTGACCAGCGGTCTTATCTGGATCATCGTGATGATGGTGCTGGTCGCCAAGAAGGGGCTGACCGATCGCAACCGTACCCGTCTGATGTGCCTGAGCCTGTTCTGGCACTTCCTCGACGTGGTGTGGATCTGCGTCTTCACCGTGGTCTATCTGATGGGGGTCATGTAAATGAGCAATCATACCGTTGACAATCACGGCGCCAGCCACGGCAGCGCCAAGAGCTACCTGATCGGCTTCGTGCTGTCCCTGATCCTGACCGCCGTGCCGTTCTGGATGGTGATGGACGGCTCCGCCTCCCACACCACCGTGCTGGCCACCGTGGTCGGCATGGCGGTGGTGCAGATCTTCGTGCACCTGGTCTACTTCCTGCACATGAACACCTCGTCCGAGGAGCGCTGGAACCTGGTGGCACTGATCTTTACCGTGCTCATCATCGCCATCGTGGTCGTGGGTTCCCTGTGGATCATGTACAACCTCAACATCAACATGATGGTTCACTGAGCAGGTTGGCAATGATGATGAAGCAATACCTGCAAGTGACCAAGCCGGGCATCATCTTCGGTAACCTCATCTCGGTTATCGGAGGATTCCTGCTGGCCTCCAAGGGGAGCCTGGATGTGCCCCTGTTCATTCTGACCATGGCTGGTGTATCACTGGTGGTCGCCTCCGGTTGCGTGTTCAACAACTACATCGACCGGGACATCGACTGCATCATGGAGCGCACCAAGAACCGTGCTCTGGTGAAGGGTCTGATCGCTCCCGGCGTATCGCTCTGGTACGCCACCGCGCTCGGCATTGCGGGCATTGCACTGCTCTACTTTGCGGCCAATCCGTTGGCCGCCTTGCTGGCGGTGCTGGGCTTCATTGTCTATGTGGGGGTCTACAGCCTCTACATGAAGCGTCACTCGGTCTACGGCACCCTGGTCGGCAGCCTTTCCGGTGCCGCGCCGCCAGTCATCGGCTACTGCGCGGTGAGCGGTCAGTTCGACTCTGGCGCCTTGATCCTGCTGGCGATCTTCAGCCTGTGGCAGATGCCGCACTCCTATGCGATCGCCATCTTCCGCTTCAAGGATTACCAGGCGGCCAACATCCCGGTACTGCCGGTGGTGAAGGGGATCCCGGTGGCCAAGCTCCACATCACCCTCTACATCCTGGCCTTCATGGTGCCGACCCTGATGCTGTTCCTCGGCGGTTACGCCGGTTACAAGTATCTGGTGGTGGCCACCGCGGTCAGCGTCTGGTGGCTGGGGATGGCGCTGTCTGGCTACAAGGCGGCGGTGGATGACTCCCTCTGGGCGCGCAAGCTGTTCATGTTCTCCATCGTCACCATCACCTGCCTGAGCGTGATGATGTCGGTGGACTTCCAGCCGGAGGCCGAGCCTGCGGTGCTGGTGAGCATGCTGCCCTAAGGTGCATACCTGTCATGCTCCGTGTTGTGATGCGACGCGGGAAAATCAGTAGAATCCAGAGCCGGGAACCTTCCCGGCTCTGTTATTATGGGGCCGCCCCGTCGGGCACTTTTCCCCTCTGTCGGGTGTGGCATGGCATCTGTCGGCCACCCCTTGAGTCTTCCTTTTCCCTGACCTATCGAGGCCATCATGAATGATTTCACCATGACGAGGGGCGAGCGCCGTGCCACCTGGGCGCTCGGCTCCGTCTTCTCGCTGCGCATGCTCGGCATGTTTATGGTGCTGCCGGTGCTGACCACCTACGGCATGTCGCTGGCCGGCGCCTCCGAGGCGCTGATCGGCCTAGCCATCGGCATCTATGGCATGACCCAGGCGCTGTTCCAGATCCCGTTCGGCCTGCTCTCCGACAAGGTGGGCCGCAAGCCCCTCATCGTCGGCGGCCTGCTGATGTTTGCCCTTGGCAGCGTGATCGCGGCGCTGACCCACTCCATCTGGGGCGTGATCCTTGGCCGTGCCCTGCAGGGCAGCGGTGCCATCTCGGCCGCCGTGATGGCACTCTTGTCGGATCTCACCCGCGAGCAGAACCGCACCAAGGCGATGGCCTTCATCGGGGTGAGCTTTGGCATCACCTTCGCCATCGCCATGGTGACCGGCCCTCTCATCACCCATGCGCTGGGGCTCTCCGGCCTGTTCTGGCTGATCGCCCTGCTGGCGCTGGGGGGCATCGCCGTCACCCTGTGGCTGGTGCCGACTCCGAGCGGCCATTTGCTCAATCGCGAGTCCGGCATGGTGAAGGGGGGAATGCGCACCGTGCTGACCAACCCGCGCCTGCTCAAGCTCAACTTCGGCATCCTCTGCGTGCACACCCTGCTGATGTCGAGCTTCGTGGCGCTGCCGCCGCTGCTGGAGCGTGCCGGCTTGCCCCGCGACAGCCAGTGGCAGGCCTATCTGGTCACCATGCTGATCGCGTTCGTCAGCGTGGTGCCGTTCATCATCTATGCCGAGAAGCGCAGAAAGATGAAGCGGGTGTTCCAGATCTGCGTGCTGGTGATGCTCATCGCCGAGCTGGTGCTCTGGCAAAGCGGGTTGCAGCTGTGGGGCCTGCTCGCCGGGCTGCAGATCTTCTTCATCGGTTTCAACGTGATGGAGGCGCTGCTGCCATCCCTCATCAGCAAGGAGTCCCCCCCCGGCTACAAGGGCACCGCCATGGGGATCTACTCCACCAGCCAGTTCATCGGGGTGGCCATCGGCGGCAGCCTCGGTGGCCTGCTCTACAGCCTGGGCGGCGGCGCTCTGGTGTTTGGCGGCTGCGCCGTGCTGGCGCTCGTCTGGCTCGGGGTCAGCCTGACCATGGCCGAGCCCCCCTATGTGAGCAGCCTGCGCATCGTGTTGCCGGAAGGAGTGGCGGCCGACGCGGCGCTCGAGCAGAAGATCCGCGCCTGCGCGGGGGTGAGCGACGTGCTGCTGGCCGCTGCGGAGCGCTCCGTCTATGTGAAGGTGGACAGCAAGCGCCTGAGCCGGCGCGATCTGGAGTCGCTGGTCGCCGCCTGAGGACGCTTGCCTGCATGAAAAAGCCCGCCAATTCGGCGGGCTTTTTATTGGGAGGTGCTCAGTATGACAGGGCTCAGTCGGCCAGGCAGCGCTGCTCGGCGGGCAGGCTCGCGCCATCCCCCAACAGCAGGGTGCTGAGGGCCGCCTGGGCGCAGCGGGAGCTGTTGAGCTGGCCATGCCGGTTGCTCTGCTCTACCTGCACCAGGCGGGCGGCGCTGCCAAAGGCGGCCTGCATCTGGCGGGCACCGGCGAAGGGGGTATTGGGATCGTACTCGGCGCCGAGCACCAGGGCCCTGGCATCATCCGGCAGCTTTATCTCGCCGGCGCCGTAGCTGGCGATGGGCTGGCGCGGATAGGGCCAGTCGGCGCAGGTGTTGAAGCTGTTGGCCAGCAGCAGGGCGCCGGCCCCCTGGAAGGCGGCATCTTCCGGGTCCAGCATTTGCCAGCCATAGGGCTCGCTGTTGTCGGTACAGTGGATGGCGCTGAAGAAGGGCATCTCCAACAGCGCCGGATAGGGTTTTTCGTCGGCCTGCTCCTTGGCGAGGCGGGCCAGCAGGGGGCCGGCATCGTCCTGCTGCCAGAAGACGAGCTGATCGTCGCGCTGGCTGCCGCTGATGGCATCGCTCAGCACCGCCACCCAGCTGGCGCGGTCGAGCACATTGCCCTGGTTGTCCACATAGCGGCCGTTGTCGCGAACCTGGCGGGTCACCGCCATGCTGCGCTGCAGCGCCTGATCCCCGAAGCGCCAGGCCAGTATGCGATTGGCATTTTCGGCATCGCCATGGAGGATGGCCGGGTAGCGGCTCTCGGCGGGGGACATCGGTGAGTCGACTACCAGATTGGCCACGTGGCTCGGGTAGCGGGCGGCATAGAGGGCAGCCAGGCGTGTGCCGTAGGAGAAGGTGATGGGGGTGATCCGCTCGCGCCCCAGGTGCTGGCGCAGGCGCTCCATGTCCTCGACCACGGCCCGCGAGCCCAGGTGCGGCGCATGCAGCCGCAGCGGCTCGTCGCAGCGCGCCAAGAGGGCCGTGCTGAAGGCCTTGCCCTGATCCGCCCCGCTCTGGAGCGCCGGCAGGGCGCCCTTGTCCCGGCTGGCGAACAGTTGGGCGAGCTGCGCCGGGCTCATGTCCGGCCGCACGCCTTGCTTGTCGGTCAGCAGACAGCTGCGCAGTTCGTGGCCGAGGGCGCTGTAACCGGCCCCGCGGGGATCCAGGGTGACGATGTCGTAGTGCTCAAGGATGGCGGGGTTGGCGCTGCGCAGCAGGTCGAGTAGGAGGCCGAGATCCGGGGTGGCCGAGGTGGGGCCGCCTGGGTTGTAGAACAGGGTGCCGCGATAGTCGCCGCTGGCGCGATAGTGCAGATAGAAGATATCCAGGGTGTCGCCCTTGACCGTGCGGGTCTCCTGTTTGACATGGGGTCGGACGGGTTTGTCCGACCAGGAGGAGAAGCGGGGGCTGTTGTCGGCGAAGAGGGAACTGTCGGCGCGTGCAGCGGATCGCTTTTCCCACTTGGTCTCCTTGATCTGGACCCACTCCTTGTCGTAATCGAGCGGCACCGTCAGGTAGTGGCAACTGACCTGACTGGCGGGAATGGCGATGCCGTCCTCCTGCCAGCCCTGGCGCAGCTGTTGGCAGACCTGACCGGCGTCATAGCCGGCGCGAATATGGCGGGCCTGGAAGGGCTCTTCTTTCTTTTCCAGATTGCAGCCTGCCAGCAATGCCGGTGCCAGCAGGGTCATGAGCAGCGTGTATTTCATTGTCTATTTCCATTTATCTAGCCTGAACCCCGAAATAGTACGGGGACGGGCCGACCGGATGGCAGCCGGAAGTTGTATGGAAATATTGCAAGGTGTGTCGATTTACATATTTCTGGTGATATTTGATGGTCTCATTGATCTATTTGAAAATAATGACTGGCAACGCGCACCGTTATTTTATGCGGGATCAATAACGGCGGCGCAACCGGTCGGCGCAGGGGCAGGTCCTGGCGTTACGCGGGCACGTGCCAGAACGGCTTGTCCCCCAGCACGGTGGCCCTGTGCATCACCCGCCGGGCGGGCAGATAGTCGGCGTTGGCGTAATGGTGGGTGACCCGGTTGTCCCAGATGGCGATGTCGTGCTCCCGCCAGCGCCAGCGCACCTGATACTCGGGCTTGGTGACATGGCGAAACAGGAAGGCGAGCAGCGCCTCGCTCTCTTGTGCCGGCAAGTCGGGCAGGCGGGTGGTGAAGCCTTCATTGACGAACAGCGCCTGCCGGCCGCTCAAGGGGTGGGTACGGATGACAGGGTGGCGCAGCGGCGGGTGACGGGCCGCCGCCTCCTGCCAGCGCTGGTACTCGGCCGGGCTGGCGTTGTGGCGATGGGCCGGGAACGACTTGGTGAAGTCGTGTTCGGCTTCCAGCCCCGTCAGCAACTGCTGCAGACGGGGGGAGAGCCCCTCGAAGGCGGCGATGCCGCTGGCCCACAGGGTATCGCCCCCCACCGGCGGCAGCTGCTTGGCGGCCAGAATGGCCAGGGCCGGTGGCGTCTCGATGAAGGTGACGTCGGTGTGCCAGTTGTCGTTGTCCGGCGGGTTGTCGTCGTGGGTGTCGAGCACGATGATCTCCTCGGCCTCCGGCGCGTGGGGATAGACAGGGTGAATGTGCAGATCGCCGAAGCGGTTGGCCAGCGCCCGCTGCTGGCGGGGGGTGATGGGCTGCTCCCGAAAGAACAGCACCTGATGGGTCAGCAGTGCCTGCTGCAACTGCGCGAACTGGCCCTCATCGAGCGGCACGGCCAGGCTGATGCCGCTGATCTCGGCGCCGATGTGGGGGCCAAGGGGGGTGATTTGCAGGGAATTGCTCATAGTCCTTCTCCATGCCACGGCGTCAGGCGACGCTGCAGCGCACGTAAACCAAGTTCCAGAGTGAAGGCGATCAGGGCGATCACCAGAATGCCCGCCAGCACCACGTCGGTGGCGAGAAACTCGCCGGCGGCTTGTACCATGAAGCCCACGCCACGGGTGGCGGCGATGAGCTCGGCCGCCACCAGGGTGGACCAGCCGACCCCGAGCCCGATGCGCAGCCCGGTGAGAATGTCCGGCAGGGCGCCGGGCACGATGACGTACCACAGCACCTGCCAGCGGTTGGCACCGAGAGCCCGGGCGGCCCGCAGTCGCACCTGCTTGGCGCCCTGCACCCCGGCCAGGGTGGCCATGGCGACCGGCGCGAAGATGGCCAGATAGATGAGCAGCACCTTCGATGTTTCGCCGATGCCAAACCAGATCACCATGAGTGGCAGATAGGCAAGGGGCGGCACCGGCCGGTACAGCTCGATCAGCGGGTCGAGCATGCCGCGCAGGGTGGGGCTGAGCCCCATGGCGAGGCCCACCGTCACGCCGCACAGGGTAGCGGCTGCGAGGGCGATGAGGATGCGCTGCAAACTGGCGGCGAGGTGCTGCCAGAGGGTGGCGTCCATGAAGCCCTGCGGCCCGGCGAGGGTGGCAAATTGCTGCAGCACCTGGGCGGGAGGGGGCAGAAACAGCGGGCTTATCAGCCCGAGCCTGGCCACCAGCCACCAGAGCGCCAGGAGGGCACAGAGGGTCAGCAGGCTCACCCCAAGCCGGCGTGGCAGCGGCCAGCGCAGGCGTATCCGGCGGGCCGGGTCGAGCGGGCGGGAGAGGGTGAGGCTCATGCAAACACCTCCCGCTCGGCAAAGACCCGCTCCAGCACATACTCGCGCCGCGCGATGAAGGCGGGATCCGACTTGATGCTGCGGCAGGGCTCGCCGGCGGCGAAGCGGCGGCCGAAGTCCAGGGTCAGCCGCTCCATGACTCGCCCCGGCGCCGGGGAGAGCAGCACCAGCTCGGTGGCCATGAACACCGCCTCCTCGATGTCGTGGGTGATGAGCAGCACCTGCCGGCGCTGCTCGTGCCACAGGCGCAGCAGCAGGGTCTGCATCTGCTCGCGGGTAAAGGCGTCGAGGGCGCCGAAGGGCTCGTCGAGCAGCAGCAGTTGCGGCTGGGTGGCCAGCGCCCGGGCGATGCCGACCCGCTGGCGTTGACCGCCGGAGAGCTGCCAGACCGGCTTGGCGTGGGCCTCTTCCAGCCCCACCTTGCGCAGCATGGCCAGCGCGCTGGCCTCGCGTTCGTGGCGCGGCACGCCGGCCAGCTGCAGGCCGAAGGCAACGTTGTCCAGCACGTTGCGCCAGGGCAGCAGGCCATCGTGCTGAAACACTACCCCCCGCTCTGCGCCGGGGCCACTCACCGGCCGCCCCTGCAGAGTGATGGTGCCTTGCTGGGCGCTCTGAAAACCGGCGATGAGGTTGAGCAAGGTGGTCTTGCCGCAGCCGGAGGGGCCGAGCACCACCATCAGCTCGCCCGCATCCAGGGTCAGGTTGATGTTGTCTAGGACTCTGCGCCCGGCGTAATCGGCACAAAGGTGAGTGAGCTGCAGCATGCATGCCTCCTTGTGATGCGGGGTCAGCGGGCGTGAGCCTTGACGAAGCGGTCGGTCACGTAGGCGCGATAATCGCTGCCGGCGCTCTGTACCTTGCCTTGCTCCTTGAGAAAGCGGCTGGTGTCCACCAGGGTCTGGTTCACCAGCTCACCGAGCTCGGCGCCCTGCTGGCTGGCGCTCAGGTAGGCGTTGCCCCTGACCTGCGCGGGCACGTCGCTGGCCGGCACACCGCTCAGTTTGGCCAGCTTGGCGAGGTTGTCCGGCTTGGTCAGCCAGCCGTCGGGGTTGGCCAGGTAGTCGCGCTGGGCCGCCAGGGTGCTGTCGACGAAGGCCTGCACCAGCTCGGGATGGGCCTTGGCGAACTCCTTGCGCACCACCCAGACATCCAGGGTGGGGGCTCCCCACTCGCCCACCTGGGCCGAGTCGGTCAGTACCTTGCCGCCCTTGGTCAGCTCGTTGAGGGCTGGCGCCCAGACATAGGCGCCATCGATGTCACCCCGCTGCCAGGCGGCGATGATGGCCGGCGGCTGCAGATTGACGATCTGCAGGCTGGCCGGATCCACTCCCCAGTGCCGCAGCGCGGCCAGCAGGCTGTAGTGGGTGGTGGAGGTAAAAGGCACGGCGATGCGCTTGCCGCTGAGCGCCGTGGCGGAGGTGAGCTCGGGCTTGACCACCAGCGCCTCCGAGTTGCCGAGCTTGGAGGCGAGCAGGAACACCTCGATGGGCACCTGCTGGTTGGCGGCCACCGCCAGCGGGCTGGAGCCGATGTTGCCGATCTGCACGTCGCCGGAGGCGAGCGCCCGCACCACGCTGGCGCCACTGTCAAACTTGAGCCACTTCACCGTGGCGCCGCTGGTGCGGGCAAAGGTGTCGTCGGCCTGGGCGACTTTGGCCGGTTCGGCAGATGTCTGGTAGGCCACCGTGACTTCCACGGCCTTGGCTTGCAGGCTGAGCAGGGCGAGCGCCGCCAGCCAGAGGGAATGTCCTTTTCCTGTCATGATATTGCTCCATCGGGGGAATGAAGCGGCAGTTTTCCCATTTATCGGGGCGCTGAGGAAAGACCGAAAATATATGGCTGATGAGATATGGTTCTTAGAAAAAGAACGGCAACCCAATCCGTTTATTTATATATCTCAATATGGCAAGTCGATATTTGAAGGTTGGCAATAGGTGCCGAGAAAACGGCTTGAAATATCGGCAAACCTATTCGGATATGGCAATTCTTGCCCATTTATTGAATGTCGAACCGGTTTGTTGGGCGGATAAAATAAAACCCGCCGGTTGGGCGGGTTGGTTGGGGGCAGGTGACGCCGGTACTGCAAGACGCGTGCTGGCAACGGGCCGGGCGAGCACGGCCCGCCCGGACTCAACGCTCCAGCAGGGGGGCGGAGCGGTAGCTCCAGAGTCCGTAGGTGCGCAGGGCATCGCGGTAGATGCCGAGCAGCTCGCTGTCGCTCACCTTGGCAAGCTCGGAGAGCGGCTTGTCGGGGTAGCTGACGCTGTCTATCCGGATCCCGGCCGGCCCGCTCTGCCAGCAGGCGATCTCCAGCAGGGTCTGGCCCCGGCGCACATGGCTGGCGGAGCTCACCAGGGTGGCGTACTCGATCTGGTGGCGGGCGAGGGCATAGCCGCTGTAGAGGGCGTTCTCCACCGTGCTGGTGGCGTAGTTCTCCTCGATGATGCGGGAGCGATCGATCCCCTTTTTCACCAGCCAGTCGGCCATCAGCTTGCCCTCGGTCTGACGGTGCTGGGGCACGCCGCCGGTCAGGATGATGAGGGCCGCCGGGTTGGCCTTGGCCAGCGCTCGGGTGGTTTCCAGCCGGCCCAGCAGGATGTCGTGCATGGAGCCGTCGGGATTGAGGGCATAACCCAGGGTGACGATGGCCCGGTTGCCCGGCTTGGGTGAGCGCTCCCCCTGCTCCTTGAGTGGGGTGGCGACGACGCGATCGACCGTATCGAAGATGCGCTGCAGATCGGCGGCCCGGCCGGGATTGAGGGTCGCCAGCTTGCTCTGATACCCCTTGGCGGCAGCCTCGTTGTGCTTGAAGGTCTGCCAGGTGGCGAGGTAGCTCAGCAGGTCGATGTCATCGGGCGCGGTGCTGAGGGCCTGCTCGAACAGGCCGATGGCCTTGTCCACGTTGCCGTTGTAGATCTGGGCGTTGGCCGCCGAGATGAGCAGGTCGGTGCGATAGGGCTCGAGCTGGTAGGCCTGCAGCAGCAGCTCGGTCACCTGCTCCATGTTGCTCGGCATCTTGGCGGTAAAGCCGGCGGTGGAGATGCGGGCGGGGGATTTGAAGATCTGCCAGGCATCCGCCAGCAGCTGATCCACCACCTGGCGCTTGCTGATGTACTGGTCGTAATTCTGCTCCTTTTGCAGGGAGCGTACCGGGGCAGCCCAGGCTGCAGAAGGGAGCACGGCAGGTAGTGTCAGCAGGCCGGCCAGCGTCAGGGCAATCGCGGTTCTTTTCATCATGATGGCGTTCCACCGAAGGTTGATGGCACCAGGCCATTCCAGGACCATGGGGCTTTTTCAATAAAAACATAAACTTGGTGATTGGTCAGTGTACCGCGTCGTGGCGTGAAAAAACGTGAACCGCTTCGGTTATCCGGGGAAGGGGGGCTCCTGCCCTATTCGGGGGGAGCGAAATGTGCTTTCCCTGTGGGTTTGCTCAGTTGTGGCGCAATCCTGCCGCGTTTTGGGTAAAGCTCAGCGCTGCCGTGAAAAAGTTGGCGGGGCCAATCGTTTTACCGCTTTTTCTGTGACGGCGATCACTGTACCATCGCCGCCCGACCTGCCACCCGGCCGCAGCTTCCCTGCGACGGCGCTGGCGTCACCCGATACTCGCCGTCACCCGGAACGTGAATGACCCCAGGATGGGACCCGCCACTAACCTGTAGGTTTGTGGTCTGCGTGTCGCGGGGTCGGCACCTCTCCCGCCCGCTCCCTGCGATGCCTGTCTGCAGACTTGCCGTATGAAACTTCTCTCTTCATAGGTGCAAGATGACGCTGTTATTGAGTCTGGTCGGTATGCTGGCCCTGATGTTTATCGCCTGGCTGGCCAGTGAAAACCGCCGTGCCATCCGCTGGCGGACCGTGCTGGGTGCCCTCGCCCTGCAAACCGGCTTTGCCGCCCTGGTGCTCTACTTCCCCCCCGGTCAAATCATGCTCGGCGCCATGAGCAACGGCGTCTCGGCTCTGCTCGGCTTTGCCGACAGCGGCATCCGCTTCGTGTTTGGCGATCTGGCCAGCAACGGCTTCATCTTCGCCGTGCGGGTGCTGCCGCTGGTGATCTTCATCAGCGCGCTGATCGCGGTGCTCTATCACTTCGGCATCATGCAGTGGGTGATCAGGGTGTTGGGGGGCGGCATTCACCGCCTGCTCGGCACCAGCCGCGCTGAATCCCTGGTGGCCACCGGCAACATCTTCCTCTCCCAGGGTGAATCGCCGCTGCTGATCCGCCCCTTCCTGGCGGGCATGACCCGCTCCGAGCTGTTTGCGGTGATGACCTGCGGCATGGCCTCGGTGGCGGGTTCGGTGCTCGGTGGTTACGCCGGACTGGGTGTGGATCTGAAATACCTGATCGCTGCCTCCTTCATGGCGGCGCCGGGTGGCCTCTTGATGGCGAAACTCTTGGTGCCGGAGCAGCAGCAGGTGCGCGAGCAGGCCGAGATCACCCTCGACAAGAGCGATTACAGCAACGCCATCGACGCGCTGGCGGGCGGCGCCATGAGCGGCATGAAGATCGCGGTAGCCATCGGCACCATCCTGCTGGCCTTTGTCAGCGTCATCACCATGATCAACGCTGGTCTCACCACGGTGGGCGAGTGGTTCGGATGGGCCGATCTCTCCCTGCAGCAGCTGCTGGGTTATCTGTTTGCCCCGGTGGCCTGGCTCATCGGCGTGCCGGCCAGCGAGATGATGGCGGCAGGATCACTCATCGGCCAGAAGGTGATCATGAACGAGTTCGTCGCCTACCTGGACTTTGCCAACATCAAGCAGGATCTCAGCGCCCACACCCAGATCATCATCACCTTCGCCCTCTGTGGTTTTGCCAACCTGGGCTCCATTGCGGTGCAGCTTGGCTCCATCGGCACCATGGCGCCGGAGCGCCGGCACGACGTGGCGAGCCTCGGCTTCAAGGCGGTGCTGGCGGCGACTCTGGCCAACCTGATGAGCGCCACCCTGGCGGGGCTGTTCGCCTCCCTCGGCTAATCGACCCTTGCCCCATGCACACCCCGTCTCGCCACTGGCGTGGCGGGGTGTCGTCCATCTGGCGCCAGCCACTGACGCCTCGGCACGGCATGGGCTCGACAGGGGCGGACACAGGCGGTAGCGTGATGGCGCGCGGCCAGCCCGCGCCCGTTCAGGCATTCATATAACAAGGAATCACATCATGACCCGTTTCTCTCGCGCATTGGCGCTCTCCCTGCTGCTGGTCGGCGCCGCGCCGGCGTTTGCCGCCGCTATCTATACCTCGGATCTGCTGCTGTCGGCGGATTTCAAGGCCCCCTGGGCCAAGGCGACCCAGGGCATCAAGAACCTGCCCAAGTGGGTGCGCAGCGGCAATGGCACCAGCTCCCCGCTCGAAGCCGTGGCCGGCACCCCGTATCAGAGCGGTTCGGTCTGCAAGCCCCACGACTGCGCCAGCCACTACATGCAACTGCTGGTGGATACCAAGGCCAAGCGGGTGTGGGGCGTGCTGATCGACCTGCCAGATAGCGATGCTGCCCGCGAAACCCCGTCCAAGTTCGCCCGCTACACCTGGCTCGGCCAGCCGGACAAGGGGATGCAGGCCGCCCTGATGAAGCAGGTTGAGGCCGACCCCAACTGGCAGTAAGCATCGAAAAGCAAAAACCTCTGCCTGGGCAGAGGTTTTTTTATGGCGAAGAGGTGATGGGGCAGGGCGCTAGCGGCTCAGGATCCGCACCGAGCGGATGCGATTGTTGAAGTCGGTCGCCTCCTGCTCGCCGCCCTTGCGGGTGTAGTAGCCACCGCGAAAGTCGGTCTCCTCGAAAAAGCGCACCACCCAGCCAGCCGGCACGGTGAAGGAGGAGATGCGGTTGGCAAAGCCGTAGCGACCGAGATCCGCAATATCCCGGTCGATGCGCAGGGAGTCGCCGCTCTGATGGGCACCGTCAAACACCAGCAGAGTGCTGGCGTCGTCCCCTTCGTCCAATCGGGTTGTCAGGCAGCTCGCCTTGGCCGGTTCGCAAAACAGGCTGTTGTTGCTTTGGCCCTGCTGGCAGCGGCGGCTCACCTTCTGGCGCGCCAGCCACTCGCTGCGCCCTGCATCGGCATAGACGCTGTTGAAGGGGGTCAGGGTACAGATGTGGATACGCCCGCCACCCTGACTCTGACCGTTCACCACGATCTGGGGATTGATAAGGATATCGGCGCGGGCCGCTGTGCTCAGGGTCAACAGCGCCAGCAGGGCAAACAGCTTGTTCATGGATGAGATCTTGCCAGTTCAAGGGGCGGCAAGGATTGCCGAGACGCAGCCCAGATGCAAGAGAGAGCGGCGCCCGCTGCGACACTCCTTGCCCGCCATCGATGCAAAGATGCAGGGCCCAAAGCAGAACACCGGCGCAAGGCCGGTGTTCTAAACAGCATGGCGGCGGGCCCGGCGGGGCGCGCGGTCAGGGCGGCTTAGGCGTAGAAGGCCTCGACGGTGCCCTTGACGGTGATCAGCATGGGGTTGCCATAGCGATCCTTGGCCTTGGGGGAGGGGATCTTCACCCAACCTTCGCTGATGCAGTACTCCTCGACATTGGTGCGCTCCTTGCCGTTCACGCGAATGCCGATCTCGTGCTGGAAGCACTCCGCCACGTGGTGCGGGCTGCGCGGGTTGGCCGCCAGGCGGTCGGGCAGGGCAGGTTTGTTGTCGCTCATTTTATTTACCTGAGTGTGATAAAAAGTGGGTCATTGTAGGCAATGCCCGTCATGGGCTCAAGGCTGGTGGTGAGCCATGCTGTGTGCATAGTCTTGCTGAGGCTATAGACATAAACCAGAAAAATGCCAAAGGCATGGTCTATGTTGCTGTCCGTGTTGACCTTCAGTTATGCGGTGGAGTATAGGCAGGATATTGACGCTGACTTTGTAACAATTTAACTACAATGGGGTTCTTTTCAGACACTCAGAGATCAAGCGCTTTGATGTACTGCATGGCCTTGTCCAAAAGGTACTTTTTTAAATGTGAGGCAGCGAGAGTATTTTGCCCACCATCCAACTCTCCGGGAATGCCCTTATCCGTAGAGCGCCAAGTTGGTTCAATGCAGATATAATCAAGGTCCCCAATATGTAGACAAACGTCTGGCTTTAAATCACATTTCGGCAGCGATTTTTTTTCACTTGCGACAACAACTTTAGGGGCATCTTCTTTAAGGCACTCGGACAGCAGGAGTCCTATCGCCTTATTTAGTGATTTGTCCCCCTTTGATGCGCCAGCCTGTATACGTCGATATTCATTAGATGTTTCCTCTACATCGCGACTTGCTCCAGCGAATGGTGTCTGATTTATACCAAGTTCCAGTTCAATTTCTTTATATAGCTTGCTGTTGCGCATTGCTGCCCTTGCATCTTCCTGCTTAATGGTAGGCTGTTTTAACTTGTCCTTGATTGCTATGTCGCCATAGGCGCGGATGGCGGCGAGAGACACATTTGGTGGCAACTCAAATAGCCGTAAATCAATTGCTCGGAGAAGGTGAGCCATTGCTGAACGCTTAGCTTTCCAATCGGTAACATAGAGAGGAGCTTTATTGTCTGGTTGATCAATAAATTCAGATACCAACTCAATATCAACTCTATTCCGAGAGCCTTGCGTAAGCGATAATACTGTTGATCGGATCGCTGATGGCACATCCCCAGGTAGAACGACCCATAGGCGAGCTCTTACTTTTGTCTTGAGAACGGACCAAGTTTTTTCGCGCTGTTCTTCGGCAAAAAGGTCTACTGCATTGAAGAAGTCTGCAATGGTTTCCACACCGGTAAGCAACTCACCAGCCACCTCTGGTGTGACGCCAAAGGTTTCCAAGCCATCACCAGTCAAGTTCCGAGTGGTTGTGTCAGCTACAGCGTAGAAGCGTTGTTTAGGCAAGCCGACGAAGTTAAAAAGCCCCTTTGTTCGAGTGTCGGTCATTGAGTCTCGACCTGTTTCCCATGCTTCTTTTGCGATTTTATGGGCAGAAGGCTCCCGAGTAACTGGCCAGAGGACAAGTGCTGCTCCTTTGGGGTCACGAAATACTTCAAGCAGTTCTGCGAGCGTCTCGCTGAGGCATTCCATATCCTGAGAAGAAGGGTTGTCTCGTCGTTCAATTAAGACGATACGAGCACTAGTGTCACCTGGAACATAAATGCCGTGAATGTAGGCAGGGAGCTCTCTGAGGCTCTTTTCTTTTGGAAACGATGATACCCTAATTTGTTCAAACTGTTTTGGGAGTGTTTTGAGAAAGGTTGTTTTTCCGCTTCCGGAAAGACCATAGAAGACTTCAAATAATCCCCCGCCACCTGTTTTAACCCGCTGTAAAAGATAGTCAAGGCGATCAGCCGCGCTATCAACACGTTCAACAAAAACTCCAGTGTCAAGCCCAGCCGCGTGTGCTCTTTGTTCTAACAGTTCCCAACGCTTTGGCAGTTCAAGCTTTGCGAGTGTGTTCATAAAAAATCACCTCATACAGAAAATAAAAATGGATATCTAGTTTTATATGATAACTATGTAGCGTAGCGAGATTTTAAAAAAGTTCATTACCTAACTAATATTGTACCCATCTAGTGTGTTGGGCTAAAGATCGTAGGTTGATGCTGAGCTAAGTGCAGCCCAACCTTTACAACAAAATTATACATATTAATATGTTTTACGGAGCTGCCACATCATTGTTTAGCCCAATCTGGTTGGCGCAATAATACTCGCCTGTTGGGCTTCGCTGCGTTCTGCGCCAACCTACAAAAAGCCAAGCTACCGCCCCTGAGTTACAGCCCCCAGTTCGCTGCTGTTAACCTGCGAGATAGCAACAATCGCTTTCATGGCGTTCTTCCGAGAGGTTGATTGTCATTCGGGTATTTTAAGGGGGAGGGTGGCGCGTTGAGAAGCGTGTTTTTGCGGGAATCTGTGTTGGATCAATAAATTAGTCATTGAGGCGTGGGGTGAGAGAGCAGCTCATTTGGCAGGGAATCCAAAGCAGCCCTCACCCCAGCCCTCTCCCGGAGGGAGAGGGGGCAAGACGCCCAGAGCTGCAAGCGAGATAAAAAGAAAGGGAGCCGGTCAGGCTCCCTTTGATGTGGTGATGCAGCGATACACCTATGAGTAAGGCTGATATGCAGCCGGATCACTACGGCTAATGGCATTTGACCAATGCCATCCCCTTATCGATTGGTCGCCGCCTTCATCCCTTCCACAAACTCCTTCAGGCGAGTGAGCATATGCTCCGGGTTCTGGTGGTGGGTCTCGATGATCTTCACCACGGCGGAGCCGGAGATGGCACCGGCGGCGCCAGCGGCGATGGCTTCACGGACCTGAGCCGGTTCGCTGATGCCAAAGCCGAGCAGGGCGGGGGGGGCATTGAACTCGCGCAGGGTATTGATCAGCCCCTCCACCGGCATGCCGGCCTTGGTCTCGGCACCGGTCACACCGGCGCGGCTCACCAGATAGGTGTAACCATTGCCAAGCTCCGCCACCTGTTTCAGGGTCTCGGCATCGCCATTGGGCGGGGCGATAAAGATGCTGTCGATGCCGAACTTGTCGGCGGCCACTTTGTAGGGAGCGCACATCTGCACCGGCACGTCGGCCACCAGCACCGAATCCACGCCCGCCTGCCGGCACTTCTCGTAGAAACCGTCAATTTTGCGCACATAGACCAGGTTGGCGTAGACCAGCAGGCCAATGGGCAGCTGCGGGTACTTGGCGCGGATGCGGCCGAGCAGCTCGAAACAGTCGTCCGGGGTGGTGTGGCTGGCAAAGGCGCGCAGGGCGGCGCCCTGAATGGTGGGGCCGTCCGCCACCGGATCCGAGAAGGGAATGCCGAGCTCGAGGGCATCGGCGCCCCCTGCGACCAGCGCATCGACGATGGCCAGCGAGAGTTCGGGAGTGGGGTCACCCAGCATCACGAACGGCACAAAGGCGCCCTGATTGGCCGCGTCCAGACGGGAGAAGAGTTGTGCGTAACGGTTCATGACAAGGTTCCTTCTTTCTCGAAAATGTCAGCCACGGTGAAGATATCTTTGTCGCCACGGCCGGAGAGGTTGACGATGAGCACCTGCTCTTTTTCCGGTTCACTGCGGGCCATCTTGAGGGCGTGGGCCAGCGCGTGGGAGGACTCCAGCGCGGGTATGATGCCTTCGGATTTGGCCAGCTCCTGGAAGGCGTCCAGCGCCTCCTTGTCGGTCACCGAGGGGTACTCGGCGCGGCCGATGGCGGCCAGGTGGGCGTGCTGCGGGCCGACGGAGGGGAAATCCAGCCCTGCTGAAACGGAGTAGGACTCCTGAATTTGACCCTGATTGTCTTGCATCAGGTAGGAGTGCATGCCAAAGAAGACCCCCTTGCTGCCGTGACCGAGCGGCGCGCCGTGCTCACCGCTCTCGATGCCGTGACCGCCCGGCTCGACGCCGATGAGGCGCACCGACGGCTCATCGATAAAGTCGGCAAACATGCCGATGGCGTTCGAGCCGCCGCCGACGCAGGCGATCACCGCATCGGGCAGCCGCTCCTCCTTCTCGAAGCACTGGGCCTTGGCCTCTTCGCCGATCATCTTCTGGAACTCCCGCACGATAGTGGGGAAGGGGTGCGGGCCGGCGGCGGTACCGAGCAGGTAGTGGGCTGACTCGTAGTTGGCGGCCCAGTCGCGCAGCGCCTCGTTGCAGGCATCTTTGAGGGTGCTGGAGCCTGAGTGCACCGGGATGACGGTGGCACCCATCAGCTTCATGCGAAATACGTTGGGCTTCTGGCGCTCGCAATCCTTGGCACCCATATAGACCCGGCACTTGAGGCCGAGTAGGGCGCAGGCCAGCGCAGTCGCAACGCCATGCTGACCGGCACCGGTCTCGGCGATGATCTCTTTCTTGCCCATCCGCTTGGCCAGCAGCGCCTGACCCAGCACCTGGTTGGTCTTGTGGGCACCGCCGTGCAGCAGGTCTTCACGCTTCAGATAGAGGCGGGTCTTGGTGCCCTTGGTCAGATTGCGGGTCAGGGTGAGCGGGGTCGGGCGACCGGCATACTCGGTCAGCAGGGTCTGAAATTCGGCGATAAAGGCCGGATCATCCTTGGCATCGACGAAGGCCTTCTCCAGCTGGAGCAGGGCGGGGATGAGGATCTGGGGCACATACATGCCGCCAAATTCACCAAAAAACGGGTTGAGCAGGGTCATGGTTTCTTCCTTATACCTTGAGTCGAAAACGGAACATCAATTACGAAACAGTGATTCAGTAGTGGCCTCACAGGGCGCGCTTACAGTTGGCGCAGTGCGCCGAAGGCAGCCGCCAGCTTGTGCGCATCCTTCTGGCCCGGGGCACTCTCTACCCCGGAGTTGAAATCAAGGCCGAGGCAGCCCACTTGCGCGGCTTGCAGGGCATTGTCGGGGTTGAGGCCCCCCGCCAGCATCAGCTTGGCTTTATCGAGATGGGCCAGCATGGCCCAGTCGAATGCCTGACCGGTGCCGCCGCTCTGGCTCCCCACTTTGGTATCGAGCAGCAGCCGATCCGCCGGATAGTCGAGGGCGGGCAGCGGCTCGCCGCTTGTGACTCCAACTGCCTTCCAGATCTGGCAGCCAGCCGGCAGCAGCGCGCGCAGTCCCTCGATATAGGCGGCGTCTTCATCACCGTGCAGCTGCACTGCGGTGAGCCCCAGCGCTTCCACCGTCTTGACGATGGTGGCGGGCTGGGCATTGCGAAATACCCCGACGTAAGAGAGCGGCGCGCCCGCCATCACGGCGCGAGCGGCAGGAATGTCCACATAGCGCGGGCTTTTCGCCACAAAGATAAGGCCACCGAATACCGCGCCCGCCTGATGGGCTGCAATGGCGTCTTCGGCGCGGGTGAGACCGCACACCTTGTTCTGGCCCAGAGTGAGCTTGCGCACCGCAGCCTCCAGATCCGGCTCGGCCATCAGGGATGAGCCCACCAGAAAGCCCTTGGCGTGGTGGCGCAGATCCGCCACCTGGGCGCGGTGGTTGATGCCGGACTCGCTGATCACCACCCGATCGCTTGGAATGTCTTTGGCGAGCTGCTTGGTGCGGGCGAGATCGACGCTCAAGTCGCGCAGGTCCCGGTTGTTGATGCCAATCACCGGCGCCCCCAGCGCGATGGCGCGGGTCAGCTCCTCCTCGTTGCTCACCTCGGTCAGCACGCCAAGGCCCAGCTCTTTGGCGACTGCGAACAGGGCGCGATAGCCCTCGTCGGTGAGCACCGAGAGCATCAGCAGGATGGCATCCGCCTGATAGTGGCGGGCCAGATAGACCTGGTAGGGGTCAATCATGAAATCCTTGCAGAGCACCGGCTGGCTGACGCGGCTGCGCACCCTCGGCAGGAAGGCAAAATCCCCCTGAAAGAACTTCTCGTCGGTCAGCACCGAGATGGCGGTGGCGTATTTGCCATAGATGTCGGCGATGGCCTCCGGGCTGAAATCGTCGCGGATCAAGCCCTTGGAGGGGGAGGCCTTCTTGCACTCCAGAATAAAGCGGGTGGAGCCCGCTTTGAGGGCCCCGACGAAATCCCTATCGCTTGGGGTCAGCGTGCTCTGGAAGCTCTCCAGCGGCTGGGCCAGCTTGCGGGCGGCAACCCACTCCTGCTTGGCCGCCACGATTTTGCCGAGAATGGTCTGGCTGATGGAGGCCATGTTCAGAAAAGCATGGGGGGCAATAAGGTCTGACATCTCGTTATCCTTGCGAAGCTGGTTATTGCCGGTTGGGCGTTCTGAATGACTGCTGTGCAGAGTCGTGGCTGACATCATGCCTCCTGATGACTCAGGGTGGCGAGCCGAGCGGCGAGCTCCGCCGTCTTGCCGCTTGCCAGCACCGCCAACACCTGGGCGGCTGCGCTCTTGAGATCCTTCGCCTTGCCCGCCATCAGCAGCAGCGGCGCCACATTGGCGGCGATGGCGGCGTTGTGGGCCGGGGTGCCACGCCCTTCCAGAATGGCGGCGGTGATGGCGCGGTTCTCTTCCGGCTCCCCACCTTGAATGGCGCTGACCGGATAGGTCTCCAGGCCAAAGTCAGCCGGGGTGAGCAGAAACTCGCGGATCTCGCCGTCACGGATCTGGGCCACCTGGGTCGGGCCGTGGATGGCAATTTCATCCAGCCCGGCGCCGTGCACCACCATACCGGTTTTCAGCCCCAGTGCCAGCAGGGTTTCGGCGATGGGGCGCACCAGCTCGGGGGCATAGACCCCCATCAGCTGATAGGTGGGGCGAGCCGGGTTGATGAGCGGCCCCAGCACATTGAACAGGGTGCGGGTCTTGAGGGCTTGGCGCACCGGCATGGCGTGGCGCACCCCGGCGTGATACTGGGGGGCGAACAGGAAGCAGATGCCAAGCTCGTCCAGACAGCGGCGCGCCTGCGCCGGGCTCATGTCGAGCTTGATGCCCATCTTGTCCAGCAGATCGCTCGAACCCGACTTGCTCGAGACCGAGCGGTTGCCGTGCTTGGCCACTTTCAGGCCGCAGGCGGCAGCGACCAGCGCCGAGGTGGTGGAGACGTTGATGGTGTTGAGGCCATCGCCACCGGTGCCGACGATATCGCAGAACTCGTAATCCGGACGCGGGAAGTCGCGGGCTTCCGCCAGCAGGGCCTCGGCGGCGCCGGCGATCTCCTCCGGGGTCTCCCCCTTGATCTTGAGGGCGGTCAAGAGACTGGCGAGCACGATGGGATCCACTTCGCCACGTACCACCTGGCCGAAGGCGTCGCGGGTACTTTCACGGCTCAGAGACTGACCCTGATAGAGGGTGTTGAGATGATGATGCATGTTGGTCTCCTTACCGCACACTGCTTTCTGGACGGGTGATGTGGGCGAGCGCCTGGGTCAGCAGACGGGCCCCTTCCGAGGTCATGATGGATTCCGGATGGAACTGGAAGCCCAGCACCCGCTCATCCTGCTGCTCGATGGCCATGGGCATGCCTTGATAGTGGGCAATCACCGTCAGCTCTTCCGGTACATAGGTGGCGACCAGCGAGTGGTAGCGTGCCACCGGCAGCGGGCTTTGCAGCCCCGCGAAGGCGCCGTGGCCGTTGTGCTCAATCAGGGAGCGCTTGCCGTGGACGATTTCGCCCGCCGCGCCGACGGTGCCGCCGTAGGCTTCGCACAGGGCCTGATGGCCGAGACAGATACCGAGGATGGGCACCTGACCGCGGGCCAGCTTGATGAGGTCGATGAGGCAACCCGCCTCATGGGGGGCGCCCGGCCCCGGCGAGAGCACCAGCACGGCGTCTCCTTCACAGGCAGCGATCTCGCTCATGATGCGGCTCGCCGGCAGGCTGTTGCGGTAGATCCGCACCGGATAGCCGAGGGAGCGGAACTGGTCGACGAGGTTGTAGGTAAACGAGTCGAAGTTGTCGAGCAGGAAGATGTTAGTCATGGCTCACGTCCTTATGTTGCTCCTGCTGGGCGCTCAGGGCTTGCAGGGAGGTGCCATGGCTGGCTGCGATGGCGGCCAGCACGGCTGCCGCCTTGGCGCGGGTCTCGTCCGCCTCGGCCTGGGGCTTGGAGTCATAGACCACGCCGGCACCGGCCTGCACGTGTGCCACACCCTCTTTGACAAAGGCGGAGCGGATGACGATGCAGGTATCCATCTCGCCGGCGCCGTTGATGTAGCCGACCGCGCCGCCGTAGCTGCCGCGGCGTTTGCCTTCCACCATGCGAATGAGCTCGCTGGCGCGGATCTTGGGCGCGCCGGTGAGGGTGCCCATGTTCATGCAGGCCTGATAGGCGTGCAGGGCGTCAAGGTCGGCGCGCAAGGTGCCGACCACCTTGGAGACCAGGTGCATCACGTGGCTGTAGCGATCCACTTTCAGCAGCTCCTTGACGTAGCGGGTGCCCGGCTCCGAGATGCGGGCGATGTCGTTGCGGCCCAGATCCACCAGCATCAGGTGCTCGGCCACCTCTTTCTCGTCCTGACGCAATTCCAGCTCGATGCGGCCGTCGAGATCCCGGTTGATGCTGCCATCGGGGTTGAAGCCGCGGCGGCGGGTACCGGCGATGGGGTACATCTCCACGTCGCGGCTGGTGGCGCAGAATTTCACCGCGCTCTCCGGCGAGGCGCCAAACAGTGTGAAGCCCTCGTCCTGCACGTAGAACATGTAGGGGCTGGGGTTGGTTTGCTTGAGGCGGCGATAGGCGGCGACGGGGCTGGGGCAGGGCAGGGAGAAGCAGCGGGACGGCACCACCTGGAAGATGTCACCGCGGCGGATAAAGCCCTTGAGCTTCTCCACCTCGGCGCAGAACTGCTTGTCGCTCTTGTCCACGCTCATGCCGCCGGCGAGAGCCGGGGTGGCCGGAGCCTGCGCGGGGGCTTGCTGGCAGGCGTGCTTGAACTGGGCGAGGCGCTCGCTCAGGCGGTGGTATCTGTCCTCCACCCGGCTCTCGTCGCTGTCACCGCCGAAGATGCAGGCGAGCAGCGCAGTGGAGCGTGCGATGTGGTCGATGGTGATCAGGGTCTCGGCCACGTAGAAGCAGTAGTCGGGGCAGTCGTTGCTCCCCTGTGGTACCTCGGGCAGATCTTCAAAGGAGGCGATGAGGTCGTAGGCGAAGCTGCCAGCCATAAACAGGGCTTCTTTGCCGAGTTGGCAATCGAGCTCCCGCTGCAGGGTGCGCAGCACGTCCAGCACGCTGATCCCCTTGAGGCGGCTGTCTTCGTCCTGCTCCCGATCGGAGGCCGGGAAGTCGAGCTGCAACTCGCCGGCCACCATGCTCTGGGCAACGGCGGCGGGCAGACGCTCGGCCAGCAGGCTCTGCAGCTGGGCGCCGTTGTCGTTCAGGCTGCGCACCCGCACGGTGCGGCCACGGCACTCGATACGCAGGCAGGCGTCCACCAGCAGCAGGCTCTGTTTGCCGGCCTTGGAGTCGATCTCGACCGATTCCAGCAGCAGGTTGTTGGGGCGACCCTGGCAAAGCTCGCTGTAGAGTGCCAGCGGATCGGCCACATAGGGGGCGTTGAGGGTGAGGGTATCGAATTCACCCAGAGGAAGGCGATGGCTGGCTGTCATAGTGCGTTCCCTTGCGTGTGATGCTGTTTACCGATGTTCATGACGTTGAATTCCTTGAAAATTTAATGGGTCCGGGGTGGCTGGTTCAGGGGCGCCATCGCCAGGTCAGGTTGCTTGTCTGAATTCTCGGTTTCATCACAGGTCCATTTGCCGGATAATAAAAAAGCCCGCTGGGGTCAGCGGGCTTTTTCTTTGGGTTCTTTATTTGCTGTCAGATTTACAGGTACAGCAACGACCACACGCCCGCATGTCAGGGAGTGTGCCACCACCAGATGGTCAGGATGGAAGTCGTTTGCATGATAAAGTCCTGTAAAAAGATGTTTGCAATGAAGTGCCTACAGAAAACGATAAAGCCGCGGCCAAGTCAAGTCGCTTTTTAGCCTTCTTTCACCGAATGTGTACCCATGGTGACCTGACCACGAGAGCGGAATAATCTGATGAGATTCGATCTACACTGCCATACCACGGCCTCGGATGGCGTGCTGAGCCCCGCCGAACTGGTGCGCCGCGCCGCCGCACAAGGGGTCGAGGTGTTAGCAGTCACTGACCACGATACCCTTGCCGGGCTTGATGAGGTGCGCCGTACCATCGATGCCGAGCAACTGCCGCTGCGGCTGGTGAGCGGAGTCGAGATCTCCACCGGCTGGGAGCATCACGAAATTCATATCGTGGCGCTGGGGGTGGATGAAAAAAATCCGCAGCTGGTGGCGTTTCTGGCCGGCCAGCTGGCTCGTCGTGAGGCGCGCGCCCAGGAAATAGGGCGTCGTCTGGAGAAGTGCCAGCTTCCCGGCACCTATGAAGAGGCCAAGCAGCTGGCTGGCGACGCCGCCGTGACCCGGGCCCATTTTGCCCGGGTGCTGATGGCGCGCGGGGTGGCCGATACCATGCAGAAGGTCTTCAAAAAGTACCTGAGCCGGGGTAACAAGGGCTATGCTCCGGCCGAGTGGCCCGAGATGGGCGAGGCGATCAGCGCCATTCACGCCGCTGGCGGCCTGGCGGTGTTGGCCCACCCGAGCCGTTACGATCTCACCGCCAAGTGGATCAAGCGGCTGCTGGTGGCCTTCAAGGCGGCCGGTGGTGATGCCATGGAGGTCTCGCTGCCCCAGCAGAGTCCGCAGGAGCGGGCCAATCTCGGCCAGTGGGCCAAGGAGCACGACCTCTACATCTCGGTAGGATCGGATTTTCACTTCCCCTCCAACTGGACCGAGCTGGGGCGCCACCTCTGGTTGCCCAAGGAGGGGATGCCGCTCTGGTTGGCTCATCCCGGTCACTTCGGCCTGAGCGCCGAGCAGCATGCCGCCCTGCTGGCCAGCCGTTGAGAGGCGCCTGCGGACGTCAAACAGATTAAGGTAGTGTCGTGGAGCCTGGCTCCACGGCCATCAAGCGGGCAGGCATTGCCGCCCCCATTGCGAGAACGAGTCATGAGTCAGCACTTTTACGTACATCCGGAAAACCCCCAGGCCCGCCTGATCAGCCAGGCGGTACAGATCATTCAGAACGGCGGCGTCATCGTCTATCCCACCGACTCGGGCTATGCGCTGGGTTGCCAGATGGGCGACAAGGGCGCGCTGGAGCGCATCTGCCGTATCCGACGCATCGATCCCAACCACGACTTCACCCTGGTGTGCCGCGATCTCTCCGAGATCTCCACCTATGCCAAGGTGGACAACACGGCGTTTCGCCTGATCAAGAACAACACCCCCGGCCCCTACACCTTCATCTTCAAGGCCACCAAGGAGGTGCCGCGTCGCCTGATGAACGAGAAGAAGAAGACCATCGGCATCCGGGTACCGGACAACAAGATTGCCCAGGCGCTGTTGGAAGCGCTCGGCGAGCCGCTGCTTTCCACCACCCTGATCCTGCCGGAATCTGACATGGCGGAGTTCGACCCGGAGGAGATCTTCGACAAGCTGGGCAAACAGCTGGATCTGGTGGTCAACGGCGGTTATCTGGGCGAGCAGCCCACTACCGTGGTGGACTTCTCCGACGACGAGCCGGTGCTGCGCCGGCGTGGTGCCGGGGACCCGACTCCGTTTGAGTGATACTGCCGATCCTGTGCCGGTGACGACCACGTCCATGGCGGGCGAGAGGGTGGCGAGTCCGGCGGGGGAGGCCATTCCCCCCCAGGCCGTCCCGTCTCCCATCGCGCGGGTGCTGGGGCAGCCCTATCACGAGCTGCCCCAGGATTTGTTCATCCCGCCCGATGCGCTGGAGGTGTTTCTCGATACCTTCGAGGGGCCGCTCGATCTGCTGCTCTACCTCATCCGGCGCCAGCAGCTCGACATCCTCAACCTGCCGATCCTGCAGATCACTGCCCAGTACATGGAGTACGTGGAGCTGATGCAGGGCCTCAATCTGGAGCTGGCGGCCGAATACCTGCTGATGGCGGCCTGGCTGGCGGAGATAAAATCCCGTCTGCTGCTGCCCAAGGCGCCTGAGCTGGAAGATGAGGAGGAGGGGGAAGACCCCCGCGTCACCCTCATTCGCCGGCTGCAGGAGTACGAGCGCTACAAGGTGGGGGCGGAGCGGGTCAACGAGCTGCCGCGGCTGGAGCGGGAGATCTTCATCGCCACCGCCCTGCCGCCGGATTTTGGCGATCTCAAACCATTGACGCCCGATGTTTCGCTGGTTGAGCTCGCCCTTTACATGCAAAGTGTGGTAAAACGCGCGACTCATTTTGAACATCACCAGATCCGCCGTGAGCAGATCCCGACCCGGGTGCGCATGGCGGAGATCCTTGCCATGCTCTCGCTGGGCCAGACCCTGCGCCTTGATCGGGTGCTGCGCGCCGAAGAGGGGCGCATGGGGGTGCTGGTGACGTTTCTGGCCTTGCTGGAGCTGTGCAAAGAGCAACTGATCTGGATCCTGCAGGCGGAACCGCTGGGGCCGATCCACTTTGCCCTGGCCGGCCAGCATGAGGAGAGCGAGCGTGGCGCTGCCCACTGAACGGTTGAAGAGCCCGATGTTGCGAGGAGCGGACCATGGCGCTGCCGGCTGAACGACTCAAGACGCTGATCGAGGCGGCACTGTTCGTCGCCGGACGCCCGCTCAACGTCAGCGAGCTCAAGAGCAGTATACTGGCGGACTACCCGGTCACCAGCCGCTACGTCCAGCTGTTGCTGGCGGAGCTCAGACAGGATTACAGCGAACGGGGGGTGGAGCTCAAGGAGGTGGCCTCCGGCTGGCGCTTTCAGGCCCGCCAGGAGTACGCCGAGGAGCTCTCCAGGCTCTGGAGCGAGCGGGCCCCCCGTTATTCGCGCGCCGTGATGGAGACGCTGACGCTGATCGCCTATCGTCAGCCCATCACCCGGGCCGAGATCGAAGCCATCCGCGGGGTGGCGGTCTCGAGCCAGATAGTGAATACCCTGAAAGAACGTGGCTGGGTGCGCAGCATCGGTCACAAGGAGGTGGTGGGTCGCCCCGAGCTGCTCGCCACCACCCGAGAATTTCTGGATTATTTTAATCTGCAGAGTCTGGAGCAGCTCCCCGAGCTTGATCCCGAACTGCAACCCTCGTTGTCCACGCTGACATTGGCAGCTGCGGGCAGCGATCAACAATCAGGTAACCCCGATGAGTGAAAAACTGCAAAAAGTGTTGGCCCGCGCGGGTCACGGCTCCCGTCGTGAGATGGAGGCCCTGATCACCGCAGGTCGGGTCAGTGTGGATGGCAAGGTCGCCACACTGGGGGATCGCGTCGAAGTGAACGCCGTGATCCGGGTGGATGGACACCAGATCAAGACCCGTGCCGCAGAGGAAGTGATCTGCCGCGTGCTGGCTTACCACAAGCCGGAAGGGGAGATGTGTACCCGTCACGATCCGGAAGGTCGTCCCACCGTGTTTGATCGTCTGCCCAAGATGGAAGGGGCCCGCTGGATTGCGGTCGGCCGCCTCGACGTCAACACCTCAGGTTTGCTGCTGTTCACCACCGACGGTGAGCTGGCCAACCGGCTGATGCACCCGAGCCACGAAGTGGAGCGGGAATACGCGGTGCGGGTCTTTGGCGAGATCACCGAAGCCATGCTGCAGCGCCTGCGCAAGGGCGTGCAGCTGGAAGACGGCATGGCCAAGTTCAACAAGATCAAGCCGGCCGGTGGCGAGGGTCTGAACCAGTGGTTCAACGTCACCCTGACCGAGGGTCGCAACCGTGAAGTGCGCCGCCTGTGGGAATCCCAGGAAGTGCAGGTGAGCCGCCTGATGCGCATTCGCTACGGCGACGTGCAGCTGGATCGCGGCATCCCCCGCGGTGGCTGGCAGGAGCTGAAACTGCCCGAGGTGAACTACCTGCGTGGCCTGGTCAACCTGCCCAACGAGACCGAGTCCAAGGTCGATCTGCAGCAGGACGGCAAAACCAGTCGTCACAAGCAGGCCGCCCAGATCCGTCGCGCCGTCAAGCGCCACAAGGAGATGCAGGGCAAGGAGCCGCGCGCCCGCGCCACCACGGCCCGTCGCAAGCCGACCTCCTCCACCCGCAACTCGGGTACCGGCAGCAAGTAAGCGCTGCGTGGCCGCAAGGTCGTACTGCAACAGGCCCGCCTCTTCGGCGGGCCTTTTCATTGGCGCCTTTTGAGTTTGTTATTGTTCAAATTCACGTAAAGCTGAATTAATGGGGCCGGGCAGGCGACTGGCAGGGGCGGGGGTGGTTGCTCGGCACGGGCGGGCTTGTTAGCCTTCCCGCACTGACACAGGAGATAATAATGAGCAAGGTACTTGATGAGCTGCTGGCGTTGCTGGCGCTCGAAAAAATCGAGGAGGGCCTGTTTCGGGGCCAGAGCCAGGATCTCGGTCTGCGGGCCGTGTTTGGCGGACAGGTAATGGGGCAGGCCTTGTCAGCCGCCAAGCAGACGGTGGCAAGCGATCGCCAGGTGCACAGCTTCCACTCCTACTTCCTGCGCCCCGGCGATGCCAACCGTCCCATCGTCTACGACGTGGAGAACATCCGCGACGGCCAGACCGTCTCCACCCGCCGGGTCAAGGCCATTCAGGGCGGCAAGCCCATCTTCTATCTCAACGCCTCCTTCCAGGTCGAGGCGGACGGCTTTGAACACCAGATCGCCATGCCGGCGGGGATCACGCCACCCGAGCAGCTCAAGAGCGAGCTGGAGCTGGTGCGCCCCTACGAACAGCAGATCCCGCCTGCCCTGCGCGACAAGATCATGTGCGAGAAGCCCATCGAAATTCGCCCGGTGACCCTGGTCGACCCGATCCGCCCCGACGTGCACGAGCCGCTGCGCCACGTCTGGTTCAAGGCCAATGGCCAGATGCCGGATGATCAGCGGGTGCACAAGTACCTGCTGGCCTATGCCTCCGACTTCCACTTCCTGTTCACCGCCCTGCAGCCCCACGGCGTGTCGTACTGGGAGCCGGACATGCAGGTGGCCACCATCGATCACTCCATGTGGTTCCACCGGGACTTCCGGCTGGACGACTGGCTGCTCTATGTGGTGGACAGCCCGAGCGCCAGCGCTGGTCGTGGCCTGGTGCGCGGCCAGTTCTTCACCCGCGACGGCGTGCTGGTAGCGAGCACGGCGCAGGAAGGGGTGATCCGCCGCCGCGGTTGATTGGCGCTGACCGCCAACAAAAAACGGGAGCCGATGGCTCCCGTTTTTTTATCTGCTTGCTCTATCAGGCGGCGTCTTGCTCGGCGCTGAGCGCTGGCTCGCCGCTCTGGGCGAAACGGTCGGCCCACAGGGCGATGACGCCGTCGCCGGTGACGTTGCAGGCAGTGCCGAAGCTGTCCTGGGCCAGGTAGAGGGCGATCATCAGGGCGATGGAGGCCTCACCGAACCCCAGCATGGAGGTGAGCAGACCCAGCGCGGACATGACGCCGCCACCCGGGGCACCCGGCGCGGCGATCATGATGACACCCAGCATCATGATGAAGGGCAGCATGGTGTCGATGCCTGGAATGGCCAGATGCTCGGAGAGGAACATTACCGCGGTGGCGCAGGTCACCAAGGTGATGGTGGAGCCACAGAGGTGAATGGTGGCACACAGCGGCACGGTGAAGTTGGCGATGCCATCGCTCACGCCGTTGTTCTTGCTGGCCTGCAGGGCGACCGGGATGGTGGCGGCGCTGGACATGGTACCCAGCGCGGTGAAGTAGGCCGGCAGCATGTTCTTGATGAGCTGGGCCGGGGAGCGGCCCAGGGCCAGACCGGTACCGACGAACAGCACGGAGAGCCAGAGCCAGTGCATGACGATGGCCATCACCAGCACCACGCCGAAGGTTTTCAGGGTGGCGAATACGGTGCCTTCCACCGTCATCTCGACGAAGACGCCGGCGATGTAGAACGGCAGCAGCGGGATGATCACCTTGGCCAGCAGGCGGTCGATGATGTCACGGCCCTGATCGGCGACCCGGCGCAGATCGGTGGCCTGGGTGGCGCTGATGCCGATGCCGAACACGAAGGCGGCGGCCAGCGCCGACATCACCCCGAACAGCGGCGGGATCTCCAGGTTGATGTAGGAGGCGAGCTTGATGGCGCTCTCGGCGGTGGGCTCGGCGGCGGTGGTCAGGCGCGGGATCAGGTTGCTGGCCACGGTAAAGGCGAACAGACCCGCCAGTATGGTAGAGCAGTAGGAGAGGGCGACCGTCTTGCCCAGCAGCTTGCCGGAGTTCTTCGGCAGGCTGGCGATGCCACTCATGATGAAGAACAGGATGATGAGCGGAATGGTGAAGGTGATCAGCTGACCTATGACTGTCTTGGCCGTAAACAGCACGCGTGCGACCCATTCCGGGGCGTAGAGACCGAGCAAGAGACCGGCGAGGATGCCGGCAACCAGTTTGAGGACAAGTTTCATAAGTAAATCCAGGTGTTAGTGTCTGATTTGTTATTTAATTTTGATTTTAATGCCGCTTTTTAACACAAAATCCGCATTATGTCTGTCGTGAGTGCGTTAATGTCGAGTTAAATATTGTTAAATGTGATCATGGTGGTGATAGCCACTGGCGAGGTGAGCGCGAAGAAAGGTGGGTGATTAATTTGCCATGGCCCTTCAGGCGCGGATCAGCAGGGCGTGCAGCCAGCGGCCATCCGCCTGCTCGCTCTCCCAGCACTGCTGCAGTTGCAGCGACAGCGGGGCGATGAGCTGGCGCAGGCCGTCCTCATCGAGCCGGGTCTGGCAGAGGTGCACCTCGGCTGCGGGAGCACCAGGTGTGCTGCCGGTGGCAGCGAGCTGGCCACTGGGGTGGGGAAAGGCGCAGTAGAGCAGCCCGGCGGGCTTGAGCAGGCCGGCCAGATGGGTCAGCGCGCCGCTGAGATCGTCTGGCGCGATCGCCGGCAAGGCCCCGCGCGCCCAGATGCCGTCATAGGGCACCACGCTGCGCAGTTGCTCGACGCGGCAGACCCGCACCGGCTGGCCGCTGCGCCGCGAGGCGACCCTGGCCTGTGCCAGGCGGGCATCGAAGGCCGTCACCACCAGCCCCTGCTGGCGAAAAAAGCAGAGATCGTTGCCTTCGCCACAGCCCGCCTCCAGCAGGTGGGCGCCGGGGGGGAGCAGCGCCAGAAACGATTGGCGCGCCGCTGACCATTTGTCGGCTGAGGGCATGGCAATGGAGGCCGGAGGGCAAGAGGGAGACGAACGGGACATGGCAGGCACCTTGGTTCGGGGGGCGCAACTCAATTTCGGGGGCGTGACTATAGCAAATTTGAGCCAATTTGGCGCCGGGGCGCCAAAGTGATGGACGGAGATGGAAGGAAGTGAGGGGTTGTCTGCGTCGGGCCAGGGCCGCCAGTGTTCGGCCTTGCTGGCTCAGGGGCGACGGGCGGCCGGGCCGGTTGGCAGGGCGATCAGGGCGAACAGGCTGTCCAGCAGGAAGTCGGCCTCCTGGCGCAGATCGATGCGCTCCGGAAAGTGCAGCCAGTTGATGATGTAGCCGTCCAGGGTGCAGTGCAGCAGGGTGGCGGCCCGCTGCAGATCCAGCCCCTGCGGCAGCTGGCCGAGGCGCACCGCATTGCCCAGAGTGATCTCGAGATCCCGGAAGAAGTTGCTGGACTGGCTGCGCATGTGCTCGCGCAAGGGGATGGCTTCCCCCTCCAACGACTCCAGGTTGAACATGATGGTGAACATCTGCTGATGGGCCGGGTTGGTGCAGATTTTGACCAGCACCTCCTTGAGGAAGGTGCGCAGCTTGCCGAGGGGGTCGGGCTCCAGCTCGGAGACGCAGGCATCGAGCTGGTGGGAGAGGGGTTGGCACAGCTCCTCCCAGAGGGAGACGAACAGCTCTTCCTTGTTCTTGAAATGCCAGTAAATGGCGCCACGGGTCAGCTCGGCGGCCCTGGCGATGTCGGTCAGGCTGGTCTTGGCCAGGCCGTGTGAGCAGAACAGATCCAGGGCCGTACTCATGATGTGGCAGCGGGTCTGCTGCGCCTCTTCTTTGGTTCTTCTGGCCATCTCTGCGCGCACCTTGTAAAAGTAAAAAAGTCACTTACATACATTTATGAATGTATGTATATTGCCTCATCTTTCCGATTTTACCAACCGGGTCCTATAAACCCTGTGGTTATTCATTGATAGACAGAGGCTCAGGTTCTCCATGCATAAACATATTCTCGCACGTTCAGTCGGCCTTGCGCTGCTGGCGAGCGGTCTGCTGACCGCTTGCGGCGAACAGGGCAGTGCCCAGCAGGGGCCCGGTGCGATGCCGCCGGCCGCGGTGGATGTCGTCACCCTGCACACGGCGCCACTGCAGCTCACCACCGAGCTGACCGGTCGCAGCGCCCCGCTGCGGGTCGCCGAGGTGCGCCCCCAGGTGAGCGGCATCATTCTCAAGCGTCTCTTTACCGAGGGCAGCGACGTCAAAGCCGGCCAGCTGCTGTACCAGATCGACCCCGCCGTCTATCAGGCCGCGGTGGCCAGTGCCAAGGCCAACCTGGCCAAGGCGCAGGCCAACGAGCAGAGCGCCCGCCTCAAGGCCAAGCGCTATGCCGAGCTGGTGAAGGTGAAGGCCATCAGCAGCCAGGAGTATGACGACGCCGACGCGGCCTGGAAGCAGCAGCTGGCCGAAATCGGTGCCGCCAAGGCGGCGCTGCAGACCGCCAACATCAACCTGGCCTACACCCGCATCACGGCCCCCATCAGCGGCCGCATCGGCAAGTCCGCGGTGACCGAGGGGGCCCTGGTGACGGCCCAGCAGGCTGACAGCCTCACCTCCATCCAGCAGCTCGATCCCATGTATGTGGACGTGCGCCAGTCCACCGCCGATCTGCTGCGCCTCAAGCGCCAGGTGGCGGCCGGCAAGCTGACCCAGGACGAGCAGAAAGGCGCCCGGGTGAGCTTCCAGCTGGAAGATGGCTCCACCTATGGCGAAGAGGGCTCGCTGCAGTTCTCCGACGTGACCGTGGATGAGACCACCGGCATGGTGACCCTGCGGGTGATTGTCCCCAACCCTCATCAGCTGCTGCTGCCGGGCATGTTCATGCGTGCCACCCTGCAGGAGGGCGAGCGCGCCGAAGGGCTGTTGGTGCCGCAGACCGCGGTGACCCGTACCCCGAAAGGCGGCGCCACCGTGATGGTGGTGACGGCGGACAACAAGGTGGCGCTGCGTGAAGTGCAGCTGGGCCGCATCGTCGGCAGTGACTGGGTGGTGGAGTCCGGTCTCAAGGCGGGCGAACGGGTGATTGTCGCCGGCCTGCAAAAGGTAAAACCCGGGGTCGTCGTGGCACCTGCTGAACAGAGTGCCGCTGCGCAGTCTGCCCAGGCGCCGGTCAATGCCCCGGCCAACAAGTAGGATGGAGTAGTCGCCTCATGGCACGATTTTTCATAGACAGACCCATTTTCGCCTGGGTGATCGCCCTGGTGATCATGCTGGCGGGGAGCCTGGCCATCATCAAGCTGCCGGTCGCCCAGTACCCGAGCATTGCGCCGCCGGCGGTGGGCATTTCTGCCAGCTACCCGGGGGCCTCCGCCAAGACGGTGGAAGACTCGGTGACCCAGATCATCGAGCAGAACATGACCGGGCTGGATCACCTGCTCTACATGTCCTCCCAGTCGGACTCCTCCGGCCGGGTATCAGTGACCCTCACCTTCCAGCCGGGGACCGACCCCGACATCGCCCAGGTGCAGGTGCAGAACAAGCTGCAGCAAGCCATGTCGCTGTTGCCGCAAGAGGTGCAGCAGCAGGGGATCCGGGTCCAGAAGACCTCCAGCAGCTTCCTGATGGTGGCCGCCTTCATCTCCAAAGATGGCGCCATGACCAACGATGACCTGGCCGACTACGTGGTGGCCAACATCAAGGAGCCGCTCAGTCGTCTGGACGGGGTAGGGGACATCACCCTGTTCGGCAGCCAGTACTCCATGCGGGTCTGGCTCGATCCCAACAAACTCAACCGGGTGCAGATGACCCCGGGTGACGTGCAGGCCGCCATCAAGGCGCAGAATACTCAGGTGGCCTTCGGCAAGCTGGGGGGCACCCCGGCGGTGACCGATCAGCAGTTCACCGCCACCATCATGGGGCAGACCCGGCTCTCCACCGTGGAGGAGTTCAACGACATCCTGCTGCGGGTGAACCAGGACGGCTCCAAGGTGCGGCTCAAAGACGTGGCCCGGGTCGAGCTGGCCGGCGAAAGCTACGATGCCGAGGCGCTCTACAACGGTCAGTCGACCGCGGCGGTCGCCATCAAGCTGGCAACCGGTGCCAACGCGCTGGATACCGCCGAGAAGGTGCGTGGCAAGCTGAATGAGCTCTCCACCTACTTCCCGGCCAACATGGAGATCGTCTACCCGTACGACACCACGCCGTTCGTGAAGATCTCCATCGAGGAGGTGGTGCAGACTCTGGTGGAGGCGATCTTCCTGGTGTTCTGCGTGATGTATCTGTTCCTGCAGAACTTCCGTGCCACCCTGATCCCGACCATTGCGGTGCCCGTGGTGCTGCTGGGGACCTTCGGCGTCATGTCGGCGTTCGGCTTCTCCATCAACACCCTGACCATGTTCGGTCTGGTGCTGGCTATCGGCCTGTTGGTGGATGACGCCATCGTGGTGGTGGAGAACGTGGAGCGTCTGATGAGCGAGGAGGATCTCTCTCCACTCGAGGCGACCCGCAAGTCCATGACCCAGATCACCGGCGCCCTGGTGGGGATCGCCCTGGTGCTCTCGGCGGTGTTCGTGCCGATGGCCTTCTTCGGCGGCTCGACCGGTGCCATCTATCGCCAGTTCTCCCTCACCATCGTCTCGGCCATGGTGCTGTCGGTGCTGGTGGCGCTGATCCTGACCCCGGCCCTGTGTGCCACCCTGCTCAAGCCCATCAAGCATGGCGAGTTCGGTGCCAAGCGCGGCTTCTTCGGCTGGTTCAACCGGGCCTTCGACGCCAGCGCCAACCGCTACCAGAGCGGCGTGCGCAAGGTGGTCAAGCAGGGCGTACGCTACGGCATCATCTACGCCGCCATGCTGGCGGTACTGGCCATCCTGTTCATGCGCATGCCCACCTCCTTCCTGCCGGAAGAGGATCAGGGGGTCATCATGTCCATGGTGCAACTGCCGGTCGGGGCGACCAAGCAGCGCACCGAGGTGGTGCTGGCCGACATGCGCGACTACTTCATGAAAAACGAGAAGGATAACGTCGACTCCGTGCTGACGGTGGCGGGTTTCAGCTTCGCCGGTAGCGGTCAGAACAGCGGCATGGCGTTCATCAAGCTGAAAGACTGGAAGGAGCGCAACACGCCGGATCGCAGCGCCAATGCCATCATCGGCCGCGCCATGGGCTACCTGTTCAGCATCAAGGAAGCCCAGGTGTTCGCCTTCAACCTGCCTCCGATCCCGGAGCTCGGGACGGCGACCGGTTTTGACTTCTTCCTGCAGGATCGGGCCGGCGTGGGTCACGACAAGCTGATGGCGGCGCGCAACCAGCTGCTCGGCATGGCGGCGCAGGATCCCAACCTGGTGCGGGTGCGCCCGAACGGGATGGAAGACACCCCCCAGCTCGACATCAAGATCGACTACGAGAAGGCGTTGGCGCAGGGGCTCTCCATCAGCGACATCAACAGCACGCTCTCCAGTGCCTGGGGCTCTGCCTATGTGAACGACTTCGTCGACAGAGGCCGGGTCAAGAAGGTCTATCTGCAGGCGGATGCCCCCTTTCGGATGAACCCGGAGGATCTCAAGCTCTGGTACGTGCGCAACAGCGCCGGTCAGATGGTGCCCTTCTCCGCCTTTGCCAGCACCGACTGGAGCTTCGGCTCGCCACGGCTGGAGCGTTACAACGGCGTGCCGGCGATGGAGATTGTCGGGGAAGCAGCGCCGGGCAAGAGTACCGGTGACGCCATGGCCGCTATCGAGCAGATGGTGAAGCAACTGCCGGAAGGCATCGGCATCGAGTGGACCGGTCTCTCCTATCAGGAGCGGCAGGCGGGTTCTCAGGCTCCGGCCCTGTACGCCATCTCCCTGCTGGTGGTGTTCCTCTGTCTGGCCGCCCTCTACGAGAGCTGGAGCATTCCGTTCTCGGTGATGCTGGTGGTGCCGCTCGGGGTGCTGGGGGCCATTGTGGCCGCCACCCTGCGCGGGTTGGAGAACGACGTCTACTTCCAGGTGGGTCTGCTCACCACCATCGGTTTGTCGGCCAAGAACGCGATCCTCATCGTCGAGTTCGCCAAAGAGCTCTATGACAGGGGCATGGGGTTGAGCGAAGCCGTGGTGGAGGCGGCGCGCCTGCGCCTGCGTCCGATCCTGATGACCTCGCTCGCCTTCATCCTCGGTGTATTGCCGCTGGTGATCAGTACCGGTGCCGGCGCCAGCAGCCGCAACGCCATCGGTACCGGCGTGATGGGGGGGATGATCAGTGCCACCGTGCTGGCTATCTTCTTCGTGCCGCTGTTCTTCGTGCTGGTGATGCGCTATTTCACCAAGCACAGCACCAAGCAGGCGCGTCTGGCCCATGCCGAGGAGATCAAACATGACTAAGACCCTGATCGCCCTGAGCGTGACGCTGCTGCTGGGGGGCTGTTCCATGGCCCCCGATTACCAGCGCCCGGCGCTGCCGCAAGGTGCCACCTGGCAGAGCAACCAGGCAGGGGAGGCGGCCGTCTCCCCCTGGCGCCAGCAGTTCCTGGATCCCGCCCTGCAGCAGTTGATCGCCACGGCTCTTGAGAACAACCGGGATCTGCGCATCGCGGCCCTCAACGTGGAGGCCTACGAGGCCAGATACCGGATCCAGCGGGCGGCCCAGCTGCCGACCCTGGCGGCCAATGGCTCGGGTACCCGCCAGCAGGGTTCGAACGATCTCAGCAGCACGGGGCAGGGCACCATCAGCAGCCAGTACGGCGCCAACATCGGCATCACCTCCTACGAGCTGGACCTGTTTGGCCGGATCCAGAGCCTCAAAGATCAGGCGCTGGAAAACTATCTGGCGCAGGTGGAGACCCAGCGCAGCACCCAGATCGCGCTGATCGCCTCGGTGGCCAACGCCTATCTCACCCTGCTGGCGGATCAGGAGTTGCTCGCGCTGAGCGAGGCGACCCTGGCCACCGAGCAGGAGAGTTATGGCCTGACCGAGCACAAGTACCGGCTGGGGGCCGCCTCCGAAATGGAGCTTGCCCAGGGTCGTACCGCGCTGGAAAGCGCCAAGGTGAGCCTGGCCCAGTACCAGCGGCAGGTGAAACAGGATCGCAACGGCCTGGCACTGCTGCTCGGGACCGGCGTCCCCGCGCTGATGACCGAGCCGGCGAGCCTGGCTGAGGTGCAGCTGGCGGCCATCCCGGTGGGTGCCCCATCCAGCCTGCTGCAACAGCGCCCGGACATCCTGGCGGCTGAGCACAGCCTGAAGGCGGCCAATGCCAATATCGGCGCCGCCCGTGCGGCCTTCTTCCCGACCATTTCGCTGACCGCGACGGCGGGCACCGCCAGCAACCAGTTGAGCGGACTGTTTGATGGCGGTACCGGCACCTGGACCTTCATGCCGCAGATCAACCTGCCGATTTTTGACGGCGGCAAGCGCATCGCGGATCTGGACGTGGCCGAGGTAAGCACCAAGCAGGCGGTGGCGAGCTACGAGAAGAGCATCCAGACCGCATTCAAGGAAGTAGCGGATACGCTCGGCGCCCAGGCTGACTATCAGCAGCAATTGCAGGCGCAACAGGCACTGGTGGAGGCAAACCAGACCTACTTCAAGCTGGCGGAGGTGCGCTACGAGAAGGGGGTGGACAGTTATCTAACCCGACTCGATGCCCAGCGCTCGCTGTTCAGTGCCAAGCAGGGGCTGATCAGTACCCGTCTGGCGCAGCTCAGCAACCAGGTTGCGCTCTACAAAGCTGTTGGCGGCGGCTGGCAAGCCGCCGATACCGAGGGTGACAAAGGAAAAAACTGACAGTAGCCACAGATCTCTCCTTGCGTTATCTTACCGTCACAGGGCGAACCATCAGGTTCGCCCTGTTTGTTTTCAGCAAAAACATATACATATGAAACCCAAGTGACATAATACGTCGTGCAGACAGCGTGTCGGCAGGCTGCAGAGATGGGTGAGAAAGCCTGAATGTTACGTACCCAGTGAATGGCAATTGTAAGAAAGTGTTACTCATCTTCTGCAACGATTGGAGCAAAGTGGTGCTCTTGTGATCGCGCTCCACACTGATGCGTCGCCTGTCACTATTTTTACTTCTGAATCCGATTGGCAACGATTATGTTTGGCCTCAAAAGAGGTTTTATTAGCGGTTGGAAGCTCATCTTCTTCTGCTTGAAGAGCCGAGAACCGCTGCTGGAGAGGGAGGCAAATCACTTACTTTATGAAAGGTTGTTATAGCTGTTCAAGCTGCTAGTAAAGGCGCTAAAATCTGGACTTTGCCCTTGGGGCATGGCAACGATTGACGGCGGTTTTTTGTAAACTGACATGTTCAATGTGCAAGAGAAATCGCACTTTTGTCATCAGGGAGCGGTGACAGAATTTTCCCAAGCTGGAGGGCACTATGGCCAACAGCACACACAATCCGGTTAAAGTAGCGATCTGGGGGCTGTAACTCAGGGGCGGTAGCTATTGTCTTTTTCTTGGTTGGTGCCAGAAATCTGCCGCTTGAGCGAGCGTTTCCACTGCCATGAACTATTCGTAACAGGTTTAAGAAAGAACCAAATTTCTATTAATTTTCAAGAGTATACCTATGAACATTCTTGTCACCGGTGGTGCCGGCTTTATCGGCTCGGCGGTTGTTCGTCATATAATTCGGGATACCAACGACTCAGTTATCAACCTAGACAAGCTCACCTATGCGGGTAATCTGGAATCCTTGGCCGAGGTGTCGAGCAGCGCGCGTTATGCTTTCGAACAGGTCGATATCTGCAACCGCGCCGAACTGGATCGGGTGTTTGCCCTGCACCAGCCGGATGCCGTGATGCACCTGGCCGCCGAGAGCCATGTTGATCGCTCCATCACCGGTCCTGCTGACTTCATCGAGACCAACATCGTCGGCACCTACATGCTGCTGGAAGCGGCTCGCGCCTACTGGAACAGTCTGGATGAGGTACGCAAGGCGGCTTTCCGTTTCCACCATATCTCCACCGACGAGGTGTATGGCGACCTGCCCCATCCGGATGAAGTGGCTCCCGGTGTGGCACTGCCGCTCTTCACCGAAACCACCCCCTATGCCCCCAGCAGCCCCTATTCTGCCTCCAAGGCTTCCAGTGACCATCTGGTGCGCGCCTGGCGTCGTACTTACGGCCTGCCGACCATCGTCACCAACTGCTCCAACAACTACGGCCCGTACCACTTCCCCGAGAAGCTGATCCCGCTGGTGATCCTCAACGCCCTGGATGGCAAACCGCTGCCGGTGTATGGCAAGGGTGACCAGATCCGTGACTGGCTCTATGTGGAAGATCACGCCCGCGCGCTTTATACCGTGGTCACCACAGGTGTCATCGGCGAGACCTACAACATCGGCGGCCACAACGAGAAACAGAATCTAGAAGTCGTGCATACCATCTGCGATCTGCTGGATGAAATGGTGCCCAAGGTCGGCTCCTACCGCGATCAAATCACCTATGTGGCCGACCGCCCAGGCCATGACCGCCGTTATGCCATTGATGCCAGCAAGATGAGCGCCGAGCTCGCCTGGCAACCGCAAGAGACCTTTGAATCCGGTATCCGCAAGACAGTGCAGTGGTATCTGGATAACCAGCAGTGGGTCAACAACGTGAAGAGTGGATCCTATCAGTCCTGGATCACCAAGCAGTACGGAGAATAAATGATGAAAGGTATTATCTTGGCTGGTGGCTCCGGCACTCGCCTCTATCCCATTACCATGGGCGTTTCCAAGCAGTTACTGCCCGTTTATGACAAGCCCATGATCTATTATCCCTTATCGGTATTGATGCTGGCGGGGATCAGAGAAATATTGATTATCACCACTTCAGAAGATCAAGCAAGCTTCCAGCGCTTGCTAGGTGATGGCAGTCAGTTTGGTATTTCTCTGGAATATGCCATTCAGCCAAGCCCGGATGGATTGGCACAGGCCTTTATTATCGGTGAGGAATTTATCGGTCAGGAGCCAGTCTGTCTTATTCTCGGTGATAACCTGTTTTGGGGGCAAGGATTTTCCCCGATGCTGCAAGCTGCGGCCAAAAAAGAGCAGGGGGCAACGGTTTTTGGCTACAAGGTACAGGATCCGGAACGTTTCGGTGTCGTTGAATTTGATGATAAACAGACAGTGCTTTCCATCGAAGAAAAGCCCAAGAGTCCGAAGTCACATTTTGCCGTGACCGGATTGTATTTCTATGACAATCAGGTGGTCGAGATAGCCAAGCAGGTACAACCATCGGAACGGGGTGAATTGGAAATTACCAGTATCAACCAAGCCTATCTTGAACGTGGACAGCTAGATGTAGAGCTGCTGGGGCGAGGTTTTGCGTGGCTGGACAGCGGCACTCATGAGAGCCTGTTGGAAGCATCCAACTTTGTAGAAACCATAGAAGCTCGACAGGGATTCAAGATCGCCTGTTTGGAAGAGATCGCTTGGCGTAATGGCTGGTTAGATAATGATGCTGTTTTAAAAACAGCAAAACTAATGGCTAAAAATTGCTATGGCCAATATCTTTTTGATCTAATGAGGGATTAAATTATGGCTCTGGCTAATTTAATTCATCTCCCAGTATTAGGTGATGATCGCGGATCGTTGATCGCTCTTGAGGGAAATAAAAACATTCCTTTTGATATCAAACGAATATACTATATTTACGGAACTAAAACTGGAGTGTCTCGCGGTTTCCATGCACACAAAGCCTTAAAACAGGTGGCTATTGCCGTTAGTGGTTCCTGCCGTTTTATATTGGATGATGGTATTGAACGGGAAGATATATTACTAAATGATCCAGCACAAGGTCTGCTGATAGAGTCATTTATGTGGCGGGAAATGCATGATTTTTCTGATGACTGTGTACTGATGGTTTTGGCAAATCAATTATATGATGAAGATGATTATATCAGAAACTATGATGAATTTATTTCATTAACTAATGGATTATGATTTATGTATATTCATCCTCTTAGTGATGTTCAATCTTATCAGATTGGTGATGGTACAAAAGTGTGGCAATTTTCTGTGATATTGAAAAATGCCAAAATCGGATCCGAATGTAACATATGTGCACATACTCTTATTGAGAATGATGTGACAATTGGTGATAGAGTTACTGTAAAATCTGGAGTTTATATTTGGGACGGTACGACGATCGAGAACGATGTCTTTATTGGGCCTTGTGCTGTATTCACGAATGATAAAATGCCTCGTTCAAAAGTATACCCTGAGCAATTTTCCCGTATTCATATAAAACAGAATGCATCTATAGGGGCAAATGCTACTCTGCTGCCGGGAGTTACCATCGGTGCTTTTGCCATGGTCGGTGCTGGTGCGGTTGTGACAAGAGATGTCCCTGATTATTCCGTTGTTGTTGGAAATCCTGCCAAAATAATTAAATATATAGAGAAATAAGATGATTGAATTTTTGAGTTTGAAATCTGTGAATGCACAATATCAGCAAGAGTTGAAAGATGCCTGTGCGCGAGTGATTGACTCTGGTTGGTATATTATGGGCAACGAGCTTACTCAGTTTGAAGCTGAGTTTTCCGCTTATTGTGGCACTAAACATGTCATAGGTGTCGCTAATGGCCTAGATGCACTGATTTTGGTGCTACGCGCTTGGAAAGAGCTTGGCAAGCTCAAGGCGGGTGATGAAGTCATTGTTCAGGCGAATACCTATATTGCCTCCGTGTTAGCTATCACCGAAAACGATCTGGTGCCGGTACTGGTTGAGCCCAATGCGGATACCTATAACCTCGATCCTGCACTGGTTCGCGCAGCCATAACCTCCCATACCAAGGCAATTTTGCCGGTGCATCTCTATGGCCAGCTTTCCCCCATGCCAGAGTTGATGGCCATTGCCAAAGAGCATGACTTGTTGGTGCTCGAAGATTGCGCCCAGGCCCACGGAGCGGAAATTAATGGCAAGCGTGCCGGTAATTGGGGCGATGCAGCCGGTTTTAGCTTCTATCCTGGTAAAAACCTGGGTGCACTTGGCGATGCCGGAGCGGTCACCACTAATAATGACGAACTAGCCCAAACGCTGAAAGCGCTGCGCAATTACGGCTCCCACAAAAAGTATGAAAACCTCTATCAAGGGGTAAATAGCCGTCTGGATGAGATCCAGGCCGCGATGATGCGAGTTAAATTGCCTTTTCTGGAGAAGGAAACGGCGCGTCGTCAGGAGATAGCCCGGCTTTATCGCGCTGGGATCAGTAATCCGTTGGTGACATTGCCCCAAGTTGAAACGGAAAGTGCCCATGTCTGGCATCTGTTTGTGGTGCGCTCTGAGGCTCGCAAACCCTTGCAGCAGTGGTTGACCGGGCAAGGCATTCAGACGTTGATCCACTATCCTATCCCCCCTCATAAGCAGCAAGCTTATCCGCAATTCCGGGATTGTCAGTTGCCACTGACTGAGAAAATTCATCAGCAGGTACTCTCGCTACCCATGGACCCGACCATGAGTGACGAGGCTGTGGCAAAGGTGATTGATGCTGTAAACGGCTTTAAGGTATGAAGCGTCTGCTTAAAGTGACGGCCATGACTGGGCTGTTGACACTACTCAGGATGATGATGGGCTTTGTTATTGCCAAGGTGGTGGCCATTTATACCGGCCCCACCGGCATGGCAATGTTGGGCCAAGTCCAGAGTATGGTGACCAGCCTTAATGGCATTATCAATGCGCCGGTGGGGAGTGGCATTGTTCGCTATACGGCAGAAAAACAAGGTGAGGGATTTGATGCTTGTGCACCTTGGTGGCGAGCATCGCTGCAATGGGTATTGATTATTTCGGCAATTACCATCCCAACGGGATTATTGCTAGCTGACCATATCGCGGTCTGGCTATTTCAAGATACAACCCTTGCCTGGATCGTAATGGTCACCGTGGCGGTGTTGCCACTTTCAGCAATAGGTACGCTGTGCAATTCGGTGATCAATGGTCAGCAAAAGTATCGCCGCTATGTTAGTCTCGGGATGTTATCAGTCCTGATCTCTGGCACTGTCATGTTGACCATGATCATCCAGGCCAATATCAAAGGTGCCTTGTTAGCAATGTCGGTACAGAGCGCCTTAATTGGTGTGATAATGTTGGTTGCTAATCTTCATCAACCTTGGTTTAAATTATGCTATTGGTGGGGTAGTACTGATAAGCAAGCTAGAAAAGATATTGGTGGTTATGTCTTGATGGCTATTACCACAGCTTTAACAATACCCACCTCATTGATCTTAGTGAGAAATATTTTGATTGAACAAGTTGGGTGGGAGGCTGCAGGGCAATGGCAGGCTGTATGGAAAATATCTGAAGTTTATCTTGGGGTAATTACCATGGCTTTAGGCACCTATTATTTACCACGCCTCTCATCATTAGTCGGTGTCGATGCTATAGTCAATGAAATTCACAGAACTGCTTGTGTGGTATTGCCAATAGTTGTTATTTTAGCACTGAGTATTTATTTTCTACGTGACATTGCCATTTGGTTGCTTTTTACCGATAAATTTAGTTCTGCTCGAGAGCTATTTGCTATTCAGTTATGTGGTGATATTATTAAAATTGCAAGTTGGTTATATGCCTATCCTATGTTATCCCGTGGAGCAACTAAGTGGTTTATGGCTACAGAAATACTGTCGTCTGTTTTTTTCGTTGTTTTAACCTATTTATTTGTTAGTTACATAGGGATAAAGGGGGTAACCTTTTCGTACTTAGTTAGCTACTTTATTTATTTTTTAAGTGTTTTCTTTAGTGTCAAAAAGTTCTCTTGCTAATTACTCGTCATATGATGAATGTTATATTTGTGTGGATTTTATCCAGCAGATGCGTAGATAATATCGATAGCAAAATCAAGTTAAATCTGCCCAAGCATAAACATTTATAGATTTCAATAGAATAAATTGCTGGATGAATAGTTATTTCATGAATTAGAGTTCTCCTTTCTGATAATAGCTATTTGACTAAAAACATCATGCACAAAATAAGAGTCTTAACGTAGTAAAAAAGTATGTTATTTTGAGGTGTCCATGTTGGAAATGGAAGAGCTAGTTACGGTTGCTGTAATTTCTTATAATTCAGAACAAACAATAATAGAAACATTAAATAGCATAAATCATCAAACATACAATAAAAAGAGTATTGAAATAATAATTTCCGATGATGGTTCGAGTGATAATACTTTATCTATTTCTGAAGAATGGAAAAAAATACATGTTGAGAAGTTTTATGCTATCAGAATCGTTTCTCATAATAAAAATAAAGGGGTTACTGCTAACTGTAATCAAGCATGGAAATTAGCTACTGGTTCTTGGATAAAAACCATCGCGGCAGATGATTTGCTACTGCCAGATTGCATAGCGCTTAACATTAATTATTCCTTGTATCACCCTGATACAAATGTCTTGTTCTCTAATATGATCTCATTCAATCAATTAGGTCAAGAAGAAACTATAAAACATGACTTAGATAAAATGCTATGTTCACGAGAGAGACAATATATAAATATATTAACTGAATGCTACCTGTTTGCTCCAACTAGTTTCATAAAGAAAAAAGCAATTATTGATATTGGGTACGGTGATGAAGCCTATCCCATGATAGAGGATTACCCGCTCTGGCTTAAATTTTTAACTAAAGGGTATAAATTAGACTATCTAAACAAAGAAACTGTGCGATATCGGAAAGGTGATACATTATCTCAACAAGAGACTAAAATAGGAAATATTATATATTTTAAATCTCTGTACTCTTTCCAGAAAGAAAAAATTTGGCCTCTATTACCATCGATGTTGTTGTTCAAAAAGTGGGATGACAGTGTGCTATTTTACCAACGTGTTTTGTGGATAAAATTATTTGGTAATAAAATAAATGTTCCTTATTATATATATAATAAATCATTGTTTCTTATTCGCCCTTATAGAGTTTATAAGTATATAAATAGTGCAATAAAAAAGGCCAGACTATGAACCTTAGTCTTATAATTATATGTTTTTTTTTAATTGTTACAATTTTCGCTAATCATAGACTACGAATTTTTAGTTTTAAACCTACAATATTAGGTGCAATTCTCTTACTTTCACTCTTTATTCAAATAGTTCCTGGTACGATATTGGTTTCTTACTTTGATTACCCAATGGCTTTCGGAGTTGATACTGCTATAACAGTGGAAAGTAAAACCAATACATTTGTTTATACATTCACATCAATTACAATTTTACTTCTTATTGTTAGCCTTCTTTCTTATATTTTCAATTTTGACATTGATGTCGAGAGGTTGGAAACCAATCATCTTCATACAAAAATGATCACCTTCTTTTCATTTATTGTGATCTCTGTAAAGATAGCATCTGTAGGTAATATTCCTTTCTTGATGGCAGTTAATGGAGATTCTGTTGGCGCAGCTTTACTCAAAGCTAAAATATTAAAGAACGAGGTTGGATTTGGAGGCCTATTTATTGGTTATGTTTTTGTTTATTTTCCATATGTTTCTTTAATTTACTCTTATTGTCATAAGAGTAAATATGCTCATGGAAAGTTATTATTCAGAATTAATTTACTGCTAATAACAATCTATAGTATTTATGACATGCAAAAATCAAAGTTCGTTGTTGTATTATTTATATTGTTTGTTCTTTATCTTAGACTAGCCAAAAAAGTAAATTACTCCATAGTGGTAATAACCCCCATAATAAGTTTGTTATTGCTTTCCGCATTCTTTATATTATTACATAATACGCCAGTTAGTGGTGTTTTGGACTCTGTGTTGGCCCGGTTGTTTATAGGTCAAACGGAAGGGTCATTTATGATTTACCAAGCGTTAACCCCCGATATCGAGCGCATTGCTTATGGTATGCCATTAGCTAGTTTTTTTGGTGTTCATGCAGTGGATCCTGCGGCGGAAATTATAACAATATTCTTTCCTACGGCAGGTGATGCATGGGTTAACTCGAACAGCTATTTTCAGGCTCATGCTTGGTCAATTTTCGGTGATATATCGTTAATTATTGGGCCGTTAGTTGTGGCATTTAATATATTGGGGCTCTGTATCATCAAAAAACTCTTTAGTAAATTAGACAGAGCATATACAAGCTGTGTATATATTGTGATTATATTAACTCTACCAATAGTAAACGATTTCTCCTATTTCCTTTTCTTTAAATCATGGTTCTGCATCATAGTTTTAATGACTTTTTATGTATTCACAATTAAGGTCGTTGAAATTTATGGTAAAGCCATAAAAAATAAATCACAAAGATAACTACCCTGCTCGTCATTTAATTTTCTACTATAAAATTTTGGTCATTGCGTCAGTGAACTTTATAAATGTTTGGTAACTCTTATGAAAGTACTACATGTAGTTGGAAACAGAATAGAATCATCTAATGGAATAGGACGGCTATTACCAGAGATGATTTCTATGCAAAATAAATATAGTGACATGCTGGAATCCTCGCTTTATTGTATTAATGATAGTTTTACGACTGAAGATTTCCGGGTCATCTCAGAAGGTGATATGTCGGATGATGTGCTAGATGGTTTTGATTTGTTTGTCTTTCATGGTCTTTATTTTTATAGATATATAAGATTAGCCAAGAAAATCCTATCTAAAGGAAAGCGGTATTTCGTTAAGCCACATTCTAGTTTAGTAATTGATGCACAGAAGAAGTCTCGTCTGAAGAAGGCGTTAGCAAACATGTTATTTTTTAAGAAGTTTGTCAATCATGCTGATGCGGTTATCTTCACTAATGAGGATGAAGCAAGAAACTCTATTCAATGGAATTTAAATATTCTATATGAGGTTAATGGCATTGCGAGTATTCAGAAAGATAATACAAAGAAGAGGTGTAAAATAAAACCCTATAAATTAGTGTATCTTTCGCGAATTGATTTCTCTCACAAGGGTACCGATATTCTTTTAGATGCTCTGCATCTACTGAAGTATGATAAAAAAATAAGTGATATACATTTATCTTTTTACGGTAAGGGGTCTGAAGATGAAGAGACTATGCTTATTAACAGAATAAAAGAACTTGATCTACCTGGCGTGTCGTTTAAAGGCGCTATATATGGTCAAGAAAAAAATGATATGTTTAGTGAAAAAGATGTTTTTATTTTAACATCGCGCTATGAGGGGTTTCCAATGGCGGTGCTCGAGGCGCTAGATTCAGGTTTGCCATGCCTTGTGACCAAGGGGGTTAATATGACAAATATAATTGAGAGATATCAAGTGGGGTGGGAATGTGAGACTAATCCAGCTGATGTTGCAAACTTAATTTATTCTGTATTAGAAACAGATGAACTGATAATTAATAATATGTCTGAACATGCCAGAAAATATGTGCTTGAAAAGCATGATTGGCCCTCTCTGGTGAAGTATTCTGAATCAATCTACTCGGGTGCAGACAAGAGGCTCATGTGAAGAATAAAGTATTAATATTGGGAGGTTCAGGGTTTATTGGGGTAAACCTGATTGAGAATTTCTTAAGTAATAATCATGAGGTGTTTGTTTATGGCAGAAATAAACCAGCTATTACATGCCATTCAAATGACTTTCATTTTTTCGAAGCTGAGATGTCTGATTTTGAAAAGCATAAGGATTATCTAAAAAGTCTAAAAATTGATACTGCAATATACCTTATAAATACTTTTCCTGTAAATTCAAAGACATTGGAGTATAGCTCTTTACTCGAGAAAAATAAAAATTTTATCTCAGAGTTGATTGATATCGCTGGGAGATTCATTTTCTTCTCTTCTGGTGGAAGGGTTTATAAGAGTAGCGAACAACCACATCATGAAAATGAAAAACTGGCTGCTATATGTGACTATGGGAAAAGTAAAATTGAGTTAGAGCATTTCGTCATTACAGAATCTGATTTAAAGGATAAGCCATTTTTAATTGTAAGGCCTTCTAATCCTTATGGTCCATATCAGTCGTTAGCTGGAGGGCAAGGTTTAATCGCCACCCTTATTGGTCGTATCTTGTCAAAAGAGAATATTGATATATGGGGGACTGGATATGAGGTAAGAGATTATATTTATATAAAAGATCTTGTCGATATTTTTTATGATTTATATAAATTAAAAACCCCGAGGTATAATATTTACAACATTGGTTCCGGTATTGGTGTTTCAACGTTGGCTATATTAGATGTAGTTAGAGAACAACTTGCGATCAGTGATGTAGATGTTAGATATTTGCCAAATGATATAATTAAATCGAATATACTTTGTAACAATAGATTGTTTGAGGAATTTGGGACTATTAATTACACCTGTTTGACATCAGGTGTTTCACAATTTATTAGGTGGCTAGAAAGACGCAACATATAGTATGGTTTCCATGATGACTTTATAATTGCAACTGATAGTGATTTTTTAATCCTTTTTCATGCCTACCTTATTTATATCTGAGTTATAATGGATAGTTATTAATATAAATGGGAGCTTTTGGTGACGACTATGTATCGTGAAGTATTTTCGATAATAATGCCATGTTACAATGCAGAAGCCTATATATGCTCTAGTATCAAGTCAGTGATTTGCCAGACCTATCCACATTGGTGTCTTTATATAATCGATGACTGTTCAAATGATGATTCTTATAAGATTATCCACGAAGTTGTAGATTCTGAACCTCGTATTAAATATATTAGGCTACAAGAAAACAGTGGCGTTGCTGCAGCCAGAAATGTCGGTATTAAGGCAGCCAATGGTAAGTATATATCTTTTTTAGATAGTGATGATTTATGGGCGGCTTATAAGCTGGAGAGACAATTCGCAGTTTTAGAAACTGGTTATGATATTGTATGTAGCAATTATAAAGTGTTTTCTACCGCCAATAATGATGAGAAGTTTCCTGATAGGGTATTTCCTGAAAGATTTGGTTACAATGATATGCTGTATGGGAACAAAATTGGCAACCTAACCGGCGTTTATAATCGCATTAATCTTGGCAAGGTTTACCAAGAGAAAATAGGGCATGAGGATTATATCATGTGGCTCGATCTCATTAAAATAGCAAAGCATGCGTATTGTATTCAAGATTCACTGGCTTATTATCGCTTGTCTCATGGCACCCTATCTAGCAATAAGTGGAAAGCAAGTAGATGGCAATGGAATATATACAGGCATCATCTCGGTTTTGGTATAATTAGAAGTTCCCTATATTGGATTTGTTATGCCTATAATGCACTTAGGCGATAGGGCTAGTGTTTTTATTAATATTTATTATAGGGGGTTAATATGGAGGGTGCTGAAATTTATAATGAGACATTATAGTACTATCAAATGGTATATAACTTCCATAAGTGCATGATTCAGAGGTTTCAATTGAGATATCAACGCCGTCACTCACGCTGGTATGAACGTGTTTTATTCAGCCCCCCATCCTTGTTCATTCTTGGAGCCTTGCTCGCTGTGTGCCTTCCGGCCATCGAGCGCTGGGGCTGGAATTTTTGGGAAGGACTCGATGCAGTCAGAGTCAACACTTTGGCAGGGGCCTTTGTTGCCTTCCTGTTGACCGGGGTAGTGCTCCACCGCTTCTTGCGATATCCAGGAACCAGTCCGGTTGCCTATATGATCCCCACTGTAACGACCCTGTATGGAGTATTGGTGGGGGGACTTTTCTTCCTGCGCTTGCCTTACAGCAGACAGGTGTTGTTCGAGTCGTATGCGGTTGCCCTGCTCTGCTGCTGGCTGGTCTACTTCATTGGCCGCCGCTACCGTACCCCCAAATATGCCTTGTTGCCTTTTGGTAATTACCAGGCTCTGACCAATCACTCCAGCGTACAATGGCGCTTGTTGGATAAGCCTGACTTGGGCGTCGTGCGCTATGATGCCGTGGTGGCAGACCTTAGGGATGAGAACTTGGCAGGGGAGTGGGAGCGTTTTCTCGCCCGCTGTGCTTTGGCGCATATTCCCGTCTATCACATCAAGCAAATCAGCGAGACCCTTACCGGCCGGGTAAAGATAGATCATCTCCATGAGAATCAGCTTGGCTCTCTACTGCCATCCCCTGTGTATGACTTTATCAAGCGGGGTATGGATATACTGGCAGCCGTGATCGCAATCCCGTTGTTCTTGCCGCTGATGCTGGTGACGGCCATCTTGATAAAGCTGGAGAGTCCGGGCACTGTGATGTTCTTGCAAAACCGGGTCGGTAAGGGTAATAAGGATTTTTGTATCTATAAGTTCCGCAGCATGTGCAAGGATTCGGAAACGGCTGGTGCTCAGTTTGCCCAAGCGGGGGATATGCGTGTCACCCGGGTGGGTAAGGTTATCCGCAAGCTGCGTATCGATGAGCTACCCCAGTTTTTCAACGTGCTGAAAGGTGACATGAGCCTGATCGGGCCAAGGCCAGAGCAACGTACCTTCGTCGATCAGTTTGAACGTGAGATCCCCTTCTATATGTACCGCCATATTGTGCGACCAGGGATCAGTGGTTGGGCGCAGGTGGTGCACGGTTATGCCGCTGATGCTGATGATACCCGGATTAAGATTGAGCATGATTTCTACTACATCAAGCACTTCTCGCTCTGGCTTGATGTACTCATTGTCTTCAAGACCATCCGCACCATCCTGACTGGTTTTGGGGCTCGCTGATCGTCATGCAATTACTTCTGTTAGGGGGGGGCGGCCAATTAGGGCAAGCCCTTTTCTGCTCAGTGTCATCTAAAAGTGAGGGTTGGCACATCACTGCGCCAAGGCAGAAAGAGTGCGACCTTGGTGTTCATGCTGCGTTATTGGAAGTTATTGTTCGGGCACAGCCTGATGTGATCATCAACGCCGCAGCCTATACCCAGGTCGATCAAGCTCAGGTTGTCCCAGAGCTGGCTTATCGGGTTAACACCCAAGCGGTGGCTAAATTGGCGGATGCCGCAAAACGGGTCGGGGCCTTGTTGGTGCATTTTTCCACTGATTATGTCTTCGACGGCAGCGGTGACCGGTCCTGGCGGGAGGAGGATAAACCGGCCCCCCTCAATGTTTACGGATTGAGCAAGTGGCAAGGGGAACAGGCAATCTTAGCCAGTGGTTGCCGCCATCTAATATTTCGAACCAGCTGGTTGCACAGCCCTTATCGACAGAACTTTTTGAAAACCATGTTGCGGTTGGGAGGCGAGCGTTCCTCTCTTTCCGTGGTATGTGATCAAGTTGGCTCCCCCACTTCTGCCGCTATGTTGGCCGAGGCGACCCTGATTGCTATTAGAGCGGCTCTTTTGAATCCTTTGCTGGGTGGGCTCTATCATGTGGTTGCGGCTGGGGAGGTGAGCTGGTATGACTACGCCAGCTTTATTTTTAAGGAAGGCTGCGCGTTGGGGTTGCTGGAGAGAATACCCACTCTTATTCCAGTAAACAGCGACCATTATACCAGCCCTGTGCGTCGGCCATTAAATTCACGGCTCGATACTCACTTATTTAGCCAGGCCTTTGGTTTTCATTTTTCTCCCTGGCAGGTGGGGGTAATAGAAACCCTTCGGCAGCTTACTACTGCACAACAATTTAATTTAAATAATGTAAAAATAATAGAATGAAATTTGAAGGCCTTTCTATTTTTGATGTGAAGTTAATTCGCCATGCCATTCATAAAGATGCGCGCGGTGAGTTGGTGGAGTTATTTCGTTACAGCGATTTTGTAGACCACTGCGGTGATTTTACCTTTGTGCAGGACAATCTAAGCCGCTCCCGTCAGGGGACGCTGCGCGGGCTACATTATCAGGTTGAGCGGTCACAGGGAAAATTGGTGCAAGTTATTTCTGGCACTATCTTCGATGTGGCAGTCGATCTGCGGGAGGGGAGCGCTACTTATGGGCAGTGGGTCGGGCAGCAGCTCAGCAGTGATATGCCCATGTCGCTCTGGATCCCCCCTGGCTTTGGGCATGGTTTTTATGTGCAAAGCGAGATGGCAACAGTGTTCTATAAATGCACTGACTATTACCGCCCGGAATTTGAGCGGGCCATAAACTGGGCCGATCCTGCTCTGGCTATTAGCTGGCCTCTAATGGAAAATACGCCTCCGATCTTGTCTGACAAAGATCGTCAGGCACCTTTTATTGCTTCTCTGAACTGATTAGGAAACGATAGTCGTCATGACCAATAAAGACATAACTTCGAGATCTGATTCTCATCTGCCGCAAGAGTGGTATGCCGCTTCTGACGAAATAGACCTGCGTGACTTGGCGCTGGTGTTGTGGAAGCAGAAAGGATTGATTTTAACTATTACTTGCTTTTTTGCTGCTCTAGGTATTGCTTATGCCCTATTGGCTCGTCAGGTTTGGACCAGTCAAGCGTTGGTGAGTGAGCCGACGGTGACTCAAGTTGCCAACCTGCAACTCCGTCTCGAGCAATTCCGTTCGGCTACCAGCCCTGAAGGGATAGATTTCACCACATTACAGCGCCCAGCCCTGTACCAGGGATTTATCACTGCCTTTAATGCCATGAACAATAAGAGGCTCTTCCTTACCCAAGAGGGCATCTTTGCCGAAGAGATGAAGCTGGCCGGAGTGGCGGATCGCCGCAGTGAACAGGCATTGATGTACAAATTGGCCGAGGGGATTTCTGCCAAAGAGCTTAGTAAAACCAGCACTGATATGACCTTGAGTTTTGCTGCTGAAACGGCCGAAGAGGCGAAAAATAGGCTGGTAAAGTATATCAATTTCATCCAGAAGAAGCAGATTGACAGCAAAAATGCAGAGCTTAAATCTATCTGGCAAAACCGTGTTGCAACATTGACAACTCAATATGCGAATATCAAAGCGGATACAATTCAGGACCGATTGAGTATGATGCGTCGTACCCAATACAGCCTGAGGATCAGCGAGGCGGCCGGTGTCGAGAAACCACTTGAAAACATCAATTCTCAAGAGACTTTCAATATCGAACTCGGCAGCCAGGCCTTGGCAGAAAAGTTGAAGATCCTTGAAGAGATAAAAGATCCCGAACTGCTCAACCCAGCGTTGGGAAAAATCCGTCTTCAGCTTGGTAGTTTGAAGGCACTGGATCTCAAAGACGTGCCCTTTGAATCGTTCTATGCCGTGGATTCTCCCGAAGAGCCGGTGAGCCGCGACAAACCCAAGCGCCCTCTGGTGGTCGTGCTGGCTACCTTGCTTGGTGGTATGTTGGGGGTCGGTGTGGTTCTAGTAAGGCATGCTTTTCGTCGGCCAGAGCAGGTATGATGACCAAATTAAGTAAGGAACGGGGGGCTATGGCCCCCCTTTTTTTCAGTATCTTCGTCACGCCGCTGATCTATGAGTACGCCTCAACAACATAAAGGGGAGCAAGGAAGATGAGTAATAAGGGTCTCTTTGCTGCCGTCTGCGCTCTGTACTGGCTGCTGGGCATGCACTTTTTCATGCACAACCCCGGTGGGGCCGGGCTCTATCTGCCGTTCAATGCCTGGGGCTGGATCTTCGCCAGCCTGGTCATCGGTCTGGGGCTGTGGCAGGTGACGCTGCAGCAGCGGCTGGTGTTCTCCTCTTTGCAGGGCTGGCTCTGGCTGGGGGCGTTGCTGCTGCTGCTGCCCATGGCCTATCCCGGCTTTGACCTGAAAGACTACGCCATTCCCCGTTTGCTGGGGCTGTTTGCCGGTCTGCTGTTTCTCTTCTGTCTCTATCAGTGGCAGCTGGTGCGGGCGTCTCGTGACCGGCTGCTCTATCTGCTGCTGGGCGCGGTGGCCATCGAAGCGCTGCTGGGCCTGGTGCAGTTCTACCTGCTGATCCCGGGTAACTGGCTGGGGTATGACACCCACACCAACCGCCCCTACGGCATCTTTCAACAGCCCAATGTGATGGCGACCTTCATGGCGACCGGGCTTATGCTGGCCAGCTGGCTGGAGCTGCGCGGTAATGCCAACCCCTGGCTCAAGGGGCTGCGCTATGGGGTGATCCTGGTGGCCAGTCTGCTGCTGGTGGCGCTGCAATCCCGGGTGGGGCAGTTGGGGGGCCTGCTGGCGCTGCTCTTGCTCGTGCCCGCATTGCATCGTCAGCGGCGGCTGGCGCAGGTACTGGGACTGGTTGCACTCGGGGTCGGGCTGGGGATCGCCTCCCAGTACGGGATCAGCGGTGTCAAACGTGGGCTGGAGGCTTATCAGTCTGGCGGCATGCGTTCCATCTACTGGCCCTATGCCGCCAAGCTGATTGCCCAGTCTCCCTGGGTTGGCTGGGGTTACGGCAGCTTTGAAACCACCTTTTTGCACCACTACATGGCCGACAAGGCGCTGAACCCGGCCATGGTACAGATTGAATACAACCTCGATCACCCCCACAACGAGTTCCTCTACTGGGCGGTGGAAGGGGGGCTGGCTCCCATGATCGGCATGGTGCTGATGGGCGGCGCTCTGTTGTGGCGCGTGAGCAAGGCCGGTTGGGTCAAGGGGGCGGCGCTGCTGGCGCTGGTGACCCCCATCCTGCTGCACACCCAGACAGAGTATCCGCTTTATCACGCCATCGCCCTGTGGTGGGCCCTGCTGCTGCTGGTGTATGTGCTGGATGCGGAAGTGGAGGAGGGGCTGCAAGCCTCGGGCCGTGCCAGCTGGCGCGAGTATGTCTATCGCCCCTGGCTGTTGTTGCGCTTCGTGGCCATCATCATTCCCTTGCTGGTGGTGCCCTTCATGCTGACCGCCATTCATACTGCCTGGGTGGTCACCAAGTACGAGCGCGGCGGCTACAAGGAACCGACCCTGCTACTCGATGTGGTCAATCCCATGGCCTGGTTGACCCGGGTCGAGTTTGACGTCAACTCGGTGCGGTTGATGGTGGGTTTACAGGCCAACAATCACGCAGAGCTGGAGGCATATCTCGACTGGGGTCAGGCGTTTGTGCGTCACACCCCGCGAGCCAACATCTACGCCAACATGGTGATCGCGCTGGATGCACTGGGACGAAAAGAGGAGGCCCTGGCACTGCGCCGCGAGGCGCTGGCGCTCTATCCGGGTGATCCCTTGCTGACTGGCTCGGCCGCCACCTCCGTGGCCACGGCGCTGGAGCGCAAACCCTCGACCTGATAGTGGCTGTCGAGGCCATGTGGGACCGGCAGGCTGCGCGATGTTTCATCAACTGCCCCATCGCCTCGCAAAAATGGCGGCCGCTGCTGGACGGCAGAGGCGCCATGGCTAAGATAGTGGCCTCAACGTCTTGTTTAGTAGGGAGTATGAAATGGAGTTAGTGCTTGGCCCGTTGGAGGCCCGCGTGATCGGCTGTCTGATCGAAAAAGAGATCTGCACCCCGGATCAATACCCCCTCTCTCTCAATGCGCTGGTCAATGCCTGCAACCAGAAGAGCAACCGCGAGCCGGTGCTGGAGCTGTCCGAGCTCGACATCCGGGCCGTGGTGGATGAGCTGATCCGCAAGCGGCTGGTGGTCAATACCGCCGGCTTCAATGCCCGGGTTCCCCGTTACCAACACCGCTTCTGCAACACCGAATTCGGCGAGCTGAAGTTCACCGCCCAGGAGCTCGGCATTATCTGCGAACTCTTGCTGCGCGGCCCGCAGACGCCGGGAGAGCTGCGCTCGCGCACCAACCGCCTGTGCAGCTTCGACGACGTGACCCAGGTCGATGCGGTATTGGCCAAGCTGGCCGAGCAGGGGCCCTACGTGGTCAAGCTGCCACGCGAGCCGGGCAAGCGCGAGTCCCGGTATGCCCACCTGTTCAGTGGTGAGGTAGATCTGCAGGCGCTGGCCGAGGCGGCCCCCGCCAGCAGTTATGCCTCTCCCGCGGCGGATCGACTGACGGCGCTGGAGGAGGAGGTCGAGAGCCTCAAGGCGCAGCTGCAGCTGCTGGCCGAGCGTCTGGCGCAGCTGGAAGGCTGACGCGTTGGCAATATGTGCATCAAGAGGCGCCGAGGCGCCTTTTTTTGTGCGCCTTTTCTGTCATTTCCATCCGGTGAACCCCATGGCCTCACCTTGCCCCAAGCCCGCCCCTGACGGGGATGCCGCAGCTTTTTTGCGTTATTTCGTCGTTAAGGGTCGAGCCGCCGTCGCTTTCCCGTTAAAATTCCGCTTTTGCACCTGCCCGTGAGTCTCGATGTCTGCGTCCACTCTCTCTTCAGATTGTTATGCCCTGCTCGGTGAGCTGCAGTTGCAGCGCACCGCCAGTACCCGCTATTTGCAAGAACAGCTGCCGTTCGGGCAGGCCCTGCTCGACAAGTTGAGTCAGTTGCAACTGCTGGGGCTGGTGCGGCTGCGTGGGGAGCAACAGTGGAGTCTGACAGCAGAGGGAACCCTGGCGTTGATCCTGGCGGTGCGCCGCGGCGATTGTCCCATGCCCAACTGGGCGCGGGTGCCGTCGGTCACCGGCCAGGAGATGGCGCAGGCGCTGGTGCGCGAGCTCTGTCTGGGGAGGGCCGGGCAAGTGCCTGCTTACTACCTGGCGGCCGATCTGTTGAGCCTGCTCGATCTGCCCGATGCCCACCGGTTGCTGGCAGGCTCGAGCCTCCAGTGGCAGCGGCTGATGCTGCAGCACTTCGCCCTGCAGACCTTGCTGGATGCCGAGCCCCATGGGCAGTGGCCGCTGGCCCAGGCGGCCGGCGAGTGTGCCGCCGAGCTGGCCAGGCTCAGCGATGGCTTTGCTGCCGAGTGGCAGTGGCTCTGTGGCGAGCTGAGCGGGAAAGCAAACACTCACTGGCCCGCCCTGCAACAACTGGCGGAGCAGGGGGGAGAGCAGCCCTTGGCCGAGCGCCTGCTGGCAGCGCTTGGGGCTTGGCAGGCGCAGGAAGGGCAAGAGGATGGGCAGGGTAAGTGGCCACTGACCTTCAGTGCCTTGCTCTGGCTAGGCTGGTTGCAGCAGGCCGATCCCGTGCTCGCCAGCGAGCAGCGCAAGAAGTGGCAGCGCAGCCTGGCCAACCAATTTCCGCTGCTGGCGGATCTGCTGGGGCAGTGGGCGGGTGATCACCACGGTCAGGCGGTCGGGCTGTTCGATACCCTGCAATTGCCGCCGGAAGAGCTGCACTGGGGTTACCTCTGGCTCGATCTCTGCGCCCTTGCCCGGCATGGAGAGCAGAGCCCCCAGGTGGCCATCCTGCACAAATGGGATCTCTCCCACGTACTGGAGGCCGCGCCCCGCCACCGGTTGATGGCCTTTTGTCAGGATCTGCTGCGGCTGTTGCTGGGGCAGGGGGCGCAGCAGCCGCCGCTGCAGCAACTGCGCGCCGCCAGCGGCGAGCAGGAGGCCGATGAGCAGGATGGGGAGGACAAGACGCCGGCCTCCGCCAGCTGGCTCAACTGGCTGCAGGGGCTGGGGCGCGCCAGCGGCGTGCGCAAGCCGCAGGAGCGGCTGGTTTGGCTGCTGCATGCGGAAGGGCCCGAACTCGAGTGCAAGATCCAGAAGCAGAGCACCAAGGGGGAGTGGACTGCTGGGCGCCGGGTCGATCCCACCCTGCTCTCCACCCAGTACGCCAATCTGCTCGACGAAGAGGACTGGGCGCTGGTCCGCACGCTGCCGCGCACGCTGGGGCGATTGCCGCGCGAGGTGTGGGCACCGCTTGCCAACCATTCCCGCCTGTTCAATGCCAGAGGGCAGAAGCTGCAGCTGGCCATCACGGCACCCTTGCTGCAGATAGTGGCCACCGAGCAGGGCATGAGCGCCGTGCTGAGCCCGGCTGCCGCGGCGCGAGGGGCTCACATACTGCCGCTGGCGCAGGATCTGTGGCAACTCATCCTCACCCCGCAGCCGCTGCTCGACCGGCTGCCTGCGCTGGAGGCCATTCCGCTGCTGCCGGCCGAGGGGCTGGCGGAACTGCAACATACCCTGGACGCCATTGCGGGGCTGCCCTGGCACAGCCAGGTGGCGGGCCTGCACGGCAATGCCGAGCTGGCTCCCTGGCCCGGCGTGGCCTCGGTTCAGCTCGACTGGCAGGATGGCCAGCTGGCGGTCCGGCTGGTGACCCGGTTCGACGACTTGCCGCCGCAGCCCCTTGGCAAGGGCGAGGCCATCGTGCGCCAGGGGATCAAGGATTATCACTATTGGCAGCGGGATCTGGCGGCCGAGAAAGGCGAGGCCCAGCGGCTGCGCAATCAGTTGCCCATCGAGTTGCCCGGCAGCGAGTGGCGCCTCGAGGGAGAGCAGGCACTGGCGCTGGTCAACGCCCTGCCGGAGCTGGTGGATGCCGGCGTGGTCATTCACTGGCATCAGGACAGCGCGCGTCTGAAGAGCCTCGATGAAGCCGCCCTGAGCCTGCGGATCGAGCGGCGCCAGGACTGGTTCCAGGTGGAGGGGGCGCTCTCGCTTGATGAGCACCAGATCCTCGACCTGCGCCTCATCCTGCGCCAGCTGACCCCGGGTCAGCGCACCGTTCAGCTGGACGAGAAGACCAGCCTGATGTTGAGCGACAAGCTGGTGGAGCGGCTCACCATGCTGGGCGCCATGCTCGACGAAGAGCAGCGCATCAATCACAAGCTGGCCTACCCGCTGACCCGCCTGCTCTCCGTCATCACCACCGAGGGGGATGCCGCCTGGCACTCCCTGCAACAGGAGTGGCAGCAAGAGGTGGAGTGTCCGGCCGAGCTGATGGGGCCGCTGCGGGATTATCAGAAGGAGGGGGTACGCTGGCTGGCGACCCTGGCCCACCACGGCTTTGGCGCCTGTCTGGCCGACGACATGGGCCTTGGCAAGACGCTGCAGGCGCTCATCGTGCTGCGCATGCGCCAGCATCTGGGCCCGGCGCTGGTGGTGGTACCCAAGTCAGTGGTCACCAACTGGCAGGAGGAGGTCGCGCGCTTTGCTCCCGAGCTGGAGGTGGTGGTGTTCGACAACCCGTCCGAGCGGGAAGGGATGATCCGCGAAGCCAAGGCGGGCCAGATCATCCTGCTCAACTACGGCATGCTCGGCAGTCTGGCGGAGGCGCTCAAAGCCCGCCGCTGGTCCTCCATGGTGCTGGATGAGGCGCAGCAGATCAAAAATGCCGGTACCCAGCGGGCCAAGCTGCTGTTCCAGCTGGACGGCGATTTTCGGCTCGCCCTCTCCGGTACGCCCATCGAGAACCACCTGGGGGAGCTGTGGAGCCTGTTCACCTTCATCAACCCCGGCCTGCTCGGCAGTCTCGGCGAGTTCAAGCGCCGCTTCGGCAAGGCGGTGAAGGATCCCCAGCACATGGCGCTGCTGCGGGCGGTGATCAGCCCCTTCATCCTGCGCCGGCTCAAGCAGCAGGTGCTGACCGAACTGCCGGACAAGACCGAGATCATTCATCACATCAGCCTCTCCCCCGAAGAGCGCCAGCTCTACGAGGCAACCCGGCGCGAAGTGGTGCAGCAGGTACAAAGTGCCGACGGCCGCGCCCTGATGCACGTGCTGAGCGGGCTGACCCGGCTGCGCCGGCTCTGCTGCTCGCCCCAGCTGGTGATGCCCGAGTGGTCCCAGGCCAGCAGCAAGCTGGACGAGGCGATGGCGCTGCTGGAGGAGGCCATCGGCAATGGTCATCGGGTGCTGGTGTTCAGCCAGTTCGTCGATCTGCTGAGCCTGTTGCGGGCCCGCATCGAGCAGCAGCAGTGGGACTACTGCTACCTGGACGGCGGCTGCTCGGCCAAGTCCCGGCAGGAGTCCATCCTGCGTTTTCGCCACGAGGCGGTGCCGCTGTTTCTGATCAGCCTCAAGGCGGGGGGCACGGGCCTCAACCTGACCCAGGCCGATACCGTCTTGCACCTGGATCCCTGGTGGAATCCGGCGGTGGAAGATCAGGCGAGTGATCGGGCCCACCGCATGGGGCAGACCCAGCCGGTGACCGTCTATCGGCTGGTGTGCGAGCAGACGGTGGAGGAGAAGATCGTCGCCCTGCACGATGAGAAGCGGGCACTGGCCGACGGCCTGCTGAGTGGCCAGTCGGAAGTGCGCGGGCTGGATGTGGAGAGCCTGCGGGCCCTGCTGATGAGCTGATGGCGATCAGCTGGCTCGGAATAGACAAGGGGAGCATCCGGTGATGCTCCCCTTGTTGTTTGGTACGTGTTGTTTGGCTCGTGCCGTTGGGCGCGCGTGACACCTGGGCGAGGCCGCACCGCCGTTCGGGCCGGTTATCCCTGATAGAGGTAGAGATGCAGCCGCTCTATGATGGGCTCGCCGCCAATCTTGCGATCCCGCCGGGCCTGGCGCAGCTTGGGCGGGTAGTGGCCAAGGTGGGTGACGGCGGGCTGGGTGTCCGAGCAGAGCAGCAGGGGCAGGCTCGCCTTGAGCTGCTGCTTGCGAGGCTCCCGGTCCTGCCAGAGCAGGTTGATCATCGGGTGGGTCTTGACCGGCCGGCGGATCCTGAGTTCTGCGTCCGCAGGCAGGCGGCGGATGTCGTACACCTCCTGATCCACCATCTTGCTCCACTCCTCATTGTTTGACAGCGCCGGGATATAGCGGCGGCTGCGCTCCAGCATCTCCAGCACCTGCTCCCGGCTGAGCCGGCTGATGCTCTGCTTGTCAGCCCAGGTGAAGCCGAGCGAGTGCAGCTCTCCCTCAAGCCAAGTCAGCTTGCGATAGACCTGCAGAGTAATGACCCCGGGCAGCGCACTGTGTACCAGCTCGAACTTCTCATCCCGCCCGCCAGCCTGCTGCACCAGCGCCTTGAAGGCGAGCTTGCACTCGTTGACCTCATCGATCAGCGGCCGCAGCAGGGGCGCACAGGCGGCAGGAAAGCGCAGCCAGCCCGGCAGGCGGTGGGTGGCCTTGGTGGAGCAGCCGGGGCGGGCACTGTGATCCCGATAGGCGCTGAGGGTAGCGGCCAGTGCGGCCTCCTCGCCCAGATAGCCCACCTCGATCTGCTCGATGGGCTCATGCTCCTGTCCTTGCGGTACAGCGGGTAGGGGATAGACGTGGGCCTCCAGCAGCTCAAGCTGTTCCAGCTGCGCGGCCAGGGTGTCCAGCGCCTGTTCAAGCCGCTCCATCTGCTGGCGCAAGGCGGCTGTAGGGGTAAATGTCTCCATCGGCATGTCCTGTGTTTGCCTCTGTCAGCCCTGGTGAGCGGGCTGAACGCAGGGCAGTGAAAGTACTGTATAAATAACCATATCAGCCTGCGGCATGGGTGCCAAGTGCCTGCGTTCCAGGGGGTTGGAGAGGGACAAAAGATCGGAGTCATTTGAGGGTAAAATCTTTGTATCTAGCTGTTAATAAAGGATCAATAAAAGATCGCTTGGTTAACAACTGAATGTAAAGGCCAGGTTGCCCGCCTTGCTTGTGCCCACAGTGAATGCATAGCCAGTAGAGGAAACTGCATAGTTAGAAGGGATCCATGCAGGAGAATATGCTGCAGGGTATCCTGTACAGACGAAAAGATGGTTAAGTTGTTATTAATCAATGCGTTATATTCATGCTCATGACGACATCAACCATTAGTTTTAATAATGCCTGCTATCAAAATTCGTCAATTGAGTCGGCTACCCCCCCTGACTAAGCTTTGCGCAACAAATTCGCACCCCGCGCAGACATCGTAAAGAGGAGCCACATCATGGCCAACATGACTTATACCGAAGCCGGTTACCAGCATTCCAGCCAACTGAATCTGGCTGCTCGCGTCAAAATGACCGTACTGACCTGGCTGGAACGCAGCCGCAGCCGTCGCCAGCTCTCCGAGCTGCCCGAGTACCTGCTCAAGGACATCGGTCTGAACGAAGCTGATCGTTATCAAGAGACCACCAAGCCGTTCTGGCGTGGTTGATCTGCCGGGCAAGGATGCCTCATTTTACTGCTGACTCACTGTTGCCAGCCAGCGCCGCCATGGCGTGACAGACAGCCCCGTTTGCCTGGGCCCGTTCTCTTCGTTGTACCCGTTTCCCTCTCTCACGGCCTGTTGCCGACCCCTTTTGTTCCCTCGTGATGTTCCTCCCTCCCACACTTGTAACATTACTGTTTGAATTTGTTTAAAAATTGATTTTAAGCCCGAGGGCCTTGCGTATAATCCGGCCAAGCGTTCCTGACAAAAGGGTGAGATGGATGATTCCCCAGCATGACTTTTTGGCCCTGACTCGCCGCCACGAGTGGCAGCTTGAGCCGTTCTCGTTTGATCTGCCGGATGGTGCTCGCGCGAGTGTGTGGGATACGGGGGTGCTCTGCCTGGAGCCTGCCAGCGGCGCCGGCGATCTGCCGGGCGGGCGCAAGGATATCGTGCTCTCCTGCGGCATCCACGGCAACGAGACGGCCCCCATCGAGATCTGCAACCAGCTGCTGAGCCGCCTGCTCAGTGGCGAGCTTAGGGCCCGTCACCGGGTGCTGTTCCTGTTCGGCAACCCGGCGGCCATGAATCTGGGCGTGCGCGAAGTGGAGGAGAACATGAACCGGCTCTTTTCCGGCGCTCACAGCAAGGGGGAGGGGCTGTGCAACCAGGAGCGGATCCGCGCCATGCGCCTCGAGCAGTATGTGAGCCGCTTCTTTACTGATCCGGCCAGACCGCGCTACCACTACGACCTGCACACTGCCATTCGCGGCTCGCGTCACGAGAAATTTGCCGTCTATCCCTTCCCCCACGAGCGGCCTCATTGCAAGGAGCAGGTGCAGTTTCTCGGCACCTGCGGCGTGCGCACCATTCTGCTCTCCAGCGGCCCCACCACCACCTTCAGCTATTACAGCTCCCACCGCCACGGTGCTCACGCCTTCACGGTGGAGCTGGGCAAGGTGCGCCCGTTTGGCGAGAACGACATGACCCGTTTCATCGAAACCCGGCAGGCGCTGCAGGATCTGGTGACCCGGGACGAGGTGGTGCTGGAGCCCTGGCGGGCAGATGACTTCACCATTTTTGCCATCGACCGGGTGATCAACAAGCGCTCGGAGCAGTTTCGTTTCCTGTTTGCCAGCGATGTGGACAATTTCACCGAATTTCCCCAGGGTTTCGTGCTGGCCGAGGATGGCGAGCTGCGCTACACGGTAGAGAAACCGCGGGAGGCGGTGGTGTTCCCCAACGCCAACGTGGCCATCGGCCAGCGTACCGTGTTGCTGGTGGTGCCGACCCGGCTGTGGGAGTAACCCGGCGCCACTTCTGATGGCAATGGCAGGCTGCCACCGGCATTGCAGGGCGTGCAGCCCTTTTCGGGAGCCTTGAGCGATCCCGTCCTCATCCTGACAGGGAGCCCGATGCGGCTCCCTGTTTCGTTTCCTCTCAGCCGAAAAATCCAGCTTCTTTCTGAAATTAAAGAAGTTTCTACTGGTCTTACCTGGCTAAATCCCATTGCCCTTTGGTTAACAATATATTTACATTCAAAGGGTCACCTCATGGTGGTGACGTTGACAACGGCAAGGAGCCAGTTATGACCCATGTCGACATCCCTTTCCTTCGTTACCTCGATGAGGAAGGGCGCCCGGTCGCCACACTACCGACCTGGCTGGACAAGGCGATACTGCACACCTTCTACCGCAACATGGTGATGGTGCGCAGCTATGACAAGAAAGCGATCGCGCTGCAGCGAACCGGCAAGCTTGGTACGTTTCCCTCCCACCTGGGCGCCGAGGCGGTCGGGATAGGGGTCGGGCTCGCCATGCAGCCGCAGGATGTCTATGTGCCCTACTACCGGGACATGCCCACCCTCTATGTACGGGGCGTGCCCATGGAGAAAAACCTGCAGTACTGGGGCGGGGACGAGCGTGGCAGCGTCTTTTACAAGGCGGATGGCGAACTCTCCGAGGATCTGCCCATCTGCGTGCCCATCGCCACCCAGATCACCCATGCCGCCGGCATCGCCGCGGCCTTCAAACTGCGCAATCAACCCAGGGTCGCCGTGGTGACCATCGGCGATGGCGGCACCTCCAAGGGCGACTTCCTGGAGGGGCTCAACTGTGCCGGCGTCTGGCACCTGCCCATGGTGATGATCATCAACAACAACCAGTGGGCCATCTCGGTGCCGCGCAAGCTGCAGTCGAGCGCCCCCACATTGGCCCAGAAAGGGATAGGGGCCGGCGTGCGCAGCATTCAGGTGGACGGCAACGACGTAGTCGCCGTCTATGAGGCCACCCGCAGCGCCGTCGAGCGCGCCCGCAGCGGCAAGGGACCGACCCTGATCGAGGCGGTCAGCTATCGGCTGGGGGATCACACCACGGCCGACGATGCGACCCGTTATCGGGAAGCGGCCGAAGTGGAAGCCGCCTGGGCCAAGGAGCCGGTCAAGCGGCTGCGTCAGTTCATGTTTGAGCAGGGCTGGTGGGACGAGCAGCAGGAGCAGGCATTGCTGGCCGAGGCGGCCCGCGAGGTCGAGCGCGCCGTGGCCGTGTATGAAAACACGGCGGCGCAGGCCCCGGAAACCCTGCTCGACTACCAGTTTGCCGAGTTGCCGAAGGATTACCGCACGCAGCGCCGGCGCATCATTGCCAAGGGCATGCAGCAGCACAGCGGGGAGGAAGCATGAGTGATATGACGTTGCTCGAGGCCGTCAATCTGGCGTTGCATCACGAGATGGAGCGGGACCCGGACGTGGTGGTGCTCGGCGAGGATGTGGGGGTCAACGGCGGGGTGTTTCGCGCCACCGTGGGCCTGCGCGACAAGTTCGGCTTCAAGCGGGTGATCGATACCCCGCTGGCCGAGGGGCTGATCGCCGGGGTCGCGGTCGGGATGGCCACCCAGGGGCTCAAGCCCGTGGCTGAATTCCAGTTCCAGGGCTTCATCTTCCCGGGCATGGAGCAGATCATCTGCCAGGCGGCGCGGATGCGCAATCGCACCCGGGGCCGCATCACCTGCCCCATCGTCTACCGCTCCCCCTACGGCGCCGGCATTCACTCCCCCGAACACCACAGCGAGAGCGTGGAAGCCCTGTTCGCCCACATTCCCGGGCTGCGGGTGGTGATCCCCTCCAGCCCGAAACGGGCCTATGGCCTGCTGTTGTCGGCCATTCGCGACCCGGATCCCGTGATGTTCTTCGAGCCAGATCGCATCTATCGCTCGATGAAATCCGACGTGGTGGATGACGGCATTGGGTTGCCGCTGGATGTCTGCTTTACCCTGCGTCCCGGCCGTGACATCACGGTCGTCGCCTGGGGAGCCTGCATCCAGGAAGTGATGCGGGCAGCGAACCTGTTGGCGGAGCAGGACATTCAGTGCGAAGTGCTGGATCTTGCCACCATCAAGCCGCTGGACATGGAGAGCATCCTGGCGTCGGTTCGCAAGACCGGCCGCCTGCTGGTGGTGCACGAAGCGTGCGGCAGCTTCGGGGTCGGCGCCGAAATCGTGGCGCGGGTCACCGAGGAGGCACTGACTTCCCTCAAGGCACCGCCCAGACGGCTCACCGGGGTGGACGCTGCCGTCCCCTATTACCGCAACGAAGAGTACTACCTCATCACCGAGCAGGACATTGCCGATGCGGCTCATCAGCTGATGGAGAACCAGTGGCTATGAAATTTTTCAAATTACCGGATCTGGGTGAAGGCTTGGCCGAAGCCGAGATCGTCGAATGGAAGGTCAGCGCCGGCGATACCGTGAGCGTCGACCAGGTGTTGTTGTCGGTAGAGACGGCCAAGGCGCTGGTGGATGTACCTTCGCCGGTGGCGGGGGTCATCGCCAGGCTGTGTGGTGCCGAGGGGGACATCCTTCACATCGGTGCGCCGTTGGTGGAGTTCGAAGGCGGTGAAGATGACGGCACCGTCGTCGGCAAGGTCAATGCCCATCAGCAGCACATCGAGGATCACTTCGTGGTGGGAGCCATTGCCCCCGGCGGTGCCCTGGTGCAGGCCATGCCGGCCGTACGCCTACTGGCCCAGAAACTGGGGCTGGATATCGAGCGGCTCAAGGGTAGCGGCAGTGCCGGCATGGTGACCGAACAGGATGTGCAGCAGGCATTCGAGGCCCAGCAGAGCAGTGGCAACGAGTTCCTCAAGGGCTCGCGCCGGGCCATGGCCAAGGCGATGGAGCTATCCCATAAAACGGTCGTGCCGGTCAGCATCACCGATGAGGTGGACTTGCGTCACTGGCGCCCTGATGAAGACGTCACGGTGCGCCTCATCAAGGCCATCGGCGTGGCTTGTCGGGCCGAATCCTCCATGAACGCCTGGTTTGATGGCGACACCCTGTCAAGACGGTTGTTCAGAGAGGTCAACGTGGCCATTGCGGTGGATTCCAAGCATGGGCTCTATGTGCCGGTCATGGAAAACGTGGCCGAGCGGGAAGGGGCCGATCTGCGCCAAGGGCTGGATCGAATGATTGCCGACGTGAAGGCGCGCGCCGTGCCGCGCGAGATGTTGCAGGGGGCGACCATCACCCTCACCAACTTCGGCGCCATCGCGGGGCGCTATGCCAGCCCGATCGTGACGCCACCTCAAGTGGCCATCATAGGGGCGGGCAAATTGTTCGAGAAAGTCGTGTTCATCCATGGGGAGGCACGCCCGGTCAGAGCACTGCCGTTGTCGATGACATTCGACCACAGAGCCTGCACCGGCGGTGAGGCGGCACGCTTCCTCAAGGCCCTGGTACAGGCGCTGGAAGCCCCCTCATTGTGACATGTGTGCCCTGCCGTGGCAGGGCACAAATTGTTTGCGTAATCCCCAAAGCCACGTATAATCTAAACCAGCTTGAAAGGGCGATAGTTATGTCAATGAATATGATGTTTTACATCTTTTCCTGTTGTTCATAAGTTAATCCCGTTTTTTGAGCTTTATCCGCTGAAAAGCATAAGTAATTATTTTGAATACAGGTTTAAAGATATGTCTAACATGATCACCGGTACCGTTAAGTTTTTCAACGAAACCAAAGGTTTTGGCTTCATCCAGCAAGAAAACGGCCCGGACGTTTTCGTTCACTTCAGCGCTATCAGCGGTAACGGTTTCCGTACCCTGGCTGAAGGTCAGCGCGTACAGTTCTCTGTGACCCAAGGTCAGAAAGGCCCGCAGGCTGAGAACGTAACTGCTCTGTAATTCTTACAGAATTTAAGAAAGCCGTGGTGCCTCTGGTTCCACGGCTTTTTGTTTATGGACGCTTCACTCTCATCTGCTGAGAGTGAATGGTGCTACTTCCTGCTCTCTCGTTGCCTCCACTATGCTGCCATCTCTTCTGCTTGCTGCCACTCTGATCACTTCTGCCGATGTGCAGGGACAGGATACTGTCGAGGCCGAGGCAAAAGCCGTATGCCAGCAGTTTGTCGAGGTGCGCGTGGGCGGCGACTCTCTGCCCGACGAGATCAAGGCTCAACCATTGCCAAAACGGGTGGGGGAGTGGATGGTCGATGGCAAAGTAAAAGGACCCGAAGGTCCTTTACTGTTTGCCTGTCTGCTGCGTCAGGGGAAACGCTGGGAGCTGCTCAACTTTTCACTGTGGGCTCCCAAAGCAATCAAAGCGGTTTGAGTGCGACCAGCAGGTGCTGCAGATGCTCGACCATGGTCATGCCGAATGGCGTCAGATAGCCACCATCTTCCGCGCTGATGAGCCCCTGTTGATGCAGACGTGACGCTGCCTGGCAGAGTTCGTCGGACATGTCGCTGCGCAACTTGATCCCCAGGCTCATGTTGGCCGGATCAAAACATGCCAGTATTTTCAAATCGTTTACAAACTCGTTAGAAACCTGGTCGATCCCGATCATGAATGCACTCCTTACGCTAAAGATGTATGCAAACTAGCATTCCCGGATCCACTTTAGTGGGCGCTGGCTCAAACTATTGGGCTTTCTCCTTTCTATGCATGCTCAAACGCTGCTTTTTTGGTCGTCCTGCCAGTGTTTTTTGGAGGCGTAGTTGAGTCCGCCCCTGCCATGCCAAACATGATAGGATAGGAGCCTCCTTTGTCTTTCTGGCCGAACGCTGCGTATCGGCCTTCGGTTCAAGGCGTATTCCATGGTCAAGATCACACTGGTATCACTGCTGCACACACTGGGGACGCGTTTCCCCGTCTATCCCGTCTCCCTGTTGTTGCCCCTGCTCGAGCAGCATCAGGGCGATGTCTGGCTGCCGGCCTGCAAGGGAGCGGATGTCGCCGCCCTGCGTCAGCATGGCAAGGGGGCAGCCGCCCAGACCCTGGCCCCGCTGACGGCGGCCTGGTGTGATTTTGCTACCGGTGAAGAGGGTGCGACGCCCGAGCTGGATGCGCTGGCCAATTATGACAGCGAGATGATGGACAATTTGCTGATGTACTGGCACAGCCCGGCCAAGATCAACAGCCCGATCACCGACAACCTGTTCGAGTTGCGCCGCGAGGTGGTGGATGAGGCCCATGGCGGCAAGCTGGCTGCTGCTTGGCAAGCGCAACAACAGGCCCGTTTCGAGCAGATCATGGCCGCTGCCCTGGCCGGACGGGAGCAGCTCTGCTTCGTCGAGGTGGAATCCGCCTACTGGCTGCGCCAGCGTTTGAGCGAGATGGCGGGGATCACCCTGGTGACCCCCGAGCTGGGGTGAGATCGCGAAAAATCGGTGACCGATCTCTCATACTGGACAAGGCGCCGGCAAGATGTGAACATGGCGCCCTTTATTGCACAAGAGACTTGACCGATGAGCTATGAACTGAGCGACACCGAGCGCAATGCAGCGCTGCAACTGAACGCGGACTACCGCTTTGATCACTTCATCAGCAAGCTGGTCGAGCACGAAGAGCTGTTCGTTCTGACCGACGAGCACGGCGTCATGATGCTGACCACCGACGATGAAGACTGCATCCCGGTATGGCCGCACCCGGAATACGCCAAGGCGTGGGCCGAAGGGGAGTGGGCCGACTGCAAGCCGCAGTCCATCACCCTCAAGGTGTGGCTGGAGCGCTGGATCGACGGCATGGAGCAGGATGAACTGTGCGTTGCCGTGTTCCCGACCCCGGATCAGGAAGGCATCGTGCTGGAGCCGGCCGACGTGGCCGATGCTATCGCCCAGAAGCAGGCCAAGCGCGGTTAATCGCTGCTGCTTCAAGCTGGCAACCCCGGTTGCAAAGAAGACCCCGCCACTGTGCGGGGTCTTTTTGTTGGTGGCCTAGGCCAACCTTGGCAAAGAGGCAGGCTGCACAGGCCCCTATTTCTGCTGATAGGTGGTATCAACCCGGGTGACGGCCGGGAAGGCCTGATCCGCCTTGATGGCGGCCTGGGTCTGCGTCTTGGCCTCTTCATCAATCCAGAACAGGCCGCCGAAGCTGTAGCCGCTGTTGCTGCCGTCCAGCGGCCAGTAGAGCAACTCGCTCTTGGGCGTCGCCGGCAGCTTGGGCAGTTTTATCCAGCGCCAGGCCCCTTCCCGGGTGTAGGGCACCTGATAGGCGGGCACAAAGCTGGCCAGCTCATAGAGCCGTTGCTGGATCTGGCGCGACAGCGCCGCTTTTTTGGCGAAGTCGAACTCCTTGTCGTACTGCTCCACCAGGGCCGTGATGGCATCGTCATCGATGTTCATGATGTTGTTGGTCTGCGGCTTGTTGGCGTTGATCTTGTGGAAGAACTCCCAATAGGCGGGATAACGGCTGCCTGACCAGGCCATCCAGGCGCTCTGGTGTTTTTTCTCCAGCATCGATTTGAAGCCGGCCGAGGCATCCATCAGGTTGAGCTCGAGGTTGAGCCCCGCCTTCTTGGCCTCTTCGCGCAGCAGGGTGAGGCGCTGGGCGTGCTCCGCCGTGGTGTAGGTGATGGTCAGGGTCAGCGGCTGGCCCTGGCTGTTTTGCAGGGTGCCGTCGGGGCCGGGCTTGGTGAAACCGGCCTTGGCAAAGTAGTGGCGCGCCAGCTCGGGATCAAACGGACGGGCCTTGAGATCCGTGTTGGTGAACTCCCCCTGGCCGGAGCCATAGCTGTTGAGGCGCTGGTAATCCCCTCGCAGCAGGGTGGTGAGCATCTTGTCGAGATTGAGGGCGTGCTGGATGCCGAGCCGCACATTGAGATTGCGCAGCAGCAGATCGGCGGTGTTGAGATAGAGCCCCGTGGGGGGTTGAGGGGTCTGATTGTAGAACCAGAGGCGTTCGATATAGCCCTTGGCGAACTCCGGCGTTTTGCTCTTGTCGTGCCACCAGTTGGGCATCACTAGCGGGAAGGTATCGAGCTCGCCGCGCAGGAAGTGCTGCCAGGCGATGTTCTGATCCCTGAGTACCTTGAGCTCGATCCGATCCGGGTTGAAACGGTGCTGGAAGTAGCGCTCGTCATTGCCCCACCAATCCTTGACCCGCTCGAAGGTGACCGACTTGCCCTTCTTCACCTCGCCAAGCTGATAGGGGCCGGTCACCGGCAGCAGCTTCCAGTTGTACGTCTTGACCCAGTCGGCGGTGATCTTGATGGCGTGGCTGGGGGCCGGGCTGAAGGGCAGGGATTCCAGCAGATCCTGGCGACTCTTGGCCGTGCCGCTGGAGATGGCCAGGGTGTGGTCATCAAACTTGGTCACTTCGCTTATCTGGGTGCTGTAGTAGTTGTTGTACCAGGGGTCGTTGATCTCCTTGCTGCGCAGCAGCTTGAGGGTGAACAGCCAGTCATCGGCGGTGACCGGTTGACCGTCCGACCAGCGTGCCTTGGGATTGATGCGCAGATAGAGGGTCTTGTGGTCAGGCCCGAAGGCCCATTCGTTGGCCAGCATCGGCATGGGATTGCCGGTGACGGGATGGGTACTCAAGAGCGGCAGATTGGTCTCCCGCATATAGCCGGCGAAGCCGCCGTTGGAGTCCGGGCCGTAGACCCGCAGGGTCAGCGGAAAACTGGTCATGAAGCCGCGAAAGGTACCGCCCCGCTTGGCGGCCGGATCCGCGAAAGCGGGATCCGCGTTGTTGCTCTCCCAGGTCAGATCGGCTGGCAGGGTGGCGCTCCAGCCGTAGTGGCTCAGACAGAGGGTCAGGGCAATGGCACTGCTGCGCAGAAGGCGCGGGATGATGCGGGGGTTGGTGGTGAAGGTCGATGGCATGTCCTTGCTCTCCTGATGGCTGCGTCCTGCAGGCCACTGGTGGGTGGCTCCAGCCCCGATGGGGGCTGGCTCATCATGGAAAGTTTCCCCGCCCTGGTCAATGGCGGCGGGCAAATAAGGATCAGGCTGCAGCCTGCGGCTTGAACCAGCGCAGCCGGCCGCCCAGCAGATGCACCACAAAGCCGAGTAGCACCAGGGCCGAGCCCAGCCACTGCAAGGGGGTGGGGTGCTCGTCCAGCAGCAGGGCCGCGGCCACCATGCCGACGCAGGGCACCAGCAGGGAGAGAGGGGCCACCTGCGCCACCGGGTAGCGCATCAGCAACCGGCCCCACAGGCCGTAGCCGAGCCAGGTGGCGACAAACGAGAGATAGAGCACGCACAGGAAACCTTGCCAGCTGATGTTGAGCAGGCTGCTGGCCATCAGCTCGGGCCCCTCGAACAACCAGGAGAGGGCGAGGAAGGGAAGGATGGGCACCAGTCCGCCCCAGGCGATAAGGCTGGGCAATGTGGTCTGGTAGCGCAGCCCGATCTGGCGATTGATGACGTTGCCAAGGCCCCAGCAGGCGGCCGCGCAGAGGGTCAGCACGAAGCCGAGCAGGGTCAGGTTGCCTTCGCCATGGGTGGCGATGAGATAGAGCCCGGCCCCCGCCAGCGGCAAGGCCACCCAGTGATGGGGTTGCCAGCGCTCACCCAGCCAGATCATGGCGAACAGCAGGGTGAACACCACCTGGGATTGCAGCACCAGCGAGGCCATGCCCGCCGGCATGCCGAACTTCATGGCGCAGAACAGAAAGGAGAACTGGCCCAGACTGATGGCACCGCCATAGGCCAGCAGCCAGCGCCACGGCATGGCGGGTCTGGGGACCAGCAAGATGGCGGGAAAGACCACCCCGACGAAGCGCAGCGCCCCCAGCAGCAGCGGGGGAATCCCCTCCAGCCCCCACTTGATGGCGACGAAGTTGAGCCCCCAGCAGAGGATGACCAGAGCGGCCAGAAACTTGTCCTTGGTGTGCATGCGGCGTCCTTCGGTCTGTGGCCTCAGGCAGGAGAGGCCAAAAGAGGACGAGCATACCCCAGCCTCGGTGGGCGCCGTCAAGCCGCCAGGCGGGGGATCAACCCGGCAACGGGGGGAAAGGTGTGATTCAGGCGGCGACGCAGTGCACTGTGATGCCGCGTGCGGCCAGGGTGGCCCGCATGGGGGTGGGCAGGGCATCGTCGGTGACCAGCACGCCGATCTGGCCTGGCGTGCCGAGCGGACTCGGGTGGATGGCGCCGAACTTGCTGCTGTCGGTGATGACCACATTGGTCACCCCCTTGGCCAGCACGCTGTTGACCACGTCGGCCCGCATCATGTCGCGGCCGGTGAAGCCCATCTCGGGGTGAAAACCGTCTACCCCGATGAAGGCCTTGGAGAAGTGCACCTGCTCGATGCACAGGCGGGTCAGCGGCCCCACCACGCTCTCGCTCTGATGCTGGAACAGGCCGCCGAGCAGCACTACCTGGGCCTGGGTGTCGCGCAGCAGGTGGGCGATGTAGCTGCTGATGGTGATGATGGTGACCCGCTTGTGCAGGGCCAGATGGCGGGCCAGCAGGGCGTTGGCGCTGCCCCCCTCGATAAAGACCGTCTCGCCATCCTCCACCAGCTGGGCGGCCCGCTCGGCGAGACGCTCCTTGAGCAGGTAGTTGATGTTCATCCGGGCGTCGGGGTCGTCGCTCTCCAGCGCCATGGCCGAGCCGTGCACGCGCTTGAGCAGCCCCTGCTTTTCGAGGGCAGTCAGGTCGTTGCGCACCGTCACCTCCGAGACCCCGGTACGTTGGGAGAGCTCGCTCACGCTCATCTTGCGGGCCTGATGGACCAGGGTGAGGATCAGTTGGTGGCGTGGGTTCATGGGGCCTCGCTGGCTGGCAGTGGATAGCGGCAAGCCACCGCGCGGGTGGCTTGCCGGTCATAGTGGGGCACAGCTGCCCCTGGTGGGGCCCGTCAGAGACTGTGCTCGGTGCGGGCGATGATATCATCTTGCGCATCGGGGGATAAGGCGGTGAAGAAGGCCGAATAGCCCGCCACCCGCACCACCAGATCCCGATACTGGTCGGGATGGGCCTTGGCGGCCAGCAGGGTTTCCCGCGAGACGATGTTGTATTGCACGTGCCACCCCTTGTGCACCTCGAAGAAGGTGCGCAGCAGACTCATCAGCTTGGCCTTGTCCCGCTCGTTTTCAAGGCTTGCCGGGCTCAGCTTCTGATTGAGCAGCACCCCGCCGAGGATGGCCGCCGTGGGCAGCTTACCGAGCGAGTTGAACACCGCCGTGGGGCCCAGGTGATCCGACCCCGATGAGGGGCTGGCCCCTTCCGCCAGCGGGGTGCGGGCGTGGCGGCCATCCGGGGTGGCCATGGTGGCCGCACCGAAGGGCACGTTGGCCGAGATGGAGGAGGTGCCCGCATAGTAGGTGCCGCCGATGGGGCCACGGCCGAAGCGGGTGTTGTGCAGCCCCTTGAGCTCGTCGATGTAGCTTTGGTAGGCCTGTACCAGCAGCAGGTCGACCTCGTCCAGATCGTTGCCATATTTGGGGGCCGCGTGGGTGAGGCGCTGGCGCAGCTGCTCACCCTCGAGCCCGGCAAAATCCTGCTCGAGCGCTTCGGCCAGCTCGCGCTGATCCACCACGCCCTGCTCGAACACCAGTTTCTTCAGCGCCGCCAGGCTGTTGCCCAGGTTGGCGATCCCCACCTGCAGGCCGGAGACCCAGTCATAGACGGCGCCCCCCTGCTTGATAGTCTTGCCGCGCTCGATGCAGTCATCCACCAGGGCGCTGCAGAGGATGTCGTGGGCCTGGGCCTCCAGCACGCTGTCGACCACGCAGTCGATCTCGATGGACTTGCGGGTGAAGTAGCGTACCTGCTCGTCCCAGCGGGCCATCACCTCGTCGAAGTGACCGAACGAGCCTTGCCGCAGTGACTGGGGCTGGGGCAAGAAGACCTTGCCGGTGGTGGCGTCGCGGCCGCCATCGAGTGCCGCCAGCAGGATGCGGGCGAAGTTGATAAAGCTCATGCCGGTGCAGCGATAGCCCCACTTGCCGGGCACTGCGGTTTCGATGCAGCCGATGGCGGCGTAGTGGTGAGCATCCTCCTCGCTCACCCCGAGCTTGATGAACTCGGGGATCACCACCTCGTCGTTGTTGAAGGCGGGCATGCCGAAGCCGCAGCGGATCACCTGGATGCAGGCGTCGAGGAAATCCTCGCTCATGCCAGCATGGTAGCGCACCGAGAGGTTGGGCTGGGTGGAGCGCAGCTGGCCGCAGGACTCCAGAATCGCGTAGGAGAGGCCGTTGACCGCGTCATGGGCCTTGCCACCCTGCCAGTTCTGGCCGCCGATGGTGACGTTCTGATAGAGCGGGCTGCCGGCGGAGGCCTTGGAGTGGGTGCCTGAGCGGATCTTGTTCACCTCCAGCAACTTGAGCCAGCACCCTTGCAGCAGCTCGATGGCGCGTGTGCGCGGCAGGGATTCCGACAGTTCCACCTCGCGGCGATACCAGGGGTAGAGGTACTGGTCCATCCGGCCAAACGACACCGAGTGGCCATTGGACTCGATCTGCAGGATGAGCTGGATGAAGTAGCAAAGCTGCAGCGCCTGCCAGAAGGTCTCGGGAGGCCGGTGGGCGATGTGGGCGCAGTTGAGGGCTATGGTCTCAAGCTCACAGCGGCGCTCGGGGCGCGGCTCCTGCGCGGCCATGTCGCGGGCCAGCGCGGCGTAACGCTCGATGTGCTGGCTGACGGCATCGAAGGTGATGGCGACGGCCTGCAGGAACTGCTCGCGCTGCAGATCAGCCCAGTCCGCCAGATCGAGCCGGCCGCGCCGCTCGGCCACCTTGACCTTGAGGCCGTCGAGACCGAGAGCAAGCAGCTGCTCATAGTTGACCGCGAGGTGCGCATCCCCCGAAGTCATGTTGCCCTCGGCCTTGATGATGCCGCTCTCCAGCAGCCCCTTCTGCTCGTCGGTAAAGAGGCCGTAGCAGCGATCCTGCACCGTCTGGCCGCGCCAGAAGGGGGTGAGGGCGTGGATGGCCAGCTTGTCTGCCTCGCTCACCGCAAAGCCGGCGCCGGGTCTGTCCGCCAGCTCGTCTATCTCCTTCTCGATCCAGCCCACCGTGTATTCGGGAAAGAGCGGTGCCGCCCGCACCTGACTCGCCTGGTTGCCGACGATGAGCTCGTCGTGCTTGATCCAGATGGTGCGCTCCTTGAGGTGATGGGCCAGTGCCAGGGCGCGGCGCACCGGCAGCGGCCGGGCCAGGTGGGCCTGATAGGCTTGCGTGTAGTGACGGGCCCGCTCGGTGCAGACCGGCGGCTGGACGATGTGGATCAGGCTCTCCTTGTGGGCACGGATCCGCGCGGGCAGGGTGGTGAGGTCGAGCTGGGTCATGGTCTTATCCTCTGGTCATAGGGCAGTGAGTGGCTGATGTCATGGGGTGTTCCTAGCCCCGGGTGAGCGGGGTCAGCCCCTGCGCACGGGCACACTCATGGGCAAAGGCGAGCAGTGCCGGGTCATCAAGCGGCTGGGGGGGGGCCTGATAGGGTTGGTCGAGCAGGGCGTACTTGCCCGCGCCCAGGGTGTGGTAGGGGAGAAAGTGGATCTCCTGCACGGTGCCAAGGCTGGCGGCGGCCCGGGTGATGGCCTCGATGGAAGCGCGGTCGGCATTGAAGCCGGGGATGAGCGGCACCCGGATCTGCATGGCCACGCCGCGCTCGGCCAGGCGCTTGAGATTGGCCAGGGGCAGGGCGACCTTGCCACGGGTCCAGTCGAAGAAGCGCTCCTCATCCACATGCTTGAGATCCGCCAGCAGCAGGTCGAGGTGGGGGAGGCTAGGTTCAATCTGGGGCCAGGGTACGTGCAGGCAACTTTCCACCGCAGTATGCAGCCCCTCGGCCTTGCAGCGGGCCAGCAGGCTGGCGGCAAACTCGGGCTGCATGAAGGGCTCGCCGCCGGAGAGGGTGACCCCCCCGCCGCTGCGCTCGAAGAAGGGGCGATCCCGCAAGATGGTGGCCATCAGGGTGTCCAGGCTCTCCTCCCGGCCGCACACCTGCAGCGCTTCGCTGGGGCAGAGGCCGCGCAGCCGTTCCACATCCTGATTGCGCAGGGCTGAGCGGGTGAGCTGGACACCCTGGCTGTCACGCAAGATTGCCGGGCAGGCGTCGCTGCAGAGCCGGCATCCCTCGATGCATTGGCGCCGGTCGAGTAGTATGTCCGGCTTGGGAGAGCGGCTTTCCGGGTTTTGACACCAGCGACAGGCCAGCGAGCACCCCTTGAGAAACACCAGGGTGCGAATGCCGGGGCCATCGTGGGTTGAATAGCGTTGCAGGTCGAAAATCATACCGCCTCCTTTTGTTTTTGCATTCTATTTTCTTTCGTTCGAAAGCTGATTTGATTTTGATCAAACAATGTGCGGATGTTATCTCGCTAGAATGGCGACAGATTGAACATCCCATTAAGGAGTCAGAGATGGAGCTTTATCTCGATACTGCCGATGTGGCTGCGGTGCGCCGCTGGTCACGGATCCTGCCGCTGGCCGGCGTCACCACCAACCCGTCCATTACCGCGGCAGGCGGCATGCCGCTGACCGAGTTGCTGCCCGCCCTGCGGGAGGTGCTGGGGCCCAAGGCACGGCTGTTTGCCCAGGTGATGGCCAAAACCGAGACCGAGATGGTGCGCGAGGCGTTTGCCCTGCGTGAGCTGGACCGGGACCTGGTGATCAAGATCCCGGTATGTGAAGAGGGGCTGGCAGCCATCAAGACCCTGACGGCCAACGGGGTGCCGACCCTGGGCACGGCGGTCTATACCCCGCTGCAGGGCTGGCTGGCGGCGGTGGCGGGGGCCGAGTACGTGGCGCCCTACGTCAACCGGCTGGATGCCCAGGGGGGCGATGGCATCGCCACCGTACAGGAGCTGCAACAGCTGCTGGCGCTGCATGCGCCGCACAGCAAGGTGCTGGCGGCATCGTTCCGCACTCCGCGCCAGGCGCTTGACTGCCTGCTGGCGGGTTGCCAGTCCATCACATTGCCGCTCGATGTGGCCGAACAGTTGCTGCGGGTGCCGGCGGTGGACGCGGCGCTGGCGAAGTTTGATCAGGATTGGCAGCGAGCGTTTGCCTGAGGCTGCTTGAAGGCAGGATGAAGGGGCGGCAGGCGGGCTAAGCTAGAAGAGAGGGCCCGCTGTGACGGGCCACTATCGATGGCTGATCGGAGGTGCCCCATGAGCGACCATACCCTGCTGCCCCATGGTGAAGATCTGCGCCGCGCCGTGCGCTGGCTCAGCGAGCACCATCAACACGACATCCGGGCCATCGAAGAGGCCTGCATCCGCTTCGATCTGTCGCCGCTGGATGAGGAGTTTCTCATCCAGCACTGCGCCGAGCGGTTGCGGGAGGGAGATGCCGACTAGACGAAGTTGGCGAGGTTGATGCCGAACTCCTTGGGATCGACCGTGCTCTCGATGGTTTCCTGCACCCCGTTCTTGGCCAGATCCAGCCACTGCACCTCGAGGTAGTGGCGCTGGGCCCCGTGATAGATCACCTTCACCACCGGTTTGAGCGGCTCATGGGGATTGCGCTGCATGACGATGGCCAGCCGCTGGTTGGAGAGCTGCACCAGCGTACCCACCGGATAGACCCCCATGCACTTGATGAACTTGGTGACCAGTTCGGCATCGAAGTGGTGGTTGATCCCCTTGAGCAGAATACGAAAGGCCTGGGTCGGCTGCATCCCCTGCTTGTAGACCCGATCCGCCGTAACGGCGTCATAGACATCGACGATGCCGCTCATGCGGGTATAGAGCGAGAGCTGCTCGCCTTTGAGTCGCTGCGGGTAACCGGTGCCGTCGAGCCGTTCGTGATGGTTGGCGGCCACCTCCAGCATGGTGGCGGTGATGCCGGGGGTGTTGCTCAGGATCTCGTAGCTGTGCACCACGTGCTGGCGCATGACGGCGAACTCCTCGTCGGTGAGCTTGCCCGGCTTGTTGAGCACCTCGTCCGGGGTCATGATCTTGCCCACGTCGTGCAGCAGGCCGCCCAGGGTCAGCTCCTTGAGCACACTGCGATCCAGGTCCAGATAGCGGCCGAAGTTCGCCAGCAGGATGGCGACGTTCATCGAGTGCTCCATCAGGTAGGCATCCTTGGCGCGAATGCGGGCCAGGCAGAGCATGGCGTCACCGTGGGTGAACATGGTGTCCACCATCTCCTCGGCGACCGCCGCCAGCGGCGTGATGTCGATGGGCTCTCCCGCCTTGAGGTGGCGGATGAACTTGCCCTGCAGCTCGCGGGCCTCCTGATAAAGCCGGCGGATCTTGAGCTCGCGCCCCTCGCCGTTGCCGCTGCCGGAGGAACGCTGGGTGCTGGCCGGGGAGATGGCCGGGTCGGGGGAGATGACCTGCTCGATGCCGGGCAGTTTGCTGCGGGCAAGATCGACCCGCACCGTGAGTACGCCGCGCTTGACCAGATCGTTAATCTGCTGGCGGGTGGTCACCAGCCCCATCTGGGCAATCTCCATGCCGCCGGTCTGGCTGATGATGGCGATCACGTACATGCCGGGTTGCAGCTGGTTGACGGGAATAACGGGATGAGGTGTTTGCGACTTCATACGGCTTCCTGAACTTTATTATTATGCGTAACGTTAGGCCCTCTGTTGGCAGTCTAACACCGGCGCCCCGGTTCGTCATGGCGACATGCGTGGCTGCCGTGGCGCTTAGTGCTGGAGTTGTCGGCCCCGGCCGATATAATGACGCCCCTTTCTTGATGGACTCTGAGGTTGTGCATGCGGCTCGATAAATTTCTTTGCGATTGTTCCGACTTGACCCGCTCGCTGGCGGGCAAACTGATCCGGCAGGGAGAGGTGATGGTGGACGGTATCGTGGTCAAGCAGCCCGCCTTCCACATCAACGAGCAGAGCCAGGTGGAATTTGACGGTGTCACCCTGACCCTGGATCAGCGCAACCGCTACTTCATGCTGCACAAGCCGGAAGGGTATGTCTGCTCCAACGAAGACCCGGATCACCCCACCGTGTTCTTCCTGATGGATGAGCCGGCCATGGGCAAGCTGCACGTGGTGGGGCGGCTCGATCTCGACACCACCGGTCTGGTGCTGGTGACCGATGACGGTCAGTGGTCCCATCGCATCACCTCTCCCCGCCACGAGTGTGCCAAGACCTACCACGTCTGGCTGGCCGACCCGGTCAGCCCGGATGCCATCGCGCTGTTTGCCGAAGGGGTGTTGCTGCGCAGCGAGACCGAGAAGACCCGGCCGGCCCAGCTGGAGATCCTGGGAGAGTGTGAGGCGCGTCTGACCATCCATGAGGGCAAGTACCATCAGGTGAAGCGGATGTTTGCCGCCATCGGCAACAAGGTGGTGGGACTGCACCGGGAGCGGGTGGGTGACTTGACGCTGGATGAAGAGCTGGCACCGGGCGAATATCGCGAGCTGACTGCCGACGAGATCGCCCGGTTCTGACCCTTCGGGAATCAGTGTCCGCTGGCTCCCAGTACCAGCGTGGTGCCCAGGGTCGCCAGCAGGGCGCCGGCCCAGGCCGCCAGGGAAGGGCGCTGACCCGAGTGCCACCACAGCAGTGGCAACAGGATCACCGGCGTGGTGGAGGAGAGGATCGCCACCATGCCGACGTCCCCCTGGCGCAAGGCGACCAGGATCAGCGTCATGCCCATGGCCATCGCCAGAAAGCCGTTGATGCCGATCATCCCCAATACCTGGCGGTTGATGGGGTTGTGCGGCAATGACAGTGGTACTCTCAGCACCCGCAGGGTGCAGTGGGCCAGCAGGGCGCTGCCCATGCGGATGCCGGAGGCGCTGATCGCATCCACGGTGCCACTCATCATCACTGGTTTGGCGATGATGGCACCCAGGCTCTGGCAGAAGGCGGCGGTCAGGCCCAGACCGATGCCGATGACGAGATGGCCGCGCACCTGTTCCCATTCGCTCTGCTGAGCATTGCCACGGCGGCCGAACAGGATGGCCAGCATGACACCGGCAAAGACCAGCATGGCCCCCACCAGTCGCCAGCCACCGAGCTGCTCACCAAACAGCCAGAGGCCGAGCAGGGCGGAGAAGAGGGCATGGCAGGAGAACAGCAGGCCGCTGCGTCTTGGCCCCAGCCGGTTCATGCAGGCAAACAGGGCGGTGTCGCCAACGAAGATGCCGATCAAGCCCGACAGTGCCAGCAGGGGCAGGGCGCTCTGGGTCAGGGTCTGCCAGCCACCGGTGGCCAGACTGGCCGACCCCAGCATCAGGCTGACCAGCAACATGCGCCAGCGGCTATAGGCAAAAGCCCCCAGGTGGCGCGCCGGTTTGACGGAGATAAGGGCAGCTACCGCCCATAAACTGGCTGCTGCCAGTGCCAGCCACTCGTACCCCATAAAAACTCCTGAAAATGTAGCCAGATGCAGGACGCAGGCGACAACCGCTCGCACCTCATAAAAAACTACGGAAAAAAATAGCCCGAGAGACTCCATCTCTTGGGCAAGCCCGATACAATACGGGGCGTCTTCGGGGATAACAAGCGCGGCATCATGCATTCGTATTCAGGCGCGCCGCCGGCCTTCCCCCTTCTTGAAATAAGTGTTTTGAACGAGGTTTATGTCATGGTTTTGTGCCCCGCTTCCCGGCCAGCCCGTCGCTGGCTCTCCCCCTTGCTGCTGGGTCTGCTGCTGGCGCCGCCGCTGCAAGCGACCACGGTATCCCAGGAGCCTGCGCTGTCTGATCGTCAGACCCTGGTCAAGGGCAATGGCGCCGAACCCGAGTCCCTCGATCCGGCCCAGATCCGCTCCGGTTTTCCCGGTGAAGTGGTGTTGGTGGATCTGTTCGAGGGGCTGGTTAGCGAAGATGGGCAGGGGAGGATCGTGCCGGCCCAGGCCCAGCGCTGGGAGACCAGCGAGGACGGGCTGGTCTGGCGTTTCTTCCTGCGCCCCCAGCTCAAGTGGTCCAATGGTGACGCGCTCACCGCCGCCGATTTTGTTTATGCCTGGCGCCGTCTGCTGGATCCGGCCCAGGCCTCGCCCTCAGCCGGCCTGCTGCTGGCGACCGGCATCAACAATGCCCAGTCCATCTACGCCGGTGCGCTCGATCTCAACACCCTGGGGGTGGAGGCGGAAAGCGACCAGATCCTCAAAGTGACGCTGGAGCGGCCGGTGCCCTACTTCCTGCAGCTGATAAGCCAGCGTCCCTTCGTGCCGGTCAACCAGAAAGCGGTCAGCCAGTTCGGCAAGCAGTGGACCCAGCCCGGCAAGCTGGTGAGCAATGGCGCCTACAAGCTGGTGAACTGGGTGCCCAATGAGCGTATCGAGGCCGAGCGCAACGTCCAGTACTGGGATGATGCCCACACCCGGATCCAGCGGGTGACCTACCTGCCGCTCGTCTCCCAGCATGCCGAACGGCTGCGCTACGAGGCGGGGGAGATACAGCTCACCAACAAGGTGGCGCTGGAGTATTACCAGAAGACCAAGGAGGCGACCCCCGAGCGGATCTGGGGACTGCCGCTATTGGGTACCTACCTCTACACCTTCAACCTGCGCCGCCCCGAGCTGCAGGACGTGCGGGTACGCCAGGCGCTGGCCATGACCATCGATCGGCACCTGTTGACCGAGAAGGTCAGCGGGCAGGGAGAGCAGGCCGCCTGGTCGCTGCTGCCCGGCATGCCGGGCTACGAGGCGCTGAGCTCCCCCCTGGCCCTGCAGGATCAGCCGACCCGGTTGGCCAAGGCGGCAGCACTGCTGGCCCAGGCGGGCTATGACAGTCAGCACCCTCTCAAGCTGACGCTCACCTACAACACCTCGGAGAATCACAAGAAGCTGGCGCTGGCGGTCGCGTCCATGTGGAAGCCGCTGGGGGTTGAAGTGACGCTCAACAACATGGAGTGGAATGCCTATCAGGTGGCCAAAGACAGCGGTGATTTCATGCTGGCCCGCTCCTTCTTGTTCGGGGATTACGTGGAGCCCTCCGCCATGCTCAACAGCTTCCGCTGCCAGGATCCCCAGAACGAGAGTGGTTACTGCAACCCGACCTTCGACGGCTTGCTGCAGCAGGCGGCTGATACCCTGGATGGCAATGCGCGGACCGGGCTCTACCACCAGGCCGAGCAGCTGCTGATGGACGAGATGCCGGCCATTCCCGTCTATCACTACAACCAGATGCGGCTGGTGGATCCCACCCTGCGCGGCCTGCCGGTGCAGAACCTCAAGGGGGCGATCGCTACCAAGGATCTCTACTTCAGCCAGCAGTAAGGAGCTTGCCATGAAAATTGCCATTCTTTCCGACCTGCACGGCAGCCTGAGTGCGCTGGAGCGGGTGCTGGACCAGCTTGCCCCCTGGCAGCCGGATCACTACCTGCTGCTCGGCGATCTGCTCAACCACGGCCCGCGCAACCCGGTGCCACCGGGCTATGCCCCTGCGGCCGTGGCCGAGCGACTCAACACGCTGGCTTCCCGCATCATGGCAGTGCGGGGCAACTGTGATTCGGAAGTGGATCAGATGCTGCTGGATTTCCCCATCACAGCCCCTTACAACCAGATGCTGGTGGATGGTCGGCGCTGGTTTGTCAGCCACGGCCATCTCTATCGGCCTGCAGAGGTGCCGCTGCCTGCCGGCAGCCTGTTCATCAGCGGTCACACCCATTTGCCCGTGTTGCAGCGCGAAGGGGAGCTGGTGCTGATGAACCCGGGATCCATCTGTTTTCCACGCGGCAATCTGGCGGCAAGTTATGGCCGTTACGAGGATGGGGTGCTCGGTATTCACGCCTGTGCGGACAGTGAAGTGCTGTTGCGGCTGGAACTGTAAAAGATAGGGGGTTGGGATGCTCGTGCTGCGGAGCAGCCAGCCGTCATAACGGGGAAGTCAGGCCTTGATGCCGATGGAGCGGGTACCGGAGCGGGTATTGCCCTTGGCGTCATAGGTCAGGGAGTTGCGATCCCGCAGCTTGCTCAGATAGCTGGCCAGCCGGCGGTTGGAGACGATGCTGAGCTCGAGCAGGCGCCCGTTCAGATCGTTCTGTTCCTGGCAGGCATCGAGTTTCTCACGCAGGGTGCGCATCTGCTCGGGGTAGGCATTCAGTTGCTGTTTCAGGTCTGGCAGCAGCGCCATGGCCTTGTCCAGCTCTTCAATATCGGCAAGCAACTTCTGCTTGCGCTCTGCCAGCTCGGGCAGCGCCAGCGCCTGGTGCTGCTTGAGCAGGTTGAACTCCTCCTCCAGCAAGCCTTGCATCTGGGAGAGGTAGTCGTCTTGAGTGTGCAGCAGCGAAGGTAAATCCATTATCCCAGCAACTTGTCGAGGTTGGATTCGAAGCTGAACATCTTCTTGGCCACAGCTTCGCTGTTGACCTGATATTCACCATTGGCCACGGCTTTCTTCAGGCTCTCGACCCGGCTTTCATTGCCGGTGGAGGCTGAATTGAGGTTCTTCTGCATCTGTTGCAATTGCTGCGCCTCGCTGGTCAAGGAGACGGAGTCGGTCTTGACGGTCGCCGCACGGTTATCGGGGGACGAGGTCGCTGGTTTGGTATTGGCACCCTGGCTGCTCCCGGTATTTTGCAACCGGTTGTTCGCCAAGTTGTTGATATTGTTAATAGCCATAGTGTTTACCTTCGTCTGCTTTGCTGTTCGCTTACCTGTTTATCGGTGGTCATCGCCATAACTTTAGAAAAAAAGTGATCTGAAAAACACTCAGAAGGTGACCACCACGGAGCCAACAGCGTTGACTTTACCCTGCACCGTTTTGCCTGAGCGGATATTGACGAGCCTGATCATGTCTCCGAAGCTGCCATCTTGCAAGGCTCGGGCCATGGTTTTGATTTGCATGCTGCTATTTTCTGCGCTGAGGGTTACCTGATCGCCCTTGCAGACCACGCAGACCTGACTGAGCCGGATAGGCTGGCCTGGCTTGAGCTCACGTTTGCTGCGCACGCCAATGAGAGCCGTGGTATCGCTGAGATAGTCGCCGCGGATCAGGGTCTGATCCTGATAGGCCTGTGTCAGCACGCCTTCGCTCAGAATATCGCCCTTGGCCACCGGGGTGGAGACGGTCACATAAGGCTTCTGTATGCTGACCCGCACCGGCAGGTAGAGATCCCAGGGCTTCTCTTCCTCGCACTTGAGGTAGACGGTGGTATTGCGACGGATCTCCATCTTGGCCGGCAGCGTGATGGCAAGATGTTCGTCGCAGCGACTCAAAGGCAGGCGTTCATCTATGGAGGCTGCCTGCACCTGTACCTGAGCATCGAGCGGGACATCGAGCTGGCCGAGCACAAAATCCTGCGCCTTTTCTTGCAAGTAACTGGTCACCTCGGATGCCGTGGCGTGAGAAATGCCGCAAAACAGCAGTAAGGTGAGGAAAAGTCTACTAATCATTTTCGCTCGCTGGCCGATAAGTTGTTCACGTATATCACCATATTTAACTATGCTTGCTTCAGAATTCGTTCGCAGTGACATCGATAGTCTGACGCAAGCCAACACGCATGCATGATTAATGCCAAGCGTTTTTAGGGAGTGTTTATGGCCAGTATCCTGGACTCGGTCAACCAACGTACCCAGTTAGTTGGGCAAAACCGGCTGGAGTTATTGTTGTTTCGCCTCAACGGACGTCAAAGATTTGGCATCAACGTATTCAAGGTACGTGAAGTGTTGCAGTGTCCTCCCTTGACTGTCATGCCCAAGCTCAACTCCTGCATTCGTGGGGTGGCCCATATCCGCGGCCAGACCATCTCGGTGATTGACCTCAGCATGGCGATGGGCAAGCGTCCGATCGAAGATCTGACCAAGTGCTTCATCATCATCTCCGAATACAACCGCTCCATTCAGGGCTTCCTGGTGCACTCGGTCGAGCGCATCATCAACATGAACTGGGAATCCATCCTGCCGCCGCCGAAAGGGGCGGGGCGCATCAACTATATGACGGCAGTGACCGAGGTCGACGGTGAGTTGGTCGAGATACTGGACGTGGAACGCATTCTCAACGAAATCTCGCCGGTATCGACCGAGGTCAGCAAAGAGCTGGTGGAAGCCAGCGTGGAACATCCGACTCTGGGACGTCCGGTGTTGGTGGCTGATGACTCTTCCGTGGCTCGCAAGCAGGTACAGCGTGCTCTCGAAGCCATCGGCGTGCAGTGCGTATTGGCCAAGGATGGGCGTGAAGCGCTCAACATGTTGCTGGAAATGTCCAAAAACGGTCCCATCAAGGATCAGATCGCCTTGGTGATTTCGGACATCGAGATGCCGGAAATGGATGGTTATACTTTTACCGCCGAGATCCGCAACAATCCCAATCTCAAGGACTTACATGTTATTCTGCACACATCCCTCAGTGGGGTGTTCAATCAGGCCATGGTGCAGAAAGTTGGTGCGAACAATTTCATTGCCAAATTCCAGCCGGATGAATTGGCCAAGGCCGTACAAGGCGCACTCTAATCAAGAAGAACAAACTGCATGAAGACACTTTCGGACGACTTATACAAACAATTCAGCAATTTTCTGGCGGTACAGAGCGGAATCGTGCTGGGTGACAACAAACAGTATCTGGTCAAGAGTCGGCTTTCACCCTTGATGACTCAGTTTGGTATTGAGAGTCTGTCTGATCTGGTTACTCGAGCGATGAGTGTGCGTGAGCGTGACCTGAAAATGGCAGTGGTTGATGCCATGACTACCAATGAAACCCTGTGGTTTCGCGATACCTACCCCTTCCAGCTGCTGACGGACAAGATATTTCCCGAGCTCGGCAAAAGTGGTCGACCGATCAAGATCTGGTCTGCTGCCTCCTCTTCTGGGCAGGAGCCCTACTCCATTGCCATGACGGCCCTGGAACAGCAGGTCAAAAAACCGGGCACCTTGCCTGGTGGGGTGCAGATCGTCGGGACTGATATTTCCAGCACCATGCTGAACCAGTGCAAGGAAGGGGTGTACGACAGTCTGGCGCTGGCTCGCGGTCTGTCGCCCGAGCGCAAGAAGCTGTTCTTCGAACCTTACGGCGACAACAAGATGCGGGTGGTGGAGCGTGTCAGAAAATTGACCACCTTCCGGCCATTGAACCTGCTGGAAAGTTACAGCCTGCTTGGCAAGTTCGACATCATCTTCTGTCGCAACGTGCTCATCTATTTTGCACCGGAAGTGAAATCCAAGATCCTCAACCAGTTTGCTGCCAGCCTCAATCCCGGCGGCTATCTGATGCTGGGGGCTTCCGAGTCGCTGGCCGGGTTGACCGACAGGTTCGAGATGATCCGGTGCAACCCCGGCATCGTCTACAAGGTTAAATGATCCCCGCTTAAATCCCTCTTTGGCACACCTCTTGCTAACAATTTATCAAGCAGGAGGTGTGCTATGGCAATTTCATTCGACAAGGCATTTGGTATTCATCAATACACGCTGAGCGTTCGCTCCAAGCGTGCAGAGGTGTTGTCCAGCAACATTGCCAACGCGGACACGCCGGGCTTCAAGGCTCGGGACATCAACTTCTCGCAAGCATTGGAAGAGGCCCAGCAACAACAGGGCTTTGGCCTTGCCACGACCAGTGAGAAGCATTTCGCCCTGCAGATGGATGCCCCAGGTGTTACGCAATATCGCAATCCCCTGCAGCCCGATACCGGTGATGGCAACACGGTCGACGTGCAGCAGGAGCGCAGCGAGTTTTTGCGCAACAGCCTTGAATACCAGACCTCCCTTGAATTTATGAACAGCAAGATCAGCGGCCTGCTGAAGGCCTTGAAAGGAGAACAGTGATGAGTTTGTTCAAGGTCTTTGACATTGCAGGCTCGGCCATGAGTGCACAGTCTGTTCGCCTCAACACGGTAGCCAGCAACATGGCCAACGCCGACAGCGTCAGCTCCAGCGTGGAAAAAACTTACCATGCCAGGCGGCCAATTTTTGCCGCCCAGCTGGATCAGGCCATGTCGGACAAGCAGGCGTCGGCCGGGGTTGAAGTAAAGGGGATTGTCGAGAGCGAGGCCCCCTTGCTCAAGGAGTACAACCCCAACCACCCCATGGCGGATAAAGACGGCTTCATCTTCAAGCCCAACGTCAACATGGTGGAAGAGATGGCTGACATGATCAACGCCTCGCGCAGCTATCAAACCAATGTGCAGGTTGCAGACTCTGCCAAAAAGATGCTGCAGCAGACGCTCAACCTCGGCAAGTCCTGACAGGGGGACGCATAGATGGCAGATACAACCAGTGGCGTGAACGGCATCGGCCGCACGACCACCCAGACCACGGGCACGACATCGACGCCCAAGAAGGAGCTGGATCAGGAGTCGTTCCTGAAGCTGCTGACCATGCAGCTCTCCTATCAGGATCCGTTCAAACCGGTGGACAACGCCCAGATGCTTTCCCAGATGACCTCCATGTCGACGTCACAGGGGATCAGCAGCCTCTCCAACCAGATTGGCAGCCTCAATAGCCTGATGACCTCCAGTCAGGCGCTGCAAGCCTCGGCGCTGGTGGGACAAAACGTCTTGCTGCAGAGCAATGTCGGTTACCTGGAAAAAGACGGTTCTTTGCCAGGCGTGGTCGCTGTGGGTACAGAAAACAAGTATTCGAACGTCAAGATCACCATCGAAGACGAAAGCGGGCAGGTCATCAAGGAGTTTCCCCTGGAAGGTGACCAGAAGGGCAACGTCGAAATTGTATGGGATGGCAAGGACAAGGACGGAAACCCGGCCAAAGAGGGCAAATACACCCTCAAGGCAAACGGTACCGTGGACGGGAAGTCGGAGAGTGTCCCGATCTTTGCCTATGGCAAGGTCGACAGCGTGATCCTGGGTACGGCAAGCAATCCGACTCAACTCAATTTGAAAGGCCTCGGTACAACAAGCCTGAACAGTATCTTGCAGATTGCAGGTACGGTGAAAACACCATCAACCCCCACGCCAACAGCATCGATCTAAGGAGCTGGATATGTCATTTAACAATGCCTTGAGCGGTGTCAACGCGGCACAAAAAGATCTGAACGTTACCGCCAACAACATTGCCAACGTCAATACCACGGGCTTTAAAGAGTCTCGTGCCGAGTTTGCAGACGTATACGCCAACTCCATCTTCGTCAATGCCAAGACCCAGGTCGGCAATGGTGTGGCAACGGGGGCGGTGGCACAGCAGTTCCACCAGGGGGCGCTGCAGTTCACCAACAACGCCCTTGATTTGTCCATTCAGGGCAACGGCTTCTTCGTGACGTCGGACGGTCTGACCAACCTGGATCGTACCTTTACCCGAGCCGGTGCCTTCAAGCTGAATGAAAACAGCTATATGGTCAACAATCAGGGCAACTATCTGCAAGGTTATGAAATCAACACGGATGGGACGCCCAAGGCGGTCAGCATCAACGCCACCAAACCGATTCAGATACCGGATCGGGCGGGTGAGCCAAAAATGACCGAGCTGGTGGAAGCCAGTTTCAACCTGAGTATCGAGTCGAAAACCAAACCAACGTCACCGGCTGCGTTTGATCCGACCAACTCGGCCACCTTTGCCCATTCAACCTCGGTGACGATATATGATTCGCTTGGTGCCCCCCATGTGATCACCAAATATTTTGTCCGCCATGAGGATCCGGCTGCCCCGGGAACACCGCTGACACCGGGTACCTGGAGCATGTACATGTATGAAGGGAACAAGCCCATCGATATCGCTGGTGGTTCACCCAGCCCGGCTGCAGGTATCCCCACAGGCGTGAAGATGACGTTTACCTCCGGTGGCAAACTGGATCCCACGCTGACTGTTCCAGTTGACCCGATCAAAACCGTCGCTCTTGGCACGACGGCCGGGATCATCAACAACGGTGCCGATCCCACCCAGACATTGGAGATCCGTCTCGGTGATGTGACTCAATACAGCTCGCCTTTCAACGTCACCAAACTGACTCAGGATGGTGCCACCGTTGGTAACCTGACCAAGGTCGAGATTACGCCGGACGGCATTGTGTCGGCGACCTACAGCAATGCGACCACGTTGAAGGTTGCCATGGTGGCACTTGCCAAATTCGCCAACTCGCAAGGATTGACCCAGGTCGGTGATACCTCCTGGCGCCAGTCTCTGCTGTCTGGCGATGCGCTGCCCGGCACCCCCAACTCGGGCACCTTGGGCAGCATCAAGTCCTCTGCGCTGGAGCAATCCAACGTGGATTTGACCTCCCAGCTGGTCAACCTCATCACCGCGCAGCGCAACTTCCAGGCCAACTCCCGTTCGCTGGAAGTGAACAGCTCCCTGCAGCAAACCATACTGCAGATCCGCTAATCATCCTCTTGTTAACAAAGGGCGCTTCGGCGCCCTTTTTCATGGGTATTTGCCGCCTTGGCGACCCGAGGTAATGGGGATTGGCATTCAAATTGCAGTTCCTCTGTCAGAGTCATCAGTTTGACGGAGGATCCCATGGATCACCTGCTATACATCGCCATGTCGGGCGCCAAGGAGAGCATGAACAGCCTGGCTGTTCGAAGCAACAACCTGGCCAACGCCAATACCACCGGCTTCAAGTCCGACTTCGAGCAGGCGCGCAGCATGCAGGCGTTTGGCGAGGGGCTGCCCACCCGGGTGTTCGCCATGGCGGAGCGGCCAGGCCAGAACCTGCAGCATGGCATGCTGATGACCACGGGTCGGGATCTTGACGTTGCCGTCGACGGCCAGGGCTGGATTGCGGTGCAGGATCCCAAGGGCGGCGAAGCCTATACCCGCATGGGTAATCTGCAGCTGAGCGCGACCGGCAACCTGCAAACCTCCACCGGGTTGAACGTGGTGGACGATGGCGGTCAGCCCATCGTGCTGCCGCTGCCGATGGAGAAAATTGAAATCAACCGGGACGGCACCATCAGTGGCCGTCCGGAAGGGGCCGCCGCCAACCTGCCGGAGAATTTCCAGCGCATCAAACTGGTCAATCCGGCGGTGGATGCGGTGGAGAAGGGGCAGGACGGCCTGTTCCGTCGCAAGGATGGCCAGAATGAAGCGGCATCGGCCACTGTCGGCCTTATCGCCGGCTCCCTCGAGGGGAGCAACGTCAACGTGGTCGATGAAATGACCAACCTTATTCGGTTGCAACGTCAGTTTGAAACCCAGGTCAAAATAATGAAGACCGCGGAAGAGAATGACGAGGCTCAAACCCAGCTGCTGCGTATCAGCTAACCAAGGAGTTTTACATGAACCCTGCACTCTGGATCAGCAAGACCGGCTTGGATGCACAGCAGACCAACATCTCGGTTACCTCGAACAACCTGGCGAACGCCAGCACCGTGGGTTACAAAAAATCCCGGGCCATCTTCGAGGACTTGCTCTATCAAAACATCAACCAGCCCGGTGGCCGTTCATCGGCCGACACCGAGCGCCCTTCCGGCCTGATGCTGGGGGCGGGTGCCAAGGTAGTGGCCACCCAGAAGAACCACAGCCAGGGCAACGTGCAAACCACGGACAACTCGCTGGATCTGATGATAAGCGGTCGTGGCTACTTCGAGATCCAGTTGCCCGATGGCAGTGCGGCCTATACCCGTAACGGCCAGTTCACCCTCAACAGCGAAGGGACCATCGTCACACCGGGCAACGGCTATCCGTTGCAGCCAGAGATCCAGATCCCGGAGAACGCCCAGAGCGTGACGATTGGCGAGGATGGCCAGGTGTCGGTGCAGCTCAAAGGGGATGGCGCCTCCCAGGTGGTGGGGCAGATCAACACTACTGACTTCGTCAACGCCTCGGGCCTGCAGCCCATGGGCGAGAACATGTTCGTCGAGACCCAGTCCAGCGGTGCGCCGGTGCAGGGTGTCGCCGGGACGGACGGACTGGGGGTGATCAAGCAGGGCATGCTGGAGACCTCCAACGTCAACGTGACCGAAGAGCTGGTGAACCTGATCCAGGCCCAGCGGGTGTACGAGATGAACTCCAAGGTTCTCTCGGCGGTGGATGGCATGATGTCCTTCCTGATCCAGCGCACATAAGTAGGAGGCGCATGATGAAAGCCATATGGATGCTGGGACTGCTGGCGTTGGGGGGCTGCAGCAGCACGCCCAATACCGCCAAGCCCGATGATCCCGAGTTTGCCCCCGTCTACGGGGAGTCGGAGCCGGTTTCGGTCAGACCGACCGGTGCTATCTTCCAGCCCGATCAGGTCAACGGCATCTATTCGGACATCAAGGCGCACAAGGTGGGCGACATCATCACCATCGAGCTGGCCGAGTCCACTTCCGCCTCCAAGAAGGCCAATACCCAGAGCGGCAAGGATAATAAATTCACCATGAATCCGGCTGTGTTGGGCGGTGTGCCGGTGACCGCCGGCCCCTATGATCTGTCGGCCTCCCTCAGCCAGAACGGCGCCTTCAAGGGGCAGGCCAAGGCGGATCAGAGCAACAGCCTGCAGGGCAACATCTCCGTCAGCGTGGCCAAGGTTCTGCCCAACGGCAACCTGCTGGTGCGCGGCGAGAAGTGGATCATGCTCAACAACGGCAACGAATATATCCGGATCACCGGCATGATCCGCCCCGAGGATGTGACCACCGACAACAGTGTCTCATCCCAGAAGGTGGCCAATGCGCGCATCCATTACGGTGGCACCGGCGATCTGGCCAATACCCAGGAACAGGGGTGGCTCACCAGCTTTTTCAATGGCCCCTGGTGGCCGCTCTAGGAGGTGTTATGAAGTCGCTCCGTCTTGTTGCCCTGTTCTGCTGCCTGTTACCCCTGGGGATAGCCCATGCCTCCCGGATCAAGGACATCAGCTCGGTGGAAGGGGTACGTAGCAACCAGCTGATCGGCTACGGTCTGGTGGTCGGTCTGCCGGGCACGGGTGAGAAGAGCAACGCCTTCACCGAGCAGACCTTTCGCACCATGCTGAACAATTTCGGCATCAAGGTGCCGGACAACATCAAGCCCAAGATCAAGGACGTGGCGCCGGTGGCCATTCATGCGGATCTGCCGCCGTTTGCCAAGCCGGGCCAGACCATAGACGTCACCGTGTCGGCTATCGGCGAGGCCAAGAGCCTGCGCGGCGGCACCCTGCTGCAAAGCTTCCTCAAGGGGCTGGATGGCCGGGTCTATGCGGTGGCGCAGGGCAGTCTGGTGGTTGGCGGGCTGGGTGCCGAGGGGGCTGACGGCTCCAAGGTGGTGATCAATACCCCGACCGTGGGCCGCATCGCCAACGGAGCGACCGTGGAGCGGGAAGTCCCGAATTCCTTCAGCCAGGGGGATACCATCACCTTCAACCTGAACCGCCCCGATTTCACCACGGCGCGCCGGCTGGCGGACGTGGTCAACGATCTGGTCGGCCCCAACACGGCGCAGGCGCTCGATGCTACCTCGGTCAAGGTCTATGCACCGCGGGACCCGGGCCAGCGCGTCTCCTACCTCGCCACCATCGAGAACCTGGAGGTGGATCCGGCCAGCGAGGCAGCCAAGATCATCGTCAACTCCCGGACCGGCACCATTGTCATCGGCAGCCAGGTGCGGCTCAAGCCGGCGGCCATCAGTCACGGCGGCTTGACGGTCACCATCGCGGAAAATCAGCAGGTGTCCCAGCCCAATCCTCTCTCCGGCGGGCAGACGGCGGTCACCAACAACTCCACCATCAACGTGCAGCAGGAGCAGGGACGCATGTTCAAGCTGGATACCGGGGCCACCCTGGATGATCTGGTGCGGGCAGTGAATCAGGTCGGGGTGGCTCCCGGCGATCTGATGGCGATCCTGGAGGCGCTGCAACAGGCCGGCGCCATCGAAGGCCAGCTGGTCATACTGTAATAAAGCGGCAAGGGGTTGCCACGGGCGGCAATGAGGTAAGCAAAATGGCAGAGTTAGATACCAACAGCGGCGTGAATCTGGGCATGGTGCAGGATATCCAGAACCTGGATCGCCTGCGCCAGCTGAGCCAGAGCAAGGAGGGCAAGGCGGATGCGCTCATGGCGGCGTCTCGCCAGTTTGAGTCCATTTTTACCCAGACCCTGTTCCAGAGTATGCGCCAGGCCAACCAGGTATTGACCCAGGACAGCCCCTTCAACAGCAGCTACACCCAGTTCTACGAGGGGATGCTGGATGAGCAGCGGGTCGCCGACATGTCGAGCAAGGGTGGCATCGGTCTGGCTGCCATGGTGGCCAAGCAGCTCTCGCCGGAGACCTTTACCCATCACGACGGGCGGGTGCTCAAGATGCCGCAGCGTACGGAGCGGGTCTATAAACCCTATCAACCCCCCACCTCGGCCGCCAACGATCTCATCTCAGCTTCAAAAGTTGGCAAAGATTTTGCTGACAAGGAGATGAGTGGCGATGTGCAGCCTTTGGCAACGGCTCATCGCAGTCGCCGCACCATACCGCCGATGGGGCCTGCGCAAGTGGGACACGGCATTCGCGGTGCCAAGGCGCTCGATGAAACGACACAGGTGTTTGACACCCCTGAAGAGTTTGTCAACCGGCTGATGCCGTTGGCCAAGAAGGCGGCCGACAAGCTGGGATTGAGCCCGGCAGTGCTGGTAGCCCAGGCGGCGCTGGAAAGCGGCTGGGGCAAGCGGGTGATCAAGAACGGGGAGGGGCAGGTGACCCACAACCTGTTCGGCATCAAGGCCGATCCGCGCTGGGAAGGGCCCAAGACGGTGGTCAGCACTCTGGAATACGAGAAAGGAGTGGCATCGCGCCAGAAGGCGGCGTTTCGCTCCTACGAGTCGTTCGAGGAGAGCTTCAACGACTATGTCGATTTCCTGACCTCGGGTTCCCGCTACAAGGGAGCCCTGGCCAAGGTGGACAGTCCGGACCGTTATTTCGAAGCCTTGCAACAGGCTGGATACGCCACCGACCCGCACTATGCCAGGAAACTGAAACAGGTATTGCGCAGTGATGCCATTGCCGGCTACTCCGCGACCAACAATACAGAAATGGAGCTGTAAGTCATGGCAAGCGATCTGCTTGGAATTGGTACCTCGGGTGTGATGGCCCAGCAGCGACTGCTGCAGACCACCAGTAACAACATCGTCAACGTCAATAGCCAAGGCTATGTGCGTGAACGGACCCTGATCTATACCAATGCCAACGGACTGGGTACCGGCGACATGCTGACCGAGCGGGTCATCAACGCCTATGCCCAGGGAGAGGTCAGACGCGACACGTCCGCCTTCTATGCCTCTTCCACCCGTTATCAGCAACTCGCCAACACCGACAGCCTGCTGGGTGACACCAGCAACAGCGTCGGCGCCGCCATCAGCTCCTATTTCGAGGGCTTCCATACTGCCAACGAAGCGCCTGCCGACATCTCCGGCCGCAAGACCACCTTGAGCGGGCTGAGTGGCATGGTGAACCGCTTTCACACCCTGTCGGCCCAGCTGGACAAGCAGACCGACACCATCAACACCACCATCGGCGATGAAGCCAAGCGGGTGAACAGCCTGATCAACAGCATCAACGATCTGAACCAGGCCATCATTCGCACCCAGGGCACGCCGGAAGAGAACCTGATGCTGTTCGACCAGCGCGACGAGGCCATTCGCCAGCTCTCCGAGAAGATGGAGATCCGTACCGTGCCGCAGGCCAACGGCAGCATGCTGGTCAACATGAGCACCGGCCACTCCTTGGTGCTCAACGGCAGCGTTGCCCAGCTCAGCGTGGTGCCGGGCAATCCCGATGCCCGTGAGTCCGAGTTGCAGCTGGTCATGGACCCCAACAAGATCACCCTGAACAACAAGGATATTGGTGGCGGTCTCGGTGGTCTCTTCTCCGCCCGCAACGATCTGGAGCCGGCCAAGTGCGAGCTAGGTCAATTGGCAGCCGCCATGGCCGATGCCATGAACCAGCAAAACCGGTTGGGGATGGATCTGGACAACGAACTGGGGGGGGATCTCTTCTCTCTTGGCTCGAGCGATGGTCTGACCTACAGCCAGAACACCGGCAGTGGTGCCGCCAAGGTGAGCTTCGTGCCCGGCAAGGGCACGGAAGTGACTACCTTTGATTACGAAGTGCAGTTCAGCAGCGCCACCGGTTACGAGGTGTTTTCGGTGGACAAGGATGGCAACCGCACTTCGTTGACCACAGGTACCACGCCGCCCGCCACGGTGCAGGTGGCGGGTCACGGTATCCAGATCGATCTCTCCGGTACCCCGGCGGCGGGGGATAGGATCCTGCTGCAGCCGACCAAGCGGGCAGCCGCCGGCTTGGGTCAGCTGGCTACCCGGGCCGAAGATCTGGCGCTGGCATCGCCGCTCAAGGCCGATAAAGGCAAGAACAACTTCGGTTCGGGCGAGATCAAGCTCAATGGCATTACCAATACCGGTGCCGGCTCAGGCTTTGGTATCAACAGTCTGAATCCGGCCTCACCTCAGATAGTGAAGATAGACGGCAGCGGCAACTATGAGGTCTATGCGGCGGACGGTACCACGTTGATTGGGGTAGCCCCCGCTTCCAGCAAGGGACAGAACCTGATGGCTGCCCTCGAGAGTCCACTGGGTGGGCCCAAGGTCTACGCCACCCCGGCCCAGACTCCGGGGTACGAGTTCAGCATTACCGGCAAGGTGGAGGCCAAGGACAGCTTTACCCTCAGCTATAACACCGACGGCTTTGCCGACAACGCCAACGGGCTGGCTCTGGCGGATCTGCAGAACAAGGATCTGGTGCGCAAGAGCAGCAACGCCGGCACCAGCAACGACAAGATGACCTTCAACGAGGCTTACTCCAGTCTGGTGACCGGGGTGGGCAATACCGCCAGCCAGGCCAAGAGCCAGCTCAAGGCAGACGAAACGAAATTGACCCAGAGCAGGGGGATTTTCGAGAGTGTCTCCGGCGTCAGCCTGGAAGAGGAAGCGGCCAACCTGATCCGTTATCAGCAGTCCTATGCCGCCTCCGCCCAGATCGTCAGCACCGCCAAGACCATTTTCGATACCCTGTTGTCATCAGTGAGGTAAATCGATGCGTATCACCACCAACATGGTCTATGACCGCAATATCTCCTCGCTGAACGGCGCCAACGAGCGGCTGAGCACGGCGTATGAGCAGCTGATGACCGGCAACAAGTTCAAGACGGCGGGGGAAGATCCCTCCGGCATGAGCCAGAAGCTGGCGCTGACCAAGGAGATCGATCTCTTCAAGCAGTACGGGGTCAACGGCAGCCTGCTGGAAAACAGCCTGGGCCACGAGGAGACGGTGCTGACCGCCCTCAACACCGCCATGACCAGTGCCCAGACCCTGATCCAGAAGGCGAACGACTCGGCGGTGGGCTATGAGGATCGCCAGGCCATTGCCAGCGAGCTGGAGGGGCTGCAAAAGCAGATGTTCGACCTGATGAACAGCAAGAACTCCCAGGGCGAATATATCTTCGGCGGCAACCAGAGCAAGACCCAGCCCTTCATTCAGGATGCCAGCGGCAATTATGTCTTTCAGGGGGATACCGGCCAGCGCAACATTCAGGTGTCGCCGACGGTGCAGATCCCTGCCAACGATTCCGGCTTCAATCTGTTCGAGATTGTGCCGACCCGCAGAACCAGCAGCGCGGGGAGCGCCAATATTCAGGTAGGGGTGGCCGATCAGGGCCACTTCGACAGCTTCTATCGCAACAACTACGACCCTTCGCTTGCCAGCAACCAGTATACGGTGAACACCATCGCCGGCACGCCGGATACCTATGAGATCAGGGATGGCGGAGGTGCCTTGCTGCAAAGCGGCGACTATATGGCAGGCAACAAGATACCCTTCAACGGACTGGAGCTGACCCTGTCGCTGCCGGCAGGGGGGGCGGCGCAAAACTTCGTGCTGGATCCGCCCCAGAACAACAACATCCTCGATGGCATGTCCGACTTCATCACGGCGCTGCGGGATCCCAACATCACGCCGGATACCTTCCAGCTGAAGGTGGCGGATGCCACCGCCCACATGAAGAATGCCCGGCTGAACGTGGATCAGGGGCTGGGGGAGATTGGCGGCAGAATGAACGGGCTGGAGCAGGTGATGGGCTCGAACGAAGGGCTGAGCACCTTGAACCAGCAGGCGAGGGCCAAGGTCTCCGAAACGGATCTCTATGAGGTGATTGCCACCTTGTCAAAAGAGGATGCGGCACTGAGCGCCACCCAGCTCTCCTTCAGCAAGATCAGCAAGCTGACCCTGTTCGACTACATTCGTTGACCGGTCACCCATCGCTCGCGGCCCTGATGGCTGCGAGCGATAGTTACCCGCTTGGCCCCTGTTTTTCCCGCTCGTTTATCCTCATTCAACTCCCCATGCCGGCCAATTGTAACAAGCTGTTGCCACAGGCTATTTAGCGCATTGCGACGGGTTGACTCCTATTGAGCATTCGATAATCATGCAGCCCGCACAACAGAGGGTTGTGCGCATATTTGCAGCATCTCGTTAGGCGAGGCTCCTGTATAAACACAGGCCACTGATCTCACGACGTCCAGAGACGCCCAAGATCAGGACAGTTTTCATCGGATTAAGGTGTAAACCCAAGTGGCTTCCGGCATACCGGATACGTTATGCAGTGCTAAAGCTGGTACGTGGGGATGATGACACGCCGGACGGCGTCATTTCCTGCCTATTACTCGTCAATCAAATTGCTGTTTTCTTTCAGACGGCGACGGATCACCGTTCGCGCTCAGGCTTGCCTGAAATCACATAAGGTCATTTGTGATGAAGAAAACACAGACTCTACTCAATCGTCATCAACTGCTCGATCTGGCTGCCCTGCAGGGCTGGCTGGAGCACAACCTGGATCCGGTTCAGCGTGCCGATCAGCTGCTGACCCTGCGTCCGGAAGAGCTCAACTGCATCTTCGATACCCTGCCCACTGCCGATGGGGCGGCGCTGCTCAGTTCGCTGTCTGCTGACTGTGCCGGGCGTCTGCTGATGCGGCTGCATGCCAGCATCGTCAGCGTGTTGCAGGGGGCCATGCCCCGTCGCGACATGCTGGCCATTCTGCGCCGGCTGGGCAGCAGTGATCGCACCATGCTGCTTGCCCGCTTCCCGGAGCATGTACAGTCCACCTTCTACTCCCTGCTCGACTGGCCGACCGAATCGGTGGGCGCCAACATGCGCCACGAATTCCTGGCCATTGGCGATCAGGAGACGGTGGGCAGCGCCAAGCAGCTGATCCACGATGCCTGGGACAACGCCCAGCTGTTCCAGAACCTCTATGTGGTCAACAACGACCACCGCCTGCTTGGCAGCATCTCGCTCAAATCCCTGCTGATTGCCGACCCGCAACTGCCGGTGAGCGAGTTGATGGACCGGGAGACGGTGCGCATCAACGCCCGGGCGGATCAGGAACTGGCCGCCCGCCTGTTGATTGACCGCGACATCTCTACCCTGCCGGTCGAGGATCAGGGCAAGCTGGTGGGGATCTTCCACGTGGACGATGCCGCCGACATCCTGGAGCTCGAATCGACCGAGGATGCGGAGATGCAGGGTGGCTCCTCGCCACTCGACACTCCCTATCTGCAGGCGACTCCCTGGCAACTGTGGCGCAAGCGGGTGGGCTGGCTGCTGATCCTGTTCGTGGCCGAAGCCTATACCGGTACCGTGCTGCGGGCGTTTGAGGAGCAGCTGGAAGCGGCCATCGCGCTGGCCTTCTTCATTCCGCTCCTGATCGGTACCGGCGGCAACAGTGGTACCCAGATCACCACCACCATAGTGCGAGCCATGGCGGTCGGGGAGGTGAGCCTGCGCAACCTCGGCACCGTGCTGAAAAAGGAGATCTCCACCGGTCTGCTCATCTCGGCCGCCATCGCGCTGGCCGCCTGGGTACGGGCCTGGAGCCTGGGCGTTGGCCCCCAGATCGGCATGGTCGTTACCCTGACCATCATCGCCATCGTGCTGTGGAGCGCCACCGTTGCTTCTGTGATCCCCATGGTGCTGCGTCGCTTCCGCATCGACCCGGCCGTGGTATCCGCCCCCTTCATCGCTACCCTGGTGGATGGTACCGGTCTTATCATCTACTTCGAGATCGCCAAGCTGCTGCTGCCCGAGCTGCAGTAAGCCGCCATCCCGAAAATGCAAAAGGCAGCCCGCGGGCTGCCTTTTTTGTTTCGCCGCTTTGTCTCGCTGTGTCGGCGTCAGCCGAGCTGGAACAACAGTGGCCAGCCCTGCTCCTGACAGTAGCGGTGCTCCTTCTCCAGATTTTGCATCAGCAATTTGTTCTCGTCGCACCAGTCCAGTGGCAGGGTGACCACCAGCTGATCGTCGGCGGCCTGCACATGCCAATCGGGTAGCAGGTTGTCCTGGCGCCTGTGGTGGGCGGCGACTGCGAGGCGCAGGATGCGGATGCAGCGCAGCACCGTCTGTTCATCGTGGTTGGGCAGGGAAGGGAGCTCGGAGAGCTTGAGCCCCTTGCGGTGAAAGCGTACCAGCGCGGCCAGCAGGGCCTGATCGTCCTGGTTGAAGCCGGGCAGGTCGGTGTGCTGCAGGATATAGGCGGAATGTTTGTGAATGCCGCTGTAGTTGATGGCAAGGCCGATTTCGTGCAGCCGCGCCGCCCAGCCGAGGATGGCGCGATAGGGCTCCTCCGGCATCTCCCAGGGGCCGCTGAGCAGATCGAACAGGGTCAGCACGCTCTGTTCGACCCGGCCAGCCTGACGCTTGTCGATGCGATAGTGGGTGGAGAGCGCCAGGGCAGTGCGTTCGCGAATGTCGTGGTGCTGCAGGCGCTCCTCGAACTCGTACAGCAGTCCCTCACGCAGGGCGCCATCGGAATAGTCCATCCGCTCGATGGGCAGCGAGGTGAAGAGCCCGAGCAGGATGGCCACCGCGGCGGCAAATACCTCCTGACGTTCTTCGGTGAGGCCGGCCAGCTTGAGATCGCCGACCCGCTTGTGCCGGATCATCTCCTGCTTGAGCCGTTCCAGCCCGGCCAGGGTGATGGCGCCATCGGTCCACTCTTCCCCCTGCAACACATCGCGCACGGTGCGGATCGAGCCCGAGCTGCCGAGGCAGCTCTGCCAACCCAGCTTGCGGTACTGGTTGATGATGGGGGCGAGCTGGTGCTGGGCTTCCAGCACTGCATTGTTGAAGGCTTTTTCGCTCAACTTGCCGTTGGCAAAGAAGCTCTGGGTGAAGCTGACGCACCCCATCTTGCGGCTGGTGAGCGCCTTGTGATCGAAGCCCTCGCCGATGATGAGCTCGGTGCTGCCGCCGCCGATGTCCACCACCAGTACCTGGCCTTCGATGTGCTGGGTATGGGCGACCCCCTGATAGATGAGGCGCGCCTCTTCCTGGCCGCTGATGATCTCGATGGGGTGGTTGAGCACCTTGGCCGCCTCGCTCACGAACTCGCGGACGTTGCTGGCACGGCGCAGGGTATAGGTGCCGGCGATGCGGATCTGATCCGGCTTGATGTTGGTCAGCCGCTCGGCAAACAGGGCGAGGCAGTCGAGGCCCCGGGTCATGGCTTCGGCAGACATGCGGCGCTGGCTATCCATTCCCTCTGCCAGCCGCACCCGTTCTTTTATCCGATCGACGATCTGCAGCCGTCCCTCGGTGAGGCGGGCGATGACCATGTGAAAGCTGTTCGAGCCCAGATCCACGGCGGCGTACAGGCTATTGTCCATTGTTTGACTCTATGCGTTTGAGGTAGTCGTAAATCGCGACCTGGGAACGGATCTTGCGGCGGTTGCCCCGCTTCACGTACTCGTTCTTCTGGTCGGCATCAATGACCCGCGCCTTGCAGGTGTCACTCAGTTGTAGCTCGAGAATGTCGAGGATGCGCTGCTTGAGCCGCTCGTCATAGATGGGGGTACCCACCTCGATGCGGCCGTCGATGTTGCGGCTCATCCAGTCGGCGCTGGAGATATAGAGCTGGGGATTGCCCTTGTTGTGGAACACCATCACCCGCGGGTGCTCGAGGAAGCGGTCGATGATGCTGATCACTTTGATGTTGTCGCTCAAGCCCGGCACACCCGGACGCAGGGCACACATGCCGCGGATGATCATCTGGATGGGCACCCCGGCCTGACCGGCGGCATAGAGCCGGTTGATGAGGTCTCTGTCCACCAGGTTGTTGATCTTGAGGGTGATGCCGCTCGGCTGGCCCGCCTTGGCGTTGGCCAGTTCGTTGTCGATGAGCCGGTAGAGCTGGCGGCGGCTGTTGATGGGGGAGACCAGCAGGTGGTTGAACTTGTAGCGCCGATAAGGGTATTCGATGTACTCGAACACCCCCTCCACCTCGGCGGTGATGTCCGGGTGGCGGGTCAGCAGGGAGAAATCGGTGTAGATCTTGGCGGTCTTCTCGTTGAAGTTGCCGGTGCCGATGTGGGCGTAGCGCACCGCCTCACCCTGCTCGTGGCGGGTGATGAGGCAGAGCTTGGAGTGGATCTTGAGGCTCGGCACCCCGAACACCACCTTGACGCCGGCATCGGTCAGGATGTTGGCCCAGTCGATGTTGGCCGCCTCGTCGAAGCGGGCGCGCAGCTCCACCACCACGGTCACCTTCTTGCCGTTGTTGGCGGCGTCGATGAGGGAGTGGATGATCCGCGACTTCTTGGCCACCCGGTAGATATTGATGCGAATGGCGCTGACCGCCGGATCGAACGCCGCCTGGCGCACCAGCTCGGTGAAGTGGTGGAACTTGTGGTACGGGTAGTAGAGCAGTATGTCCTGCTTGGTGATGGCGTCGAAGGCATTGACGAAGCCGTCAAAATCGCGGCAATCCAGCGCCGGCAGTTTGGGGTTTTCCAGATAATCCCGGCCCACGTTGGGGAAGCCGATGAAATCCTTGAAATTGTGATAGCGACCGCCCGGCATGATGGCGTCGTAGGAGCTGATTTGCAGCTTGAGCTTCAAGAAGCTTATCATCGCCGCCGGCATCTCCCGCTCGTAGACGAAGCGCACCGGCATGGCGGTGAGACGCTGCTTCAAGCCGTCACTCATCTTATCCACCAGGCTCAGATCCAGCTGGTCGGAGAGGTCATATTCGGCATCCCGGGTCAGCTTGACCGCGTAGGCGGCTATCTCGTCGTAGTCGAAGAAGCCCTTGAAGATCTCGTCGAGACAGAAGCGGATGACGTTGTCGAGGATGATGATCTGCTTCTTGCGGCGGGTGCCCTCGGGCGGCAGCTGGAAGAAGCGGGGCAGATCGTCGGTCGGTACTTCCACCAGCGCGTACTGGATCACCTGACCGTTCTTCTTCATCTCGATGGCCAGATAGGTGTATTCGTCTTTCAGGAACTTGACCGGGTTGACCTCCTTGTTGAGCAGGATCGGGATGATGTGGCGCAGCACCTTCTCCTTGAAGAAGACCCGCAGCCACTGCTGGATGGACTCGGAGAGCTGGTACTCGTTGACCAGGAAGATGTTGTGGCGGGCGAGCGCTATCAACAGCTCCTTGTAGGTGTTGTCGAACGCCTCGCCGAGCGCCATTACCTTCTGCTGGATGGCGCGCAGCAGCACCTTGGCCTCGTCGTCGCCACCGTGTACTTCGTTGATCAGGATGCGGCGCTTGACGTCCGATACCCGCACTTTAAAGAACTCGTCCTGGTTGGAGGAGAAGATCCCGAGGAAGCGGACCCGCTCGATGAGCGGGACCGTCTTGTCCATTGCCTCTTGCAACACCCGTTCATTGAATGAGAGCCAACTCAGCTCCTTCTCTTCATACTGCTTGTCGGTGCTCATGTGATGCCTCTGTGGTCAGGTCGCGTCTGCGCGGCAGTTATGGCGTGGAAATATGACAGATTGATGACCATCCGCTCAGTCGATGATGGCCTGATCGATGTCGACCACCAGATCGTCCGACAACGACTCCAGCGCACTGATGAGATCCCCCAGTTCGAGTCGGGGTGGCAGCGCCACCAGAGCGTGGGCGTAGAAGAGCGGGGCGCCGGAGTGGGGAGCCGGTTCGCAGCCGGTGGTGAGGTCGGCCACGTTGATGTTGAGCTGACGCAGGATGCTGGCTACTTCGTGGACGATGCCGGCCCGGTCGTTGCCGGTGACGCTGACCATCACCTGCCGTTCCGGCTCCTGGCTGAGCTGGCCTTCGGCAAAGCTGACGGTGAGACCGGGCAGCATCACCAGCGCCTCGCACAGGCTGCGGTAGTGTTCGTCAGGCACGCTGACGTGCAGGATGCCGGCAAATTGTCCCGCCAGCTCGCTCATGGAACTGGCCAGCCAGTTGCCCTGCTGGTGGGTGATGACGTCCGCCAGACTCTCGACGATACCGGGCTTGTCAGCGCCTATCACGGTCACGACCAATTGCTTTTGCATCCTGCTCTCCTTGGAAAATGGGTACTCCGTAGCATTGTGCCTGCTGTCACAGGCCATATGAAGCCCCGCCCACCGCAAATATGGTGAAAAAGCACCGCCGGGAGGGGGTTGGCGCCATTTCTGCACTGCCTGCGCCCGCTGCACCGTGGTAGAGTGATGCCCCTGTTTTGTATTGTGAACCGGATAGCTCTTGTGAACGGGATGTGCGCGTATGAATAGCCTTGTCGTATCGGGATTGGTGTTGTTGGTGTTGCTGCTGCTGGCGATCTTCTGGAGCAGGGGCAAGAAGGGCAAGGCGCTGCCCTATGATCTGCAGGAGACCCTGTTCAGCCCCGCCGAACGCTCCTTCCTCGGCGTGCTGGATCTGGCGGTCGGCGACCAGGCCCGGGTCTTTGCCAAGGTGCGGGTCGCGGACGTGCTGACGCCGGAGACGGGCATGGGCAAGAGCAAGTGGCAGCAGGCGTTCAACAAGATCAGCGCCAAGCACGTGGACTATCTGCTCTGCCACCCCTCCGATCTCTCCTTCATCTGCGCCATCGAGCTCGATGACAGCTCCCATCGCCACCAGAAGCGCAAGGTGCGCGACAGTTTCCTCAAGGCCGCCTTTGACAGCGCCGGTCTGCCGCTGCTGCAGATCCCGGCAAGCAGCCATTATCAGGTCGAGGAGCTGCGCGAACAGATCCTGCCGCTGCTAAGCGGCCCCCGCAGAGCTCCGGATGAGGATCTGCTGCCAGGGGATCGCCGCGAGCCCACCTTCAGTCCCCTGCAACTGGATCGGGTCGAGGTGGAAGAGCCTCGTCATGGCGGTCGTGCCCCGGCCGTGGCCCCCATCAAGGCGATCGTATCGCCACGCAGCGCGCCGCTGCCGGCGGCTGACGCCGAGCTGGTGGAGAATCTGTTTGCCGAGGTAGAGGATGAGGAAGAAGAGTATCCCCATCAGGTGCCGCACTGTCCGCGCTGTGATGCGCCGCTGGTGGAACGGGAAGCCAAGAAGGGCCCCCATGCCGGCCGGCTGTTCCTGGCCTGCAGCCGCTTCCCCGAGTGTCGCTACGCCGCCCCCCATACTCACGCCCGCCATTGATCCTCACCGCCTGTTTGCGGCTTGCTATTGGCCGCAAACAGGCGCACCTGCTCGTGTTCCTGCCTCTCTTGCTTGCCCGCTGCCTGCCCACCGTACCTAAAAAAAGAGGCGACAAAATTTATCTTGTTGCGCCGTTGGGTCGATAAACTTAGGTGAAATGCGACAAATTTTGACAATGCGTCGGAATTTTGGCACTTTGTGCATCCTGCATAAAGTGCGTGGTTTGACCACATAAGCACAATAAAACAATAAGTTACGTCGAGAATAAGAGGGATGGATATGATGGCAATGGGAGTGTTGATTGTTGACGCCGATGCGCAGCGGCGCCAACAGTTGGGGACAGTTCTCTCGTTCATGGGGATCCCCTGGCAGGACGTTGCCGAGGGCGATCTGGATGTGGCCATCGAGTCATCCGGCCCGCTGCAGGGGGTGCTGACCGGTTCCCTCAACGGCCGCCCGCTGGGCGAGCTGCTGACCGGATTCCCCCGGGTGCCTTTCCTGTCGCTGGTGGAGGCCGATTTCCCCAACAGCAACTTCATCGGGGTGGCCGAGGCGCCCTTCACCTACGAATCCCTGACCCGCCATCTGCACTTTTGCCAGGCCTTCGTCTCCCTCCATCCTCGTCAGCAGACCCACGACAAGGGACAGGCGCTGCTGCGCCTGCTGGTGGGCAAGGGCAAGGGGATCCAGGAGGTGCGTCGGCTCATCAGCCAGGTGGCCGAGACCGATGCCAACGTGCTGATCCTCGGCGAATCGGGTACCGGCAAGGAGGTGGTGGCCCGTGCCATTCATGAACTGTCCGGCCGAAGCCAGGGCCCCTTCGTGCCCATCAACTGCGGCGCCATTCCGGCTGAGCTGCTGGAAAGCGAACTGTTCGGCCACGAGAAGGGGGCCTTCACCGGTGCCATCGCGGCCCGGCGCGGGCGCTTTGAGCTGGCACAGGGGGGCACCCTGTTTCTCGACGAGATCGGCGACATGCCGCTGCCGATGCAGGTCAAACTGCTGCGGGTGCTGCAGGAGCGGTTGTTTGATCGGGTTGGCGGCGGCAAGCCCATCCAGGCGGATGTGCGCATCATCGCGGCCACCCACCGGGATCTGGAAGCCATGATCCGTACCCAGGGTTTTCGCGAAGATCTCTACTATCGCCTCAATGTCTTCCCCATCGAGACCCCACCGCTGCGGGATCGGGCCGACGACATCCCGCTGCTGCTGCAGGAGCTGCTCAACCGCCATGCCGAGCTGCATCAGGGGATGATCCGCCTGACCCAGCGCGCCATGGAGTCCCTGATGCAGTACCCCTGGCCCGGCAACGTGCGCGAGCTCTCCAACCTGCTGGAGCGGCTGCTCATCCTCTACCCGCAACAGATCGTCGACGTGGCTGACTTGCCGAGCCGCTATCGTCTGCTGCCGTGCGAGCCGCGGGACGAGCGGCTGACCGAGATGGACGAGCGCGATGCACTGGCCGCGGTGTTCCAGGATCCGCCCGAGCTGGATCTGCCCGCCAGCCACGCCCGCGCCATGCAACTGCCGGAGGAGGGGGTCAACCTCAAGGAGATGCTGGCCGATCTGGAGGTGGAGCTGATCCGCCAGGCGCTGGAGTCCCAGGATGGGGTGGTGGCCCGCGCTGCCGACCTGCTCGGCATGCGCCGTACCACCCTGGTAGAGAAGATGAAAAAATACGGGATGAGCAAGGAAGCATAAGGGTCAAAGCCTTGACGCCTAGCTTTAAGGCTTTGATTTTATATGTGAATTTTAGTGGCATGGAAATTGAATAAGCTGACTCAGTCGCCAGTTTGAGGTCAGCTTTATGACAGCCCAGCCGCAGGATACCCCGCTCCAGTCTCACGAGGTGAGCCAGCTTTACGCCATCTTCACGGCGCTGCCCACCGGTGTCTTGCTGCTCGACGGCGAGGGCCGGATCACCCGCGCCAACCCGGCCGCCAAGGCGCTGCTGGGAGAGCCGCTGGAAGGCCAGGCCTGGCGCCAGATCATCGACCGCTGTTTCCAGCCCCGCGAGGATGACGGCCACGAGATTTCCCTGCGCGATGGGCGCCGGGTCCAGCTGTCGACCCAGCCGCTGCCGGATCAGCCGGGCCAGCTGGTATTCATCAACGATCTGACCGAAACCCGCCAGCTGCAAGATCGCATCAACCACATGAAGCGGTTGTCCGCCCTTGGCAACATGGCCGCCTCGCTGGCCCACCAGATCCGCACCCCGCTCTCCGCCGCCATGCTCTATGCCGCCAACCTAGCCAACCGCACCCTCAAACCTGAATCCCGCAGCCAGTTCCAGCAAAAGCTGATGGCGCGCCTGCAGGATCTTGAGAAACAGATCAGCGACATCCTGCTGTTTGCCCGCAACGGCGACAACCAGGTGGTGACCCCGACGTCGGTGCAGGGGTTGCTGGCCGAGGTGCAGGCCGGCGCCGAGGCATTTTGCAGCCAGCAGGGCTGTGAGCTGCACATAGAGGCGCCGGAGCCCGATCTCTGCCTGCTGGCCAACAGCAGCGCGCTGGCGGGGGCGGTCAACAACCTCATCGCCAATGCCCAGCAGGCCGGCGCCACGTCGCTGCTGGTGAGCGCGGTGCGCAGCGGCGCCCGGGTGGAGCTGCGCATTCTCGACAACGGCAAGGGGATGCCCGCTCACCTGCTGAGCCAGATTTTTGAACCCTTCTTCACCACCCGCGCCCAGGGCACCGGCCTTGGGCTGGCGGTGGTGCAGTCCGTGGTCCGTGCCCATCAGGGCGAGGTCAGCGTGGCCTCGGTACCCGGCGAGGGGACCTGTTTTACCCTGTCGTTCCCCCTGCACCAGCAAGCGGCGCAGCTGGGGGGTGTAGCATGAGCGTCAGGCTCGTGGAAATGAATATTGCAGCGGCCAGGTTGGCTGTGGTGGGAGGTGTAGCATGACTCAGGCCCGGATCCTGGTAGTGGAAGATGACAATGGCCTGCGCGAAGCGCTGGTGGACACCCTGTTGCTCGGCGGCTATGAGTGCCGCGAGGTGGACAGTGGGGAGCGGGCTTTGCTGGCCCTGTCACGCCAGAGCTTCGACATGGTGATCTCGGATATCCAGATGGGGGGCATGGATGGCCTGACCCTGCTGGCCAACATTCGTCAGCAATATCCCCAAGTGCCGGTGCTGTTGATGACCGCCTACGCCAACATCGACGGTGCGGTGCGCGCCATGCGCGAAGGCGCCATCGATTACCTGGCCAAGCCCTTCTCGCCCGAGGTGCTGCTCAACCAGGTCAGCCGCTATGTGCCGGCCCAGAAGGTGGAGAAGCGGGCCGTGGTCTATGGCGATCCCAAGACCGCCGAGCTGTTCCAGCTGGCGACCCGGGTGGCCAGAAGCGAGGCCACCGTGATGGTGACCGGTCCGAGCGGGACGGGCAAAGAGGTGCTGGCCCGCTACATCCACGACAACTCCAGCCGTGCCGAGCAGACGTTCGTCGCCATCAACTGCGCCGCCATTCCGGAAAACATGCTGGAGGCGACCCTGTTCGGCTATGAGAAGGGGGCCTTTACCGGTGCGGTACAGGGCTGCCCCGGCAAGTTCGAGCAGGCGCAGGGTGGGACCCTGCTGCTCGACGAGATCACCGAGATGGATCTGGGGCTGCAGGCCAAGCTGCTGCGGGTGTTGCAGGAGAAAGAGGTGGAGCGGCTCGGCAGCCGCAAGATGATCCCGCTCGACGTGCGGGTCATCGCAACCAGCAACCGGGATCTGAAAAAAGCGGTGCAGGACGGCCTGTTTCGCGAGGATCTCTACTACCGGCTCAATGTCTTCCCGCTGCGCTGGACGGCGCTGTGGGAGCGTCCCGGCGACATACTGCCGCTGGCGGAGCACCTGCTGGTGTTGCATGCCGGTCAGCAGGGATTGCCGACGCCGCAGCTCACAGAACCCGCGCGCGAGCGGCTGCTGGCTCACCCCTGGCCCGGCAACGTGCGCGAGCTCGACAACGTGGTGCAGCGGGCCCTGATTCTGAGCCCCGACGGCCTCATCGGCTGCGAGCACCTGATCCTGGAAGAGGTGGAGGAAGAAGAGATCCGCCTTGTCGGCAGTGAGCGCAGCAGCGGCAGCGAGCACCTGGGCAGCGAGCTCAAGCAGCAGGAGCACCAGATCATTCTCGACACCCTGCAGGATTGCAACGGTAGCCGCAAGGCGGTGGCCGACCGGCTCGGCATCAGCCCGCGCACCCTGCGTTACAAGCTGGCCCAGATGCGCGAGGCGGGGATCGACCTGCCGGCCTGAAGCCATTCCAGGCCCTGCCATGGGCCACAGTGCGGGAGGCATCATGGTCTTGGCGGCCAGCCTCGATTATCATGGGGCCTCGGCGTTATGAGCCCGATTCCTGTCTGCATCGCCGCACAGGGGTCGGCGCCTTTATAAGGGACCCCTATGATCTCTCATCGAAAACTCGAAACCGTACTCAACCATCTGCTCGAACCGCACGCCATCAAGGATTACTGCCCCAATGGCCTGCAGGTGGAGGGGCGTGAACGCATTCGCAAGGTGGTGACCGGTGTCACCGCCAGCCAGGCCCTGATCGATGCGGCCGTGGCCGCCGATGCTGACGCCATCCTGGTCCATCACGGCTACTTCTGGAGCGGTGAACCGGCCCAGATCACCGGCATGAAACAGCGCCGCATCAAGACCCTCTTGACCCACGACATCAACCTGTTTGCCTACCACCTGCCGCTGGACGTGCATCCCGAGGTGGGCAACAACGCCCAGCTCGCCAAGCTGCTCGACATCAAGGTGCGCCGCGGCCTCGAGCCCTGGAACAGCAAGAGCGTCGCCATGGTGGGCAAGCTGGAAGAGCCCATGAGCGGCAGCGATTTTGCCAAGCTGATTGCCGAGCGGCTCGGCCGTGAACCACTCCATTGCGGCGACAGCGGCCCCGAGCTTATCCGCTCGGTGGCCTGGTGCACCGGCGGCGGTCAGAGCTACATCAATCTGGCGGCAGAGCAGGGCATCGATGCCTTCATCTCCGGCGAAGCCTCCGAGCAGACCATCCACACCGCCCGCGAGATGGGGATGCACTTCTACGCTGCCGGCCACCATGCCACCGAGCGTTACGGCGTCAAGGCGCTAGGGGAGTGGCTGGCGACGGTGCACGGGCTGGATGTGACCTTTATCGATATCGACAATCCGGTCTAGGGCCGATTAGCCGCGCAGCGGCGTAATCGGACGTGATGACAGCAATTGCGCTGGTAGATAGAAATGACAAGGGAGGCCTGGGCCTCCCTTGTTGCATTTTATTACTGCGGTTAGCGGTTACTCGCTGGCATAGCCTGCCGGGCCAAGCTGCATGCCATCGAGCAAGGCAGACCCTGCCCGCATCTGCAAGCGCCCTTCACAGAACCACTGCACCACCAGCGGGTAGATGCTGTGTTCCTGCACCTGTACCCGGGCCGCCACCTCGCCGGCATCATCCTCTGCGAAGATGGGGACGCGCGCCTGCAGGATCACCGGGCCGCCATCCAGCTCTTCGGTGACGAAGTGGACGCTGGCGCCATGCTCGTCGTCACCGGCGTCGATGGCGCGCTGGTGGGTGTGCAGCCCCTGATATTTCGGTAGCAGGGAGGGGTGGATGTTGATCATCCGCCCGGCAAAGTGCCGCACCAGGTCGGCACTCAGGATCCGCATAAACCCGGCCAGTACCACCAGATCGGGCTGATAGCCCACCATCAGCGCCAGCAGGGCTGCGTCATACTCCTCCCGGCTGGCAAACTGCTGCTGGGCGAGGATGGCGGTGGCCACCCCCGCCTCTTTGGCACGCACCAGACCATAGGCATCGGCCTTGTTGCTGATGACGCCGACCACCTGACCGGCAATCTTGCCGCCGGCACAGCCGTCGAGGATGGTCTGCAGGTTGCTGCCGTTGCCGGAGATCAGCACCAGGATGCGTTTCATGGGGGAGGTCATTTGGCTGTTGATCCGGTCATTCATTGAATGATGACCTGCTCCTCACCATCGGCCGCCTTGGCGATATGGCCGATATGCCAGGCGTTCTCGCCTTCGGCCTTGAGCAGGGTCAGGGCTTTTTCCAGCTGATCTGCCGGCAGGGCGATGATCATGCCGACGCCGCAGTTGAAGGTGCGGTACATCTCGTGGCGGGTGACGTTGCCGGCTTGCTGCAGCCAGCTGAACACCGCCGGCCACTGCCAGCTCTGCTCGTCGATCACCGCCTTGGTGTTGGCGGGCAGCACGCGCGGGATGTTCTCCCAGAAGCCGCCACCTGTGATGTGGGACAGGGCGTGGATCTCGCACTCCTTGATGAGCTTGAGCACGGGTTTCACGTAGATGCGGGTCGGTTCCAGCAGGGCGTTGGCCAGGGTGGTGTCACCCAGCGGCTGCTGCACGTCGGCCTTGGAGACTTCCAGGATCTTGCGTACCAGCGAGAAACCGTTGGAGTGGGGGCCGCTGGCGGCCAGGGCGATCAGGGCATCCCCTTCGCCGACCTTGCTGCCGTCGATGATCTCGCTCTTCTCCACCACACCGACGCAGAAACCGGCGATGTCGTAGTCTTCCCCTTCATACATGCCCGGCATCTCGGCGGTCTCGCCGCCCACCAGGGCGCAACCGGACTGCTCGCAGCCGGCACCGATGCCGGTGACCACGGCCGCGGCGGTGTCGACGTCCAGTTTGCCGGTGGCATAGTAGTCGAGGAAGAAGAGGGGCTCGGCGCCTTGCACGATGAGGTCATTGACGCACATGGCCACCAGGTCGATGCCGACGGTATCGTGCTTTTTCAGATCGATGGCGAGGCGCAGCTTGGTGCCCACCCCGTCGGTACCGGAGACCAGCACCGGCTCCTTGTAGCCCGCAGGGATTTGACACAAGGCCCCAAAGCCGCCAAGACCACCAAGGACTTCAGGACGACGAGTGCGCTTTGACACGCCCTTGATACGTTCAACCAGTGCATTGCCGGCATCGATATCCACGCCAGCATCCTTGTAGCTCAGTGAGGTTTTGTCAGTCACGCGTATTCCCCGTCATATAAAGAAGTGGAGGGTAAAATTCGGGGCGTATTCTAACAGTGGCGGTGAAAAACCAGAAAGGAAATCGTTTGCGCGTTTTTGCACGGAAATGCTCTACAAGCGGCGGCTTTTGTTGTATGATTCCGCGATTTTTTTGCGGCAGTTAGAGGAGATAATAATGAAAGTCGTTGAAGTCAAACACCCCCTGGTCAAGCACAAGATCGGTCTGATGCGTGAAGGCGATATCAGCACCAAGCGTTTCCGTGAACTGGCCAAGGAAGTGGGCAGTTTGTTGACCTACGAAGCGACCTCTGACTTCGAAACCGAGAAGGTTACCATCGATGGCTGGAATGGGCCAGTGGAAGTTGACCAGATCAAGGGCAAGAAGGTCACCGTGGTGCCCATCCTGCGTGCCGGTCTGGGCATGATGGATGGCGTGCTGGAGCACATGCCGAGCGCCCGCGTCAGCGTAGTCGGTATCTACCGCGACGAAGAGACCCTGCAACCGGTTCCCTACTTCGAGAAGATCGTCAGCAACATCGAAGAGCGTCTGGCGCTGGTCATCGACCCCATGCTGGCTACCGGCGGCTCCATGATCGCCACCATCGACCTGCTCAAGAAGAAGGGCTGCCAGTCCATCAAGGTGCTGGTGCTGGTTGCCGCACCGGAAGGCATCAAGGCGCTGGAAGCCGCTCACCCGGACGTGGAGCTGTTCTGCGCCTCCATCGACCAGGGCCTGAACGAGAAGGGCTACATTGTCCCGGGTCTGGGCGATGCCGGCGACAAGATCTTCGGCACCAAGTAAGCCTCGATCGCCTCATCGCGCGCCAGCAGGCGCGCAAACGGAGCCGGCACCCCGCCGGCTCCGCTGTTTCTCCCGCCCCGGCTTGCTGCCATGCGCGCCTTGCCGCTACCATAAGCACCATCTCCCATTTCGAGACTCCTCTCATGCTCAAACGTGTTGTGACCGCCCTCTGCTGCGGCTTGTCATTCATGGTGTCGGCCGCCCAGGTGACCGATCTCTATCAGGGCAAGGCGCCCACCAGCGGCGACATGGCGGCGGCTCAGTCCCAGGCCCTGGGCGAGGTGCTGATCAAGGTGACCGGCAAGCGCGACATCCTGACCCAGCCGGCGGTGGTCAAGGCACTGACGGCCCCCGGCGAGTTCGTGCAGCACTACGGTTATCAGGATGTGGGGCCGGTGAAGTTTCTCAAGGCCGATTTCGATGTGGCCAAGGTCAATGCCCTGGTGGCCGAGAGCAAGTTCGCCCTGCTGGGCCCGGCCCGGCCGCAGGTCGCCATCTGGCTGGTGATCAATGAAGGGGAGCGGCGCATTCTGCCGGATCAGTCCAATGATGGCTGGGCTGCCGCCCTGCGTACCCAGGCCCAGGCCATGGGGCTGCCGGTCAGCATTCCGCTGATGGACTTGGACGACAACATGGCGGTCAACGCTACCGACGTCTGGGGCCGCTTCGCCGATCCCATCCTCAAGGCGAGCCAGCGTTACGGCGCCGAGATGGTGGTGCTGGGCAAGCTGACGCCCGATGGCAAGGAGGAGGGCAAGTGGAGCATCGACTGGGGTCTCTACGGTCCCAAAGCGGGCGGTGAGCTGAGCGAACTGACCAAGGGAGAGGGCGCCGGCACCCAGGCCGAGGTGGCGCAGACGTTCGCCGATGCCCTGGCAGGCTGGCTGGTGCAGAACTACGGGGCGCGTATCTCCGGTGTCGCCTCCAGCCAGACACTGGTGGTGGAGGGGTTGTCCGGCATCGATGGCATGATCACGGTGCAGAAGATGTTGCAGGGGATGGCCAGCGTCACCAAGGTGGAGATTGGCAAACTGGAGGGGGACAAGGTGACCTTCAACCTGAGCCTGCAAGGGGACAAGGCCGAGCTCATCCGCGGGCTGCAGCTGGAGAGCCGACTGCGCCAGCTGGCGGATACCCCCGAGGGGCTGAGCTATCAATGGTCGCAGCCCTGATCCTGGCGAGGATCCTGACCGGCTGGCCGGGCATAACCAGCGTGGGCCCAGGGTGCGGTTTTTCGCGCCGGCCAAGGAGTAGCCGCTTTCGTTAGTAATGGTCGCAGCCTGGATCCTTTATGAGGATCCACACCGCCCGGCATCGTCCGGGCGGTTCTCTATCCGCCTTCGCGATGATACACTTGCCCGCAAATGTCACAGTCAAAGCCCAACGAGTGAAGCAACCGGCCCAACTGTCTTTAGCCGTACAACTACCGGATGATGAAACCTTCGTCAGTTTTTATCCCGGCAACAATGCTCATCTGATCACCGCCCTCAAAAATGCGGCCATTGGTCAGGGCTCACCTTTCCTCTATTTCTGGGGGGCCAAGGGATCGGGCCGCTCCCATCTGCTGCACGCCACCTGCGCCGAGGTCAATGCCCGCGACGCCGCAGCCGCTTATCTCTCCCTCGATCAGTTCGAACAGCTGGATCCCAGCATGCTCGACGCCCTCGAAAGCCTGCCGCTGGTCTGCCTCGACAGCCTGGAGGCGATCGCCGGCAATGCGCAGTGGGAGCGGGCCCTGTTCGATTTTTACAACCGCTGGCAGGAGAAGGGCGAGGGGACCCTGGTGGTGACCGGTTGCAGCGCGCCGCGCAAACTGGGGCTGCAACTGCCGGATCTCGCTTCCCGGCTGGACTGGGGAGTGAGTTTCCACCTCGACGAGCTGGACGATGAAGGCAAGCTCAGTGCCCTGCAGCTGCGTGCCGAGCTGCGGGGCTTCAAACTGCCCATCGACGTGGGCCGCTTCCTGCTAAACCGTCTCTCGCGCGACATGCGCACTCTGCTCACCACTCTCAATCAGCTCGACAACGCCTCCTTCCGTGCCAAGCGCAAGCTGACCATTCCCTTTGTCAAAGAGATCCTCGAGCTCTGAGAACCTGGCCACGTTCTTACTGCGAGGCCGTGAGCAAGGCTCATGTGCTGCTCGGAATCCTCATGTATCCATATACACTCCGGTTCCTGCACTGCTCTTCACCTTGCTGACGACCTCTCGTCACAGACCGTGAACAGGTTCTATCGCTTTGTTCCTTCTCCCTTCGGGAGAAGGGCCTTTCAAAAAAGAAACCCCGGCCAGTGGCCGGGGTTTTGCTATCTCAAGGACTCTCTCAAAGAGTTCCGTCTATCAGTGGAACTGATCTTCTTCGGTGGAGCCGGTCAGCGCGGTCACCGAGGATTGGCCGCCCTGAATGACGGTGGTCACCTTGTCGAAGTAACCGGTACCCACTTCCTGCTGGTGTGCCACGAAGGTGTAACCCCGCTCGGCAGCGGCGAACTCGGGCTGCTGCACCATTTCGACATAGTGCTTCATCCCTTCGCCACGGGCGTACTGGTAGGCCAGCTCGTACATGTGGAACCACATGTTGTGGATACCCGCCAGGGTGATGAACTGGTACTTGTAGCCCATGTCGGACAGCTCCTGCTGGAAGCGGGCGATGGTGGCATCGTCCAGGTTCTTCTTCCAGTTGAAGCTCGGCGAGCAGTTGTAGGCCAGGATCTTGTCCGGGTACTGGGCCTTGATGGCCTCGGCAAACTTGCGCGCCTCGTCCAGATCCGGCTTGGCGGTTTCGCACCACACCATGTCGGCGTAAGGGGCATAGGCCAGACCGCGGGAGATGGCTTGCTCGATACCGGCCTGCACCTTGTAGAAGCCTTCTGAGGTGCGCTCACCGGTCAGGAAGCCAGCATCGTACGGATCGGCGTCCGTGGTCAGCAGGTCGGCGGCGTTGGCGTCGGTACGGGCGATCACCAGGGTGGTGGTGCCGCAGACATCGGCTGCCAAACGGGCTGCGATGAGCTTCTGTACCGCTTCCTGGCTCGGCACCAGCACCTTGCCGCCCATGTGGCCGCACTTCTTGACGGAAGCGAGCTGATCTTCGAAGTGCACGCCGGCGGCGCCTGCTTCAATCATCCCCTTCATCAGCTCGAAGGCGTTCAGCACGCCGCCGAAACCGGCTTCGGCATCCGCTACTATGGGTAGGAAGTAGTCGATGAAGCCCTTGTCCTGCGGGCCCACCTTGTTGGCCCACTGGATCTGGTCGGCACGGGCGAAGGAGTTGTTGATGCGCTCGACCACCGACGGCACCGAGTTGGCTGGGTAGAGGGACTGATCCGGGTACATGGTGGAGGAGAGGTTGTTGTCCGCCGCCACCTGCCAGCCGGAGAGGTAAATTGCCTCGATGCCTGCCTTGGCCTGTTGCACCGCCTGACCGCCGGTCAGTGCGCCGAGGCAGTTTACATAGCCCTTCTTGGCGCCGCCGTGGATCAGTTCCCACAGCTTGTCGGCACCGCGCTGGGCCAGGGTGTGCACCGGTTGCAGGCTGCCACGCAGGTTTACCACGTCTTCGGCGCTGTAGCCGCGCTTGATCCCTTTCCAGCGGGGGTTTTCCGCCCAGTCTTTCTCGATAGCCTGGATCTGTTGCTCACGGGTCAGTGCCATATCAGTTCCCTCTTTCATTGATTTCACGTTTCCATTGACTTGTTATTGGCGAGCCCCGCTGGGGAGGCCCTTAGTTCAGAGCCGCTCGTAACCGGGCAGCGTCAGAAAATCGATCAGTGTATCGGCGCAGGTGATCTGTTCCATCAGCTCGCTCGCCTCGGCGAAGCGGCCTGCCTGCCAGCGCTCGGCCCCCACTTCGGCTTTGACCACCTCCTGCTCCTCGGCCAGCATCTGGCGGAACAGATCCTTGGTCACCACCTTGCCGTTCGACAGGCTCTTGCCGTGTCGGATCCACTGCCAGATGGAGGTGCGGGAGATCTCGGCGGTGGCGGCGTCTTCCATCAGACCGTAGATGGGCACACAGCCGTTGCCGTTGATCCAGGCTTCCAGGTATTGCAGCGCCACCCGGATGTTGGTGCGCATGCCCGCCTCGGTGCGCTCACCCTCGCAGGGGGCCAGCAGCTCGGCGGCCGTGATGGGGGCATCCTGCTCGCGCAGCACGCCGATCTGGTTGCTGGCGCCAGCCGGGATGGCGGCGTTGAACACCGCCATGGCGGTATCGGCGAGGCCGGGGTGGGCCACCCAGGTACCGTCGTGGCCGTTGTTGGCTTCACGCTCTTTATCCGCCTTCACCTTGGCAAATACCTGTTCATTCACGGCAGGATCTTTCGCCGGGATAAAGGCCGCCATGCCACCCATGGCCAGCGCGCCGCGCTTGTGGCAGGTCTTGATCAGCAGCCGGGAATAGGCGGAGAGGAAGGGTTTGTCCATGGTCACTACCTGGCGGTCCGGCAGGACGCGATCAGGGTGGTTCTTCAAGGTCTTGATGTAGCTGAAGATGTAATCCCAGCGGCCGCAGTTGAGGGCGACGATGTGATCCTTCATCTGATAGAGCAGCTCGTCCATCTCGAACACCGCCGGCAGGGTTTCGATCAGCACGGTGGCCTTGATGGTGCCGCGGGGCAGGCCGAATTTGTCCTCGGTCCAGGCGAACACTTCGCTCCACCAGCGCCCTTCCAGGTGGCTCTGCAGCTTGGGTACGTAGAAGTAGGGGCCGGAGCCCTTGGCCAGCAGCGCCTGATAGTTGTGCAGGAAGTAGAGAGCGAAGTCGAACAGGCCGCCGGGTATGGGAGCGCCATCAAAGGTGACATGTTTTTCCGGCAGATGCAGACCGCGCACCCGGCAGATGAGTACGGCCGGATCGGCGTTCAGGGTATAAGCCTTACCTTCCGGGCTGGTGTAGGAGACGGTGCCGTTGACCGCATCGCGCAGGTTGATCTGACCCTCGATCACCTTGTTCCAGGCCGGTGCCAGTGAATCCTCGAAGTCCGCCATGAACACCTTGACGTTGGTGTTGAGGGCGTTGATCACCATCTTGCGCTCGACCGGGCCGGTGATCTCCACGCGGCGATCTTGCAGGTCGGCGGGAATGCCGCGCACCGTCCAGTCTCCGGCGCGGATGTGGGCGGTTTCAGGCAGAAAATCGGGCAGCTCGCCGCCGTCGATGCGGGCCTGGCGCGCCACACGTTGTTTCAATAATTCGTCCCGTTGGGGAGCAAAGCGTTCCACCAGTTCGGATACCAGGGCCACCGCATCCGGCGTCAGAATTTGCGCGTAATCGGGATGCGTCTCGCCCTGGATGCGCAGACGAGCGCTGCAGTGGGTCTGGGCCGGTGCCGACATAGGGTTCACTCCTTTGAGAATTACATTTTGAACTAATTAACTACGACTAAAGTCGATCCCTGTTTTTTTCAAACTTCCCGTAACAACGGGGTAACACGATTCATAAGGTGCGAAATATTGCTCTATTCGTCAACAGGTTTTTTAAAACGCACGTTTTGGTCATGATGTTAAGTTGATGTTTATAAAGAATTTATGTGATTAGCGTAAAAACTCTATGCAGATGGTTATGCTCTTGTTTTTCATCCCCTGCCGGTGGCGGATGGTGAGGGGGGATAGGGACGCAGGGGTGTAAGTTATTACGTAATAAAATTACAAATGCAAAAACAAATCCCGACCTAACTCCAAGCTTCTAAAAAACACATGTATGAAATGAAAGATGTAAACCCAGCAGGCATGTAACTCCTGCTGGTGTTGAGGAGAGAACGTTTGTTTAAAACTGAAATGGCCAAGAGGGGTCGAATGGGATCTGGTCGGCAGAGGATGAGAAAGTGAGGCGCAATAACGTAGGTTTGTATCACTTGGGTGGATGAGGAGCCTGGGGGCAGGGAGGGGATGTGGTAGTGGATATGACTACTGTTGTTTAGTTTTGTAGCATTTTATTGTTATTTGTGTCAGCGGGCCATCCTGGCCCTCAAAGGAGGTAAAACGGGGCGCCATTTCCAGTGCCACTGCCATTTTCTCCCGGTAGTTCAAGAGCGGCATGTCTGCGCCGTCGGCTCAGTAATCATCGTCCGGGGCCGCCAGATCGACGACATCGAGCCGCACGACCGGGCCGTGTTCGGTGGCATACTGATTGGTTGCGGACTCGGTAGCCGGTTGGGGCAGGGGGGCGTACTCGGGCTGTGTTTCAACTGCTTTGGTCATGGGTGCTTGCCTCATTGATTGCAAGCCGGTCGGTGACTCCGTCACCCGCGCTCCCACCTCCCTGTTTGAACTGCCGGCGGAAAAGTTGCGTATCCTAGCGGGACTCTTGAAAGGTTTCAAGCGGTTCTGAATGAAATTTGTACCACAACTGTGTGGTGACTCTGCGACAGGTTCACCCAGGAAGAGCATTCAGACGGTCTGCTGATGCGCTGCGACAGTTGCGGCAGGAATATTAAAGCAGGCAAAAAAATAGCCCAGTCGCGAGACTGGGCTATTTTCGGGGAAATTGGTCGGTGTGAGAGGATTCGAACCTCCGACCCTCTACACCCCATGCAGATGCGCTACCTGGCTGCGCTACACACCGACGAGGTCAGTTCGAGCTGACGGAGGGAAGTCTAATGATCTGAGCAAATGGGTGCAACTCCTTTTTTATCAGGGAGATGCTGACTGCTTCTTTATTGTGCAGGCAAGATGCGACTTGGGGCTGTGGCGCAGATTTGGCATAATCGCCGCCCCGTATTGCCGGGGATCCCGCCATCACGCTGCTTGGCGGCGTTACCCGGTTGCGGCCAATGGTCGGCAGGCAATCAAGCTGTAAGTGCATCGCCAGCAACCCGTCACAGAGAGGAACCAGGGTGTGAAACCATCAGACGTCACAGAATCAGTGAGCCAGTGCGAGCAGGATGAACGCTGGATGCGCCATGCCATGGCGTTGGCCGAAAGGGCGGAGGGGATCGGCGAGATCCCGGTCGGGGCTGTGCTGGTGCTGGGTGACGAGATCGTGGGGGAGGGCTGGAACCGCTCCATCAGCGAGCACGATGCCTGTGCCCATGCCGAAGTGATGGCGATCCGGGCCGCCGGCGTTCGGCTGCAAAACTACCGTCTGCTCGATACCACCCTCTATGTGACGCTGGAGCCCTGCTGCATGTGCGCCGGTGCCCTCATCCACAGCCGGGTCAAACGGGTGGTCTATGGCGCCCGTGATCTCAAGACCGGCGCGGCGGGTTCGGTGTTCGAGATCTTGCAGAACCCGCGCCATAACCACGGGGTCGAACTGACCGGCGGTGTGCTGGCCGATGCCTGCTCGGCCCAGTTGTCGGACTTCTTCCGGCGGCGGCGCGCCGAGAAAAAGGCCGCCAGATTGGCACTGCAACAAAGCGGCGGCCCCGCCGACTGAGAACGGCGAAGTCGGCGAGGCCGCCTTCGCGCGTTATATTTTTCTATATCTTCTTATAAAACAGATGGTTGGCAATGCTGTTTGTCAGCGGATCCTGGTCTGAATTCCCCTTCAAAATAACCTCTTCCCAGAGGGCTTTGATGTAACAAAACTGTCATGCAACCGCCATATAATGCCGCCAAGCCTAGCTCACATTGAGGTTTTGCATGTCATCGGAATCGATAAACTTAGGTATGGCGGGCAGCAGAAAGCGCCGTATCAAGGATAAGTTGGCCAAGTACGGGGTCACCACGGGTGGTGCTCTGGTACTGGTTGCCCTGTTGCTCATTTTCTTCTACCTGCTCTATGTGGTGAAACCCATCTTCAATGGCGCCACGATGGAGCCGACCGCGTCATTTACCTTGCCCGTGGCGGGCAAGACCGCCTGGCTCGGGGTGGAAGAGCAGAACGAGATTGGCTATCGCTTCAGCGACAAAGGCCAGGTCAACTTCTTCGCCGTCCAGGGGGATGGCAAGGTCAAGGTGGGCCAGGTGCTGGGTCAGGCGCAGGTGAAGGGTGACATCACCGCCGTCGCCCCTCCCGCGCCAGGCCAGAAGCTCATCGCCTATGGTTTTGCAGATGGCAAGGCCCAGGTGGTGCAGCCCTATTTCAAGGTCTCCTATCCCAACGACGTGCGGGTCATCGAGCCCAGCCTGCAGTCCCCCTTCGGCGAAGAGCCGGTGGTGGTGGACCCCCAGGGCAAGGCGCTGACGCTCATGGTGTTTGAAGCCACCAAGGACAAGATGGCCACCGCCGCCGTGACCGCCGATGGTCGTGGCGTGATGGCGGTGATGAGTGGCGAGGAGAACTTCCTCTCCGGTGACATCGAGTGGATCGCCCAGAACTACAGCATCCCGTCCCTGCCGCGTCATGTGGATCAGATGCTGCTGACCCCCAACCTGCGCATTCTGTTCGTGCGCGAAGGCAACCGCCTCTCCGTCTACGACATTCACAACCTCAATGACATCTCCCTGCGCGATGTCATGGAGATAAACGCTCCCAACGCCAACGTGACCCGGGTCGAGCTGCTCTCCGGCGCCTCCTCGCTGCTGGTGGGCAATGACAACGGCGTCATCTCCCAGTGGTTCGAAGTGGCCCGGGATGGCAAGCGCCAGTTCACCCAGATCCGTGACTTCAAGGGCGATGGTGCCGTGGCGCAGCTGACCCCGGAGCACTTTCGCAAGGGCTTCATCAGTGCCGACAAAGAGGGCACCGTCAGCTTCTTCCACGCCACCGGCGAGACCAAGCTGCTGAGCGAGAAGGTGGAGGGCGGCGCGCTGTCGGCCCTGGCCATCTCCCCCCGTCACAACGTGCTGCTGATGCAGCAGGGGGATACCTTCAAGCTGTTCGCAGTGGAGAACGAGCACCCTGAGGTGACCTGGTCGGCCCTCTGGCAACAGGTGTGGTATGAAGGCTATCCCGAGCCCCAGTACGTGTGGCAGTCCACCTCCGCCAGCAACGACTTCGAAGCCAAGCTGAGCCTGGTGCCGCTGGTGTTCGGCACCCTCAAGGCCTCCTTCTATGCCATGGTGTTTGCGGTGCCGCTCGGCGTCGCTGGCGCCATCTACACCGCCTACTTCATGTCGGCGGGGCTGCGCAAATACGTCAAGCCGACGGTGGAGATCATGGCGGCGCTGCCGACCGTTATCCTCGGCTTCCTAGCCGGTCTGTGGCTGGCCCCCATCATCGAAGGGGCGCTGCCCGGGGTGGTGCTGCTGTTGATCCTGCTGCCGATGGGAATGCTGCTGACCGCCTTGATCTGGAACTACCTGCCGGAGCGCGGCAAATCCTGGTTGCCGGAAGGGTGGCACGCCATCTTGCTGATCCCGGTGCTGCTGCTGATTGGCTGGGGCGCCTTCGCGGTGAGCCCGCTCATCGAGAACGCCTTCATGCATGGGGATTCGCGCATCTGGCTGACTCACGAGATGGGCATCAAGTTCGACCAGCGCAACTCGCTGGTGGTGGGCATCGCCATGGGCTTCGCGGTCATTCCGACCATCTTCTCCATCGCCGAAGACGCGGTCTTCTCGGTGCCCAAGCACCTTACCCAGGGCTCATTGGCACTGGGGGCCACCCCGTGGCAGACCCTGAGCCGAGTGGTGATCCTCACCGCGAGCCCGGGCATCTTCTCGGCGGTGATGATGGGCCTTGGCCGCGCCGTGGGCGAGACCATGATAGTGCTGATGGCCACCGGCAACACGCCCATCATGGACTTCTCCATGTTCCAGGGGCTGCGCACCCTGGCCGCCAACATCGCGGTGGAGATGCCGGAATCGGAAGTGGGCAGCTCGCACTATCGAGTGCTGTTCCTCGCTGCCTTCGTGCTGTTCGTGTTCACCTTCTTGTTCAATACCCTGGCCGAGTTCATCCGTCAGCGGTTGCGTGAAAAATACAGCTCTCTGTGATGGGCTGCTCTGAAAGGACCGAGGAATCGACAATGGGTAAGTGGTTTAAATCGGGGGCCCCCTGGATCTGGATGACCGGCGGCGCCGTCAGCCTGAGTCTGGTAGCGGTACTGGGTCTGCTGCTGCTGATCGGCTGGCGTGGTCTGGTCTACTTCTGGCCCCATCCCATCTATGAGTGGCAACTGGAAGACGCCCAGGGCAACAAGAGCGTGCTGATCGGCGAAATCAACGACCGCGAGCTGGTGCCGGTAGAGCGGCTGCGAGCCGCCGGCCTGCCGCTGGAGGGGGAAGAGCGCGAGCTGCTGACCCGCTATCTGGTCAAGACCGGCAACCGCGAGTTCGTCGACCTGGACTTCCGTTGGGTACTGGAGACCGACATCAAGTCCCAGAGCCTGCCGACCGAGCTGGCCATGGTGGAGCGTGCCACCAACGGCAACTTCTACGGCTACATCGTCGGGGTGAAAGAGGATGGCAAGGCGCTGACCGAGAACCTGCATCCTGCCCTGCAGCGGGTGCTGGCACGGGCCAACGGTCTCTCCGAGCAGGCCGACGATCTGCAGAAAGGCGACATCGGCAGCATCAACTATCAGCTGGAGCGGCTGCGACTCAAAGAGCGCAAGGCCGAGCTGGACGACAAGCTGACCGATCAGCTTAAAGCCGAGCTGGCGAGCGAGCGTCAGGCCCTCAACGACCATTATCAGGTGCTGGAAAAAGAACTCTTTTCCCTGCGTGCCCAGGCGGACAGAGACAGCATCACGGTCAAGGACATGCGTGGCGAACTGGTGACCATGCCCATGTCCAAGGTGCTGGATGTGGTGTGGCCCAACGACATGAGTCTGCCGGCCAAGGTGGGCTACTGGTTCCACCAGATCGGCAAGTTCGTCTCCGACGATCCGCGCGAGGCCAACACCGAGGGCGGGGTGTTCCCGGCCATCTTCGGTACCGTGTTCATGGTGTTCCTGATGGCGATCATCGTGACCCCGCTCGGCGTGGTGGCGGCGGTCTACCTGCACGAATACGCGGGCAAGAACAGCCTGACCAAGATCATCCGCATCGCGGTGATCAACCTGGCGGGTGTGCCCTCCATCGTGTACGGCGTGTTCGGTCTGGGCTTCTTCGTCTACACCCTCGGTGGTTCGCTGGACCAGCTGTTCTACCCCGAAGCGCTGCCGAGCCCGACCTTTGGCTCCCCTGGCGTCATCTGGTCGGCGCTGACTCTGGCCATCCTGACCCTGCCGGTGGTGATCGTCTCCACCGAAGAGGGGCTGGCCCGGATCCCGAGCACCATCCGCCAGGGCTCGCTGGCACTGGGGGCCACCCAGGCCGAGACCCTGTGGCGCATCGTGCTGCCGATGGCTAGCCCGGCCATCATGACCGGCCTCATCCTGGCCATCGCCCGCGCGGCCGGTGAAGTGGCGCCGCTGATGCTGGTGGGGGTGGTGAAACTGGCGCCGACCCTGCCGATGGATGGCAACTTCCCGTACCTGCACGTGGAGCGCAAGTTCATGCACCTGGGCTTCCACATCTATGACGTCGGCTTCCAGAGCCCCAACGTCGAGGCGGCGCGCCCGCTGGTCTACGCCACCTCCTTCCTGCTGGTGACGGTGATCGTCGGCCTCAACCTGACGGCCATCGGGATCCGCAACCACTTGCGTGAGAAATTCCGGTCGCTGGAACATTGATAGACCAGCACCACAGAGACGGGTAGGGAACGGGGTTCCCTGCCAGCCAAGCGTTCCGGCCGCGGGCAATGAGAGTGCCCGCCGCCACCGACAGATTTTGAGGTAACAGATGATCAACGTAACGACCGCATCCAGCCAGCACACCGCGACCGACCTGCTCAACCTGAGCCCGGAGCAGACCGCGCTGGAAGTGAAGGATCTCAACCTGTACTACGGCAACAAGCAGGCGCTGTTCAACGTCAACATGAAGATCCCCAAGGGCCAGGTCACCGCCTTCATCGGCCCCTCCGGCTGCGGCAAGTCCACCCTGCTGCGCTGCATCAACCGGATGAACGATCTGGTGGAGATCTGCCGCATCGAGGGCGAAATCCAGCTGCACGGACACAACATCTACGACAAGAGCGTCGATGTATCCGCCCTGCGTCGTCAGGTGGGCATGGTGTTCCAGCGTCCCAACCCCTTCCCCAAATCCATCTACGAGAACGTGGTCTATGGCCTGCGTCTGCAGGGCATCAACGACCGTCGCACCCTGGACGAGGCGGCCGAGCGCTCTCTGCGCGGCGCGGCCCTGTGGGACGAGGTGAAGGATCGCCTGCACGACAACGCCTTCGGTCTCTCCGGTGGTCAGCAGCAGCGACTGGTGATTGCCCGTGCCATCGCCATCGAGCCGGAAGTGCTGCTGCTGGATGAACCGACCTCGGCGCTCGACCCCATCTCCACCCTCACCATCGAGGAGCTGATCAACGAGCTCAAGAGCCAGTTCACCGTGGTGATCGTGACCCACAACATGCAGCAAGCGGCGCGGGTCTCGGATCAGACCGCCTTCATGTACATGGGCGAGCTCATCGAGTACTCGGACACCAACACCATCTTCACCACCCCGGCCAAGAAGAAGACCGAAGACTACATCACCGGCCGTTACGGCTAAGGGATGCTGGTGATGGAGATGAGCAAGATGAGCAAGATGAGCAAGATGAGCATCAACAAACAGATTACCGGTCAGTTCAACGACTAAGGCATACTCGGAGCATCAAGGATTATTTGTATGGACAATATGAACCTCAACAAACACATCTCCGGTCAGTTCAATGCCGAGCTCGAGAGCGTGCGCAACCAGGTGCTGGTGATGGGCGGGCTGGTGGAGCAGCAGCTGACCGACGCCATCGCGGCGATCCACGATCAGGATCTGGACGCGGCGCGCAAGATCGTGGCCAACGACCACAAGGTCAACGCCATGGAAGTGGCGATCGACGAGGAGTGCACCCGCATCATCGCCAAGCGCCAGCCCACCGCCTCCGACCTGCGGCTGGTGATGGCCATCATCAAGACCATCACCGATCTCGAGCGCATCGGCGATGTGGCGGACAAGATCGCCCGCATGCTGACCGACAACGCCAACAAGCCGCAGCCGCCGCTGGTGTCGCTGGAGAACATGGGGCGCCGCACCATCAAGATGCTGCACGACGTGCTGGACGCCTTCGCCCGCATGGATCTGGATGCGGCGCTGGCGGTCTACAAGGAAGATGACAAGGTGGATCGGGAGTACGAGTCCATCATCCGCGAGCTGATGACCTACATGATGGAAGATCCGCGCACCATCCCCCAGGTACTCAACGTGCTGTGGGCGGCGCGGGCCATCGAGCGGGTGGGGGATCGCTGCCAGCACATCTGCGAGTACATCGTCTATTACGTCAAGGGCAAGGACGTGCGCCACACCAAGGCGGACGATCTGGGCACCCTGCTGGGGAAAGGGTGAGTCTGAGATGCATAAAAAGGCGCTTTGAGCGCCTTTTTTGTTGCCTTTTCAGTCAGTGCAAGATATCGCCACCCGCTTGGCGCTTTTCTGCTAGAATATGCCCCCTGTGTGAGTCCTGGATTGACTCACGGTCCGGTCTCCCGGGCCCAGTTTGCCGTCTTGTGCTAAGGCGGCTGTTGCAATAGGTTAATCATGAGTTTTGCCGATAGTTTATTTTTCCTGATGCTGCTGGTCGCCGGCAGCGTGTTCTTCTCTCTCTCCGAGATCTCCCTCGCCGCCTCCCGCAAGATCAAGTTGCAGGTGATGGCCGATGAGGGCAACCGCCATGCCGAAAAGGTACTGGCACTGCAGGCCCAGCCGGGCAACTTCTTTACCGTAGTGCAGATCGGGCTCAACACCGTCGCCATTCTGGGCGGTATCCTGGGCGAGTCTGCCCTGAACCCGGCCATCAAGGAGTTCATCTCCGAGTTCTATCAGGGGCCCTGGCTTGGCGAGATCAGCTCGGCTGCCTCCTTCGTGTTCGTCACCGGCATGTTCATCCTGATCGCCGATCTGATGCCCAAGCGCCTCGCCATGACCATGCCGGAGCGGATCGCCGTGGTGGTGGTGCGCCCCATGCTGCTGTGCGTCACCCTGCTGATGCCGCTGGTGTGGCTGTTCAACGGCATGGCCAACGGCCTGTTCCGCCTGCTGCGCATCTCCATGGTGCGCAACGACGAGATCACCTCCGACGACATCTATGCGGTGATGGATGCGGGCGCCGAAGCGGGCGTCATCCAGCGCGAGGAGCACCAGCTCATCGAGAACGTGTTCGAGCTGCAGTCCCTCGGCGTCACCTCCGCCATGACCGCGCGCGAGAGCCTCATCTACTTCACCCTGCAAGAGGGCGAGGAGAGCATCAAGGCCAAGATTGCCGAACACCCCCACAACAAGTTCCTGGTGTGTGACCACAACCTCGACAGCATCAAGGGCTTCGTCGACTCCAAGGAGCTGCTGATCCGGGTCATCAGCGGCCAGAGCATCGATCTCAACAGCGGCTCGCTGGTGCAGAACGTCATCATCATCCCCGACACCCTCAATCTCTACGAGGCGATGGAGTACTTCAAGAACCATCGTGGCGACTTTGCCGTGGTGATGAACGAGTACGCCCTGGTGGTGGGGATCGTCACCATGAACGACCTGATGAGCACCGTGATGGGCGAGTGGGCCACCCACGTGGTGGAAGAGCAGATCGTGCAGCGGGACGAGAACTCCTGGCTGGTGGACGGGGTGACCCCCATCTCCGACGTGATGCGCGCCTTCGACATCGAGGAGTTCCCGGAAAACCAGAATTATGAAACCATCGCCGGCTTCATCATGTACATGCTGCGCAAGATCCCCAAGCGAACCGACTCGGTCAAATACGCCGGTTACAAGTTCGAAGTGGTGGACATCGACAGCTACAAGATTGACCAGCTGCTGGTCACCCGGGTCGAGCCCACGCCGGCCGAGAAACCCGCTCAGGAATCGTAAAAGGAGCTAGTTAGCAATCATGAAGATGCAGTCTCATTCCCGTGCGCTGGCCTGTGTGGCGCTCGCCCTGGCACTCGGTGCCTGCAGCCAGAGCGCTCCGCGCAAGGCCACCACAGTCGCCAAACCGGCAGCCCCCAAGGCGGCCGTGGTGGTGCCGCAGCAGGACCCGGATGCGGTGGTGCAAAGCGCCGTTGCGGAGCCGAGTCCGGTGTTCGACGAGGAGTATCACGGCCCGGATCAAGGTTCGCTCGAGTCGGTGACCGCCCTGTTTGCCCGTGGCTACATCGAATCGGCCATGCGCGAGACCATGCTGGCGGCGGTGCACAGCGACTACCCGCTGCTCGGCATGCGGGACGTGCGCCTGACCGATCCGGTGGCCAAGTTCCTCACCTCCGCCCAGGCACGCACCACGGCTCACGACTACCTCTATGCCGGGGTGCAGCGCCGGTTGGGCCGCCCGCTCAGCCCCGCCCAGTGGGAGCAGATCTGGCAGGGGTATCCCCAGCAGGGTCGGGTGTCCGACTGGGTCAAGCAGACCAAGCGGGTACTGGCCGGACGTTGAGCCGCCAGTGCACCTGTCGCCACAAGAGGCCACCTTCGGGTGGCCTTTTGCTTTCTCTCTTTACCGCTTCCCCTCTGCGGCTTGTGGATTTGTGGTGATGCCGGTTGCCGTCGGCCCGGCTTTGCTTTATCTTACTTTAGCCATCTAAACATCTATATGTTTTTATGGCTGATTTTATCCCGGGTGATGAAGGCGACGGGCTGCCGCACGACCGGGGCAGGCGCAATGGATAATGCGCACAGACCCGCACAACAAAACAACAAACAAGAGACGAGACAGATGGATACGCAGGCATTGTGGATACTGGATGGTGGCATGGGACGCGAACTGGCACGGCGGGGTGCGCCGTTTCGCCAGCCGGAGTGGTCGGCGCTGGCCCTGATGGAGGCCCCCGAGACGGTGCGCGAGGTGCATCAGGCCTATGTGGCGAGCGGGGCCCGCGTCATCACCACCAACAGCTATGCGCTGGTGCCGTTTCATATCGGTGACGCGCGCTTTGCGGCAGAGGGGGAGGGGCTGGCGGCCCTGGCCGGTCAGCTGGCCCGCGAGGTGGCCGACGAGCAGCCGGGTCGCGTGCAGGTGGCCGGTTCCTTGCCGCCGCTGTTTGGCTCCTACCGCGCCGACCTGTTCGACGCGGGCAGGGTGAGCGAGCTGGCGACCCCGCTTATCCGGGCGCTCTCCCCCCACGTGGATCTCTGGCTGGCGGAGACCATGAGCCTCATCGCCGAGCCGCTGGCCATCCGGGCCCTGCTGCCCGAGGATGGCAAACCGTTCTGGGTCTCCTTCACCCTGGAAGACGAGGCGCCGGGCAGTGAGCCGACCCTGCGCTCCGGCGAGCGAGTGGCCGATGCGGTTACCGCGCTGGCATCGGCCGGGGTGGACGCCATCCTGTTCAACTGCTGTCAGCCCGAGGTGATCGAAGGGGCACTCAAGGTGGCCGGTGCCGCATTGCAGGCACTGGGTCGCAGCGACATCCGGCTCGGCGCCTATGCCAACGCCTTCCCGCCCCAGCCCAAGGAGGCGACCGCCAACGACGGGCTGGACGAGATCCGCACCGATCTGGGGCCGCTGGATTACCTCGGCTGGGCCGAGCGCTGGCGCACGGCCGGGGCAAATCTTATCGGCGGTTGCTGCGGCATAGGCCCAGAGCATATCCAGGCCCTGGCCAGCCGGCTGCGCTAAGGAGAGCCCATGAAAGAGAGCAAGATCGGGCTCTGGTCCCTCACCGCACTGGTGTTCAGCTCCATGGTGGGGGCGGGGATCTTCAGCCTGCCCCAGAACATGGCCGAGGTGGCTGGCGCCCGCGCCGTGCTGATCGGCTGGGGCGTCACCGGGGTGGGCATCCTGGCGCTCGCCATGAGTTTTCTGTATCTGTCGCGGTTAAGGCCGGATCTTGACGGTGGCATCTACAGCTATGCCCGCGCCGGTTTCGGCGATCTGGTGGGCTTCTTCTCCGCCTGGGGCTATTGGCTCTGTGCCACCATCGGCGTGGTGGGCTATCTGGTGATCGCCTTCGCGGCGCTGGGCAGCTTCGTCGACACCCCGCAGCGGGTCTGGTTTGGCGAGGGCAACACCCTGGCGGCCTTCATCGGCGAGTCCTGCATTCTCTGGGCGGTGCACCTGCTGGTGGCCCGCGGCGTGCAGCAGGCGGCCCTGTTCAACCTGGTGGCGACCCTGGCCAAGAGCCTGCCGCTGCTGCTGTTCATCCTGTTCGCCTGCTACTGGTTCGACCCGGTCACCTTTGCGGCGGATCAGCAGGGCAGTACCCTGGCGACACCGGTCTCCGAGCAGGTGCGCAACACCATGCTCATCACCCTCTGGGTCTTCACCGGCATCGAGGGGGCGGCGGTGCTGTCGGCCCGGGCCAGAAACAAGCGGGACGTGGGCACAGCCACCGTGCTCGGGGTGGTGCTGGCGCTGCTGCTCTATGTGCTCATCTCGGTGCTGGCGCTCGGGATCCTGAGCCGGCCCGAGCTCGCGGCCCTGCCCAACCCCTCCATGGCGGGGCTGATGGCCCAGATGACCGGCTCCTGGGGCAAGCTGCTCATCAGCGTCGGCCTTATCGTCTCGGTGCTGGCCTCCTACGTGAGCTGGACCCTGTTCTCGGCCGAGGTGCCGTTCAGCGCGGCGCGCCACGGCGCCTTCCCGGCCATCTTCCAGCGCCAGAACCGCAACGGGACCCCCATTGCATCGCTGTGGCTCACCAGCCTGACGGTGCAGGGCTGTCTGCTGTTGGTGTGGCTGCTCGGCAAGGGTTACACCAACCTGCTGCTTATCTCCACCTCGATGATCCTGGTGCCCTACCTGTTGATCGGTCTGTTCCTGCTCAAGCTCTCCTTGCGTGGGGAGGGCAATGGCCTGATGCGTGCGGTAGCGCTGGTATCGAGCGGTTACGGCCTCTGGCTGCTCTACGCCGCCGGGGTGGAGTACCTGCTGCTCTCCTTGCTGCTGTACGGGCCGGGTCTGCTGCTGTTTCTCTACAGCCGCCGCCAGCTGGGGGCCGAACTGCGACTCAGCGGGCGAGAACGGCTGCTGGCCGGGGTGACGCTGCTGAGCCTGATCCCCGCCATCTGGTCTTTTGCCCACGTCTGACCGGGTTGTGACCGGCAATGCAAGAGAGCGCCTAGGGGCGCTCTTTTTTTGTCTGCGACATGCACTTGTTTTAGCGGCGGCAAGGGGTTAGCGGCTGGCGTGACCGGCCGGCTTGCCAAACAGCACCGCGAGCTTTTGCCGCCAGGGCAGGCCGCGGGCCTCTTGCAGCATGTCCCGCCACTCATGGAAAGTGAGGGTGAGCGGGTTGAAGCTGTGGATGGGCTTGGTGATGCCGAAACGACACGGCTCGGCCGGGTCTTCTTCCACGAAGGTGCCGAACAGCCTGTCCCAGATAATGAGCACGCCGGCGAAGTTGCGATCTATGTATTTGGCGTTGCTGGCGTGGTGCACCCTGTGGTGGGAGGGGGTGTTGAAAACCCACTCCAGCCGACCGAGCTTGCCCACCACCTGGGTGTGGACGAAGAACTGAAAACCCAGGCTGAGCAGCACGGTGGCCACCACCGCCCCGGGCGGGAAGCCGATGAGGATCATCGGGATCCAGAACAGCCACATACCGGAGACCGGATACATCAGGCTCTGGCGAAAGGCGGTGGAGAGGTTGAGCCGCTCCGAGCTGTGATGCACCACGTGGGAGGCCCACAACCAGCGCACATGGTGACTGGCGAAGTGAAACAGCCAGTAGCAGAGATCCTGCAACAAAAAGAGCAGCAGCAGGCTCCAGAGGTTGAGATCGATATCCAGCAGCCGCCAGCCCCAGAGGGCGTCGTAGAGATAGGCGATGGCGATGGCCGTCAGCGCGTCACCCCCCTGATGCATCAGCGCCAGGGTAGCGTTGGCGAAGAGATCCTTCCACTGGTAGCCGGCGGTGGGATAGGCGGCGCCATGTTTGCGCAGGTAGAGCATCTCCCAGCCGATGAAGGCCAGAAAGAGCGGCGAGAGGTAGAGCAGGAGCAGTTGCACATCCATGTCGGGTATCCAGTCAGAGCAATTGCTCTCCAGCATAAAGGATGAATTTAATCTTTCATTAACAATTTTCACCCGGTGACCGTCGCCGTCTGACGCTGGCGGCGGGAGTCCGCAAACGCATTGCCATGAAAGGGCGTGATCGCCCTCTGAGCCATGGCGCAGTGACTATGCTTGATGAGGTTTTCTACCTCTGGAGTGGCAGATGATGCGGCTGTGGTGTTGTTTGTTGATGGGAGTCTGCCTGCTGGCGCAGGCCAAGACCCGGGGCGAGATCCTGGCCGATGCCAACTATCCGCCCTACTCCTGGCAGGAGGGGGAGGAGGTGAAGGGGATCTATGCCGACATAGTGCGCAGCGTGACGGCCTCCATGGATGAGTACGAGGTGGTGCTCAAGGCCATGCCCTGGCGGCGGGGTCTCAGCATGGTGGAACAGGGCAGTGCCTTCGCCATCTTTCCGCCCTACTACCAGCCCGACAGCCGCCCCTGGATGTGGCCCTACTCCCAACCCCTGCTCGACGAGGAGCTGGTGGTGATGTGCGGCGCCGGGGTGGCGGTCAATACCCCGCAGGCGCAGTTCCCGGCCGACTACTACGGGCTGCGCTTTGGTATGAATGCCGGTTTCACCATCGGTGGCGCCTCCTTCTGGCAGGCGGTCCAGCAGCAGAAGATCGGGTTGGAGGAGGTGAAGAGCAACCGGGAGAACCTGCTCAAGATAGTGCGCGGCCGGGTGGACTGTACCGTCAACGACCGCCTCTCCCTGCTCTATGAGCTGCTCAACATGATCAAGGGCAACCAGCTGGCGGTGGCCGACATGTCCCAGCTCAAGCAGGGGCCGGTGCTCAGCAAGGAGCAGGGGTTCCTCGGCTACAGCCGCAAGGGGGAGTTCGACTTCAAGGAGGACTTTGCCGAGCAGTTCGACAAGCGGCTCTACGAACTCAAGAAGCGGGACGGGATCCGAACCATAGTGGAGCGTTATCTGGGAAAGTCCCCGCGCTGAACTGATAAGGGAGCCAGTCAGATTCAGCCGATAAACACAGGGTTTCGGCTAAGAAAAAGAGGGAGCCATGGGCTCCCTCTTCTTCTTTTTATCGCCGGCGCTATTACAGCACTTGGCTCAGGAACTGGCACAGGCGCGGGGAGGGGGGATTGTCGAAAAAGTCTGTCGGCTTCTCGTCTACCAGCAGCTCGCCGCTCTCCATGAAGAGCACCCGATCTGCCACCTCACGGGCAAAGCCCATCTCGTGGGTGACCACCACCATGGTCATCCCCTCGCGGGCCAGTCCCTTCATCACGTCCAGCACCTCTCCCACCATCTCGGGGTCGAGCGCGCTGGTGGGCTCGTCAAACAGCATGATGCGCGGCTGCATGGCGAGCGCCCGGGCGATGGCCACCCGCTGCTGCTGGCCGCCGGAGAGCTGGGAGGGGTAGCTCTCGGCCTTGGCCGACAGACCGACTTTGAGCAGCAGGGCCTTGGCTCTGTCTTCGGCATCGCGACGCGACAGCCCGCGCACCTTCTGCGGGGCGAGGCAGATGTTGTCCAGCACGTTCAGATGGGGGAAGAGGTTGAAGGACTGGAACACCATGCCCACCTCTTCCCGCAATTTGTTGACGTCCCCCGGCTCGGTCAGGCTGATGCCATCCACCACGATATTGCCGTCGTTGATGGTCTCCAGCTGGTTGAGGGTGCGCAGGAAGGTGGACTTGCCGGAGCCACTGGGGCCGACGATCACCACCACTTCCCCCTCGGCAACCTGGGTGCTGACGTTCTTGAGGGCGTGCACCTCGGTGCCGTAGAACTTCTCTACACCGCTGGCCTTGATAATGGGATCAGTTGCTGCGCGCATATTTCACCTCCAGACGATGCACTGGGAAGGGGCAGGGGGTGGCGGTGATGGAAGAACTTCTCGACACAGGTTGTGACTTGATAATGGGATCAGTTGCTGCGCGCATATTTCACCTCCAGACGACGCACCAGGAAGGAAAGGGTACCGGTGAGCACCAGATAGAGCAGGGCCACGGTGAACCACACCTCGAACGGGCTGAAGGTGGAGCTCACCACCTCGCGCCCTGCCTTGGTGAGATCGGTGATGGAGATGACAGAGACCAGCGAGGAGTCCTTGATGAGGTTGATGAACTGGCCCGCCAGCGGCGGCAGCACCCGCTTGAACGCCTGCGGCAGGATGACGTAGCGCATGGTCTGGGCCGAGGTCATGCCGAGGCTTCTGCCCGCTTCCATCTGCCCCTTGTGGATGGAGCTGATGCCGGCACGGACGATTTCCGCCACGTAGGCGCCGGTAAAGACCGCCAGTGCCGCCACCCCGGCGGTGAATCGGTCGAGGTTCAGCACGGTGCCGATGAAGAAGTAGACGATGAAGATCTGCACCAGCAGCGGGGTGCCGCGGATGAGCTCCACGTAGGTAACCGCCAGGTTGCGCAGGGCGGGATTGGGGGAGAGTCGTGCCAGCCCGGCCAGGGTGCCGAGCAGGATGGCGAAGATGCCCGCCACCAGCGAGAGTTTGACCGTGACCCAGACGCCCCAGGCGATGGGGCCGGCAGTCCAGCTCAGCTGGGTGTCGAGGGTGTCGCCACGAAAGACGGTGTCCCCTTCTGCTACCTGGCCGCCGCTGATGGCGATGGCTTGGCGCTGGTTGGGATCGAGATCGTTTTGCAAAAACAGTCTGCCCTTGTCGGTCTCGGTGGTGCCGGCGACCACGGTACCGTCAAATTCGGCGTAATTTTTCTGTTCCGCCTGATAGGCGATGTACTGGGGGATCCGCTCCCAGCGCCAGGTGTAATCCACCGATTGCACGGCCTTGTAGATGCCAAAGATGGCGGCCAGCACGATCAGCAGGAAGATCCCGTGCCAGAGCAGTTGATTGGGTTGTTTTTCCATCTGTCTTGTTGGGTTGTGCACTGTCGCAACCTCGTTGTAGTTATTGTGTGGGGATCTGCGTGAAGGGGCGGCGGGCCGCCCCTTGCGAGGTTACTTGAGCTGGTTCAGCCAGGCGGTGGACTCGAACCACTTCTGGTAGAGGCGGTCGTAGCTGCCGTCGCCCTTGATTTGGCGCAGGTAGTTGTTGAACCAGTTGAGGGTGTCCTGGTCGCCCTTGCGGATGGCCCAGGCCAGCGGTTCGAAGGTGAACGGCTTGTCGAGGTGCACCACGGCCCCCTTGTTCTGGGTGGCGAAGATGGCGTTGTAGGGCAGGTCGTAGACGAAGGCGTCGACCTTGCCGTTGATCACTTCCAGCTTGGCGTCATCCTGGGTTTCAAACTGCAGCAGGGTGGCTTTCGGGATCAGACGCTTGACCGCCTGCTCGCCGGTGGTGCCGAGCTTGACCGCGATCTTGTACTTGGGATCGTTGAGGTCGGTGAAGGATTTGATCTCGCCGGCCTTGTCCTTGCGCAGGACGATGGTCTGCCCGACCACGATGTAGGGGTCGGCAAAGTTGACGCGCAGGTTGCGCTGGGGAGTGACGGTCATGCCGCCCATGATGACGTCGAACTTGTCGGTCAAGAGGGCCGGAATGATGCCATCCCAGGCGGTGTTGACGAACTCGACCTTCACGCCCATCTCCTTGGCGACCATCTTGGCCAGATCCACGTCAAAGCCGATGTATTGGCCCTGCTTGTTGGTCATTTCGAAGGGTTGATAGCCGGCGTCGAAACCGACCCGCAGCACGCCGCGCTCCAGCACGGCATCCAGGGTGGAAGTGGGCGCCGCGTTGGCCAGCCCGCACAGCAGCAGGGTAGAAAGAATGAGTTTTTTGATCATAAGTGACGTCTCTGTCAAAAGTGTGTTCGGCCTTGAACCTGATCCCGTGCGACTCCGTGGCACAAGAGACTGCTGCATCCGGCAACAGGGCAAGACAGGATTATTGTCTTGATTGAGGCAAAAGCCCCATATGAGATTCTATTTGCCGCTCATTGAGTGAAAAATGTACCAAATTCCGATTGTGCCAGATGACTCAATAGGTTAGTGGCGCTTTTTCCCCGTGGCGACACTCATAAAATCACACGAAAACAACATATCTATCTAATGAGGCGGGTTCAAGCCAAAAATGTATTCAGCACATTTTGTTACAGGCCAGCCCGCCATCAGCAGTGTCAATTGTTGCTCACCTGGCCGCCAAGCGCCAAAAAACAGATTCGAATGAATTTATTTAGTGCAATTGCCACCCACCAGATGATTTTTAATTGAGGATTTAGTCAGACACCGCTGGGTCTTGTTTTGCGCTTCCAATATACTCAGTTACCTTCGTTTAGTGGCACTGGTATGGACGCCTCAATACTGCTCAAGCTGGATGTATTCACCCTGATGATCATGGCGCTGGGTGGCTACAGCCTCGGCTTCATCACCCTCTCCATCATCTGGTCGACCCACAGGGAGATCCCCGGACTCGGATACTGGTGGTGGTCCAGTCTGTTCGCACTGGCGGCCCAGAGCCTCTTTACCCTGCAGGCCTTCATGCCGAGTCTGGCGGGGATCTGGCTGGCCAATTTGCTGATCACCGTCTGCATCGCCCTGATGCCGCTGGCGCTGCAGCGTTTCTTCGGCCAGCCCCTCAGCTGGTCTGCCAGCGGCTGGTTCATGCTGAGCTATGTGCTGATCCTGAGCTGGAGCATTGCCTTCAACGATCAGATGGCCCCCCGGGTGCTGCTGGCCTGCCTGAGCTACATGGTGCTGGGGGCGGTGATCGTCTTTCTTATCTGGCGGCACGGCTATCCCGCCTATCTGCCCGCCGTACTGGTGTTCACCGTGGTCAACATCCTGCTCTATGGCTTCAATCTGCTGCGCATGGCATTTCTGCTGCAGGGGGACGCCAGAGTCTTGATGGATCAGAGCGGTGTCAACGTGCTGCCCTTCCTCTCCATGCTGATGGGCAGCTACCTCTCCACCTTCGGGGTGCTGCTGCTCTGCACCCAGTACCGGGCACTGGCCCTGCGCCAGCAGGCGAGCCACGATCCGCTCACCGGCCTGCTCAACCGACGCGGCTTCATGGAGCTGATGGCCCGGCGCCGGATGACCGAGTTCGGCGCCCTGGCGGTGCTGGATCTCGATGACTTCAAGCAGATCAACGATCGCCATGGTCATGAGATGGGGGACAAGGTGCTGGCCGCGGTGGGGGCCTATCTCGGCGCTCAGCAAGAGCTGGTGGCCAGTCGCTTTGGCGGCGAGGAGTTTGTGTTGCTGCTGCCGCAGGAGGATGAAGTGGCGCAGCAGCAGCGCTGCGAGCAGATCATCCGCTCTCTGGCGGCGCAGGACATGCACGGGATCGGCATCACCGTCAGCATGGGGCTGGTGCGCTGCCAGCACAGCTGGCACTTCGACACCCTGTTCAGCCAGGCGGATCGAGCCCTCTATCAGGCCAAGCGGGAGGGCAAGAACCGGGTCTGCCGGCTGGCGCAAGCCTAGCCGGTCAACCGGCCTCGCGGGGGCGCGGCGCTTGCGCCTTGAGGAAGGGCAGCAGCAGCAGGGCGGAGACGCCGGCAGCCACCGAGATCACCACGAAGAAGCCCTGCCAGTGCCAGATCTCCAGCACCCTCGCCAGCGGATAGCCAGAGAGCGCCGCCCCCATGTAGGCAAACAGGCCGACGAAGCCGGTGGCGGCCCCCGCCGAATTCTTGTGGGAGCACTCCGCCGCCGCCATGCCGATCAGCATCTGGGGGCCGAACACGAAGAAGCCGATGGTGAAGAAACAGGCCGCCTGCATCACGTAGCTGAAGAAGGGCATCAGCCAGAGCGATCCCACCGCCAGCAATATGCCCACCGCGAAGATGAGGTTCATCGGCCCGCGGTTGCCGTTGAACAGCTTGTCCGATCCCCAGCCCGCCACCAGGGCACCGATAAAGCCCCCCACCTCGAACATGGAGATGGCCGAGTTGGCGCTCATCAGATTGAAGCCGCGCTGCTCGGTCATGTAGAGATTGCCCCAGTCATTGATGGCGGTGCGCACCACGTAGACCAGCACGTAGCAGCAGGCGAGCAGCCAGATATAGGGGTTGCCGAGCACGTATTTGCGCAGGATCTGGCGATGGGAGAGGCCGGCATCCTGAGTCTGCTGGGCCAGCTCCATGGCATCGTTTCGCCACTCGCCCACCGTGGGCAGTCCCATGGCGGCCGGGGTATCGCGCAGTCGCCAGCAGAGGAACACCCCCGCCAGGATGGCGATAAGGCCGGGCACTATCATGCCGTAGCGCCAGCCGTGCTGCAGGGCCAGGGTGCTGACGATGAGGGGAATGAGGGCGCCGCCCACGTTGTGGGCCGTGTTCCAGGCCGACCACCAGAAGCCGCGCTCGCTGCGCGAGTACCAGCTGGTGAGCAGCTTGGAGCAGGGGGGCCAGCCCCAGCCCTGGAAGAAGGCGTTGGCCACCCAGAGGGCGGCGAACAGCCACAGCGACGACGAGAGCCCGAACAGTATGTTGATGACCCCGGTCGCCATCAGCCCGAGGCCCATAAAGTAGCGCGGGTTGGCGCGGTCGCTGATGATGCCGGAGAAGAACTTGGAGCAGCCGTAGGTGATGTAGAACAGGGTCCACAGCATGCCGATGTCGGCCTTGTTCAACATGCCGCTGGCCAGCATGTCCGGCATGGCGAAGTTGAAACTCTTGCGGGTGAAGTAGAACACCGCGTAACCCAGATACATGGTCAGCAAGATGTGCAGCCGCCAGTGGCGATAACAGGCGTCGATCTCGGCCTGATCGCGGATGAGGGGCTGGGGCGGTGCGCTTCTCATGAAGCTGAGCATCAGGCAGTTCTCCCCTGCGGCTGGGTGTTACTCATGACTCTCCTCCCGTTTGCGGCCGGGCAGGGTCACGGTCAGCTGGGTGCCGTGCACGCAGGAGAGCTGCAAGGCGCCTCCCAGCGCCTGCACCCGCTCGCGGATGCCGAGCAGGCCGTAGCCCTGGGGCGTGCGGTGTTCCGGCAGGCCGCAGCCATCGTCTTCCAGCAGCAGAGTCAGTCGCTCGCCCTGGCGGTGGGCCCGAATGGTGACCGAGCTGGCATTGGCGTGTTTCACCACGTTGTTGAGCCCCTCCTGACAGACCCGAAACAGGGTGACCCGCTGGGCATCGGAGAGGCCGGCGTCCGCCAGCTGCCACTCGAGCCGGGTGACGATGCCGCGGCGTTCCAGCTCCAGCTCCCGCAGCAGGCCGCGTACCGCCTGCTCCAGGCTCATGTCGTCGAGCTGGCGGGGGCGCAACCGGCCGAGCAGGCCGCGCACCGCGTCGTAGATGCCCAGCGACAGCGTCTCGATGAGGGCGCTGCTCTGGCCGACCCCGGCATTGTCCGGGGCGAGCCGGCGCACGATGCCGGCCTGGGTGCGGATGGCGGTGATGGTCTGGCCGATGTCGTCGTGCAGCTCGCGCGCCACCTCCTTGCGGATGCTCTCTTCGGTCTCCAGCAGCCGCTCGGTGAGCTGGCGATTGTGGGCGAGCTGGCGGGTCAGCGCCTGGTTGAGCTCGCGCTGGCGCTGGATGCCGGCGCCGAGCAGCAGGCCGGTGAGGCTCTGGGCCAGCAGGGAGAGCAGCAGATCGAGTGGATGATCGTGCCAGGCCTGGCCGGCCATCAGCGCCACCGTGTTCATCAGGGTGGCGAGCAGGGCCCCCTGCCAGCCGTAGCGCCAGGCCATGGCCATGATGGGGATGGCCAGACAAAACGGGGTGAAGCGCACCAGCGAGTCGGGCAGGCCTAGCTGCAGCCAGAGGCTCAGCACGAACAGCAGCAGATACCAGACCAGATGGCGAAAACGCCAGTCCACCGGTTGATCCACCAGGGTCGGTCCGAGCGGCACCCAGGTGGCGCGGGTGAGGTAGTGCCAGATCAGCATGCAGGTGGAGGTCAGCGTCAGCCCGCCGGTGAGGGTGAGCAGCAGTGCGGTGAGGCCATCCTCGCCAGCCAGATGCCAGAGCAGGGATTGTAGCCCCGCCGCCACCGTGACGGTGGCCAGCAGCACCAGCAGCTGTTGCCAGTCGTTGCGCACCGGCTGGCGGCGGGCGATCAGCAGCGGCAGCAGGGTGAGCAGGCTGCCCGCCTGAATGAGCGGCCACAGCGGCAGCCCCACCTCCTGGTTGAGCCAGTAGAGCAGCAGGGATTCGCACAGCAGCAGCGGCGGCCAGTAGGGGATAGGGCTTTGCAGCAGCAGCCCCAGACGCAGGCCGAAGGGGAACAGCAGGGCCGCCAGCATGGGCGAGCCCGCCAGGTGCAGGCCGATGCTCCACAGGCAGAACCAGCCGGCGGCAAAGATGAAGCAGGCCGCCAGCGAGATGGCGACATAGCTGGCAAGACGGGGGATCACCAGCTGTCCAGCATGCGGTGGGCCAGCTCGACGTTGTTGCTGACTTTCAGTTTGTCCATCAGGTTGGCACGGTGCACGTGCACCGTCTTGGGGGAGAGGCCAAGCTGCTCGGCGATGGCCTTCACCTCCAGGCCCCGCGCCAGCAGCTGCGCCACCTCCCGCTCCCGGTTGGTGAGCGGATCCTGGCTGTTGCAGGCCAGCTTGTGGGCGATGTCCGGGGTGAGGTAGCAGCCACCATGGGCAGCGGTGCGCACCGCGGCGATCAGCTCGTCCGGGCTGCAGCGCTTGGAGAGGAACCCCTTGGCGCCAGCTTGCAATGCCTGCTCGATCAACGCCGGGCTGTCGTGCACCGACAGCATCACCACGGCGAGGCCGGAAGGGAGGCGCTTGAGCAGATCCAGCCCGGACTGGTCCGGCATGGAGATGTCGCACACGCACAGCTGCACGCCGCTGCCGGGCAGTCCCGCCAGCGCTTCGGCGGCGGAGCCGAATTCGGCCACCACCCGCAGGTCGGGTTCGAGATTGAGCAGTTGGGCAAAGCCGGAGCGGACGATCTGGTGATCGTCGATGAGGGCAATCTTTATCATGATGTCAGCCTGAAATCTGCGGCCAGGGTGCTGGCGCGGCCAACAAGATACCTGCCGCCTCGTCCAGGCTCAAGAGAAAGCAGGGCATGTGAGCGGGATCGGCGGCGCTTCTGTGGCAAAGCTTGATCGGGATCAGGGGCGGGCACGTGCACAGGCCTGCGGCAGCCGCTTGGCACGTACCCGGGAGGATTAGCGGTGCAGCTCGCCGGCACGCTCCGGCTGATAGACCACTTCCAGGATCTCCACCTCGATGGTGCGACCGGCCGGGCCGGGCCAGGCGATGCTGTCGCCTACCTTCAGGCCGAGCAGGGCGCTGCCGACCGGTGCCAGCACGGAGATCTTCGACTCATCACCCTGCACGTCCTTGGGGTAGACCAGGGTCAGGCAGAACTCGTTGCCGCTGCTCGGCATCTTGAAGCGCACCGTGCTGTTCATGGTGACCACGTCCGGCGGCATGTCGGCCGGCTCGCGCATCTCGGCGCGATCCAGCTCCTCCTGCAGGGCCAGGTGCTGGGGATGGTTGCCGAGCAGTTGCTCGATGCGGTCGAGATCCAGGCTGGAGATCACGAGATGAGGTTGTTTCATAAGATATTCCTTATCAATGGGTTAAAGGACCAGGATGACGGGCAAGCTGGTCGAAAAAGAGTGTGCGATACGAAAAAACAGATCGGGAATGCGATGCCCCCGAACGACTCGCTGTCGGAGGCGAGGGCGGGGGCTCAACGGGGTGTGAGCTGGCTTGATAAAATAATGAGCGCTTTCATGGGGATACCATAACCATTCTGGACTGCTTTGGCAATTATCCTGACAAGCTTGTCAGGGGGCCTGGTAATCGTACTGCTTGATGATGCGCGCCAGGCTGCCATCGTCGCGCATGGTGGCGATGATCTTGCGCCAGCGGGTTGCCTCGGCGGCCGGGAAACGGGGGCTGGCGGCCAGATAGAGCGAAGCCCGCTGCAGGGTGTCGCCGCGCACCAGATCCGCCAGCGGCAGGCCGGCCTGCTGCTGGTTGTAGCGGGCGCTGTTCCAGGCCACCGCCCAGCCCTGGATACGGCCCAGCGCCAGCTTGCTGGCGTTGTGGATCTCCTCGGCCACCAGCGCCTGTTTCACTTGAGGGTAGGGCTGCAGCAGGCTCTGGCCATAGGAGCCGCGCATCACCCCGACGGTGAGGCCGGGCAGCGCATTTGTGGTGAGAGGCGTCGGGTGGTGCTGGCGATGGCTGACCAGCACGAAGGCCTCATCCAGCAGCGGGGCAATCCACAGGAACTGCGGCTCGCGCTGGGGGCTGCGCACCGGCGGTACCAGCAACACGTCCTGGCGGTGGCGAGTCTGGCTGAGGGCGCGGGCCAGCGGCATCAGCTCGATGGTGAGCGGTTCCTTGAGGCGGCGGGCCGCCTCCTCCAGCACCTCGATGGCCATGCCGCTCGGGGCACCCTGATAGGAGCGAATGACATAGGGGGGGATCTCGGCGGCGATGACCACCACGGCCTTAGCCTGGGCGGCGGGGAAGAGCAGGGTGCAAAGCAGCAAGAGCAGGGAAGTACGCATGGCAGGCCGGATCCGGGATGAGTACACAGAGTGTAACATCCCGTCAGCACAAATCAGCTCACCCCATTCGGGGCGTCCCGTCAGTCGAAGAAATCCCGCAGATCCAGGGTCTGGTAACCGTCCAGCTGCTGCCAGGGCAGGCTCTTTGGCAGGGGCTTGAGAGTCACCTCCATCCGGTAGCTGCGATAACCGTCGAGGCTCGCCGACTCCACCACCAGCGGCAACTGCCAGCGGCTCGACCAGAGGATGCGGGTGCGCTGCTTGCCCTCGCGTTTTTCATACCAGCGCGCCTGTTCGGGGGCCGCCTCGTCGAGGGGGGTCATCTCCTGCAACAGGGCCGGGTTGATGAGGTGGCGGATCCGCGGCCAGTCGGGTTTGAAAGCCACCTGACCGTACTCCTCCTCCGGCACCTCCACCAGCTGGTTGTGCCAGCTGTCGGCGTAGCGCAGTTGCAGCATCCCCTGCTGGTCGCGGGTCACCCAGCGCGCCGCCATCTGGTGGGTAAAGTGCTTGTGGCCCGGGGTGGCATCGTGAGTGGCGTGATAGGCGCGGGCAAGGGGCAGCGGGATGAGCCGCTGGCTCCACACCTGATCGCCAACCCGCAGCCACTTCTCCTGCCACTGGCTCTCCTTGCTGATGCCATCGCTGCTGGTGACCCTGTCCTGATAACGGATGCGGGCGGCCAGATCGGGGACTTCATCGGCAAGGAGGGGAAAAGCAAGGCTGCTGGCGAGCAGCCACAACGGAAGTAACAGTCGCATCATGGGTGATCGCTCGAACGAGCAGGGCCCGGCACCCTGCCGGGCCCTGCCGTTTACAGGCCGAGCGCCTCCTTCAGCTTGCCGAACACCTTGGTGTTATCCAGCGTGCCTTTGAAGCGGTTACTGCCGGCGCCATCGGCAAACAGCATTACATCGCCGCCACCGTGGGTCTCGGAGCCGAGCTTGACCCCGGTCTCCTGCAGGTAGTCGTCCGCCATCACCTGATCGCTGGTGAGGGTGGGGCGCACGTCGGGACGGTTGGGGCCGTTGCCGAACACCAGAGTGGTGAACGGCTTGCCATCCACGTCGTTCTGGGTCGAGCCATCGCCATTTTTCACCAGATCCAGCACCTTGTTGCCCTTGGCGGAGTAGCCGTTGATGGTCATGGTGTGGTCATGGTCGGCGGTGACCACGATCAGGGTATCTTTCAAATCCACCTTGCCGAGCGCCGTCTTGACCGCCTCGTCCAGCGCTACCGCGTCGGTGAGCGAGCGCTTGGCATTGGTGCCGTGCAGGGCGTGGTCAATGCGGCCCCCTTCTACCATCAGGAAGTACCCCTGGCTGTTCTGGCTGAGCAGATCAATTGCCTTGGCGGTCATCGCGGAGAGCGATGGCTGGGTATTGGCCACCCCTTTGGCGACGCGGTCCAGCTCGTAGTCGAGGTGGGACTTGGCGCTGAACAGGCCAAGCACCTTGCCCGAGTTGACGCCAGCCAGATCATCTTTGGTGGTGACGTAGCGATAGCCCTGAGCGGTCAGCTCGGCGGTGAGATCTCGTCCGTCGGCGCGGCCCCCCTTGTTGCTGGTGCTGTTGTAGGGCGTCCAGTGGTTGGCACCGCCCCCCATCAGCACGTCGACCCCGTCCCCCAGCGCCTGGTTGAAACCGGCACCGCCCGGTACCGCCTGCGCGGCGATGGCGTAGGCGGCATCCCGGTGGCAGATGTGGGAGTAGGTGGCGGCCGGGGTGGCATGGGTCAGCTCGGTGGTGGTGACGGCCCCCACCGACTTGCCCGCCGCCTTGGCCAGCTCGAGAAGGGTGGGCACCGGCTTGCCGTTGTCGCTGGCGCAGTTGTTGACGCCCTTGTTGCCGTTGGCGTCCTTGCCGGGCGCGACGGCCTTGGTGTCGCTGCTCATGGCGATCACCTCGTTGTTCATCTTGACCCCGGTGGTGTAGGCCGCCATGGAGGGGGCCGAGTCGGTGGTCTGGGCATCGTTGGAGAAGGTCTTGATGCGGGCGCTGCGGGCCAGCTTCATCATCTCCAGATTGCCCTCCTCCCCCACCTTGTAGAGGCGGGTGGCGGTGAGCACGGTGGGGCCCATGCCGTCGCCGATGAACAGGATGACGTTTTTGGCGTCGGCGGCCTGTGCCTGGGCCGCGCCGCCGAGGGCGGCCAGCAGGGCCGTGCTGACCAGGGTTTTATGCAGGTTCTGCTTCATGGATTGGTTGATGGCTCTTTTCATTGGAATGCTCCTTACAGCCCGGCCGCAGCCTTGACCTTGCCGAACACGGCGGTGTTGTCGAGTGAGCCGTGGAAGCTATCCGCTCCCTGGCCGATGGCGCCGAGGAAGACGTCGGTGCCGCCGTGGGTCTCGTTGCCGATTTCGCCCACCTTGACCACCACCTCCTGGTGATAGTCGTTGGCGGAGACGGTGGCGTCGTCCAGCGGCGCCACGCTGCTGCGCGGCCCGTCCACCCGGTTGTAGCCGTTGCCAAAGCCGATGATGGTGTAGGGCATGCCATCGACATCCTTGCTCGGCTCGCCGGTTTCGTAGTTCTTCACCAGCCCGAGCACGCCGGGGTTGTCGGCGGTGGTCTTGCCGGTGCGCTTGGCATAACCATTCAGGACTAGCGTGTGGTCATGGTCGGCGGTGACCACGATCAGGGTGTTTTTCAGCTCGGGATCGGTTTTCTTCACCTCGTCGAGGGTCGCCTTGATGGCGTTGTCGAAGGCGAGGGTGTCCTGCAGGGCACGCTTGGCGTTGGTGTCGTGCAGGGCATGGTCGATGCGGCCCCCTTCCACCATCAGGAAGTAGCCCTGTTTCTGGTCTTTGAGCTGCTTGATGGCGGCCAGGGTCATCTGGGCCAGGGAAGGCTCGCTGGCGGGCCGGTCCAGGTCATATTTCATGTGGCTTGAGCCAAACAGCCCCAGCAGCGGCTTGCCCGCCTCGGCCTTGTTCAGCTCGTCCAGATTGCCGGCAAACTGGTAGCCCTTGGCCTTCATTTCATCGATGAGGTTGCGGCCATCCTCGCGCTTGCCCTTGTCTGCCTTCGGCAGGAAGAAGCTGCTGCCACCGCCAAGCACCACGTCCACCCCCTCTTTGAGGGCGCTGTTGTAACCGGCGCCGCCGGGCACCAGCTGGGCGGCGATGTCCGCTTCCAGATCCCGATTGCAGAGGTGGGCATAGGTGGCGGCCGGGGTGGCGTGAGTCACCCGGGTGGTGGTGACCACGCCGGTGCCGCGACCGGCGGCCTTGGCCAGCTCCAGCAAGGTGGTGACCGGCTTGCCGCCGCTCTTGCTGCAGTTGCTCTCCTGGGTGGCGTCGCTGTCCATGCTGATGACGCCGTTGTTGCTCTTGACCCCGGTCATGTAGGCGGACATGGAGGGGGCCGAGTCGGTCACCTGGGCGTCGTGGGAGAAGGTCTTGATGAAGGCCGTCTCCGGCAGGGTATCGATGGTGAGGCTGCCCTCTTCACCGACGCCGTAGATGCGGGCGGCGGTCAGGGTATTGAGACCCATGCCGTCACCGAGGAAGAAGATCACGTTCTTGGCGCCGGGGGCGGGCGCACTGCTGTCGTTGTTGGAGTTGCAGCCGGCGGCCAGGGCGGCGCCGATCATCAATGCAAGTCCTGCCATCTTTCTCATTGGGGTTCGCTCCTTGTAAAACCTGAGCGCAGCCTAGAGGTCGCAGATGACACTTTTAGTGAAACGGGATGACAATCCGATGAAGGTATTGCGTGAATGTTATGTTGTATCAATAGCTTATATTAATGCAGCCGGAGCACGGGACGCCGGTGGGCGAGGGGGCCGGGTAGGGGCGAATCTGGCCGGATTGCGGGCCGGCGGCTAGAATGGCCTGTCAAATCAGGGCGTGTGCAGGTAAAATGCGCCCCCTTGCGACGCCCTGCGTCCGCCACCGCTCGCCGCTCGCTCCACCGCAAGCCAGCGCCCGCAGTCCCTAGATGAGAGTAACGGATATGTCCATCAACTGGTTCCCCGGCCACATGCACAAGGCCCGCAAAGAGATTGCCGAGGTCATGCCCCAGGTCGATGTCATCATCGAGATGCTCGACGCCCGCATCCCCTTCTCCAGCGAAAACCCGCTGGTGCCCGAGCTGCGTGGCGATACTCCGGTGATCAAGGTGCTCAACAAGGCGGATCTCGCCGACCCCGAGATCACCGAGCTGTGGGTGGCCCACATGGAGCAGGAGAAGGGGATCAAGGCGTTGCCCCTGACCCAGCAGGAGCCGGAGAAGATCAAGCAGCTGCTGACTCTCTGCCACGAGATGCTGCCGGAGCGCAATCTGGAGCTGCGCGGCGTGCGTGCCATGATCATGGGCATTCCCAACGTGGGCAAGTCCACCCTGATCAACACCCTGGCCGGGCGCATCATCGCCCGCACCGGCAACGAGGCGGGGGTGACCAAGTCCCAGCAGCGGATCAAGCTGGACAACAACGTCATCCTGACCGATACCCCGGGTTTCCTCTGGCCCAAGCTCAACCCGCCCTCCTGCGGCTACCGCTTGGCGATCACCGCCGCCATCAAGGACACGGTATTTGACTACGCCGACATCGCCATGTTTGCCGCCGATTACTTCATCAAGGCCTACCCGGAGCGGATCCAGGCGCGCTACCAGCTGAGCGAGTTGCCGGAGACCGAGATCGAGCTGCTGGAGCTCATCGCCCGCCAGCGCGGCTTCATGCGCAAGGGCGGCCTGGCCGATCTGCACAAGGCGTCCGAGATCCTGGTCAACGAGTTCCGCTCAGGCCTGTTGGGTCGCATCTCGCTGGAGACCCCGGCGATGGTGAGCGTCGAGATTGTGGAAGCCGAGGCCGAGGCCGAACAGAAGGCCAAGGAGAAGGCGGAGCGGGAAGAGGAGCGTCAGGCACGGGCGCGTCGCAAGTACGCCAAGAAGCGTCAGCGCTAACCGGCGTTGTGCTAAGTACTCACGAAGAGGCGACCCTGGGGTCGCCTCTTCGTTTTTGGGGGACTGAGCATCAGTGACGAAGCGGCTTGGCCACTGTGGTCGCGTACTTTTGTGTGCCGCGGCCCGCTGCTCGCCATCATGTTCATGGCACCGCGCAAGGTCGATGAGGATGATCGACCGGCCATGCCCTCGCCAACACCGCCAAACCACCCGTTAATCAAGAGGATAAGCCGGCTGCCGAGCAAGTGCAGATCTGTGCCAAATGAGGATTTGTTGCCGGCGTGAAAAAAACATCCCCTGCGCCAATTAACGCCGATTGACAATGGCATTGGCGGTGGCATGATGCGCTCGCATTTTGACTCTCCGCACGGTATTACCCATGACCACCTACACCCGGCCAGTGCTGTTGTTGCTCTGCGGCCTGCTGCTGCTGACGCTGGCCATCGCGGTGTTGAACACCCTGGTGCCGCTCTGGTTGGCCCATGACAATCTGCCGACCTGGCAGGTGGGCATGGTCAGCTCCTCCTATTTCAGCGGCAACCTGCTGGGCACCCTGCTGGCGGGGGCGCTGATCAAACGCTACGGGTTCAACCGCAGCTACTACCTGGCCTCCGCCCTCTTTGCCGCTGGCTGTGTCGGGCTCGGCATTACCCTTGGTTTCTGGAGCTGGCTCGGCTGGCGGTTCCTCGCCGGCATCGGCTGCGCCATGATCTGGGTGGTGGTGGAGAGTGCGTTGATGTGCAGCGGCAACGCGCGCAATCGAGGGCGCCTGCTGGCCGCCTACATGATGGTCTACTACCTGGGGACCGTGCTTGGGCAACTGCTGGTCAGCAAGCTGCCGACCGGCCTGATGGAGGTACTGCCCTGGGCGACCGGGCTGGTATTGGCGGCTATCCTGCCGCTGTTGTTCACCCGCATCGTCAGTGAGCGCAATGAGCAGCAAGGGAGCACCCGGGTCTGGCCTATGCTGCGACTGCGGCAGGCGCGGCTCGGGGTCGATGGCTGCATCATCTCCGGCATGGTATTGGGGTCGCTGTACGGCCTGATGCCGCTTTATCTGAACCACCGCGGGGTGAGCGATGCCGGCATTGGCTACTGGATGGCGGTGATGGTGAGCGCGGGCATCCTGGGGCAGTGGCCGGTGGGCCGTCTGGCGGATCGGTTCGGGCGCCTGCCGGTGCTGCGGGTGCAGGTGCTGGTGGTGATCCTGGGGTGCGGGGCCATGCTCGGCGGCGTGGCGATGGGCCCGGCGCTGTTTGTGCTGGGCGCCGCCGGTTTCACCCTCTACCCGGTGGCCATGGCATGGGCCTGCGAGAAGGTCGAGCACCATCAGCTGGTGGCGATGAATCAGGCGCTGCTGCTGAGCTACACCATCGGCAGCCTGCTGGGCCCGGCCTGTACCGCGCTGTTGATGCAGCACTACTCGGACAATCAGTTGTTCATCGTGATCGCCGGCGTGTCGTGCGTGTATCTGCTGATGTTGCTGCGCAAGCTGGGTGAACACCCGACACCGGTGGCACACGCCTGAACGGGCAGCAGGACGCCAGTTTCGCTTCCCGACATGGGGGCAAGATGGTGCTAGGGTTCCCGGTATCAATAGGGTACCGGGTATAAAGAAGAGGCGGCCCCAGGGCCGCCTCATTGTTTGCAACGGTTGCCAGTTAGAGATTCATGGAGAGGAGAGATTGACGAAGAGATGACCGGCTAGCCATAGCGCTTTTTCGCTTCTTCAAACAAGGACATATGCAGCGGGATCAGCTGCTGCCAGTCACGCCGGTAGCCGCCGCCCGGCACGGCGGCGATGGGCAGCCCGTGCCGCAGTGCGCAGTTAAAGATCATGGCATCGCGCTGGCGTACCCCCTCATCGCTCAAGGCGAGATAGCCAAGCTCGTCGTCCTTATGCACATCGACCCCGGCCTGATAGAGGATGAGGTCGGGGGTGTAGAGCCGCAGCGCCAGGTTAAGCGCCTCTGCCAGCGTGGTGAGATAGGCATCGTCCGCCATGCCGCTTGGTAGGGGAAAATCCATGTGGGAGGCGGGCTTGTGGCGGGGGAAGTTGTGCTCCCCGTGCAGGGAGAGGGTGATGATGTCGCGCCGCCCCTGGCACAGTGCTGCGCTGCCATCCCCTTGATGGACATCGAGATCGACGATCAGTACCTGCTCGCAGCGCCCTTCGTCCAGGCACATCTGGGCGGCGATCACCAGATCGTTGAAGAGGCAAAAGCCGCTACCAACATCCCGGTGGGCGTGGTGATAGCCGCCGGAGATCTGCAGGCCGCAACCCTGCTCGAGGGCGTGGCGGCTGGCGGCCAGGGTGGCCCCCACCGAGCGCAGGGTGCGCTCAATCAACAGGGGGGACCAGGGTAAACCGAGCTGGCGAATGGCGCCGGCATCAAGGGTGCCGGCGAGGGCTGCCTCCACATAGGCGGCATCGTGCACCCGTTTGATCTGCTCAGGGGTGGCGGGGGCGGCCTCTGCAAGCGGATAGCCGAGGCGGCCGAGCCGTTCGAACAGCGCCTGGTACTTGGCCAGCGGGAAGCGATGACGCGCGGGCAGGGTCAGGGCGGAGTAGAGGGGGTGATAGAAGATGCGCAGTGACATGACGGCAGGGCCTTGCTGGAGAGGCAGATATGAAAAAGGGGAGCCAGGCTCCCCTTGTCGCACGAAACGAGTGCTCGCGCGCCATTACTGCTGCTGGATCACCCAGATCTGGAAGGCTTTGCGAGTCTCCGCATCGGCCTTGTTGTACCAGTTTTGCAGCTGGGTCAGGGCTTCCGGGTTGCTCTGAGCCTTGCTCGGGGCAACTTGTACCGGGGCGCTGTTGGCGGCCATGACGGCGGCGGTGGAGACGGCAACAGTGGCCGGCTGGTTGAAGGCCTTGCCCATGTTCAGCAGCTCTTGCTGATAGTCACGGGTCAGCTGGAAGCCTTCGACTTTCGGCAGCACGAACTGCTCGCTGGCGACGACCTGGTTGCTGCTCTTGTCTTTCAGCGCGACTTTCTGCTCTTTGACGAACAGCTTGGCTTCAGCTTCGTTGCGCGGCTTCTTGTAGTCCAGCACCAGCTTCTGATTGTCGGCGGCGGTGAAGTTGATCACCAGCGGCTCGGCGGTCACCAGCTTGATGTCACTGCGGCTGGAGAAGTTGCCTTCGAAGGCGACGACCAGCTGGTGCTTGCCGGCCTTGAGGGGAAAGGTGTTGGTCTTGTCGAGCAGCTTGGGATTGATGGATTGGCCATCGATCAGCTGTACGACGTAGGGGTTGGTCACTTCCAATTGGGCATCGGCCAGGGCACTACCTGCCCACAACAGACCAGCCAGGGCCGGCACCAGAACAGTCAGTTTCATTTCATCTCCTTGAACAGTCGGCGAGTGCCCACTGAAAAACAGGGGCTCATTTTTACAGGTTTGCCCAAGGGCAGCAATAGGCGTTTATGGCGCCTGGGTTGCCTCTCGGCCCCGCTGTTTAAAGCGAACGCGAGCCACGGCACGGGTTCTGACCGAGCCAATCGACCCTTGCCTTACTCAATCCGACGGCTGAAGGGGGGCAGCGCGTCGAGCAGCCCCTTGCCATAACGCTTGGTCAATAGACGTCGGTCGAGGATGGTGACCCGGCCCCTGTCCGCCTCCTTGCGGATGAGACGGCCACAGGCCTGAATGAGCTTGCGGGAGGCCTCCGGCACCGTCAGCTGCAGGAAGGGGTTGCCGCCTCGCTTCTCGACCCACTCGGCGGTGGCCTCTTCCACCGGCGAGTTGGGCACCGCGAACGGCAGCTTGGTGATCACCAGGTTGGTGAGGTAGTGGCCGGGCAGATCCAGCCCTTCCGAGAAGCTGCCGGTGCCGAACAGGATGCTGGCCTGGCCGCCATCGCACTTTTGCTTGTGCAGGGTGAGCAGGGCATTGCGGGAGGCTTCGCCCTGCACCAGCAGGGAGAGCCCCTTGGCCCGCAGCCCCACCGCCACCTCGTTCATCTGCCGGTAAGAGGAGAACAGCACCAGGCTCGCCTCCTTGCCTGCCAGCAGGCGGGGCAAGGTGCTTATGAGCTCCTGGGTGAAGGCGGGGGCGCTGGGCTCGTGCTCCATTTTGGGCAGATAGAGCTCGGCCTTCTGGTAATCGAAGGGGGAGCGCAGCCGCAGATAGCGGGTGCCGTCGTGCTCTTTGAGCCCCACCTGATGGCGAAAATAGCTGAAGGAGGAGAGGGCGGTCAGGGTCGCCGACACCAGCACGGCCCCCAGACACCTGGACCAGAGCCACTCTTCCAGCAGATAGCCAACCTCGATGGGGGAGGCATGCAGCCAGATGTCGCCGTCATCGCTCTTGACCATCCAGCGAGCCAACGGTGTTTTGCCTTGTGCCACGTGCCGCCCCAGCATCTCCCACAGGGCACAAAAACCCTCCAGTCGCTGCAGATAGAAGCCGCTCTCCGCCAGCAGGGGTTCGGCCTCCTTGCGGCGGATCTCGCCATCCTTCAACGCCTCGCCAATCGCGCCCTGCATTCTGTCCAGCGCCCGCAGTGCCTTCTTGCTCGCCTCCTTGAGGTTCTCCGCCAGCATCGGTAGAGGGTCGGGCAAGACGCCATCGGCGAAGCGATAGTGTTTTTCCTCATTGAACAGCTGGTCGTTGACGGCGAGCCACTGCTCCAGCGCCTTCAGATCCGGCTGCAGGGAAGCCAGCGCATCCTGCAGCTTGAGCTGGGGATCGAGCAGGCTCTCCTTGTTGAGGGTTCTGGCCAGCTTGCCGGCACCCTGCGCCAGCTTCTCCAGCCAGCGGCGCGAACCCTTGACGCTGGCCGAGGCGGCGCCGTGATCGCGGGCGATGGTGGGCAGGTGGTGGGCCTCGTCCAGCACATAGATACACTCGTCCGGCGGCGGCAGTATGATGCCGCCCCCCATGGTGAGGTCGGAGAGCAGCAGGGCGTGGTTGACCACCAGCACATCGGCCGCATCCATGTCGTTGCGGGCGCGGTGGAAGGGGCAGTGCTGATGATGACTGAGTGCCTTGTTGCAGGTGTGGCGGTCGGCGGCGATGCGATCCCAGCAGAGATCGGTGATGGGTTTGGGCCAGTTGTCCCGATCGCCATCCCATTTGCCGTCCGTGTAGGCCTGCCACAGCGCCTGATAGCAGCTCTTATCGGCGTCTGACGGCTTGTGTTTGCTGAGGCTGCCGAAGTCTAACTCGAAGTTGGCCATCTCGCTGCCGCTTGCGGCCTGTTCCAGCAGGTGCTCGCAGCAGTAACGCTGGCGCCCCTTGACCAGCATGAAGCGAAACGGCAGCTCGCTGTGGCGATGGTAGAAGGGGAGGTCTTTGTGGATCAACTGCTCCTGCAGGGCGACGGTGGCGGTGGAGATCACCAGCTTCTTCTGGGTGAGCCGCGCCACCGGGATGGCGCCCTGGGCATAGGAGAGGGACTTGCCGATGCCGGTGCCCGCTTCGGCCACCAGGATGCGGCGACTCTTTTCATACTCTCCGGTGAGGGTCTTGGCGATTTCGGCCACCAGAAAATTCTGCTCCTTGCGCGGCACAAAACCGGGTAAACCATCGGCAATCTGTCGATAGGTATTGCGAATGGTGGCTTTGAGGCGAGTCGATAGCATGAATGGGGTGTGACCGTGTCTGGGATGAATGGTCACAGGATACCCGCAACAGGCGGCCTGGGTCGAGGCAAGGTGAGGCAGGGGTTATGGGCCGGGATCCGCACTTATGTCATGGGGTGGATTGTGCGTGCAATAAACCACCAAAAAAGGGCGTTTCAGGCAGCGCGTATCGCTGTAAACGTTTTCCCTGAGAGGGCAAACAATATGGGATTCAGCTCACAATTTTTTCCCTATGACTATGGTTTTCTCAAAAAGTTCCAAGTTTTTTCATTGCGGATTGCAAAACCCGGTGCTAGTCTCGGGCCCCATAGTGATGCAAAGAACATCGCTAACACAGGGAATAACAACAACTTAGTGTTTAATTACAGTAGGCATTGGAAACTATGAAAAAGACAATTCTGGCTATTGCTATCCCGGCTCTGTTTGCATCCGCAGCTAACGCTGCCGTCATCTATGACAAAGACGGTACCACCTTCGACATCTACGGTCGTGTACATGCCCAGTACTTCGGCGAGTACGACTCCTACGATGCAGACGCAGATTCTTACTCCAAGAATGATGGTGAGCTGACCACCTATGCCCGTCTGGGCTGGTCCGGCAAAATGGCTCTGAATGACACCTGGTCTGGCGTTGCCAAAACTGAGTGGCAACTGGCCTCCGAAAACTCCTATGGCAGCGATAAGCGTGAGCTGAAGGCTCGTCACATCTATGCTGGCTTCGATGGTTCCCAGTATGGCCAGTTCCTGTTTGGTCAGACAGAAACTGCTTTCTACAATGCAACCGTCGCCAAGACCGATATCTTCAACGACTACGGTGACATGGCCAACGTCTATGATGATCGTCAAGAAGGTCAGGCTATCTATAACGGTCAGTGGAACGGTTTTGGCCTGAAGGGTGGCTACATCACCAACAACGGCAGCTATGATGCGAACTACGCTGGCTGGTCTGGTGTTGAAGGTAAAATGGACCACGGCTACACCCTGGGCGCAACCTATGACTTCGACTTTGGTCTGGGTCTGGCAGCAGGTTACGAGTCCAAGAGCTTCGAAGATGCCTCCACCCTCACCATCACTTCCGAAAACGGTACTTTCAGCCGTGCTGATCTGACCGACAAGAATGACTGGGCTGTTGCCGCAAGCTACACCTATCAGGGTTTCTACTTCGCTGCCCTGTATAACGAATCCACCTACAAGTTCGACGGCTTCAACGATGCCAAGGCGCGTGGCTACGAGCTGGCTGCTTCCTACAACGTAGACGCCTGGACCTTCCTGGCTGGCTACAACTTCGCTGAAGCGAAAGTGGAAGGTGTAACTTCTTACGAAGACACCGTAGATTTCACCTCCATGGGTGTTGAATACGCCTTCAACTCCAAGCTGAAAGCTTACACCGAATACAAAATCCAAGGCCTGAGTCAGCAAGATGACGAGTGGACTGTTGGTATGCAATACAACTTCTAATCACGCTTCCCTCTCGTAGGGAACGTTGAAAGAGTTGATGAAACGGCCAAGCTTGCTTGGCCGTTTTGTTTTATCTGCCTTTCACCTTATTCCCTCCGCCGTTTGGCCCTGCGCCAGGTCACGTTGTCTCTTTTCCGCCCTTGGCTCCTTAGTCGTAAATCGCTAGATTATTCAATTCGTTGAAAGATGGTCTGCCGACAGGGAAGGATGCGTGTGATCGATTTCAGTCACCCCGAGTGGCGAGCGCTGGCTCAGCAGTTGCTGGATGAGGCGCCCCAGGTTATCCGCGGTCGCCAGTGGCAGCCCCTCATCGGCATGCTCAAGGACAATCAGCTGCTGCTCCCCCTTGGCAATCACCGCTATGAGCTGACCCCGGCCGGACGGCGCTATCTCACCCGCGAGCTGATGCTGGCCGAGATCGCCACCGCTCTCCCCGAGCCTGAGGAGTGGCTTCATGCTCAGGGTTGGCAGTTGGGGGAGCAGGTTAACGAGCGGGTGCTGGCGGCGCTCTATCGCAAGTCAGATGTGAACTTCACCCCCAACGAGCAGATCGACTTTGAGGACAAGGGCATTCGGCTCTGTGCCGATCAGCTGTTGCGCTTGCGCTCCGCCCAGCCGTTCAGCCTCTTTTTTAGCAGCGGTACCCTGATCGACGCGGCGCCCTGGCTGCAGGCCCTCGGCGAAGTGGCCCTACCTGAGCGCACCCTTGAGGATCTTGGCAAGATCCTGTGGGGGGAAGGGAATATCAAGCGGGTGATCACCACCGACAGCGTCGGCGCCTTTGCCGAGCTTCTTCTTGAGTCAGGCTGCTTGCTGGTGTGGGCTCCCGCCTCGGCGCAGCAGGCGCTGCAGCAAGTGATCGCCGCTCTGCCACCCCAGGTGCAGTGGAGCCATCTTACCTCTCTCGATCCGAGCGGGGTGGATCGGGTGCTGACCCTGGCCCAGCGCCTGGGCCGTCCGGCCAGCTGGTGGCTGCCTACCTCACTGGCTCCCATCATGGCGGCCTATGCCCTGCCGCTGACCGATTCCCGTCCCTGGGAGCCGAGCCGGATCCCCAAGTCATTGTTAGCAGTTTGTAGCGGCTTGGTTGAGTCCAATGGTGGCTTGTCTGCCGAGGTGTGCGCGTTGGCGCCGCAGTGGCATGCCATCGGTTGAGATTGCCGCAGATCCGGCCGAAAAAGCGGTTTGCCCCCACTCTGCACGGTGATATAAAGAGTTGACGAAGCGCTCGCCAGATGGGCGCTTTTGTTTGCCACGTGTTTTGCGTGTCACGGACGGTGTGCCAACACGCTTTGCCAGCCAACGAACTCAACGGAATACAGGGAATACCATGTTTGAAAAGGTTGTTGCCGCCCCAGCGGATCCGATCCTGGGCCTGACCGAAGCCTTCCGTGCTGACTCTCGCAGCCACAAGATCAACCTGGGGGTCGGGATCTACAAGGATGAGACCGGTGCCACCCCCATTCTCCACTGCGTCAAGAAAGCCGAGCAGAAGCTCTTGACCGACGAGAAGACCAAGAATTACCTCGGTATCGAAGGCAATATCGAATATGGCCGCATCGTGCAGCAACTGCTGTTCGGGCACGATTCTGCGCTGGTCGCCAGCGGCCGGGCCAAGACTGCTCAGGCGCCGGGCGGTACCGGTGCCCTGCGCATCGCCGCCGAGTTCGTGGTGCGCAACGGTCTGGCCAAGACTGTCTGGATCTCCGATCCCACCTGGGCCAACCACGTCAGCGTGTTCCAGGCTGCTGGCCTTTCCGTCAAGTGGTACAAGTACTACGATGCGGCCAGCAAGGGTCTCGACTTTGCCGCCATGCAGGCCTCTTTGGCTGAAGTGCAGGCAGGCGATCTGGTGCTGCTGCACGGCTGCTGCCACAACCCGACCGGTATCGACCCTACCGCTGATCAGTGGCGCGCACTGGCCAAGCAGAGTGCTGCTGCCGGCTGGCTGCCGCTGTTTGACTTCGCCTATCAGGGCTTTGCCCGCGGTATCGAAGAGGATGCCGAAGGTCTGCGCATCTTCGCCGAGTGCCACGACGAGCTGCTGGTGGCGAGCTCCTTCTCCAAGAACTTCGGCCTCTACAACGAGCGGGTAGGCGCCTTCACCCTGGTCAGTGCGACCAAGGAGATCGCCGACGTGGCCTTCACCCAGGTCAAGACCGTCATTCGCGCCAACTACTCCAACCCGCCGTCACACGGTGCCGCCGTCGTCACTGCCGTAGTGAGCGATCCGGCCCTCTATGCCGAGTGGGTGGAAGAAGTGGCGGCCATGCGGGTGCGCATTCGTGAGATGCGGGAGCTGCTGGTGGAGAAACTGGCGGCGCGCGGCGTGAATCAGGACTTCAGCTTTATCCGCGAGCAGAACGGCATGTTCTCCTTCTCAGGCCTCTCCAAGGATCAGGTGGAGCGCCTCAAGAGCGAGTTTGCCATCTATATCGTCGGTTCCGGCCGGATCAGCGTGGCCGGTATTACCCGCGCCAATATCGATCCTCTGTGCGAGGCGATCGCCAAGGTGTTGTAATCACCGCCATCTGCATCTGTTTAGTAAAAAGCCCGCCGGGGAGACCCGGCGGGCTTTTTTATTTCCAAGTGCTGGTCTCAGCGGCGGCGTTTGCCGCCCCCCAGCAGGGAGCCGAGGACGCCGCGTACCAGCTGGCGACCCACCTCGCTACCGATGGTCCGGGCCACGCTCTTGGCGGCGGTCTGCACCACGCCGTCGTGCTGGCCGCCACGGGGGCCGGTGCGGCCAAACAGGATACTATTGAGGGTATCGAGCAGGCCGCCTTCCCCGTTGGATAGCTGTTCGCTGCCTTGCTCGCCAGTGGTTGTCACCTTGGCGCCGTTGAGCCGCTCGAAAGCCGACTCGCGATCCTCCGGCGTCTCGTAGCGGCCGTGCAGCAGGGATCCCTGAATGAGCGCCTGCCGCTCGGCGTCGCTCAAGGGGCCGATGCGGCTGGCGGGCGGGGCGATGAAGGCGCGCTCCACCATGCTGGGCCGTCCCTTCTCGTCGAGCAGAGAGACCAGCGCCTCGCCGACACCGAGTTCGGTGATGACGCCGGCGGCATCGAAGGCGGGGTTGGCCCGCAGGGTCTTGGCGGCGATCCGCACCGCTTTCTGATCACTCGGGGTAAAGGCTCGCAGGGCGTGCTGCACCCGGTTGCCAAGCTGCCCCAATACGCTGTCGGGGATGTCGGCCGGGCTCTGGGTCACGAAGTAGACACCCACTCCCTTTGAGCGGATGAGCCGCACCACCAGTTCGATCTTCTCCAGCAGCGCCCTGGGCGCATCGTTGAACAGCAGGTGCGCCTCGTCGAAGAAGAACACCAGCACCGGCTTGTCCGGATCCCCCACCTCTGGCAACTGCTCGAACAGCTCGGAGAGCAGCCAGAGCAGGAAGCAGGCATAGAGCCGGCTGGATTGGGTCAGCTTGCTGGCGGCCAGCACATTGATATGGCCGTGGCCAGCCTCATCGGTCTGCAACAGGTCCTGAATGTCCAGCATGGGTTTGCCGAAGAAGTGATCGCCGCCTGCACTCTCCAGTGTGAGCAGGTTGCGCAGGATGGCGCCGATGGAGGCGGTGGAGACGTTGCCGTAACGGGTGGTGAGGGATTTGGCGTTGTCACCGGCAAACTGCACCATGGCGCGCAGGTCTTTGAGATCAAGCAGCAGCAGCCCCTCGTCGTCCGCCACTTTGAACACCAGCTCCAACACCCCGCTCTGGGTATCGTTGAGGCCGAGCAGGCGGGCGAGCAGCAGGGGCCCCATATCGGAGACGGTGGCCCGCACCGGGTGGCCCTGTTCGGCAAACAGATCCCAGAACAGGGTGGGACTGGCGGCAAAGGCGGGGGCCGGAATGCCGAGCTGGGCCAGCCTGGTGTCCAGCTTGGCCGAGCCCGCTCCGGCGGCGCCCAGTCCGCTCAGATCCCCCTTCACGTCGGCCAGAAAGACCGGTACGCCGAGGCGGGAGAACCCCTCCGCCAGCACCTGCAGGGTGACGGTCTTGCCAGTACCGGTGGCGCCGGTGATGAGGCCGTGGCGATTGGCCATGGCTGGCAGCAGGGAGAGGGGATGGCCATTGGCATGGGCCAGCGTGAGCGGTTCGGCCATGGTGGGCTCCTTGTGGCAAATGGGGGACGAAAAACAACGTGTTACAAGGAGTGTGGTGGCAGGATCCGGGGATGGCAAGGGAGTGCCTCGTCAGCGCGCCAGAGGCTGACGAGGCGGGCGGGATCAGCGGCTGCGGACCAGCTTGCCGAGGCGCAACAGCAGCAGGGTGAGCAAGGCGCCGGCGGCGGCGCTCAGCACCGCCAGCAGCAGGCTGCCGAGCAGGAAGGGGGGCACCAGGGTGGCCGCCTCGTGCTCCAGCCAGTGCAGAGTCCAGCTGAGGTGAAACGGCTCCGGCGTCTTGTGTAGTACCAGACAACCGGTGCGATAGGCGTAGAGGTACATGAAGGGCAGGGTCAGCGGGTTGTTGAACCAGACCGCCAGCAGTGCCAGCGGCAGGTTGAGGCTGAACGCCAGCGCCAGCCCGACCGCGATGAGTGAATGCATGGGGATGGGAAACCAGCAGGCGAAGATGCCTGCCGCCACCGCCCCGCTCAGGGCGCGCGGCCCCCCTTGCCAGAGGGCGGGTGCGAGCAGACGCTCGCCAAACAGGGAGAACCACTTCTGCTGGCGCAGGGTATCGGGGTCAATCTTGAAGCGGGCAAACCAGCGATTCAGCATGCGCGGGCCACCTTGCGTTTCTGCCACTGACGAACGGTGCTGATGCGCCAGCAGGTACGAATGAGGGCGTAGCCGATGAGGGAACTGAGCAGGGCGAGCACCAGCGAACCCAGCAGCAGCGGCGGGGCCACGGTCTCGAACACCGACACCAGCCAGGCCCAGGTGAACTCGATCTCGATGTGCTGGGAGGATTGCCCCAGCAGCTGGCAGCCGGTCAGATAGGCGCCGTAGAACAGCGGCGGCATGGTGAAGGGGTTGGAGAGCCAGACCAGAGCTACCGAGAGCGGCAGGTTGACCCGGCAGGCGATGGCGCCACCGGCCGCCAGCAGCATCTGGCAGGGGAGCGGCACCCAGGCCATGAACAGCCCTACCGCGAAGGCACCGGCTGCCGAGCGCCGATTGAGGTGCCACAGATTGGCATCCAGCAGCAGCTTGCCAAACAGCCGCAAGTGCTTGTGTTCCTTGAGTGTTGCCGGATCAGGCAGCCAGCGTTGTATGAGTCGTTTGGGCATATTGAAACCTTGCTAAATACTTGCACCATGGATCTGCGTCTGTTGTCGTTTGCCCTCGGGGCAAGCTCCTCACTGCTTTGGCCATGGTTGCCTTCATGGGAATGGGGTGGCCTGATGCTGCTGCTCGCGTTCCCCCTGGCCGGTTACCGCTGCTGGCGGCTGTTATTTTTGCTGTGCGGCATCCTCTGGATGCAGGGGAGTTTGCACTACCGACTTGCCTGGCTGGATCAGCTTGGCAAAAAAACGAGCCACATCATAACCGCACAGCTGCAAAGTGCAGAACCCGAGGGCGATAAATTTATCCGGCTGGTGCTGCGGGTGAACAGGCTCGACGAGCAGGCGCTCACTCCGGCGCCGCTGGTGCGCATCAATGCCTACCAGGCGCTGCCCGCCATGACGGCAGGCAGTCGCCTCACGCTAGTGGTCTCTCTCAAACCGGCCCACGGCCTGGCCAACGAGGCGGGGATGGATGGGCGGCGCCTGCTGCTCGGCAAGGGGATCACCGCCACCGGCAACCTGCGCCGGGTGATCCAGATTGAGCCGGCGCAGACGGGGCTGCGTGAGCGCTGGCTGGCCCGCGCTGCCGCCAGTTGGCAGGATCTGAGCCAGGGCCCGCTGCTGGCGGCGCTCACCTTCGGCGAGCAGGGCGGCATCACGGATGAGCAGTGGAGCCTGTTTCGCGGCAGCGGGCTGACCCACATCATCGCCATCTCGGGACAGCATATCGCGCTGGTGGCGGTGCTCGGCTGGTGGCTGGGGCGGCTGTTCGGGTTGCGGGGGGCGATTCTGGTCGCCCTGCTGTTTGCCGCCCTCTACAGCTGGCTGGCCGGTTTTGCGGTGGCCACCGAACGGGCCCTCATCATGGTACTGGTGTGGAGCCTGCTGCGCTGGCGACGGCGGGAGTGGCCGGCCCATCGCATCTGGTTGTGGGCCTTCGTGGTGCTCACGCTGTGGGATCCCTTCGCCCTCTATTCGGCCGGATTCTGGCTCTCCTTCCTGGCGGTGGCTCTGCTGCTGGTGGCGAGTCTGCTGGAGGCCAAACCCGGGCTCATTCGTCTGCAGGGCTTGTTGCTGCTGGGGTTGCTGCCACTGCAACTGGCGCTGTTCGAGGGGATTGCCCCGCTGTCGCTGCTGATCAATCTGCTGGCATTGCCGCTCTTTTGCATCGGCATCATACCGCTGGCGCTCATCGGGGTGCTGCTGGCGCCGCTTTCAGGGGAGCTGGCCCACCTGCTGTTCTGGCTGGCCGATGTCGGCCTGCAGTGGGTGTTGTGGGCGTTGGCCCGGCTGGCCAGTCAGTGGCAGCTCTGGTGGCCGGTGCCGGGCTGGGTACTGCCGCTCACGGCGCTGCTGACCCTGCTCTGGTGCGCCTGGCATGTGCCGGGCGGCCGTCCGCTGCTGTTGCCAGGGGGCGTGGCCCTGCTGCTGGCGGCCTGGCCGGCGCCGAGCCACTGGCAACTGAGGGTGCTGGACGTGGGGCAGGGGCTGGCGGTGCTGATCACCCGGGGCGAGCGTGGCATCCTCTTCGACACCGGCGATCGCTACCCGGGCGGCTACAACATGGCGGATGCCGTGATCCTGCCCTTGCTGAACCGGCTCGATGTGCGGGTGCTGGATTATCTGGTCATCAGCCACAAGGACAGGGATCACGCCGGCAATCGGCGCGCCATCCTGCAGGCTCTGCCGGTGCGCCACGAGCTCTCGTCATTCGACTTCGGCCGCTTCACTACCCTGTGTCGGCGTGGCCAGCAGTGGCGCTGGCAGGGGCTCGAGATGGCGGTGCTCTGGCCGCAGCAACCGGGGCCTGGTCACAACAACGACGGCTGTGTGTTGCAGATCCGCGACGGGGAACGGCGCATCCTGCTCAGTGCCGACATCGAGCGGCAGGCAGAGCAGCGGCTGCTGGCGCTGGAAGGGGAGGGGCTTGCCAGCACCCTGCTGGTGAGCCCCCATCACGGCAGCCGCACCTCCTCCACGGCACCCTTCGTGGCGGCGGTGGCCCCCCGCTATGTGGTGCACAGCGCCGGCTTCATGAACCAGTGGGGCTTTCCCCGCCCCGAGGTGGTGGCCCGCTACCAGGAGGCGCAGCAATGGGTCACCGGGCTGGACGGAGAAATTCTGGTCGAGCCTGCGCCGGGTGGGCTGTGGATCCGGGCCGAACGGGAGCAGGGCCCCTGGTTTCGCCGCAAGGGTGACTGGTGGCGGCCTGCATTCTGGCCTGATCGCTGAGCGTAAACCCGGCTGTGGCTGGGATAACGGCCGTCATTTCCTGTCTTGGCGAGGGACATGCGCTGGCGATGCTTGGTGTAATCCTGCGCTTTGGCTAGAATAGCCCGTCATTTCCCTTATTAACGGCTATTCATGCAACAAGAAATCTCACAAGACAGCTGGCCTGTCTTCAAGCGTCTGCTCGGCTATGTCCGTGACCGCAAGCTTGGCCTGATCGGCGGCATCATCGGCATGCTGGGCTACGCCGCCGTGGATACCACCTTCGTCTATTCCATCAAGCCGCTGATCGACCAGGGGATCAACGGCAACGATCCGACCGTGCTCAAGTGGATGCCCTTCTTCGTACTGGGCATCGTGGCCCTGCGCGGCGTCGCCAACTTCCTCTCCAACTACTGCATGGCCTGGGTCGGCAACCACGTGGTGATGCGTCTGCAGCAGCAGGTGTTCAATCATATGGTGGCGATGCCGATGAGCTTCTTCGACCGCCAAAACACCGGTCACCTGCTCTCCAAGGTGACCTATGACGCTAGCCAAGTCTCCTCGGCGGCGAGTACCACCTTGGTCACCCTGGTGCGGGAAGGGGCGACCGTGGTCGGCCTGCTCGGCCTGATGTTCTGGCACTCCTGGCAGCTGTCGGTGATCTTCCTGGTGGTGGGGCCCGTGGTGGGCATCATCATCGGCCTCATCAGCCGTCGTTTCCGTCAGATCAGCCGCCACATCCAGCAGGCGGTGGGTGACATCACCACCTCCACCGAGCAGATGCTCAAGGGGCACAAAGAGGTGCTGATGTTCGGTGGCCAGAAGGTGGAAGAGAAGCGCTTCTTCAAGGTCAGCAACAACATGCGCCAGCAGACCATGAAGATGGTCGCCGCCGATGCGATCGGCAGCCCGGTGGTGCAGATGGTTGCCTCCATCGCGCTGGCGGCCTTCCTCTATGTGGCCACCATCGACAGCGTGCGCAGCGAGCTGACTGCCGGTACCTTCACCGTCATGATCACCTCCATGATGATGCTGCTCAAGCCGCTGAAAAGCCTGACCGACGTCAACAACCAGTTCCAGCGCGCCATCACCGCCTGCCACAGCCTGTTTGGCCTGCTCGACACCGAGCCGGAACAGGATACCGGTACCCGTACCCTGGAGCGCGCCCGCGGCGAGATCGAGTTTCGCAACGTCACCTTCACCTACCCGACCAAGGACACCCCGGCGCTGCACAACGTCAGTTTCAAGGTGGAGGCGGGTAAATCGGTGGCGCTGGTGGGGCGTTCCGGCTCCGGCAAGAGCACCATCGCCAGCCTGTTGACCCGCTTCTACGACATCGAACAGGGGGAGATCCTGCTGGACGGCGTCAATATCCGCGATTACCGCCTGAGCGAGCTGCGCAAGCAGTACGCCCTGGTCTCCCAGCATGTCCACCTGTTCAACGACACGGTGGCGAGCAACATCGCCTACGCCGCGGAAGAGAAATATAGCCTCGACGAGATCAAGCAGGCGGCCCGCATCGCCCACGCCGACGAGTTCGTCAGCAAGATGAGCAACGGTTATGACACCGTGGTTGGCGAGAACGGTGCGTCGCTTTCCGGCGGTCAGCGTCAGCGCATCGCCATCGCCCGTGCCCTGCTGCGTGATGCGCCGGTTCTGCTGCTGGACGAGGCTACCTCGGCGCTGGATACCGAGTCCGAGCGCCACATCCAGGCAGCCATCGACGAGCTGTGCAAGGCGCGCACCTCGCTGGTGATCGCTCACCGCCTCTCCACCATCGAGAAGGCGGACGAGATCCTGGTGATCGATGAAGGCCATATCGTCGAGCGCGGCAACCACGCGGCGCTGATGGCCCAGCAGGGCACCTATGCCCAGCTGCGCGCCATCCAGTTCGGCCATGCCACCGCAGGTGGCAACGCCTGATGCTGGAGCGGCTCTGGTATGCAAAGAGTGGCTGGCGCTGGTTGCTGGCCCCCTTTGCCCTACTGTTCGCCGTCATCAGCGGTACCCGCCGTTACGCCTATCGTCATGGCTGGTGCAAGGGCTATCGTGCCTCTGTGCCGGTCATCGTCGTGGGCAATATCTCGGTGGGTGGCAATGGCAAGACCCCGGTAGTGGTCTGGCTGGTGGAGCAGTTGCAGGCCCGCGGCTATCGCCCGGGGGTGGTGAGCCGCGGCTATGGTGGCAAGGCGCCCCATTACCCGTACCGGCTCAATGCCGCCAGCACCACGGCGCAGGCGGGGGATGAACCGGTACTGATTGCCCGGCGCTGCGGCTGCCCGGTGGTGGTTGCCCCGAAACGGGCCGATGCGGTACGTCTGCTGGAGCAGAGCGGCGAAGTGGACATCATCATCACCGACGACGGCCTGCAGCACTATGCGCTGGCCCGGGACATCGAGCTGGTGGTGGTGGATGGGGCGCGTCGTTTCGGCAACGCCTGCCTGTTGCCCATGGGGCCGCTGCGCGAGCCGGTCACCCGGCTCAAGCGGGTGGACGCCATCATCTGCAACGGCGGCGAGCCGGGGCGGGGAGAGTATCCCATGAGGCTGGTGGCTGACGCTCCCCGCCGGGTGTGCGACGAGGCCCCGCTGGCCACGCCGCTGGCGGGCCCGGTCGATGCGCTGGCGGGAATTGGTCATCCGCCCCGTTTCTTCGCCACCCTCGAAGGGCTCGGCTACCAGCTGGATCAGCGGGTGGCCTACGGCGATCACCACCCCTTCGATCGGGACGAGCTGGTGGGCCGCTTTGCCGGCAAGCCGCTGTTGATGACCGAGAAGGATGCGGTCAAGTGCCGCTCCTTTGCCCTCGACAACTGGTGGTATCTGCCGGTCAGCGCCGAGTTGCCCGCCTCCCTGCTCGATACCCTGCTGCACAAGCTGGGGACGAGCGGGAAGGGGCAAGGCGCAACCCAGGCACAAGGTTAATCTCTCTCGCCCGCGTGGGGGAGCAGGGGCTTATCATGCCCCGCATGGTATATCTGGTTGCTCGACATCCATCGCCGGCGTGATGAAACCGCCGGTGCGACATCGTTGAAGGAGTATCGTTTTGGCTTTGGACATCAAGTTGCTCGACATCATTGCTTGCCCGGTCTGCAAGGGCAAGCTGCACTACAACAAGGCCGTGCATGAGCTGGTCTGCCGCTTCGACAAGCTGGCCTATCCGCTGGAGGAGGGGATCCCGGTGCTGCTGGAGAACCGCGCCCGTCCGCTCAGCAGCGACGAGCTGTCGTCATGAGCTTCGTCGTCGTCATTCCGGCCCGCTACGCCTCCACCCGGCTGCCGGGCAAGCCGCTGGCCGACATCCACGGCAAGCCCATGGTGCAGCACGTGGTGGAAAAAGCCCTGCAGTCGGGCGCCGATCGGGTGATCGTCGCCACCGATGACGAGCGGGTGCAGCAGGCGCTGGCCGCCTGCGCCGGGCAGGCCGGTTTCGAGGTGTGCATGACCTCTAAGGATCACCAGTCCGGCACCGAGCGCTTGGCCGAGGTGTGCCGTCACTACGGCTTTGCCGCCGACACCATAGTGGTCAATGTGCAGGGGGATGAGCCGCTCATTCCGCCGGTCATCATCCGTCAGGTGGCGGACAACCTGGCCGCCGCCACGGCGCCCATGGCGACCCTGTCGGTGCCGATCCAGGACGCCGAAGAGGTGTTCAACCCGAACGCCGTCAAGGTAGTGACCGACCAGGAGGGCTACGCCCTCTACTTCAGTCGCGCCTCCATTCCCTGGGATCGGGATCGCTTTGCCGCGAATCGCGAGCAGATTGGCGATCACTACCAGCGCCACATCGGCATCTACGCCTATCGCGCCGGCTTCATCCAGCGTTACGTGGACTGGGCGCCGAGCCTGCTCGAGCAGATCGAGGCGCTGGAGCAGCTGCGGGTGCTCTGGTACGGGGAGAAGATCCACGTGGCCCAGGCGCTCGAGGCGCCGCCGGTCGGGGTGGATACCCAGGCCGATCTGGACAAGGTGCGCGCGCTGCTGGCGAACTGATGCCGACAACAGCAAAAATGACTCTGAACGGTGCCTGCGGGCGCCGTTTTTTGTGTTTAATCTTTATATAATTATTTGATTCAAAACACCATTTATGAGCACTTTCAAACTTTTCCCGGCCATGGTTTGCCAAATCAGCGAGTTTGGTTATGATGCAAGACGCCGTGTTAACCCTAACTGGCATATAACGAGATAAAAAACGGGGTGTTTGGGTGATTAATGTATTCCTGGTCGATGATCATGAGTTGGTGCGTACAGGGATAAGACGCATTCTGGAAGATGTCCGCGGGATCAAGGTGGTGGGCGAGGCGCAGAGCGGGGAAACCGCAGTCACTTTCTGTCGTCAGCACCATCCCGACGTGATCCTGATGGACATGAACATGCCGGGCATCGGCGGCCTGGAGGCGACCCGCAAGATCCTGCGGATCCGGCCCGATGTGCGCATCATAGTGCTGACCATTCATTCAGAAAATCCGTTCCCGACCAAGGTGATGCAGGCGGGTGCCGCCGGCTATCTCACCAAGGGCGCTGCGCCGGACGAGATGATCCACGCCATTCGCCTGGTCCACTCCGGTCAGCGTTACATCTCCCCGGAGATCGCCCAGCAGATGGCCCTGAGCCAGTTTGCCTCGGCCGACGAGAACCCCTTCAAGTCCCTCTCCGAGCGCGAGCTGCAGATCATGATGATGATCACCAAGGGGCAGAAGGTGACCGATATTTCCGAACAGCTCAACCTGAGCCCAAAGACGGTCAACAGCTACCGCTATCGGCTGTTCAGCAAGCTCAACATCAATGGCGATGTGGAGCTGACCCATCTGGCCATTCGCTATGGCATGCTGGATGCCGATACCCTGTAACGGGCGGCGTGTAGCCATCAAAGGCGGCCTGTGCCGCCTTTTTGCTTTTTGCCGGTCTGGCGCAGTATGCTCTGTGCCGTCTTCTGCTTTCATCCGTTGAGCCGAGTTGCCGATGAGCCTCTCTTTCGATCTTCCGTTTGCCGCGATCCCCCAGATCCAGCACCTCGATCCCCGTTGCCGGAGCCAGCATGACCTCGTCTGAACCTCTCTTCGACAGCAAGGCGTTTCTCAGTGCCGTCACCCACCAGAGCGGCGTCTACCGCATGTATGACAGCGGCGGCACCGTCATCTACGTGGGCAAGGCCAAGGATCTGAAAAAACGGCTCGCCTCCTACTTTCGGGCCAACGTCGACAGCATCAAGACCCGCACCCTGGTGCGCCAGATCGCCGACGTGCAGGTGACGGTCACCCACACCGAAACTGAGGCGCTGATCCTCGAGCACAACCTCATCAAGCAGTACCAGCCTCGCTACAACGTGCTGCTGCGCGACGACAAATCCTACCCCTGGATCATCATCACCGCGCACCAGCACCCGCGCATCGGTGTTCATCGCGGTGCCCGCAAGGTGAAGGGGGAGTACTTCGGCCCGTACCCCTCCGGCGGTGCGGTGCGCGAGAGCCTGCACCTGATGCAGAAGATCTTCCCGGTGCGTCAGTGCGAGGATGCGGTCTATGCCAACCGCAGCCGCCCCTGCCTGCTCTACCAGCTCAAGCGCTGCGCCGGCCCCTGCGTGGCCGGGCTGGTGAGCGAGGCCGAGTATGCCCAGCAGGTGGAGCTGGCCAAGCTGTTTCTGGCGGGCAAGAACCAGCAGGTGATAGGCGAATTGGTGGGCAAGATGGAGTCCGCCAGCGGCGATCTGCGTTTCGAGGAGGCGGCCCGCTACCGGGATCAGATCCAGGCGCTGCGCCGGGTGACCGAGCAGCAGTCGGTGAGCGGCAACGTGCTGGACGAGCTCGACGTGGTGGGGGTGGCCTTCGAGCAGGGGACCGCCTGCATCCACGTGCTCTTCATCCGCCAGGGCAAGGTGCTGGGCTCGCGCAGCTACTTCCCGAAAGTGCCGGCCGATACCCAGCTCGACGAGGTGGTGCAATCCTTCCTGCTGCAGTTCTATCTGTCGGGGCAGGGGGGGCGGCAGATCCCGAGCGAGGTATTGCTCGACGTGGCGCTCGAAGACGAGAACGTCATCGCCGAGACCTTGACCCAGACCGCCGGCTACAAGGTGCGGGTGGTGAGTCGTACCCGCGCCGAACGGGCCCGCTTCATCAAGCTTGCCTCCATCAACGCCCAGACCGCGCTGCGCTCGCGGCTCGCCCACAAGAGCACCACCACCGCCCGCTATGACCAGCTGGAGGAGCTGCTGGAGCTGGAGCGCCCCATCGCCCGCATGGAGTGCTTCGATATCTCCCACACCATGGGGGAGCGCACCGTGGCCTCCTGCGTGGTGTTCAACCGGGAAGGGCCGCTCTCCTCGGAATACCGCCGCTTCAACATCGACGGTATCACCGGCGGGGATGACTACGCCGCCATGGAGCAGGCGCTGGAGCGTCGCTTTGGCAAGCAGCAGGAGCCGGACAAGGTGCCTGACGTGCTGTTTATCGATGGCGGCCTTGGCCAACTGCGCCGCGCCGAGGAGATCCTGGCCCGTCAGCTGGAGTTTCTGGGGGGCAAATATCCGCTGCTGGTGGGCATCGCCAAGGGGGTGACCCGCAAGGCGGGGCTGGAGACCCTGATCCTGGGGGAGAGCCACGAAGAGCTGCATTTGCCGGCAGATATGCCCGCCTTGCACCTGATTCAGCACATTCGCGATGAATCCCACCGTTTTGCCATCACCGGCCACCGCGCCAGACGGGCGAAAGCCCGCACCACCAGTACCCTGGAGGACATTCCGGGGGTGGGGCCGAAACGGCGGCAGGCGCTGCTCAAGTACCTGGGTGGGCTGCAGGAGGTGAAAAAAGCCGGGGTGGAGGAGCTCGCCAAGGTGCCCGGCATCAGCCAGGAGCTGGCCCAGTCCATCCACGACGCCCTGCACTCGCTCTAGCATTGGTAGCCGAGACGGGGTGAATGCGCCTCCATGTTGCCCCTGTTTGCCCTGATGGCGAACAGGGGTTGTCGCCCAAGGTATCGGCAAGGGGCGAGTTGAGTCACATCATTCACTCTGGGTTCATTCACTTCGGGGATCCCGGCACACAAGAGCCGTGACGCAGGGGGGCCGTAAATGCCATAATGGCCCGCATCCTGAGGTTGTTGATGGATTCATAGACCAAGGCGGGCGCCTGTCCGGTTGCATCCGTGATCGGCTTGGGGCTACCATGTAGCGGCATACAAGAAGTGGCTGAAAATAATGACAAATATTCCTAATCTGCTGACGTTTTTTCGGATCTTGCTCATCCCCGTCTTCGTCATCCTGTTCTACCTTCCCTATCAGTGGTCCTATCTGGCGGCGGCCATCGTCTTCATCCTGGCGGCGGCGACTGACTGGTTTGACGGCTACCTTGCCCGCAAGCTGAACCAGTCCACTGCCTTCGGCGCTTTCCTCGATCCGGTGGCCGACAAGATCATGGTGGCGGCGGCGCTGGTGGTGATCGTCGAGCACTACAACACCATCTGGGTGACCATTCCTGCCATGACCATGATTGGCCGCGAGATCATCATCTCCGCCCTGCGCGAGTGGATGGCCGAGCTTGGCAAGCGCTCCTCGGTGGCGGTCAGCTGGATTGGCAAATGGAAGACCATGATCCAGATGGTGTCGCTCACCGGTCTCATCTGGCAGTACGACATCTGGATGGTGTGGCTGGCCTATGTGCTGCTCTATGTGGCCACCGTGCTCACCTTCTGGTCCATGTTCCAGTACATGAAAGCCGCCTGGGGCGATCTGACCTACCACTCCCGCTTCTAGTCTGCGTTTGTACTAAGCACCGTTTCCCCGCACTTGGGGCAGGGAAACGGTCGTGAACGTTGAAAATGCAGGAAAAGGGCAAAAAACACTCGAACGATCAGGGTATTAAACATTTTTGGTTGACTGGGCGAGGAACATCGCTAGAATGCGTCCTCGTAGTCAGGCAGTCAGCCAGACCATTGCGGGAATAGCTCAGTTGGTAGAGCACGACCTTGCCAAGGTCGGGGTCGCGAGTTCGAGTCTCGTTTCCCGCTCCAAATTCAGACAATAGAGAGCTTCTCTCTTTTGCATGGCGCGTTAGCAAAGCGGTTATGCAGCGGATTGCAAATCCGTTTAGTCCGGTTCGACTCCGGAACGTGCCTCCATATTGACAAGCCCGCGGCGCGAGCTTGATACCGATTACGGTGCCCGAGTGGTGAAATCGGTAGACACAAGGGATTTAAAATCCCTCGACGTTCGCGTCGTGCCGGTTCGATTCCGGCCTCGGGCACCATTAGTTAATATCACATAGTATCACCACATATCTGAAACCCGCATGGCCTAAGGCTTTGCGGGTTTTTTGTTATATCTTGTCGTATCATGTCTAGTCACAACATACCCCCAGCTTTGGGGGTACATCTGGGGGTATTGGTTCTGATAGGGGTAAAAAGTACCCCCAATTGTGCCTAACCCGTGCCCTGTCTGGGCTGCGGCTCGGCAATAGATACCCCCGGTGTGTGCAAGTACCCCCAAGCAAACACGGGAGATACCCCCAGATGGCGCTATCAGATATCACCGCTCGACAGGCAAAATTCAACGGTAAGCAGCAGAAACTATCCGATGAGAAAGGCTTGTTCTTATTGGTTAACCAGTCTGGCAGGTATTGGCGGCTCAAGTATCGCCACGGTGGCAAAGAGAAGACGCTCGCCTTGGGGGTCTATCCCGAAGTGTCACTGAAAGAGGCTAGGACAAAGCGGGATGATGCTCGTCGGCAGCTTGCTGAAGGAGTGGATCCGGGCCTCGCCAAGAAGCAGAGCAAGATCGCTAACAAGTTGGCCAACGAGAACAACTTTGAAGCACTGGCGCGAGAGTGGCACCAAAGCCAGCTTGCCCGCTGGACGCCAGTCCATGCCGCTAGGGTGCTCAAGTCGCTTGAGGTGGATGTGTTCCCCGATCTTGGGGTGGTGCCCGTTGCCGAGCTAACCGCGCCCATGATGTTGGATGCTCTGCGCAAAGTGGAGAAGCGCGGGGTTACTGAAACAGCCGGGAGAATCCTACAACGGATCGGCTCTGTCATGCGCTACGCCATCCAGACTGGGCGGGCTAGCTACAACCCAGCCCAAGACCTGAAAGGGGCACTCAAGGCCACCAAACAAGAACATAGACCCGCTTTGCCCCGTTCTGAGCTGCCAGAGTTCTTCCGACGTTTGGAAGCTGAGCCACTTAATCCGGCGACTCGTCTTGCCCTCCATCTGCTGATGTTGACCATGACCCGCCCTGGTGAAGTGCGCTTTGCCCGTTGGGATGAGTTCGATATGGAACGGGCAGAATGGCGGATCCCTGCTGCGCGGATGAAGATGCGAACCGAGCACCTTGTCCCTCTTTCACGTCAGGCGTTGGCTGTGCTCGATGAGCTGCGTCAACTGACCGGCCATTGTGAGTTGCTGTTCCCGAGCGAGCGCAAGTTGACCAACCCCATCAGCGAAAACACTCTGAGTTATGCCATGGGGAGAATGGGCTACAAGGGGATCGCTACGCCGCATGGATTCCGAGCGCTGGCCTCCACCACACTGAACGAGGAAGGCTTTGATCCGGACGTGATCGAACGCCAACTTGCCCATGCGGAGCGTAACAAGGTTCGTGCGGCCTATCATCGTGCAGAATATTTGGACGACAGGCGTAAGTTGTTGCAGTGGTTAGCCGACTTCTATGAATCGCAACAGGGCAGCAATTTGTACCAGTAAATCCCACACGAGTATTCGCAATGTTGAAAGGTGACATGATGACACGGAAATCCAGTCCAACTACTCCGAGCCAGTTGAATATTCTAAAGCAACTTGAATACTGTCGTTTGGATAGAGCCGCAGAGCTGTTAGGTTGTGAAGTATCAGATTTGATTCATATTGGAGCAACTGAGCGGGTTGATATATATGTATTACTGACTGATGAACCTATTGCAAATGTTCATTTTCCAGAACTTACAAAAGATTTTCTCGAAAAATTCAAGAAAAGAAAAACTAAAAAATTCACATTGAATTCATATGCATCCATACGTCCTGTGGCGTCGAATGAATTGAAGCTTTCATCCCCTTCACAAAGGGCTACTCTATATGGGCTTTGGCAATTGCCACAGAATGTAATAAGTTTTTTTGAAACTGATATATCAACGAGTCTGGAATATCTTTATGTAAGAGTTATGGCAAAGACCAGCGAGGGGGAGATCGTGTTTGCTCACGTTAATGACTGGGCAAACGCATCTACCGTTAGAGGTTTTTATCTCATGCAAGCAGACTTAATACGACTATATACCAGCTTCACCACCGGCAAGCTACTAGATAAGCAAATTGGATTATCTGCTCAGCAAGTTGAAAAAATTCAACAAGCCAATGATATTGATCTGCACAAACCTAATCCTCAGGCAGAACGCTATGCTGCAAATCGTGAGATTATTTTAGCAGCGGCCATCTATGCCAAAATTAGATGGCCTGAAGAATGTAGGAGCTCAGCAAAAGAGTGGGCTGATACAATATTAGATCATGCCGTTGAATTGTTTCCTGATAGGCCTGTAGAGGAGCCCGCCCCCTTATCCGCTCAGGTTATAGAACGGATTCTTGGCGCTGCAATGAATAATGGTACTCCACACAAAAGCAAATAGAATCAATGTCAGGTAAGCACTCGGTATGCTTACCTGATGTAAGGTAAGCCTTACCTATCATTATTTTTCACTTCCCTCATGCTCTAATGACTTCCGACACGTTAAAGCATAAAGGGAGTACCTAGGCCATGTCAGTATATGAAGTTCAAAAACACAACCAGCACATGTTACCCATGGAAGGTTATATCCGAGCTAAAGCATTAGCTCCTCTACTAGGGATCGCCGTTGTCACCTTGTGGCGTTGGTCTGCCACTGGAAAGATTCCCAAGCCTGTGAAGTTAGGTGAGCGAGTGACCGCATGGCGGGCAGAAGAGGTTCGTGGGTGGATGAACGACCGTAACAACATAACGGGAAGCATACACGCTACAGCGTCAGACCAGTGTGCGTAGTTTATGTGGTATCAATGATCTTATTTTACACGCCAAGTTTGTACTACATTATAAATTGGAAGCCATCAAGACTATGTGAACAACTGGATAAAAATAACAAGCAGTGTTTAGAATATCTCTGGAAATTTAGATGGATATCTCAAGGTTAATAATAGGCCACGCCGCTATTGATGCAGCTGTCTGTGCAGTGTACTACTCTTGCATATCAAAAATAGCTGGCAGTATTGACCGTTTTATATTGTTTGTTTTTCCGGAGATATTGAATAAATTAATCGGAGTGTCAGAAATACAAACATTATTACACTTATAAGACAGGTGCTAATAAATCACTGTATGTTAATTTACGATGGTATAAGTTACACGTAGTCATGATTGGCCGAAATTTTTGTTTAGCGAGCAGCTTAGCGTATGGATATAATAAATTTCAGGTGTTAATAATGGAAAGATTTCTTAGTGCTAAGACAAATGAACTTGTTGCAGTCGAGTCTATGCTATCAAAATTTGAAACATCGAAAGAAAGTAGGAAAGAAAAGGAGTTACGAATAGGAAAGCTTTCTAGAACGAGTGGCTATAAAGGGAAGCTGCTTGCAGAAAAACTATCAGATTGTCTAGATGAAGAGCCTTGTTTTAGTTTTGCATGTCCTGAGTGTATAAGGAGATTTCGGATAAGAAAGATAAGTCAACTAGTACTTTTTAGTGAAGACTACACAGCGTGGAAAGTTGCAACGTTCATCTATTATGACGAAATGGTTCGTGAGTTGGGTCATCTAGATATCGTTCGCTTGAAAAACAAGCTTCGTAAACAACTAGAACGCGCGGGCGTAACGGATGTTGTAATAGGTTTTTTTGAGGTGGATTTTCATTCAGAATATCAACGCTGGATGCCCCATTTTCATCTTCTAGTTAGATGCAAAAATTCTGATTCTAGTGAATGGAAAAAATTGAGGAATACATTTGAGAATCAGCAAATGCCAAGCAGCGTTCACATTCGAAAATGTAGGCCTGTTTTGTTTCAGAAGTTCAAAGAACCATTAAGGCAAACGGCTTATATTTGTAAGGTTATGTGGCAGCATGTGGTTGCGTATTATGATGCCATAGACCAGCGGAAAACAAAGAAAGTTAGATTATCAAACCGCAACTTTGTTGATGCATTACTGAAGCTGGACTCATTGAGAGCATCGGACTTAGAGTTCATGTATAGGGTACGGCAGCATGGTACAACATTGAAAGAGCCTGTCCGTGGTAAAAAATGATGCTTCGCTATTCCATGCTATTAGATTATCCATGCTCCACAATGGAACTGTCTATTGGCTATATTAGGTGACTAACACTACCCATCTGGTTGCATTGTAAGCTTGTAGCCTGATGAGGTAGTTATCTTTCCCCCAGGCATCGTTTTAACAAGGCGCAGATGGTCTCTGCTTATGGGTAGTGCTGTGACTATGTACACTTGCTCATTTCTAGCGATGACGGCATTACCTTACCAATGCAGCCAGCCGTTTGCCCTCACATCGCTATGATGAGACTAGTTGTGACAGTCACAAGTTTAATTATTCTTTATGAACAGGGGGTTGTGAACGTCACTATTCTATCGTCGATACAGTGGTAGTGATAATGCATGGAAATTAACATTTGTGATGGTCACAATTCTCAGTCTTACATATGTAAGTGACACAAGTTTATGAATGTTGCTCGGTACACAGAAATTGAAAGTTACTTTGTGAGCATGATGCAATTTCTGAAACCATTTTATCTAATTTTTAGTTTTCATATCTTACATCGAGTTTGATTTTTGTTATGAGGCCAATTCATGATGAGTAAATGTGTGAGAAAAAGCAAAATGAAGGAGTCGTCAAATAAACGCTCGATAAAGCAAGCGCTGAGAACTAAGCAAACGACTGAGCTTGTTGACTCTGACTCTACACGCCAAGCAACGGAAAGAAAGAGAGTTTCAAAAAACAGAGTGGTGGAATCAGGGTTTAAACCAGTGACATTGAATTTAGATTCTACAGTTATAGCGTTGCTACATGATATCTATGATGGTGCAGATTTAAGTTATATAGAAAAATATGGTCAGAAGTTTTTTAAGTCTGCTGAACTGTCAGCAATGATATCGTATTTGATCACCTCTTTTTGCGATAACGTCGCTGCTAACAACGCATTGGGTTATAGTATTTATTTGCACAAGATTTTGGCTATTGTCAAATTCAGAAAAGAAGTCCAGCTTGAGAATGTAGAGCAAATATGTGACTTTTTGAATTCTAACAAATTTAAAAGATACACATCGGCTGTAGGTCTTAAGAATGGTTATGACTCAAAATGGGAACCCAAACATTTAAAAATGTACCTTGAAGCTAAATCTGTGGATGAAATGTACAAATTAATAGATGAGCGCCAAAAAAGAAAAAAATTTACTCGTGAGGGAAAATTCTAACTTTTATGTACAGTTCCTCATATCATCTAGTTGTGAGCCGTACACTGAGCCTTCATTAGAACCTATATAATGTGATGAATATCACAGTGGATGTTCAGAAAACTAGTTGTACCTCAATAATGATGGCATTCTGTTATGATATTTGACCTTGTGTCTAGAGTTAGCAAGGAAACCATAATCTCTGTTATTGTTTTTTGCTCGGCACATTTCGCAACAGTTGCAGTACTGGAGTTATTTAATGGCTTTCGATGCATCCCCTTCCTGGAGTGGTTTCAACTACCAAGGCAAGGTTGCACTTTACCACGTATTAAGGCTCATAAACGAACAGCCTGTAAATACAGATTTCTCTAACTATAGCTTGATGCTTGAAGATACGGAAGATTTCGAAATCCGTAAAAATGGTATTCCCATATCATTTCATCAAGTTAAGGCGTATAACTCCAGCTCTTATGGTAAATACTCTGATGCTCTGTTGGAGATCACTTTAGAGTTGTACAAACAGCCAAGCGTAAATGGGAAGATCCATACTTGGAAAAATATAAATTTAAAACCAAACTTTCAAGACATAATAGCCTCAATAAAGGATGATATAAATAATATCCTTACTCAGTATCAAAATAATAATCCCAAGGATGGAAGTTCTTGTATCGAAAAGGCTGCTTCCAAACAGAAGAAGATACCTAAGATAGCAAAAATACTGCGAGCTGCATTTCATGGTTTTACTGCGGGACAGCTGCACTCACTGTTGGACTCTATTCATAACGGACAGAATAATGCCCTCACGAGGCTCGATACTTATCAATATGATGACGGAAATAGATTTTGTGACTTAGAGAATATAAATTCAAAGATAAAGCATAACATATCCATGGCATTAAATGCCCGCGCTGGTATCGTCACGCAGGAACGACTTGAAAAAGCTTTTTATTGTTTTTTAGGAATAATAGATAAGCATGTCATTCAGCGACACAAGACAAAGCAACTAGGTGTTAAGATACCAATAACTTTTGATGAAATAATTCAATCAATTATTGTAGATCATGAAGACATCGGTAAAGAATACTTGGCCTTTAAATTTAAAGAAAAGTTTGCATCTTTGATAGATGACTACATGAGTGATCAGTATGATTATACTGATCCAGGTGAGGGGGAATACTGCAATCTAAAAGAAGCAAGAAGGATTTTACTCGGTTTGAGTGCGACTGACCTCTGGGCATATTATCAAAGCTTTTCCCCGCAACTCTATCTCGACCATACCAATAACACAGAAAATGCAATTTCAATAAATCCAGAAGGTATTCGTTACGTATTGATAAAAATTTTACACACAATAAATTTTGAGCGAGCCGCACACCATGCGATGAGGCATAAAATTACCTATCGAGCCCCTACGCCGCCGTACCAGAATTATCTGCCAACTACCATAACTGGGGTTATGCGGGCTAAACAAATAGAAAGGGAGATTCTTAATAACCCAAGTATGAGTGAGATATTGTTTGAAGTTGAAAATATTATATACAATGGTCTGGAATCGCACTCTTTTTCACCAACATCAATTCTCCATACAGAAGCTCCGATGGAAGTGGATGCTGATCCTCGCCCTAAACGAGACGAAGTGTTGAAACTAATAACCCTCGTTCCTATAACGATAGCAAAGGAAGTGTTGGAATAATGATTGATATAATCAACAATATTTTATCCAATAATGGTTATCAGCAAGTTGATATAGATGTATCATTCGACAATTTAATTTTTTATCTTTTTAGTCCTTTGGATGTAAATAATAGAGAGGAATATTTTGTTACTGTTCAGCTGGAAAACCAATCCGAAGCTGCAGCACAAGAGATACAACTAGAAAAAGCGCAAGAATTATTCGATGCAATTAGTAACTCAGGAAAAGTAAACAGCTACTTCGAGAAAAATAGCACTTTAATCTTCTGCCAAGAGGAGGAGGTTATAAGCCAAAAAACAATCCTTTTTATTGAAGAAGATCAGTATAACTTCAAGAAAAATGTTATCGTCTACACCAATGATGAGCTTGTAGATCTGAAGGCTCATCTTTCCGAAAACGGAATAGAAAAAATAACCAACCCAGTTATTAACTCCATAATAAACTCAGATGGTGGGCAGAGCTTTATTAAGTTCAAGTATGGGGTTGATAACATAAAAAATCATTATTCTCTTTTGTTAAAGGCCGTTCTTAAACTCCCATTTATTACCTACAATCCCCAAGAGCAAAAACTATCCAATTTAGACGAGCAAATCGAGGGGGCACTTGCCCCTGAGCAGTTGGCTCTTTTCAAACGACTGATAGAGTCCAATATTGAATGGACAGATGAGAATACCCATCATCAAATATCGAAGATCTGGGGGAGTCACAATGACTAAACTTAATAAAATTACTCTCAAAAACTTTAAGGTATTTGGTGGTGAGCCGTATACCATTAGTTTTGAGGACAGTAATCTCGTCCTACTTGATGGACCAAATGGATATGGAAAGACATCTGTTTTCGATGCTATCGAGCTAGGTCTGACAGGAAACATTACTCGTCTTATATCTCTTGAAAACCGTCAAAATCCAGCAGATGTGGTTGTTGCACATAAGGGGGCTGAGAGTGTTGAGATTATTCTTGAGTTTAAAAGCCGTGACTCTAACTTGAAGATTTTTCAACGAAAACTAAAAGATAATATCCCAAATATTTCTAGACGGATTTCAAGATTCACAGAGCTATGGGAACTCAATGAGATTGTTGATGGAATAGCTGTACCAGTACAAAATAATGTACTGGATCAATATTTTGACAGTCAGGACTTCCCGCGCGACTTCCTGCTGCTCCATTATGTGCAGCAAGAAGAAACATCTCGATTTCTGAAGTCGAACAATGAGACACAGCGAGCTGAAGAACTTGCACAATTATTTGGTGACACACGGGATGCCGATAATAAGCTTAACAAACTGATAGATATTTCACGCCAATTGGTGGCATCCAAAAAATCTGTTGTGTCTCAGATAGAATCCATAAAGAACCTATACAGAATTGATGAGAGTACCAGCATCGCAACTGGCACCATAGAACCGCATTTTTATGCTTTACCATGGCTAGCTGAAGTCAATAAATCACCTTTTTGGGACACAGATACGATTGAAGAATTGAGTCAAGAGATACTTAACAGCTCCTTAGTAGAGATAAGTAATGTAAAAAAACTTCTTGTTCACCAACATTTTTTTATTAGAAATCTCCAATTTGAAAAAGCTATTCTTCAGCGAGAGGTGCTTAGACTCTATATCGGTTACTATAACTCGATAAATGATTATGACTTGCATGTTACAAGGCATGGTACTTATCAGCTAATAAAGCTAGTTCATGCGACACTTAAAAGTGGCGATGTGAAGAAAATTCACGATATTGGGGATTTTGAGACGATCTTCCAAGCCTTGGCCTTAGAAGACTGTTCTGCCTTTGAAGTTGCACTCCAAGAGCTTACTGGAGTGGAGAACAAAGCACGTGGTTTGAGCTCCATTTATTCCGAACTCCTCAAACAACACGACGCTATGTCTAACGAACTCGTAAGTCTTCCAGACGAGACTGCATGTTTACTTTGCGGGCGAGACTATGAGAAGCATGATGTTCTGGTTCACGCGATTGCTGAGCACGGCCATCTAATTCGATCAGAACTTTCGGGTCAGGATCAGCTATTGGTGGCTACGAGGGATGTGTTCAATACAACTCACCTCTTACCCTTACGTCAAGCCTGTGAAGCTTATCTTGAAAAAACGACGGCCAGTACACAGGAAGATTTACTCGTCCTGTCTAAAGCATCGGCTGCAAAAGAACGTTTTGAAAGATTGCGTAAATGGCTACACTCGGTTCACATTGATCACGAAGATTTACTCGCGGTGACGTTCCCAGTGCAGGGTGGAGATAACTATATAAATGAAGCGACCGATTACCTATGTGAACGGATACGCTCAGCATGTGGTGAGGCACCTGAGGAATATTATGAAGCCAATGGCGACAACGTGTTTGAGCGAATTTATAGGGATTATTTCAACGGAACGCAGAACAAGTTAAGTTTAGTGAGTATTGCACAGCTAGACAAGAAAGAGAGCTACATCAAGAGCATTTATTTCAGCTCGCTTAAGGAGGTCTCAGAAGAGCTTGAACAGCTGACGGAGCAACTTCAATATTTAGAGCGTGCTGCGACTGATGTAAGTGAGCTTATAAAAATAGTTAGGGCTCAGATCCGACAATACAGGAAAATGCTAATCACCAATATCGAAATTCCTTTCTACATCTATTCTGGCAAGATCCTTCAGACCCACCAAACTGGGCTTGGTCATGGCATTTTCATCAAAGACCCAACGGGTGAGGATGAGCTGAAGAATGTACGCCTAGTTTCCAATTGGGAAAGCGATCATGACATTTTAAATACAATGAGTTCTGGGCAGATATCTGCTGTTGTCATCGCTTTGACTCTAGCGTTGCATCGAGTGTATTCCACCAAGTTATCTAGCATTCTTATTGATGATCCTGTTCAAAGTATGGACGATATCAATATGGCTTCGCTGGTCGAGGTTTTACGTAATGACTTCAGTGATAAGCAAATCATCCTGTCCACACATGAGGATAAAGTAGCTAAGTACTTCACCTACAAATACTTGAAGCACCTAGAAAATGTCAAAATAATAAATTTGATGCAAAGAAAAGAGTATATTCCAAGTAATAAATATCTCTACAGATCAGAAATCGCTAGTTCCTAATCAGAATTACCACCAGCTCTCTAGTTACCTTGTAGCTAGAAAGCTGGAGTAACGCTAGGTGTCCCATCGCACAGGGCCATACGCTGTGCTCTTAAAATGATCGAGTTTCAATTGCAGCAATTTTTAGCCAAGAGTTAGGCCTCTACGTAGGCGAAATTTACTGATTTTGCAGTGAACAAGTGTAGCCTTCTGAAAAGCCGAGGTTTGAGGGGGGGGGGAGGAGAATCTGTATAGGTGAGATTGTCGCTTTTGGTGTCTTAACGTATTGTGTTATTGCGACTAAGTAGGGGGTATTTATGGGGGTATATTTCAATTTTTTTATTTTTAAGTATATAAAAATCAATTACTTATGCGGATGATTCGATAGAGGCCTCGGCACCATTAAAATCAAAGACTTACTAAGGCCGCTAGCAATAGCGGCCTTTTTGTTTTTCATCCATATCCACATTTTGTCCACGCAGATTTATTCCGGTAGCTCCTCGAGTTTCACCTCTAGCTGGAGGCGGTTGGTGTAGCCCTGGTTGGTGAGGTCGTGCACCACCTGGGTGAGTAGCCAGTCTGCCTTGTCTACCAGAGGGGTTGAGCTCCTAAGGTGACCCTTGTTGCTTTTTCTAGAGTTCCGAGATGATGGTCGACACTTCTTCGGCGCCATTTCTTATCTCTTGCATCACTTTCGCGACATCATCGATCTGTCTTTGTCCATGGATGGCGCCATCAGCTGCGGACTGGATCTGTTCGCTGACCTGATGGGTGAGCTGCTGGTTCTGGCTGACCACGCTTGCTATCTCGTTGGTGGATTGAGAGGTTCTTGCCGCTAGTTGACGAACTTCATCAGCCACGACGGCAAAGCCTCTGCCTTGTTCACCGGCTCGTGCGGCTTCGATAGCGGCGTTGAGTGCCAGCAGGTTGGTCTGATCTGCAATGCTGCTGATGGTTGAAACGATGGCGGTGATATTTTGAGATTGGGCATGCAGCTTGCTCATCAGCGTACTGGCATTTTCCATCTGGGTGACGATGTTGTCCGAGGTGGAGACGACGGTGGTCAGCATGTCCTCACCCTTGATGGCGGAAGCTTTGGTGGTGACGGAGGTTTCGTTGGCCACTTTGGCCACATTTTGCACGGCCTGATCTTTTTTGATTTGCGAGGTGATGTTGGAGGCAAACTTGATGACCTTGATCACCTTGCCATGGCTGCCCCGCACTGCGTTGTAGGTCGCTTCCAGCCAGATTTCATGACCTTGCTTGTCAAAGCGCTGAAAGCGCCCCGATTTGAAGGTTCCCTGAGCCAGTTCCTGCCAGAAATCGGGGTGTTCCCGATAAAACGACTCATCACAGAACATGCGATGCTGACGACCTTTTATTTCATCGAGCCGATAGCCCATGGTGTCGAGAAAATTGCGGTTGGCGTTGATGATGACGCCGCTTGGCTCAAACTCGATGACCGCAAGGGAGCGATCCAGCGCTTCGAATATCGCTTTCTGCGTCATGAGCAAGTCATGTTGCAAGGTTACATCGGAGGCGATTTTAACGACTTTGTTGACCTTGCCATCCTGGCTGACCGGGAAGTAGGTTGCTTCCAGCCAGATTTCCTGGCCGTGCTTGCCGACCCTTTGAAACGTGCCGTGCTGGTTGTGGCCATTGGCCAGATTTCTCCAGAATTCCCGGTAGGAGGGGGAGTCTGAGTCCTCTTTTCGACAGAAGATGGCATGGTGCTGCCCCACGATCTCCTTGAGGCTGTAGCCGACGGTGCTCAGAAACAGCGGGCTGGCATCGAGGATATGGCCCTCGGGAGTGAATTCTATCATGGGGAGATGGGCATGCATGGCGTGGTTCAGCGCCTCGCTCTGCAAGGCTCTTGCTCTCTCTGCAACCAGCTCTTGTTTCAGTTTCGTGTTAAACATAAGCACTCCCCAACCAGGTCGAAATTGTGCAATGAGCCTATTTAACTTTATCCACTCTTTTTGTGTGGTTTAGACTCTGCTTATGAGTGTAATGCATGCCGACTACTTAACTCAGATTCCCTCCATACAAAAACCAGGCCTAATACGCCATGACGTGCTGGCTGATGGTGTTGACCCCTGAGCTGGGTACCTGCCAATAGTGTGTTGATCATCAATATGGCCGGGCGTTGGCGGCGGCTCACCCCAGGCCGGAAAGCCGCATCCATGAGCCGGGCATGGTAAAGGGAGTTGGGTCGATCAGGGCAAGGCGTAATGGTCCGAGGGGGTGGCTCGGGCAGAAAATACCGCTTTTATTGCAGTTTGCATCGCGTTTTGCTCGCCTTGGGCGGGCTTTGTGGCAAGTTGCCCGCATTGGGGGCGGAAGAGGGGGCAAGTCAGGCCATTTTTTCTGGCTTGGGTTTTGCTTGAGTCGACAAAACGGATCGGCTCTTTGCAGCTGAATGCCTTGCTGCGATGGCCCAATGACGCTCTGCTACCAGGATGAGGTGATGCCATGGCTACTGCACAAGGACTCTTGCAGGACACCGCCTTCGACCATACCGAGGCACATGCGGTGTCGCATGCGCCCCGAGGAAGGCATTCGGTCAAACGGATGATGATCCTGGGGGGGATCCTGGTGGCGGTACCGCTGATCGTGGCATCCATCGTCTCCTTGTGGAGCAGCCAGGCCCAGCTGCGCGCACAGGAGAAGGTCGAGCGCTTCAATCAGGCTCACCTCATCTTCAAGGAGACGCGCTATGACCTGGTGCAGATCCAGCAGTTCATCACAGATGCGGCGGTGACCGGCAACACGGAAGAGGGCCTTGCCGAGGCCGCCACGTTCCGCGATACCGCCTTGCAGAATCTCGATACCCTGATGCGCAGCCTGCCGGACTTGAGCGACGAACTGCTGCCGATGCAGGAGACGGTCAAGGGGCTGTATGAGAAAGGGGCGGCTATGGTGGATACCTACAGTCGCCAGGGTCAGGCGGCGGGCAACCTGATGATGAGCAGCCAGGGTGGCTTTGATCACATGGTGATAAGCATCAACGAGCGGCTTGAGCGCATCAATCATCAGCTGGACAGCCGGATCACCCGTGCCGTCGCCAGCCGCGACGAGGCCAAGGAGCTGGCCCTGCTGATGGGGCTGGTCGCCGGGCTGGTCTCCCTGCTGTTCGTGGTGCTGGCCTATTTCATCCAGTACCGTCACCTGATGCGCACCCTGGGCGGCGAGCCGGATTATGCCGCGCGGGTGGCCGCCGAGATTGCGGCGGGCAACCTCACCGTTACCATCCAGACCCATTCGGCAGACAATCACAGCGTGCTCGGGGCCATGCGGCTGATGGCGGCGCAGCTCAGTCGCCACATGCGCCAGATAGACCTGCGGACCCGGCAGCTGGCCCAGTCCTCTTATCAGATCTCCGATATCTCGAGAACCATCACCGACGCTTCCCAGCTGGAGCAGCACCACTCGACGGAAGTGACCCGCGCCAGCAATGATCTCTCCTGCGCGGCCGAGGCGGTCTCCGGCCTGGCAAGCCAGGTGGGGCAGCAGGCCGAGCTTGCCTATCAGAGCGCCCATCGCAGCACCCGGGTGATGAGTGAAAACATCGAAGAGATGCGCCACGCCGTGACCGAGGCGCAGCAGGCGGAACAGAAGACCCGACAGCTGAGCGAGGCGAGCCAGCGTATTCAGGTGATAACCCAGTCCATCACCGCCATCACCGAACAGACCAACCTGCTGGCTCTCAACGCCGCCATCGAGGCGGCCCGGGCCGGGGAGTATGGCCGCGGCTTTGCGGTGGTGGCCGACGAGGTGCGCAAGCTGGCCAACAATGCCGGTCAGGCCACCAAGGAGATCAACGAGATCGTCACGACCCTGAGCCGGCTCATCGGCGAGAACGAGTCCTCGGTGAAGAGCGTCATCGCTCGCACTCACCTGACCATGGACAAGGCACACGAGGCGAGCCAGTCCATCAACGGCCTGATGACGGAGATTGAGCGCAGCGTCGGTGCGGCGGATCAGATCCGCGGCACCAGCGACGAGCAGATGGGCAAGCTCTCCTCGCTCAATGCCCACCTGCACGACCTGCTGCATGCGCTCGCGGAGAACACCGAGAAGGTGCAGACCACCGGGATCATCAGCCGCACCCTCTATCAGGAGTCGAGCCAGCTGCGCGACATCATGGAGCAGTTCCGCTTCGAGGCCGAGAGCGGGGCAGATCGCAGTGAGCACGAGCTGCGCCGGGCGCCGCGCATGTACCAGCACATGATGGTGAAGGTGCTGGCCGGGGGCGGGTTCCACGAGTCGATCACCGAGGATTTCAGCGTCACCGGCCTAAGGCTGCGCACGGTACAGCCCCTGGCTCTGGACAAACGCGCCGAGGTGGAGCTCAAGATCTACACCCCCAAGCCCTCCATCGATCTGTATCGCAGCCAGACGCCGCTGGCGATCAAGGCCAGGGTGATGTGGTCCCGTCAGGCGGAAGAGGGCGAGGTATACGGGCTGGAGTTCATCGAAGTGGCACCGCAGGCGCGCAGCCAGCTGGAGGCCTGCTTCAAGCATTATGCGCTGGAACCGACCTATACCGGCTGATGCCGTGCCGAGCCTGACAGGTGGATGGCCGCCATGCGCCAGCCTGCTTGGCCGACAGAGTGAAGAGGCAATCAAGAGAACCAAGACGAGATGATGAAAGAGGGGAGTCTGGGCTCCCCTCTTTATTGGGCTGGCAACACAGAGTGTCTGCCCTTATCCGGCACGCAATCGTGCCTTTAGAACTTGTAGAGCCAGGAGACGGCAGTGAAGTAGCCGTTGTAGTCCTGGTTCAGGTTGCCGAGGTTGCGCTCTTCGCCGGTGTAGAGGTAATCCACGTCCTGGAAGTATTCGTAGCGCACATCCCAGCGCAGCGAATGCTGCTTGGTCAGCTGATAGAGGGCGTAGCCTTCCAGCCGGTGCTGCTTGCTGGTGAGATCCGGGTAGTCATAGCCCTTGCTGGCGTCGGTCTTGCCACGGCCATAGGCGAAGCTGTAATCGAGCCCGAGCTCGAGATCCCGGTCAAACGCCTTCTTCTGGGTGAGCCCGAGCCCGAGGGTGGTGATCTCGTCGCGCACCGCCGTGCTGTAGGGATCCCAGTCTGGCGCGCCTGTGTAGGCGTGGTTCTGGCTGGAGGTGATCCACTGCAGGTTGCTGAACAGGTGGCCGCTCAGGTTGTCGTCGAACTGCTGGTTGAGGGTCAGGTCGATACCATAATCCTTGCCCTCGCTGCGCCCTATGTCCGGCTCCTTGTAATCATCCTTGGCCCACCACCCTTCGAGGCGGGCATCCATCCCCTCGCTGAACTGATAGCCAAGGTCTCCCCTGAGTTCGACCCTGTCCCTGTCCGCCAGATAGAACTGGCGCAGGGTCGGGCTGCCGTTGCCACCGGCGCTGTCGTGGCGCCAGTCCGAGCCGTCGCGGGTGCTCCAGGCGAGCTTGCCGCCCAGTTGCAGCGCCCCGGCCGGGCGGTAGCGCCCCTTGAGGAACAGGGTGTGTTCGTCGGTATCCTGCCGGTCGGCCTGCTCGCGCTGATCGGCCTTGTACTGATAGCCGGTGGTGAGCTTGACCGAGCGGCTGAGCCGGTAGTCGGCCGCGAGATCCGCCTTGCTGCGGGTGCGATCGCTCTTGCCGCGCGGCTTGCCGACCACAGCGTATTCATCGGACTTGTCCTTGCGGTCCCGATACTCGCCGCCGGCGCGCAGGGTGAGATCCCGGCCAAAGCGACCCACCCACTTGGCGTCGGCCTGCAGGGTGCTGACCTCGCCGTGGAAGTCATCCTGGGTGATGGGGGCGTTGCGAAACGCGGTCAGGCTGCCGTTGGAGGTGGCCTGGCTGGTGATCACGCGACCGGTCAGGCTCTGCCGGTCCCAGTTGTACTGGCCGGATAGGCTCAGCTGGTGGAAGTTGTTGTCCGGCTCGTAGGCGCGCTCGTTGGCGTAAGGGTCGGCGACGCTGCCATAGTAGAGCGCCGTGTCATCGGTACGGTAGAGGGAGCCGTTGTAGGCGAGATCGACCAGCCAGCCTTCTCCCAGGTAACTGACGCCGCTCTTGACTAGGGTGGTCGAGCTGCCGTCGACGGGCTTGGGCAAAAGGCCTGGCCCGCTGCCGATGCCGGGCACGCTCGACTGGTAGTAGGCGAGGGTGGCCTCTTTTTTCTCATGAGAAAAATCGGCGTAGGGGCGCCACGGGCTCTTCGGAGTATAGGCGAGCCCGGCGGTTAGCTTCTTGCGCACCACCTCCTTGTCGAACTCGGCCAGCGACCCCAGGGTCAGCGGGCTCTCGCCCGGCTGATAGACGCTGCGGCCGTGGCTGTTCCAGTAGAAGGGGGATTCCGAGTAGCCCAGCCGGGCACGCATACCGTCGTAGTGGCCCTGTTCGGTCGCCAGGCTGAAGCGCTCCATGCCGAGGTTTTTCACCGCCAGGCTGCCGTAGCGGGAGCCTTCTCCCCGGTATTGCAGGTCGGCGTTGAAGATGCCGAGCATGCCGCTGTCCTGCTGGCTGGGAACCCAGTTGCGAAAGCGGGTGGCGCCATCGTCGTTGGCATAGCCGGCACCCAGCCCTACCTCGCCAAACCAGCCCTCATCGCGCTCGCAAGACTTGCAGCTCCAGCGTTCGGTCTTGGCCGGTTTGCTCTGCTGCAGGGCGTAATCCCCGACTGCCAGCGGCTCCTCGGCCGCCTGGGCCGAGCAGACCGCCAGCAGGGAGAGCCAAAGTGTTGAGTATTTCATGACTTCTCTCCTCAGCGCCGCAGTGATTGACCGTTGGGATGGTTGGTCCCGTGGATCTGGTTATGACAGTTCAGGCAACTGCCGCCACGCACCTTGAGATCCCCCTCGGGGATGGAGACGTTGGCATGGGACACGCTGTGGCACTCCTGGCACAGCTGGGGCACCCGCTTGTTGAGCAGCGCCTGGTTGATGGAGCCGTGCGGGCTGTGGCAGAGGGAGCAATCCTCGGTCACCGGCTCGTGTTCCCACAGGAAGGGGCCCCGTTTCTCGGCGTGGCACTCGTAGCAGCTCTCGTTGAGGCTGGGCTGCTTGAGGCTGGCCTCGTTCTGCGACTGGTGCGGGTTGTGGCAACTGGAGCAGGGCAGCTCGCCATTGAGAATGGGGTGGCTGGTGCGCTTGTGCAGATCGGCCTTTTGCTGGGCGTGGCAGCTGGTACAGGTTTCCACCTGCAGCTTGCTGTCCATCACCGGATCCTTGGCCTGGTGCAGACTGTGGCAGCTGGTGCAGGAGACATCCTCCACCGCGTGAGCACTGGCATGCCATCCCATCCGCTGGGTATCGGTGTGGCAGGAGAGGCAGACGCTGTTCTGCTTCTCCACCGGGACCGGCGAGTCGGGGCCGAAGGTGATCATGGGTTCCCGCTTCTGCCCCTTGCGGGGATTGCGCGGGTGGTTGCCGGCGGGGCCGTGACAGGCTTCACACTGCTTGTCGGCCATCGGCCCGTTCTGGTTGCCGAGGTTGCCATGCACATTGTGGAAGATGCCGGTGGCGGGCTTGCGCGAGTCGGCATCGTGGCACTTGAGGCAGGTATCGGCCCCCTTGGGGGAGTATTTGCCCTGGTCGAATTTCTGGTCGAGGGTGGCCTCGACCTGCAGGCGCGGATCGGCATCGGCCGCCGGCTGGGCATCGCTCTTGGCCCAGACCGGCAGGCAACCGAGTGCCAGCAAACCCGCCAGGAGCCACTGCGGGGTGATTCTTTTCATATCGTGTCCTTCAACGGCAAAGGGCCGGGGGGAGGCATCCCCCCGGCCTGGTGGTCTCAACGGAAGTCATACACCTTGTGAACCTTGTCGACGCCCTGCTCCTGCCCGACGGCATGGCAGGACGCGCACTGTTCAACTCCGGTGGCGGCCTCTATCGTCTCTGCACCAAAGATGGCGCCGTTGTTCTTCATGTGGGTGGCCCACTCATCCCCGGCGACCGGGCTGTCCGGCTTGACCAGCCCCAGCGGCGACTTGAGGTGGCAACTGGCGCAAACCACCAGGGTCGGACTGAAGAACTTGGGCTGCTTGTTGTCCGCCGTGGTTGCCACCAGCGAGGGTCGTTCGTTCTGCTGGTTGGGCAGGTTGTACTGACCCTTGGTGTGGCAGGACTCGCAGTTGTTCAGCTTGCCCGGGAAGGTGGCATCACCGCTGCGATGGGAGCCGAAGGCGTGGAAGGAGTGCACGTGGTACTTCAGATCCCCCGGCACACCCGCATAGAAGGAGGTGCGGGTGGCGTTGTGACAGCTGGTGCACTGGGCGAAGTCCTTGGAGGCGTGGGCCGAGCCCGCGTTGCCCTCGGTATGGACTGCCAAGTCCTTGTGACAGCCGTTGCAGGAGGCCAGATCCGCGCCTGCCTTGAGCACATAGCTGCCGTCGACCCCGCCTTCGACCCGGAAGTAGGCCTTGACCGGGTTGATGGCCACGTAGGAGAGGGCGCTGGCGGTGCTGCTGCAGGGGAGCAGATCCCCGGCGGCGAAGGCACCGTTGCGATCCGCCTTGCGGGCCACGCATACCTGCAGTTCGGCAACCGTGGCCGCCAGGGTGCCGGTCACCTCGTTACCCACCTCTTTGCGGCACAGGAAGCTGCCGCCGCCCTGGCTTTCGCACTTGGTGAAGTCAATCTTGTTGCCGGCGACGAAGGTCTGCGGGTTGGTGTAGCCCAGCTCGAAGCCGCTGCCCTGATCCCAGTTGACCAGCACGTAGGGAGCCTTGGCCAGATCGCCGTACTTGATGTACTTGAGCACCCCGTCCATGGTCTCGACCGGTGTGCCGTTGGCGGTCACGGTCAGCTCGACCTCGATGTTGGGCGCGGCGTAGCGCACGTCGTCAAACTTGAACACCAGCTTGTCGCGACCGGCAGCCTCGTTGGCGAGGTAGCCCATGTGCACGCTGCTGGGGGACTTGGTGTTGCCGGGGGTCTCGGCGTGGCACTGGGTACAGAGGGTACCGCTGGTGATCTTGCCGTTGATGTGGCTGACGTAGCCGGTCGCCGTGGTGGAGTCCGCGTGGCAGGCGCCGCAGGGCTTCTCCTGGGCGTGCTGCCAGTTGTTGGCATCCGGGGTGGTCGGGGTGACGCCCTTGTGGCAGGTGTCGCAGTTGCGCGGATCCTGCGGGAAGTGGCTCACCAGCTTGGTGGCGGTCGCATCCAGGTTGCCGTGCAGCTTGTGCACCAGGGTGGTCAGATCGCCCCGTCCGCTGCCGGGCACGCTCTCGTTGTGGCAGGTGACGCAGAGCTTGGGATCGGCCCGGTTGCTGTGGTGAATTGGCTGCTTCATGTGGCAGCTGTCGCAGCTCTGCTGCTCCAGGATGTCGCGGGTCAGCAGCGGCGGCGTGCCGGCCGGTACCCAGTCCAGCACGTAGTCGGTGACCGGAATGCCGTTGCTGCCGCCAAAGTAGATGCCGAGGCGGTGGGTCGCTGCCTCATCCCAGCGGATCAAGCCGTTGTTGTCCTGCGAATCGCTCGGATAAGGGTCGCGCACCGTGGTGGCATTGAAGGAGAAGGTGTAGCGGTACTGGCCATTGCCAAGGGCTTCCAGTTTGCCGCCGTTCTCGCCGGTGGGCCGGTTGTTCTTGGTGCTGTAGATGAAGCTCTTCCAGATGACAGGGTCTTCCCGTTTGGCGTCGCGGCCGGGGATCACCTTGGCCAGGGTGAAGGAGGGAAGGGTGGTTCCCAGCTCATAACCCTTGCCTTGCTTGTCGGTTACCTTGAATTGCACCGAGAGCTGACCGCTCTCGCCAAGTTGTGGGGTGGAGGCCGAGATCACCAGCGAATCTGGGGTTCCCGGAGGAGGGGGAGGTGGATCCGTCTTGTCGTTGCCATCACCGCCGCCCCCACAGGAGGAGAGGGTGAACACCATTGCTGCAGCCACCAATACTTTCCAGTATTTCATTGTTTTATCCTTTTTTATCGGACTTATTGTTCCATATATGAGCCAGCTCAAAAAATTCCCAAAAAGATACCACTTAAGGGTCAAAAGAGGACTAAATACGGTATAAATCATTTCCATCTTAATTGTAAGGTTTATATATTAGACGGCGTTGATATAAGTCTCAAAAACGGATCGAAAATCAACCTTGAGTATAAAAATGTCTGTTTTTACTGGGGTTTATAGACCTTTTCTGGAAGAGGGATAAGAAATGAAACGCAGTGTGAAGCTGGAAATACTGGGACTGTCGTTGCTTTTGGGCTCTATTGGCACCGCACATGCCAGCCTGGACTCATTGGTGGATACATGTAACTCATGTCATGGAAATCAGGGGATCAGCACCCAGAACGATATTCCGACTATTGCAGGGCTGGCAGAATCAAATCTTGCCGAGCAGATGCGCACCTACCTGGACGGCCGGCCGGCCAAGACCGTTAATCATGTCACCGGTGATACCAGCAAGAAGGGGAACATGACCGACATTGTTAAGGGCCTTAGCGACGAGCAGATCGACGAGTTGGCGGCGCACTATGCCGAGCTGCCCTACAAGCCGATGAAGCAGCCGTTCGATGCGGCGCTGGCCAAGGCGGGGCAAAAACTGCACGACGACTCCGGCTGCAAGAAGTGCCACTCCGAAGGCGGCTCGGTGGCCGAAGACGAGGCTTCCATCCTCGCCGGCCAGCCCAAGGGCTACCTGCTGACCTCCCTGCAGGAGTTCAAGGCCGGCAAGCGCAGCAACGACGAGAAGATGAACAAGGCCATCATCGCCATGAGCGATGCCGACCTCAAGGCGCTGGCCGAGTACTACGCAAGCCAGCAGTAACGTCGCTGCCCCTCCCGTTGACGCAGCCACCCCGCTTCTGGCGGGGTGTGGTCTCGTGTTCATGACCGTCAAAGGAGCTGTCACCAGCTCCTTTTTGTTGCCAGGCGGGCAGACGGCACCCGGCGGGTGCCACCGTTTCGGAGTTTCCTATGAAAAAGATCATCAAGTGGCTGCTGCTCGCCTCCCTCGCTCTGGGAGCGGGTCAGCTGGCTCTGGCCAGCGCGCAGGCAGCGGATGCCACGCCAGCTGCGCCGAGTGTCACATCCAGTGCCGATCAGGCAGCGCAACCCACCCTGGCTGAACGGCAGGCCAAGGCGGAAAAGAAGAAAGCCGCCGCCAAGAAGGCCGCGGCCCGCTTCGCCAAGTGCGAGAAGTGCCACGACGGGGAGGAGGGGATGCACGGCAAGCATGGCCAGGTCACCAATCCCAACACGGGGGAGCAGGTCACCTGCACCAACTGCCACGGCAATGCGTCGGCCGATCACCGTAAACAACGCGGTGGCATGGTCGATGTGATGCGCTTTGGCAATGACGCCTTCCCGCTGAGCCAGCAAAACGGCGTCTGCATGAGCTGCCATGAACCGGACGATTTGCGCAAGGCCCTGTGGGCCCACGACGTGCACGCCACCCGGATCAGCTGCACCAGCTGTCACCAACTGCACCCGGCCAAGGAGCCCATGGTAGGGATCCCCGAGAAGTCGCGCATCAAGCTGTGCGTCGACTGCCACCGCAAGCAGCACGAGGCCGGCCTGGGCGGCGCTGTCAAGGAGGGTTCATGAGCACGACCCGCCGCGACTTCATGGTGGGCATGAGCGCCGGCGCCCTGATCCTGCTGACGGGCGCACCGCGCGCCCTGGCCAACAGCATGACCATCAAGGGCGTGCGCTACGGCATGATCCACGACGAGACGGCCTGCATCGGCTGCACCGCCTGCATGGACGCCTGCCGCGAGGTGAACCAGGTGCCGGCAGGGGTGGCCCGCCTGCAGATCCTGCGCAGCGGCCCGGTGGGGGAGTATCCGGCGCAGGAGTACCGCTTCTTTCGCAAATCCTGCCAGCACTGCGACAACGCCCCCTGCGTGCACGTCTGCCCGACCGGCGCCTCCCACACCCGGGCGGAGGATGGCATCGTCGACATCAACCCCGACCTCTGCGTCGGTTGTCGCTATTGCCTGGCCGCCTGCCCCTATCAGGTGCGCTTCATCAACCCGGTCACCCGCGTTGCCGACAAGTGCGACTTCTGCCGCAAGACCAATCTGGCGGTGGGCAAGCAGCCGGCCTGTGTCGAAGCCTGCCCGACCAAGGCGCTGGTGTTCGGCAATCTGGACGATCCCGACAGCCCCATCGCCAAACGGCTGGTGCAGGAGACCACCTATCGCTACAAGCAGTTCCTCGGTACTTCGCCCAAGATGTACCGGGTGCCCAAAGGGGAGGTGAAGTCATGACCCCATCTCATCTGTATGACGCAGACCGGCTGACGGGAGGGAAGCACCATGTGGCATGATGCGTTTCACTTCGACTCGCTGGTGTGGGATGGCCCCATCGCCATCTACTTGTTCCTGCTCGGTATCTCGGCAGGCTCGGCCACCCTCTCGGTGCTGCTGCGCCGGCAGGGGGCCGGCAGCGAGAGCGGCATCATCAAGGCGACCGCCCTCCTGGCGCCGGTCTCGGTGATCCTGGGGTTACTCATCCTCATCTTCCACCTGGCCTGCCCCTGGACCTTCTGGAAGCTGATGTTCCACTACCAGTTCGACTCCGTGATGTCGATGGGGGTCATGCTGTTTCAGATCTACATGGCGGTGCTGTTCGCCTGGCTGGCGGTGGTGTTCAGAGCCGAGATCGAGGCCTTGCGCCGACGGCTGCTGGCCGACAAGCTCGCCTTTGTAGACGGCCTCATCGGCTGGCTCGCCCGTATCGAGCGGCTGCTGGCACCGCTGTTGCTGCTGCTTGCCGTGCTGCTCGGGGCCTACACCGGCTTTCTGCTCTCCGCCCTCAAGACTTACCCCATGCTCAACAACCCGATCCTGCCGGCGCTGTTTCTGGTCTCCGGCATCAGCTCGGGGGTGGCCTCCACCATCTTGCTGGCGGTCACCCTGTTTCGGGAGGATGGCCACAGCCAGAGGGTGAGCTTCGTGCATCGCTTCGAGCGGCCCATCGTCGCCATCGAGCTGTTCCTGCTGCTCTGCTTCTTCACCGGCCTCTATTTTGGTGGCGGCCAGCGGGAAGCGGCCATGTGGGCGGCCATCGGCGGTGGCTTCTGGTCCCAGGTGTTCTGGTTCGGGGTCATCGGGCTGGGGATCCTGTTGCCCCAGCTGCTGGGGCGGGTGGGCAGTCCGGCCAAGGCCCATCAACCGGCCCGGTTGGCGCTTATCTGCAGCCTGAGTCTGGTGGGAATATTGCTGCTGCGCTACTTCATCCTCTACGCGGGGCAGATGACGATGATGTAGCCGTTATAGAAGTAGATCGCAGGCAAACAAAAGGCGGGATCTTCCCGCCTTTTTTATTGCTGCCAGCTAGCCAATTCAGATCAGCGCGCGTTGCTCGAGGCGCTGCTCGCCGGGGCGACAGACCAGCACCGAGCCCTGCTCGAACCAGTCCCCCAGTACGATGCGCCGCGCCGGGTGGCCGTCGAGGCTGAAGTCGTGGATGGCGGGTCTGTGGGTGTGGCCGTGGATCATCATCCGGCAGTCGTGCTGGCGCAGCATCTCGTCCACCGCCGCCGGGGTCACGTCCATGATGGTCTGGCTCTTGTGGGCATTTTCCATCTGGCTCTGGCCGCGCATCTTGTGGGCGATGGCCTGGCGGCGCGCGAACGGCAGGCGCAGGAACAGCCAGCGCAGCCACTTGAGCTGGGTGATGCGGCGAAACTTCTGGTAGCCCTCATCCAGGGTGCAGAGCAGATCGCCGTGGCTCAGCAGCACCCGCTCGCCGTAGAGTTCGATGACGCACGGATCCCCCAGCAATGTCATGCCGGCGCGCTTGGCAAAGGCCTGGCCCAGCAAGAAGTCGCGGTTGCCGTGAATGAAGTAGAGGGGCACCCCCTGCTGGCTCAGGGCCGCAAAGGCGTCGGCCACCTCGCCGTGGAGGGGATTGGGATCGTCGTCGCCAATCCAGAATTCAAACAGATCGCCCAACACATAGAGGGCATCGGCACCGGGGGCGTCGTGCGCCAGAAAGCGCACCAGGGCGGCGGTCATGTCGGGCCGGTCGGCACACAGGTGAATGTCGCTGATAAAGAGGGTGCTCATGAGAAAGTGCGCTGGGCCCTGTTGAGGTGGCTGGAAGTGGTATTGGAACTGGAAGTGAAATTAGAAGTGAAGTGGGGGCCCATCGCCCTCGGCTGCCACGCCAGTGGGGCAAGCTCGCCGCCCTCCAGGGTGAGCAGTGCGGCATACGGGTCGCCGGCAAGGCCCAGCAAGTGGCACATGGCCGCTTCCCCTTTGAGCCCTTCATCAAGACGCAGGCGCAGCACTTGGTGATAAAACGCCGCGCCGAACTGCTCAAGCAGGGTGGCCATCAGGCTGAGGTGGCGCCAGCCGTTGAGGCGCTCGAGGGGGTCTGGGGTGAGGTAGAGCTCAAGGGGCCAAGGGTGGCCATCTGCGCCGGTGACGCTCTGCTCGGCGAGCCAGATGTCAGCGCCCTTTTGCGCAACCCGCCAGCCTTGTGCTGCCAGCGCCGCTGCAAACGTGGCCGGCTCCGGATGCTGGCAGACGATATCGAGATCGCTGCCGGGGCGGTCGAGCCCGATGGCGACCGTGCTCACCAGCGCCAGGTCGCTGCACTGCGCTGCCAGCGCATCCCACACCCCGGCGGTGAGCAGGGCATGGGCCGAGCGTTGGCGCGGGTTGCCGTGAGCCAGGTAGTCGAGACGGCGCCAGTCGATGGGGCCGGCCTTCGCAGATGGAAAAACTGCGGCCGGGGCCGCAGTCAGTTCATCTCGCAGAAGGCAGAGATCACTCGGCAAGGGTCACCTTGGTGATCACCACGTCTTCGGTCGGCACGTCCTGGTGGATGCGGCCGTAGTTACCGGTCTTGACGCCCTTGATCTTGTTGACCACGTCCATGCCGGCGGTCACTTCACCAAACACGCAGTAGCCAAAACCCTGGGTGGTGGCGGATTTGAAGTCGAGGAAGTCGTTGTTGTTCACGTTGATGAAGAACTGGGCGCTGGCAGAGTGCGGCTCCATGGTGCGAGCCATGGCGATGGTGCCGACCTTGTTGGACAGGCCGTTGGCCGCTTCGTTCTTGATGGGGGCGCGGGTGTCTTTCTCTTCGAAGCCAGGGGCATAGCCGCCGCCCTGGATCATGAAGCCGTCGATGACGCGGTGGAAGATGGTGTTGTCGTAGTGACCGTCACGGCAGTATTGCAGGAAGTTGGCCACGGTTTCCGGGGCTTTTTCAGCGTTCAGGGTGAGGGTGATGTCGCCGTGATTGGTGTGCAGAGTGACCATGATATGTCCTTTCATTTGGTGCGGGCGACCAGGTGCCCGCAGGTGTATGGCATAAAGTGGTGGCAATTCTAGCCCATCAGGGCCCTGCGGCATAGATGGTGCGCCTGATCCGGCACGTTTTCTGCCTCGTTTTCTACGCGCGATGCGGGTAGAATGGCAGGCCATTTTACTCACAGGCAGTGGTCATAAGATGCTGAAGATATACAACACACTCACTCGTCAAAAAGAAGAATTCAAACCTATCCACTCGGGCAAGGTGGGCATGTATGTGTGTGGCGTCACTATCTACGATCACTGTCATATCGGCCACGGCCGCACCTTCGTCGCCTTCGACGTCGTCGCCCGTTACCTGCGCTACAGCGGCTATCAGCTCAACTACGTGCGCAACGTCACCGACGTGGACGACAAGATCATCAAGCGCGCCGCCGAAACCGGCGTCACCTGTGACGATCTGACCGAGCGCCTGATCGGCGACATGCACGCCGACTTCGATGCCCTCGGCATGGTGCGCCCGGACGTCGAGCCGCGCGCCACCCAGCACATCGGCGAGATCATCGAGCTGGTGCAATCCCTGCTGGATAAAGAGCACGCCTACGTGGCCGACAACGGCGATGTGATGTTCATCGTCGACTCCTACGCCGACTACGGCAAGCTCTCCGGTCAGGATCTGGAGCAGTTGCAGGCCGGTGCCCGCGTCGACGTGGTGGATGCCAAGCGCAACCCCCTCGACTTCGTGCTGTGGAAGATGTCCAAGCCGGGCGAGCCGACCTGGGACAGCCCCTGGGGGCCGGGCCGTCCTGGCTGGCACATCGAGTGCTCCGCCATGAACTCCAAGCACCTTGGCAACCACTTCGACATCCACGGCGGCGGCTCCGATCTGCAGTTCCCGCACCACGAGAACGAGATCGCCCAGTCCTGCTGCGCCCACGGTGGCGACTACGTCAACACCTGGATGCACAGCGGCATGGTGATGGTGGATAAAGAGAAGATGTCCAAATCCCTTGGCAACTTCTTCACCATCCGTGACGTGCTGGCTCACTACGACGCCGAAACCGTCCGTTACTTCCTGATGTCTGGCCACTACCGCAGCCAGCTCAACTACTCGGAAGACAACCTGAAGCAGGCTCGCGCCGCACTGGAGCGCATGTACACCGCCCTGCGGGATCTGCCGGTGGCCGCTGCGGTCGGTGGCGACGAGCAGGTGGCTCGCTTCAAGGAAGCGATGGACGATGACTTCAACACCCCGGAAGCCTACTCCGCCCTGTTCGACCTGGTGCGCGAGATCAATCGCCAGAAGGGTGAAGACATGGCCGTTGCCGCCGGTCTCGGTGCCCGCCTGCGTGAGCTGGGCGCCGTGCTCGGCATCCTGCAGCAGGACCCGGATGCTTTCCTCAAGGGTGACGAAGCGGACGAAGAGGTTGCCGAAATCGAGCAACTGATCGCCCAGCGCAATCAGGCCCGTGCCGACAAGAACTGGGCTGCCGCCGATGCCGCCCGCAACCGTCTCACCGAGATGGGTATCGTGCTGGAAGACAGCGCTGGCAAAACCAGCTGGCGCCGTGCCTAAGGCCGGTGGCCTGTTAGGCCAACCGGTTGAGCCAATAAAAAAACCGCAGCCCTAGGGCTGCGGTTTTTGTTTGTAGCCTGCCGAAGCCTCGGCATCCTGCGATCTGATCCCCTCGCCCCTAGGGGGAGAGGGTTAGGGTGAGGGGGGCTCATGTCATTACTCGCCGGAGTGCCGCTAAACCGTTTGTTTCTAGACCCCCAAGTTCATACCTAACCTGGTTGGAGCCTCTGATTATGGCTGGTCCAGCAGTGCGTTCAGGTCTTTGGTGCGCAGCTCGGTGAGATTGGTGAGGCAACTGCTATGTACGAGGGGCGCAATAGTCCCTCCTTCATAGACACCTGCCTCGTAACGGCATTGTGCATCACGAAATGTGATCCAAGCGCGCTGTGCTGTTTTCAGCCTGCCAAGTTGGTCTTTATCAAGCGTTGCAACCAGCTTCCTGTAGGCGGCGTTGAGCTTGACATCGGCCTGCTGGTAATCCTGAAACGCACAGATGTTCATGTCGGTTTGTGTCACCGGCGCAGTACAATCCTGCTCGGCCTGAACGGCAGTGGTTGCCAGCAAGAGCAACAGGGCGGGATAGAGTCTCAAGAGGCTGTTCCTTTGTGGTAGCGAGAGGGCCAATATACGGCATAAACCGGCCCGATGGCGGCTCTGTTTTTCAAGAATAACAAGGAGATGACCTCATGAAGCTGAACTTGGGTCCGTTTCTCGCCCTGCCTATGCTGGCGTCCGGGCTGCCTGTGGCTGCCACTGCCCCCGATATGCAGGCCCAAGCTCGCGCCAAGGTGGCCGAGTTTCTGGTCTGGGAACGCGAGGTCAAACCGAGCGGCCTCTATCAGAGCGATCTTGGTGGCGCGCTACCCACTATCGTCTCCCCCGAGCTGCTCTGCCTGCTCAATGCCGCCTCCAAGGCGCGCGAAATAGCCACTCGCGAGGCCCCCGACGAGAAGCCCCCCTTTGTCGAGGGCAACCCCTTCCTGCCCAACGCCTGGGATAACCTGCTGGGCTCTGAGATCCTCTCGTCGCGCACCATCGTCGGCAGCAGGGATCGCAGCGAGGTCAAGGTGCGCTTCACCTTTGGCGAGCCGGGCACCCAGCTAGACGCCCCTAGCGGCACCTACCGTTTTGTCAGCACCTATCTGGTGCAGGACGGGCCGCAAGGCGCCCGCATCACCGATATCGACGCTGGCGGCAGCTGCGACTTCTGCCAATCCGGCAGCCTGCGCGCCGCCCTCTATGAGACGCTCACCACCTATCCCGCTGCAGGAGGAGAGCAGTGCAAGGGGTTGGGGAAATAGTTTTTTAGCCTGAGTTAAAAAGTGTTTGGGGAATAGAAATAAAAACCGCAGCTCAAGGCTGCGGCTTTTTTTCGTGGTTTGCCGAAGCCTCGGCATCCTTCGCTCAGATCCCCTCTCCCCTTGCGGGAGAGGGCCATGGTGAGGGGACTAACGTTATTCCTTGGCTGAATGTCGTCCCACGCCTTAATGGCATGGCTTCGCCATGCAGGACGCGAGGGCTTTGCCCTCGAAGAGGTTTCGCCGCCGCTGCGCGGCTTGGCGAGTGACTTTGGAAAGACCCAAAGTCACCAAAGGTCTTCTCCCCCGGCAAACCGCCCGCTTCGCGGGTTCCCTCGTCTCGTCCAACGGGTCGCCGGCGCGCTGTCAACCGTGCTGCGCGGCAGCGATCTGCTGGCGCGGGTGGGGGGCGACGAGTTCGTGGCGGTGGGGATGGGGCCGCAGTGTGGCGAAGAGACGCGGGAGGCGGCGGTGCAGGGCTTTCAGCGCAGGTTGTTCGAGGCGAGCCTGGTGCAGCTCGAGGTGCCCGCCGGCCTGCTGCACTACCCCGGCGCCAGCGTGGGGGTGGTGGCCATCGATCCGGCCAGCAGCACGGTGGACGAGGCGCTGAGGCTGGCCGATGCCTGCATGTACGAGGTCAAGCGCCAGCGCCGGCGGCCGAGCTGACTGCGCAGGCGAAAACAGGCAAACAAAAGGGGCCCCGGCGGGCCCCTTTTTCATGCCGCCCCTCAGCGGGCGGGGAAGTACTTGGCCTGGATCTGCTGGAACTCGCTGCTGGCCAGCACCTGGGTCAGGCCGCTCTGGAACTCCTTGACCAGTTCGTCGCTCACCGGGTGGCTGAAGGCGAAGCAGAACTGCTCCGAGCTCAGCATCCAGAACACCTTGAACTGGGCGGGATCCAGCTGCTGGGAGGCGATCAGATCCAGCATGGTGGTCTTGTTGGTGGAGATAAGATCGACCCGGCCCGAGGTGAGCATCTTGAGTGCCTGGGGCAGGCGGTTGGCGGTCATGATCTTCTGCTCGTCAAAGCCGTTGTTGAGCAGCAGCTGCTCCCCCACGTCGGCCCGCACCGCCCCTATGTTGTACTTTTCGGCATCCTCCAGCTTGGCGATGGTGACCGGGCTCTTGGCCAGCCCCATCAGCACGATTTCGGCATAGCCGATGGGACAGGCCCACTTGAACAGCGGATCCCGCGCCTCGGTGCGGGCGGTGGAGAAGAGCACCACGTTGGGTTTCTGGGTCAGCAAGTAGTAACCCCGCGCCCAGGGCATGATGGTGATGGGCTGCTGCGGGGTGTTGGTCTTCTGCCAGACCTGCTGCAGCAGCTCGACGGCGAGCCCGGTGGGGGCGCCGGATTCGTTGGAGAAGTTGTAGGGTTTGTACTCTTCGGTGAGGTAGTGCAGCTTGCCAAGCTCCGGGCTGGCCTGGGCGAGGGTGACAAACGCGAGCGCGGCGAATCCAATCCATTTTTTCATGTTGGCCATCCTGGTGGGGTGTAGCGTCATTCTCAAGTGTTATCAAAGCCCGTCAAATCGCCACTCACGGCGTACTTTCGGTGGAAGGTAACCTTGGCCTTGCTCAGGGTACGGACAGGTATTTGAGCTGCAGCCGCTGATATTCCGAAGAGGCGAGCGCCTGGGTGAGGGCGCGCTGGAACTGCTTGATGACGCCGTCATCCACCTGGCGACTGAAGGCGTAGCAGAGCTCCTCGGCATCCAGCACGAAGGCCACCGTGAAGTCATTGGCATCGAGCTGCAGCGCCTTGATGGCGTCATAACCCGCCAGCTTGCCGGTGGCCAGCAGATCGGCGCGACCCGACACCAGCATCTTCAGCGCCTGGCTCAGCCGGTTGGCGGAGATGATGCGGCTCTCGTCCATGCCGCGGTTGAGCAGCAGCTGTTCGGAGGCATCGGCGCGCACGGCGCTGATGCGGTAGTCGTTGATCTGCTCGACGGCGCTGAGGGTGAGGGGGCGGCGCTTGTGGGCCAGCAGCACGTACTCGGAGTAGCCGATGGGGCACACCCACTTGAACAGGGGGTCGCGGGTGTCGGTGCGGGCGGTGGAGAAGAGCACCACGTTGGGTTTCTGGGTCAGCAGGTAGTAACCCCGCGCCCAGGGCAGGATGCGAATGGGTTGGGCGGGGGTCTGGGTGCGCTGCCAGATCAGCTGCAGCAGATCCACCGCCAGTCCGCCGGGCTGACCGCTCTGGTCGGTGAAGTTGTAGGGGGGATACTCCTCGCTCAGGTACTCCAGCTTGCCGAGCTCGGCCTGCGCCGTGCCAAGGCATGACAACAGCAGCAGGCAACCGCAAAACCTTATCCTCATGGGTATTCCTTGGTATAGCGCGGGCAATCCATCTTGCCCTAGTGTGGGCAAAAAAGCCTGATATTGCCAGTAGTTACCAGCGCGCTCTGGTATTTCCCACCGGTTTTAGCTGCTCATCGCGCAGCCCCACCAAGAGCGCCTTGCCGCTCTCCTGCAGGCGAAATTCGCCGTAGCGCGCCGCCTCGTACTGCTCGCCGGTGCCCTCTTCGAAAAAGTAGGCGTCGGGGCCGATGAGCCACTGGCCATCGCTGCGGCGCACCTGCAGCCGCCGCTCATCGCGGGCCAGCTGATCCGGCTTGCCCCCTTCCACCCAGCTGGCGATCTGCTGCTCGTCGAGGCGGATCACCAGGGTGTCGGCGGGGGCCTCATCTTGTTGCTGGTTGCCAAGCTGGCGGGCCAGCTCGTAGTTGAGGCGCATGTAATCCCCCTGCATCAGGGAGCGGGGGTCGACCGGGGCGAGGCGCAGCAGCACCACCTCGCCGCTGCTCATGGCGCGCTCGTAGCGCCAGACGGTGACGTTGATGGCCGCCAGGATGGCGAGGCCGGTCAGCAGCAGGGCGAGTCGTCTCATGAGGGGCTCCGCAGGCTCAGCCGTTTGAGCAGCTGGCGGGCGCCGAGCAGCAGGGCGCCCGAGCCCAGCAGCAGCCAGGATTTGGTCATCAGGGTCAGCCCCAGATCGTAGTAATAGAGGGAGCCGAAGCCGACCAGCAGCAAGCCGGCCAGGGTCATCAGACCGACGCTGCCGGCATAGAAGCCGAGCACCAGCACCAGGGCGCCGGCCCCCATGCCGGGGATGAGGGCGCTGATCAGCACCAGCGGCAGCCCGTACAGCAGCGGCAGTTTCAGCCTGATCATGAGCCCCAGCAGCAGGGCGGCACAGAGCAGCGGGTTGAGCCAGAGCGGCAGACGGGAGTAGCCCAGCTCGTCGAGCATGCTGGCGCTGCCGTCCCACAGCGGGTGGTGCAGGCGCCCCAGCACCAGGAGGGAGAGCGCCAGCCCCAGGGTGAGGGATTCATAGAGCTGATGGCGCAGTGGATCGCGCTCGGCCTGCAGCCAGCAGAGGGCCACCGCCGTCATCACCAGCGGCAGGGCCAGCAGTTGCAGGCCGAGGCAGGCGAGGGCAAGCGCGAGCAGGATGGCGGCGGCGAAGCTGTGAAACAGCCGGATCAGCCAGTGCTCGAACAGGGCGGCGATGGCCAGCGACAGCAGGGCGAGGCCGAACCAGAGCGGAGCCGAGTGCAGATCCAGCCGATCGAGCAGGCCGTAGAGCAGCCAGGCGTCGCCGGCCAGCGCCAGCGCCAGCACGAACTGATCCCACAGATCGCTGCGGGTGGCGAAGCGGTTGAGGCAAAAGGCGATGACCATCAGCACGACGCCCATCAGCAGGGCGCTGTCGGCATCCCGGGTGAGCTGGGAGAACGACATGAACAGGAAGAACAGCAGGAACAGGGCGGCAATCCAGCCCACCATGCCGAGCAGAAAGCGGCTCGACCAGTGGGGCTGGTCGTCCCGGGGGGCATCCCCTTCCACCAGTTGTGCCTGTTGCAGTCGCTGCCAGGGGGTCAGATCACTCATGGGGCCTCCGTTGTTGTTGCAGCCAGCGGCTGGCCGCCACCGACAGGCCGATGGCGATGAGGCAGAGCAGCAGGAAGCCGTCCACGTCCGGCTCCATCCATTTGCCGAGCGCGGTCAGCAGCACCACGATGAGGCTCAGGCAACCCATGGCGAGCCCGGCGATGAATCTGTGGTGCCAGCGCAGGTAGGCGGCCGCCAGCCAGCCGAGCCAGGCCGGCCAGACCCAGGGGGAGGCGACATCGAACAGTGCCAGCAGGGTGAGCAGGGTGACGCCGAAACCGGCGGCCAGCCCCGCTAGCCAGGAGGGCATCAGCCGGTAGCGGGCGGGCACCAGCAGCAATATGCCCCAGAGGACGGCATTGAACAGGGTCAGGCACCAGCCGAGGGCCTCCTCGCTGAAGGCGAACAAGAAGTTGAACAGCCCGAGCCGCCAGTAGAGCACCAGCGCCAGCTGGCCGAGCAGCCAGCTCAAGGTCCACAGCAGCGGGCTCTGACTGAGCGCCGCCAGCGGCAGCAGCATCAGCGCCCAGGTGGCAAACAGCTGCCAGGGATCGGCACCGGTCTGGTAGGTCTGCCCCACCAGCGCCAGCAGGGCGCCGATGTTGAGGGCGATGGCGAGCAGCAGCGCCTGGCGCTGGCTGTCGGCGAGGGGCTTGCGCCACAGCAACAGCAGCATGGCGAGCAGCGGCAGCTCCAGCAGCGCGAGGCGCGAGAGGCGGCCCAGCTCCTGCCAGTTGAAGGCGACGAAGAACACCAGGCCGGCGCCCAGACACAGGCTGCCAAGCCAGAGCAGCAGCCGATCGAACAGCCACTGCCAGCGGGCAGGGCCGGGGGGCAGCTCGCACAGGGCGAGGGCGGCGGGCAGGCTGGTCCGATCGAGGCGTCCACGCCTGACCCAGTCGAGCAGCGTCTGTCTTGAAGTGAAGTGCATGGGATGCTCCATCAGGTTTGCCGCATTATGCCACGGGCATGGCGCCGATTGGCAGCCCCCGTCTGCGGGCGCGACCAGCCCGGCAAGCGGGTGCAAAAAAGCCCCGCCAAAGGGCGGGGCTTGCTTGCAAGGACACGACATAGGCGCGGGAGTGGCGTCGGCAAGTGCTCACCCTTGCCTCGCCACCTTCTGATCCGGCCGGGTCAGGCGAACAGCAGGGTGCTTACCCCGAGGCCCACGAACAGGATGGCGCAGGCGATGCGGATCCCCTTGAGCGGCAGGCGATCGGCCCCCAGCTTGCCAAGCAGCACCACCGGTACGTTGGCCAGCATCATGCCGAGGGTGGTGCCGGTGATGACCTGGGTCAGCGAGTCGTACTTGGCCGCCAGCAGCACGGTGGCGATCTGGGTCTTGTCGCCGATCTCGGCGATGAAGAACAGCACGAAGGTGGCCATGAAGGGACCGTATTTGTCGAGCGGGCTCTCCTCGTCGTCCATCTTGTCCGGCACCAGGATCCAGGCGGCCATGGCGATGAAGGCACCGGCCACCAGGTAGGTCATCACCTTGGGATCGAGCCAGCGGCTGATGAACTCGCCAAGCCAGGCGGCGCCGGCGTGGTTGAGCAGGGTGGCTGCCAGCATGCCGGCGATGATGGGCCAGGGCTTGCGAAAACGACAGATGAGCAACAGCGCCAGCAGCTGGGTCTTGTCGCCGATTTCGGCGATGGCCACGCTGAGGGTTGAGGTTAACAAGGCTTCCATAAAAATGACCGGGGGACGGAATTGTTATACCTGAGACAAGCCTGCGCCATCCGTCCCCGGTATTGGCACTGGCCCGTCAAAGGTCTTGTCAAATCCGCGGCTGGCGTGGATCACCCTGACCATGGTGAGTTGGCACCAAGTATGTTGATCAGGGTCGCGAACCGGTTTGGGGCCGGCTGGCGAGACTACTCCCCCTCGATGGGAGCGGGCATTCTAGGGAAAAAGCGAAAGTGACGCAAGCCGGGCGGCGCGGGGATCAGCCGCCCACCAGCTTGACGCTGAAACCGGCCTTCTCGAGCTCGGCCTTGATCAGATCCCGTTTGTCCCCCTGGATCTCGATCACCCCCTCTTTCAGGCCGCCGCCGGTGCCGCACTTTTTCTTGAGCAGGGTGGCGAGGCTCTTTTGCTGTTCGGCCGGGACGCCGTGGATGGTGATGACCCCGGCGCCCTTGCGCCCCTTGGTTTCGCGGCGGATGCGCACAACCCCGTCGGTGGGGAAGGGGGAGGCGGATTGCGGCTGGCTCTGTTCTTTGATGATGCCGCCGTCCGTGCTGTAAACCAGGCGGCTGTTGTTGTCGTGACTCATGGCAGTTATTTGTGGGTTAGCTAAGCGGAGTTTGATTTTACTCAAATAAGCGTTGAAAACACGGATTATAATGCCCCAAGTAAAAGAGAATTATTATTGTTTAACTTCAGGAGTCAGTCATGGTACTCGCGCAGTTGTCACCGGGACAGAGTGCTCGCATCAAGAACATGAATCAATTGACCCGTCCCCTGCGGCGCAAGCTGATGGTGATGGGCTTGTTGCCCCAGACTGAAGTCATCTATTTGCGCGCGGCCCCGCTCGGGGATCCGCTGCAGATCCAGTGCCAAGGGATCTGCCTCTCCATGCAAAAAAGCCTTGCCCAGCAAATCGAGGTCGAGCCGGTATGAAATACACCTCACACAACAATCGTCTTGGTCAAAGCACTATCGAGGTTGAACCGGTATGAACTACTCCCTGGTAACCGTCGGCAACCCCAATAGCGGCAAGACCTCCCTGTTCAACGCCCTGACCGGGGCCCGCCAGCAGGTGGGCAACTGGAGCGGCGTCACCGTCGACAAGAAGATGGGCGAATTCAGCGCCCAGGGCCACGACTACAAACTGATGGACCTGCCCGGCATCTACAGCCTGGCCAACCAGGAGGGGAGCCTGGACGAGCAGATCGCCAGCCGCTTCGTGGAAGGCCAGCAGCCGGATCTGCTGCTCAACGTCATCGACGCCGCCAACCTGGAGCGCTCCCTCTACCTCACGCTGCAACTGCGCGAGCTGGGGCTGCCCATGGTGGTGGTGCTCAACAAGATGGACATCCTGCAAAAGCGGCGTATCACCATCGACGAGAGCAAGCTCGCCAACACCCTCGGCTGCCCGGTGGTGGCCCTCTCGGCCCACAACCGCCAGCAGGTTGTCGCCTTCAAGCACCAGATCCAGCAGTTCATCGGCCAGCCGCAGCCGGCGCTGTTGCTGGACTACGGCCATGAGCTTGAAAAAGATCTGGCGGAGCTTGAAACCCTGCTTGCCCCGCACCACCTCACCACCCGTGGCCGCGCCTTGCGCCTGCTGGAAGAGGATGCGGTGATGCAGGAGACCCTGCTGCCCGGCCAGCAGGCCGCCGCCGCCAACGTGGTGGCCCGCGCTCACCACGGGCAGGACGTGGACCTGCAACTGGCGGATATCCGTTACGGCCACATCCACCAGTGGGCCGCCCAGGCGTGCCAGCAGAAGGGCAAGCTCACCGCCGCCCAGAGCGAGCGGCTCGATCGGGTGCTGCTCAACCGCTGGTTCGGCATCCCCTTCTTCCTGCTGGTGATGTACCTGATGTTCATGTTCGCCATCAAGGTGGGCAGCGCCTTCATCGACTTCTTCGACATCATGGGCGGCGCCCTGTTTGTCGATGGCGTCCACCACCTGTTGGGGCTGATCCATGCGCCAGACTGGCTGGGGGCCATCCTGGCGGACGGCTTCGGGGTCGGCTTGCAGACCGTCGCCACCTTTATCCCGGTGATCGGCTGCCTCTACCTGTTCCTGGCGGTGCTGGAGAGCTCCGGCTACCTGGCCCGCGCCGCCTTTGTGGTGGATGCCCTGATGCGTCGCCTCGGCCTGCCGGGCAAGGCGTTCGTCCCCATGCTGATGGGCTTTGGCTGCACCGTGCCCTCTGTGATGGCGACCCGCACCCTCAACTCCGAGCGCGAGCGGCTGATGACCTCGGCCATGGCTCCCTTCATGTCGTGCGGTGCCCGTCTGCCGGTTTACGCCCTGTTCGCGGTGGCCTTCTTCCCCGAGTCTGGCCAGAACCTGGTGTTCGGCCTCTACCTCATCGGCATCCTGGTGGCGGTGCTCACCGGCCTGTTGCTGCGCAGCACCCTGCTGCCGGGCAAGAGCGACTCCATGCTGATGGAGATGCCGGACTACGAGTGGCCGCGCCCGGTCAACGTCGGCATCAAGACCTGGCAGAAGCTCAAGTCCTTCGTGTTCGGCGCCGGTAAAACCATAGTTCTGGTAGTCGCCGTGCTGAGTGTGCTCAACTCGCTCGGCACCGACGGCAGCTTCGGTCACCAAGACCAAGAAAGCTCTGTGCTGAGCAAAATCAGCCAGGCGGTGACCCCGGTGCTGCACCCCATCGGCGTGCGCGATGACAACTGGCAGGCCACGGTCGGCATCGTGACCGGCATCTTCGCCAAAGAGGCGGTGGTCGGTACCCTCAACAGCCTCTACGCCGGCAGCGGCGACGGGGAAGAGGAGGCGAGCGAGTTCTCCTTGGTAAGCAGCTTCCAGGAGGCGATCGCCGCGGTCGCCACCAATCTGGCCGACATCGACCCGACCGACCCCATGGGGCTGGCGGTGGGCAACCTGGATGACCAGAAAGCCGCCGCCGAGGCGCAGGAGGTGGACGTCTCCACCTATGGCAACATGCAGAGCCACTTCGATGGCGCTGCCGGTGCCTTCGCCTACCTGTTGTTCGTGCTGCTCTACATGCCCTGCGCCGCCGCCATGGGCGCCCTGGTGCGGGAGACCGGCCGCCAGTGGGCCCTGCTGACCGCCGCCTGGTGCAACTACATGGCCTTCATGTGCGCCACCGTCTTCTATCAGCTGGCCACCTTTGCCGCGCACCCCGAGCAGAGTCTGTTCTGGGTGGCGAGTTACGGCGGCTCCCTGCTGCTGCTCTGGTGGGCCGGTCGTCGCCACGGCGACATCGTGGCCCGCAAGGTGGTGACCCTATGATCCTGCGCGAGCTGGGGGAGTACCTCGCCGCGCAGCAGAAGGTGAGCCGGCGCGAGCTGGCCCGCCACTTCCACACCTCGGAAGATGCGGTGGAGGCCATGCTCGGCGTCTGGATGCGCAAGGGGCGGGTCGCCAAGCGGGAGACTCAGGTGTGCGGCGGCTCCTGCTGCGGCAAGAGCCAGGAGGTGATGTTCGAGTGGTGCGAGCCGGGCCAGATTGGTCTGGTGCAAAAGGGCTGAGCTCACGCCCGAACCCCCGCGTTCAGATATAAAAAAGACCCGCCACTGGCGGGTCTTTTTTATTGGTGCGTGTTCGCCGGTTTGGGTAGGCGGGGGCAGGTCAGCGCCCCGGCCAGCGCTGGCCCACTTCGGCGTGGCGATACCAGGCCATCAATGCCTGCTGGCCGGTGACGTCGTCCACCGCCGGTGACCAGGGGGCGAAGTCCTCTTCCCGAAAGGGGGCGTAGGGGCCGTGCTTCACCTCGAAGATGACGGCGCCGGGATCCAGAGAGAGCACCGCATGCCAGCTGGCGACCGGGGTCTCCAGCACCGAGGCCTCTTCCCCCAGCACGGCGCGGGCAACGACGGTACCCTCGTCATCGAAGTTGAGCACCACGAAGCGGCCTTGCAGCGAGGTGAGCAGCTCCCAGGTCTGCAGGTGGCGATGGGGGCGGATATAGGTGCCAGGCTCCATGGCGATGGCCAGGCGCTGGATGGGGTCGGTCAGCTCCTGATGCAGGTTGTGGTTCATGCGCAGGCGCGGGGAGTGGGCGGCCTCGTCGGCGAGGTTGGCAAGGCGGGCAACATCCAGTTTTTTCATATGCGATTCCATGGTGAGACGAAGGCAGGGCCGAGCGCAGAGTAGCATGCCCGGCAACCTGTCAGGCAAGGGGCGAGCGGTAAGCAAATGTAAAAAGGGAGCCTCTATGACTCCCTCTGCTATGACTGTTCGGCATCACAATCTGGCCAGCATCTCCTTGGTGACCAGCACTATGCCCTGCTCGGAGCGGTAGAAGCGGCGGGCATCCTCGCAGGCGTTTTCCCCCACCACCAGCCCTTCCGGCAGCTTGCAGCCCTTGTCGATCACCACCCGGCGCAGCCGGCAGCCCGGGCCTATCTCGACCCCGGGGAAGATCACCGCCTGATCCAGGGTGCAGAAGGAGTCGACCCGCACATTGGTAAACAGCACCGAGCTGACGATGAAGGAGCCGCTGACGATGGTGCCACCGGCGAACATGGAGTTGATGGTCATGCCGTGCTGGCCGTTTCTGTCCTGCACGAACTTGGCGGGTGGGGTCATGTTCTGGCTGGTCCAGATGGGCCACTCCTGATCGTAGATGTCGAGCTCCGGGGTGACGGAGGCGAGATCCATGTTGGCCTCCCAGAACGAATCCACCGTGCCGACGTCGCGCCAGTAGGGGCGTTTTTGCGGGCAGCAGCCGACGCAGGACATGCTGAACGGGTGGGCATAGGCGGTGCCCTCTTGCACCACCCGCGGGATCACGTCCATGCCGAAATCATGGTGGGAGGCCGGGTTGGCGAGATCCTCTTCCAGCAACTGGTAGAGATAGTCGGCCTCGAAGATGTAGACCCCCATGGAGGCCAGCGCGGTGTCCGGTTTGCCCGGCATGGCGGGCGGGTTGGCGGGTTTCTCGACGAAGGCGTTGATCTTGCGATCCCCATCCACCGCCATCACCCCGAAGGCGCTCGCCTCATCCCGCGGCACCTCGATGCAGGCCACCGTCACCCTGGCCCCCATGTTGACGTGATCGAGCAGCATGGCGGCGTAATCCATCTTGTAGATGTGATCCCCCGCCAGCACCACCACATACTTGGGGCCATGATCGCGAATGATGTCCAGATTCTGGTAGACCGCATCGGCGGTGCCGCGATACCAGTTGACCTCGTCCACCCGTTGCTGGGCGGGCAGCAGGTCGATGAACTCGTTCATCTGGTAGCGCAGAAAGGACCAGCCGGACTGCAGGTGGCGCAGCAGGCTGTGGGATTTGTACTGGGTCACCACCCCGACCCGGCGAATGCCGGAGTTGATGCAGTTGGAGAGTACGAAGTCGATGATGCGGAACTTGCCGCCGAAATGCACTGCCGGTTTCGCCCTGTTGTCCGTCAACTGTTTGAGGCGACTGCCCCGCCCTCCTGCGAGAACCAAGGCCATGGTCTCGTTCAGCAACTGTCTGGACTGTGCTGTATTGGCAGGTTGTAACAACATTGAATACCCCTTTATTGATAGAACCCCTTGATACTGCCTCCTTTGAAGCCAGTATGAAAGTGCTTTCACTCACACTTCTCACACGGCTTTTCGGTGAAGTGATGGTTTTATCATTTGTGGTGACAAAATCTGTCGCAGATGGCGCGATAGTTCACCAGATGTCACGGCAGGGCCGGGCTGGCGGGGAGGGCGGTGGCGTTGAAGGGCGGCCAGATGCGGGCGCTTCTTGTGCAAACACCCGCCGAAGCGGGTGTTTGCAGGGGCCGTCAGGGGCGGGCGAGGTCAGAACAGATCGTCTTTTTCGTCCTTGGTGGGCTCGAGGCTCCAGCCGGTGGCATCGCTGCTGCTCGCGATCTGGCCCTTCTCCTTCCACAGCTTGATCTTGAGGCGCAGGTTGTTGGCCGAGTCGGCGTTCTTCACCGCCTCCTCCTCGTCGATCACCCCCTCTACCACCAGATCGAACAGGGCGCTGTCGAAGGTGACCATGCCGAGCGCCTTGGATTTCTCCATCACCTCCTTGAGGCCGCCAAATTCGCCGCGTTTGATCATGTCGCGAATGGTGTGGGTGCCCAGCATGATCTCCACCGCCGCCCGGCGGCCACCGTCGCTGGTTTTGACCAGCCGCTGGGAGACAAAGGCCTTGAGGTTGTTGCCCAGATCGTTGAGTAGCTGGGGCCGGCGCTCTTCCGGGAAGAAGTTGATGATGCGGTCCAGCGCCTGGTTGGCGTTGTTGGCGTGCAGGGTGGAAATCGCCAGGTGGCCGGTTTCGGAGAAGGCCAGCGCATGTTCCATGGTCTCGCGATCGCGGATCTCGCCGATGAGGATCACGTCGGGCGCCTGGCGCAGGGTGTTCTTGAGGGCGGCGTGGAAGCTGCGGGTGTCCACCCCCACCTCGCGCTGGTTGATGATGCTCTTGCGGTGGCGGTGCACGAACTCCACCGGATCCTCGATGGTGATGATGTGGCCGCCGCTGTTGCGGTTGCGATGGTCAATGAGGGCCGCGAGCGAGGTCGATTTGCCCGAACCGGTACCACCGACGAACAGCACCAGGCCGCGCTTCTCCATGATGGTGTCGAGCAGCACGGGGGGCAGTTTCAGATCCTCGAAGCGGGGGATCTCGGTCTTGATGTTGCGCGCCACCAGCGACACTTCGTTGCGCTGCTTGAAGATGTTAATCCGAAAACGGCCGATCTGGGGCAGCGAGATGGCGAGGTTCATCTCCAGCTCCCGCTCGAACTGCTGCTTTTGCTCGCCGTCCATGATGGCGTCGGCTATTCTGGCCACCTCGCCGGGTTCGAGCGGCGTCTCACTGAGCGGACGCAGGCCGCTGTTGAACTTGGCGCAGGGGGGGGCGCCGGTCGACAGATAGAGGTCGGAGCCATCCTGCTTGGCCAGGATCTGTAGCATGTCTCGCAATTCCATTGGTTTTGCCTCGTCTATCAAGCAGATGCAATTACATCGAATGTCATTGAGTGTACAGCGTCAGGCGCCGGTGAGTTTCTCGCGAAAGACAAAAAACACCGCGCCCAGGATGCACAGGCCGGCCCACAGGTAATCCCATTTCAGATCCTCTTTCAGATAGAAGATGGAGAAGGGGACGAACACGGTGAGGGTGATCACCTCCTGCAGGATCTTGAGCTGGCCGACAGAGAGCACGGTGTGGCCGATGCGGTTGGCGGGCACCTGCAACAGGTATTCGAACAGTGCAATGCCCCAGCTCACCAGGGCGGCGATGATCCAGGGTTTGTGATTCATGCTCTTGAGGTGGGCATACCAGGCGAAGGTCATGAAGACGTTGCTGCACAGCAGCAGGCCGATGCTGGTAAAGATAGGGTTCATTAGGTTCTCCTTTAAAATCAATCGCATTTTATCTCCGAACCACGGGTTTTCATAAGTGGGGCGGCAGGGTATTTTTAATCCATCAAGGATGAAGTCACAGAGGGTTGTACGGGATGGGCAAGATAAGCTGGGGTGTGCTTGGTCTGCTGTTTGCCTGCCTGGTGCATGGGGCGCCGACCCTGACGGTGGCCACCGATGTCTGGCCGCCGTTTCGGATAGTGCAGCCGGACGGCCGCTTCGGCGGACTGGACATGGACATTTTGCAGCAGTTGCAGCGCCGCAGCGGCATCCGCTTCGAGGTGAAACGGGTGCCCTGGGGGCGGGCGCTCAAGCAGATGCAGACCGGCCAGGTGGACCTGATGATCGGGCTGGCGATGACGGCGGAGCGGGCGGCCTTCATCGATTATCTGCAGCCGGCCTACTATCAGTGCCGGCCGGCCTTCTACGGCAAGGCGGCGGCGGTATCGACCCTGCGCACCTACGCCGATCTGCAGGGCAAGAAGGTGGGCTATGTGCTCAATTCGGCCTATTTTGCCCCCTTTGATGCCGACAACCGGCTCGACAAGCACGGGGTGCCCACCGAGGATCAGCTGCTGCGCATGGTGCAGCGCGGCCACCTGCCGCTGATGATCGGCACCGACTGCCAGGTGGACTACGCCCTGAGCCAGGACAACGAGGCCGGCCTGCTCAAGGCGGCCTATCAGCCGCCACAACCTGTGGTGCTCTATCTGGGCATGAGCAAGCACTCCCCCCATCAGGCGCTGCAGCAACCGCTGGCACTGGCCCTGCAGGAGCTGGTGGCAAGCGGCGAGATCGCCGCCCTCGCCAAGCCTTACCAGCCTTGACCTCGGGTAGTAACACGCTGTTATCATGCGTTTTTCATGACTCGCGCCAGTTGCTTAACAGGCTCTGGCGCTGGCTCGTTCTCACCTTCGGAGAGCCTCTGTGTATCTCTCTTTGCTCGCCCGCCAGCAGCGCTGGCAGCGGCGCTGGTTGCTCGGCCTGCTGCTGCTGACCCTGGCGCTGTTTCTCTGCTCTCTCGCCTGGGGAGAATTCGTCTTGCTGCCCTGGCAGCCGCTGGGGGATCTCGAGCAGCGCATCCTGCTGGAGCTACGCCTGCCGCGCGCCCTGCTGGCCCTGTTGGCGGGGGCGGCGCTCGCCTGCGGTGGTGCCGTGTTGCAGGTGATGCTGCACAACCCGGTGGCCGAACCCGGCCTGCTCGGCGTCTCGAGCGGGGCGGGATTGGCCGCCATGGTGGCGATGGCAGTGGCCAAGGCCCTCGGCGTCTATCTGCCGGGCTGGGGGTTGTCACTGGCGGCCTTCGGCGGCGCCCTGCTGGTGACCATGCTGCTCATTCGGCTGGCGCGCCGGGCCCGGCTCGGTCACGCCCGGCTACTGCTGTTCGGGGTCGCCATCGGCATCCTCACCAACGCCGCCATGACCTGGCTGATGTACTTTGCCGATGATGGCTCCTTGCGTGAATTCATGTTCTGGATGATGGGCAGCCTGGCCTACGGCAGCCAGCAACTGGCCTGGTGGTGGCTGCTGTTCCCGCTCGCCCTCGGCTGGCTCGGCTGGCAGGGCAAGGCGCTGCAGCAACTGCTGCTGGGAGAGACCCAGGCCCGCCTGATGGGGCTCGATGTGGACAAGATGCGGGTGCGACTGGTGCTGGCGGTGTGCCTGCTCACCGGCATGGCGGTGGCGCTGTGCGGGGTCATCGGCTTCGTCGGGCTGGTGGTGCCCCATCTGCTGCGGCTCTGTGGCGGCAGCGATCAACGCTTCCTGCTGCCCGCCTCGGCGCTGGGAGGCGGCGCCCTGCTGCTGGCGGCCGATCTCATCGCCCGCTCCGCCTTGCGGGCGGGGGAGCTGCCCATCGGGGTCATCACTGCCTCGGTAGGCGCCCCGCTCTTCATCTATCTGTTGTTGAGGCAAGATGCCCATGCCAGCACCTGATCACCTCGGGGGTCAGCCCCCCTTGCTGGCGGCCCGCGCCCTGGCCGTCGCCAACCGGCTCGCGCCCCTCGACCTTGCCTGGCAGGGGGGCCAGCTGGTAGCCCTGCTCGGCCCCAACGGCAGCGGCAAGTCGACCCTGCTCGGCGCCCTGGCCGGCCTCTTGCCGGGGCAAGGGGAGGTGCGCATCGGCGGGGAGTCGCTGGCGGACTTGAGCTGGCCGGCGCTGGCGCAGCGGCGCGCCATGCTGCCCCAGCGCCAGCCCCAGCTGTTCCATATTCCGGTATTCCAGGTGCTGAGCCTGGGGCTCGATGAGGCTCAACCTGCGGCCAGACAGAACGAGGCCATTCAGGCGCTGTGCCAGGCGCTGGAGCTGGAAGCCTTGCTGGCGCGGGACTTCAGCCGCCTGTCTGGCGGGGAGCAGCAGCGGGTGCTGATTGCCCGCACCCTGCTGCAGGTGTGGCCGAGCCTCAACCCGGGCGGGCGAGTATTGCTGCTGGACGAACCGCTGGCGGGGCTGGATCTGCACCATCAGCTGGCGCTGCTGCGGCTGCTCAAGCAGCTGGCCGGGCAGGGGTTGCTGGTGGTGCTCGCCATTCACGACATCAACCTGGCCATCGACTGGGCCGATCGCCTGCTCTGTCTGCAACAGGGGCGGGTGGTGCGGGAGGGAGGTGTCGAGCTGGTGGACGAGGCACTGCTGGCGCAGGTGTTTCAGATAAAGACCGATCGTATCGAGGCGGGCGGCCGGGTCTGGTTTATGCCGAGCCTGTGAGAGACAAGCAAGGCCCTGGCGTCAGCCGAGGGCCTTTTTGAAGAAGACGACCCGCTCCGTTTCGGCAAAGCCGAGTCGCTGGTGCAGCTGCTGGGAGGCGAGGTTGTCGATGGCGGCATCGGAGGCCAGCTCGCGACAACCCAGCTCGCGGCCCCACTGGGCCACCCGGGCAATCAAGGCCTGGGCCAACCCGCGCCGGCGCGAAGCCGGCTGCACATAGACCCCTTCCAGATAGACCACCGGGCTGCTCTCGCAGCCGTTCACGTAATCGCGGCGCAGGGCGGCATCGGCAAAGGCCACCGCCTGGCTCTGCGCATCCAGCACCAGAAAGGCGTTGAGATGGGCTGCGGCCAGCAGTTCGGCCCCTTCCTGCAGATGGGCCGCCATTTCGTGGTGCGGCCACAGCTGCTGGCGCAGGGTTGCCCACTGCGCCAGCAGCGTCTCGTCGAGGGGCACTATCCGCCAGTCGGCGTTCGTCATCCGCACTCAGGCCTGCTGCTTGGCAAGGCGCACCTGGGCGGCCTCGGCCAGCATGGCCAGCAGGGTTTCGGTGTCGCTCCAGGAGAGACAGGCATCGGTGATGCTCTGGCCGAAGGTGACGGCGCAGCCGTTCTCCACATCCTGCCTCCCTTCCACCAGGAAGCTCTCGGCCATGATGCCGGCGATGCCGGTGCGGCCACGGCGCAGCTGATCGCAGATGTCCTGCGCCACCAGCAGCTGGCGACGGTGATCCTTCATGCTGTTGCCGTGGCTGAAATCCACCACCAGCCGCTCGGGCAGGCCGACGTCGGCCAGCGCTTCGCAGGCTTCATCGATGCTGGCGGTGTCGTAGTTGGGGCGGTGGCCGCCGCGCAGGATCACATGGCCATAGGGGTTGCCGGCGGTGCGGTAGATGGTCATCTTGCCGTCCTTGTCCGGGGAGTAGAAGATGTGGCTGTGACGGGCGGCGCGCACCGCGTCGATGGCAATGCGGGTGTTGCCGTCGGTGCCGTTTTTGAAGCCGACCGGGCAGGAGAGGGCGGAGGCCATCTCGCGGTGCACCTGGGATTCGGTGGTGCGTGCGCCGATGGCGCCCCAGGTGATGAGATCGCTGATGTACTGGCCGGTCACCATGTCGAGGAACTCGGTGGCGGTGGGCATGCCGAGGGCGTTGATGTCCACCAACAGCTTGCGGGCCAGTTTCAGCCCTTCGTTGACATCGAAGCTGCCATCGAGGCGCGGATCATTGATGAGGCCTTTCCAGCCGACGATGGTGCGCGGCTTCTCGAAGTAGGTGCGCATCACGATGCACAGGCTCTCTTTATACTGCTCGCGCAGGGTATTGAGGCGCAGGGCGTACTCGTGGGCGGCGGCCGGATCGTGAATGGAGCAGGGACCGACGATGACCAGCAGGCGCTGATCCTCACCGGCCAGGATCGCTTCCACTTCGCGGCGGACATCCAGCAGATTCTGGGCAACGGTGTCGCTTAACGGGAAGGCGTGCGCCAGTTCGCTGGGAGTGATCAGGGACTCCAGGCGACGGGTGCGCAATTCATCGGTGTGAATGGACATACGACTCGATTCTCGAAATGGGTGGCGTGGGCAGTAGCAATGACTGAGTGCCGAAGAGGCAAAGGGATAAAATAAAGCAAAAAACCCCTGATGGAAACCTCGAGGGGCTCTGATAGGATGTGAGCCCCAAAACGATTCCAAATGAGGTAGATAGCGTGGCAAAGCCAGGGGCAACCGGGGTCACCCGCATCATCAATGCAACCGGTTACAGCATGAAGGGGCTCAAGTCAGCCTGGATCAACGAGGCGGCCTTCCGGCAGGAGCTGATGCTGATCCTGCTGTTGATGCCGCTGGCGTTCTGGATCGGCGATACCCTCGAGCAAATCCTGCTGCTGGTCTGTATCAGCTGGCTGGTGGTGATCGTCGAGGTGCTCAACTCCGCGGTCGAAGCGGTGGTGGATCGCATTGGCTCCGAACATCACGAGCTCTCCGGTCGCGCCAAGGATCTGGGCTCCGCCGCCGTCTTTATCGCGCTGGCCCTGAACGCAATGGTGTGGGGCGCTCTGGTGGGCCGCAACCTGCTGGGTTGGTGGTAAGTCAGGCCTCGTTTTCTCTCGCGTCATTGCTCTCTCCATTTGGGAGATGACTGGGTGAGGGAGGTCTCTTTTCCCCCTCATCCCCACCCCTGCTCCCGCGAGGGGAGAAGGGGGCAAAGGAGCAAGGACGCGAATGTGTGTTGAGCATCGCAGCATAGAAAAAGCCCGTCATTACGACGGGCTTTTTGCTGGACGGCTCTGCAGGCCAATCAGTGCAGGATCCGGGCACGGATGGTGCCGCCGATCTCCTTGAGCTTGGCCAGCGCCTTCTCGCTGTGCTCGGTCTCCACGTCGATCACCACGTAGCCGATGTGGCTGCTGGTCTGCAGGTATTGACCGGCGATGTTGATCCCTTCGTCGGCGAAGATCTGGTTGATCTGGTTCATCACGCCGGGCTGGTTGCGGTGAATGTGCAGCAGGCGGCTGGAGCCCTTGTGGCCGGGCAGTGAGACCTCGGGGAAGTTGACGGCGGAGAGGGTGGAGCCGTTGTCGGAGTATTTGACCAGCTTGTTGGCCACTTCCAGCCCGATGTTCTCCTGGGCTTCCTGGGTGGATCCGCCGATGTGGGGGGTCAGGATGACGTTGTCCAGCCCGCGCAGCGGGGTGAGGAACTCCTCGTCATTGGACTTGGGTTCGCTGGGGAAGACGTCGATGGCGGCGCCAGAGATGTGACCGCTCTTGATGACGTCGGCCAGGGCATCGATATCCACCACGGTGCCGCGGGAGGCGTTGATGAAGATGGCGCCCGGTTTCATCATGCGCAGTTGCTCGGCACCGATCAGATCCTTGGTTGAGGCGGTCTCAGGCACGTGCAGGCTGATGACGTCGGACATGTTGAGCAGCTCGACCATGCTCGGCACCTGGATGGCGTTGCCGAGCGAGAGCTTGTTCTCGATGTCGTAGTAGTAGACCTTCATGCCGATGCTCTCGGCGATGATGCCGAGCTGGGTGCCGATGTGGCCGTAGCCGATGATGCCGAGCTTCTTGCCACGGGCTTCCACCGAACGGTTGGCCAGCTTTTCCCACACACCGCGATGGCACTTGGCGTTCTTCTCCGGGATGCCGCGCAGCAGCAGCAGGATCTCGCCCAGCACCAGTTCGGCCACCGAGCGGGTATTGGAGAAGGGGGCGTTGAACACCGGGATACCGCGCAGATGGGCGGCGTCGAGCTCGACCTGATTGGTGCCGATACAGAAGCAGCCGATGGCCACCAGCTTGTTGGCGGCATCCAGCACCTTCTCGGTGATCTGGGTGCGCGAGCGCAGCCCCACGAAATGCACGTCACGAATGCGCTCGATCAGATCTTCTTCGGAGAGAGAGGTCTTCAGATACTCCACACTGGTGTAACCTGCAGCACGAAAGGTTTCCACTGTGTTGGGGTGAACCCCCTCCAGCAGCAGTACCTTGATTTTATCCTTGTCCAGTGAAAACTTGGCAGTCATGACGATCCCTCTATGTTTGCAAAGGTGAGTGCAGATATGGTGTGTGAAGAAAACCGTAAAGTAGCAAAAACGTTTGGGAGAGGGAATATTTGTGACGAAAGTCAAATTCTTTGAAGTTTTCAACGATAGTTGTAAACGAGGGTTTGCAACTCATTGAGCAACCAATAAAAACGGCGCCATGGGGCGCCGTCTTGCATTGCGGAGGGGGATTACTGGATCACTACGCCGTCCGGGGTGCCGATCACCACCACATCTGCACCACGGTGGGCGAACAGGCCGTTGGTGACGGTGCCGACAATGGCATTGAGCTGCACTTCCAGCCCCTTGGCATCGGTGATGGCCATGTCTTTCACGTCCAGGATGTGGTTGCCGTTGTCGGTGACCACTCCTTCACGCCAGACCGGGTTGCCGCCGAGCTTTCTGATCTCGCGGGCCACGTATTCGCGGGCCATGGGGATCACTTCCACCGGCAGCGGGAAGGTGCCGAGCACGTTGACCGTCTTGGTGTTGTCGATGATGCAGATGAACTTGTCGGCCACGGCTGCGACGATCTTCTCGCGGGTGAGGGCTGCGCCGCCGCCCTTGATCATGTCGCGGGTGCCGTTGATCTCGTCGGCACCGTCCACGTAGACGGAGAGGGCGTCGATCTCGTTGAGGTCATACACTGTGATGCCGAAGCCCTTGAGGCGTTCGGTGGAGGCCACGGAGCTGGATACCGCCCCCTTGATCTCGTCCTTCATGGTCGCCAGTGCATCGATGAAGTGGTTGACGGTAGAGCCGGTGCCTACCCCGACGATGGTGCCGGGAACCACATACTTGAGCGCAGCCCAACCGGCCGCCTTCTTCATTTCATCTTGAGTCATGATCGATCCTTTGGAAAAAAGCGGCCGCATTATATCCAAGCCGCCCCCCCAGAGCGACCACCCAGCTCACGTTCCGGGCCAAAAACTCGCAAGATGTAAATCGTTTGCCTGTTTATTGTGCCATGTCATTGCACCATGACTGTGGCAGCAGGGCGTGACGATCGCGGCAGAGGGGCGGATGGCCCTAGCCGGGAAAGTGCCAGCAGCGGCTGGGGGTGATGATCTGGGGCAGCGGCACGTCCCACTCCTCCTGCGGCACCGCATCCACCTGCTGGCAGTCGTGAGCGAGCCCCAACGGCTTGGGGCCGAGCCGATGTTCATGCCAGCAGGCGAGGGTGCGATCGTAGTAGCCGCCGCCCATGCCGAGCCGGTTGCCCGCCGCATCGAACGCCACCAGCGGGGTGCAAATCAGATCGAGGGTGCTGTGGGGCACCACCTGCTGCATGTCGAGCTCAGGTTCGGCGATGCCGTAACGGTTGCGGGTCATGGGGCTGGTGGCGGTGTAGCGCAAGAAGAGCAGGTGGCCCGGGGTGAAGGGGTGCAGCACCGGCAGGTAGACCTCTTTTTGCTGGGCCCACAGCCAGTGGATGGCGGGCAGGGGATTGAGCTCGCCGTCGTTGGCCAGATAGAGGGCGATGCGTTTGGCCGCCAGGATCTCGGGATGCTGCTTGAACTGGGCAACCAGCTGCTGGGCCGCCTGCTGCTGCTCGGCCTGGGTCAGGCTCTTTCTGCGCTGGCGGATGAGCTGGCGCAGGGATTGTCTTTCAGGCTGGGTATCCGGCATGGGGGCTCCTCTGATGAACGGGCGGGGGGCGACGAGCGGATCGCGCTGACAGGCGATCACCTTAACAAGGCCGCGCCGGGTTGAACAGCGCGGCTCGGCCATCGGATCCTCGGGAACCCGGCGGCCGCACTATCAGGCGTGGGCGGCTTTGCGCATCTGGTGCTTGACGAACACCGCCACCAGGGCGGCCAGCGCCAGCGCCATGGGGTAGAAGCTCATGTTCACCACCGCCAGCGGCGAGAGGGCGAAGATGGAGCCCAGCAGCAGTGCCTGGGCACCCCAGGGGATGAGCCCCTGCACCACGCAGGAGAAGATGTCGAGCATGGAGGCGGCGCGGCGCGGGGTGACCCCGTGATGATCCGCCAGCTCCTTGGCCACCTTGCTGGCGACTATGATGGCCACCGTGTTGTTGGCGGTGCAGAGGTTGGTGAGGCTCACTACCCCGGCGATGCCGAGCTCGGCCGCCTTTTCGTTCTGCTCGCCGTCATGCTGACGGGTGAAGCGGGCGATCAGGGCGCTGATGCGGGCGCTTATCCAGGCCAGCCCCCCCTGGCGCTCCATCAGGGCGCCGAGGCCGCCGATCAGCATGGAGAGCAGGAAGATCTCCTGCATGCCGGTGAAGCCCTGATAAATGTCCTTGCTGAACTGGCCGAGGGGGTAATCCCCCAGCAGGCCGACTCCGCCGGCCGCCAGAATGCCGAGCCCCAGCACCATGAAGACGTTCATGCCGGAGAGGGCCAGCACCAGGATCAGCAGATAGGGCATCACCTTGAACAGCTCGACATGGGCCTCGGTGGCGGGGGCATCCCCGACCGACCCGAGGGTCAGATAGAGCAGGATCACCCCGATGGCGGCCGGGGCGGCAATCTTGAAGTTCTCGCGAAACTTGTCCTTCATCTCGCAGCCCTGGCTGCGGGTGGCCGCAATGGTGGTGTCGGAGATGATGGAGAGGTTGTCGCCAAACATGGCGCCGGAGAGGATGGTGCCGGCCATCAGCACCGGATCGATGCCGGCAGCCTGGGCTACGCCCAGCGCCACCGGTGCCACGGCGCCGATGGTGCCCATGGAGGTACCCATGGCAGTGGCGATGAAGGCGGAGATGAGGAACAGCCCCGGCAGCAGGAACCAGCCGGGGATGAGGGAGAGGCCGAGCGCGACCGTGGCATCCACCCCGCCGGTGGCCTTGGCCACGGTGGCGAAGGCACCCGCCAGCAGATAGATGAGGCACATCGCCATGATGTTGCTGTCACCGACCCCCTTGAAGAAGGTCTCGAGGTTCTTGTTGAACCCCTCCTTGCCCAGCACCAGCGCCAGCATGACGGCGGGGAGGGCGGCGACGGGGGCGGGCAGCTGATAGAAGGCGAACTCGACCCCCTGCAGGGTCAGCCAGGTGCCGGTACCGATAAAGAGAGCAAGAAAGACCAGCAGAGGCAGCAGGGCTCTGGCGCTGGGTTGAGTCTGGATCATGTGTTCCTCGATGGTTGAACATGACCTCCCTGTCTCAGCCAGCCCGCAGTGGGGTGAGCGTGGCGGGCATCCTGCCGCTATGGGGCGTCTACAGTAGTGAGTCATGCCCGTCGGGTCAAGATAGCCGTCCAGATGGATACTGCTTTTTGTCTGGTGATTTTGTTGAATTGATTAAATCCGTCAATTATTCGGATTTAAAGAGATATGTCGTTGAATTTTCGGGTGGCTAACGGCGGCCACGGCGGGCTTTTCAAAGCGGGCGCAGGCTGGTAAAACGGTCTCTTTCCTTAATAGAGATGAGAGGGTGGAGATGGACAATCCGATCCGTGTGGCCGTGATGGGCTGTAATGGTCGTATGGGCAAGGTGCTGCTGGAGGCGATCAGCCATGCCGAGGGCGTGGTGGTCGGGGCGGCGCTGGAGCGACCGGGCTCCGCCGTGATCGGGCTGGATGCCGGCGAACTCAACGGGCTGGGTCGGCTCGGCGTCATCATCAGCGACAGCCTGGACAAGGTACGGGACGAGTTTGATCTCATCATCGACTTCACCCGCCCCGAGGTGACCCTGGCCAACCTGGCCTTCGCCCGGGCCCACCACAAGCAGATGGTGATCGGTACCACCGGCTTTGACGACGCGGGCAAGGCGGCGCTCAAGGCCGCCGCCGGCGAGATCGGCATCGTGTTCGCTTCCAACTACTCGGTCGGCGTCAACCTGGTGTTCAAGCTGCTGGAGCAGGCTGCCAAGGTGATGGGGGATTACACCGACATCGAGATCATCGAGGGGCACCACAGACACAAGGTGGATGCCCCGTCCGGCACCGCGCTCTCCATGGGCGAGGTGGTGGCCAAGACGCTCGGACGTGATTTGAAAGAGTGCGCCGTCTACGGCCGCGAGGGGATCACCGGCGAGCGGGATCGCAACACCATCGGCTTTGCCACCATTCGCGCCGGCGATCTGGTGGGGGAGCACACCGTCATGTTCGCCGACATCGGCGAGCGGGTGGAGATCAGCCACAAGGCCTCCAGCCGCCTCACCTTCGCCAACGGTGCGGTGCGCGCCGGCAAGTGGCTCAAGGGGCAGGGTGCCGGCCTCTATGACATGCAGGACGTGCTCGGCCTCAAGTAACCACATCAGCTGACACCAGGGGCCCCGTGGTGCGCACAAAGGGGCTGCCCGGCCCGTTGTCTGCTAAAAACCCCGCTCATGCGGGGTTTTTTATTGGTAATTTTGTATAAATGGCGCTTACGCAGCGATTTTCATGCGAAGTGGCATAAACCCTCCCTCTCTGCTGCTGCGCCGGATCTGCCATTGCACAAATGTCATCGGCTGGTAACGAAATTGGGCCTCAATAGCCCCTGTCAGGGCATTTTTTTACATCCATCAAAACAGACTAAAAATTCAAACACAGAAAAACGTTTTCCATTTTTCAAGGCCACTTATCCTCCCTAAAAAAGCTTTTTGAAGGCGTTGATATTTTTTATATGAAACTTCATTTCATTGTTTTTTAAGGATTAAAAATTGTTTTTTGTATCAATGCTGGCCTCTTGGTCTGGATTGATAGCAACTTTTACCTTTTCTTTTCAGGGTGGGGGTTGCAAAGCAATTGAGTGCATAGATAATGGGTAATGTTGCTTGTTTATTGAATTTAGATGCATTTCAGATGAGAAAAGACGTTGAAATGCGATCGTTTTTAAGTAGAATGCGCCCAATTTGCCAGAAATCTGCCGGGTTCGAGTCCTGTCCAAGGCCGGAACCGAGCCCGCAACACCCAGGTAAATTGCTGAATTTAAAGCTAAATAACTGGAGGTTGTCTTGAATCACACTGCATTGCTAGTGCTGGAAGATGGAACTGTGTTCAAAGGCGTGTCGATAGGCGCCGAGGGATGTTCCGTTGGTGAAGTGGTTTTCAATACGTCGATGACGGGCTATCAGGAAATTCTCACCGATCCCTCTTATTCCCGTCAGATAGTCACCCTCACTTACCCCCATATAGGCAACACCGGCACCAACAGCGAAGATGAAGAGTCCAGTCAAATCCACGCGCAGGGATTGATCATCCGGGACCTTCCGATACTTGCCTCCAATTTCCGCAATCAGCAATCCCTCTCCGAATACCTCAAGTCTCACAACATCGTTGGCATCGCCGACATCGACACCCGCAAACTGACCCGCATTCTGCGCGAGAAAGGCGCCCAGGCCGGCTGCATCCTGGCGGGTAAACAGATAGATGAAGGGTTTGCCCTCGAACAGGCCCGTGCCTTCCCCGGTCTGAAGGGGATGGACCTGGCCAAAGAGGTCACGGTTGGTGAGGCGTACAACTGGACCGAGGGCAGCTGGCAGCTTGGCAAGGGGCACGTCACCCCGGCTGCCGACCAGCTCAAATACCACGTGGTGGCCTACGACTTTGGCGTCAAGCGCAACATCCTGCGCATGCTGGTGGACCGCGGCTGCCGCCTGACCGTGGTGCCGGCCAAGACCCCGGCTGCCGAGGTACTGGCGCTGAACCCCGATGGCATCTTCCTCTCCAACGGCCCTGGCGACCCCGAGCCGTGTAACTACGCCATCGAGGCCATCGAGGCCTTCCTCAAGACCAATATCCCGGTGTTCGGCATCTGCCTGGGTCACCAGCTGCTGGGTCTGGCCTCCGGCGCCAAGACCATCAAGATGAAGTTCGGCCACCACGGTGCCAACCACCCGGTGAAGAGTTTGGATGACAACACCGTCATGATCACCGCCCAGAACCACGGCTTTGCGGTGGACGAGCAGACCCTGCCGGCTTGCCTGCGCGCGACCCATGTCTCCCTGTTCGACGGGTCACTGCAGGGCATCCATCGCACCGACCGGCCGGCCTTCAGCTTCCAGGGTCACCCCGAAGCGAGCCCGGGCCCGCACGACTGTGCCGGTCTGTTCGACCACTTTATTGAATTGATCAAGCAGTATCGCGCTTAAGAGGAAAAGAGAAGCCATGCCAAAACGTAACGACCTACAGAGCATCCTGATCCTCGGTGCCGGCCCCATCGTCATCGGCCAGGCCTGCGAATTCGACTACTCCGGCGCCCAGGCCTGCAAGGCCCTGCGCGAGGAGGGCTACCGCGTCATTCTGGTCAACTCCAACCCGGCCACCATCATGACCGACCCGGAGATGGCGGACGCCACCTACATCGAGCCCATCACCTGGGAAGTGGTGCGCGAGATCATCAAGAAAGAGCGCCCGGACGCCATCCTGCCCACCATGGGTGGCCAGACCGCGCTCAACTGCGCGCTGGATCTGGAAAAGCATGGCGTGCTGGCCGAGTTCGGCGTGGAGATGATCGGCGCCACCGCCGATGCGATCGACAAGGCTGAAGACCGCTCCCGCTTTGACAAGGCGATGCGCAGCATTGGCCTGGAGTGCCCGCGTGCCGGCATCGCCCACAATATGGAAGAGGCGTGGGGCGTGCAGCAGATGGTCGGCTTCCCCTGCATCATCCGTCCCTCCTTTACCATGGGCGGCTCCGGTGGCGGCATCGCCTACAACCCGGAAGAGTTCGTCGAAATTTGCGAGCGTGGTCTGGACTTGTCGCCGACCAAAGAGCTGCTCATCGACGAGTCGCTCATCGGCTGGAAAGAGTACGAGATGGAGGTAGTACGGGATCGCAACGACAACTGCATCATCGTCTGCGCCATCGAAAACTTCGACCCCATGGGTATCCACACCGGTGACTCCATCACGGTCGCGCCAGCCCAGACGCTGACCGACAAGGAGTACCAGCTGATGCGCAACGCCTCCATGGCGGTGCTGCGCGAGATCGGCGTCGAGACCGGCGGCTCCAACGTCCAGTTCGGCATCAACCCGAAAGATGGCCGGATGGTCATCATCGAGATGAACCCGCGGGTGTCGCGCTCCTCTGCGCTGGCCTCCAAGGCGACCGGTTTCCCCATCGCCAAGATCGCTGCCAAGCTCGCCATCGGTTACACCCTCGACGAGCTGATGAACGACATCACAGGCGGTCGCACTCCGGCCTCCTTCGAGCCGGCCATCGACTACGTGGTCACCAAGGTGCCACGCTTCAACTTCGAGAAGTTCGCCGGTGCCAACGACCGTCTGACCACCCAGATGAAATCGGTCGGCGAAGTGATGGCTATCGGCCGTAACTTCCAGGAGTCCCTGCACAAGGCGCTGCGCAGCCTCGAGACCGGCAAGACCGGCTTCGACCCCATGGTGGATCTGAACGCCCCGGACTCCCTGACCCGCATCCGTCACGAACTGCAGGATGCCGGTAGCGACCGTATCTTCTACATCGCCGATGCGTTCCGCGCCGGTCTCTCCATGGATGGCATCTTCAAGCTGACCAAGATCGACCCCTGGTTCCTGGTGCAGATTGAAGACCTGGTGAAGCTGGAAGAAGAGGTGAAAGAGCGCGGCATGGCCAGTCTGGATGCCGACTTCCTGCGCGCCCTCAAGCGCAAAGGCTTTGCCGATGCCCGTCTGGCCAAGATCCTAGGTGTGGCTGAAGGGGAAGTGCGCAAACTGCGTGCCCGCCACGCCATCTTCCCGGTCTACAAGCGGGTAGATACCTGCGCCGCCGAGTTCGCCACCAACACCGCCTACATGTACTCCAGCTATGACGAGGAGTGCGAAGCGGCCCCGAGCAACCGCGACAAGATCATGATCATCGGCGGAGGCCCGAACCGTATCGGTCAGGGTATCGAGTTCGACTACTGCTGCGTACACGCGGCGCTGGCCCTGCGCGAAGACGGTTACGAGACCATCATGGTCAACTGCAACCCGGAAACCGTCTCCACCGACTACGACACCTCCGACCGTCTCTACTTCGAACCGGTGACTCTGGAAGACGTGCTGGAAATCGTGCGGGTCGAGCAGCCCAAGGGCGTCATCGTCCAGTACGGCGGTCAGACTCCGCTCAAGCTGGCTCGCGCCCTGGAAGCGAACGGCGTGCCGGTCATCGGCACCAGCCCGGATGCCATCGACCGCGCCGAAGACCGCGAGCGCTTCCAGTCTGCCGTCGAGCGCCTCGGCCTCAAGCAGCCGGAAAACGGCACCGTCACCGCGCTCGAGCAGGCGGTGTTGACCGCCGAGCGCATCACCTACCCGCTGGTGGTTCGCCCCTCCTACGTGCTGGGTGGCCGCGCCATGGAGATCGTCTATGACGAGCAGGACCTGCGCCGCTACTTCGCCGAAGCGGTGAGCGTCTCCAACGAGTCGCCGGTACTGCTGGACCGCTTCCTGGACGACGCCACCGAGGTGGACGTGGACGCCATCTGCGACGGCACCGATGTGGTCATCGGCGGCATCATGGAGCACATCGAACAGGCCGGCATTCACTCCGGTGACTCCGCCTGCTCCCTGCCGCCCTACACCTTGTCCAAGGCCATTCAGGACGAGATGCGCGAGCAGGTGCGCAAACTGGCGCTGGAGCTTGGCGTGGTCGGTCTGATGAACGTGCAGTTCGCGGTGAAAGACAACGAAATTTACCTCATCGAGGTGAACCCGCGCGCCGCCCGTACCGTACCGTTCGTCTCCAAGGCCACCGGTGCCCCGCTGGCCAAGATTGCCGCCCGCGTGATGGCCGGTCAGAGCCTGAAGGAACAGGGCTTTACCACTGAAATCATCCCGCCCTACTACTCGGTGAAGGAAGTGGTACTGCCGTTCGCCAAGTTCCCGGGCGTGGATCCGCTGCTGGGGCCGGAGATGCGCTCCACCGGCGAAGTGATGGGCGTGGGCAGCAGCTTTGCCGAGGCCTATGCCAAGGCGCAGCTGGGGGCCGGTCACCAGGTGCCGCGCGAAGGGCGTGCCCTGCTCTCCGTTCGCCACAGCGACAAGGAGCGGGTGGTGAACCTGGCCGCCAAGCTGCTGGAGCTGGGCTATGACCTCGACGCCACCCACGGCACCGCCGTGACCCTGGGGGAGGCGAGCATCAACCCGCGCCTGGTCAACAAGGTGCACGAGGGCCGTCCGCACATTCTGGATCGCATCAAGAATGGCGAGTACACCTACATCGTCAACACCGCCGAGGGTCGTCAGGCCATCCAGGATTCCAAGCAGCTGCGTCGCGGTGCTTTGCAGCACAAGGTGGCCTACACCACCACGCTGCACGCCGCCTTTGCCACCTGCATGGCCATCAGCGTGGATGCCACCGCCAACGTCAACTCGGTGCAGGAGCTGCACCAGAAGGTCGAGAGCCAGCTGAAAAGCCGCTAAGACCGCGTGATGAAGGAGGGACGCCTCCTTCGTGGCTCGATAAAACCCCGCCAGCGATGGCGGGGTTTTTTATTGGCAAAGAGATTGGGCTGTGATGGCAACGGACATCACCAAGCAACAGGCTATGGGTGAAATTCACCCCTTATGAGTAGGAAAAGGTGACAATGATTGTGTAATAGATGCATTTGACAGCGTTCTTTGCAATCTCTCGCCCGCGTCGCCTCTCTATACTGGTTTCTCGTCACAGGATTTATCGACCCAGGTCGTCTGCGCCTGCCAACGCAGGGGCGAGCAGATCGGGCCCGCGGCCTTATCGGGTTGTGCGGCCGGCCCCCACTTACCGGAAGGGGCCACAGGAAACCGGACGTGGGGCTACCGCCGCACGACCGGCCAGGGCCAGCGTTACCGCGCCAGCCCGCTTCCCCTCCTTGTCCCCGTCAATCAGCCCAGCCGTACCGCCAGGACATCTGCCAAGGGAATCAGAATATGAGCTTCGATCATCGCAAATACCGCCGTGCCCCCGTCATCAATCTGGCGGATCGCCAGTGGCCCAGCCGGGTGCTGGAGCGGGCGCCGCTCTGGTGCGCCGTGGATCTGCGCGACGGCAACCAGGCGCTGGTCGAGCCGATGACGGTGGCGCAGAAGCTGCAGATGTGGGCGCTGATGGTGCACATCGGCTTCAAGCACATCGAGGTGGGCTTTCCGGCCGCCTCCCAGCCCGATTTCGACTTCGTGCGCGAGCTTATCGACCGCAACCTGATTCCGGACGACGTCACCATCCAGGTGCTGGTGCAGGCGCGCGAAGATCTGATTGCCCGCACCTTCGAGGCCCTCAAGGGGGCCAAGCGGGCCATCGTCCACGTCTACAACTCGGTCAACCCGACCCAGCGCAACTATGTGTTCAACTCAGGGCGTGAAGGGGTCAAGGCCATCGCCGTGCAGGGGGCGCGCTGGGTGGGAGAGTATGCGGCCCGCAATCCGGGTACCGAGTGGAGTTTTCAGTACTCGCCGGAGAGTTTCAGCAGCACCGAGGTGGAGTTCGCCGTCGAGGTGTGTGACGCCGTCATCGATGAGTGGCGCCCGGCTGCCCGCCCGATGATCCTGAACCTGCCCGCCACCGTGGAGGTAAGCACCCCCAACGTGTTTGCCGATCAGGTGGAGTGGTTCTGTCGTCACCTCAAGGCGCGCCCCGAGGTGAGCATCTCCATCCACACTCACAACGATCGGGGCTGTGGGGTGGCCGCCGCCGAGCTGGCGGTGTTGGCGGGGGCGGATCGCATCGAGGGCACCCTGCTCGGCAACGGTGAGCGCACCGGCAACATGGACATCGTCACCATGGCCATGAACCTCTACAGCCAGGGGATCGATCCCGAGCTCAACCTGGCGGACATGGATGCCATCGTCGCCACTGTAGGAGCCTGCACCCAGATTGCCCTGCACCCGCGTCACCCCTATGCCGGGGAGCTGGTCTACACGGCGTTTTCCGGCAGCCACCAGGATGCCATCCGCAAGTCTCTGGCGGCGGAGAAGCTGGATCACTACTGGGACGTGGCTTACCTGCCCATCGACCCTGCCGATCTCGGCCGCAGCTACGAGGCGGTGATCCGCATCAACAGCCAGTCCGGCAAGGGCGGGGTCACCTACCTGCTGGAGCGCGACCTTGGTCTGCAACTGCCGCGCTGGCTGCAAATTGACTTCAGTCGCCGGGTACAGGCGCAGGCTGAGGCTTGCAGCAGCGAGATAAGCCCGGAGCAGATCCGCACCCTGTTCGAGCGCCACTATCTCGAACCCGCCCACGGCTATCGCATCGGTCGCTTCCAGCTCGGTCGCGACAGCCAGGAGAGCCTGCGCCTCGAGCTGCAGACCCCGAGCGGCTCGCTGCAATTGAGTGGTGAAGGGGAGGGGGCCATCACGGCGCTGGTCAACGGCTGGCAGCGCCAGACCGGGATGCACATTGACGTGCTGGATTACTCGGAGCATGCCTTAAGCGCCGGCACCGAGTCCCGCGCCGCCGCCTACGTGCTGCTGAGCGTCGACGGGACCCGCACCTGCGGGGTGGCCATCGGCCGCGACGTGGTCAGCGCCTCCCTGCAGGCGGTGATCAATGGCGCCGCCCAGATAGAGGCGCTGCGCCAGAGCGCCTGATCCCGGCGTCGTATCGACCCTTGGGGGCCCTCGCCACGCAGGCGGGGGCCCTTGTCATTGATGGCTTCTGCTCCCCGTCCCAATCCTCTACAATGCCCTGCCTGTCTGCGTCCGGATACCCTTTGCGGGTGCCGGGACGCCTCATCCACCGGGAAGCATTCATGTCTCATCTCATCGTCTGTCGTCATTATCTGGCCCCGCTGCTGGCCACCTTGCTGCTGGCCGCCTGTGCCAGCGAACCCGTCAGTCAGGGCGATGCCAGCAAGCCTGGCAGCGCCGCCGTCACCGGGCCGGCCATCGCCAAGCCCGCCCCGCTGCCCAAGGCCCAGGTCCCCCGGGCGCCCGCCAGCATGCAGTCGCGCATTGTGCGGCTGCTGCCGGCCCGCACCGTGGATCGCAACGGCTGGGCCCAGGATATCGTCACCGCCCTCGCCAAACAGGATCTGGCGGTGACCGACGAGAACGTCTGCTCCGTGCTGGCGGTGGCGGAGCAGGAGTCCACTTTTCAGGCTGACCCCGTGGTGCCGGGCCTTGGCAAGATCGCCTGGAAGGAGATCAACGCCCGCGCCGGCAAGCTGCTGATCCCGGAGTTCGTGGTGCGCACCGCGCTCTCCATCAACTCGCCCACCGGTAAAACTTACGCCGAACGCATCGACAAGTTGCGCACCGAGCGGGAGATGAGCGAGATCTTCGAGGACATGATAGGGGAGGTGCCCATGGGCAAGACCCTGTTCGGCAACATGAACCCGGTGCGCACCGGCGGCCCCATGCAGGTGAGCATCGCCTTTGCCGAGGCCAACAGCGACGGCTATCCCTATCCGATCAAGGAGTCCATTCGCCACGAGGTATTCAGTCGCCGTGGCGGCATCTGGTTCGGCACCCGCCACCTGCTCAACTACCCGGCCCAGTATCCGGATCACCTCTACCGCTATGCTGACTTCAATGCCGGCTGGTATGCGAGCCGCAACGCCGCCTTCCAGGCGGCGGTGAGCCGGTTGAGCGGCAAGCCGCTGGCGCTGGATGGGGATCTCATTCGCTACGACTCCGAGCTGCCGGGCAAGACCGAGCTCGCGGTTCATACCATCGCTGGCCAGCTCAACATGAGCACGCAGGCCATCCACCAGAGCCTGAAGCTCGGCGACACCAGCGAGTTTGCCCAAAGCGATCTCTACCACAGGGTCTTCGTGCTGGCCGATCGCAAGGCGGGCAGCCGGTTGCCCCGCGCCGTGCTGCCAGGCATCTCTCTCAAGAGCCCCAAGATCACCCGCAACCTCACTACCGCCTGGTTTGCCAAGCGGGTGCAGTGGCGCCAGCAAACCTGCCTCAAGCGGCTGGGGTCGCTGTGACTGCAATAACAAAGGCGGCCAATGGGCCGCCTTTGTTATATGTAGATATCATGGCGTCAAGTTAACTGTTTAACCGCAACCAGTATCTTGTAATTGTTTTTCCACTCTCCTTCGACAGGAAGATCAGAAAACTCCAGTGTTTTACTATATAGAAATGGACCGCTATTTAGGCAGGCTGGCCAAGTATCAAAGATATCCTGCTTGCCTTTAGTTTCTGTCCAGACATCAGCCAGCACTACGGCATAACGCTGGCGCTGTATTGGGTTAATCAGCCCCTTTTCAAGCAACAGGAGTGCTTCATTGGACTGCATTCGTTCAATATCATTCCTGACACTATTAGTTTTTGATTGAGGTGCCGTAAAGCGCTTAGCCTCAATAAGAAATAGCTCCGTTTCCGTGAAAACTACGGCGTCCATATGTTTCTTTTCCGTGAGGCTTATTGGGGCCTCAAACCATGAGAAGCATGAGCCGGGATAGAGGCTTTCAAGCGCAGAAACAAAGTTGTTGGTGAGATTTCGTTCGGTGAAGCCGGTAGATCCATGTGCAGGGTAGTAGTGAGAAAAAATAGTTGTATATCGGCTGTGCAAACGAGCCATTAATTTATCTAGAAATACTTGCATGTTATTGCTCCATAAATGTGCTGATGTATCTAGGCCAAGGGGTTTTAAAGCGGCGATAGGGTGGTAAACATAAAATGAATCCCCTGCACAGTTTCAATGGCTCTGGCCCGTTTAATGATTCGGTATAGTGTTTTCCAATTAAGGGGACTGACTGTGTAACAAAGTAACGCCCCTGCATTTTGGGAATCCACTGCATCCCCAAAACTGATTGCCCTTGTTCTCCCCCCGAGTTGCGGTGCGCAATATCATGGTGCTGCCACATCTGGGGCAGATCGGGGGTGGATTATCCGGTGGCGATACGCTCTGTGAGGGTGGGTTTGCAACGAATTGCCTGACAGGTGCGCGGGTGGAAACATGGTTGGCGGATGGGACGGCATGACGAGCCTTGAGCTGGGCGACATGCTGCCGGTGGGTTTGCCAACTGGCGGTCAAGCGGCCTTGCTGAATGGTGTCGACAATCCGATCGACGTCGGCGGTGCTCAAGACGGGAGTGATCTTGCTCTTGATATAGCTGACTAGGCCGCGACGCATGACGTTCTCCGGCATGGGGGTCTTGAAGGTGCAGTCGCCAATAAAATAGACGATGGAATGCAACTGGTGATCCGCCAGCCCCAGCAGGGATTTGAGGGTCATCAGGTGCAGATAGTTTTGATGCAACGGGTTTTGAAAGCCGTGCCGGCGTCGAAACAGCTGCTGGGTCCAGCGCTTGTGGCTGGGATCGCCGAAGATCCACCCCTTCATGTTTTTGGTTTCTATCACGAATACCCCGAAGCGGGAGACGAGCACCTGATCGATCTGGGTGCTGCCCTGCTCGAGCGGCAAGGTGACATTGCTCAGCAGATGATATTCCTGCCGGTCGAGAAAGAGCCGGATGCTGAGATTGAGCAGCCACTCCCCGATCATGCCCTTGAACCAGGGGCTCTTGGCGATGGTGGCCAGCAACAGCAGTGGCAGCAGAAACCAGAGCTGGTTCAGCAGAACGGCCATCAGGGCGGTAACGTCCATGTCATCTCTCCTCGCTCCCGATACCTCTCCCTGGCGACGGGGCACTCTGATTGGCGTGAGTCTGGCTTGGCACCAGAGGATTGGCGCCATCCGGAAAATGGGGTGCCGAAGTGAACTACTGTAGCGAGTTGACCAGAGGGAATGTGTGACGGCTTGCACCAACTGAGCGGCGCATCACTCTTTTTGTGCCAACGCCAGAGAGGGAAGCAGCCGCAGGGAGTGGCCTAGAAGCTCATCGCCAGCCCAACGCCGTAGCCGCTGGTGTTGTGGCTGAACATATAGCGGGCCACCAGCCGGGTGCGGGTGACGAAGATATCGTACTTGCTGCTGTCGAGCTCCACCCCGAGGCCGAGGGAGTTGAGGGAGTTGAAGCCAAGCAGGCCGCGCTGCTCGCCCAGGTATTCGGTGCGGGCCCCCTCCATCACGTAGCGCACGGGTTTGCCCAGCAGCGTCAGATTGCCGATGGGGGCGCGCCGGCGCAGATAGAGGCCGAGGTTTTCGGCGTTGGCCTGGCCGGTCACGCTGGCGGCGGTGCCGCCAAAGCTCTGCAGGTGCTGATAGGAGTAACGCAGCTCGGCGTCGATGTCCTGGCCGGGGGAAAACAGCTCGTAGTCCAGCATCATGGCGCCACCGAGGCCGTAGACGTCGAGCCGGCCGCCATCGAGAAAATCGAGGTTCTTGCCGGTGTACTGGCCCAGCAGCCAGTTGCCGATGCGCAGATCGCTCGCCACCGTGCCGAGGGTGACGTTGCCGATGGGGCGCAGCACCCAGTTGCCGCCGTGGCTGTCCCGGTGCAGCCCTATGTCCCAGCCGATCCCGCCGGTGGCGGTCAGGCTGTTCCACTTGGTGGGAACGGTGCGGCTCTCGCTGCCGTTGCTGACCACGAACTGGGGATCGTAGCGGCTGAATCCCAGGGTTCCTTCCAGATAAATCGGCACGCTCTCGCTCATGGTGGCGCCGCCGCCGATCTGGGTCATGTTGAGGGCCGAGGATTGATTGGTGCCGCTGCCGATGTTGATGTTGCTGGCGGTGATGTCGGGCACCACGGTGAAGGTCATCAGCGACACCACGGCGTTGGCGCGCTGCTGCACCCGCGAGTCGTCGTCGGCCATGGCCTGGCAGCTGCACAGCAGGCCAAGCAGCAGGGCGGGGCGAAGCGGAAGGGTGAGAGGTGTGAACATGCCGGGATCCCGTGAAGCCTCTTCCAATGAGGCACGGTTACACTGTAGCGATTTTTTGTTCGCTTGGCAGCCCCAACCGTGAGCCGGATGACGCCATTTGTGCCCATTCACGCCATGGCGCCGCAGGCTGGTCGCTCTGGCGAGCTTTTTCGCGCAAGGAACAGGCGTAGAGGCAAAATCCATTAAACTCAATGGGTCACCTGTTCGGGAGTGTGGGTAAAGATGAAGATCAGCCGCAAGATTACGCTGACCATAGTGCTGACGCTGCTGCTGTTGCTGGGGGTCGGCTATGTCGGCCTTCATTATGTGGTCGGCAACAAGTTCGGCGAGCTGGAGCGCATGAGCGTGGAGCGCAACCGCGAGCGGGTCCGGGCCGTGGTGCTGGCCGAGCTTGGCCAGCTCACCATGCTGGGGCAGGACTGGTCCGAGTGGGACGAGACCTACGCCTACATGGTGAGCCGCGATCCCGCCTATCTGGCGGCGAATCTCAACGTGCGCACCTTCGAGACCCTGGGGGTCGATCTGGTGGCCCTCTATGATGCCGACAAGCAGCCGCAGGCGGCGTTTGCCTATCATGGCGGCCAGCTGGTGACGCAGACGCCGGCCCAGCTTGCCTCCCTCACCGATTATCTGGTGCGCTACGGCAGTCTCAAGCCCAATGCCGGCATCTGGTTTGACGGCGAGCGTTACTACCTGCTGGCCGCCACCCAGATCCTGACCAGCGAGGGGGAGGGGCCGAGTCGCGGCACCCTGCTGCTGCTCAAGGCCTTCACCACCCGGCTGGTCCATCAGCTGCAAAAGCGCACCAATCTCTCGCTCTCCTTTTTGAGCCCGCAGCAGCTGGCCACCAGCCTGGGGGTCACCACCCTGGCCCGGCTCAGGGCCAACGACAGCCTGATCCTGCCGCAGGAGGAGCGACTGCTCACCTTGGCCCAGATCGATACCGTGCAGGAGGACTCCCCGCTCATCTTTCGCTTCACCCTGCCACGGGATCTGATGCTGGAGGGCAAGGCCATCGAGCGCCACATCTTCTGGCTGCTGAGTCTGGGGACCTTGCTGTTCGGGGCTCTGGTGCTGCTGATCCTCAACGGCTATATCGCCGCCCGTCTGCAGCGGCTGAGCGCCAATCTGCGGCTCATCGGCGACGACGGCGCGGTGCGCCGGCTGCTGGTGGAGGGCAACGACGAGATCTCCCAGGTGGCCATTGACTGCAATCGGATGCTCGATCATCTGGACAGCCTGCGTCAGCGCCAGCTCGACAGCGAAGCCCGCCAGAAACTGCAGCACGGCGCCCTCATTCATCTGGCCAAGAGCGATCTGCTGAGCGGCGAGGATCCGGGCCAGGCGGCGCGCCACATCAACGAGGCGATCTGCTCCGGCACCGGCGCGGCGCGGGCCAGCGTCTGGTTCAGTGCCGAAGACAAGCAGAGCATGTACTGCCAGGATCTGTTCTTTTTGCCCAAGCTCCATCACCAGCAGGGCTTTCACCTGCCCTATGCCTTGATCCAGGGGCGCTATGAGGTCTCCAAGCCCGAGCATGAGCCCTGCCTCATCTTGCGCGAGCCCTACGACCTGACGCGCTTTGGCGCCATGCTGGCCCAGCTCGGGCTGGAGGGGCTCTCCGGCACCATCCTGATGGCTCCCCTCAAGCAGGGGGATGAGCTGCTCGGTTTCATCATCGCCGAGCGGGCCAGGCTGAGCGAGGTATGGCATCCCGACGAACTGGCCTTCGTGCTGTCGGTGTGCGATCTCTCGGCCCAGACCCTGCTCACCCTCACCAAGCTGCAGCGCCTCAAGCGCAGTTGACGCCGTTTTGCTGTCTGGGCCCCTCCAGCCGGAGGGGCCCGATTTTTTGATGGCCTTGGCCGATTATCTCCCCTATCCATGACCTGTATTAATTTCTTGTTCACTTGGCCGGGTGTATAACGGGCCACCCTCAGGGAGAAAAGGGGTTGGCGACAGGGAGGGTCTGCCGCACCGGAGGCCGTCAGGCCACCCAGGATGGATGCTCACGAAGTTGATGGGAGTCACCAGATGCAGGACATGCTGCTTGCCATATGGCAACAGGACTTTGACCAATTGATCCAGATGCAGGCGGTGGGCCTGCTCGTCACCTGCCTGGTGGTGATCCTTTTTCTCGAATCGAGTTTCGTGTTTCTGCCCCTGCCCGGCGACAGCCTGGTGCTGCTGGCCGGCGGGCTGGTGGGGATGGGGGTGCTCGGCCCCGAAGTGACGCTGCTCTACATGCCGCTGGCGGCGGGGCTTGGCAGCCTGATCGCCTATGTGCAGGGGCAGGCGCTGCACGGCACCGCCTTCATGGGCCACGTGGAGCGGATGATCCCGGACGGCAGCCTGCCGCGGGCTTCCCGCCTGCTGCACAACTACGGCTTCTGGGCCATGTTCTCCTCCCGTTTCGTGCCCTTCGTGCGGGTGCTGACGCCCATGCTGATGGGGGTCTCGCGGCTGCACCTGCCGCGGGTGATGATCGCCAGTTTTGCCAGCGCCTTCCTCTGGGCCCTGGTGCTGAGCCTGGTGGGCAAGGCCGTGATGGCTGCCCCGCTGTTCGCCCAGTATCACGAGCTGCTGACCAAGTGCCTGCTGGTGACCTCCCTCGGCCTGTTCGTCATCGCCATGGCCGCCATCGCCATCCGGCTGCTCAAGCGCCCGACCAACCGCATTCGCTGACCGGCCGGGGCAGGGGCCCCGCCGTCTGTTGCTCTCACTCTTCATGGCGCCGCCGCCCCTGGCCGGCGCCCCTTCACGCTGCAAGCAGGTACCTTATGTCATCCCACGACACCTTGACCCTTCGCCCCCTCGAGCGCGAGGATCTCAAGTTCGTCCATCAACTCAACAACAACGCCAGCATCATGCGCTACTGGTTCGAGGAGCCTTACGAGGCGTACATGGAACTGGCCCAGCTCTATGACAAGCACATCCACGACCAGCACGAGCGCCGTTTCATCCTCGAGGTGGCGGGGGACAACGTGGGGCTGGTGGAGCTGGTGGACATCCGCAGCATCCATCGCCGCGCCGAATTCCAGATCATCATCGCCCCCGCCCATCAGGGGAAGGGCTATGCCAAGACCGCCACCTTGAAGGCGATGAAGTACGGCTTCAATGTGCTCAACCTGCACAAGCTCTATCTCATCGTCGATCGGGACAATGCCAGGGCGATCCACATCTATCAGGAGCTGGGCTTCGAGCCGGAAGGGGAGCTCAAAGAGGAGTTCTTCATCGATGGCCAATACCGCACCGCCATTCGCATGTGCCTGTTCCAAAGAGACTTCCTGGCCCAGAATGGTCGAGGTGGCTGAACTCCCGCACGGGCATGAAGGGCTGCTGGCGGGGCGTGTTCGCCTTGCCAGCCAGGCGGCCCTGGCCCCATGAAAAGGGCGCGTATTTGAGGCAGAATTTGCGCCATCTATCTGTTACACTTCGCGCCCGCCATTTTCCGGCCACTCTCTGACTTGATGTCAGGCACAGCCGTCGGTGGTCTGCACCGACTTTTCGCTCATGCCGAGCTAACCAAGCCAGCCACAGTCCAGCTGGAACACAGGAACCCATTATGAGATTTGAATCGTTCGATTTTGCCCCCGAGATTTTGCGCGCCATCTCAGAGTGCGGTTATCAGGAGATGACCCCTGTGCAGCAGCAGGCGATCCCGGCCATCCGCCGCGGTCGTGACGTGCTGGCCAGCGCCCAGACCGGTACCGGCAAGACCGCCGCCTTTGCCCTGCCTATCCTGCAGCGGCTGGTGGACAATCCGGCGCCGGTGCAGCCGTCCAACGCCCGGGTGCTGATCCTGACCCCGACCCGCGAGCTGGCGGCCCAGGTGGCGAGCAACATCAATGACTTCGCCAAGCATCTGGATATCACCACCCTCACCATCTACGGCGGTGGCAAGCAGGATGTGCAGGCCAGAAAACTGAAAGCGGGCGCTCACATCATAGTGGCGACCCCGGGCCGGCTGCTGGAGCACCTCACCGCCTGCAACCTGAGCCTCTCCGGTGTCGAGTGCCTGGTGCTGGATGAAGCGGACCGCATCCTCGACATGGGCTTCAGTGCCGATGTGCAGCAGATCCTGCAAGCAGTCAACAAGACCCGTCAGAACCTGCTGTTCTCCGCCACCTTCTCCGAGGCGGTGAAGAAGCTGGCCAACCTGATGCTGGACAAGCCCCAGATAGTGAGCGTCAACAAGCAGAACTCCACCGCCGATACCGTCAGCCACACCGTCTATCCGGTGGAGCAGAAGCGCAAGCGCGAGCTGCTCTCCGAGCTCATCGGCAAGCAGAACTGGCCGCAGGTGCTGGTATTTGCCAGTACCCGCGAGAGCTGCGACGAGCTGGTAGCCGAGCTGAACCTCGACGGCATCAAGTCGGCCGTGGTGCACGGCGACAAGGCGCAGGGCAGCCGCCGCCGCGCCCTGCGCGAGTTCACCGAAGGCAAGCTGCGGGTGCTGGTGGCCACCGAAGTGGCCGCCCGTGGCCTGGATATCCCGGATCTCGAGTACGTAGTGAACTATGATCTGCCGTTCCTGGCTGAAGACTACGTGCACCGCATCGGCCGTACTGGCCGCGCCGGCAAGAGCGGCATGGCCATCTCCTTCGTCAGCCGTGAAGAAGAGCGCACCCTGCTGGAGATCGAGGCGCTGATCGGCCAGAAGATCCGCCGCATCATGGTGCCGGGCTACGAGGTGAGCAGCCGCGACGAGCTGATCAAGCAGCTGCAGGAGCGTCGTCGCTTCGGCAAACGCCCGCAGCGGGAAGACAACGCCGCCGCCCAGGCCATGGCCGAGGCCAAGCTGCAGGGCCAGCGCCTCAAGCGTATGGCCGCCGCCAAGAAGCCGCGCCAGCCGAAATAAGGCGCGCAGGCCGCTCTATTGAACCGCAAAGGCGCCACTGGCGCCTTTGCCATCTCTGTCATCGGTGTTGACTCCTGGTAGTCAACTCAAGGATTGCTTATGACCGCTCCTACCTACAATCAGGCCCTGTTCGAGATGGCCAGCCAGAGTCTGGCCGAACTGGCCCGCACCGCCGAGCAGAAGGCTGGCAAGCGTACCCCGGCGCAAGAGAGCCATTTTCTCTGCACCTGGATGGCCGACTCCCTCAAGGAGAAGCGCTTCTCCCGGCTGGTGATGGAGGATTTGAAGGATTGGGTGCAGCTTGGTCGCACCCTGGGGGCCGGCGCCGATCTCAAGGGGCTGCTTGAGCGGATCATGAGCCAGTATGAGCGGGCCATGGCCGAACCGACCGGGCTCGGCAGCCGGCTGGCCGCCCTGTTGGCCGAGCTCGCGGCCGAGGGTTGGTTAGTAATTACCGACAGCGAGGTGAGCGCCAAGCTGCGCCTGCAATCGGGCGGTCAGCCGAGCCTCATCATCAGCGCCAGCGAGTATCAGGGCCACATCGAGGCGGGCGAGCTGGTGAAGCCGCTCACCCTCTATGTGCGCGGCGACGAGGCCCGGCTGGCACGGGTGGCCTTTGCCCATCGCCTGCTACTGAGCCAGGGCAACAAGAAAACTACCCTGGTCAAGCACCACAAGGCTTACCGGCTGATGCCGGGCAACGCACAACCGGCGCTGGCGCTGCTGATGGGCCCCTGAGCTGGGTTTGTTCCATCTGTCTGAGACCCCGGCCCGGTGCCGGGGTTTTTTATGGGCGCGGGGCGGAGTGGCAGGCATGAGAAAGGGGAGGGCACCGCGACTCTTGTCGCAGCAAGAGGGGACATTGGGCATTCCCCCTATCCTGGGGGGCGTCCCCCATATGGTGGGATGGTCGCGGAAAAAAACTGCTCTAGGGTGAGTGGGCCCCAAAGAGGGCCTTGAAGGAAGCAAACCGCCTGACAAGGCGACACTCAATGAATGAGGAAACATGATGAAAGCGACTCCCATTGCCCTGTTGCTGGCCGGCGTGCTGGCCTCCCCGCTCTGCGCCGCAGGGCTCGATGCCCAGCTCACCCTGGTGGATGGCAACAGTGACGACGTGCGCGTCAACCTGACCCTGACCAACAGCGGGGACAAGCCGGTTCGCCTGCTCAAATGGCAACTGCCGGGCAGCGAGGATGCCCCCCTGTTCCTGGTGGAGCGGGACGGCCAGCCGGTCAGCTACGAGGGGGCCCTGATCAAGCGGGCTGCCCCGACCGACAAGGACTTCCAGCTGCTCAAGGCCGGCCAGAGCCTGACGGTGCAGGCCGAGGTCTCCGGTCTCTACGACATGAGTGCCCAGGGCCAGTACAGCATCCGCTACCTGCTGCCGACGTTGCCGCAAGAGGCGAAAGTCGCCAAGGCCAAGCAGGCCCAGGCGAGCGAATCCAATGCGGTGACCCTGTGGGTGGACGGAGTGAGTGACGAGCGGGTGCTGGCCAAGGCGGCCCCCCTGGCCGAGCCGCAGGCGGTGACCGCCTCGGTCAGCTTCAGCGGCCGCTGTACCAACACTCAGAAGAGCGACATCCTGGCGGCGCTCGATGCGGCCAGCGGCATCACCAACAACTCCAGCAGCTACCTGGCGGTGGACAAGCCGGAAGGCCAGCGTTACCGCAGCTGGTTTGGTGCCTATGATGCGTCGCGCTGGGAGCAGGCCGAGACCCACTTCAGCAAGATCAAGGATGCCATCGACAACAAGCCGCTCACCTTCGACTGCGGTTGCAAGCAGAGCTACTTTGCCTATGTCTATCCGGATCAGCCCTACAAGGTATACCTGTGCAAGAGCTTCTGGACTGCACCGGTCAGCGGGACCGATTCCCGTGCCGGCACCATCGTCCACGAGCTGAGCCACTTCAACGTGGTGGCGGGCACCGACGATCTGGGTTACGGTCAGGCCAATGCCCGCAACCTGGCGAAGACGGATCCGGTCAAGGCGCTCAACAACGCCGACAACCACGAGTACTTCGCCGAGAATACGCCGAGCGAAAACTGATTTGCCGACCGGGGGCCGCAAGGCCCCTTCTTGTCCATGTCGTTTGTCACAGGAAGGAGCGACCATGATGACACTCTTGCTCACCACCCTGGCGCTGGCCCCCCTGCAGTGCGATCTGTCGGTCAAGGCACAAAGCCGGGTCAACGAGCCGCTGCCGCTGGTGATGACCCTGACCAACCGGGGGGAGGGGCCGCTCGAGGTGCTGAGCTGGTTCACACCGTTCGAAGGCTGGTTTGCCGATGCCATCGATCTCACCCTCGATGATCGGCCGATACCCTACAAGGGCCCGCTGGCCAAACGGGGCAACCCGGGCGCCGAGGATTTCTTCTTGCTGGGGGCCGGTCAGCAGAGCCAGGCCGATGCGGATCTGACCCTGGTCTACGATCTCTCCCACCCTGGCCGCTACCAACTGAGCTACCGCGCCCAGCCGCTAACCCTGACCCGGGGCGTGGCTCCCCGCTGCCCCGTCATTCACTTCACCCGGCTGCCCGCCTCCTAGGGCAGCCCCTGTGTACTACCTAGATGACATCCGGCCCGGTGAGTGGCGCCAGCAGCCCCGCCGCGCGGGCGGCCACCGCCAGATAACGGTCTGCCAGCAAAGGCCTGGCGAGCCCCTCTCGCCAGCAGCAATGCACCAGCTTGATCACATGATCGTCGAGGCTCGCCACTGCCCGGGCCAGCACGTTTTGCCACGCCAGCTTGCCGGTATCGGGCCAGACCGGCGTCTGCAGTGACGGCGTACCGACCGTGACATAGGCGGCCGCCACCGCTTGCCACATCAGGGTCTGCCAGCGCGCTTGCCATGGCGCTGGCAGATAGCTGGCGACGATGGCGGCGGCGCGGCTACCGGTCACCATGTGCAGCACGGTAAAATTGCCGGTCTGCCAGTAGAGGGCGAGGGCCGCGTCGGCCAGCTGCACCAGCAGATCCGATGATGATACCCCGCTCGGCAACCCGCTCGCCCAGGTCGGCGTATCCGTCACCTGCCGCAGTCGCTCGGTGATCCACTCGCCCTGCCAGCGTGCGCCTTCCCATTGCTGGGCCAGCGCGCTCAGCAGAGCGTCGATATCCTGCACCGGCGCCCGCTGCCCGGCCGGCACCCACAGGGGGCTGCACTGCCAGGCGGCCAATGCGGCGGCCTGCTCTCCCAGATGGCCATTTTCCAGCGCGCAGGCAAAGCGGATCAGCGGATGGAAGGCGCCGCCGGCCGGCGAGAGACCCTGCTCCAGCAGGCTGGCAAAGGTGGGTAGCCAACCCTCGTCGGCCAGCCGTGTTGCCAACTGCTGACGCAGCCGGACAAACTGCAGCTCCTCCTCATCCCCCTGCTGTTGTTCACCCCCCGGCAGGGCATAGTTGGCCTGCCAGTGTGCGAAGAACTGCTGCAGCTGGCGGGGATTGGCGCCCATCTCGTGCAGGGCGTGCAATGCCATCGGGCAGTGGTTGGTGGTGCCGCGTCCGTTGACGGAAAAGGCTCGATTGGCATCGAGCAGATGATGAAGATGATGAAGATAATGCATAATCATTTGACTCCTTTCATAAGGGGAGACAGGATTGTGCAAGTTAAAGCTAACTTGAGGTCAAGCGTGGCGATGGAACGCAAATGGCTGGCCATCGGCCAGATAGCCAAACGCTCGGGCGTCAAGGCCAGCGCCCTGCGCTTCTACGAGCAGAAGGGGTTGATTGGCAGTGTCCGCAGCGAGGGGGGCCAGCGGCTCTATCCGCAGGATGTGCTGCGCCGCATCGCCTTCATCCGGGTGGCGCAGGGCATGGGGTTGAGTCTGGGCGAGATAGGGGAAGCCCTGGCCGGCCTGCCCGAGGGGCGCACCCCGGATCGCCGCGACTGGGACGGCATTGCCGGCCAGTGGCAGAGCCTGCTCGATCGGCGCATCACGGCTCTGCAGCAGCTCAAGGAGAAGCTCGGCGCCTGCATTGGTTGCGGTTGCCTCTCGCTGGAGCACTGCGCACTTTACAATCCGGATGATCAGGCCGCCGGACAGGGTGAGGGTCCCCGCTACCTGCTGGGGGATACGCCACCGAGCGGGCCGGCAGCAAAATGATGAACATGAGGGGCGGTCCAGCCATGCCATGCACCGGGCCGACTCGTTTACACCGTCAAGGAGGAGACATGGCACTGGAACAACTGAAACGGGAGTTGGAGCTGTTTGGCGAGCAGAATGACGGCGCGCAACAGTCCCGTGGCAGCAAGATGCTCAACATTACCCGCGATACCGGCGAGCTGCTGGCGGTGCTGGTACAGACGAGGGGGGCCGATGCTGTGCTGGAGATCGGCACCTCCAACGGTTACTCCACCCTCTGGCTGGCCGAGGCAGTCAAACGGCTGGGGGGCCGGGTCACCACCATCGAGCTGGACGAGGGCAAACGGGCCATGGCGGCCGCCAACTTTCAGCGGGCCGGGCTCGAACCCTGGATTGAGCAGTTGGCGGGCGAAGCAGGCACGCTGCTGCCCACCCTGCCGACGGCCGTTTACCCGCTCATCTTCCTCGACTCCGATCGCCAGCACTACCAGGCCTGGTGGCCCGAGATCCAGCGCCTGCTGGCCCCCCGCGGTCTGCTGGTGGTGGACAATGCCATCTCCCATCGGGAGGAGCTGGCCGAGTGGATGGCAGAGGTGGAGCAGGATCCGGCCTTCGCGACCTCGCTGGTGCCGGTGGGCAAGGGGGAGTGGTTGGTGGTGCGGTTGTAGGGGACAGGCATGGAAAACAAGACCATGGAACCAAAAGCAGTGGTGGAGGCCTATTGGCAGGCCATGCAGAGCAACGATTTCGTCAAGGCCTCCAGGTGGCTGAGCGATGACTTCCTCTGTGACTGGCCCCAGTCGGGGGAGCGGATCGAGGGGCGGGCCAACTTCGTCGAGATCAATCGACGCTACCCGGCGGCCGGGCCCTGGAATTTCGATGTCGTTCGCCTGCTGGAGCAGGGGCGGGAGGTGGTGACCGAAGTGGTGATCACCGACGGTGAAGTCGAGGCGCGTGCCATCACCTTCCACACGGTGCGTGGCAATACCATCTGCCATCAGACCGAATTCTGGCCCGATCTCTACGAGGCGCCGCACTGGCGTCGTCACTGGGTCACCAGTATCCCGCGGGAGTCGCAACCCGCCTGATATGGTTTCCGCTGGCGGAGCGCCGCCAGCGGAGCTATTCCTCGGCCAGCCCGGTCACTATTTTTTCGTTATCCATTATTTCGCTAAATATCCCCGTATTTCATGGTTGGGTCATGCCATGCGCCACGTTATGTTTCATCCATACCGCCGGCAAGCATTATGAAAGTTATCTCTGCCGATAATTAATGTAAACATGATAACCGGCAGTTTTTATTTTGTGGTGGTTGGCAAGCGTTCTGGATGTTCATAAATATAACGAGGTGAATAATGAAAAAACGGCACTCCCTGTTTTTAATGGCGGCACTTCCGCTGGCACTGATGACCTCGGTACAGGCACAGTCAAGCCTGGCCGAGATCCAGCGGGCCGGGGTGATCAAGATCGGCACCGAAGGGGCCTATCCTCCCTTCACCTATCACGGCAAGAGCGGCAAGCTGGTGGGCTTTGACGTGGAGATCGGCGAGCTCATCGCAAGCGGTCTCGGCGTGAAGCCCGAGTTCGTCGAGGGCAAGTGGGACGGTCTCATCGCCGGGGTGGACGCCAAGCGCTACGACCTGGTGCTCAACGAAGTGGCCATCACCCCTGAGCGGCTGAAAAAATATGACTTTTCAGACCCCTACATCACCTCCAAGGCGGTGATCGTGGTGCACAGCGACAACCACAGCATCAAGAGTTTTGCCGATCTGAAGGGCAAGAAATCCTCCCAGTCGCTGACCAGCAACTTCGCTCAGCTGGCGAAATCATCGGGCGCCGAGGTGGTGGCCACCGAGGGATTCAACCAGTCCCTTGAACTGGTGCTGACCGGGCGGGTGGATGCTACCCTCAACGACAGCCTCTCCTTTCTCGACTTCAAGAAACAGAAGCCGGACGCCAAGTTGAAGGTGGCGGCCACCGAGGCCAAGGGGGATCAATCGGGGGCCCTGCTCGCCAAGGGACAACCCGAGTTGCTGGCCGCCATCAATCAGGCGCTGCGCAATGCCAAGCAGGATGGCGCATATCAGAAAATATCGCAGAAATATTTCGGCACCGACGTCTCGCAATAATATCGCGGCAACATAATAACAACTGAGGATATTAACGTGCCGGCCTGGTTGCAGTTAATGATCGACTCTTTTTGGCCCCTGCTCAGTGCGGGGCTTATTTTTACCGTGCCGCTGACCCTGATTACCTTCGTGCTGGGAATCGTGCTCGGCTTGTCGGTGGCGCTGGCCAGATTATATGGTCCGGCCCCGCTGGTGATGCTGGTCCGCTTTTATGTCTGGCTTATTCGGGGCACCCCGCTGCTGGTGCAGCTGTTTCTGATTTTTTACGGTCTGCCGAGCGCGGGCATAGTGCTGGATGCCTTCACCGCCGCCGTCATCGGTTTCACCCTCAACATCGGTGCCTACAGCTCGGAGATCATCCGTGCCACCCTGGCGGCGATCCCGAAAGGGCAATGGGAGGCGGCCTATTCCATTGGCATGAACTGGCCCCAGGTGATGTGGCGGGTGATCCTGCCGCAGGCTGCGCGCATCGCGGTGCCGCCGCTCTCCAACACCTTTATCTCCTTGGTCAAAGACACCTCGCTGGCGGCGGCGGTGACCGTGCCCGAGCTGTTTCAGGCGGCTCAGCGACTCGCCTCCGTCACCTATGAGCCGCTCATCCTCTATGTCGAGACGGCCCTCATCTACCTGTTGTTCAGCTCGGTACTCTCCACCCTGCAAGACAAGCTGGAGCAGCGACTGGCTTATAAAGAGACCCGGGAGGTCGCCCTATGATCCGCTTGAGTGGCATCGAGAAACAGTTTGCGGGGCAGCGAGTGTTGAAAGGGGTGGGGCTGGCGATGGCCGCGGGCAGCGTCACCGCCCTGATCGGCCCCTCCGGCAGCGGCAAGAGTACCTTGCTGCGCTGCGTGAACCTGCTGGAGCGACCCGATGCGGGCCAGCTGGTGCTGGGGGGCAGCGAGCTCGACTTTGCCCATCACCTGTCCCGCCAGAGCGTGCTGAGCCTGCGCCAGCAGACCGGCATGGTGTTCCAGAACTTCCAGCTGTTCCCGCACATGACGGTGCTGGAGAATGTGCTGGAAGGGTTGGTGACTGTGTTGAAGTGGCCGAGGGAGCGGGCGGCGGCGCGCGGCCTGCAACTGCTCGACAAGGTGGGGCTCAGGCACAAGGCCGAGGCGGTGCCTGCCACCCTCTCCGGCGGTCAGCAGCAGCGGGTGGCCATTGCCCGGGCGCTGGCGCCAGCCCCCAAGGTGCTGCTCTGTGACGAGCCCACCTCGGCGCTGGATCCCGAGCTTGCCCAGGAGGTGGTGGCCGTGCTGCGCCAGTTGGCCAGTGAGGGCACCACCATGCTGATCGCCACCCATGACTTGCGTCTGGCGGCCCAGATCGCCCAGCAGGTGGTCTTCCTGGAGGCGGGTGAGGTGGTGGAGGCGGGCAGTGCGCGCCAGATGTTCACCACCCCCAAGCGGGCACGTACCTTCGAATACATCTCCACCCTCACCGAGCGGCTGCCGGAGAGCTGGAGCATCTAGCCGGTTTTGGCTGATCGAGAGCGATATAAAAAAACAGCCCCGCACGAGCGGGGCTGTTTGCATGGCTGCTTGGTTGCGGCGGCAGATCACACGGCCAGATAGTCCATGATCCCTTCGGCCGCCTTGCGTCCCTCATAGATGGCGGTGACCACCAGATCGGAGCCGCGCACCGCGTCGCCACCGGCGAACACCTTGGGGTTGCTGGTCTGGAAGGCATGTTCGGCCTGCTCCGAGGCCTTGATGCGATCCCGGCCGTCAAGCTCGATGCCGTGTTCTGCCATCCAGGGCTGAGGATTGGGCTGGAAGCCGAACGCCATCACCACCGCATCGGCAGCCAGCACCTGCTCGGAGCCTGTCACAACCACCGGATTGCGGCGGCCATTGGCATCGGGGGCGCCGAGCTCGGTGCTCACCACCTTGATGCCGCAGGTGTGGCCCTGGGCGTCCAGCGCGACGCCGACCGGCTGCAGGTTGAACATGAATTCAACCCCCTCTTCGCGGGCATTCTTCACCTCCCGCTTGGAACCCGGCATGTTCTCCTCGTCGCGGCGATAGGCGCAGATCACCTTGTCGGCCCCCTGACGGATGGCGGTGCGGACGCAGTCCATGGCGGTATCGCCACCGCCGAGCACCACTACCTGCTTGCCGGCAAAGTCGATGTAGTCGGCTTGCGCCTTCTCAAAGCCCAGCAGCCGGTTGGCGTTGGCGATGAGGTAGGGCAGGGCGTCGTAGACTCCCGGTGCCTCCTCGTTGGCAAAGCCGCCCTTCATGTACTTGTAGGTGCCGACCCCGAGGAAGACCGCATCGAACTCGCCGAGCAGGTCGGCGAAGGTGACATCGCGACCCACCTCGGTCTCGAGGCGAAACTCCACCCCCATCCCCTCGAAGATCTCGCGGCGACGCTGCATCACCTCTTTTTCCAGCTTGAAGGAGGGAATGCCGAAGGTGAGCAGACCGCCGATCTCCGGATACTTGTCGAACACCACCGGGGTGACGCCGCCCCGTGCCAGCACGTCGGCGCAGGCAAGACCCGCCGGGCCGGCGCCGATGACGGCGACCCGCTTGCCGGTCTTGACCACCTTGGAGAGGTCGGGCTTCCAGCCCATCTCGAACGCCTTGTCGGTGATGTATTTTTCGATGTTGCCGATGGTGACGGCACCGAAGCGATCGTTGAGGGTGCAGGCACCCTCACACAGTCTGTCTTGCGGGCAGACCCGGCCACACACCTCCGGCAGGCTGTTGGTCTGGTGGGAGAGCTCCACCGCCTCCAGAATGCGTCCCTCGTTGGCCAGCTTCAGCCAGTTGGGGATGTAGTTGTGGACCGGGCACTTCCACTCGCAGTAAGGGTTGCCGCAGTCGAGGCAACGATCCGCCTGCATGCCGACCTGGGCCTGGTTGAAGGACTCGTAGATCTCCACGAACTGGATCTTGCGGATCTTGAGCGGCTTCTTGGGCGGGTCGACCCGCTGCACGTCGATAAACTGAAATACGTTCTGGCTCATAGGGTTCCCTCCTTATTGCGCCTGGATTCTGAGTTCTGCACTGGAACGGCTGGTGTGACCAAGCAGCGATTTGACGTTGCTGGACTTGGGTTTGATCAGCCTGAACTTGGGCACATAGGAGTCGAAGTTGGCCAGGATCTCCTCGGCGCGCGAGCTGCCGGTTTCGTTGAGGTGCGCCGTTATGATGCCGCGCAGGTGCTCCTGATGGATGGCGAGATCTGCCACGTCCAGCAGTTCCACCAGCTCGGGGTTGGTGCGCTTGGCAAAGTTGCCGCACTCGTCGAGCACGTAGGCGAAGCCGCCGGTCATGCCCGCGGCGAAGTTGACGCCGGTGGTGCCGAGCACGGTGACGATGCCGCCGGTCATGTATTCACAACCGTTGTCACCGATCCCCTCGACTACCGCGAGGGCCCCGGAGTTGCGCACCGCGAAGCGCTCGCCGGCAGTACCCGCAGCGTAAAGTTTGCCGCCGGTGGCACCGTAGAGGCAGGTGTTGCCGATGATGGCCGCCTCGTGGGATTTGAATGCCACGCCGACATGGGGTTTGATCACCAGCTTGCCGCCGGTCATCCCCTTGCCTACGTAGTCGTTGGCGTCCCCCGTGAGGATCATCTCAAGGCCACCCGCGTTCCAGACGCCGAAGCTCTGGCCGGCGGTGCCGTTGAAGTGAACCCGCACCGGATCGGCCGCCATCCCCTGGTTGCCGTGGCGCTTGACGATCTCGCCGGACAGACGCGCCCCCACCGAGCGGTCGGTGTTGCGGATGTCGTAGCGAAACTCGCCGCCGCTCATGTTTTCCACCGCCTCCAGCAGATCTTCCACCATCTTGAGGTTCAAAGGCCCCTTGTCGAAGGTGGGGTTGTGCTGCTGGCTGAACAGGCTGGAGCCTGCCGGTGCCACCGGGCTGGCCAGAATGCCGGAGAGATCCAGCTTGGCCTGACGGGCGGTGAGGCCGGGCAGCGCTTCCAGCAGGTCGGTGCGACCGATGAGGTCGGTCAGCTGGGTGACACCCAGCTGGGCCATCAGCTCGCGGGTCTCCTCGGCGATGAACTTGAAGTAGTTCATCACCATCTCCGGCAGGCCGGTGAAGTGCTCGCGACGCAGCTTCTCATCCTGGGTAGCGACGCCGGTGGCGCAGTTGTTCAGGTGGCAGATACGCAGGTATTTGCAGCCGAGCGCCACCATGGGGCCGGTGCCAAAACCGAAGCTCTCGGCGCCGAGAATGGCCGCCTTGATGATGTCCAGACCCGTTTTGAGGCCGCCATCCACCTGCAGGCGCACCTTGTGGCGCAGGCCGTTGGCGACCAGCGCCTGCTGGGTCTCTGCCAGGCCCAGCTCCCAGGGGGAGCCGGCGTATTTGACCGAGGTGAGCGGGCTCGCGCCGGTGCCGCCGTCGTAGCCGGAGACGGTGATGAAGTCCGCATAGGCCTTGGCCACGCCGCAGGCGATGGTGCCAACGCCGGGCTCGGACACCAGTTTCACCGACACCAGGCAGCTTGGGTTGATCTGCTTAATGTCGAAGATGAGCTGGGCCAGATCCTCGATGGAGTAGATGTCGTGGTGGGGCGGCGGCGAGATCAGGGTCACGCCGGGCACCGAGTAACGCAGCTTGGCGATCTGGGCCGTCACCTTGTCACCGGGCAGCTGGCCCCCTTCGCCGGGCTTGGCGCCTTGGGCCACCTTGATCTGCACCACGTCGGCGTTCATCAGGTAGTGGGGGGTGACGCCAAAGCGCCCCGATGCCACCTGCTTGATGCGCGAATTCTTCTCGGTGCCGAAGCGCTTAGGGTCTTCGCCGCCTTCACCCGAGTTGCTCTGGCCGCCGAGCCGGTTCATGGCCACCGCCAGCGCCTCGTGGGCTTCCGGGCCCAGCGCGCCGATGGACATGGCGGCGGAGTCGAAGCGGGGGAACAGCTTGGCAGCCGGCTCCACCTGCTCCAGTGCCACCGGGTTGTCGACCTTCTTCAGGGTGAGCAGATCACGCAGGGTGGCGACCGGCCGTTCGTTCACCAGACGGGCGTACTCCTTGTAATCGGCATAGTTGCCGGAGCGCACCGCCACTTGCAGGGTCTGCACCACATCCGGGTTGTAGGTGTGGTACTCGCCGCCGTGGACGAATTTGAGCAGGCCACCCTGGGTGAGGGCCTTGCGGGCTAGCCAGGCTTGACGGGCCAGATTGAACTGATCCTGCTGGATGTCGGTAAAATCGGCGCCCTGAATGCGGCTCGATACGCCGCGAAAACACATCTCGACCACGGCTTTGGAGAGGCCCACCGCTTCGAACAGCTGGGAGCAGCGGTAGCTGGCCACCGTGCTGATGCCCATCTTGGACATCACCTTGTAGAGCCCCTTGTTGATGCCGTTGCGGTAGTTGAGCATGGCCTGGCGCAGGCTCATCTTGAGCACGCCCTCTTCTACCTGCTTGGCGAGCGTCTCGTAGGCGAGGTAGGGGTAGATGGCAGTGGCGCCAAAGCCCAGCAGCACAGAGAAGTGGTGCGGGTCGCGCACGCTGGCGGTCTCCACCAGGATGTTGGCGTCGCAGCGCAGGTTGTTGTCCACCAGGGTGCGCTGCACCGCCCCCACCGCCATGGCGGCCGGGATGGGCAGGGTGTCGGCACTGACGTCCCGATCCGAGAGGATCAGCAGCACGGTACCGGCCTTTGCGGCAGCCTGGGCCTCTTCACAGATGCGCAGGATGGCCGCTTCCAGACCCTCTTCGGGCTTGAAGTTGAGGCTGATCACCTGATGGCGATAGTGCTCCCCTTCCAGCGCCAGCAGCTGGTGGAAGTCGGAGTAGAGCAGGATCGGTGACTGGAACAGCACCCGGTGGGCGTGGCCAAAGGTCTCGTTGAACACGTTCTGCTCGCGGCCGATACAGGTGGCCAGCGACATCACGTGGTTTTCCCGCAGCGGATCGATGGGCGGGTTGGTGACCTGGGCGAACATCTGGCGGAAGTAGTCGTACAGGGTGCGCTGGCTGGAGGAGAGCACCGCCATCGGGGTGTCATCCCCCATGGAGCCCACCGCTTCCTGGCCGTTTTCACCCAGTACCCGGATGATCTGATCCAGCTCCTCGTAGGAGTAGCCGAACAGCTTCTGATAGGTTTTCAGCTGATCGTCGGAGAATTCGCGGGCGCCGGTGCTGGCGTCATCCATCTGCTCGAACGGCACCAGCCGCTTGCAGTGCTTGTCCATCCACTGCTTGTAGGTGTGACGGCTCTTGAGATCGTCATCGATCTCGAAGCTGGTCCAGATCTTGCCGTTGCTGGTGTCGACCACGAACAGCTCGCCCGGGCCGACCCGGCCCTTCTCCAGCACTTCGTCCGGGGTGTAGTCCCAGGTGCCCACTTCAGAGGCCAGCGTGATGAACTTGTCCTTGGTGATGACGTAGCGGGCCGGACGCAGGCCGTTGCGATCGAGCGCGCAGGTGGCGTAGCGACCGTCGGTCATGACGATGCCGGCCGGGCCATCCCAGGGCTCCATGTGCATGGAGTTGAAGTCGTAGAAGGCGCGCAGATCGTCATCCATGTTCGGGTGCTTCTGCCACGCGGGCGGGATCAACAAGCGCATGGCACGGAACAGGTCCATGCCACCGGCCAGGAACAGATCCAACATGTTGTCTAGGCTGGAGGAGTCCGACCCCGTGGTGTTGACGAAGGGGGCTGCCTCTTGCAGATCGGGGATCAGCGGGGTGGCGAACTTGTAGCTGCGCGCCTTGGCCCACTGGCGGTTGCCGGCGATGGTGTTGATCTCGCCGTTGTGGGCGAGGTAGCGGAACGGTTGCGCCAGCGGCCAGCGCGGGCTGGTGTTGGTGGAGAAACGCTGGTGGAACACGCAGATGGCCGCCTGCATGCGGATGTCGGCCAAATCCAGATAAAAACGCGGCAAGTCCACCGGCATGCACAGTCCTTTATAGACGGTGACTAGGTTGGAGAGGCTGACCACGTAGAAGTAGTCGTCGCTGATGCGCTTCTCGATACGGCGGCGCACGATATAGAGGCGGCGCTCGAGATCCTTGTCGACCCAGCCGGGGGGGGCGTTGACAAAGACCTGTTCGATGCTGGGCAGGGAGGCCTTGGCGATGGGGCCGAGTACATTGGTATCGATAGGCACCTTGCGCCAACCGACCAGACTCAGGGTTTCCTTCTCCAGCTCTTCGTCGATGATGTCGCGAGTGGCTTGCGCCAAGACGGGATCGGGGTTGAGAAACAGCATGCCGACCGCGTAGTTGCGGCCCAGGTGCCATCCCTTCTCTTCGGCGACAGCTCTGAAGAAGCTGTCGGGTTTTTGCAGCAACAGACCGCAGCCGTCGCCGGTCTTGCCGTCGGCGGAGATACCGCCACGGTGCTGCATGCGAGCCAATGCTGACATCGCGAGACGGACAAGCTTGTGGCTGGCTTCACCTTCCATGTGGGCCAACAGGCCGAAGCCACAGTTATCCCTCTCCAGCTTTGGATCATATAGTGACATTGCATTTCTCCCTTGCTCGGCCTTGCATCGCACTGTCATCAACAGACTGCATAAATTGCGATTGGCTCTTGTGGTTCCGTCCGCCTGAGGTGGCGAATCTCCAAACTAATGGGATTTTTCGGCAAGGTCAATTGGACATCCCGGCTGTTTTCATTATCACAAACTCATAACAAAATGTCGGGGTACGGGTCTATATGGGGTATTAACTGGCAATTGCTCTGGTTATTTTTGTTTTTGTGGAATTTTGTATTGTCATATTGGGCTTTGCTGGTTGACTCAATGGGGGCAAGGATTTGTAGTAATTTTACCAATCCACTCGACAAGTGAATGGCCGAGATCACAATAACGAAGCAGGTGACTTGCATTTGCAAAACCACCGTCTATGAGAAAATTTTCATTATTCAACAAACTGTTAGAAGATGGTTTTGTGGTGGTGTTGAGCCTTCGTCAAATTTGGGATGAGTCTCGAAAGCGTCGATAACTACCCATTTGCTGATATTTATCCGGTTATTGGTGAATATTTATATGTTTTCCCGACTCTCTCCTCTCTTGATCCAGCGCAGCGCTGCACGCGGCCAAGCTCGTACAATGACGCCCCTTTACTGGAGGTGTCATGCAGTTACACGAACTCGTCAATACATTCGGCCAGGATCTCAAGCAGCGCCATGGCCAGAAGATCCACAAGCTCTCCATTCACGGTGCCTTCACCTGCCCGAACCGGGACGGCACGCTGGGCCGTGGCGGCTGCACTTTCTGCAATGTTTCCTCCTTTGCCGACGAGTCGGCCCAGCAGCTTTCGGTGGTGCAGCAACTGCTGGCTCGCCGGGATGAAGTGACCCGGGCCAAACGTTATCTCGCCTACTTTCAGGCCTATACCAGCACCTATGCCGAGGTGGAGTACCTGCAGCGCATGTATGAAGAGGCGCTGTCGGTGAGCGACATGGTGGGCTTGTGTGTAGGGACGCGCCCAGATTGCGTGCCGGATGCGGTATTGGACCTGCTGGCCGGTTATCAGGCCCGGGGTTACGAGGTGTGGTTGGAGCTGGGGTTGCAGAGCGCCAACGACAAGACGCTGCAGCGCATCAACCGGGGTCATGGCTATGCCGCCTATGCTGACGCTGTGACCAGGGCCCATCAGCGCGGTATCAAGGTGTGCGCCCACCTGATCGTCGGTCTGCCTGGTGAAGTCGCCATGGACAGCCTGAATACGCTGCAGCGCATCGTGGAGACGGGCGTGGAGGGGATAAAGTTGCACCCGCTGCACGTGGTAGAGGGAAGCACCCTTGGCAAGGCGTGGCAGGCGGGTCGACTGGAGGTGCCGAGCCTGGCGCAGTATGTGGAAGCGGCGGTGGCCATGATCCAGCACACGCCGCCCGAGGTGGTGTACCACCGCATCTCGGCGTCGGCACGCCGTCCGACTCTGTTGGCGCCGGCCTGGTGCGAGAATCGCTGGACAGCCATGGCTGACATTGCTAATGAACTGGCCCGCTCCGGCGCCCAGGGTCATGCGCTGGGGCGCCCTTTTTCGCTTTCTGGCAATATCGACTAGGTAATCAGATTTCATCAAAAAAACAGTGAGTTATTAGATGAAATTCAGTCTTTGCGGTATAGTTTCGGTAAAATTGTCTTGATATAGTACTTGGCTTGAAAAAGATATCATTATCAATAAGCTTGTATTATTTCCAATTTGGACGGGATATATCGGATATGGCGCCATCTTGTGTCGCGATCCGCAACCAAACTGCCCGTCTCGCCTTTGGGTGTAATGCCTATCAGGTCTGCCAATGACATTCAGTGTCATGTACCTGTGCTTAATGTGTATCAGGCTGTTGATCCCTTCTCGGGGAGCTCTGTTCTTTATGTCACGGGATCGTCTGCGCCAAACTGCGCCCGTGAAGCTTGAATATCGGTGTGGCGATAGAGCCGGCCCAATCATGCAGTGACAGGATGCTATGCAAGCAGAAACTAACCGTATTGACGAGTTGTTGGAGTGTCTGGTCTTTCTGACCCGCTTTTATGGGGTGCCCAACAGCAAGGATGCCCTGACGACCGGTTTGCCACTGGTGTCCGGCCTGTTGACGCCCAACCTGTTTAGTCGTGCCGCCGAGCGGGGCGGGCTGTCGGCCCGGGAAGTGATCCAACCGCTTGCCGAAATCTCCCCCTTGTTGCTGCCTTGCGTGTTGCAGATGCGCAATGGCGGTGCCTGCATTCTGCTGGAGTGGAATGAAGACAGGAGTCAGGGCAAGGTCATCTTTCCTCAGGCGGGAGATGCGGCCCAGTGGCTCAGTGCGGCCCAGCTGGGTGATGAATATCTGGGCCGACTGTTTTTTGTCAAAAAGCAGTTTAAGTTTGATGAGCGCTCCCCCAAGGTGCTGGAGACCCGTGACGGGCATTGGTTCTGGAGCACTCTGTTTGAATCCCGTGGCATCTATCGGGACGTACTGATCGCGTCCATCCTCATCAACCTGTTTGCCATCGCCAGCCCGCTGTTCACCATGAACGTCTACGACAAGATAGTGCCCAATCTGGCATTTGATTCTCTTTGGGTGCTTGCGGTCGGGGCCATGGTGGTGTTCACCTTCGATTTCGTGATGCGTCAGCTGCGCAGCTACTTCATCGACATCGCCGGTAAAAAATCGGATGTGCTGTTGTCGGCCAAGATCTTCGCCAAGGTGATGGGCATGCGGATGGAGTCGCGGCCGGCCTCGACCGGTGCGTTTGCCAAACATCTGCAGGAGTTCGAATCGGTACGGGAGTTTTTTACCTCCGCTACCGTCTCTACCCTCATCGACCTGCCGTTCGCGGTCTTCTTCCTGTTCATCATCTGGATTTTTGCCGGTGTCATGGTCGTGGTACCGATCGTCGCCATGCTGATCCTCATTATTTACAGCTTCTATATTCAGGCGCCGCTCAAGCAGTCCATCGAAGAGGGATCGCGGCTTGCTTCCCAGAAGAACGCCAACCTGATCGAGAGCATTTCAGGCCTTGAGACCGTCAAGATTTTCGGGGCTGAGAGCATGTTCCAGCATCGCTGGGAGCAGGCCGTCTCCCATATCTCGACCTGGGGCGTGCAGACTCGCCGCATCACCAACTCCATGTCTTCGCTGGCCAGTTATATCCAGCAGGTGGTGACGGTGGCACTGGTGATTGTCGGCGTTTATCAGATCTCGGAAGGGTTGGTCACCATGGGTGGCATGATTGCCGCCGTCATGCTGTCAAGCCGCGCGATTGCGCCCATGGTGCAGTTGTCGGTGCTCTCCACCCGTTACAACCAGGCCAAGTCCGCACTGGAAATCCTGGAAAAAATCATGGTGACGCCGGGTGAGCAGGAAGAGGGCAAGCAGTACATCCACCATCCCGTGATATCCGGTCGGATCGAGTTTGACAATGTATCGTTCAAGTACCCGGGAATGGAAACCAGCACCCTGCACAACATCAATCTGCGTATCGAACCGGGCGAGAAGGTAGCCATCATAGGCCGGATCGGAGCGGGTAAAACCACGCTCGAGAAGATCTTGATGGGCTTGTATCGGCCCACCGATGGCTCGGTGCGACTCGATGGGTTCGAGCTGGATCAGCTGCCGGCCTCGGTGATCCGGCGCAACATAGGTTGTGTCCCGCAGGACGTGACCCTGTTTTTTGGTTCGGTACGCGACAACATCATGCTGGGTAATCCGCTGGTGGACGATGTGCGGGTCATGCGGGCCGCCAAACGGGCCGGCGTCACCAATTTTACCAATCGGGATCCCAACGGGCTGGATCGGCAGATAGGTGAGGGGGGCCGTCAGCTCTCGGGTGGTCAGCGTCAGGCCATCCTGCTGGCGCGAGCCTTGCTCAACGACCCCCCCATTCTGGTGATGGACGAACCCACCTCCAACATGGATAACCAATCCGAGATGCAGGTCAAGCATGAGTTGGCACGATTGGGACCGGAAACGACCCTGATCCTGATCACTCACAAAACCTCCATGCTCGATGTGGCTTCGCGGGTCATCGTGGTTGAGCAGGGGCAGGTAGTGGCCGATGGGCCCAAAGAGGCTGTGTTGCAACAACTGAAAGAGGGCAAGGTGCGTGTGCAGGAGGCGTCCAATGGCTAAGTTTGGACTGTTCAAGAAGGCGCCTTCCGATACCGTATTGCCGGCGCCGGAGCACCTTGAATTCGTCGATGACGGTGCGGCTGCGGTACTGCTGAGTACCCCGACTCGAGCCAGGGCATTGCTGTGGGCCTGCTTCCTGTTTTTCATGAGCGCCATTGTCTGGGCCGCCTGGGCCGAGCTCGATGAGGTCACCGTTGGACAGGGCAAGGTCATCCCTTCCCGTCAATTGCAGGTGATCCAGAATCTGGAGGGGGGGATCGTCAAGGAGATCTTCGTCAAAGAGGGTGACATCGTTGAAAAAGGGCAGCCGCTCTTGCGTATCGATGATACTCGCTTCCGCTCCGATTTTCGTGAACGGGAGCAGGAGCTGGTGACCCTCAAGGGGGATATTGCCAGGCTGCGCTCCGAAATCCAGAGCGTGGTGGTCAAGACCGGTCCCAATCTGGGGTGGCGTGAGCAGGTCGTGGTCGACAAGCAACCCATCGATTTCCCTGATGGTTTCGAAAACGTCTTTGCCGAATATGCGGCTCGAGAAAAATCAGTTCAGGATGAGCGTCTCAACAACTTGAACAACCAGCTCTATATTCTGGGGCAACAGATTGAACAGAAAGAGCAGGAGACCATAGAGCTCAACGCCAAGATCAGGACGGTGGCGCGTAGCGTGGATCTGGCGCGGCAGGAGCTCAATATCAGCCGCCCCTTGGCCAAGGAGGGGATAGTACCTCAGGTCGAGCTGATCAAACTGGAGCGTCAGGTCAACGAAATGCAGGGGGAATTGGAGAGCAACCGGCTGCTTATTCCCAAACTCGATTCCGTGTTGCGGGAGACCATCTCCAAGCGCAACGACATTGCCTTGAAATTCCGGGCCGATTCACAGACCGAGCTCAATGAACGGCAAGGCAAATTGAGCCAGCTGTCCGAAGGCCAGGTTGGGCTGCGGGATCGGGTGGATCGCACCAGCGTCATTGCGCCGCTCAAGGGCACCATCAAGAAACTCAAGATCAACACGCTGGGTGGTGTGGTGCAACCCGGCATGGATCTGATGGAAATTGTTCCGCTGGAAGACACTCTGCTGGTCGAGGCCAAAGTGTCGCCCAAAGATATCGCGTTCTTGCGGCCAGGGCTGGAGGCCGTGGTCAAGATTACTGCCTATGACTTCACAATTTATGGAGGATTACATGGCAAGGTTGAACAGATAAGTGCTGACTCGATCCAGGATGAAGATGGCAATTCCTTTTACCTGGTACGAGTCCGCACCGAGAAAAGTTACTTGGGCGATGAGCTTAACGCACTTCCCATCATCCCCGGTATGTTAGCCAGTGCAGATATTATTACTGGTAAAAAAAGTGTCCTAGACTATTTGCTTAAGCCGATTTTACGGGCAAAGCAGTCGGCACTGAGAGAACGATAAGCCAACAATCTAAAAACAACATGACTGGAGATACCATGAAGAAGACGATTGTTGCCATGTTAGTAAGTGGCGCCGTGCTGTTCCCGGGCCTTACCCAGGCCCAAACACTGGAACAGTCAGTGGCACAGTCACTGGCTACCCATCCCAAAATCAAGGAAGCTTTTGATCTCTATCAGGCGCGACTGTATCAGCATGATGGGGCCAAAGGTGGTTACTATCCCACCATCGATCTGCGCGGCGGTGTCGGCTATGAGAAGACTGACAGCCCGTCAACTCGTGCAGCCGGTGCGAATTCGACCACCATCGATGATTCCATGACCCGTAAAGAGGCCGGTATCAGTCTGCGCCAGATGCTGTTTGATGGTTTCAACGTCAGCAGCAACGTGGCTCGTACCGATGCCGAAGCCAATGCTCAGCGTCTGGCCATGATCTCCGAGGCGGAGAATACAGCCCTGCGCGTGGCTGAGGTTTACCTCAACATGCTGCGTCAGCAGGAGATCCTCGAGCTGTCCAAACAGAACCTGGAAACTCACGAGCAGATCCGCAGCGACATCAGCAAGCGGACCGATTCTGGCTTGGGATCCACGGCAGACCAGACCCAAATTGATGGTCGTGTCGCCAGAGCCTATGCCAATCAGGCGGCTGCCGAAAACAACTACCGGGATGCCGAGAGCGAATTCATCCGGGTAGTCAATGAGATGCCAAAAGATTTGGTACAGCCGGTGCCGGATGCTCAGCTCATTCCGAGCAGCTTGGATGCCGCCTTGAAGACGGCGACCGAGGTGCATCCGACCTTGCTGTCATCCTTGCAGGATATCGAAGCCGCCAAATATCAGCATGAAGGCTCCAAGTCCGGTTTTTATCCCAACGTCACGTTTGAAGTGGATCAGAACTGGAACGAGGACATTGATGCAGTAAAAGGACGCAATGACGATCTGACCGCCATGGTGCGCATGCGTTACAACCTGTTCCGTGGTGGTTCCGATCTGGCGCAGAGCAAGGCGACGTCCGCTCTCTATTCCCAGGCGAAAGATATTCATATGAATGCTTTCCGTCAGGTTGAAGAGGGAACCCGCCTGGCCTGGAACGCCAAAGAGTCTTTGACCAAACAGAAGACCTTCCTGAAAGAGCACGTGGATGCCAGCTATGACACCGTACAGGCCTACAAGAAGCAGTTCGGATTGGGCCAGCGTACCTTGCTGGACGTACTGAACACCGAGAACGAACTGTTTGAGGCCCGTCGCAGCTACATCACGGCCGAGTACGACTCCTTGTTGGCGGATTATCGGATCCTCAATGCCACTGGCAGTCTGCTCAATGCGTTTAATGTGAAGCAGCCGGCCGATTGGCAAGCTAAACAGTAATGGAGTGCGCATCAGGTTTGATGCGGGTGAAAGGGATGGCTGCAGCCGGGCTGCCGCCATCCCTTGTCTCTGACGGCCACTTCTGGCCAGCGTTGTAACAGCCAGTGGATCTTTTGAAGATGCATGTGACTGAGCAGTATCGGGCAGGCAGTGTTGGCATGGCGTCAAGCTTCGGCTTGGTTCCGTTTTTGCGTGCGCGCTGGTTACGCTGGTCACTCTGGCTGCTGTTGGTTTCTCTGCCTTTGCTGCTTTCTGCCAGTCAGCCTCTTACCCCCGAAGATCTCAAACTGGTACAGCGGGCACAGGAAACATACGGTGTCAGAGCCGGCAAACGGGTCACGACTTGGCGTACGCTGGTCATGCAGAATCGTGCCGCGGGTCTGACAGACCGCCAGAAACTGGAGAAGGTAAACCAGTTTTTCAACCAGATGCGTTTTATCGACGACATCAAGTTGTGGCGCAAAAAAGACTATTGGGCGACCCCGTTGGAATTTTTAGGCGCGGCGGGTGGTGATTGTGAAGACTTCAGCATTTCAAAGTACTTTACCCTGCTGGAATTGGGGGTGCCGGATGAAAAAATGCGGATGGTCTATGTCAAGGCATTGGATTACAACCAGTTTCATATGGTGGTTGCTTACTATGACACGCCATCCTCAGTCCCCGTGATTTTGGATAACTTGATTGGGTCGATTCGGCCAGCCAGCCAGCGCCGGGATCTGATGCCGATATACAGCTTTAACGGTAGTCACTTGTGGTTGATGAAGGCGCGAGGTCAAGGGGAACTGGCTGGACAGTCCTCACGCCTGGGATTATGGAATGATTTACGCAATCGCATGACTTCGGGGCGATTGGCTCAGCCTGTGTTGAATTTGGATGATTAACCTATGACGCTCTACAGACAATTACTGGCCACCATGTTGATCCTGTTCGGGTTGTTGTTTGCAGCCACCTATTGGGTGCAATTCAACTCGACTCGTACCTATCTGGCGCAGCAGCAGGAAACCACAGTCATCAACACCGCCACATCCCTGGGATTGGCGTTGACACCTTATCTGGAAAATGGTGACAAGGTGGGGGCTGAATCCGTCATCCAGGCGATATTTGATGGGGGATATTATCGCTTGGTCCGTCTGGACTTGTTGGCTTCCAAGGATGTCATTGAGCAGGAAAATACCAACAATATTCAGGGGGTGCCGCAGTGGTTCATTAATTTGGGCCTGTTTCCGGAAGTATCCAACGAATCGATTCTGACCTCTGGCTGGCTGCAACTGGGCAAATTGAAGGTTGTTGGTCACCCCGGGCAAGCCTATTACGAGCTGTGGCGTGGTATGAGCGAACTGGCGAGCTGGTTTCTGATAGGTTTTCTCATCACCACCATTTTGTTGATGCGTGCGCTCAACTATTTGCTCAAGCCGCTCAAGCAGATCTGCGAGCAGGCGGTGGAGATCGAACTGCACCACTTTGGCCATGCCATTCCTGAACCCAAGACCCATGAATTGAAACAGGTGGTACAAGCCATCAATACGCTTTCCAGCAAGCTGGCCCTGCAGTTCAAGGAGCAGGCTGATGAGGCTGAAAAATTGCGGGAGCGGGTTTATGTGGATGCAGTATCCGGCTTGGGCAACCGGGCTTATTTCGTGGGGCAGGTAAACGCATGGATTGCCGAGGCGGGACAAGGCGGCGTCATGCTGGTCGCTGTCGATATGCTGGATGACCTGTACCGTGAGGAGGGGTTTGCCGCTCGCGACAACATGGTCAAGTCGATAGCACAGGCTCTGAAGGAGCAGCTGAAAGGCTGGGATGGGTCGGCACTGGCGCGGATTTCGGCCACGGAATATGCCTTGCTGTGTCCTACCGATGATCTGGCCCAGCTGAAAGATTTGGCGGAGGTGATCAACAGTCGCATTGCCGACCTGGTTGTGAACCCCATGGGTGAGGGCGGTGCACTCTCCGTTATCGGTATTGCAGGGCGCGATGGGAATGATGATTTGTCAGCGTTGCTAACCAAGGCCGACAACGCGTTGGGCAAAGCGCGTAATGAACGTCGTGGCGCAGTAGTCATGGAGGGCGGTGTTGATCAAGGATTGATGGGACGTCTGGCTTGGCGCGATCTGGTACAAGATGCCATCGCTCGGCACTTGTGGCGCTTCAAGGCGCAACCTGCCTGCAGATTTGATAACGGTGTTCGTTTGCATGCCGAATTGTTTGCCTCTATTTCTCGTGATGGCACCGATTATTTTGCAGGTCAATTCTTGCCGGCCATCGAACAGTTCAAATTGGGCGGCGAATTCGATCAAGCGATACTTGAAGCTTCTATTCCATTGCTCCAACAACAGGCGGATCTGGTCTTGGCGGTCAATATTACCGCTGGCTCGCTGTGTTCCGATGAGTTCAGAGCGTGGTTGACCGGCTATCTGACGGATCATGCCGAGCTGCAAGAACGGCTGCTGTTTGAAATCCCGGAAGCTGCCATCATGAAGCATAAAGATCATGTCACCGCCTTGGTTAAGGCCTTGCAAGAACATGGATTCCAGTGGGGGGTGGATCATTATGGACGTCACTTCCAGTCACTGGGATATCTGGAAGAGCTGGCCCCAGCCTATGTCAAGGTCGACCATGGCTATACCAGTCAGGTGATGGAGCCGGGGGCGGATACCTCCTTCCTGGCAGCAGTGTGCCGCGCCGCTCACAATGCAGGAGTCACAACCATTGCAACCCGGGTTGAAGATCAACATCAGGTTGAGCTGCTTGCCAAGTTGCATATCGATGGTTATCAGGGTTTTGTGCATCCCGCATTCCCACTGGCTTGAATCTTATCAAATCAAAAGGGGCCCATAAGGGCCCTTTTTTTATTCTAAAGATGAATAAAAATAGGTATTTTTAGGGCACCTCTCTGTTTGAGATTCGTTTGAGGCGCCACCAAGTGATTGATTTGACATTATAAAAAAGACCCTTCGATTTAATACATTGCATCCCCCCAAGACGGAACAAATCCAATACATTTTTGCAACGGATGCGAAGCGTACAGACATCTATGGTGTAGACATCGAGATCTGTCACGTTGGAGCAAAGGATATGCGCACTCAAATCATCGACAAAACGGTTGTGGTTTCTTCCATTGAAGGCAATGTTCAAATCGTGCTGGCAGATGGAAGCAGCCGCCCATTGCAAAAGGGCGAGATCCTCCAACCGGGAGCCAAGCTTAATATTGCAGATGACGCCAAACTGGTATTGGCTCCCTATGACGATTCTCCTGCTGCAGCTACTCCAGATGCTCCCGCTCATGACGCACCAGCCCCTGGTCAACCTCAAGCCCCTGATGCGGGTACTGCGGCTTCTCCTGATATCGCTGCATTGCAAAAATCAATTCTGCAAGGGGTAGACCCGACACAAAACTTTGAAGCTTCTGCTGCCGGTGGGGCACCTGCCGCCGGTGGTGGTGGCGGGATCGGTGGTGTAGCCGGTGCCAGTGGCAATGGTGGCTTTGTCACGATTGACCGTATTGGTGATGCAACTATTGCTGCCGCAGGCTTTGACACCACATATCAGACAGAGCCGGTTTTAGATACACAACAAGTAGTAGAGCCCTTGCTGGTCAATGAACTGACGGATCAGGGCGAGCAGCTGGTTGTTGCGGAAGACGGTGTATTGAATGGCAATTTGCTGGATAACACGGTCAATACCGATGGGCCGTCAGCTGCGTCGGTTCTGCTCTTCAGCTGGGGAGGCAACGCCAATTTGGCTGTCGGAACCAGTGTGACAATCGACGGGATCGGTACGCTTGTCGTCAATGGCGATGGCAGCTTCACATTCACCCCGGCTCCCAACTACGACGGTGCTGTTCCCCCTGTCGTATACACGGTTACCGATGGCACCGATACGGTCCAATCCACCTTGGAACTCACTATCACGCCAGTCAATGATCTTGCTGATCAGAGTGAGAACGTCGTGGTGACGGAGGATGCGACGGTATCGGGCAATTTGCTTGACAACACCGTCGATAATGATGGGCCTCAGGCTGCTACTGTCACCGGATTTAGCTGGGGTGGGGTTGCCAACACGACTCTGGGCACCCCCGTCACTCTGGCAGGGGTTGGTACTCTGCTGGTCAATGCAGATGGCAGTTATCAGTTTACGCCAGCCACCAATTATGACGGCCCTGTCCCGGCGGTGAGTTATACCGTCACAGATGGTACAGATTCAGTACAGTCCTTACTGACTATCACGATCACTCCTGTTGATGAGCCGGTTGAGCTTGCCGGTCTGCAGCTGGAGGGCGGAGAACTGACATTAAATGAAGCCTCATTGGCAGGAGGGAGTAATCCGAATGCCGCCGCTGTGACTCAGAGCGGTACTTTTACCTTCAGCGCAGCCGATGGTGTGCAGAGTCTGACACTGGGAGGCGTCGCCTTGGTCACCAACGGGCAAGCTGTTACAGCCTTCCCGCAAACCATTACCAGCCCACTTGGTAATCAATTGGTCGTTACCAGCATTAATTACAATCCCGTGACCGGCACGGGTAGCGTGAACTACAGCTACACCCTGGGGGGGAGTGAAACCCACACCCAACCTACCAATGACAATTCGCTCAGCGAGAGTTTCAGTGTCGTACTGGTTGATACCGATGGTGACAATACCAGTGGCAGCCTGGATGTGGTCATTCTGGATGATGTTCCCAGTGTCACCCTTACTACCAATTCTGAAGGATTGGGCGCAGTGTCCGTGGATGAAAGCCTGGTCAGCCTGGGTGGCGTTGGCACTGACGGGGTGGCCAGTGCCACCCTGAGTGCGGCCAATGTACAGGCTCAGTTCAACCCGGCCTTCGGGGCTGACGGGGCGGGCAGCATCGGCTACAGCCTGGCACTGACCGGCAGCAACGTGGCGAGCGGCCTGTATGCGGTCGATCCGGACGCGGCCAACGGGCAGGGTGCCGCCATCGTGCTCAATCAGGTGGGCAACGTCATCACCGGCAGTGCGGGTGGGGTGGACTACTTCACCCTGACCATCAACCCGAGCAGCGGGGAAGTGACCCTGGCCCTGCTGGACAACGTCTGGCACGGCGACACCACCAATGCGGATGACAGCGTGGCACTGACCCTGGGGCAGGGCGTGCTGACCCTGGTGCAGACCGTGACCGATGCCGATGGCGATAGCGCCAGTGCGGCGGTAGACCTGGGTGCCAACGGCGTGTTCCGCTTTGAAGATGACGGCCCCAGCGTGACCATCAACGCGGTGGCAGACGGCGGCATCACCCTGACCACCCAGGATGCACAGACCATCGATGCGGCCAGTGACACGGCGACCGGCAGCTTTGCGGCGGCGTTCCTGGCGGCGGCGGTGCCGAGCTATGGCGCGGACGGTGCGGGCACCACCACGGTGAGCGGCTACAGCCTGAGCGTGACTGACAGCAACAGCGGACTGACCAGCAACGGGCTGGCCATCACCCTGACCAAGGTGGGCAGCGACATCGTTGGCTCGACCACGGCTGGGGAGGTGTTCCGCATCAGCGTGGCGAGCAATGGCACGGTGACGCTGACGCAGTCGGCGGAGCTGGACCATCTGCCGGAGGACGTGGACAACAGCAACGACAACAACCTCATCAGCCTGGCCAATGGCAAGGTACTGCTGAGTGCGACCGTGACGGTGGTGGATGGCGACAACGACACCGCGACCGGGACGGTGAGTGCAGACCTTGGCGGCAACATCAGCTTCGAGGACGACGTACCGAGCGTGACCATCAACGCGGTGGCAGACGGCGGCATCACCCTGACCACCCAGGATGCACAGACCATCGATGCGGCCAGTGACACGGCGACCGGCAGCTTTGCGGCGGCGTTCCTGGCGGCGGCGGTGCCGAGCTATGGCGCGGACGGTGCGGGCACCACCACGGTGAGCGGCTACAGCCTGAGCGTGACTGACAGCAACAGCGGACTGACCAGCAACGGGCTGGCCATCACCCTGACCAAGGTGGGCAGCGACATCGTTGGCTCGACCACGGCTGGGGAGGTGTTCCGCATCAGCGTGGCGAGCAATGGCACGGTGACGCTGACGCAGTCGGCGGAGCTGGACCATCTGCCGGAGGACGTGGACAACAGCAACGACAACAACCTCATCAGCCTGGCCAATGGCAAGGTACTGCTGAGTGCGACCGTGACGGTGGTGGATGGCGACAACGACACCGCGACCGGGACGGTGAGTGCAGACCTCGGTGGCAACATCCGGTTCGAAGATGATGTACCGACAGCTAAAGACAACAGCGTCGTCATCACTGAAGCAGGGTTGCCCCCCTTCAACCTGGTGATGGTCATCGATACATCAGGCAGCATGTTGTGGCAGATCGGTACGTCGACAAATGGTTCGCCAAATCGCCTGGAGCTGGCGAAGGATGCACTAAACCACATGATTGACTCCTATGTGGCGCTGGGTGTGCCGCTGGTCTTCACGGTCATTGATTTTGCCAGTGGAGCTGTATTGATCCCGCAAACCAGTGATCCTGATGTGGCCAAGGCCAGTATTTCCGGTTTGCCGACAGATGGTGGCGGTACCAACTACAACGCACCACTCGTATTGGCGCAGAATCAACTGACGGCGGATCTGGCGAACCCCGCTTTGGCTGGGTATGAAACCAAGGTCTATTTCCTGTCGGATGGCGCTCCGAACGAGGGGAATGTCCCGGCCGGCTGGACCAGCTTTGTGAACAGCAACAATGTTGAGGTTTACGCGGTGGGGTTGAACGTCAGTGGCAATGCGACGGCGATCGCTCAGCTTGGTCTGGTGGAGGACCATGGGGATGCCGTCACGTTGGTCAACAACATCTATGACCTGGATGCCACACTCCAGGCCACCGTACCGCCACCAGCTACCGGCAATGTGATCACGGATGTGGATGCCAGTGCCGGTGTGGACAGTGTCGGTGCCGATACCCCCGTGACCGTATTGCAGGTCAGCTTTACCGTCAGCAATCCGGCCGCTTATGTCGGGGTTGCCGACAGTGTGAATGGCAATGTGGTGACCTTCCTGGTGCAAGGAGGAACGACCGGCCCCATGACTACACCTCTGGGTGGGCATCTGACCGTGAATGCGGATGGTTCCTACTCCTACACTCCGCCCAATGATGTGGCCGTCGATACACAGGAGACCTTTACCTACACCATTGTGGATGCCGATGGTGACACCTCCAGCGCTCTGTTGAAGATACTGGTGCTGGATACCACTCCGATCACGGCTTCCGTGTTCGAAGATGGCCTGCCTGCCGGTCTGCCTGGCAACAACCCAGCCCTGACCACGGTTGCAGGCTCTCTGGCCCATATGGTGGTCGACAGTATCGGCGTCAACTTCGGCGTCGGCAGTACAGCCGGTTTGCCTGCGTTGACCTCAGGTGGTGTGGCGATTACCTACAGCATCATCCACGGTGTCGGAGTCGATACCCTGGTTGCAGTGGCAGGCAGCAAACCCATCTTCACGCTGGCTGTCGAGGCTGATGGCGATTACACCTTTACCCTGCAGGGCCCGATTGATCATGCCCTGGCTGATGGCAACGACCTGGAACTGAAGGCGTTGAATCTGTCCAGTGCGATCACGGCCCACGAAGGGGTGGATAACGTGACGCTGGTTCGCGACTTCATCGTACAGGTTGAAGACGATGTGCCGGTTGTCATGACGCCTGCCATGGGGGTCATGCTGAATCAGTCCGGGGTGACTGGCATCTTCCTGCTGGATGGTGACGGTACTTTGTCCAACAACTACGGGGGGGATGGTGGTTCAATCCGGTTCGACAGCAGCTTGAATGGCAGCAGCAGTGGCATGACCTCGGGTGGTTTGCCTGTCACCTATACCCTGTCTTCGGATGGCATTACGCTGACTGCCGCAACGGCGGCGGGTACCGTGTTCATTGCCACCCTGCAGCCGGCATCCGGAACCTATCAGGTTCAGATGATTGGTGAAGTCGATGGCGGACAGACCATGATCGACTTCAGTGGTGGTGGTTACAAATTTGTCGGTGGTAATGGGCCTTGGGCAGGATTTAACACCCTGGCCAATGATAACAGCAAGGATCTGCTGCTGACAGCAATGACCAATGGGGTGGATGGCGGCACCGTCAATACGACTTCTCATACAGGTGGGATAAGTGGTGGAGCATCTGTGGGGACTGGTGAAGCTATGAGGATTGATTTTGTGATCGATCTGACCGGTTCACCGGGGAGTAGTGGGTCATATGGTGATCCTGCAACTCATGCCTTCGAAGCTCATTACGACGTCAATGGTGCTTCTGCACTGTTTACATCCATTACCAACAGTTCAAGTGTGAAATTGGTTGCCCGTCAGGATGTAGACAACGACAACGATATTGGCGATGGCAACAAGGAGTCGCTGACTGCTGTGGCAATCAGCTACAACGGTTCGACCAGGATCGTCAACATCGGTGCAGGCATGTCCCAGACCGTGGCGGTGGGCGGCAACTACTTTACGGTCAACTTTACGGATGATGATCCGGGGACTGGGGTTGCTTATGTTGCAACCGTAGCTGGTGTTGTCACCAATACCAAGTTGGCGGCCTACACGGCGGATGGTTATAACAGTCTAGAGTTCCACTATGTTGATGGTAATACCTTCAAGATTGGGGACTTCGGTTCCAGTGTTGCCACTCCTGGGATCCCGGTCAGTTTGCAGCTACCGGTCACGCTGACGGATGGAGATGGTGATGCAGTCCACAGCAACATTGGTCTTAGCCTGCTGCCGGAAGCACCGTTTACCCTGGACTACGACAATTCTGCCAGTGGTGTGAATGTGACCTTCAACAGCACGCAAGGGCACGCCATCGGGTCTGATTTCGGTGACAGCATCACGGGCAACAGTCTGGACAACATCTTGTCCGGCGGTGATGGTGATGACTTGCTGTACGGAATGGGTGGCAAGGATACTCTGGTCGGTGGCAAGGGCAACGACGTGCTCGATGGTGGCAGCGGCAACGACACGCTCTACGGGGAGGCTGGCGACGATACCCTGATCGGCGGGATTGGCAACGACATACTGCAAGGAGGCGATGGCAGGGATCTGCTGATCGGTGGTCTGGGTAGCGATACCATGACGGGGGGGGCTGGTAGCGATACCTTCAAGTGGCTTGCTGGCGATGCGGATGGCAGTACCGACAAGATTACCGATTTTACGTTGGGTAATCCGACCAGCGGTGGCGATGTACTGGATCTGTCGGATCTGCTGGTTGGTGTTCCCTCGGCAGCCAACAACAACGATCTGGCGACGGCGCTGGACAACTACTTGAAGTTTGATACTGCAACCAACAAGCTGACCATTGATACAAATGGGCTTACCAGTGGTGGTTCACAACTGACGGTACAGTTCCAGGGTAGCCTGGATCTGGATCACAGCGGTGGGCTGACGACCAACCACGACATCATCAAGCAACTGCTGGATGACGGCAACCTCAAGGTTGATCCGTAACCAGCCAAGGGGGCCGGGTAATACCTGGCCCCTGTTTTTTGACTGAGGGGGCGGCTAAGATAGCGGCAGTACAGGAGAGGGTCACCATGCAGTCATTTAATTGGGTCGATATCGATGGCATTCGCTATAGCTGGGACGGGCAGGGCAGCATTACCTGTACCGGCCAGTTTAGCTATCACGCCACGATGGCGGGTGATCGGATTGATGCGCTGGATCTGGAGAGCGATGATGGCGAGGTTGCTGGTTCACTGAATGTGGACTTTGCGGCGGCCACTATCTCATTCACGCCAGCTGTCGATGCAGCGCCACCCCACATGATGGTGCTGGTCGGTCATGAACAGGGGCAGCAGGAGTATACATTGCAGAGTTTGAGCGATGTCTGCCTGCAGGATCTGCTCGGCCACTCCGACAACATCGACTGTGCTCCTCTGGTGACCAACACGATGACGGAGCCGGTAGCTCCGCTGGCCGGACATGTTCTGTCGTGGGACTCCTTCCATTTTGATGATGATGTGCTGCTGGGGTCCCGCAGCGCCACACCATTGGCTGCTGCTCATCAGGGGCTGCCGGGTGGCGAGATCAGCATCAATATCGATATGACCAATCAGGTACTGGATCAGATCCCGCCGTTGCACGATATATGAATCCCATTCGACGACGGGCATAATGACCTCACTCTAATAGATTGAGGTCTTTTTTATGTGGCGTCCCCTGCTTACCCTGTCTGCCCTGGTTATCAGTGCACCCCTGTTTGCCCTTGAAGTGCCGCAAGCCCCCCATCTGGTGGTGAGCGGTTATGCCGAGCAAAAAGCCGAGCCCGACATGCTGACGCTGAATGTCTCCGTGACGGCGCTGGAAAAACAGGGCATCAAGGCCAAGCAGCAGGTGGATGGCAAGGTTGCCGCCTTCTTTGGCCAGCTGGAAGGGTTGGGCATCAAGCACAGCGATGTGGAGGGGGGCAATCTGGTGATCTCTCCGGAATACCAGTATCCGCAGAACAAGAAGCCGGAACTGGTGGGCTACCGTGCCCAGCGCCAGCTTGCGGTCAAACTCTATCAACTCGACAAGCTGAGCGAGCTGATGGACACCGCACTCAAGGCGGGGCTGGAATCCGTGTCCCAGATTGAGTACGGGCTCAAGGCGCCGCAAACCATCAAGGAGCAGGCGCGCCTCGGAGCAGTTGAAGATGCCAAAACCAAGGCCGAGTCTCTGGCCAAGGCATTTGGCATGAAACTCGGCAAGGTTTACAGCGTCGAGTACCGCAACAATAGCCCCATGCCGATCTACAGCCGGGCCCTCAAGGCTGCCGCCATGGCACCTGCCGCCGACATGATGGAAAACAGCTACCAACAACAACAGATCACCATCACGGACAATGTGGAAGCCGTCTTCCTGCTGGAATAACGCCGCAGTTTTCTACCTGCCTTTTTGCAACAAGCCCGAGCGCACTGTCTCGGGCTTGTTGTTTTTAGACGAGTCAGGATGCTTGCCAAAGAGAGAGCTGGCAATGGCCGCTTGCTGAGCGCGTGCTCACAGCGTCATGATGGACTGGAGAGGGGAAACTGGCGATGCCAACCTGCAGGGGTCATATCCGGGTAGAAAAAAGCCGGTCAGTGACCGGCTTTTGAGGGGGATAAGGCTGATGCCATCAGCCCAGGTTGGCCGCAACGCGAGCCTGGTGCTTCTGCTTGAACTGATAGCCGATGGCCAGCACGATGATCCAGACCGGGATGAGCAGTACCGAGATCTGGATGCCCGGGGTCAGATACATGATGACCAGGATGCCGGCCATGAAGGCGAGGCAGAGGTAATTGCCGAACGGGTACCAGAACGCCTTGAACTTGGGAACCACGCCTTCAGCTTGCTTGCTCTTGCGAAACTTCAGGTGCGCCAGGCTTATCATGGCCCAGTTGATGACCAGGGCGGAGACCACCAGCGCCATCAACAGCTCGAACGCCTTGCCCGGCATCAGATAGTTGATGAGTACGCACAGCAGGGTTGCTGCGGCGGAGACGGAGATGGCCACCACCGGCACCCCGCTCTTGTTGGTCTTGAGCAGGCTGCGCGGACCGTTGCCCTGCTTGGCCAGACCAAACAGCATGCGGCTGTTGCAGTAGACACAGCTGTTGTAAACCGACAGGGCTGCGGTCAGTACCACCATGTTGAGCACGGTGGCCACCAGATTGCTGTCCAGTGCGTGGAAGATCATGACGAAGGGACTGCCGCCTTCCACCACCTTGCCCCAGGGGTAGAGGGACATCAGCACGGCCAGGGCGCCGATGTAGAAGATGAGGATCCGGTAGATCACCTGATTAGTGGCCTTGGGGATGCTCTTTTCGGGATTGTCGGCCTCGGCAGCCGTGATGCCGACCAGCTCGAGCCCGCCGAACGAGAACATGATCACCGCCATTGCCATCACCAGACCGCTGATGCCGTTGGGGAAGAAGCCGCCCTGAGCCCACAGGTTGCTGACGCTGGCGTCCGGGCCGCCGTTGCCGCTGGCCAGCAGGTAGCCGCCAAAGCCGATCATGCCGATGATGGCCACCACCTTGATGATGGCGAACCAGAACTCCATCTCGCCAAACGCCTTGACGTTGGAGAGGTTGATGGCGTTGATCAGTACGAAAAAGAAGGCCGCCGACATCCAGGTCGGGATCTCGGGCCACCAGTACTGGACATAAATGCCCACTGCGGTCAGCTCGGCCATGCTCACCAGCACGTAGAGCACCCAGTAGTTCCAGCCGGAGGCAAAGCCGGCGAAGTCACCCCAGTATTTGTAGGCGAAGTGGCTGAAGGAGCCGGCTACCGGCTCTTCCACCACCATCTCGCCCAGCTGGCGCATGATCAGGAAGGCGATAAAACCACCGATGGCATAGCCAAGCAGCACGGAGGGGCCCGCCATCTTGATGGTCTGGGCAATGCCGAGAAACAGGCCGGTGCCGATGGCGCCGCCCAGTGCGATGAGCTGGATATGGCGGTTTTTCAAACCGCGTTTCAGCTCCTCGCCGTTTTGTTGAAGATCCATTCTTCCTTCCTTACGTCTTCTGAAGTCATTCGTCTGTCATCTCGTCCGTCGGGTCAATCCATGTGACCGTGCACGGCAAAGCGTGCCTGAAACGTGACGAAATCCGTATTTATTTCGTTACAGTGAGTCGCTTTCTGTTTTTTATGGCGACTACCAACGGAAGCAGAATAGTGATAATCCATCGCGGATGCACCTGTTTTCCTCATCATTCGCTGGTTTTTTCGGCGAAAGGCAGGTTTTTAGGGAGCGGTGAAGCTGGCAGGGAAGTGTTTGGTTGTATTGTGAGCAGTTGGGCGCGGTTTGGTTGACTCTGTCGGAAATTCCTGTTTTATGAAGCCTCCTTTGCAACAAGGATGCACTTCATGCAACGTATTATTGGCAGTTTGCTGGCCGTCGCGCTGTGGCTCACCGTGTGGCTTTCGCCCCTGCTGCTGACCATGGCGGTGGGGTGTCTGCTGGTGTGGGCCGTGCAGGGTGATGACTATCTGGTGATGCACTTGCGAACGGTCTTGTTGATCGCCGGTGCCATCGGCCTGCTGCCGGCCCTCTGGCTGACCGAGCGGGTACGCCGGCGTCACGGTGTGCTCAACTTCTACGCCATGCTGATGAACAACAGAGAGCTGAACCGCCCGGGCTCCCAGCCCCGCTGAGGTCCAGTCGACAAGCGCCGGATACAACCGTATCCGGCGCTTTTTTATTGGCGTTTGCCATGTCGTCAGCTTGCCGGCGGGCAGGCTTCTCAATAAAGCTGACGGCGCAGGCCGGTGGCCTCGAGGATCTTGGCGCTGATCTCCTCCACCGAGTGGGAACTGGTGTCGAGGAAGCGGATCGCCTCCTGGCGAAACAGCCGCTCGACGCAGGCCAGCTCCTGTTCGCACTGCTCCAGCGAGGAGTAGCGGCTGTTGGCGCGGCGCTGGTTGCGGATCTCGTGCAGCCGCTGGGGGGCGATGGTGAGGCCGAACAGCTTGTGGCGATTGGCCTTGAGGGCGGCCGGCAGATCCAGGACCCCCATGTCCTGCTCGATGAAGGGGTAGTTGGCGGCGCGAATGCCGAACTGCAGCGCCAGATAGAGGCTGGTCGGCGTCTTGCCGCAGCGGGAGACCCCGATCAGGATGATGTCGGCCTCCTCGTATTCCTTGGTGGTGATGCCATCGTCGTTGGCCAGCGCGAAGTTGACGGCCTCGATACGATCGTCATAGAGCTTGCGGTTCTCCATGCCGTGGGTGCGGTGCAGCCTGGGTTCGGCCTTCACCCCGAGCTCGTGCTCCAGCGGGCTGACGAAGGTGTTAAGAAAGTCGTGGCTGCTGGCCTGGGCCTTGAGCACCTCCTCGCGCACCTGATGATCGACGATGGTGTGGAACAAAATGGGGCGTACCCCGGTCTGGCGGAACTGCTCGTCGATGCGCATCCGTACCTGGCGCGCCTTCTCCAGGGTTTCGACAAAGGGGATGGTGATCTGCTCGAAGGCCAGCGGAAACTGGCTCAACACGGCGTGGCCGAACACTTCGGCGGTGATGGCGGTGCCGTCTGAAACATAAAATACGGTGTGCACTGGGGGCTCCTGTGAGGGGGTCGGCGAGCTGGCAAGCAAGAAGTATCTCTCGAAACCATATCGTTTTTGTCAACCGGTCTGCCGTGCCCAAGTTGTGAAGTGGCTTGCAAACCTGAGTCGTTACCTTTTTGTGTTGGCATTGTAGAATGTCTGTGTCATTCGACCATCCCCAAATCTTGCTCGGGGATTTTTTTGACAATAAGTAGAAAACGTTTTCATGGTCGTTGGCAACAGTAGAAACAGACAATAACGCACATAAACTGGCGCACAAGGTGCCATGGCGGCACAGTGCCCACCAACCTGGAGACATGCAAGTGCAACAGTACGTACTCTGGTACGAGCAACTCGGAATGCAGGACGTAGAACGAGTTGGCGGCAAAAATGCATCCCTTGGCGAGATGATCAGCAACCTCTCTGGTGCCGGCGTATCCGTGCCGGGCGGGTTTGCCACCACCGCCTTTGCGTTTAACGAGTTTCTGGAGTCAAGCGGCCTCAACGGCAAGATCCATGATCTGCTCGACAGCCTGGATGTGGACGATATCGCCGCCCTCAACCGGGCTGGCCAACAGATCCGTGACTGGGTGATCGAAGCCCCGTTCCAGAGCTCGCTGGAACAGGCGATCCGGGTTGCCTACGACAAGCTCAGCGGTGGGCTTGACGCCTCCTTTGCGGTGCGCTCCTCCGCCACTGCCGAGGACATGCCGGACGCCTCCTTTGCCGGCCAGCAGGAGACCTTCCTCAACGTGCGCGGCATCGACGCCGTCATGATTGCCGTCAAGCATGTGTTTGCTTCACTGTTCAACGACCGCGCCATCTCCTATCGGGTGCATCAGGGCTATGACCACAAGGGTGTCGCCCTGTCGGCTGGGATCCAGCGCATGGTGCGCTCGGATCTCGCCGCCTCCGGTGTCATGTTCACCCTGGATACCGAGTCGGGTTTCAACGACGTGGTGTTCATCACCGGCGCCCAGGGCCTTGGCGAGATGGTGGTGCAGGGGGCGGTCAACCCCGACGAGTTCTACGTGCACAAACCGACCCTCAAGGCAGGACGCCCGGCGGTGGTGCGCAAGACCCTCGGTTCCAAGCTCATCAAGATGACCTATTCCGGCGATGCCAGCCACGGCCGCCAGGTGCAGATCGTCGACTCCAATGAAGCCGAGCGCAGCCGCTTCTGCATCACGGATGCCGAAGTGATGGAGCTGGCCAAGCAGGCCCTTATCATCGAGCAGCACTATGGCCGGCCGATGGACATCGAGTGGGCCAAGGACGGGCAGGATGGCAAGCTCTACATCGTCCAGGCTCGCCCGGAAACCGTGCGCAGCCGCCAGGAGGCCAACACCCTCGAGCGCTTCGCCCTCAAGCAAGCGGGCAAGGTGCTGATCGAGGGGCGCGCCATCGGCCACAAGATTGGAGCGGGCCCGGCGCGGGTCATCTCCTCCATCAGCCAGATGGACGAAGTGCAGCCCGGCGACGTGCTGGTCACCGACATGACCGACCCGGACTGGGAGCCCATCATGAAGCGGGCCTCCGCCATCGTCACCAACCGGGGCGGTCGCACCTGTCACGCCGCCATCATCGCCCGCGAGCTGGGCATTCCGGCGGTGGTGGGTTGTGGTGATGCCACCAAGCGCATTGAACCGGGTCAACTCATTACCGTCTCCTGTGCGGAAGGGGACACCGGTTTCATCTACGACGGCGAACTCGACTTCGACGTGGCGGTGACCGAGGTGGGCAACATGCCGCGCCTGCCCATCAAGATCATGATGAACGTCGGCAACCCGGACAGAGCGTTCGACTTCGCCCAGCTGCCGAATGCCGGCGTCGGACTGGCCCGCCTCGAGTTCATCATCAACCGGATGATCGGGGTGCACCCCAAGGCGCTGCTGGAATTCGACCAGCAGAGCCCCGAGCTCAAGGCCACCATCGGCAAGATGATCGCCGGCTACGAGAGCCCGCGCGAGTTCTACGTCGCCAAGCTGACCGAGGGCATCGCCACCCTGGCTGCCGCCTTCTGGCCGGAGCGGGTGATCGTGCGGATGTCGGACTTCAAGTCCAACGAGTACGCCAACCTGGTGGGTGGCCGTGACTACGAGCCTCACGAAGAGAACCCGATGATCGGTTTCCGCGGTGCGTCGCGCTACATCGCCGACAGCTTCCGCCCCTGTTTTGCACTCGAGTGCGAGGCGATCAAGCGGGTGCGTGATGTCATGGGGCTGACCAACGTCGAGGTGATGATCCCCTTCGTGCGCACCGTGGGCGAGGCAGAGCAGGTGATCGACATCCTGGCCGAGAACGGTCTGCGCCGTGGCGAGCGGGGGCTCAAGGTGATCATGATGTGCGAGATCCCGAGCAACGCTCTGCTGGCAGACAAGTTCCTCGAGCACGTGGACGGCTTCTCCATCGGCTCCAACGACATGACCCAGCTGACGCTTGGACTTGACAGGGACTCGGGGCTTATCGCCCACCTGTTCGACGAGCGCAACGAGGCAGTCAAGGCGCTGCTGGCGATGGCCATTGCCGCCGCCCGCAAGGCGGGCAAGTATGTGGGGATCTGCGGCCAGGGGCCGTCCGATCACCCGGACTTCGCCGCCTGGCTGGTCGAGCAGGGCATCGACTCGGTGTCCCTCAACCCGGATACCGTGGTCGACACCTGGCTCTATCTGGCCGAGCAGCACAAGGCGAACTGACGCCGGCTGCACAGCCCCCATCAAAATGGCGCCCACGGGCGCCATTTTTCATGGCTGAACCTGACGCAACTGGTCCGATATGGCGGCCACATCTGCCCAAAATGGCGCGCTGGCGCGTGCTTTTACACTCCGTTACATCTGCTCGCTTTGCAACCGCCCCATAATGGTCCCGCCAGCCCGCTGCACGGGGTGGCAGGCCCGCCGCCAGTGGCGGGCCGGGGGATCACGAGCAGTTTCCTGTCAGCATGGAGGCCAGGACGGCAGATGTCACAGAGCGTATCAAACCAGGTGATCAGACGAATGCTGGGAGCCTGCCAGCAGCAGGGGGGCGATCCCGATGCCATCCTGATGGCGGGCGGCCTCACGTCGTTCGACATCGAGCGGGAGCAGGGCCGGCTGCCGGCCCACAGCCACTACCGGATGCTGCAACTGATGCAGCCCTATCTGGCCAGTTTTCACGAAACCATCCTCTCCTACGACATCGGCCAGCTCTACCAGCACTATCCACCCCTTATCAGCCTGTGCCTGAACCAGCCCTCGCCGCGGGCGGCGCTCGAGGTGCTGCTGGCCTATCGCCCCATCATCGGTAGTTGTGACGAACTGCGGGTGCGGCGGGGCGCGCAGGCCAGCCAATACCTGTATCTCAATCAGGGGCCTGCCAGCCTGGGGGCGAGTCAGGCCATCCCCAACTTCATCATCCTCTACCGGATCCTGCGGGTCTATCTGACGGATCCCCGGGTCTCGGTGGGCTTCACGGGGCGGCCGCCACCGCGCCATCAACTGCTGGATCAGTTCTTCGCCACCCGCTGCCGCTGGGAACAGGGGGAAAACACCCTGACCATCGACAACGGCCAACTTGACTGCCCCAGCCACTGCTACAACGAGCCGCTGGGTCATCTGCAACAGGTTCAGCTGGCACAGATCTGCGCCGACATCGCCGAGCGGGCCCCCTTTGCCTATCTGGTGGGGGAGCGGATCCGCCACAAGATCCGGGAAGGGGAGCTGGAGAGCGACGAGAGCCTGCTCAAGGAGGTGTGCGCGGCCATGAACGTCAGCCGCTGGACCCTCAATCGCAAATTGCAGGGGGAGGGGAGCAGTTTCTCCACCCTGCTGAGGGAAGCGAGGGTGAGCGAAGCCTGCCGCTTGCTGGGTGAGGGGGATCAACCGCTGCAGAACATCAGCGATCGGGTCGGTTTCTCGTCCCAGAGCGCCTTCAACCGTTTCTTCAAGGCCAACACCCGGATGACGCCGCTGGCCTATCGCAACGCCCGCCAATAAAAACGGGACCGGCGCAAGGCCGGTCCCGTGGTCGGGTCATTGCTGGGTAACTGTCGGGCAAGGCCGGGCTGGGCGCCCGGCCGTGTCTGCCCCTGTTAGCGGGTGATTGTGGTGACGCTGGCGGGATCCACCCCGGCCGGCAGTGCCAGTGCCCCTGGCGTGGTGTTGCTTACCACTATCTCCTTGCTCACCGTGAAGCTGACCGGCGTGCCGGCGGAGACATCCGACGAGGGGCTGATGTAGGCGCTGTAGCGACCCGGCTCCACGATCCACTGGTTGCTGGCCTCATCGAAGCTGGCAAGGATGCTGGCCGGAATGGTGAAGCTCAGCTGTTCGCTGGCCCCCGGTGCCAGTTGCGCCGTTTTGGCAAAGGCCTTGAGCTCGATGAGCGGTTTCTTCAGCTTGACCTCGGGGGCGGTCACATAGACCTGGGCCGCCTCCTTGCCTGCCACGGCGCCGGTGTTGGTGATGGTGGCGGTCAGCACCAGGTTGCCGGCACTGCCGTCCGCCAGGGTGTTGCTGGCGATGGCGGGGCTGGTGTAGCTGAAGCTGGTGTAGGAGAGACCGAAGCCGAACGGGTAGGAGACCGCCTGCTCGAAGGTGCTGTAGTAGCGATAGCCCACGTAGATCCCCTCGTTGTAGTAGAGATCGTCCGGTTCGCCGTCCCCGTCGGTGTCCTCACCCGGGAAGGTGCCGGCGGAGGGAACGCTGGCGTAGCTGTGCGGGAAGCTCTGGGCCAGCTTGCCGCTCGGGTTGACCGCGCCGGAGAGCACGTCCGCCACCGCGTGGCCGGTCTCCTGGCCAGCCATGTAGGCCAGCAGGATGCCATCCACCTTGTCGCTCCACTGGGCGGTGTCGATGACGCCGTTGACGTTGAGCACCACCACCACCTTCTTGCCCTGGGCGTGGAAGGCGCTGCTCACCGCATCGATGAGGGCGCGCTCGTCATCACCGAGCAGATAGTCCCCCTTGCCGCTGCTGCGATCCGCCCCTTCCCCGGCCTGGCGGCCGATGCTGATGACGGCGGCTTGCTGGGTGGCGGCCGCACTGGCGATCAGGGCCGCCAGATCGCCGCTGATTGGCGCCTCGGCGCAGGTGTAGTAGCCCTTGGCGCCAAATTGTCCCTCGTGATAGACCTTGTTGTTCTCGTAAAAATCGCGGTAGTAACTCTGCAACGCCTCGTTGACCGGGAAGCGTGCCGCCAGTCCCTGTGCGATGGTGGTGGTGCTGGCGGCGTTCACATCCCCGCTGCCGGTGCCGCCCTTGTAGGTGTTGATCTGGTTGATGCCAAAGCTGGCTAGCGTGCTGCTTGCCGCCAGTGGCAGGGCTGCGGCGTCGTTGCGCAGCAGCACCATGCTCTCGGCGCCGGCCTGACGGGCCAGTTTGGCATGGGCGGTCAGATCCGGGCTGTTGCTGATGGCCAGCTGGTTGTAGGAGGGGCTCTTCATTACCTGGGTCAGGATGTGGATGGCGGCCTCGTTCACCTTGGCCTCGTCAAGATCGCCATGCTCGATGGATTGCTGCAACTGCTCCTTGACGTTGCCAGGCTCGATCAAATCCTGTCCCGCCAGCACCTGCTTGTAGGCGTTGTTGGCCACGTCGCCGGCAAACCAGTCAGACATCACCAGGCCGTCGAACTTCCACTCGCCGCGCAGCAGGTCGGTCAGTGCATCCCTGCGCTCGTTGACATAGGTGCCGTTGACCTTGTTGTAGGAGGTCATCACCGCCCAGGGCTGGGCCTCGTCCACCGCTATCTGGAAGCCGCGCAGGTAGATCTCGCGGAAGGTTCTCGGTTCGCCGATGTCGTTGATCTGGTTGCGGTTGGTCTCGGAGTTGTTGCCGAAGTAGTGCTTGATGGTGGTGCCCACCCCGTTGCTCTCCACCCCGTTGACCATGGCAGCGCCGATTTTGCCGGTCAGCAGGGGATCTTCCGAGTAGTACTCGAAGTTGCGGCCATTGAGCGGGTTGCGCTGGATGTTCATGCCCGGGGCCAGCAGGATGTCGACCCCGTATTGGCGCACCTCGTCCCCCATGGCTTCGCCGACGGCCTTGACCAGTTTGACGTCCCAGCTGGAGGCGAGCAGCGAGCCGATGGGCCAGGCGGTGGCGTAGTAGCTGGCGCTGTCACCGTCGCGGTTGGCGTTGATCCGCACCCCGGCCGGCCCGTCCGCCAGTTTGAGGGCCGGAATGTCGATGCCGTCCGCGCTGCGCAGCACGCCGTTGATGTAACCCGCCACGCCGGGCACGTCCTGCTTGACGTTGATGGCGCCGTTGGCACTGCCGTAACCGGGGCCGGAGAGCAGGTCCAGCTTCTCGCCGAGGGTCAGCCTGGCCACCATGGCCTCGGCCTGGCCACGGTAATAGGCATCGTCCTTGACCAGGGGATCCGAGTCATTCTGGTTGCAACCGACCAGCAGGCCGGCCAGCGCCAGGCTGACACCCAGTGAAACCGCTTTCAATTTTGTGGTGATAGGCATGAAGACGTCCTCGTAACTGTCTGAATAAAAATAAAAAGGAGATATCGACACCGGGCGCAAGGCATCCGCCCGGGCTGGGCCGCTCTGCTGGCGGCTGCCATTGGATATCGCAAGGAAGGCCGAACGGGCCCGTGGGCAGGTGTTTGGCTACAGGCAGGTTAACAAGCCGGGTGATGGCCGCCTTGCCCCTGGGGGGCGAGAAATGTGCCGGCGGGAGCAAGGGGACCGAGTTGTGAGCAAAGTCGCATTGAAAGGCGGTGCCGAACCAAGGTGGCAAGAGGGGAGAAGGGCAGGGGAGATTGGGAAAACGGGTGGCCTGATGGTCACTGAGGATGACTGCGAGCAACGCGCGAGGGGGCCGGCGGCCCCCTCGAAGATCAGCTGATATGCCCGGGCAATGGCCCGGGACGGCTCACTTGGGCTGTTTGAGGGCCCCGGCGAGTTCAATCTGCACGTTGACCCCCTCCTGCTTGAGCGCCGTGGCGACGGCGTTCAGATCGGTGCCCGGCTTGGCTTCCAGCAGGGCGATGCCGCCGCTGCTCTGCTTGAAGCGCAGGCCGTGACGGCTGGCCAGCGCGCTGGCCTGGTTGTCATCGGCTTCCACCAGCAGGGTGCCGCTGGCGGTGAGCTGTGGGCTGGCCACCCCTTGCAGCAACACGTCGCCGCTGCGCAGGGTTTGCCGGGGCGCCTTGCCGTCCGCGCTGCGGGCGACCCGCTGCTTGCTGCCGTTGTCCGGGGTGAGGTAGGTCTGACCGTTCACCTCGATGGTGCGGTACTGCTTGCCGTCGATCACCACCGACTCATCGGCGGCGTGCACGCCGGCCGAAGCCAGGAGGCTGGCCAGGACCAGGCCGAGTAAGCTGTGTTTCATCTTGTGACTCCTTGTGATCATGAGCGGGCGGCATCGTGGCCGATCACCCGCAGGGACCAGTTGAGCAGTTGACCCGGCTGGCTGTTGTTGCGCTCGGTCAGGGTGCTGCGGCGGTTGGTGTTGAGGTCAACCAGCGTCAGCTGGCGACTGCTGTTGGAGACGTCGGTCACCTCCAGTCGCCACTCGCCCTGGGCCGCTTCGCCATAGAACTTGTGGGAGAGCATGCGCATGTCGCGCAGCCCCTTGGTGCGCACATAACCCAGCTGCTGCCGGTCGAGGGATTGCCCCACCAGGCTGTTGTTGGGGTTGAGCAGCACGCTGCGAGTGCCGGACGGGGAGACCAGCTCGATCAGCAGGTCGGGCAGGCGCTGATGATCCAGGCTCACCGTGACCTGGACCGCTTCCACGGTCAAGGCTTGCGCGACCTGGGTGCTGGAGCGGGTGGCACTGCTGCCCACATCCGCGATGCTCCCTTCACTGCGCGGCACCGTGACCTTCTGAGCCGGCAACTGCACCAGCGGCGGCAGCGGGGTGTGGTTGGCGGCGGCCGTCAGGGTCTTGTTCACATCGATGAGGCCAAAGCCGTAGGTGGGGCTGTACCAGAGGCCGGCGGCGTTGCGCTCCCACCCTTCCAGGCCGGTGACCTGGCGGGGTTGACCGTTGGCGGCGGTATAGCTGACTGTGCGCGCGCGACTGAAATGATCACTGAGTGCGGGTGAATTGATCACTGATTGTTGTGATCAATTCACTAGCAAAA